>NZ_WBUE01000012.1 GCF_009026145.1 Hyphomicrobium sp.
GGGGTGGGGGGACGACCCAGGAGTTGCCCCTAGTTCTTCACCCCACCCCGCGCCTTCGGCGCGACCCTCCCCATCAAGGGGAGGGTGTTTCTTACCGACTTTCGGTGCCTGCGATCGCGCGTTGAGCGGCTTGTCGGCCAGCTCGGCGACGGCGACCTGCTCCTCGGTGAGGCCGAGCGCCGTCTCGAAACTGTCGGCGAGGCGCTTGGCGATGTCGGGGCGCACGATGAGGCGGTCCACGACCACGTCGATGTCGTGCTTGAACTTCTTGTCGAGCTTGGGCGCCTCGTCGATCTCGTAGAACGTGCCATCGACCTTGACGCGCTGGAAGCCCTTCTTCTGCAGCTCGGCCAGCTCCTTCTTGAACTCGCCCTTGCGCCCGCGCGCGATGGGAGCGAGCAGGTAGATGCGCGTGCCTTCCGGCATCGCCAGCACGCGGTCGACCATCTGCGACACGGTCTGGCTCTCGATCGGCAGGCCCGTGGCCGGCGAGTAGGGGACGCCGACGCGCGCGAACAGCAGGCGCAGGTAGTCGTAGATCTCGGTCACCGTGCCGACCGTGGAGCGCGGGTTCTTGGAGGTCGTCTTCTGCTCGATGGAGATGGCCGGCGACAGCCCGTCGATGTGGTCGACGTCCGGCTTCTGCATCATCTCCAGGAACTGGCGCGCGTAGGCGGAGAGGCTCTCCACGTAGCGGCGCTGGCCTTCGGCGTAGATGGTGTCGAAGGCGAGCGAGGACTTGCCCGAGCCGGAGAGGCCCGTGAACACGACGAGGGCATCGCGCGGGATCTCGAGATCGACGTTCTTCAGGTTGTGCTCGCGCGCCCCGCGGACGTGGATGGTCTTCATCAGCGACGGCGCCGCGGGCGGCTTGGGGGCTTTGGCCATGGGGTGTGTCTAACCGACGCCAGAAGGAGCGGCAAATCTAAGAACAATCGGGGTGATCCGGGCGGTCCATAGATAGTGTGACGAGGGGCCGTTCGGAAGCGCCGTAACTGTCGCGTCGGCTTATTAAGGGGTGTGCCGCCTCAAGCCGCCTTGCCCTTGGCCGGCGCCAGCTCGGGGTAGTACTGCTGCAGCATGCGGTCGCGGTAGGCGACGAGGCCCGGCTGCAACTCGGCGGCGACGCGAATGGGGGTCTTGAAGCGCGCCGGGAAGCAGGCGGCGACGAAGGCGAACACGGCGGCGTCCGCCCCGCACGGCCGCGCCCCCATCAGATACGGCTTGTCGGCGAGGAAATCGGCGATGGCGGCGAGGTCGCGCACGGCGAGCTGGGCGATCTCCTCCTCGCTGTGCCGTCCCATGCCGTGGCCCCACAGGCTGCGCCGCACCTGGCGTTTGACCATCGCGACGACGAGAGGTCGAATGACGGCGGGGGCGCCGTCGAAGAAGCGGCGCGGGCCGGCATCGAAGTTGGCGTCGTCCATGAAGCGGGCATGGACCAACGCCCAATAAAGGTGATCCTCGCACATCTTTTCGAACGCCCAGGCAACGCCGCGCTCGGCCGGCGACAAGCCGGCGTCGAAATCGACGTCGTAGCGGCGCTGCAGGTAGAGGCGGATGAAGGTGGAGTCGGCGACGAGGACGCCGTCGTCGTCGATATACGGCAGCTTGCCCTTGGGCGCTTTTCTGAAGCCCGTGGTGTCCTTGCGGTAGGGCACGCCGGCCATCTTCAAGAGCACCTCGGCCTTGGTGACGAAGGGGCTCGGATCGGGCAGGCCGAAACCCGGGCCGAAGGCATAGAGCGTCAGCATTGGAGGCACCCATTTGAGTTGTGCGGTCGGCGCGACCATACTGACACGCTACTGACAGTTGCTGTCAGTAGCGTGCGGGAAACTCTTCTCATGCGTCGCGCCGATCGACTTCTCCAGTTGCTGCAGATATTGCGCCGCCACCGCCGCCCGGTGACGGCGAGCGTCATCGCCGATGAGCTCGAGGTGTGCGTGCGCACCGTCTATCGCGACATCGCCGGGCTCGCTGGCGAAGGCGTGCCGATCCGCGGCGAGGCCGGCATCGGCTACGTGCTGGGCGAGGGCTACGATCTGCCGCCGCTCATGTTCAACGCCGACGAGATCGAGGCGATGCTGGTCGGCTTGCGCTGGGTGGAGGCGCGTGCCGATGCCTCGCTTTCCCGCGCCGCCCGCGATGTGGTGGCCAAGATCGGCGACATCCTTCCCAAGCATCTGAAGCCGGTGCTGTTCGAGCCGGCCGTCGATGCGCCGCGCTTCTCTCCGCCGCCGCCGGAGGAGAGCATCGACGTGGCGGCGCTGCGCGCCGCCATCCGCGAGCGCCGCAAGGTGGCGATCTCCTATCACGACGAGCAGGGGCGGGCGAGCCGGCGCGTGATCTGGCCGTTGGCGCTCGGCTACTTCGAGATGTCGCGCATCGTCGTCGCCTGGTGCGAGCTGCGCGGCGACTTCCGTCATTTCCGCACGGACCGCATGCGCAAGGCGGAGATCTTCCACCAGCGCTATCCCGGCACCCGCGCCAAGCTGCTCGCAAGGTGGCGCGGCACGATCGATGAGGGCCGTGCTGCGTGAACCCGATGAGAAGGTCACTCCGCCGTTAGCCAGGCACGTAACCGATTGTCAGTAGCGAGTAGCGCAAAGTTTCCTTAGAATCCGGTAGGCTAGTTGCGGTGCGCGAGCTGGGAGACGTAGGTGGCCCAAAATTCTCATATCGAATGGACCGACCACACCTTCAATCCGTGGACTGGTTGCACCAACATTAGCCCCGGCTGTGATAACTGCTATGCCGAAGCGTGGTCAAAGAGGTCCGGCCATGTGAAGTGGGGCAACAATCCGCGCAAACGGACCACGGAACAGTATTGGAAAGCCCCGAAGATTTGGAATGCGCGATCGGATCTCTTTGAAGCCGCACATGGAAGGAGGCAAAGGGTCTTCTGCGCCTCCCTTGCTGACGTTTTTGACAATCAGGCAGATCCCGTCTGGCGACGCGACCTCTTTGAATTGATTCGCGCAACCCCAGCCTTGGACTGGCAACTTCTCACAAAACGACCGCAGAATATCCGAAAGATGCTGCCGCGGGACTGGGGCGACGAAGGCTATCCCAACGTTTGGTTAGGGTTCACCGCGGAGGACCAAGCACGATTCCAGCAGCGGAGTTCAGTTATTGACCAGGTGCCGTCGACAGTCTGGTTCGTTTCGTATGAGCCCGCAATCGGTCCACTGCGATTGGAGAAACGCAGCCCCAGACCGAATTGGGTGATCGTTGGGGGCGAAAGTGGCCACGGCGCCCGCCCGATGAAGGCTGCATGGGTGCGCAATATAATATCCGACTGTAGAGAGCTTGGTGTCGCGCCATTCTTCAAGCAATGGGGGTCCTATAAAAACAACCCACTCGTCACAGAGCGCGGCTTGGAGGTCGAGCGCGCCCGATTAGAAGACGCCCACGGCAAAGGCGGAGGGATGCTCGACGGAGAACTTGTCAGGGAGTTTCCAGTGCGTAAAGTCCGGGAGGTCGAGGAGGCGACCGCTGCGTGAAGAAGAAGGGAGCGGGCGGAAAAAGGAAGCCAAAGGCGAGCGAGGCGCCGCCGCTGTTTCCTGATTCACCTGTCCAACTTGCTCCCGGCTCTATCAGCCAGCCAATGGCGGCTCCGGTATGGACGGAGCAGAAAGCCCAACTGATCGCTCGATATCTCCGCTACTTCGTCTTCATCACAAAGCATGGTGCTTACATTGACGGTTTCAGTGCCCCAAAGGACCCAGATAACCCCAATAGTTGGGCAGCGAAGCTAGTCCTAGACTCGGAACCTCGGTGGCTGCGTCAATTCTATCTTTGTGATCTTCCGGATCGAACGCTGCACCTAGATGCGTTGGTTGATGCTCAGCCGGACGTTCCCAATCGGACGATCGAGGTAGTCCCGGGAGACTTCAATGCTACAGTGCATCGGGTTCTTCGCTCACCGGCGATCTCCGGTAAGACGGCTACGTTCTGCCTCCTTGATCAGTTTAGTACCGAGTGTCACTGGCAGACCGTCAGGTCGCTTGCCCAGCACAAGGGGCCAGGCTTCCACAAAATCGAGCTGTTCTACTTCCTGGCGGCCGGATGGTTATTTCGCTCTCTCAGCGGGTTCAAAGACTCCTCCATTCCGGAAGCCTGGTGGGGGCGCTCGGACTGGGAATCGCTCCGTGGAGTCGGGCAAGACGGACTCGCACTGAGATTCTCGGAGCGCTTCCAGAGCGAACTCGGGTACCGGTTTGTGAAGGCGTGGCCGATTTATGAGCGGGAGGGCGCGGGCGGACGCATCATGTTCTACATGATCCATGCCTCCGATCACCCCCAAGCTCCCGTTCAGATGAATCGAGCCTATCGGAACATAGTCGAGCCGCTCGAGACGGTGGAGCAATTGATGTTTGAGTATGGTCAGCAGTGACCGGGCCGGCGGTCGATTGGACAATCGATGCCCCCTTCTTGCAGCGGCGCCCGTAGACGCGCTCCCAGTTGGCCTTGAGGCCGACATCGAGCTGCTGCGCCAGCAAGTTCTCGATGACCTGCCGATTCGTGTTTGGGCGGAACAGCCGGCCCCGCCCGACGGTTCAACATGACGTCACAAAGTCTCGCGATAGGGGAGGGCAGCCGCATGGGCAATCCGAAAGGACGCGCGATGGCCAAGAACACGATTTGCATCTGGTACGACAAGGATGCCGAAGCCGCCGCGCGGTTCTATGCCGAGACGTTCCCGGACAGCCGGGTGGATGCCATCCACCACGCGCCGAGCGACTATCCGTCCGGCAAGGCGGGCGACGTATTGACGGTCGAGTTCACCGTCGCCGGCGTCCCGTGCCTCGGCCTCAACGGTGGTCCGGCCTTCAAGCAGACCGAAGCCTTCTCGTTCCAGATCGCCACCGACGATCAGGACGAGACGGACCGCTACTGGAACGCCATCGTCGGCAACGGCGGACAAGAGAGCGCGTGCGGGTGGTGCAAGGACAAGTGGGGCGTCAACTGGCAGATCACGCCGCGCGTGCTCACCGAAGCGCTGGCTATCGGCGGCGGTGAGGCCAAGCGCGCGTTCGAGGCGATGATGGACATGCGGAAGATCGACGTCGCGGCGATCGAGGCGGCGCGCCGCGGCTGACCTAGCAGGATGTCGCGCGACGCTACCCCGGCTCGCGCGAAGCTGCTCACCCTCCCCCTCGCGTACGCGCCGAGACGCGGCAAATCCCTTGTCTCGCCGCACCATCGCGGCGCCACAATGAATCCCGCAGATGAAGCCGGCCGCGAGGCTCGAATCAGGATGCGCCGTATGGTCCTCCGCCCGAGCGACCTATGGAGAGGCGTGCAAATGCTTCGACAGGAGAACTGATCTCTTGCAGCCAGGATCGCGCCTTCTCGCTATCGTCGCCAGCCTTGTCGTCATCGCCGCCCTGCCGGGTTCGACCGCATCTTTGGCGGCGGAGGAACCCTCGCATCTGCCGGCCTGGCTGCGGGCGCATGTCGGCTATGGCGAGGCTCAAATCGCCCCCGTAGTCTTGGAGAGGGCACGCGCGCTCTACCTGCGCAAAACGCGCGAGCGCGCGGTCAACAATCCCTGCTACTTCGCCATGGACGCAACGCGCCCCCACACCTTGGGCAAAGGAGGGCGTCGGTTCTACATCATCTGCGAGGCTGACCGGTCGTTTCGCGCGATTTCGTCCGGTCACGGCGGCGGCCGCCACCTGAGGGGCATCGCGAATTTCGCCAACGGCAAGCGATGCGCCAAGAATTTCGGCAACGCCATGGGTTCCGCACTGACGACCGGCGGACCGTATGTAACCAGCGAGCACACAACGTCTTTCAAGGGCTATTACCCGGTAGCGGGAGGAAGACACGCGGCGCTGCTGCGCTCGTTCGTGCAGTTTGACGGCGAAGGCGAGACGGCAAATGCCAGACAGCGCGAGATCGGCGGTCACGCGGCCGTGCTGCTGAGGGGTGCGTGTCTTCGCAAAAAGTCGGACAGCCCATACGCCGATCAGAAGGGCTACGTTCCGTTCGGGACGGTGGAGAACTACTCCGACGGGCGCAGCAGCGGCTGCACGAGTTGGTCGCCGCCGGACGCCAAGCAGATCGTCGCCATGTTGAAGAACAAGTCGGCGACGCTCTACATCTATCCGGAGTCAACCGATATCGACGCCGTCGCCCGAGCCGTGAAGACCGGTGGGTCGCCGTCGCACGCAGGACTATATTGGAACGCTTCCTGCTTGAGAGAAATCCGCGCCCCGAAGTATTGGCCCAAGGAAACTCTTGAGCCGATCATCGCTCGCTACGAGAAGAACCACCCCGCACCGCCGCCGCGGCCAACTCCGATTTGCACACGCTGAGACTGAAACCATCACGCGCGCCAGGGTGCGGCTGGCGCCGTATGGGTCGAACCACGCAAAAAAAGGCCGTGGGAGAAGGGCTCCACGGCCTGCGGGCGCAAAGAACCGCCCGTAAGATTCCTATTTCTTCGGCGGCTCCTGCACGGTGACCAGCGCCGTGCCATCGGAGCTGATCTCGTCGTTGCCCTTGGCCATCCACGAGAAGCCCCACGGGCCGGTGACGCCGCAGCCGTCCTTGCAGTCGAACTCGATCGACTTGCCGGCGGCGATGGTCTCAACCTTCTCGCTCGAGCCCATATCGATGCCGATGGTGAACTCGCCATCGCTGGTGTTCTTGACCGTTACCGCCCATGCCGGTGTGGCCACTGCCAGAACGACGGCCGCCGCCGCGGCGGCTGTGAGACGTCTCATTAGCTTTCCTCCGCTTGATCTACCGAATGCTGGTGGCGCGCTGCGCTTCTTGCGGCGGAGCTTGCGGGGAACATGGTGCCGGGCGAGGATATCAGCAAGAGTATAACGTTACAAATATTGCAGTTGCGGCGCAGCATCGAGCCCTCCGGCTCACGGAGGCTTAGGAACCGCAGCGTAGGCTGGGCGCTGTCGCAAATCGAGGGCGCCCGATGGCCGATGTGATCGCATTCGCAATGGGGAACTTCACCCTCACGTTTCTGGTGCTGGGGATGATCGCCGCGCTCATCGCCGTCGCCAGCAACGGGCGCAGCTTCACGCGCGCCAACCTCGCCGAGGCGCTGCTCGCCTACTTCATCCTGTTCTCGGTCGCCATCAGCTTCTTCTACAACTTCGTCTTTCACGTCTTCTTCGGCGAACTGGCGGCGAGCTTTATCGGTTGGGCGGACAGCCCGTTCCAGGCGGAGGTCGGCTATGCAAGTCTCGGCTTTGCGGTGATCGGTCTCATCGCCTTCAAAGGCAACTGCATGTTGCGGCTCGCCGCCATTCTCGGGCCGGCGATGTTCCAGTGGGGCGCCGCCGTCGGCCACATCCACGACATGATGGCGACGGGCAACATGGCGCCGGGCAATGCCGGCATCATGCTCTACTCCGACATATTGCTTCCGATCATCGGCTTGGCGCTGCTGTGGTTCAAGCGCTCGACGGATGCCGCGTGCTCGGCTTCGGCCATGGCCTCCGACTCGGTTCGCGGCTAATGTCGCCTGCCCGACCCAACCCGGAGGTTCACCATGACGCTGCTCAAGTGGGTGCTCGTCATCGTCGGCGTTCTCTTCCTCGCCGCCGCCGCTGCGATGATCGGCGTCCTCTACTGGGCGAGCAGCGTTCCGAGCGTGCACGTGACGGAAGCCGATCTCGCCATCGGCGGCAGCTACCCGCCGGAGGAGAAGCAGGCGCTGCTCGATGCCTGCAACGGCCGCAATATCCAAAAGCGTCCCGATAGCTGCACCTGCATCGCCGACAAGGCCGGCACCGAGCTCTCGCGTTTCCTGCGCTTGATCCTCACCGCCACCTTCGAGGGCAGCGCCACCAAGATCGTCGCCGTCACCAAGGGGCTGATGGACAGCGGCGTGCCGCAGGAGAAGGCGGACGCGATGGAGAAGGAATCGGAGCAGCGCTTCGATGCGCTGATGCGGGCCTGCGGGCTCGGCCAATGAGCGCCAGCGCAGCGCCATCGCGCACACTGTCGACGACCTGCTGCATCGGCGGCGGCGGGCCGGCGGGCATGATGCTTGGGCTTTTGCTTGGCCGTGCCGGCATCGACGTCGTCGTGCTCGAGAAGCACGCCGATTTCCTGCGCGACTTCCGCGGCGACACCATCCATCCCTCGACGCTGCAGGTCATGGACGAGCTGGGCCTCTTGGACGAGTTGCTCGAGCTGCCGCATAGCAAGGTCTCCAAGCTCGGGGTGCAGGTCAGTGGAACGCCCATCAACTTCGCCGACTTCACCTTCCTGCCGCCGCGATACGCGTTCATCGCGCTCATGCCGCAATGGGACTTCCTCGACTTTCTCGCGGAGAAGGCGCGCGCCTATCCCAATTTCAAGCTCATTATGCAAGCCAGCGTCGTCGACCTCATCGAGGAGGCGGGGCGCATCGTCGGCGTGCGCGCGACGACCCCGGACGGGCCGCTCGAAGTGCGCGCGAAGCTGACCGTCGGCTGCGACGGACGCACGTCGACGGTGCGCGAGAAGGCCGGGCTCGCGGTGGAGGACATCGGCGCGCCGATCGACGTGTTCTGGATGCGCATCTCGCGCCTCCCCGGCGATCCGCCCTCGGGTGGGCGTCTCGATGCCGGCAGCTTCTTCGCCGTGCTCGACCGCGGCGAGTACTACCAGCTCGCCTACGTGATCCCCAAGGGCGCCGCCGAGCGCATCCGGGAGCAGGGCCTGCCGGCTTTCAGGCAGATCGTCGCCAAGGCGCTGCCCTTCCTGGCCGACCGCGTCGACGAATTGAAGACCTGGGACGACGTCAAGCTCTTGACCGTGCGCGTCGACCGGTTGCGCACCTGGTACCGCCCGGGGCTGCTGTGCATCGGCGATGCGGCGCACGCCATGTCGCCGGTGGGCGGCGTCGGCATCAACCTCGCCATCCAGGACGCGGTGGCGGCGGCCAATATCCTCTGGAAGCCGCTCAAGGACGGCACGCTGTCGACCTTCGATTTGGCGCGCGTGCAGCACCGGCGCACCTTCCCCACGCGCGTGACGCAGCGCCTGCAGGTGCTGGCGCAGAACCGTGTGGCGCAGCCGGTGCTGCGCTCGACGGGGCCGCTGCGGGTCAACTGGCTAATACGCCTGATCGATCGTACCCCAATGCTGCAGACCATTCCGGCGCGCATCGTCGGCGTCGGCGTGCGTCCCGAGCACGTGCATTCCCCCGCCGCCTGAACCGCCGGGACAATTGCGGCATTACTGGTGAATTGGTTAGATCGCGGCGAGGATCGCGAAGCCGGGGGGAGATGCCATGGCGGTGCAGTCACAAGCCCAGGCTCAGGTAGAGGCTCCCTCGGCCCCGCGCCGCAAGCCCTTCTACAAGCTGTTGTACGCGCAGGTGCTGGTCGCGATTCTGCTCGGCTTCCTCCTCGGCTGGCTGGCGCCGGACATCGCCGAGAGCGCCTGGGTGAAGGCGCTGGGCGACGGCTTCATCAAGCTCATCAAGATGGCCATCGCGCCGATCATCTTCTGCACCGTGGTGTCGGGCATCGCCCACATCGAGGATGCGAGCAAGGTCGGGCGCGTCGGCATCAAGTCGCTCGTCTATTTCGAGATCGTGTCGACGCTGGCCCTGGTGATCGGCCTCCTGGTCGCCAACCTGGTGCGTCCCGGCGACGGCTTCACCGGCGGCGGCGATGCCGCGGCGGTGGCCGCCTTCGCCGAACGCGCCGCGCACCAGTCGACGGTCGAGTTCATCCTGCACATCATCCCCGACAGCCTCGTCGGCGCCTTTGCCGAGGGCGAGATCCTGCAGGTGCTGCTCATCTCCATCCTGTTCGGTTTTGCCGTGATGGTGCTGGGCGAGCGCGGGCGCACCGTGCGCACGCTCATCGACGATCTCGGCCACGCGTTCTTCGGCGTCATCGCCGTGATCATGAAGGCGGCGCCGGTCGGCGCCTTCGGCGCCATGGCCTACACCATCGGCAAGTACGGCCCCGAGGCGCTCGGCAACCTCGCCGGTCTCATCGCCACGTTCTATGCGACGGCGGCGATCTTCATTTTCCTCGTGCTCGGCCTCATCGCCCGCGCGGCCGGCTTTTCCATCTTCCGCTTCCTCGCCTATATCCGCGACGAGATCCTCATCGTGCTCGGCACCTCCTCGTCGGAAAGCGCGCTGCCGCAGCTGATGGAGAAGCTGGAGCGGCTGGGGTGCTCCAAGTCGGTGGTCGGCCTCGTGGTGCCGACGGGGTATTCGTTCAATCTCGACGGCACCAACATCTATCTGACGCTGGCGACGCTGTTCATCGCCCAGGCGCTGGGTGTGGAGCTGACGCTGCAGGAGCAGGCCATCATCCTCGGCGTCGCCATGCTCACCTCGAAGGGGGCGAGCGGCGTGACCGGGGCCGGCTTCGTCACCCTGGCGGCGACGCTGGCGGTGGTCAGTCCGGCGCTGGTGCCCGGCATGGCCATCGTGCTCGGCATCGACAAGTTCATGAGCGAGTGCCGGGCCGTCACCAATTTCATCGGCAACGGCGTCGCCACCATCATCGTGTCGGCCTGGGAGGGCGAGCTCGACCGCGCCAAGCTGGCGCGGGGGCTCTCGCGGCGCGTCGATGCCTCCGACGTCGAGACCGCCGTCACCACGGGCTAGCCCCGCCATACTGTCATCCCGGGCGAGCGAGGCGAAAGCCGAGCGAAGGCCCGGGACCCAGCACAAGGACTGCCGAAGCACAGAGGCCATTTTGGAGTCTTCGACGAGTCTTTCGCTGGATTCCTGAAAGCCGTTCGCTTCGCTCACGGCCTCCGAGATGACAGATGTCGAGATGACCAGATGTCATGTGGTGAGATCGAGCCAGAGATCCCGCCAGTCGGGATTGCGGCTCTCGATCAACTCGATCTTCCAGGCGCGTCGCCAGCGCTTGATGCGCTTCTCGCGCCGAATGGCTTCGCCGATGTCGTCATGCTCCTCAAAGTAGACGAGCATCGCGATGCCGTATCGCTTGGTGAAGCCGGGGACGAGGCCATCGCGGTGCTCAACTATGCGTCCGTAGAGGTCGCTGGTGACGCCGACGTACAGTGTGCCGTTGCGCTTGCTGGCTAGGATGTAGACGAAATATGAGTACTCCCGAGTCATGCCACGAGAGTAGGGGGGCCATTCCCCTTCTGTCATCCCGGCCAAGGGAGCGAAGCGACCGCAGTGCCGGGACCCAGGAGAAAAGGGCGAAGCCCCGCTATGTTGAGGCTGTGCAAAGCCTAACGCTGGGTCCCGGATAGCCACTCACTGCGTTCGTGGCTTCCGGGATGACAGAAGGGGAGCGAGGTCAGGCGTCGTGGTTGGTGAGGGCGACGAACTTCTCGTCCTCCTGGGCGCGGCGCTCGAAAGAGAGGAAGTCGTAATATCCGCAGCGGCCGCCACCGGGGAACGAGCGGCACACGGCGGGCCGGGCCGCGTAAATGGTGCAGCAGCGCTTCTTGATGTCGAAGAAGCGGCAGATCTTGCCGAACACCGGGTCCTTCTTGCGCCGCATGGCGTACTTGCGGCCGTGCTCCTCCTTGGTAAACGCCTGCTTGGCTTCGGCGAAGCTGAGCTTGTGGTGGCGGGCGAGTCGTTCGACGTCGCGCTTATCCAGGGGGATGAGCGGGTACGAACAGCAATAACCGGGACATTTCTGGCACTTGTATTGAGGCGGGCTCACGCGCGGCGCTCTCCTGAGGTGTTTCTGCCACCCTCCGGTCGATAGCGTGATCGTTGACCTCGGGAGGGGCGTGCTGCGGCCCTTGACTCATGCAATGCTCCGTGGGGAAAGAGCAAGGGGGATGATGGGCTTGGCCCTGCGCACGGGGACGATGTCACACTTTTTCCCATAAGCTCTGCGTAGTTCGCACGCGTCTAGTGTGATGATCGAGAAATTCGCCCCCCTGTGGGGCGAGGTTTTGAGCGAATTTCTCGATCTGAATCACACTTGCAAGTCGTTAATTCTAGCGCCTTTCGATTTCGAAGTTCGCTCCCGGTTCTAGCTGCAAACGTAGGCGAACTTCGAAATCAGGGCACTAGCGTGGGGGTGTTGTCGGTATGGCGGGTATGGCGGACAGGGCTCGTCTTTCTCCGGAAACGGAGACCCCGGTCAACCCCTACAGTCTGCTCGAGGCGGTCAACAGCTCGAGCGACACCGCACACACCGGCTGGCTGATCTTCCTCGCCATCATGACCTACCTCGTGATCGCCGTCGCCGGCGTCACGCACGAGGCACTGCTGCTCGAGACGCCGGTGCAGCTGCCGATCCTGCAGGTGAAGATCCAGCTCAAGCAGTTCTTCCAGTTCGCGCCCATCGTGCTGGTGCTGTTTCATCTCGGCATCCTCGCCCAGCTCGTGCTGCTGGCGCGCAAGACGCTGGAATTCGATCACGCCATCCGCTTCCTCGAGCTCAGCGACAAGCGCACGCACCCGTTGCGGCTCGAGTTGCACAACTTCTTCTTCGTGCAGGCCATCGCCGGCCCGCAGCGCTCGGCGGTGATGAGCGGCTTCCTCAACATCATGTCGTGGCTGACCATCGTCATCCTGCCGGTGGTGCTGCTGCTCTACATGCAGGTCGCCTTCCTGCCCTATCACGACCCGACGACGACCTGGATCAACCGCGTCTTCCTGTCGATCGACATCGCCGGCGTGCTGCTCATCGGCGTGTTCCTGATGCGCGCCGAGACATCCTTCTTCCAGGCCTTCTGGCGCTCCACCGCGGCGCATCCCTTGAGCGCCATCGCCACCAGCCTCGTCCTCGCCGTGGTCGCCTACCTGTCGTACTTCGCGGCCACCATTCCCGGCGAGCCGCTCGACCGCATGGGCCAGAAGCTGATGGCCTGGTCGGTGCCCGCGGACGACGGAAAGATCAAGCAGGGCGGCTTTTCGCTGCCGTTCCTAAGCGCCGCCGCCGACGAGGCGCTGTTCGGCATCTTCCGGCGCAACCTCGTCGTCACCGATTCCGACCTCGTCGCCTCGCGTGAGCCGGGCAGCGAAACGACCCTGCGCCTGCGCGGGCGCGACCTGCGCTACGCCAAGCTCGACCGCACCGATCTCTCCGGCGCCGATCTGACCGGCGCCACCCTCGACGGGGCCAGCCTCGTCGGTGCCAATCTGGAGAAGGCGACACTCTCCTGCGCCGAGCCGGACACGGTGATGCTGAGCGACAACCGCGTCGCCGCCCGTTGCGCCTCGGCACGCGACGTCGACCTGTCGCGCGCCCAGCTCGGGCATGCGCGTTTGTGGGGCATCGATCTCAGCGGCGCCAAGCTCGACGAGGCGCAGCTCGACGGTGCCGATCTCTCCAATTCGCTGCTCACCGGCGCCAGCCTCTCCAGCGCGCACCTCGACAAGGCCGAGCTCACGGGGGGCGTGCAGGCGCAGGGGGCCAACTTCCTCAATGCGTCGCTGCAGGGCGCCGATCTCACCGGCGCACGGTTGCAGCTCGCCGATTTCTCCAGCGCCGCGTTGCAGGGCGCGCTGCTCGACTTCGCGCAGCTCGAGGGCGCCGTGCTGCGCGACGCCAACCTCGAGGCGGCGAGCCTGCAGCGGGCGAAGCTGCTCGGCACCGACATGAGCGGCATGAAGATGGCGGGCAGCGACCTGCGCGGCGCCTTGATCTGGATGACGCAGCCGCCGGTGTGGGATTCGACGGGCCTCACCGATTTGTCCGAGCTTGCCGTGCGCGCCCCCGACGAGGCCGAGCGCTCGGGCCTCAAGCAGAATATGGAGCGCATCGCCGATGACGACGTGCGCCGCCGCGGGATGGAGGTGGTGGAGCAGCTGGCCGAGAAGGACGCGACCTGGTCCGGCTCGATCGACCAGCAGCGCTGGCAGAGCTGGGTCGGCGCCTCGCCGCCGCCGCCGGCGCTGACGTACAAGCCCGACCTCACGGCCTACCTCACCAAGCTCATGTGCAGCGCGCGCTGGAGCAACGGCGCCATCGCCACCGGCGTCGCCCGGCGCGCCATGGCCGCCCAGTTCCGCGGCGACGTGGTCGCCGTCTACGACGGGCTCAAGGCGCCGTCCTGCGCGGCCACGAGCGGCCCCCCGGCCAAGGTGATGCGCGATCTGTCCTCGGCCGCCGAGAGCGCCCGCTTCTGAGGCGCTAGGTACCTGCGGGACGCCCTTGCCAACGTGCTCGCGTCGTCTTAATTATGGAACATATGTAGAACGCGGGCGTTGCCGATTAGGCGTGGACAACCCGCCATCGCCGCGAGCGCGAGCCCTGCGATGGGTTAGGGTCCGGCTAGTGTTGCGAGTGCGACTCATCGGGCAGCGCCGCTGCGCCGATGGCGAGGTGACTTCCTAGCGTCGCGGCAAGCGGCGCCCCGAAATGCGAGGAGTGCAAGGCTATGGCTGGTTCGGTCAACAAGGTGATCCTGGTCGGCAATCTCGGCAAGGATCCGGAAATCCGCCGCACCCAGGACGGCCGCCCGATCGCCAACCTGCGCATCGCCACCTCCGACACTTGGCGCGACAAGACGACCGGCGAGCGGCGCGAGAAGACCGAGTGGCACTCGGTCGTCATCTTCAACGAGAACCTGTGCAAGATCGCCGAGCAGTACCTGAAGAAGGGCTCGAAGGTGTTCATCGAGGGCGCGCTGCAGACGCGCAAGTGGCAGGACCAGTCGGGCCAGGATCGCTACACGACCGAGGTCGTGCTGCAGGGCTTCAACGGCAACCTGACCATGCTCGACGGGCGCGCCGGCGGCGGCATGGCCGAGAACGGCCAGGCGGACTACGGCGGCGAGGGCGGCTATTCGGATGCGCCGCGCTCGGGCCGTGGCAGCGGCTCCAAGGCGAGCGGCGGCGGCGGCTTCGACAAGCAGCTCGACGACGAGATCCCGTTCTAGGCGCTAAGGGCTACCTAAGCGTCATGGCCGCCTGCGCGGCCGTGACGTCTACATGAAGTCTCCCGTTCTTTCCGACAGATAGCGCCGCCGGCTGGCATGCAGCCTGCGTTCAGGTGCGTTCCACTATCACAATTCGGTCGAGGAAGCCCCGCAAAGTGGGCTTTGTCACCGATCCGGCATAAGCCGGGCCGGTCAACCTAGGGAGTGAGATATGTTCTGGCGAGCCATACCGGCGCCCGTCGTCGCCTTGCTCGTCGCCGCCAGTTTCATTGGCGCGGCGTCGGCACAGCCACGCGACCGTGACCGCGGTTTCGACCGCGGGCGCGGCGATAATTGGCAGTTGCTCGGCTCCACGCGCGTCGGCGGCAGAGGCATCGATCACGACGTCGTCGATGTCGGGCGGCGCGAGGGTCGCTTCGAGAACATTGCCTTGGCGGTGCGCGGCGGCCCGGTGTTCATCGCCGAGGTCATCGTCGTCTACGGCAACAACGACGTGCAGCGCTTCGATGTGCGCCGCGGCCTGCGCGACGGCGAGCGCACGCCGCCGCTCAATCTGCAGGGCCGCGACCGCGCCATCCGGCAGATCGAGATCGTCGCGCGCGGCAGGCGCGATCCGCGCATGCGCGCCGTCGTTGACGTGTTCGGCGAGGAGCGCCGTGGCGGGCGCGATGCCTGGGAGCTCTTGGGCGAGCAGTCGGTCGGCTTCGGCGTCGACCGCGACGTCATCCGCGTCGGGCGCCGCGAGGGCTTCTTCTCCAAGATCGCGCTCGAGGTGCGCGACAACGACGTCGAGATCCTCGATCTGCGCGTGTTCTTCGAGCGCGGGCCGCCGCAGGACGTGCGCGTGCGCGAGTTCATCCGCGCCGGCGGGCGCACGCGGGCCATCGATCTCATTGGTCGTGAGCGCCTGATCGACCGCATCGAGATCGTCTACCGCTCGCGTCCCGGCTTCCGCGGTAGAGCCAAGGTCGCCATCTTCGGCCTGCGCGATTTCGCGCCTCCTCCGCCACCTCCAATGAGCTGGGTCGAGCTCGGCTGTGGCAAGGTGGGCATCAAGCCTGACCGGGACACGATCCGCGTTGGCCGCCGCGAGGGACGCTTCAGCGCCATCAAGCTGGCGGTGCGCGGCAGCAAGATCGAGCTCATCGACCTCACGGTCGTCTACGACCGCGGTCCGCCCGACGAGCTGCGCGTGCGCAAGAAGATCGGCGACGGCGACGAGACGCCTCCGCTCGATCTGCGCGGTGAGCGTCGTGCCATCGATCGCGTCGACCTGACGTATCGGCAGACGCTCGGCTTGAACATGATCAAGGGCCCGGCGACGGTGTGCGTCCTCGGCCGCTGATCCGATCTGCACGTACAAGCACACGCAGAGCCCCGCATCGCTGCGGGGCTCATTTTGCTTTTTGGCACTGTCATCCCGGGCGAAGCGAGCGCCTGGACGCGAGCGAGACCCGGGACCCAGCGTTAGTGCCGTAGGCTCGATCGCGTGTCTTCGACGCGCTTTGCGCTGGATCCCGGATAGCCGCTTACGTCCATGGCGGAGCATGGCTTCGCCATGACGTTCGCAGCTTCCGGGATGACAGAGACCTTACTCTCAGGGCTGCGCGGGGGCGGCGTCCTTCGGCGTCTCGGCCGGAGGCGTGGCGGGTGCCTCGGCGGGCGGCGTCGCTTCAGGCGTGGCGGCCGGTGTTTCGGTCGACGGCTTCGTCTCCATCGCCTCCTTGGCGGCGTCGTAGGCCTCCTTCGTCGCCTCGCCCGCCTTCTCCAGCGCCGGCTTCACGCTCTCCTCATAGGTCTTCTTCGCCGCCTCCTGCGCCTTCTCGAGCGCCGGGCCGGCTTCCTCCTTGGCCTTCTCGTAAGCCTCCTTGGCCGTCACCGAGCCCTTGTCGGAGAGCTCCTTCGCCTTCTCGATGGCGCGATCGAGCAGCGACTTCGGCGGCTGCTTGCGCTCAAACGCGGTGAGCGCGTCGAGCGTCTCCTTGGTCGCCTGTGGCAGCGACACGGTGACGACGCCGTTCTCGTTCTTGATCTGCAGCGCCGAGAGCGCGACGCCGACGCGCTTCTCGCCCCAGCCGGCAAAGCCGCCGACGCCCATGATGACGCCCTCGACCTGGTTGTCGGCGTTGAGGATCAGGTCCTCGACGTCGCCGACGATCTGCCCTTCGGCGTTGTGCACCTTGGCGCCGAGCAAGAGATCCTTGGCCAGGTACTGGCCTTCGCCCTGCGTGGTGAGGAACACGTCCTGGGGAACGGTGGCCGTTTGGGCGAGAGCCGGCATCGTCCACAATGCCGCCACGGCCGCCAGGGCCAACACGCCTCTCTGCATCGAACTCTCCTATCCCTATCAACCGGGCAGCTGTCGCGCGCCCGCTTCCTGAGCACCCTAGCATTAACCATGCGGGCGCTGCTCGCGCATGTAGCCCCTCCGCGTGACGCGCACAAGTCGCCGCTGGGGCCACGACGGCGAGCCGGTGGCTGTAGATAAGTATATGTTTTTCAATCTGAAATTATGGGCCCGCGGAGCCCGCAACACAGCGTCGCGCGCATTGCATCTCAAGGCCCCTTCGGGGTATTATCCGGCCAGATTCAGATCCCCCTGACGCACGCCCGAAAGGCGTGCGTCGCGCTATTCAAGCGGACAAGCGAAAAATCGTGGCCGACCACACCGACGACCAGACCCCCGCCGGCAAAGAGCCGAGCGACATTCGACCCGTGTCCATCTCCGATGAGATGAAGCGCTCGTACCTCGAGTACGCCATGAGCGTCATCGTCTCGCGCGCGCTGCCCGACGTGCGCGACGGCCTGAAGCCCGTGCACCGGCGCATCCTCTATGCCATGCAGCGGCTCGGCCTCGACTGGAACAAGAAGCACATGAAGTCGTCCAAGGTCGTGGGCGACACGATGGGCGACTTCCACCCGCACGGCAACCTCGCCATCTACGACGCGCTGGTGCGCTTGGCGCAGGACTTCTCCATGCGCGTGCCGCTGATCGACGGGCAGGGTAACTTCGGGTCCGTCGACGGCGATCCGCCGGCGGCCGAGCGCTACACGGAGGCGCGGCTGTCGAAGGTCGCGCAGTACCTGCTCGACGACCTCGACAAGGACACGGTCGACTTCAAGCCGAACTACGACGACCGCCTGCAGGAGCCGTCGGTGCTGCCGGCCAAGTTCCCCAACCTATTGGTCAACGGCGCCGGCGGCATCGCCGTCGGCATGGCCACCAACATTCCGCCGCACAATCTCGGCGAGGTGATCGATGCGTGCCTGGCGCACCTCGACAACCCCGAGATCACCATCGACGAGTTGTGCCAGATCATCCAGGGGCCGGACTTTCCGACCGGCGGCCTCATCATCGGGCGGAGCGGCATTCTCGCCGCCTACCACAAGGGCCGCGGCTCCATCCTCATGCGCGCCAAGGTCGAGGTGGAGGAGATTCGCAAGGACCGCGAGGCGCTGATCGTCACGGCGATCCCCTATCAGATCAACAAGAAGACGCTGATCGAGAAGATCGCCGACCTGGTGCGCGAAAAGCGCGTCGAGGGCATCTCCGACATCTGGGACGAGACCAACCGCGAAGGCATGCGCATCGTCATCGAGTTGAAGCGCGATGCCGTTGCCGACGTCGTCCTGAACCAGCTCTACCGCTTCTCGGACCTGCAGACGACGTTCGGCGCCAACATGCTGGCGATCAACGGCGGCCGCCCGGAGAGCCTCAATCTCAAGGACATGGTCGAAGCCTTCACCACCTTCCGCGAGGAGGTGGTCAGCCGGCGCACCAAGTTCCTCTTGAACAAGGCGCGCGAGCGCGCCCACGTGCTCGTCGGCCTCGCCATCGCGGTCGCCAACATCGACGAGGTTATCAAGCTCATCCGCCATGCGCCGAGCCCGGCCGAGGCGCGCGAGCAGCTGATGGCGCGCGACTGGCCGGCGAAGGACATCGCCCCGCTCGTCGAGCTGATCGCCGATCCGCGCCACAAGGTGTCGGCTTCTGGCACCTACAGGCTGTCGGAGGAGCAGGCCAAGGCCATTCTCGAGCTGCGCCTCGCCCGCCTCACGGCTCTGGGACGCGACGAGATCGCCGACGAACTAAAGAAGATCGGCGAGGAGATCCGCGAGTACTTGGCGATTCTCGCCTCGCGCATGCGTGTGGTCGAGATCGTCAAGAAAGAGCTCACCGACATCAAGGACGAGTTCGCCACGCCGCGCAAAACGGAGATCCTCGAGATCGAGGGCGAGGTCGAGGACGAGGATCTCATCCAGCGCGAGGACTGCGTCGTCACCGTCTCGCTCAAGGGCTACATCAAGCGCGTGCCGCTGGCGACGTATCGCGCGCAGCGGCGCGGCGGCAAGGGCCGATCGGGTGCCGGGATGCGCGAAGAGGACGTCATTACGACGCTGTTCGTCGCCTCGACCCACACGCCCGTATTGTTCTTCTCCTCGCGCGGCATGTGCTACCGCATGAAGGTGTGGCGCCTGCCGGCGTCGACGCCGCAGGCAGTCGGCAAGGCGCTGGTCAATCTTCTGCCGCTGGCGCAGGGCGAGGTGATCACCTCGATCCTGCCGCTGCCCGAGGACTCTGAGACCTGGGGCACGCTGCAGCTCGCTTTTGCGACGCGCTCCGGCAAGGTGCGCCGCAACGCTCTCTCAGACTTCGAGAACATCAACCGCAACGGCAAGATCGCCATGAAGCTGGACGAGGGCGATTCCATCGTCGCCGTCCAGATCTGTACGCCGGAGAACGACGTGCTGCTGACCACGGCGCAGGGCCGCTGCATCCGCTTCCTGTTGGCCGACGAGGTGCGCCTGTTCAAGGGCCGCGATTCGGACGGCGTGCGCGGCATCAAGCTCGACGACGGCGATCAGGTCATTTCCATGACCGTGCTCACGCACGTCGACGCCGACGCCTCCGAGCGCGCCGCCTACCTGAAGCAGGCCAACATGCTGCGCCGCGCGCAGGGCGAGGAGATCGCCGAGGAAGCGGCCGAAGCCGATATCGACGAGGAGGTCATCGAGGGCGCCGAGCTGACACCGGAGCGTTTCGCCGAGCTTTCGGCCAAGGAGCAGTTCGTGCTCACCGTCTCGGAGCGCGGCTTCGGCAAGCGCTCCTCGTCCTACGAGTACCGGACCTCGGGCCGCGGCGGCAAAGGCATCGTCGCCATGGTGGTCAACGAGCGCAACGGGCCGCTGGTCGCCTCGTTCCCGGTGGCCGACAACGACCAGATCATGCTGGTCACCGACGGCGGCCAGCTCATCCGCTGCCCGGTCAACGACGTGCGCATCGCCGGGCGCAATACGCAGGGCGTGCGCATCTTCAAGACCGACGAGGAGGAGCGCGTCGTCTCGGTCGAGCACATCCCCGAGGATGGTAGCGGCGATAGCGATGGCGGCGAAGAAGCCAGCGGCGATCTGCCAGCAAGCGAATGATCGTGCTTGCTTAGCAGAGTCCCGAGCGCGACCCCGGAAACAAAAGTCATCCTCGGGCTTGTCCCGAGGACCCAACTTTCAAGTCTCTGCGTCGCCGAAGTCGTTACACGCTGCGAGCCCAGGGTAGAGATCGATCCACTGCGGGTTGGATTGCTCTATGAGGTTGATCTTCCACTGCCGCAGATGGCGCTTCAGCGACTTCTCGCGCTGGATGGCTTCTTCGATACGATCGAACTCCTCGAACCACACCAGCATCGAGACGCCATACTTCGACGTGAAGCCGGAGCCCTTGCCCGCGCGATGCAGCTCTACGCGTCCGAGGATGTTGTTGGATATAGAGCGTACCGCGAGGCTGGCTCGCGAGGATGCAGACCCAGTAGCGATGTAACGCACTCACCATGCGTTGCAGTGTGCTGCGCCCTGGGTCCTCGGGACAAGCCCGAGGATGACAGTGGCGCGCGGCCGACTCAGGCGGGGCGGGGGGCGTGCAGCGCTTGCAGCGTGGTGGCGACGGGGCTCGCACCGAGGAGCGCGTCCCAGGCAGGCAGCACCGTGTGCCCGCCGCCTAGGTGCATCAGCAGTCCGCGTGCCTTGAAGCGCGAGGTGATGCGGCTCAGCGTGTCGGGGTTGAGCGCCAGATAGTCGGCGATGTCGGTGCGCGACAGCGGCACGTCGATGGAGATGCCAGCCGGCACCGCCGCTCCCAGCCGCAGGCCGAGCTCCACCAGGAGTGAGGCGAAACGCTCGTCGCCATTCAAGGCGCCGATGATGGAAGCGTGCAGCGTCGCGCGTGCGTGCTGGTCGGCGAGGCGCCGGTGAGCGTGTGCGCTCTGCTCGGGGCTCGCCGCCAGTAGTGCATCGAAGCTGCGCCCCGGTAGCCGCCACACCTCGGTGACGTTGAGCGCGGTCAGCGTGATGCCCGGAAGGTCGGGGACCAGCGAGCGGCGGATGATGTCGCCCGGGTAAAAGAGCTCGAGCAATTGCCGATGCTTGCCGGGCGAGGCCGCCTCGATGCCGAGCAGCCCCGAACGCACGATATAGACGGCGTCCGCCTGGGCATTGTCGAGCGCCAGGCGTTGGCGGCGCCGGGCACGCACCGCCGTTGCGTGCTCGCGCAAAGCCGCTTCGGGCTCGCCAGCCTTGGGCGCCGATCGTTGGGAAGACTGATGCTGGCTCACGGCGGGCGCGGCGTTCTGCAGAAGAGTCGACATGACCGCGAACTCTCCAGGCATTGGCGAGGCGGGTCCTTGATCCTTGTCAAACGCCGGCGACCTGCGACGAAGCGCCCGGGCGGCGTAGACACCGCAGCTTCTTTGATAGGCATCAAGCTTGTCGTGTCGAGCACGCAACAGACCGCAGAGTACCCGTCGCGACCTGACCTGAGTCAGGTGCGGGGGAAGGTAATTCCTCGGCAATTCACAGGTTTAGGCGAAGGCTGTGCACATCGATTGGTCCGACTCGGTGCGCGCCGTGGTGCTCGTGCCGGGCGGGTTGGAAAAGGGGCACGATGATGCGAGCAAAGACTCTTTGGCTTGGCGCAACTGCGCTGCTGGCCGGCGCGGCGATGGCTCTCCCCGCCCAGGCAGGCGACAGCAATGGCAACTTCCAGGTGAAGGTTGGGGTCACCGGGGTTCTGCTCGATGACGATACGAAATCGGTGACCCTCGGCGGCGCAGCGGTGCCAAACGCCTCGGCGGAGACCAATGACAACGTCATCCCCACACTCACGCTCGCCTACTTCTTCGACAAGCACTGGGCTGTCGAGCTCTTCTGCTGCTTCGATCAGGTCAATGTCACGGGTAAGGGCAGCCTGGCGCAGTATGGCAAGCTCGCCTCGACTTGGGCCTTCCCGCCGATCCTGACGTTGCAGTACCACTTCGATGGTTTCGGTGCGTTCAAGCCCTACGTTGGCGCTGGCGTCGAGTGGATCCACTACTTCGACTCCAAGTCGAATATCGGAGGCGGCGCCGACTTCGACGACAGCTTCGGCTTCGCGCTGCAAGTGGGCACGGATATCGATCTGGGCCAGGGCTGGTCAATCGGCCTCGACGTGAAGAAGGTCTGGGAGGACACCGAGATCACCTGGGTCAACAACAACCTCGGCCAAACGGTCGTCGCCAAGCATGACCTCGATCCGTGGTTCGTGACGGCGAACCTCGGCTACCGCTTCAACCTCGAGGACATCTTCGGTGCGCGCACCGCGGCCGCTCCGCTGAAGTAATACGAGGTATCGACAACGATCCTGAGCCATCTTGGGCCCGGCTTGCGCCGGGCCCATTTGTTTACGGCGATGCGCTAGGCCATTGTAGCATCGCACTTGCGCACCCGGTGAGTGCGCCCAGCAACTTACGGCGTCCATGAAACGCGTTGGCTTCTATCCCGGCTCCTTCGACCCGGTGACGCTCGGGCACACCGACGTCATCGCGCGCGCCTGCCGGCTGGTCGACCGCTTGGTTATCGGCATCGGCACGCACGACGCCAAGCAGCCAATGTTCACAGCGGACGAGCGCATCGCCATGCTGCAAGCGGAGGTGAAGGCGATCACTGCGCGTACCGGCACCAGCATCGACATCGTCACCTTCGCCGGTCTCGCCGTCGACGCCGCACGCGGGGCGGGAGCCGGCGTCATCGTGCGCGGGCTGCGCGATGCCAGCGACTTCGACTACGAGATGCAGATGGCCGGCATGAACGCGGCGATGGCGCCGGGCGTCGAGACGGTGTTCGTCGCCGCCGCACCCGGCGTGCGCCACATCGCGGCAAGCCTCGTGCGGCAGATCGCGCTGATGGGCGGCGACGTGGCGCCGTTCGTGTCAGCGGCCGTCGGCCAGCGGCTCAAGTCCAAGGCAAGGCGCTGGACAGGAAGCGAATAGCGAGTAGCGAATAGACAAGTCGCGCTTCTGGCGCAGCATCTTCCGGTCCGCCCCGCTGCTTCCTACTCCCTACTCTCTATCCGCTACTCGCAAGTTGCAGCACGCTGGCCAGGAAGGTTAAGAATGCCGTCCACGGCGACTGCGCCATGCGGCGGCAGGGCTCTCAGCACAGAGACCGGAGGGGACGCGCCATGCGGATGTTGACATGCTTTGCTCTGGCCTTCTGCGTCATCGCTGGGGCTGCCTGCTCGGATCAGTCGACGACGGGCGGCGATGGCGACGTCCTCGTCATCGAGACCAAGAACGGCAAGGTGCTGGTCAAGCTGCGCCCCGACCTGGCGCCGAAGCACGTCGAGCGCGTCAAGACGCTGGCCAAGGAAGGCTTTTACGACGGGCTCAAATTCCATCGCGTCATCGGCGGCTTCATGGCGCAGACGGGCGATCCCACGGGGACCGGCTCGGGCGGCTCCAATTATCCCGACCTGCCGGCCGAGTTCACGCAGGAGCCCTACAAGCGCGGCACCGTCGGCGCGGCGCGCACCGCCGACCCCAACAGCGCCAACAGCCAGTTCTTCATCTGCTTCGACGACACGGGCTGCTCCGGCCTCACCGGCCAGTACACGGTGTGGGGCGAGGTCATCGAAGGCATGGACAACGTCGACAAGATCGCCAAGGGCGAGCCGCCGGCCATCCCGGACGTCATGGAGAAGGTCTACCTGCAGTCGGCCAAGTAGTGAGGCAGTGGGCAGGTAGGCACTCGGCAGTAGGCGATGCTGCTATGTTGGAACGGAAAGCCTCCATCAGTTCGTACAGAGATCTGGTCGTTTGGCAGGAGGCGATGAACCTTGCCGAGATGGCCTACAGACTGACCGCAGGCTTTCCCAAGGACGAGAGCTACGGGCTGACTTCGCAGATTCGGCGCGCGGGCACCTCGATTCCCGCCAACATTGCCGAGGGCTATGGGCGGGACAGCAAGGGGGCATATCTGCAGCATCTGCGCGTTGCGCAAGGATCGCTTAAGGAGTTCGAGACTCACGCGCTTCTTGCAGAGCGCGTTGAACTTGTTGACAAGGCGGCGGTCGACGCGTTGCTCACCAAGTGCGAGATGATCGGCAAGATGCTTCGCAGCCTCATCCGGTCAATCGAGAACTCCGGCTGATCTTGTGCCTGCCCCCAACGCCTACTGCCAAATGCCCACTGCCTACTGCCCCAGAAACGGAGACAACCATGGCGACCCCCGATCCGGAAAACACGCTGATCATCGAGACGACCAAGGGCCGCGTGGTCATCGAGCTGCGCCCCGACCTCGCGCCCAAGCACGTCGAGCGCATCAAGCAGCTGGCCCGCGAAGGTTTCTACAACGGCATTCCGTTCCACCGCGTCATCGAAAGCTTCATGGCGCAGACCGGCTGCCCCAAGGGCACCGGCACCGGTGGCTCGAGCTACCCGAACCTCAAGGCCGAGTTCAACGCCGAGCCGCACGTGCGCGGGGTGTGCTCGATGGCGCGCGCGCAGAGCCCCGACAGCGCCAACAGCCAGTTCTTCATCGTCTTCGACGACGCCACCTTCCTCGACAACAAATACACGGTGTGGGGCAAGGTGATCGAGGGCATGGAGAACGTCGACAAGATCAAGCGCGGCGAGCCGGTGCAGAACCCCGACAAGATGATCTCGGTAAAGGTTGGCGCCGACGCTTGAGCCAAGGACGGGGGCACGATACCCATGGAGACGGAAACGATGATGCAGGCTGCAGCGGCGCTCGTCGTCTATGCCGGGTTGGTGGGAGCGACCGGCGTCGCGCTGGCGGCGGCAGGGGCGCACGGCACCGCGCTTTCCGATCTGACGCCGCCGGCGCAGCTGCTCATGATCCACGCCGCGGCGGCGCTGGCGGTCATCGCCGTGGCGATGCGCGCTGCGCACGCGTCCGGCTTCCTCGTCGCGGCGCTGATCCTTCTGATCGGCGCCTCGCTGTTCTCGGGCGCCGTCACCGCGCGCGTCCTATGGGGCGTTCGCCTGTTTCCCATGGCGGCGCCGACCGGCGGCACGACCATGATCCTTGGCTGGCTGGTGCTGGCGGCGGCGGGGCTTTGGGAAGTCCTCGCGCATCGCGGCTAGGTGCGGGGGCTCAGCAAAGGAGGACACCGCGCATGGACCTCGTCTGGGCGCTGCTCGGCATCCTGTCGGGCATGATGATAGCGCTGCAGGGACCCATCAACGCGCAGCTCGCGCAGGCTCTCGGCATGCCCTTGGCGGCCGCGGCCGCCAACTTCGTTGCCGGCTCAGTGGTGCTCATCCTCATCACCTTCGTCCTCGCGCGGGTGCAGGGCGTCGCCATCGCCTGGCACATGCCACCGTCGTGGATGTTCCTCGCCGGCGGCTGCCTCGGCGCCGCGTTCGTGACCTCGGCGCTCATCCTGACGCCCAAGGTCGGTGCCGCCGCGACCATGGCCTTCATCGTCACCGGGCAGCTCTTGGCAGGATTGCTGCTCGACCGTCTCGGCTACTTCGACCTCGTGGTGCGCGAGCTGACGCTGGGGCGCGTGACGGGCGCCGTTCTCCTGGTCGTCGGCGCGCTGCTGATCAGCACCTCCTGATGCGCACGGAGCTGTTCGATTTCGATCTGCCCGAGGAGCGCATCGCGCTGCATCCGATCAGCCCGCGCGATGCAGCGCGCTTGCTCATCGTCCCCGCTGGCGGTGCGCCGTTCGAGGACCGCGGCGTGCGCGATCTGCCCGACCTGCTGCGCGCCGGCGATGCGTTGGTCTTCAACGATACGCGCGTCATTCCGGCGGCGCTCGCAGGCGTGCGCCGGCGCGGCGAGCTTGAAGCGCACATTGCGGTGACGCTGATCGAGCGGCTCGGCCCCGCTCGCTGGCGTGCCCTGGCGCGGCCGGCCAAGCGCTTGCACGAGGGGGACCGCCTGCAGTTCGGTCATTCCGGCAACGTGTGCCTTGCCGGCGCGCTCGATGCCACCGTCGCCGCGCGCGGCGAAAATGGCGAGGTGGACATCGACTTCGACCTTTCAGGGTCCGAGCTCGATGCCGTCATCGCCGCCGTGGGGGAAATGCCGCTGCCGCCCTACATCGCCGGACGGCGCGCCGTGGAGGCGGCCGACCGCACCGACTATCAGACCGTCTTTGCGGCACGCGATGGCGCCGTCGCCGCGCCGACCGCCGGTTTGCACTTCACGCCCGAGCTGATGGCGACGCTTCAAGCCCGCGGCATCTCGCGCCACTTCGTGACGCTGCACGTCGGCGCCGGCACCTTCCTGCCCGTGAAGGCCGAGGATACGGGCGGCCACAAGATGCACGCCGAGACCGGCGAGGTGTCCGCCGCGACGGCGGCGGCGCTGAACGCGGTACGGGCGCGGGGCGGGCGCATCGTCGCCGTCGGCACGACCTCGCTACGCCTGCTGGAGACCGCCGCCCGCGACGGCGAGATAAGGCCCTTCCACGGCGCCACCGATATCTTCATCACGCCGGGCTATGGCTTCCGCGCCGTCGACGTCCTGATGACCAACTTCCACCTGCCGCGCTCGACGCTGTTCATGCTGGTCGCCGCGTTTGCGGGGCTGGAGAGGATGAAGGCGGCCTATGCCCACGCCATCGCCGCCGGCTATCGCTTCTACTCCTACGGCGACGCCTGCCTCTTGTTCCCTTCTGTCGTCCCGGCCGAGGGAGAGTAGGACCGAGAGCCGGGACCCAGGAGAGAGTCGCCGCAGGCCCTTGACTAAGGCGTCTTCGACGGCTCTTTCGCTGGATCCCGGATCGCCGTTGCTACTCGTCCATGCGGAGCATGGCTTCGCCATGACGGCTTCCGGGATGACAGAAAGACGAGTGCGAACGAACGGATGCAGGAACGGGTGACGAGTTTCGGATATAGCCTGATCAAGCAGGACGGGCAGGCGCGCCTCGGCGAGATCGCAACGCCGCATGGGCGCGTGCGCACGCCCGCCTTCATGCCGGTCGGCACCGTCGGCACCGTCAAGGCGCTGTACTTCGACCAGGTGAAGGCGGCCGGCGCCGACATCGTGCTCGCCAACACCTATCACCTGATGCTGCGCCCCGGCGCCGAGCGCGTCGCGCGCCTCGGCGGGTTGCATAAATTCATGCGCTGGGACGGGCCGATCCTCACCGACAGCGGCGGCTTCCAGGTGATGTCGCTGAGCAAGATCCGCGAGGTAAGCGAGGAGGGGGTGCGCTTCGCCTCGCACATCGACGGCTCGCGCCACATGCTCACGCCCGAGCGCGCCGTCGACATCCAGTGCCTGCTCGGCGCCGACATCCAGATGCAGCTCGACGAGTGCATCGAGCTCCCGGCCGAGCGCAAGGAGGCCGAGCGCGCCATGGAGCTGTCGCTGCGCTGGGCGGAGCGGGCGCGCATCGCCTTTGCGGAGCGCGCGGCGCCGGGACAGGCGCTGTTCGGCATCGTGCAGGGCGGCACCGACGCTGAGCTGCGTCGGCGCTCGGCCGATGCGCTGGTCGGCATGGAGTTTCCCGGCTACGCCATCGGCGGCCTCGCGGTCGGCGAGGGCCAGGAGATGATGCTGCGGACGCTCGACGGCGTGCTCCCGCACCTGCCGGCAGATAGGCCGCGCTACCTGATGGGCGTCGGCACGCCCGACGACCTCATCCTCTCGGTGGCGCGCGGCATCGACATGTTCGACTGCGTGCTGCCGACGCGCAACGGCCGCCACGGCCTCGCCTTCACGTGGGGCGGCAAGGTGAACCTGCGCAACGCTTCCCACGCCGAGGACCCGGCGCCGCTCGATCCCGAAAGCTCGTGCCCGGCGGCGCGCGATTACTCACGCGCCTACCTGCACCACCTCGTCAAGTCGGGCGAGTACCTCGGCGCCATGCTGCTGTCGTGGGTGAACACGGCCTTCTACCAGGAGCTGATGGCGGCGATGCGCCTCGCTATCGAGGAGGGCCGCTTCGCCTCCTGGGCCGAAGCAACGCTCGCCCGCCTCAACGGGGAGCCCGCAGACTGACCCGGGCTCACATCGGGTCGGTGGTCGGCGTCACCTCTTCTCGCAGCGTGCGCTCGCGATGGAGGAGGTAGATGCCCGAGGCGATGATCACCGCCGCGCCGACGAGCGTCCACACGTCGGGCATATCGCCGAATACGGCGAAGCCGAAGGCGACCATGGTCAGGATCTGCACGTAGAGGAACGGCGCCACGCTGGAGGCCGGCGCCAGCCGGTAGGCGTGGATGAACAGGTAGTGTCCGGCGCCGCCGAAGGTGCCGAGCGCCAGCAGCAAGAGCCACTCGGACAGCGTCTCAGGCCACACCCACTGCCAGAGCGCGAACGGGGCGAGCGCGAAGGTGCCGAGCAGGATCGAATAGAACAGCATGACGAGCGGGGCATCGTGGGCGGCGAGGAAACGCGTCAGCAGCATGAAGAAGGCGTAGGCGAGCATGCCGGCAAACGCGAAGGCGAAGGCCGGATGCAGGCCGCCGATGCCCGGATGCACGACGATGAGCACGCCGATGAAGCCGACGAGAATCGCGATCAGCCGCCGCCAGCCGACCCACTCGCCGAGGAACGGTCCCGCCAGCAGCGCCACGATGAGCGGCGCCAGGAACGCCACCGACACGGTCTGGTCGAGGCGCAAATGGCGCAGGGCGAGGAAGTTGCACGCCGTCGTCGACACCATGAGGAAGGAGCGCAGCAGCTCGAGCTTGAGCTTCTTCGTGCCGAGCAGTGCCGTCAGCGGCAGCGCGCTGAGCAGTGAAAGCATCATCAGGAACTGGCCGAGGAAGCGCGCCCACACCACCTGCACCATGGGCAGGCTACCGTGCGTGACGAGGTATTTGGCCGAGGTATCGAGGGCCGAGAACAGCGCCACCGCAAGGCACATCAGCCCGATCGCCTTGACGCGATCGGCGGCCGGGATCATCGCCTCGCGCCGCGGCTGAGCGCCGGCGCGCACCCGTCCCTCCGCCCTGCGGGCGGCGACCTCTGTTCCGGTTCTGTCGTCCATGGGCGGCTCTCATAGCGCAAGCTTGCCGCGCCGGCTAATCGCCAATGCGCGCAGGGGAGAAGCGCTCACCGCATGGCGCCCCGTGCCGGGCTCGCCTTGACCGGAGCGCCCCGCGCCGCCTACAAGCACGGCACGTTGGGGCCCGTAGCTCAGTGGTAGAGCACCTGACTTTTAATCAGGGTGTCGATGGTTCGATCCCATCCGGGCTCACCAATCTTCTCCAGCCATTGCCGCCTTCACGCTTCAGTGAGCCGCGCGCCCCGCGCCTGCCGGCTCCCCGCCGGCTGCGCTATATGGTCGGCGCGTGGCAGGCGACTGAGGAATGCGATGGCGATTTTCGCGTGCGAAACCCCGAGCGGCTCGATCGAGGTCACCGAGCGCGGCCACGGGCAGGTGGCGATCCTGATCGACGAGCTGGGCGAGATCACCGCCATCGACTTGCCGGCGGAGCGCGCCGCGGCGCTGGCCAAGGCCATCCTGGCGCACGTCGGTGGAGAAGGCTCCTAGCACGCGGTCGATTTTCGTTAGCTATTGCCGAGCTGATCCCATCCGGCTCGAAACGGCGCGACAGCGCAGCCAGGCGGGACTAGACTCTTTGCCCCACAATATGCCCCAAGGATGGGTGGGTCCCGTGCAATGAAGCGAAAGATTGCGGCCATCTTGGCGGCCGATATCGCTGGCTACAGCAGGCTGGTGGCAGAGGACGAAGAGGAGACGCTGCACCGGCTGGGGATCTACCGTGCGGTGTTCGAGGATTTCGTCGCCCGCTACGGCGGGCGCATCTTCAACACCGCGGGAGATGCCACGCTGGCGGAGTTCCAGAGCGCGGTCGATGCCATCCGATGTGCGGTCGACGTGCAGGAGAGCTTGCGGACACGCAATCTCGCCTACGCCGCTGGTCGGCAAATGAGCTTCCGGATCGGCATCACCATCGGCGACGTGGTCGAGCGGGATGGTGATCTCCTGGGCGACGGGGTCAACATCGCCTCCCGCCTCGAAGGGATGGCGCCGGCGGGGGGAATTTGCATCTCGCGTGCCGTGCATGAAGCGGTCAGCAGCAAGATTTCCCTTAAGTTCGACGACCTGGGGTGGCTGCAGCTCAAGAACATTCCCGAGCGCGTGCATGCCTATACGGTGGCGCTCGCTCAATCGGGGAAAGTGCCCGCGCACAGCCCGATGGACTGGCGCGTCCTCGGCCTGGCTGCAGTGCTCATGATCGCCGTGACAGGGGTCGGCGTGTACGTTTTCACGCGCTCGCTCCTGCCCCTCTGGTCTTCTTCCGAAATCGGAGCTGCTGGCCCGCAGATCGTCGCGGCGGAGCAAGCCAAGACGGCCGCGAGCCAGGCCGTACCGGGGACCCCCACGGCACCGACGTCTCCGACTGCCGAGAAAAGGGGAGATGACTTAGCAAAGCTCCCGATCGAGCGGCAAAGCCTGCGCGTCAAGCTCGGACGTTCACCCCAGGAGGGCATGAAGCCGCGTGGCCTGCTCGGCGTTCGGGTAGTCGACTTGGGTTCGTCCCTCGCCAAGGTGCTCGGAGCTGGCGAGCCCAAGAGCGCCTGGGTCATTGACTGGTTCGAGAACGGTCCTGCCGAAGCTGCCGGCATTCGGATCGGCGATATCCTACTGAATATCGACGGTCGCGCACCCAAGGATGCGCGAGACTTCATACGTACGGTGGGCGAGCATTCTCCCGGCAGCGACGTGACGCTCGAGATCGCACGCTCCGGTGACGGCGCCGCGGATCTCCTGCGGCGGGTCAGCGATCGCGCGCAGGCCGACGACGCGCAAGCCGTAACCGCACTCGGGCGCCTACGCGAGTTCGGTGTCGGCGGTTCCAAGAGTGAAAGCGAGGCGAAACGCCTCTACGAGCGCGGCGCGGCTTTGGGGAGCGAAGATGCGAAGATCTACCTCGCCTATCTCTATCACAAGGATCGCGCCGCAGGCGCAGAAGGGATGAGCTGGATTCGGGCGGCGGCGGAGGCCGATGACATCGATATGATCAACGCTCTCGGTTTTCGCTACTGGGAGGGCGTTGGTGTCGCGAAAGACCAAGCCGAGGCGATACGGTGGTATCGCAGGGCCGCCGAGCTGGGCAGCACGGCGGCAATGACCTTTCTGGGCTCGTGCTACGCAAATGGCGCTGGCGTGCCAAGAGACGATCAGGAGGCCGTGAGCTGGTTCAGGAAAAGCGCGGAAGGCGGTGATCCCGCAGGGATGGTGGCCTTGGGTCTCGCTTACCAACTGGGCCAAGGCGTCACGGCGAACGACGATGCCGCGGCGCGATGGTTCCGTAGCGCGGCAGAAGACAACGACGCTAGAGGAATGCTCAATTTTGGTCTGATGCTTCACCGCGGACAGGGCGTGGAGAAGGATGAAGACCAAGCCGCTCGCCTTGTTCGGATGGCGTTGCGAAGCGGCGACCCAGCTCTGGCCGAGTATGTCATGACCAACGCAGAGCGTATGACCGTTGATGACAGGAAATGGCTGCAGACTCAGCTTCGAGAGCTGGGGGTTTACAGCGCGCCGATCGACGGTGAGTTCGGCGACACTTTGAAAGTGGCGCTTCGGGATGCAAGTCGGATTGCGGGCGCTCCCGCCACACCGTCGGCCGTTGCGCCGAGCCCACCAGCCGCACCCGAACCGAGGGAGAAAGCCGATAACGAGTGTCGCAAGTACTTGCCGAGCATCGGCAGGACGGTGGAAGTGCCCTGCGAGGGCACTCAGGAAGTTAGTAAGAGTGGCGACGTCGCAGCCAAGCGCCAATGGGAACGTTACAGCCTGCGCGCCACGCTGGGCCGATTTCCTGGCGACGGTCTGGCGCCGCGCGGCTGGCTCGGCGTGGTGATCTCGAATCTGCCGCCGCCCCTCGCCAAGGACATGGCGGCCCCGCAAGGAGTGCTTATAGATCGCATGGCGGCAGACAGCCCGGCCGAGCGCGCAGGGGTTCGGTCCGGCGACGTCCTTCTGACGATCGACGGACGGAAACCCGCAACCAGCCGCGACTTAGCTCAGATCGTCGCGAGCTGGGCTCCCGGCAGCGAAGTCACGCTTGAGATCGCGCGCTTTGGCCAAGGAAGCGCCGATTTGATGCGTGCCCTGCGCGAGCGCGCTGACGCGGGCTCGTCCGACGCCATGATGGCGCTCGGAGCGCTGCTGCAAACTGAGGTCGGCGGCGTCAAGGACGAGGCCGAGGCGGCGCGCTGGTATCGCAAGGCGGCTGACCTCGGCAATGCCGAGGCGATGTTCAATCTTGGCGTTATCTACGAAGGCGGGCGTGGTGTCTCCAAAGACGAGGCCGAGGCGGCGCGCTGGTATCGCAAGGCGGCCGACGTGGGTGATCCAGGGGCGATGCTCAGTCTTGGCGACCTCTACGGAAGTGGACGTGGTGTTGCCAAGGATGAAACCGAGGCCGTGCGCTGGTACCGCAAAGCCGCAGAGCTGGGACAACCCAGGGCAATGGCGCTTCTCGGCGTTGCCTACGGAGATGGGCAGGGCGTCGCCAAGGATGAAGCCGAGGCCGTGCGCTGGTTCCGCAAGGCGGCGGACATGGGTTTGCCCTTCGCGATGCACAATCTCGGCGTTTCCTACCGAGATGGGCGGGGTGTCGCCAAGGACGAGGCCGAAGCGGCGCGCTGGTTCCGCAAAGCGGCGGAGTTGGGCGAGGCCAGCGCGATGACCGCCCTGGGAGCCCTCTATAGGGATGGCTCGGGGGTACCTAAGGACTATACAGAGGCGGTCCGCTGGTTCCGCATGGGAGCAAACGCTGGCGATCCCTCCTCGATGACGAACCTGGGTGTGCACTACCATAACGGCTGGGGCGTGGAGCAAGATCCCGAGCAAGCGGCCGAATTTGTCCTTCAGGCTTTGCAGACAGGCGATGCGCGCACGGCTGAATGGGTGACAGCCGAGAGTGACTGGTCGGTGGCGTTTGGGCGCGCGCTGCAGCGGCGTCTCAAACAAGAGCGGGTCTTTGACGGTCCCATTGATGGAATTTTCGGGCCGGCCACTGTGCGCGCTATCAAGGACCTCGCATCGCGGGGCTAGCACTGAAACGTGCCATTAAGGCCGGCGGCCGTCGGGGCCGGTCGCATCTAGATCCAGAGCCAATTTTGCCTGGTGAGCTGATGCTCCACACAAGTGGCGAGCAGTTCGTGGGCGTTTCGCCAGAAAAGCGTCTCTGAAGCTGGCGTGGACCCGACCTTCGTTGGGGGTGACGTGAGAGATTGCGATCGGCTTCCCTCTCACGACGTCATCCCGGCGGCGGCCGGGATCTACGCCAGTCACCGCGTGCGCTACGGAGAGAGCGGCCACAAAGGCGAAGTGAGCTTACGACGTCAGCTCGCGCGCCGGCCATGACGTAAGTAAGTCCGCGCCGCGCCTGAGCGGTCGTGTGCCGAGCATAGCGTAGGGCGCGGGTGCCACCTGCGCCTTACGACGTCAGCTCGCGGGCCGGGCCGGTCTCGATGGGCAGCCCGTTGTCGGCGCCCCACTCCGCCCAGCTGCCGTCGTAGACGGCGGCGTTGGTCTGCCCCAGCACGGCGAGCGCCAGGGCGAGGATCGACGCCGTCACCCCCGAGCCGCAGGTGGTGATGACGGGCAGCTTGGGATCGATGCCGGCCTCGGAAAAGATATTGGCCAGCGCCGACTCGCTCTTCAGCGTGCCGTCGGCGTTGATCAGCGTCTGCGAGGGCACGTTGCGGCTGCCGGGCAGATGCCCGCTGCGCAAGCCGGGGCGCGGCTCCGGCTCCTTGCCCTCGAAGCGGCCGGCCGGGCGCGCATCGACGATCTGCGTGCGCTTGGCGAGCGCCTTCTTCATGTCGTCCATGTCGCGGATGAGCGAGGCGTTGAGCAGCGGCGTGAAGTGGCGCTCGGTGCGCTTGCGCGGCGGGCCGTCCTCCAGCGGGCGCCCTTCCGCCTTCCACTTCTTCAGGCCGCCGTTGAGCACCGCGACGTCCTCGTGCCCCATGGCGCGGAAGGTCCACCACGCGCGGGCGGCGGAGAACAGCCCAAGAGTGTCGTAGACGACGATGCGCATGCCGTCGCCGATGCCCATCTTCTTCATGCGCGAGGCGAACTTCACGGTGGAGGGCAGCATGTGCGGCAGCGACGATTTCTCGTCGGTGAGGTCGTCGATGTCGAAGAACAGCGCGCCGGGAATGTGCTCTTGCAGGTATTCGGCCTTGGCATCGCGCCCCGCCGTCGGCAGGTGCCAGCTGGCGTCGAAGACGAGCAGATCGGGAGCGTCGAGATGCGAGGCGAGCCAATCGGTTTCGACGATCCACTTCTTGGCGCTTTCCAGCACGTTTCCCTCTCTTACAGGCTCGTGAACTCTATCCCGCAGCTCGTCCGGCCGCGCTGGCTAGTGTGATGATCGAGAAATTCGCCATCCTAAAGCAGCTAGGTAGTGAGCGAATTTCTCGATTTGAATCACACTAGCGAGTTTATGATTCTAGTGTCCCGCTTCCGAAGCTCTCGGCCCTGGCCGCTGGCTCTGGCAAGCTTCGGAAGCGGGACACTAGCCGACATAGGCAAAAGCGGCGAGGGCCGCAAGGACGGCGAAGGTTGTGCCGGGCCAAACCGCCTCATGCTGTGGTGAAAACCGAGGGTAGCTGCGATGTTTCGCGCTGCAACCAAGCGGGGACGGGCAACGACTTGCTTTCCAGGAACGCGGGGTTGAAGAGCCGCGACTGATAGCGCGTACCGCTGTCGCACAGGATCGTCACGATCGTGTGACCGGGGCCCAGCTGGCGCGCGAGGCGCATGGCGCCCGCGACGTTGACGCCCGTCGATGCGCCGCAGCAAAGACCCTCTTCGCTGGTGAGGCGGAAGACGATGTCGAGCGACTCCTCATCGGGAATGCGGAAGGCGACGTCGATGGGGGCGCCCTCGAGGTTCCTGGTGATGCGCCCCTGGCCGATGCCCTCGGTGATGGAGGAGCCCTCGGCCTTCAACTCGCCGCTGGTGTAGTAGGAGTAGAGCGCCGAGCCCGGCGGGTCGGCGAGCGCGATCTGGATGCCCTCCCGCTTGGCCTTCAGCCCGCGCGAGACGCCGCCGAGCGTGCCGCCCGATCCCACCGAGGCGACGAAGCCGTCGATCATGCCTTCGGTGCCGGACCAGATCTCCTCGGCCGTCGTCACCAGGTGGATGTTGCGGTTGGCGAGGTTGTCGAACTGGTTGGCCCACACGGCGCCATTGGGCTCGCTGGCGGCGAGGGCTTCGGCGAGGCGGGCGGAATACTTCACGTAGTTGTTGGGATCGCGATAGGGGACGGCCGGCACCTCGACCACCTCGGCGCCGAGCACGCGCAGCGTGTCCTTCTTCTCCTGCGACTGCGTGTTGGGGATGACGATCACGGTGCGCAGGCCAAGGGCATTGCCGAGCACGGTGAGGCCGATGCCGGTGTTGCCGGCGGTGCCTTCGACGACGGTGCCGCCCGGCTTCAGCCGCCCGCTGCGCATGGCATCGGTGATGATGCCGAGGGCGGCGCGGTCCTTGACGGAGGCGCCGGGGTTCATGAACTCGGCCTTGCCGAGAATGGTGCAGCCCGTTTCCTCGGAGGCGCGGCGGAGGTAGATAAGGGGCGTGCGGCCGACGGCGGCGGCGACGCTCGAGCGGGGGGTCAAGGGGGCAACTCCACGAAGGAAAGCGGGACCCTAGCGGCGCATATTGCCGCTCGCAACTGCCGGCGGGGGCGCAATTTTCGCACCTTTGGAGGCTTGTTCGCCGCGGCGAGCCGAGTCTGGTTCGTTTGGCGTCGGCGAAGGGCGTTGCTTTTTACTTGCGCCGCCAGATATATCTTCGCCCGATCGTTCCCGACAGCCGCAGCGACTTGCCGGAAAGGCGAGATTGGACTGGCGTTAAGCCGGCCGGACGACGGGGGCGACGCGCGGGCGTGGCGGAATTGGTAGACGCGCTGGATTTAGGTTCCAGTGGCGCAAGTCGTGGGGGTTCGAGTCCCTCCGCCCGCACCACGCAACGCGCGCCAGGAACGGAGCCCCGTCGGCTTTACGAGCAGGTTGGAGAGAGATGCAGATTACCGAAACGAGCAACGAGGGTCTGAAGCGGACGCTGCAAGTCGTCGTCCCCGCCGGAGAGCTCGGCAAGCGCTTCACCGATCGGCTCGATGAGATCAAGGGCCGCGTGCAGCTGAAGGGCTTCCGCAAGGGCAAGGTGCCGGTTCCGCACCTAAAGAAGATGTACGGCCGCTCGCTGATGGTCGAGGTGCTGCAGGACACTGTGCGCGAGACGAGCAACCAGGCGCTCGCCGACCGCAAGCTGCGTCCGGCGATGCAGCCGAGCGTCAGCCTGCCCGAGGACCAGGCGGAGATCGAGCGTGTGCTCTCCGGCCAGGCCGACCTGTCGTACTCGATGACCTTCGAGGTGCTGCCCGCCATCGAGCTCGCCGACTTCAAGAGCCTGAAGCTCGAGCGGCTCGTCGCCGAGGTGGACGAGGAGGCCGTCGACAAGGCCATTGGCGAGCTGGTCGAGCGCAGCGTCACCTTCACTCCGGAAGAAGGCCGCGCGGCACAGACCGGCGACCGCGTGACGGTCGACTTCGTCGGCAAGATCGACGGCGAGGCGTTCGAGGGCGGCAGCGCCGAGGGCGCGCCGATTGTGCTCGGCCAGGGCAACTTCATCCCCGGCTTCGAGGAAGGCATTGCCGGGGCCAAGGCGGGTGAGGAGCGCGACGTTGCCGCCACCTTCCCGGAGGATTACCCGGTCGCCACGCTGGCCGGCAAAGCCGCCACCTTCGCCGTCAAGGTGAAGGAGGTCGCCGCGCCGCTCCGGCCGGAGGTGAACGACGATTTCGCGAAGACGCTCGGCGCCGAAAGCGTGGCCCAGCTCAAGGAGTTCGTTAAGGCGCAGATCGCCCGCGAGTACGCCGGCGCCGCGCGCCAGAAGCTGAAGCGGGAGCTGCTCGACCAGCTCGAGAAGTCGCACGCGTTCGAGCTGCCGCCCTCGCTCGTCGACAACGAGTTCGCCGCCATCTGGCAGCAGCTCGAGGGCAACCTGAAGCGCGCCGGCAAGACCTTCGCCGACGAGGGCAAGAGCGAGGAGGAGACGCGCGAGGAGTATCGGCGCATCGCCGAGCGGAGGGTGCGCTTGGGCCTGGTCATCGGCGAGATCGCCGAGAAGAACGACCTGAAGATCACCCAGGACGAGATGCGCAAGGCGCTGATCGAGCAGGCGCGACGCTTCCCCGGCCAGGAGAAGACGGTCTACGAATACTACGAGAAGACGCCGGGCGCGCTGGCCGAGCTGCGGGCGCCGATCTTCGAGGACAAGGTCGTCGATTTCGTCCTCGAAAAGGCCAAGCCGGCGGAAAAGAAGGTATCCCGGGACGAGCTGTTCCAGAAGGTGGAAGACGCTACGGAGGCGTAATTCCGGCTCGGCCACCCTATATAGCCGAGCTGCCTCCCGGCCATCCGGGGGGCTTGCACCCAGGGGCAGCACTGCCCAAGAAGGACGATGGAACGCGGCGCGATTCGAGCGCTGCCGACCCGAACGAAGCAGAGGATAAGGCCATGCGCGACCCGGTCAGCACAGTAACGAACACCTTCTGGCCGATGGTGGTCGAGCAGACGAACCGCGGCGAGCGCGGCTACGACCTGCCCTCGCGCCTCTTGAAGGAGCGCATCATCTTCGTGACGGGGCCGATCGAGGACCACATGGCGGCCTCGATCTGCATGCAGCTCCTGTTCCTCGAAGCGGAGAATCCCAAAAAGGAAATCTCCATGTATATCAACTCGCCAGGCGGCGTCGTCACGGCCGGCATGGCGATCTACGACACCATGCAGTTCATCCGCCCGCAGATCGCCACGCTGTGCATCGGACAGGCGGCGTCGATGGGCTCGCTGCTCCTGTGCGCGGGCAGCAAGGGCCTGCGTTATGCTCTGCCCAACGCCAGGATCATGGTGCACCAGCCCTCGGGCGGCTTCTCCGGTCAGGCCTCCGACATCGAGCGCCACGCCGAGGACATCATCAAGATGAAGCGGCGCCTCAACGAGGTCTACGTCAAGCATACCAGCCAGAGCTATGACGTTATTGAACGCACGCTAGACCGTGATTATTTCATGACGGCAGATCAGGCGAAGGACTTCGGCATTATCGACAAGGTTCTGTCGAGCCGCGAGGAAGTGGACTTTGGTCCGGTGGACGCCAAAGCCGCATCCTGAGACGGCCGTCAATCAAGCCGAAAGGCCGCAGGGTAAGCGCAGCGCTTGCCTCCCCGCTCGGGTGGGCTCATGCTCTCTTGCCACGGCCATGCTGGCGCCGACCGAGGCCGTTTTTGCGGCCAACCGCGAGGTCGCCACAAAACTGTGGTAATCGAGCCGCTTCGGTATAGCGCGGGCCGATGTCCGTTAATCCAATCTTGATCTAGAGAACGCTAGCGTGCTCAGATCACTGTAATGGACTCGGAGCGCGCTCCGCGGAGGCGGAACGAGACAGGAATCTTCCAAGGCGAGCGTCGGCTGATCCGACGCACAGCAGCCCGAGGAGGGGTAAGACATCCGAAATGGCTCAAGAGAAAAACACTCTCTATTGCTCGTTTTGCGGCAAGAGCCAGCATGAGGTGCGTAAGCTGATTGCCGGCCCGACGGTATTCATCTGCGATGAATGCGTCGAGCTGTGCATGGACATCATCCGGGAAGAGAACAAGAACACCCTGGTGAAGTCGCGCGACGGCGTACCCACCCCGCAGGAGATCTGCGCGGTCCTCGATTCCTACGTCATCGGCCAGGACCACGCCAAGCGCGTGCTCTCGGTCGCCGTCCATAACCATTACAAGCGGCTCAACCACGCGTCGAAGAACAACGACGTGGAGCTCGCCAAGTCGAACATCCTGCTCGTCGGGCCCACGGGCTGCGGCAAGACGCTGCTGGCCCAGACGCTGGCGCGCATGCTCGACGTGCCGTTCACCATGGCCGATGCGACGACGCTCACCGAAGCCGGCTACGTCGGCGAGGACGTCGAGAACATCATCCTCAAGCTGTTGCAGAACGCCGACTACAACGTCGAGCGGGCGCAGCGCGGTATCGTCTACATCGACGAGGTCGACAAGATCTCGCGCAAGTCCGACAACCCGTCGATCACGCGCGACGTGTCGGGCGAGGGCGTGCAGCAGGCGCTGTTGAAGATCATGGAGGGCACCGTCGCCTCGGTGCCTCCGCAGGGCGGTCGCAAGCATCCGCAGCAGGAGTTCCTGCAGGTCGACACGACCAACATCCTGTTCATCTGCGGCGGCGCCTTCGCCGGCCTCGAGAAGATCATCTCGCGGCGCGGCAAGGGCACCTCGATCGGCTTTGCCGCCAAGGTTGTCGGCGCCGATGAGCGCCGCACCGGCGAGGTGCTGCGCGGCGTCGAGCCGGAGGACCTGTTGAAATTCGGACTCATCCCCGAGTTCATCGGTCGCCTGCCGGTCATCGCCACGTTGGAGGATCTCGACGAGGACGCGCTGGTGCAGATCCTGACCGAGCCGAAGAACGCGCTGGTCAAGCAGTATCAGCGCCTGTTCGAGATGGAGGACGTCAAGCTGACGATCACCAACGATGCGCTGAAGGCCATCGCCCGCAAGGCGATCGAGCGCAAGACGGGTGCCCGCGGCCTGCGCTCCATCATGGAAGGTAATCTGCTCGACACCATGTTCGATCTTCCCGCCCTGAAAGGTGTGGAGGAGGTCGTCATCGGGCCGGAAGTCGTGGAAGGTAGCGCGCGTCCGTTGCGCATCTACTCCGATCGGGCCGATGAAAAGGGCTCGAGCGCCTCTTGACCAGACGAGCCGCCCGAGGGAAGGCGGCTCATTCCAGACTGCAAGCCGACGTTGCATGGGCGGCTCTTGATCCAGCGGCAGTCGGCCCCATTTCACATGGGGCGCTGCTTCTGCGATGCTGTGCGAAATGTCGGTTGAGGCGGCGGGTTGATTTGACCTGCGCGGCGTCCGCCTCAAAAGTGCCAGGGCATACTTCTCTGATGTCCTGATTGCGCGCTCGGAGTTATGCTTGGCAGACGCTCCGGACGTTAACGGCAGGCGACCACGATAGGTAGCGAAATGGGCGACGACACGAAGACAAAAGACAAAACGGCGGGCAAGGGTCTCTACCCGGTGCTTCCGCTGCGCGACATCGTGGTGTTCCCGTACATGATCGTCCCGCTGTTCGTCGGGCGCGACAAGTCGATCAACGCGCTCGAGGAGGTGATGCGCTCCGACAAGCACATCCTGCTCGCGGCGCAGAAGAACGCCGGCGACGACGATCCGGCCACCGACGCCATCTATCCGGTCGGCACGCTCGCTTCCGTGCTGCAGCTGCTGAAGCTGCCCGACGGCACCGTGAAGGTGCTCGTCGAGGGTACCTCGCGCGCGCGCATCCAGCGCTACACCGACAACCCCAACTACTTCGAAGCCGAGGTGGAGCAGGTGCCGGAGAGCGTCGGCGCCAAGGAGGAGATCGAGGCGCTCGCGCGTTCCGCGGTGACGCAGTTCGAGAGCTACGTGAAGCTCAACAAGAAGATCTCGCCCGAGGTCCTGGGCAACGTCGCGCAGATCGAGGACTACTCGAAGCTGGCCGACACCATCGCCTCGCACCTCGCCATCAAGATCGCCGACAAGCAGGAGATCCTCGAGACCTCGACGATCTCCGAGCGCCTGGAGCGCGTCTACACGCTCATGGAGAGCGAGATCTCGGTGCTGCAGGTCGAGCGCAAGATCCGCTCGCGCGTCAAGCGCCAGATGGAGAAGACGCAGCGCGAGTACTATCTCAACGAGCAGATGAAGGCGATCCAGAAGGAGCTCGGCGATTCTGACGAGCGCGACGACATCGCCGAGTTCGAGGAGAAGATCGAGAACACCAAGCTGTCGAAGGAGGCCCGCGACAAGGCGCTCGCCGAGCTGAAGAAGCTCAAGCAGATGAGCCCCATGTCGGCGGAAGCCACCGTCGTGCGCAACTACCTCGACTGGCTGCTGTCGATCCCGTGGGGGATCAAGGGCAAGGTCAAGAAGGACCTCGACGAGGCGCAGCAGATCCTCGATGCCGAGCACTACGGCCTCGATAAGGTCAAGGAGCGCATCGTCGAGTACCTCGCCGTGCAGGCGCGCACCAACAAGCTCAAGGGGCCGATCCTCTGCCTCGTCGGGCCTCCCGGCGTCGGCAAGACGTCGCTCGGCAAGTCGATGGCGAATGCCACGGGGCGCGAGTTCGTGCGCATGAGCCTCGGCGGCGTGCGCGATGAAGCGGAGATCCGCGGCCACCGGCGCACCTACATCGGATCGATGCCCGGCAAGGTGATCCAGTCGATGCGCAAGGCGAAGCGGACCAATCCGCTGTTCCTGCTCGACGAGATCGACAAGATGGGCTCCGACTTCCGCGGCGATCCGGCGGCGGCGTTGCTCGAGGTGTTGGACCCCGAGCAGAACGCGACCTTCAACGACCACTACCTCGAGGTCGACTACGACCTGTCGAACGTGATGTTCGTCACCACGGCCAACACGATGAACATCCCGCCGGCGCTCATGGACCGCATGGAGATCATCCGCCTCGCCGGCTACACCGAGGACGAGAAGCTCGAGATCGCCAAGCGGCACTTGGTCCCCGGTCAGCGTCAGGCGCACGGCCTCGAGCCGGAAGAGTGGACGGTCGACGACACGGCGCTGCTGGAGCTGGTGCGGCGCTATACGCGCGAAGCCGGCGTGCGCTCCCTCGAACGTGAGATCGCCAAGCTCGCCCGCAAGGCGGTGAAGGAGATCCTGACGGAGGCGAAGAAGATCGTCGTCGTCACGGCCGAGAACCTCGAATCCTATCTCGGCGTGCCGAAGTACCGCTACGGCGAGGCCGAGCTCGAGGATCAGGTGGGCATCGTCACCGGCCTTGCCTGGACCGAGGTCGGCGGCGAGCTGCTGACGATCGAAGGCGTCATGATGCCCGGCAAGGGCAAGATGACCGTCACCGGCAACCTGCGCGACGTGATGAAGGAGTCGATCCAGGCTGCGAACGCCTACGTGCGCTCGCGCTCGATCGATTTCGGCATCCATCCTTCGCTGTTCGAGAGGAAGGACATCCACGTGCACGTTCCGGAGGGCGCCACCCCGAAGGACGGCCCCTCCGCCGGCGTCGCCATGGCGACGGCCATCATCTCGGTGCTGACCGGCATTCCGGTGCGCAAGGACGTCGCCATGACTGGCGAGATCACCCTGCGCGGGCGCGTGCTGCCGATCGGCGGCCTCAAGGAAAAGCTGCTCGCGGCCCTGCGCGGCGGCATCAAAACCGTCATTATCCCTGAAGAGAACGTTAAGGACCTCACCGAGATCCCGGCGGAGATCAAGAACAAGATCGACATCGTTCCGGTGGCGCGGGTCGATGACGTTCTCAAGAGCGCTCTGGTGCGGACGCCCGAGCGCATCGTCTGGGACGAGGCGGCGGAAGCCGCCGCCGTCCAGAGCGAGGACGGCGCGGCCGGCTCGCGGGTGACGGCGCACTGAACAGCTGCGCAGCGCTCGCTGAGAGCGCCGCGCAGTTTGGCATGCAACTACGGTAACCTCGCGGCCCTCGGCCGCGGGGTTTTTTGTTCTTGCTACGTGCGCGTGTGAGGCTCCATTTCCCCAGGTTTTTCGGGCAAATTCGCGCCATTTCCCCCTTGACGGGGCCGCGTATTGGGCGCTTCTCTCACGCACTGTTGCGGCTTTAGCAACACGCGCGGGACCCCCTGACTTTCCGCCCCACTCCCCCAAGTCGCAAATTCCGAACGCAAAGGACGGACACGAGATGAGCAAGAAAGATTTGATCGACGCCGTCGCCAAGGAAGCCGAGCTCACGAAGGACAAAGCCACTGTGGTGGTCGACGCCGTGCTCGAGCACATCCGCAGCGCCTTGCGCGAGGGCCACGAGGTTCGCATCCCGGATTTCGGCACCTTCAAGGTAGCCAAGCGCAAGGCACGCGAAGGCCGCAACCCGGCGACCGGTGCGACGATCAACATCCCCGCCTCGCGGGTGCCGAAGTTCAGCCCCTCCAAGGGCCTGAAGGACATTCTGAACTAACCGGCCTTTGTACGCCTTCGGGTAAGGGTTCGGCGCGTCGCGAAACTCGCGGCGCGCCTCTGTACTTTTTGGGCGCTCAGGCGAGCGGGGCGGCGCGCGGCTGCATTGCGCTCGCCGGCGCACCTGGGCTACATGCGGGCCCATCGAGAAGCGGGCGGTTAGCTCAGTGGTAGAGCGCTTCGTTTACACCGAAGATGTCGGGAGTTCGACCCTCTCACCGCCCACCATCTTTTACCGGCACAAGCTGCAAGAAACTTCGCGCAATAGGCGTGGTGCTCTATTGAGGGCCGGCGCTTGCGTCCATGCGGAGCATGGCTTTGCCATGACGGGCGCCTTGCGCCCGGTAAAGTCCAAAACAATCAAAGGGAGGGGACGATGGCTCTGTCCATGTACCAGGCGTCGGTGCCGGCGTTTCAACGCACGCTGAAGGCGCTCGACGCCATCCTCGATAAGGCGGCGGCCTGGTCCGCCGAGCGCAAGATCGATCCGGCGGTGTTCATCGGCGCACGCCTCGCACCAGACATGTTCCCCTTCGCGCGGCAGGTGCAAATAGCTTCCGACCACGCCAAGGGCTGTGCGGCGCGTCTCGCCGGCGTCGCAGTGCCAAGCTACGAGGACACCGAGAAGACCTTTCCCGAGCTCAAGGCCCGCATCGGCAAAACGCTCGACTTCATCGGCGCTCTCGAGCCGGACGCGATCGACGGCTCGGAGGGGCGCGACATCTCCCTCAAGGCGGGCCCGCGCGATCTCACCTTCAAGGGGCAGGACTATCTGGTGTTCTTCGCCCTGCCGAACTTCTATTTCCATGCCGCCACCGCCTACGACATCCTGCGCCACAATGGCGTGCCGGTCGGCAAGCTCGATTTCCTGGGCGGCGTTTAGCCCCTTTTGGCGGCCCTCGGCCCCGGTCTCCTTGACTTCGCCGAGGGAGCCACGTAAGTCATCGCTTCGTGGCCAGCGCGTCCCTCGGGGCGCGCGTTTTTGACTGCGGGAGTAGCTCAGCTGGTTAGAGCGCCGGCCTGTCACGCCGGAGGCCGCGGGTTCAAGTCCCGTCTCTCGCGCCACCCTTTCAATGGTTTAGCTCGTTAGTCGTCCACTTTCCCGGCCGGCGCTGTGCCTAGCGTCGGCTCGCTGGCTCGTGCCGATCTCAAAGCTGAGGCCTACCATCAACCCGCGAGCATCGGACGGCGGCAACGGCGGCTCGAGTTCGAGGACTGCTTCCGATGGAAAAGCCGACGCCTCGCTGAAGCGCTGGGCTTGCGCTGGCGCCGCCGATGTGCGACAAGTAAGCCAACGTTCAACTCCGAGTTAGCTTCGGGGTTGGACAAGCCGCCGGCCGTGGTTGCTGCTAACAATCGCGGCCGACGCATTTTTAGCCTATATGATTTCTGGCCTGTCACGCCGGATGCCGCGGGTTCAGCTCCCGTCTCTCGCGCCACCCCTTTTCAGTGACTTAGCTCATCGGTCGTCTGACAGTGACACCTCTGGTCCGGCGCCGTCGCTAGCGTTGGGCTTGTTGGCTCGCGCAGATTTCGCCCGAGCCGATCTCAAAGCTCAGGACTACCCCCAACCCGCGAGGGGATCGGACCGCCGCAACGGCGGCTGGAGTTCGACTGCTCCCGATGGAAAAGCTGACGCCTGACTGATACCGAGCGAGCTCCGCTTCTGACCCAAGCAGCCCAAAGCGGCTTTGGCGAACTGCTGTTGGCGACTTCCGCTGTGCAGGGCGGCGCTTAGGCGGTCTGTTATCCGGCGTGGGGATCGAAAGGAGGTCAAGGCTTGGCTTCCAAGTTCCGAATTCCAGGCGTCTCGTGCCGCCTCGTTACGGATCTCTTGACAGCCTACCTTGTAGTAGGTAGACAGGGTCATGCCCAATATCGATACTAAGTCTGCGCTGCTTTCCGAGGCTGAAGCCCTCATCCGAACGATGGGCTACGCCGCCTTTAGCTACGCCGATCTCTCTGAGCGCGTTGGGATACGCAAGGCGAGCATCCACCACCACTTTCCTACCAAGGAAGCGTTGGGAACGGCGCTCATCGACTCTTATCTGAAGCGCTTTGTCGCTGAACTCGACGAGCTGGCCGCGCAGCCGACCGACACCAAGAGCAAGCTCCTCGCCTATGGTGACCTCTTCGCTGACAGTCTGCGCGACGGACAAATGCCGCTCTGTGGGGCGCTTGCGGCGGATGCGGCTTATCTCCCCGTCTCCATGCAATGGCGCGTGAAGAAATTCTTCGAGATTCATCTCGCCTGGCTCGACAAGATCGTTCGTCAGGGCATCGCCAAGCGTGAGATCAAGACCGCTACTCCGCCGCAGCGGCTGGCTTTGCTTTTGTTGAGCACGTTGCAGGGCGCGAGTGTGGTGGCGTGGGCATCGAAAGATCCAACGGTCATAAAGCCCGTCTTCAGGCAGGTCGTCGACGGCCTTGTCGAGTAGTTCATTTGCCTTGTGTCCCTACCAACTAGAAGGAAGGGTCCCGTGTGTACGCCCGGACAGCTGCAAGCGATCGGCAAAGCAACCGAAAGGGAGACAAATGCGATCGCAGGTGTCCTACGGCAGTGTGCTTGCCGACGCACTTTTCTGCGTTCGGCGCTGGCGTTCTCTGTCGCCCCACTCGTCGGCAGGTTACCGGCCCTCGCTGCTAACGGCATGACCTTCAGCGAAGTCGCGCCGGGCGTCTTTGTTCACCAAGGGCGTTACGAGCTGCAGTCTCCCGAAAACAGGGGAGATATGGCGAATGCGAGCTTCGTGATCGGCAACGACGCCGTCGCCGTCATCGATACGCTCGGTAGCGCTAAGGTGGGCGCCGAGATGCGAGCGGCCATCAGGGCGATTACCGACAAGCCAATCCGCTACGTGGTCAACAGCCACATGCACCCCGACCACGTACTCGGCAACGTGGCGTTCAAGGAGGATGGCGCCGAGTTCGTCGGCCATCACAAGCTCGCGCGCGGCCTCGCCGCGCGCGCCGATCAGTATCTCGCCACCAGCAAGCACATGCTGGGCGCTGACGCCTTCGACGGCAGTGAAATCATACCGCCCACGGTGAGCGTCAACGACAAGCTCACGCTCAATCTCGGCGGCCGATCCCTGGTGTGCGAGGCGCAGACGGTTGCCCACACCGACAACGATCTGATCATCATTGATACGGCGACCGACACGCTGTTTCTCGGCGACCTTCTGTTTTCTGGTCACATCCCCACGCTCGATGGCTCGCTGCGCGGCTGGCTCGCACTCATCGAGCAACTCGAAGGCCGCAAGGCGGCGCGTGTTGTTCCCGGACACGGTCCACACGCCATGCTCCTGCCAGAGGCCGTGTCGGCCGAGAAGGAATACTGGTCGGTCGTCGCCGCCGACGTGCGCCGGCTGATCGAGGACGGCAAGAGCCTCGCAGAGGCGACGAAGACCGCAGGGTCGTCGGAGCGCGATAAGTGGCGGCTGTTCGAACAGTACCACGTCCGCAACGTCACGGCGGCCTTCGCCGAGCTCGAATGGGAATAGCACTCAAAGGGATGGAGACGCGCATGCACGCTCAGCAACCAATCGCCCGCTCGGGATTAATCCTCGCCGTAGTCGCAGCGCTCCTCCCGCTGGGCGCAGGAGGCGTGGCCGCCGACGACGATCTATGGCCCTCGTTGCAGCGCGATGTGTTCGGATCGCGGCCTATCGTCGAGAACGACGGTATCGTGCAGCTCGATGCACCGGAGCGCGCCGAGGACGCCGCGATTGTCCCGATCACCGTCCGTGTGTCGCCTTCGGCGAAGGGCCAGCTCAAATCGATGGTGCTGATCATCGACAAGAACCCGGCACCGGTCGCGGCCACGTTCACCTTCGGTCCAGCGGCCGGCGAAGGCGGCGGCGAGCGCAGAATGTCGACGCGTGTCCGTGTCGATACTTACTCTTACGTCCACGCCGTCGTCGAAACGGCCGACGGCACGCTGCACATGGCGAAGGCCTTCGTGAAGGCCTCGGGCGGATGCTCGGCCCCGGCGCCGAAGGACGCGGACGGCGATCTGGCGGACATCGGCAAGACCATCGTCAAGAGCTTCGATCCGGCGCTCCCCGCAACGCCGCTGCGCGAGGCGCAGATCATGATCAAGCACCCCAACACCAATGGCATGCAGATGGACCCTATGTCGCGCGGCTACATCCCGGCCCGCTTCATCAAGGACGTCACCGTGATGCGCGGCAACGACTTGGTCTTCCGCGCGGAGACCGGAATTTCCATCACTGCCAACCCGAATTTCAGGTTTACGTACGCGAACACCGCCGAGAACGCGCTCGATGTGACCTCCGTCGACACCGACGACACCAAGTTCACGGCGCGCTCGCGGAAAGTTGCCGTTTCTCAGTAGCCACCAAGGGAAGAACGAAGCATGGCATTGATGGACTGGACCAAGTATCGCGGCGCTCTGATGGGCCGCATCAGCGCGCGGGAATGAGCGTGTCCTGGCCGATACGGGCTGCTTTCCAGCGCTTGGCGGATGTCTCTTTCGGCCCGTAGATGACATGGCCGCCCACAGCGTCCGTCCGCTTAGTGACGTAATGTTGCATTTGCAGTGACACTTTTGCCCGCTTGGGGTCCGTTAGCGGGCGCGAAAAGTGTCAGGGCTCTCTGAATCCATTGAGTATTTTCTGGCCTGTCACGCCGGAGCCGCGGGTTCAAGTCCCGTCTCTCGCGCCATGTTCTATTCCACTGACACGAGCAGAGAGAAGCATCGCCCGACGAGCGTGGTGCTTTTTGATGGCCGGCGCTCGCGCCGGGCGCCGTCCATGCGCAGCATGGCTCCGCCGTGACGCGCCGGAGCATGGGCCGCGGCGCGGGCCCATGCTGAAATGCAGCCGGCCGTCGTCTCCCTGATATTCGCCAGGATCCGTGCGGCGCACTTGCGGTTGCGTGCGCGCGGCGGCTGCGATAACACCAGAGCAACGATATTGCGACGCAGCACGACCCCTCGCGCGCATCGACGTCACGAGCCGCCCAAGCACGCCCTTTAAGGCACGCCCATGGACCAGCTGTTCTACGACTACCTGCCCATCGCCATTTTCATCGGCGTGGCGCTCGCCATCGCCTTCATCCTGATGGCGGTGCCGTTCGTGATCGCCGTCAACAACCCCGACCCGGAGAAGGTTTCCGCCTACGAGTGCGGCTTCAACGCCTTCGACGACGCGCGCATGAAGTTCGACGTGCGCTACTACCTGGTGGCCATCCTGTTCATTATCTTCGATTTGGAGGTCGCCTTCCTGTTCCCGTGGGCGGTCGCCTTCGGCGACATTGGCCTGTTCGGGTTCTGGTCGATGATGGTGTTTCTCGCCGTCTTGACGGTCGGCTTCATCTACGAATGGCGCAAGGGAGCGCTCGAATGGGATTGATCACGCCCCGGCTCGAGCCCGCCTCCGGCAGGACCCGTATCGAGCCCGCCTCCGGCGGCCTGCTGGTCAAGCCGGGCGAGGAGGGCTTCACGCAGATCTCCTCCAAGCTTGCCGACAAGGGCTTTCTCGTCACCACAACCGACGACCTCATCAACTGGGCGCGCACCGGCTCGCTGATGTGGATGACGTTCGGGCTCGCGTGCTGCGCCGTGGAGATGATGCAGGCGTCGATGCCGCGCTACGATCTGGAACGCTTCGGCTTTGCCCCGCGCGCCTCTCCGCGCCAGTCGGACGTGATGATCGTCGCCGGCACGCTGACCAACAAGATGGCTCCCGCCCTGCGCAAGGTCTACGACCAGATGCCGGAGCCGCGCTACGTGATCTCCATGGGCAGCTGCGCCAACGGCGGCGGCTACTACCACTATTCGTACGCGGTGGTGCGCGGCTGCGACCGCATCGTGCCGGTCGACATCTACGTGCCGGGCTGCCCGCCGACGGCCGAAGCCCTGGTCTATGGCGTGCTGCTCCTGCAGCGCAAGATTCGCCGCACGGGAACGATTGAAAGGTAGGCAGCGGGCAATGGGCAGTCGGCGGTAAGGGCCAGACTTGTTTCACTGCCTACTGCCCAATGTCTACGGACTGATTGAGAGATGCCATGGGCCTGTCGCTGCAAGAGCTGGGTGATCATGTTGCGGGGGCGTTGGGTCCAGCCGTCACCTCCAAGCGCGTGGTCTACGGCGAGCTGACGCTCGACGTTCCGCGCGAAAAAATCGTCGACGTGCTGACTTTCCTGCGTGATGACACGCGGTGCCTGTTCGAAGTGCTGATCGACATCTGCGGCGTCGATTGGCCGGCGCGTGAGGCCCGCTTCGACGTCGTCTATCATCTGCTGTCGCCGCGCCTCAACCAGCGCATCCGCGTCAAGCTCCAGACCGATGAGACGACACCGGTGCCGAGCACGGTGGGCGTGTTCTCGGCGTCGAACTGGTTCGAGCGCGAAGCTTACGACATGTACGGCATCCTGTTCTCCGGCCATCCGGACCTGCGCCGCATTCTCACCGACTACGGTTTCCAGGGCTATCCGCTGCGCAAGGATTTCCCGCTCACCGGCTACGTCGAGGTGCGCTACGACGACGAGCAGAAGCGCGTCGTCTACGAGCCGGTGGAGCTGGCGCAGGAGTTCCGCAGCTTCGACTTCGAGTCCCCGTGGGAGGGCACGCGCTACGTGCTGCCGGGGGATGAGAAGGCCAGCGGCCCGGCCGGCAAGGCATGAGCTTGCGGGTGAGGGCTAGCGGCATGGCACGCACCGCTTCACCCATCGTGCCCTATGCCATCGCGATGGTCGCCGGCGTGCTCGCCTGGGACCTCGTGCGCCTGCTCGGCGGCAGGCAAGAAGCATGGGACGATCCCAACTACTGGCTGATCGGCTATCCGCTGATGTTGATCGCCGCCTTCGTGCTCGGGCTGGGCTTTCGCGAGCGCCCGTGGCGTTGGGCTGTCGCCATCGTTGCGACGCAGGCGGCCTGGTCGCTGTTCCTGGCGTTGGCGGCGGACGGGGTGCCGAACCTGCTTCCTCTTGGGCTCATCATGTTCGCGCTGCTGGGGGTGCCTTGCATCGGCGCTGCCTATGTCGGTAAGTGGATCGGGGACAGGGTGCCGACATGAGCAACGAGGGCAAGAGCCGATGAAGAACACGCTGAAGCCCGGCGCCACGGCGCAGTTCTCCTACCGCGTTCCCGCCAATAAGACCGTCCCGCATCTTTACCCCGAGGCCGCCGAGTTCAGGGAGATGCCGACCGTGTTCGCCACCGGCTTCATGGTCGGTCTCATGGAATGGACGTGCATGAAGGTCATCGAGCCGCATCTGGAAGATGGCGAGGGCAGCCTCGGCATCCACATCGACGTCTCGCACATCGCCGCCACCGTGCCGGGGCAGACGGTGACGGTCGATGCCGAGTGCACCAAGGTCGACGGCCGGCGCATCTGGTTCAAGGTGAAGGCGCACGACGGCATCGACCTCATCGGCGAAGGACGTCACGAGCGCATGATCATTCCGTGGACGAAGTTCGTCTCGCGCGTCAACGAGAAGGCGAAGCTGGCCCGCGCCGAGGCCATCAGCCACCGGATCGGAGGCTGATTGTGACGCACGACATTTCTGGCCACTGCCTCTGCGGCGCCATCACCTACAAGGCCAAGGCGCCTACGCACGACGTGAGCGTCTGCCATTGCAGCATGTGCCGCCGCTGGACCGGCGGTCCGCTGATGTACATCGACGTTGAGGGTGCGCCGACCTTCACCGGCCACGACGACATCGGCGTCTACCGCTCCTCTCCCACTGGCGAGCGCGGCTTCTGCAAGCGCTGCGGATCGATCCTGTTCTGGAAGGTGGCCGGCGAGGAGCGCTACACGTTCACCGCCGGCTCGCTCGATGCTCCAACCGGGCTCACCCTTGCCAAGGAAATCTTCATCGAGGACAAGCCCACCTTCTACGATTTCGCCAATCCGACCCAGAAGCTCTATGGCGCGGACGCGATGGCGGTCTATACCGGAACCGGCGACGAACCTAAGTGAGATAGCGGCATGGCCGAGACAGACATCCGTCAATTCAACATCAACTTCGGCCCGCAGCACCCCGCCGCGCACGGCGTGCTCCGCCTCGTGCTCGAGCTCGACGGCGAGGTGGTGGAGCGCGTCGATCCGCACATCGGTCTTCTCCACCGCGGCACCGAGAAGCTGATCGAGCACAAGACCTACCTGCAGGCCATCGGCTACTTCGACCGTCTCGACTACGTGGCGCCGATGAACCAGGAGCACGCCTTCTGCTTGGCGGCGGAGAAGCTCTTGGGTCTCAAGGTGCCGAGGCGCGCCCAGCTCATTCGCGTGCTCTATTCGGAGATCGGCCGCCTCCTGTCGCACCTCCTCAACGTGACGACTCAGGCGATGGACGTCGGCGCGCTCACCCCGCCCTTGTGGGGGTTCGAGGAGCGCGAGAAGCTGATGGTGTTCTACGAGCGCGCCTCGGGCAGCCGCATGCACGCCAAGTATTTCCGCGTCGGCGGCGTGCACGAGGACCTGCCGCCGCAGCTCATCGACGACATCGCCGACTTCTGCGCCACCCATCCCAAGGTGCTCGACGACATCGAGACGCTGCTGACCGACAACCGCATCTTCAAGCAGCGCAACGTCGACATCGGCGTCGTCAGCCTTAAGGATTGCTTCGACTGGGGTTTCTCCGGCGTCATGGTGCGCGGCTCGGGCGCCGCCTGGGATTTGCGCAAGGCGCAGCCCTATGAGTGCTACGCCGAGCTCGACTTCGACATCCCCGTCGGCAAGAACGGCGACTGCTACGACCGCTATCTGGTGCGCATGGCCGAGATGCGCCAGTCGGTGATGATCATGCAGCAGTGCTGCGACAAGCTGCGCTCGCCCGAGGGGGCGGGGCCGTACGTCGCCGCCGACCGCAAGGTGGTGCCGCCGCGGCGCGCCGACATGAAGCGCTCGATGGAGGCGCTCATCCACCACTTCAAGCTCTACACGGAAGGGTTCCACGTGCCGGAGGGCGAGGTGTATGCGGCGGTGGAGGCGCCGAAGGGCGAGTTCGGCGTCTATCTCGTCGCCGACGGGTCGAACAAGCCGTACCGCTGCAAGATCCGCGCGCCGGGCTTCCCGCACCTGCAGGCGATGGACTTCCTCACCAAGAAGCACATGCTGGCCGACGTCTCGGCCATCTTGGGCTCGATCGATATCGTGTTCGGCGAAATCGACCGCTAGGAGGATTTCCCGCCAAGGTTGCGCTCTCGCAACAGTAGCCGCATTGCGGTCGTGGCACTCTCAGCCGGATTTTTCGGTTGAGGTGGTGTTGTGGAGTTCGACTTACTTTCCGAGATTTGGGACGCGATAGTTCGATTTTACGGCGAGCACGAGCCGGTCATACGGGTCGTTTCCTACGTCGTTTCTCCCATATTGGCGCTTCTTGCGTTTCTGTGGAACCGCAAGGATCGGAAGGAAATCATCGTCAAGTCCACGGAGCTCGGGCGGCTCGAGATCGAAGTCGATCATGCCCATACACTTGTCCGAGAGGAGCAGGATAAGCTTCAAGCGGCCCAAGACGAGCTTGCGGCGCGAGGGGATCGAATAGCAGAGCTAGAGGATGATCTTCGCAAGATCACCGATAGCTCCAACGCTCTTTGGGCGCTGCGACCATCTCCTTCGTTCAACACGCATCGAGCAAGCTTGTGGGATCCCAGCGGCGCTAGAATTGTAACTATCGGGAACCTGAAAGGCGGCGTAGGCAAGACGACCTTAGCTGCAAATTTCGCGGCATATGTCAGCGAGACCCTCGAAGAAGACGTGCTGCTGATAGACTTGGACTTCCAGGGCTCGCTCTCGAACATGCTAATGCTGGCTATCGAGCGAGAGGACGTGCCGTCCAACGTCGACAAGCTGTTTGACCCCAACGCGAACTTGATCACGCTCGAGGAAGCGAACGTCCATCTCGCAAAGAAGCTCAAACGCGGCTGGCTCGTACCATCGAACTATGGCTTCGCGCAGGTCGAGAACAGACTGCTGCTGAGTTGGCTTCTGCAGGCCGATGGCGGAATTGATGTTCGCCACCGCCTCGCCAATGTTCTCCTGCGATCCGAAATTAGGCGGTCTTACAAAGTCATCGTTTTGGATATGCCGCCGAGGATGACGCTCGGTACTGTGAACGCACTTGTCACGAGTCACTTCTTTTTTGTACCGACAATTCTCGACTCACTCTCCGCCGAGGCTGTTGGTCAGTTTCTGACGAGCGTGAAGCAGGTAGGATTGGACCTTGACCTCGAGATCGACCTCAAAGGCATCATCGGCTGCATGACGCGACAGGCGGAGCCCACTGGAAACGAGATAAGGGCTTTGGATCTCTGCCGTAAGGCCGGCCACCTCTGGCGGGAGGACGAGGACTTTGTGCTAAAGGCAACACTTCCGCGAAAGGTCGACATCGGAAGCGCGTCAGGTGTCGATGTCGCCTATTTCGGTAAGGATGGGCAAGGTGTCCCCCTTCGCAGGTGGTTTGACCCGCTATTCGAAGAAATGTGTCAGAAGATATTCCCAGCAAAATAGGCGGCTGTCGCCTCCAGGGCGCCCCGAATCGCCTGGTATCGACTAACCACATTCAAAGCGGGCTCCTGTAGAGCGTGCCGCAGCTCTAGCAAGGAGGTCTCGCCATGGCTATCTTGAGCCTAAGTGAGATATTCGGTTTTTCCCGGGATGACATGGCCAATTCTCGCGGCCAGAAGAAGCAGCGAGCTGCCGACGACAAGCTGCTGGACGACTACGTGGCGCGCCTAATTCGGGTAGGCGATCAGCGCCCTGCGTTCGAGACTGCCTTGGCAGATATCAAGACCGATGATCGACTGAAGGCAGCCGATATCATCTCGATCGCACAGCGCTACAACGGCGGCGGCAAGAAGTCGTCCTCCAAGGCGATGGCGCTCGCGGCCATCTCCAAGCGCTTCGTCGAGATCGTCCGCTTCCACGCCAAGAACAAGGTCGCCGAGCGCGTTCGTCCTTGGTGACAGCTGCGCGTTGACCAGCGACTGATCGCCCATCAGACTTGCGCAGTTGAGTAGCGCACGCGCAGGGTCTGGGCCATGGTCGATCATCTGTTTTTGTTGGCGGTGGGGGCCATCGGCTGGGGGCTGGCACTCGCCACCTACCGCCCCATCGCGCTCAGGGCCGGCTGGCCGTTGGGCACTGCCCAGGCGATGGTTCCGGCACTGATCTTGGTCATCGCCCTCGTGTCGATCGCCGCCGGCCTTGCCTTTGCCGTCGCCCGCGGCCCGCTGCACGGTGGCCTCATCATCGTGATCTTCGGCGTCGCGCTGGCCGTATTCTGGAGCGGCTTTTTGCGCGTCGGCGCGCAATCGGCGCTATTGCTGGCGCCGCTCGCCGTGCTGGCGCTGTTGATCAGCTGGCCGCTCGGGACGTCGGGCTGACACTCGTCAAAGGAACTATGGCGCAGCATGCCCGCAAATGCTTGCCTTGCGGCGCGTTCAGACGTAGTGAACGGGTGATTGTGCGCTGCGTCAAAATCAGCGAAACTGCCCGCGGAGCAGGACCGATCGCGGCCCCGCATCGCTGGGCTTGAGCCGTGCTCCCGAGAGGTGCCAGCCTTGGCCGTCCGCCGCCTATATCCCGAGCAGCCGCTGAGCTTTGCGTTCACGCCCGAGAACCTCGCCTGGGCGAAGCGCGAGATCGGCAAGTATCCGCCCGGCAAGGAAGCCTCGGCCGTGCTGGCGCTGCTGTGGCGGGCGCAGGAGCAGGAGGGCTGGACCACCGAGCCCGCTATCCGCGCCGTCGCCGATATGCTCGGCATGGCCTACATCCGCGTGCTCGAGATCGCGACATTTTACACGATGTTCCAGCTTGCCCCCGTCGGCAAGACAGCCCATCTGCAGGTATGCGGCACCACCCCGTGCATGCTGCGCGGCTCCGAGGCGCTGATCGAAATCTGCAAGGAGCGCATCGCCGAGCATCCCCACGAGCTGTCACCCGACGGCCAGTTTTCCTGGGAAGAGGTCGAGTGCCTTGGCTGCTGCGCCAACGCTCCTGTCGTGCAGATCGGCAAGGACACCTTCGAGGACCTCGATCCGGAGCTGTTCGACAAGCTGCTCTATGACTTGCGCACCGGAAAGGCGGTGAAGCCCGGCTCGCAGATCGGGCGGCGCGCCTCCTGCCCAGCCGGTGGCCCGACGACGCTTCTCGGCGAGGGCCGGCGCGACACGGAAAAGGTGTGAGGACTGCAATGCTGCTGCAGGACAAGGACCGCATCTTCCGTAACCTCTATGGCTTCCATGACTGGCGGCTCGCCGGCGCGCGCGCGCGCGGTGCCTGGGATGGCACGAGAGCGCTGATCGACAAGGGCCAGGACTGGATCGTCAACGAGGTGAAGGTCTCGGGTTTGCGCGGCCGCGGCGGGGCTGGCTTTCCCACGGGGCTCAAGTGGTCGTTCATGCCCAAGAACGACGCGCGGCCGTCCTACCTCGTGATCAACGGAGACGAGTCCGAGCCCGGCTCGTGCAAGGATCGCGAGATCATGCGCCACGATCCGCATCTGCTGATCGAGGGCGCGCTGCTCGCCTCCTTCGCCATGAAGGCGCACACCTGCTTCATCTACGTGCGCGGCGAGTTCATCCGCGAGCGCGAGCGCCTACAGGCGGCGATCGATGAAGCCTGCGACGCCAAGCTGATCGGCAAGGACAACGACAACGGCTGGGATTTCGACATCGTCGTCCACCACGGCGCCGGCGCCTACATCTGCGGCGAGGAGACGGCGCTCATCGAGAGCATCGAAGGCAAGAAGGGCATGCCGCGCCTGAAGCCGCCGTTCCCGGCCAACGTCGGGCTCTACGGCGCGCCGACGACGGTCAACAATGTCGAGAGCATCGCCGTGGTGCCGGACATCCTACGCCGCGGCGGGGCGTGGTTCGCCTCCCTCGGCCTGCCGAACAACACCGGCACCAAGCTGTTCCAGATCTCCGGCCACGTGAACAGGCCGTGCGTGGTCGAGGAGGAGATGGGCATCCCGTTGCGCCAGCTCATCGACGAGCACTGCGGCGGGGTGCGCGGCGGCTGGGACAACCTGCTCGCCGTCATTCCGGGCGGCTCGTCGATGCCGATGATCCCCGCCGAGCAGTGCGATAACCTGACCATGGACTTCGACGCGCTCGTCAAGCTGAAGTCGGGGCTCGGCACGGCCGCCATCATCGTCATGGACAAGTCGACCGACATCATCAAGGCCATCACCCGCATCGCCTATTTCTACAAGCACGAGTCGTGCGGGCAGTGCACGCCCTGCCGCGAGGGCACCGGGTGGATGTATCGCGTGCTCGAGCGCATGCAGCGCGGCGAGGCGGAGAAGCGCGAGATCGATCTGCTCTACAACGTGACCAGGCAGGTGGAGGGGCACACCATCTGCGCGTTGGGCGATGCCGCCGCCTGGCCGGTGCAGGGGCTGCTGCGCAACTACCGCCACGTCATCGAAGAGCGTATCGATGCGCACCGAGCGGCCGTCAAAGAAGCCGCCGAATAGATGCGAACGCGGGAAGGGACGAGCTTTGGATCTGTTGGCGCTGATTATCGCTTCCTTCACGCTCTCCGCCATCGCAGGGGCGCTGGCGGTCGGCGCCGTCGGCTATCTGGCGTGGGGCTCGCCGGGTGCCGCAATCGGCGCGCTGCTGGGGTATGCGGCCGGCGTCTGGTACGAGCAGCGCTTCGCCGGCTCACCGATGTCGGCGTACGCCAAGGGCTGGGTGTCGCTCGCCCTGTTCATCGGCGGGCTCGCCGTGCTCGCCATTGCCACGCGATGACGCTGATCGGGTAGGACGTATGAACAAGCCAATCATCATCGACGGCAAGTTGATCGAGGTGGAGCCCGGCACCACCATCCTGCAGGCGTGCGAGATGGCCGGCGCCGAGATCCCGCGCTTCTGCTACCACGAGCGCCTGTCGATCGCCGGCAACTGCCGCATGTGCCTAGTCGAGGTGGAGGGTATTCCGAAGCCCATCGCCTCGTGCGCCATGGGCGTCGCCGACCTGCCGCCCAACAAGGACGGCGCCCCGCGCAAGGTCTTGACCGCCAGCCCGCTGGTGAAAGCGGCGCGCGAAGGCGTGATGGAGTTCCTGCTCATCAACCACCCGCTCGACTGCCCGATCTGCGACCAGGGCGGCGAGTGCGACCTGCAGGACCAGGCGATGGCCTACGGCTTCGGCGGCTCGCGCTTCTTAGAGAACAAGCGCGCCGTCGAGGAGAAGTACATCGGCCCGCTGATCAAGACGTTCATGAACCGCTGCATCCACTGCACGCGCTGCGTCCGCTTCATGACCGAGGTGGCGGGCGTGGAGGAGCTGGGCGCCATCGGACGCGGCGAGGACATGGAGATCACCACCTACCTCGATCGCGGCATCCTCTCCGAGCTGTCGGCCAACGTGAACGACTTGTGCCCGGTCGGCGCGCTGACGCATCGGCCGTGGTCGTTCATCGCCCGCCCCTGGGAGCTGGAGAAGACCCAATCCTTCGACGTCATGGACGCGCTCGGCTCGGCCGTCCGCGTCGACACGCGCGGAACCGCGGTGTTGCGCGTGCTGCCGCGTAACAACGACGACGTCAACGAGGAGTGGATCTCCGACAAGACGCGCTTTGCCTGCGACGGCTTGCGCACGCAGCGGCTCGATCATCCTTATGTGCGCCAGGGCGGCAAGCTGCGCCCGGCGAGCTGGGAGGAGGCACTGGCGCTCACCGCCGAAAAGCTCGCCGCGGCGGCGCCCGAGCGCATCGGCGCCATCGCCGGCGATCTCGCCGGTGCCGAGGAGTTGTTCGCGCTCAAGGATCTGTTGACGCGCCTCGGGGTCAGCAACCTCGATTGCCGTCAGGACGGCGCCAAGCTCGACCCGGCGCTGGGCCGCAGCGGCTACCTGTTCAATTCATCCATCGCCGGCATCGATCAGGCCGACGTCATCCTGCTGGTCGGCACCAACCCACGCCTCGAGGCGGCGGTGCTGAATGCCCGCATCCTTAAGCGCTGGCGCCAGGGCGGCCTCAAGGTCGGCGTCATCGGCGAGCCGGCGTCGCTGACCTATGCCTACGAGTACATGGGCGCCGGCGCGCAGACGCTGCAGGAGCTCGCCGAGGGCAAGCATTCGTTCGCCGAGGCGCTGAAGGGCGCCCAGCGGCCGATGATCATCGTCGGCGCCGGTGTGGCGGCGCGCGCCGACGGTGCCGCCATCCTCGGGCTGGCGGCACGCATCGCGCTCGGGGCCATCGAGGGCAAGAACGACGCGGGTTGGAACCCGTTCAACCTGCTGCACACGGCGGCCTCCCGCGTCGCCGGCCTCGATCTCGGCTTCGTGCCGGGGCCGGGCGGCCTCGATGCAGCGGCGCAGCTCGCCGCCGCGCGCGCCGGCAAGCTCGACGTCCTCTATCTGCTCGGCGCCGACGAGATCGAGCTGCCGGCCGCCGGTCAATCGTTCGTCATCTACCAGGGCCACCACGGCGACCGCGGTGCGCACCGTGCCGACGTCATCCTGCCCGGCGCCGCCTACACCGAGAAGAGCGCCACCTACGTCAACACGGAGGGGCGTGCGCAGATGACGGAGCGCTGCGTGTTCCCGCCCGGCGAGGCGAAGGAGGACTGGGCGATCTTGCGCGCGCTGTCGGCCAAGGTCGGCAAGACGCTCCCCTACGATACGCTCGCCGCGCTGCGCGCGGCCATGTACAAGGCGACGCCGGCGCTGGCGCGCCTCAACACGCTGCAGCCGGCGCCGCTCGACGGCGTGCGCGCGCTGGCGAAGATGACGGGCACGCCGGGTAGCGAGGCTTTCGCCTCGCCGATCAAGGACTTCTACTTGACCAACCCGATTGCCCGCGCCTCCACCGTGATGGCGGAGATGAGCGCGCTGAAGAAGACGGTGCAGGACTCGCCGCGCCTCAAGGCCGCCGAGTAGGGAGCAATCAGCCTCATGACCGATAGCTCCTGGCAGCTCTGGTGGGATTATGGCCTGTGGTTCGCCGCAATGCTCGGTTGGAGCCTGCTGACGCTCGTCGTCTTGCTCGTCATCATCGCTTTCCTTCTGCTCATGGACCGCAAGGTGTGGGCGGCGGTGCAGATGCGCCGCGGGCCGAACGTCGTCGGCGCCTTCGGGCTCTTGCAGTCGTTCGCCGACCTTCTGAAGTTCGCCTTCAAGGAGCCGATCATCCCGGCCGGCGCCAACAAGGGCGTGTTCCTCTTGGCGCCAATCGCGACGGCGACCTTCGCGCTCGCCGCCTGGGCGGTGATCCCGGTCAACGAGGACGGCTGGGGCAAGTGGGTGATCTCGGACCTCAACGTCGGCGTGCTGTACCTGCTCGCCCTGTCCTCGCTCGCCGTCTACGGCATCATCATGGGCGGCTGGGCGTCGAACTCGAAGTACCCGTTCATGGGCTCGCTGCGCTCGGCGGCGCAGATGGTGTCGTACGAGGTCTCCATCGGCTTTGTCATCATCACCGTCATCCTGTGCGTCGGCTCGCTCAACCTTACCGACATCGTCAATGCGCAGAAGACCGGCATCGGCACCCGCGCCGGCCTGCCGGCCTCGGCCCTCGACTGGTACTGGCTGGCGCTGCTGCCGATGTTCGTCGTCTTCTTCGTTTCGGCTCTGGCTGAGACCAACCGGCCGCCGTTCGACCTCGTCGAGGCAGAATCGGAGCTGGTCGCGGGCTTCATGGTCGAATACTCCTCGACACCCTATCTCTTGTTCATGCTCGGCGAGTACGTGGCCATCGTGACCATGTGCGCGCTGGCGACGATCCTGTTCCTCGGCGGCTGGCTGCCGCCGGTGGCGGTCGCCCCGTTCACCTGGATACCCGGCATCCTGTGGTTCCTCGCCAAGTGCGTCTTCGTGTTCTTCTTGTTCGCCATGGCGAAGGCGATCGTGCCGCGCTACCGCTACGACCAGCTGATGCGGCTGGGCTGGAAAGTGTTCCTGCCGCTGTCGCTGGTGATGGTCGTCGTCGTCGCAGCAATTCTGCAGTACACGCGCATCGCTTGAGGCGGCGCGGGGAGGGTTGAGAGACGTGGCAATGAACGTTGCACAATCGGCCAAGGCGCTGTTCCTGTGGGAATTCGTGCAGGCGTTCGGCCTCGCCACGCGCTACTTCTTCGCCAAGAAGAAGACGCTCGATTATCCGTTCGAGCGCGGGCCCTTGTCGCCGCGCTTCCGCGGCGAGCACGCGCTACGCCGTTACCCCAACGGCGAGGAGCGCTGCATCGCCTGCAAGCTGTGCGAGGCCATCTGCCCGGCGCAGGCCATCACCATCGAGGCGGGGCCGCGGCGCAACGACGGCACGCGCCGCACCACCCGCTACGACATCGACATGGTCAAGTGCATCTACTGCGGCCTCTGCCAGGAGGCGTGCCCGGTGGATGCCATCGTCGAAGGGCCGAACTTCGAGTTCGCCACCGAGACCCGCGAGGAGCTCTACTACAACAAGGAGAAGCTGCTCGATAACGGTGACCGGTGGGAGCGCGAGATCGCTCGCAATCTGGCGCTCGACGCGCCGTATCGCTGATTTGCCCGGGGACGGGCAGGGAAGGCGCCGGGCGAGACGGCATGCTCTCGGCGCTTGGATTGTGGAGACGCATGGGGTACTCACCCTATCGCGGTGGAACGTGCCGCTGGCTCGACGGGCGGGGCGCTTGAAGCGCCCGCACGTTAAGCGGCGGCCGCAGAGGGCTGTGGAAGCACGATGGCTCTGACGGCGGGTTTCTTCTATCTGTTTGCAGCGCTGGCGGTCGCCGCGGCGGTCATGGTCATCGTGGCCAGGAACCCCGTGCACGCCGTGCTCTTCCTCATCCTCGCCTTCTTCAACGCCGCCGGCCTGTTCGTGCTGCTCGGCGCCGAGTTCCTGGCGATGATCCTCGTCATCGTCTACGTCGGCGCCGTCGCCGTCCTCTTCCTGTTCGTCGTCATGATGCTCGACGTCGATTTCGCGGAGCTGCGCGCCGGCTTCATCAAGAACGCACCGGTCGGCCTGCTCGTCGGCGGCATCGTGCTCGCCGAGCTGATCCTGTTGTTCCTCGGGCGCGGCTTCGGGGTGGGCGTCGCCCAGCATCCCGGCGCGGCCGTGGCCGAGTTGGGGCGCGAGGCCTCCAACACGCTGCAGCTCGGGCTCGTCCTCTACACCCGCTACGTCTACTTCTTCCAAGTGGCAGGCCTGGTGCTGCTCGTCGCCATGGTCGGCGCCATCGTGCTGACGCTGCAACACAAGGCGGGGGTGCGGCGCCAGTCGATCGCCAGCCAAGTCGCGCGCACGCCGGCGACCGGGGTCGAGATCGTCAAGGTGCCCGCCGGCGGCGCGATCATTCCGGCGGCGGCGAAGAGCTCTCCTGCCGGAGCGCGAAGCTGATGCGGCAAGCGGGGGATCAATGACCATCGGGCTTGGACATTACCTGACAGTCGCCGCGTGCCTGTTCACGCTCGGCATGCTCGGCATCTTCCTCAACCGCAAGAACGTCATCGTCATCCTGATGTCGATCGAGCTCATGCTGCTCGCCGTCAACATCAACCTCGTGGCGTTCTCCTACTTTCTCGGCGACCTCGTGGGGCAGGTGTTCGCCCTGTTCAACCTGACGGTCGCCGCCGCCGAGGCGGCCATCGGGCTCGCCATCGTCGTCGTCTACTTCCGCAACCGCGGCTCGATCGCGGTGGAAGACATCAACATGATGAAGGGCTGAGGGGCATGATCTACTCGGCCATCGTCTTCCTGCCGGCGCTCGGCGCCCTCATCGCCGGCTTGTTCGGGCGCCTGCTCGGCCCGCGCCCGTCGGAGGTGATCACCAGCAGCCTGCTGATCGTCTCCTGCGTGCTGTCGTGGATCGTGTTCTGGCGCGTCGGCTTCGGGCACGAGACGGCGCACGTCGCCATCGAGCGCTGGATCACGTCGGGAGAGCTTGACGTCGGCTGGGCGTTCAAGGTCGACACGCTCACGGCCGTGATGTTCGTGGTGGTGACGACGGTATCGGCGGTCGTGCACGTCTACTCCATCGGCTACATGGAGGAGGACGACTCGCGCGAGCGCTTCTTCGCCTACCTGTCGGGCTTCACCTTCGCCATGCTGATGCTGGTGACGTCCGACAACCTGGTGCAGATGTTCTTCGGCTGGGAGGGCGTCGGCCTCTTCTCCTACCTCTTGATCGGCTTCTGGTACAAAAAGCCGGAAGCCAACGCCGCGGCCATCAAGGCCTTCATCGTCAACCGCGTCGGCGACTTCGGGTTTGCCCTCGGCATCTTCGGGCTGTTCGCCGTCTTCCGCACCGTCAACCTCGACCAGCTGTTCGACGCGGCTCCCGGCATGGCGGGCAAGTCGTTCGAGTTCCTCGGCTATCAGGTCGACATCCTGACCACGTTGAGCCTGCTGTTGTTCATGGGCGCCATGGGCAAGTCGGCGCAGTTCCTGCTGCACACCTGGCTGCCCGACGCCATGGAAGGCCCGACGCCGGTCTCGGCGCTGATCCACGCCGCGACCATGGTGACGGCCGGCGTGTTCATGGTGGCGCGCCTATCGCCGATCTTCGAGCACGCCCCCGACGCGCTGCAGTTCGTCATTCTCATCGGCGCCGTCACCGCCTTCTTTGCGGCGACCGTGGGCCTGGTGCAGAACGACATCAAGCGCGTCATCGCCTATTCGACCTGCTCGCAGCTCGGGTACATGTTCGTCGCCTGCGGCGTCGGCGCCTACCAGGCCGGCATCTTCCACCTGTTCACGCATGCTTTCTTCAAGGCGCTGCTGTTCCTCGGCGCCGGCTCGGTGATCCACGCCATGCATCACCAGCAGGACATGCGCAAAATGGGCGGCTTGCGGCCCAAGCTGCAGTTCACCTGGGCGATGATGCTGATCGGCACCCTGGCGCTGACCGGCTTCGGCATCCCGCACATCGCCGGCCTGTCGGGCTTCTATTCCAAGGACACCATCATCGAGGCAGCCTACGCGGCGCACACGCCCAACGATTACGCGTTCTGGGCGCTGGTCATCGCCGCGCTGATGACCTCGTTCTACTCCTGGCGGCTGATGTTCATGACCTTCCATGGCCCGACGCGCGCCGACATCCAGACGTACAAGCACGCCCACGAGAGCCCGTCGGTGATGCTGGTGCCGCTCGCCGTGCTCGCCTTCGGCGCCATCGTCGCCGGCGCCGCGACGCCGTTCTTCGTCGGCGAGGGTCAGCACGAATTCTGGGGCAAGGCCATCTTCAACGGCGCGCACAACCACATCCTGCACGCCATCCACGAGCTCCCCGATTGGGTGCCGTGGGCGCCGACCATCGCCATGGCGGCCGGCTTCTTGTTCGCCTACCTCTACTATATCGCCGTGCCCTCGCTGCCGGCCGTGACGGCGCGCGTCTTCCGTCCGCTGTACCTGTTCCTGCTCAACAAGTGGTACTTCGACGAGCTTTACGACGCGATCTTCGTGCGCCCCACTTTCTGGCTGGGGAACTTCCTATGGAAGGTCGGCGACATCAACATCATCAACGGGCTGATCGACGGGACCGCTGCCGGCGTCTTCGAGGTCACGGCGCGCGCCGTGCGCATCCAGACGGGCTACGTCTACCACTACGCCTTCGTCATGCTGATCGGCGTCGCGCTGCTCGTCAGCTACGTCATGTTCATGGGTGGGCCGCGCTAGTATGATGATCGAGAAGTTCGCTACATCATCCGCGGCTGGGTCGAGAAGCGAACTTCTCGATCTGAATCATACTAGCAGGTTGATTCTGCTAGTGTCCTTCAGATCGCGAAATTCGTTCCCCACGTGCGGCACAAAACGACGAATTTCGCGATCAGGACACTAGATGGATCTCTCCTCCGCCCCCCTCCTGTCGATCGTGATGTTCATGCCGCTGGTCGGCGCGCTCATCATCGGCTTCCTCAACCGCGACGCCAAGGGCAACGCCCGCTGGGTGGCGCTGTGGACGACGATTGTCACCTTCCTCATCTCGCTCCTCATCTGGGTGAGGTTCGACCCGACCAATGCCGGCTTCCAGTTCGTCGAAGAGCGCGCCTGGCTCGACCTCTTCAAGTTCAAGCTCGGCGTCGACGGCATCTCGATGCTGTTCGTCATACTGACGACGTTCCTGATGCCGCTATGCATCCTGCAGAGCTGGGTGGTCATCGAGAAGCGCGTCAAGGAGTACATGATCGCCTTCCTGGTGCTCGAGACGCTGATGATCGGCGTCTTCTGTGCGCTCGATCTGGTGCTCTTCTACGTGTTCTTCGAGGGCGGCCTCATCCCGATGTTCCTCATCATCGGCATCTGGGGTGGCCCGCGCCGCGTCTATGCGACCTTCAAGTTCTTCCTCTATACGCTGCTCGGCTCGGTGCTGATGCTGCTGGCGCTGCTGGCCATGTACTGGCACACGGGCACCACCGATATTCCCACGCTGATGACCACCAAGCTCCCGGCCGATATGCAGTGGTGGCTCTGGCTCGCCTTTTTCGCCTCGTTCGCGGTGAAGCTGCCGATGTGGCCGGTGCACACCTGGTTGCCGGACGCGCACGTCGAGGCGCCGACGGCCGGCTCCGTGGTGCTGGCGGCCATCCTGCTGAAGATGGGCGGCTACGGCTTCCTGCGCTTCTCGGTGCCGATGTTCCCGCTGGCGAGCGAGCAACTGGCGCCGTTCATGTTCACGCTGTCGATCATCGCCATCATCTACACCTCGCTGGTCGCTCTGGCGCAGACCGACCTGAAGAAGCTGATCGCTTATTCGTCGGTGGCCCACATGGGCTTCGTCACGCTCGGCATCTTCACGTTCTCCACCCAGGGCGTCGAAGGCGCCATCTTCCAGATGCTGTCGCACGGCATCATCTCGGCCGGGCTCTTCCTCTGCGTCGGCGTCGTCTACGACCGCATGCACACGCACGAGATCGAGGTGTTCGGCGGCCTCGTCAACCGCATGCCGATCTACGCGGCGTTCTTCATGGTGTTCACGCTCGGCAACGTCGGGCTGCCGGGCACGAGCGGGTTCATTGGCGAGTTCCTTACCCTGCTGGCCTCCTTCAAGGTCAATACCTGGGCGGCTCTCTTCGCCACCACCGGCGTCATCCTGTCGGCGGCGTACGCGCTCTACGTCTACCGGCGCGTCATCTTCGGGGCGCTGGTGAAGCCGGCACTGAAGAACATCGAGGACGTGAGCTACCGCGAGATTGTCGTGATCGGGCCGCTCGTCGTCTTGACCATCTTCTTCGGCTTCTATCCATCGCCGATCCTCGACGTCACCGCCGTGTCGGTGAAGAAGCTGGTCGCCTCCTACGAGGCGTCGGTGCGTCCACCGGTGGCGAAGACGCCTGCCGCACCCGTGCCAGCCGCACCCGCATCCCCGGCGCCCGCGCCGGCCCACGAGTAGAGGACGGCTGCGATGCAAGCCCTGATCAGCTACGCGCCGATGTTGCCCGAGATCGCCATCACGCTCGGCGCCATGGCCATCCTCATGCTCGCCGTGTTCCGCAAGCACGGCGCGCCCGGCGTCGACTTCGTCTCCGGCTGGCTGACGGTGATCGTGCTGGTTGTCGCCGGCGCCCTCGTCATCTACGGCGACACCGCCCGCGAGGTGCTGTTCGAAGGCGCCTTCATCAGCGACGCCTTCAGCCGCTTCTCCAAGCTGCTCGTCCTCGGCGGCGCGGCGCTGGTGCTCGTCATGTCGTTCGACAGTCTCGCCCGCGCCAAGCTGCTGACGGCCGAGCTGTGCGTACTGACCCTGCTCGCCGTGGCCGGCATGCTGCTCATGGTGTCGGCCGGCAACCTCATCGCGCTGTTCCTCGGCCTCGAATTGCAGAGCCTGGCGCTGTACGTCATCGCCGCCATCGACCGCGGCCAGGTGCGCTCCTCGGAGGCGGGGCTCAAGTATTTCGTGCTCGGCTCGCTGTCGTCCGGCATGCTGCTCTACGGCGCCTCGCTGATCTACGGCTTCACCGGCTCGATCGACCTTTCTGTCATCGCCTCCGTCGCGCAGGGCCAGCCGGCGGCGCAGAACATCGGGCTCATCGTCGGGCTCGTGTTCCTGCTCGTCGGCCTCGCCTTCAAGGTCGCCGCCGTGCCGTTCCACATGTGGACCCCCGACGTGTACGAGGGCGCGCCGACCCCGGTCACCGCCTTCTTCGCCGCCGCGCCCAAGCTCGCCGCCATGGCGCTGCTCGTGCGCACGCTGCTGTCGGGCTTTCCCGGCATCGCCGCCCAGTGGCAGCAGATCGTCGTCTTCCTCTCCATCGCCTCGATGCTGCTCGGCGCCTTCGCCGCCATCGGCCAGCGCAACATCAAGCGGCTGATGGCGTACTCGTCGATCGGCCACATCGGCTACGCGCTGATCGGGCTCGCCGCCTTTAGCGAGGCCGGAACGCAGTCGGTGCTCGTCTATCTCGCCATCTACATCGTCATGACCATCGGCACCTTCGCCTGCATCCTGTCGATGCGCACCGAGACGGGGCCGGTGGAGGACATCGAGTCGCTCGCCGGCCTCGCCAACACGAACCTCTCCATGGCCTTCGTGCTGGCCATGCTGCTGTTCTCCATGGCCGGCATCCCCCCGCTCGCCGGATTTTTCGCCAAGCTGTACGTATTCGGCGCCGCGGTGAAAGCCGGGCTCTACACGCTCGCCGTCATTGGCGTGCTGGCCAGCGTCGTCGGCGCCTACTATTATCTGCGCATTGTGAAGATCATGTTCTTCGACGAGGCGACGACGAGCTTCCTGCCGGTGGAGCGCGGCGCCGGGTTCGTCATGACGCTGTCGGGTGCCTTCGTGCTGCTGTTCGTGCTCATTCCGGCCCCGCTCGCCGACGCGGCGCTCACTGCGGCGCGGGCGCTGCACGTTGCCGCCACCGCCGCCACCCAATGATCAACGCACCGGCCGGGCTGCCGGAGGGCTGCGGACTGCTGCACCTCAGCGAGGTGGATGGGACGAATGCCGAGGCCATGCGGCGCGTGCTCGGCGGCGAGCGCGGGCCGTTGTGGATTATCTCCGATCGGCAGACGGCGGGGCGCGGACGTTCGGGCCGCGCCTGGGCCTCCGAGCCCGGCAACCTGTTCGCCAGCTTCATCGCCGCTCTCGACTGCCAGCCGGCCAAGGCCGCGCAGCTCTCGCTCGTCGCCGGCATCGCCACCGTCGAAGCCATACGCCGCGCACGACCGATGCCCGGTCTGCGCCTGAAATGGCCAAATGACGTTCTCATCGGCACCGCGAAAGCGGGCGGCATCCTCGTTGAAAGCACCTCGCGTCCGGCGCCGCCGCGCACCGTCGCCGTTATTGGCTTCGGTCTTAACCTCGTTGCTGCGCCGCAAGACCTGGGGCGGGCCGCGACATTTCTCGCGGCGCACGGATTAGTGCTTTCGCCGCGCGAGGCGTTGTGCTTCCTGGCGCACACCATGAACGACTGGATCAGAATCTGGGACGGCGGGGAGGGCTTCGCGCAGGTGCGCGAGGCGTGGCTCGAGCGCGCCGGGCCGAAGGGCGAGGCGCTCACCGTCAATGCCGCGGGCGGGCCTGTCTCGGGCACCTTCGCCGGCCTCGACGACACGGGTGCGCTGCTGCTCGACGACGCCGACGGGCGCCAGCTCAGCTTCGCCTTCGGGGATGTCATGCTCGCTGTGAAAGACGACAGCGCATGAACGAAAAGAAGCGTGCGACGCGCCGCGGCACTGGCGGCGACGAACTCGTATTCCTGGCGCTCGGCGGTCTCGGCGAGATCGGCATGAACGCCTATCTTTACGGTTTCGGCCCGGAGGATCGGCGCCGCTGGCTGATGGTCGATTGCGGCATCACCTTCCCGGAGGGCGAGTTCGACCCGGGCATCGACGTCATTCTGCCCGACGTACGCTTCATCGAGGAGAACCGCGCCGACCTCGCCGGCATCGTCATCACGCATGCCCATGAAGACCACATCGGTGCCGTCATCGAGCTGTGGCCGCGCCTAAAGGTGCCCGTCTACGCAACGCCGTTCACCGCCGGCATGCTGAAATCGAAGCTCGCCGAGCACGGCAACGGGCTGCAGATCCCCATCGACGTCATCGCGCTCGACTCGCAGTTCAACGTCGGGCCGTTCAGCATCGAATTGTTCAGCCTCGCCCATTCGATCCCCGAGATGAGCGCGCTGGCCATCCGCACGCCGCTCGGCACCGTGTTCCATACCGGTGACTGGAAGCTCGACGCCACCCCGACCATAGGTACGCCGCTCAACGTCGCGCGCATGCAGAAGCTGGGCGATGAGGGCGTGCTGGCTCTCGTCATCGATTCCACCAACGCCTTTCGCGAGGGCATCTCGCCGTCGGAGCTGGACGTTGCCCGCTCGCTGACCGAGATCGTCAAAGATGCGCCCCGCCGCGTCGCCGTGACGACGTTCTCCTCCAACGTGGCGCGGGTCAAAGCCGTCGCCGAAGCTGCGCGTGCCGCGGGCCGCCAGCTGGTCGTCGCCGGGCGGGCCCTGCATCGCGTGATCGAGGTCGCCGTCGACACCGGCTACCTGCCGCAGGGCTTCCGCTATCTCGATCAGGACCAGTTCACCTACCTCGACCGCAAGGACGTCGTACTTTTGTGCACCGGCAGCCAGGGCGAGGCGCGTGCGGCCCTCGCCCGCATCGCCGAGGAGGAGCACCCCGACGTCTCGCTCGACAAGGGCGACCTCGTGATCTTCTCCTCGCGCACCATCCCCGGCAACGAGAAGGCCGTCGGGCGCATCCAGAACAACCTCGCCCGCAACGGCTGCGAAATTCTCACCGACAACGAGGCGCTCGTGCACGTCTCGGGGCACCCGCGGCGCGACGAGTTGCGCCAGATGTACCGCTGGATGCGGCCGAAGATCGCCGTCCCCATGCATGGCGAGGCGCGCCACATCAAGGCCCAGGCCGAGCTCGCGCGCGACATGGGCGTTTCGACCGTATTCCCGCTCACCGATGGCGAGATCCTGCGCCTGGCGCCCGATCCGGCGGTGATCGACGATGCGCCCGTCGGGCGGCTGTTCCGTGACGGGCGCCTGCTCGTCACGGAGGCCGAGGGTCCGGTACGCGAGCGCCGCAAGCTCTCGATTGTGGGCGTCGTCGCCGTCAGCCTCTGCCTGTCGCGCAAGGGGGCTGTGCTCGCCGATCCGCAGGCCGTCATCGACGGCGTGCCGGGCGAGAACGCCGAGGGCGAGGCCATGGTCGACATCGTGCTCGATGCGGTCGACGGTACCCTGCGCTCCATTCCCCAGCAAAACCGCAAGAATCCCGAGTTGGTGGGCGAGGCGGTGCGCCGCGCCGTGCGCGCCGCCGTCAACGAGGCTTGGGGCAAGAAGCCCATTTGCAAGGTGTTCGTGAACGTGGTCGATAGTAAGTGAATGCCCTCTCCCCGTCCTTACGGGGAGAGGGCCGGGGTGAGGGGCAGCCGCTCGTGTCGGCGCGAGGTTCTGTCCCTCACCCTAGCCCTCTCCCCATCACAAGGGCGATGGGGAGAGGGGATACAGAGGAAGCTTGCATGATCGGACGTCTCAACCACGTTGCCATCGCGGTGAAGGACCTCGCCGCCGCCACCGCCGTCTACCGCGATGCGCTGGGCGCGCAGGTGACGGCGCCGCTGCCGCAGCCCGAGCACGGCGTGACGGTGGTGTTCATCACGCTGCCGAACACCAAGATCGAGCTCCTGGAGCCGATGGGCGAAAGCTCGCCCATCGCCAAGTTCCTGGAGAAGAGCCCGGATGGTGGCATCCACCACGTCTGCTACGAGGTGGATGACATCCTGGCCGCGCGCGACAAGCTGAAGGCGCAGGGCGCGCGCGTATTGGGCGACGGAACGCCGAAAATCGGCGCCCACGGCAAGCCAGTGCTGTTCCTGCACCCGAAGGACTTCTGCGGCACGCTGGTCGAGCTCGAGCAGGCCTGACGCCCCGAGCAAGAGGAGTACGCCCATGGATCGGGTGATGGCCGTCGCGGTCTACATCTTCATCTGGTGGATCGTGCTGTTCGCCGTGCTCCCGTTCGGGGTGCGCACCCAGCAGGAGGAGGGCAGCGTGGTGCCTGGGACGCCCGAGAGCGCGCCATCCAAGCCGCGCCTGTTGCGCATCTTCCTCATCAACACGCTGGTGGCGACGATCGTCTTCGCGCTCGTCTACGCGGCGATCGTCTACAAAGTCATCACGCCGGAAAACATTCCCTATCCGTGATGCCAGCGCGCCCTCGGCATGTGCAAAAACGCAAAGAGCAAGGTCCATTGGAACCTTGCTCCCGCGCATCGTCGTTGCTTCTTCTGTAGCGTGGAGCACCACAGCGAACGCGCGCCGCAGGCTCTACACGTCGGCAGCTATCGACCACCTGAATGGGTAGTCCCGCGCCGCTATCTTCCCTAGACTTGGGCTGTCTGCCGCCTGTTTCTGCGGCTTATGACCCACCCTTATGGCCAGTACGTTTACTCGACGCGCGGCCTTCTGTCACGCGGCTTCATGCGTCGATGCGAAAATATTTTTGCGCTCCTCCGAGCTGCAATTCGCGCGTGTAATCAAGGCCGCCGCGCACCTCATGCCGATCAGCTCTGTGCTCGCCCGGACGGATTACGGGCGTGTCGCCAAACTGCGCACAGCGCCGTCCGCGAGCGGGATTGCCACCCGCCCGGATTAACGCTACCAGCCCCGTTTGACAGGCCTCAGAGCCCGTAAACACGCGCCGGCGCGCCTGCTCCGGCCCTGCAAAGAGCCGGCCCGCCATGCGCCTATCCCGTTTCTTCCTGTGCGTCCGATCGGCTCCAGGTACGTCGAGGGCGAGCCAATGAGCAAGCGGGCGCTATCGGTCACGCGCGAACAGAATTTTCCTGAGTGGTATCAAGCTGCCGTGCGCGACGGCGACATGGCCGAGACGAGCCCGGTGCGCGGCTGCATGGTGATCAAGCCGTGGGGCTGGGGCGTTTGGGAGCGCATCCAGGCCGAGCTCGATGCCCGCATCAAGGAAACGGGCCACGACAACTGCTACTTCCCGCTGTTCATTCCGATGAGCTTCATCGCCAAGGAGGCCGAGCACGTCGAGGGCTTCGCCAAGGAGATGGCGGTCGTCACCCACCACCGCTTGAAGAACGTCGGTGGCGAGCTGGTCGTCGATCCCGCCGCGAAGCTCGAGGAGCCGCTGATCGTGCGGCCGACCTCGGAGACGATCATCGGCGACGCGTTCCAGCGCTGGATCAAGAGCTATCGCGACCTGCCGCTGCTCATCAACCAGTGGGCCAACGTGGTGCGCTGGGAGATGCGCACGCGCCTCTTTTTGCGCACCGCCGAATTCCTCTGGCAGGAGGGGCACACGGCGCACGCCGACCGCGATGATGCCATGGCCGAGACGCTGAAGATGCTCGAGGTCTATCGCGAGTTCGCCGAAAGCGTGCTCGCGATGCCCGTGATCGCCGGCGAGAAGCCCGCCAACGAGCGTTTCCCCGGTGCCGACAATACCTATTCGATCGAGGCGATGATGCAGGATGGAAAGGCGCTGCAGGCCGGCACCTCGCACTATCTCGGCACGCACTTCGCCGAAGCCCAGAACATCCAGTTCCAGAACCGCGAGGGCCAGCTCGCGTACTGCCACACGACGAGCTGGGGCGTGTCGACCCGCCTCATCGGCGGTGTGATCATGACGCACGGCGACGACGACGGCCTGCGGCTGCCGCCGAAAATCGCGCCGCGCCAGATCGTCATCGTGCCCATGCTGCGTGACAAGCCAGAGGACAAGGAGCTGCTCGATTATTGCGCCGCGCTCGAGAAGGAGCTGAAGGCGGCGGGCATCCGCGTGCTCGTCGACGCCAAGCCGGTGAAGTCGGCCGAGAAGCGCTGGAACTGGGTGCGCCGTGGCGCGCCGGTGATCGTCGAGATCGGCGGGCGCGACGCCGCCGGCGGAAACGTCACCTACATGCGCCGCGATGCGCTGCGCGAGGGCGACAAGGTCGTCTCGCACACCCGGCCGCGCGCCGAGTTCGTGGCCGGGGCGCCGGCGCTTCTGGATGACATTCAGGGCCGGCTGTTTGCCGAGGCCAAGGCGCGCCTCGATGGCAACATCATCTCGGGCATCAAGACGTTCGATGAGCTCGCCGAGTACTTCGGCGCCGCCGAGGCCGAGGACGAGGGCGGCGCGTTCAAGGGCTGGGCGTGCGTCGCCTGGTCGAAACCCGAAGGCAACCAGCTGGAGGCGATTGCGGAACGGTTAAAAGCACTTAAGCTCACGATCCGCAACGCCCCGCTGGCTCAAAAGCCGATTGAGGGCGCGTGTCTGTTCACGGGTGGGCCTGCTCGGCAGTATGTGCTGATCGGGCGCGCCTATTAGAGCGGGCGAGGGGTCGAAGATGGACCAGAAAGGCCGTTCCCCGCGCAACGCAATCTGGCCTGAATGCGGCGGTAGCTCTGCTGCGCCGGCCACGGAGAGCGAGGGAGCTTTCGCGGGGCAGGCAGTGGCGTGGCCGATCGAACGGGTGCGGGCCGACGCGTTCTAGTCTAGGCGCGTCATGATAGGGCTCACGGGGGCAGTTAAGCATGACGAGCGCAGCTTCGGCAGCATTGGGCAGGGCGGCCGCCCGGGAGGGTGTGCGCGATACGCTCCCGTTCTCTGCCTATGAGTGGATGCTGGCGCTGCGCTATCTGCGCGCCCGCCGCAAGGAAGGCTTCATCTCCGTCATCGCCGGCTTCTCCTTTACTGGCATCATGCTCGGCGTTGCGACGCTGATCATCGTCATGGCGGTGATGAACGGCTTCCGCAACGAGTTGTTCGCCAAGATCCTCGGCCTCAACGGCCACGTCATCGTCAACAAGATCGGCGGCCGGTTCGAGGACTACGACGAGGTGGCCAAGCGCATCGCCCGCGTACCCGGGATCAAGGCGGCGATGCCGCTCATCGAGGGGCAGGTGATGGTCTCCTCGGCCGTGCAGGCCACCGGTGCGCTGGTGCGCGGCATGACCGAGGATGGCATGCGCGCGCTGCCGCTTATCGCCGACAACATCCGCTTCGGCTCGCTCAATGGCTTCGGCCAGGGAAGCGGCATCGCCATCGGCACGCGGCTCGCCAACATGCTGCGCGTCAACGTCGGCGACACGATCACGCTCGTCTCGCCGCGCGGTGCTTCGACGCCATTCGGCACGGCGCCGCGTACCAAGCCATACGTGGTCACCGCGCTGTTCGAGATGGGCATGGCCGAATACGACCGCACCATGGTGTTCATGCCGCTGCTCGAAGCGCAGCGCTACTTCTCGCGCGGGCCCGAGGTGGACGCCATCGAGGTCGTCGTCGACAATCCGGGCGCCATCGACAATTTCGTGCGCGAGATGAAGCGTGCGGTGGGGCCGACCAACCACGTCTCCGACTGGCGGGCGCGCAACGAGACCTTCTTCACCGTGCTCGAGGTCGAGCGCAACGTGATGTTCATCATCCTGTCGCTGATCGTGCTGGTCGCCGCGCTCAACATCATCTCCGGCCTGATGATGCTGGTGAAGGACAAGGGCCGCGACGTCGCCATCCTGCGCACCATGGGGGCCACGCGCGGGGCGATGATGCGCGTGTTCCTCATTACCGGCGCCTCCATCGGCGTGGTCGGCACCTTTGCCGGGCTGATCCTCGGCATCGTCTTCTGCCTCAACATAGAATCGATCCGCGAGCTGGTTTCGTGGATGACCAGCACCACGCTGTTCGATCCCAACGTCTACTACCTGACGCGGCTGCCGGCCGACATGGAGCCGCGCGAGACCGCGGCCATCGTCGGCATGGCGCTCGCCCTTTCCGTCCTCGCCACGCTCTACCCGTCGTGGCGTGCCTCCACACTCGATCCCGTCGAAGCGCTGCGCTACGAATGAGCGACCGTCGCATGACCATACTGGCCGAGGAGCTGCTAGCCGTGCGAGACAACGGGCGGGACGTTGGCCTGCACCCCGTGCTGAGGCTCGACCGGCTGGTGCGCGTCTTTCATCAGGGGCCGCGACGCATCTCGGTGCTGAACGGCGCCTGCGCCGATATCTATCCGGGACAGGCGGTGGCCCTCGTTGGCCCCTCGGGCGCCGGCAAGTCGACGCTGCTGCACATCGCCGGGCTGCTCGAGACGCCGGACGGCGGCCACGTGGTCGTCAATGGGCACGACTGCACCGGCATGAGCGATACCGAGCGCACGCGCGTGCGCCGCGTGCAGATGGGCTTCGTCTACCAGTTCCACCAATTGCTGCCGGAGTTCTCGGCGCTCGAGAACGTCGTTATCCCGCAGATGATCCTCGGCCGCAGCAAGAGGCGCGCCGCTGCCCGCGCCAAGCAGCTGCTGGGGGCGCTGGGTCTCGCCGAGCGCGTCGATCACCGCCCGGCGCAGCTCTCCGGCGGCGAGCAGCAGCGCACCGCGATTGCCCGCGCGCTGGCCAACGATCCGCGCCTCATCCTCGCCGACGAGCCGACCGGCAACCTCGACCCGCACACGGCCGAGCACGTGTTCGACGCGCTGGTGCATCTCATCCGCACCACTGGCGTTGCGGCGCTGATCGCCACCCACAACCTCGATCTGGCGCGCCGCATGGACCGCGTGCTGCGCCTCGACAACGGCCTGCTGATCGAGGTTCCGCCCGCCTCCGTGCGCTAGACTAAGATCAGCGTGGTCAATGCAGACAATCCTGCTCGGCGAGTAAACGGCGGATGTTTTCGGCCTGCACTCGCCTCCGAGCGATGACGCCATCCGTAACGTCATAGCAAGTGTCGCCCCGCCACTCGCGATAGGTGCGGTGCTCAGCCGAGGCGAGCAGCTTCTCGAGTATCTTCAACTCGCGACGCCAGTAGGCATTGATGGTTTGCATGTGGCCCCCGCCCATGTGCTTTCCCCTAAGCAAACCTAGAGGTGAGCTGCGTCGTGGCCCGTGTCAACGGCTACTCAGTACCGAGAGCAATTTCAAACAGAGACAGTGCCCTCCACTCGGCGCGCCGCGGTAGAAGGCGCGCAACAGGCCGCCGAGCGCGCCTCCCAAAAAAAGCTGAACCCGGTGTCGATTCCGGCGAGGTCCGTTCGTTGTGTCGGTGTAGCGAGAGGGCTGCCCTCGAGAAAAGCGCAAGGAGACACGCCGTGCCCAAGATGATCTTCGTGAACCTGCCGGTGAAGGATCTCGCCGCCGCGACCCGCTTCTACGAAGCCATCGGGTGCAAGAAGAACAAGCAGTTCAGCGACCACCAGGCGGCCTCGATGGTGTGGTCGGACAGCATCACCTTCCACCTGCTGACGCGCGACTACTTCGCGACCTTCGCGCCGAAGCCCGTCGCCGACGCGCGCGAGGCCTGCGGAGCGCTGTTCGCCTTGACCCGCGACAGCCGCGAGGCGGTGGACGCCATCACCGAGGCTGCGGCGGCGGCCGGCGGCAAGGCCGACCCGCGCGAGCGCATGGATATGGGCTGGATGTACAACCGCGCCTTCGAGGACACCGACGGCAACGTGTACGAGGCGGTGTGGATGGATATGGCGGCTGCGTCCGAAGCCATGGCCGCGCAGCACGCCAAGCCGGCCTGACGGCAAACGCGAGGAGAGGGGCACCTCAGTTCTTCTTCCTCCACCTCGATAGGGGAGGGGGAAAGAACCCCATTCTTGTGCCTCTGAACGCCCCGCGCTGGCGGTTGCTGCGTTGGATAAGTGCCCAGCGTTAGCCGCGCAGATGTGCATGCTGGTTTTGCTGACGCGCCCGTTAGCGTATCTAACAAGCCATGAACGCCCCGACTCGCCTGCCTGCTTCCGGAGAGCCTCCGGCGCCCGTGCGCGCGCGCTTCGTGCACCTTAAAGTGCACTCCGCCTATTCGCTGCTCGAAGGCGCGCTGCCTATCGGCAAGCTGGCCAAGCTCGCCGCCGCGCACAACTTTCCCGCTCTCGGTCTCACCGACACCAACAACCTCTACGGGGCGCTGGAGTTTTCCGACAAGCTGGCGGACGCCGGCATCCAGCCGATCATCGGCGTCACGCTTACGGTCGATTTCGCGGATCGGCGCCACGACGCAACCGAGCGCGGCACGCCGGTGCAACGCGCCCCCGGCGATGGCAACATCGCGCTCTTGGCGATGAACGAGGCCGGCTACGCCAACCTCATGAAGCTCGTCACCCGCGCCCATCTCGATGCGGCCGATGTCGAGGCGGCACACACCACGCCGAGCGTGCTCGCCGCGCACGCGGACGGGCTGATCGCGCTGACGGGTGGTCCCGACGGTCCGATCGACCGGGCGCTGCGTGACAGTCAGAGGGGGCTCGCCGAGGCGCGCCTCGATAGCCTCAAGACGATGTTCGGCGACCGGCTGTACGTCGAGATGCAGCGCCACGGTCTCAAGTCCGAGCACGACGTCGAGCCGCAACTCTTGGCTCTCGCCTACGCCAAGCACATTCCCATCGTCGCCACCAACGAGGCCTATTTCGCCTCGCCCGACGATTATGAGGCGCACGACGCGCTGCTGTGCATTGCCGCCGGCCGCTACGTGGTCGAGGACGACCGCCGCCGCGTCACGCGCGAGCACGACTTCAAGAGCGCCGAGGCGATGGCCGAGGTGTTTGCCGACCTCCCCGAGGCGCTCGACAACACCATCGAGATCGCCAAGCGCTGCGCCTTCCGGCCCAAGGGCCGCAAGCCGATCCTGCCGCGCTTCGTTGCCGCCGATAAGGAATTGAGCGCCGAGGAGGTCGCCAAGCTCGAGGCCGAGGAGCTGCGCCGCCAGGCCGAGCAGGGGCTCACCGCGCGCCTTGCCGCTTCCCCGCCCGCCGAGGGCTTCACGCGCGAGGACTACGAGAAGCGGCTCGCCTACGAGCTCGACGTCATCGCGCGCATGAAATTCCCCGGCTACTTCCTCATCGTCGCCGACTTCATCAAGTGGGCGAAGGCGCAGGGCGTGCCGGTGGGGCCGGGGCGCGGCTCCGGCGCCGGCTCGGTCGTCGCCTGGGCGCTGACCATCACCGACCTCGATCCCTTACGCTTCGGGCTGCTGTTCGAGCGCTTCCTCAATCCCGAGCGCGTGTCGATGCCCGACTTCGACATCGACTTCTGCCAGGACCGGCGCGATGAGGTGATCCGCTACGTGCAGGGCAAGTACGGACACGACCGCGTGGCGCAGATCATCACCCACGGCAAGCTGCAGGCGCGCGCCGTCTTACGCGACGTCGGCCGCGTGCTGCAGATGCCGTACGGGCAGGTCGATCGGCTGTGCAAGCTGGTGCCCAACAACCCGGCCAACCCGGTCACGCTGCCCGAGGCCATCGCCGGCGAGCCGAAGCTGCAGGAGCAGATCGAGGCCGACCCCATGGTGGCGCGCCTGGTCGAGATCGCGCAGAAGCTCGAGGGGCTCTACCGCCACGCCTCGACGCACGCCGCCGGCATGGTCATCGGCGACCGGCCGCTGGTCGAATTGGTGCCGCTGACGCGCGATCCGAAATCCAACTCGCCCGTCACCCAGTTCAACTGGAAGCTGGTCGAGGCGGCGGGCCTCGTGAAGTTCGACTTCCTCGGCTTGAAGACGCTGACCGTGCTGCAGAAGGCGGTCGAGCTCGTCCGCCGCGGTCGGGGCGTGGACATCGACCTCGCCAAGCTGCCGCTCGACGACAGGAAATCCTACGAGCTCCTCGCCAAGGCGGACACGGTCGGCGTGTTCCAGCTGGAAAGCACGGGCATGCGCGAGAGCTTGAAGCGCCTAAAGCCCGACCGCTTCGAGGACATCATCGCCATGGTGGCGCTGTATCGCCCCGGCCCCATGGATAACATCCCCACCTACATCAACCGCAAGCACAACGAGGAGCCGGTCGACTATCTGCACCCGATGCTGGAGGGCATCCTGAAGGAGACCTACGGCGTCATCATCTACCAGGAGCAGGTGATCCAGATCGCCCAGGTGATGGGCGGCTACACGCTCGGCCAGGCCGACCTCTTGCGGCGCGCCATGGGCAAGAAGGACAAGGTCGAGATGGCGCGCCATCAGGCCAAGTTCGTCGAGGGCGCCATGGCGCGGGGCGTCAAGAAGAGTGAGGCGACCTACATCTTCGAATTGGTCGACAAGTTCGCCGGCTACGGCTTCAACAAGTCGCACGCGGCGGCCTACGCGCTGGTCAGCTATCACACCGCCTTTATGAAGGCGAACTACCGCGAGGAGTTCCTCGCCGCCTCCATGACGCTCGACATGAGCAACACCGACAAGCTCGCCATGTTCGCCGCCGAGGCGAAGCGGAGCGGCATCGCGGTGGAGCCGCCGTGCGTCAACGCCTCTGAGGTCGACTTCCTCGCCGAGCCGGCGCGCGAGGCCGGCAAGGCGGGGGCCATCCGCTACTCGCTCGCCGCCCTGAAGAACATCGGCGCCAGCGCCGTGGCGACGATCGTCGAGGACCGCAAGGAGAAGGGAGCCTTCAAGTCACTCGCCGATTTTTCGGCGCGGCTCAATCCGAAAGCACTCAACAAGCGCGGCATCGAGACGCTTGCCGCTGCTGGTGCATTGGATGCGCTGGAGCCCAACCGCGCGCTCGTTGCTGCCAACGTCGATCAGATCCTCGGGCGAGCGCTGGAGCGCGAGCGAGACGGCATCGTCGGTCAGCACAATCTCTTCATGCCGTTTTTTCCCGGCGTAGATGCCTTTCCCGGTGACCGGGGCCTAGACATGCGGCCGACGACACCCTGGACGCCGATGGAGCGCTTGAGCCACGAGTTCGACGCCGTCGGCTTCTACCTCTCCGGCCATCCGCTCGACCAATACGAGCCGGCGCTGCAGAAGCTGGGCATCAAGCGCTACGCCGAGTTCGAGGCGATGACCGAGCGCGGCTCGTGCACGGGCGCGCTCGCCGGCATCGTCATCTCGGCGCGCGAGCGCAAATCGCAAAAGGGCAACAAGTTCGCCTTCGGCATGTTCTCCGACACCACCGGGCAGTTCGAGGCGGTGATCTTCTCCGACACGCTGGCCGCCGCGCGCGATCTTCTGGAGCCCGGCACGCCCGTCAAGCTTGCGGTCGCGGCCGAGCGCGACGGCGACACGGTGAAGATGCGCATCGAGGGGATCGAGTCGCTCGACAAGGCCGTGGCCAGCGTGCAGCGCGGTCTCAAGGTGGTGCTCGACCGCCGCGTGATCGAGAGGAATGCCGACGCGCTGGCGCTGATACGGTCGCACCTCAAGGCCGGCGGCAAGGGCGAGGTGCATCTCGTGCTGCCGCTCGCCGACCGTGGCCGCGAGGTCGAGTTCGTGATGCCCGGCCGCTACGACGTCTCCCCGGGCCGCGCCGGCATCCTCTCCACCGCCCCCGGCGTCGTCGAGGTCAGTGAACTGTGACCGGCCCCATAATCCGGTTTGATAAATGGTTGCGGCCCTGCATGCTGAGCCAGTAGATCCGCGCATCGGCGCCGCCGCGCCGGTTCTGACGTGAGAGCCAGGTCTTGGCATAGAGGATCAGACGGCAGCTGTCGGTGCGTAGGATGTCCTCGAAGACCGCTTCCCTCGTGCTTTTTGCTACCAGCCGCGGATTCTCTTCGACCTCTACCACGCTCGGCTTTGCGTCGCCGTCACGAGTGATACCGCACTCGCGCCTAGTCGCCCCGGTGCCGCGATGTCCAAGGCACGTCGCCAGCTGCGCTTCCGTCTCGGCAATCTGCTCGCAGGCGCGCCACACCAGATCTGACGCTTGAATGAAAGCGAGCTCGCCCGGGATGATATACATGCGGTAGGGGTAGACCTCTGTTGCGAGGAACGCTTTCCAATCGGCAAGGTCGCCTGAACCCTGACGCCAGGCCTTGAGGCCGTGCGCCAGCGTGATGCAGGGCCTCAAGGCCGGGTCGAGCCCACCGTAGAACTGATTGTAGGTCCGCTCCGCCTCACTGCTATCCCTAAACTGTCCCGCAACGGCGACTGGGCCGGAGCACTGCACGTCCAGAGAACCGAGCACCGCAATCATCGTCAACTCGATGGAGTCGCGGTAAAGCGCTCCGGCCCTGCGGCCGGCGAAGTATGCGGCCTCTCCAAAATTGAGGAGGGCCTCAATGAGTTTGCCCGTGCTGGCGACAACCTCGGCCGAAGAAGAAACGGCATCGACAACTTTGCCGAAGCTGGACAAAGCTTTGAGCAGCGGGGCGGTGTCGCTGGCTTGAGAAATGACGAGCGACACCAGGCTTTCATTTTCATGCTGGGAAAACACGGCAACGGCGAGCCGGATCACCGCCACCTCCAATTCCGCCATTCGTTCGTCGAAATAGACGCAATCTCCTGGTCGAGCGTATGCGCAAGCAAAGGCGTCGAAGGAAACATTCACGGCAGTGTTTATATGCTGTGCAATTAGCTGCCTTTCGGACTTGTAGTAATTTTCGCGGGACATGCGGGCTAGCGAGCCGATCAAGGTGTAGGCCCGCAACACGCGCATCTGCTTGGTATCGGCCAGTATCCAGCGCTCGTCGAGCTTCAAATCGACAATTCCGCCGCGGTTGTTGAGCTCGGCATCGAGAAAGCCGACGCAGCCGGAGCAACATAGGGCGGGAATGATTGCGGCAATGAGTGCGGAAAATCGGCGCAAATCACCGTGGCGCGAAACTATCGCGCGAAACAAACTCGCAAACATTCTTGCCCCCAAGATACGCGGGTTATAGAGTTACATCATATATAAACGGGGGCAGACTAATTGAGCACTTTACGTTTGGTAAATGCTATTTGGGGATGTGATGCGCAAATGATTTCCTGTGTGTTTTTGATGCAACGGTAATTGTCAGTTGCCAGGTCTCCGCGCCCTCCGCGGCGTTGCGTTGGGAAAGTGTTAGAATTCTAAATGTAGTCTGAGGCCCAGCACCCAATCGATACAATTTGTGCAAAGGGCTTCCCAGCCGTGCTCCGCTCAGCTCTTGGTGCCGCCGCTCTCTTCGCGTTCCTGGCCGCCGACGCCGGCGCCGGCTACTGCCCGCGGCCGCTGCACCGCGCCACGCGTCTCATCATCGTCACTGTCCCCGACATGGCCGCCGTCAAGGCGACGCTGCATACCTTCGTGCGCAAATCGCCGGCGGCTCGGTGGGAGCGCAGCGGGCTGCCGGAGCCGGCCGTGGTCGGCAGCACCGGCATCGGCTGGTCGGAGGACTTCGACCACCTCGCCAGGAAAGACGAGCCGATCAAGCGCGAGGGCGACAAGCGCACGCCGGCCGGAATCTTCCGCGTCGCCGGGCCGTTCGGCTTCGAGCCGAGCAAGCTCAAGGGCTATGTGCAGCTCAGCCGCGGCAAGAGCGTCTGCGTCGACGACCCGACCTCGCTCCTCTACGGCAAGATCGTCGACAAGAGCCTCGCCAAATCGGTGCAGAGCAGCGAGGACATGGGGGCGGTGCCGGGCTTGAAGCGTGGCATGATCGTCGATTACCCGGCGCGGCGCGGCGCCAAGGGCGGCAGCTGCGTCTTCTTGCACGTATGGGAGGGCGAGGGCGTCGGCACTGCCGGGCGTATCGCGCTTCCCGAGGAGCGGGTCGCCGTGCTGCAGCAGTGGAGCGGCAAGGGGTTTACCGCCATCGCCATCCTCACCGAGGAAGCGGCGCCGCGCTTCAAGGGCTGCCTGCCGCTGGAGAGCGCAACGAGCCGCTCCGACCAGCCGGCGGTGGTGCCGCTGCCGCATCCGCGCCGCGCGCACAAGGACCAGCGCGCCGAGATTGCGCGGTAGCTCTGCGCGACACGAGCGGAAAGAAGCATTGCATGCGGTGAGCATCGCACAAGCTGATGGCCGGCGCTCGCGCCGGGGCGCGTCCATGCGGAGCATGGCTTCGCCATGACGCGCCCTTGCCCGCTTCGCGGGCCAAGAAGCGCGCTCAAGCTTCCACTTGCCGCCGAAGGCGGCCAGGGCCCAAGGGGCCCCGCGCCTTAGGCGCGGTGATCAGCTCGCGTCATGCCCCGCACACGAAGCTTGTCGAAGCTCGTGTCACTACTTCCAAAATCTATCGTAGAGGCTGAGGCCGATCTCGATGGCAATGAGCGCGATGATGTACCACTCGAGCCGGTGGGAAGTGCGCGTCGCGAAGAGATCGGTGAGCGTATCGGCCGTGCCGCGGATGACGTCGAGCTTGCGCGAGATGGCGCGCCCGCGCTGGGTGAGGTCGTACTCCTCGACGAGGCGCGCCCAGAAGCGCTCCAGCTCCGGGTGGTCCCACAGCACGTCGGGCTTCTCGTCGAGGTCGACGCGCGCGGCGAGCCGCTGCTGAATGAGCAACGCTTCGCCGATCTGCTCCAAAAGCGCGCCCTGCGGCTCGGCCGGCAGCCGGCGATGCTTGAGCGACTGGGCGACGGTGTCGATGCGATCGAAGGCGGCCGCGAGGCGGCGCTCGTCGTAGGCGAAGGCAACGCTCATCGCCAAGGCTTCGGCGACGAGCAACAGCCGATCGGGGTCGGCCGACTTGATCTGCAGATCGCCGGAGGGTGAGACGAGAGCGTCCTCCTCCGGCTTGACGATCAGCCGTATCGTCTCCGTCTCGCGGTCGGCGAGCGGCGCGATGATGCGGTCGGCGAGGCCGCGGATGAGCTGCTCCTCGTCGACCGGGTTCATGCCGATGAACACCGCCGCACCGGACTTGAACAGCACGGCGATGCCGTCACCGCTCGTCCGGAAGGCGAGGGGGACGGCCGAGAAAGCGTCCTCGCGCTCCAGCCCCTTGACGTCGATGCGCTCGCCGAGCTGCAGCGCCCTGACGTGTATTGCCTTGTTGTTCATGCCACTTTCCGCCGCCCCACGGTCTTAACGATAGCCACGCCGGGCCTCCAGCTTGTCATTTCCGGGTCAAGACTCTATAAGCGCGCCATCTCACACGTGGACCTCGCTGCCTAAGCGGATTGAAAGCCCCGCTTGGCGCTCCGGTGGACGGCGCTGCCGTTCTCTATGGGTCCGCGGAGGAACAACCGGAAAAGGACTACCCATGACGCTTCCTGCGTTCAATATGCGTCAGCTTTTGGAAGCTGGCGTGCACTTCGGTCACCAGTCGCATCGCTGGAACCCCAAGATGGCGCCCTTCATCTACGGCGCCCGCAACAACATCCACATCATCGATCTGACGCAGACAACACCGATGCTGCATCAGGCCCTCGTCAAGATCTCCGACACCGTCGCCAACGGTGGGCGCGTGCTGTTCGTCGCCACCAAGCGGCAGGCTTCCGACTCGATCGCCGACAGCGCCAAGCGCAGCGCCCAATACTTCATCAACCACCGTTGGTTCGGCGGCACGCTCACCAACTGGAAGACCATCTCCCAGTCGATCCGCCGCCTGCGCCAGCTCGACGACATCCTCGCCGATCCGCAGGGACGCACCAAGAAGGAAGTCCTCAACCTGACGCGCGAGCGCGACAAGCTCAATCAGGCGCTGGGCGGCATCAAGGACATGGGCGGCACGCCGGACCTTCTGTTCGTCATCGACACGAACAAGGAGAGCATCGCCATCCAGGAGGCGCGCAAGCTCGGCATTCCGATCGTCGCCATCGTCGACACCAACTGCGATCCCGACGGCATCGACTTCCCGATCCCGGGCAACGATGACGCCGGCCGCGCCATCACGCTCTACTGCGATCTCGTCGCGCGCGCCGCGCTCGACGGCCTGGAGCGCAGCCAGACGGCGGCCGGAGTGGACGTCGGTGCCTCCGAGGCACCTCCGAGCGAGAGCCTCCCCGCCGTCTTCAAGGGCATCGAGGCGCCGCGCGGCGAAGCCGATGATCTGAAGCGCATCACCGGCATCACGCCGAAGCTCGAGCAGCGTCTCAACGACGCCGGCGTCTTCCACTTCTGGCAGATCGCCGATCTCGACGCCGAGCAGACTGCGGCGCTCGACCGCAAGCTCCGACTGAAGGGCCAGATCGGCACCGAGAAGTGGACGGAGCAGGCCAAGAAACTGGTCGAATCGGCCGCCGCCTGAGCGGCCGGACGCCTCACCCATCTGCCAACCCGCGGGCGCCCCCATGCCATGTGCTATGGGCGCCCGCCAAGCTAATGAGCTGATCCATGACGATTTCCGCGAGTCTCGTGAAGGAACTGCGCGAAAAGACCGGCGCCGGCATGATGGACTGCAAGGCGGCGCTCACCGAGGTGAAGGGCGACATCGAGGCGGCCATCGACTGGCTGCGCAAGAAGGGCTTGTCGAAAGCGGCCAAGAAGGCCGGGCGCGTCGCCGCCGAGGGCCTCATTGGCATCGCCGCCTCGGGCAAGATGGGTGCCGTCGTCGAGGTCAACTCGGAGACGGACTTCGTCGCCCGCAACGAGCAGTTCCAGGAGATGGTGACCAACATCGCTTCGCTCGCCGGCCAGGCGAAGGGCGACGTGGCCAAGCTGCTGGCCGCCACCTATCCGGGCAAGAAGATCACCGTCGAGGATCAGGTGAAGGAGCTCATCGCCACCATCGGCGAGAACATGAGCGTGCGCCGTACCGCGACGCTCGAGGTCCCGTCCGGCGTCGTCGGCTCCTACATGCACAACCAGGTCGCCCCTGGCCTCGGCAAGATCGGCGTGCTCGTGGCGCTCGAGTCGTCCGGCAAGAACGCCGACGAGCTCGCCGCGCTGGCGCGCCAGATCGCCATGCACGTCGCCGCCACCAACCCGGTGGCGCTCGATCTCGCCGGCGTGCCGGCCGAGACGCTCGCGCGCGAGAAGGCGATCCTCGCCGACAAGAACCAGGGCAAGCCGCCGCAGGTCATGGAGAAGATCGTCGCCAGCGGCATGAAGAGCTACGCCAAGGACAACTGCCTGCTCGATCAGGCCTACATCCACGACCCCTCCAAGAGCGTGGCGCAGGCCGTGAAGGAGGCGGAAGGCAAGGTCGGCGGACCGGTGAAGGTGACCGGCTTCGTGCGCTACGCGCTCGGCGAGGGCATCGAGAAGAAGGAAGACGACTTCGCCGCCGAGGTGGCTGCCGCCGTCGGCGCCAGCAACTAATGCAACAGCGCCTGTCGAGCGCGCCCTGAGAGGGGCGCGCTCTAGTGTGATGATCGAGAAATTCGCCATCATCGGCTGCGAGGTATCGAGCGAATTCCTCGATCTGAATCACACTAGCGAGTCTATGGTCCTAGTGTCCCCTTGATCTCGACGTTCGCTCCGGAACCCAGCAGCAACCACGGGCGAACGTCGAGATCGGGACACTAGGCGAATCCCCGCCCGGCGCGCTAGTTAGGATCGCCGGCCGGCCTGCGGCCCCCGGCTGCACCGCGGCGCAAACGAGGAGGCGGTCATGGCAGCTGCAGCGACGACCGGGGCGGGCGGCGCATCCGGGCTCGTCTACAAGCGGCTTCTCCTGAAGCTCTCCGGCGAAGCCCTGATGGGCAAGGGCGAGTTCGGCATCGACATGGCGGTCGTCGAGCGCCTGGCGCGCGAGATCGCCGAGGCCGTCTCCGCCGGGGCCGAGATCGCCGTCGTCGTCGGCGGCGGCAACATCTTCCGCGGCCTCGCCGGCGCTGCCAAGGGCATGGAGCGCGCCACCGCCGACTACATGGGCATGCTGGCGACGGTGATGAATGCGCTGGCGCTGCAGAACGCACTGGAGAACGCCAACACGCCGGCGCGCGTGCTCTCCGCCATTCCGATGCCGACGGTGTGCGAGAGCTACGTGCGCCCCAAGGCGCTGCATCACATGAAGTCCGGCCGCGTCGTCATCTTCGCCGCCGGCACCGGCAACCCTTTCTTCACCACCGATACGGCGGCGACACTGCGCGCCATCGAGATGGACTGCCAGGCGGTGGCCAAGGCCACCAAGGTCGACGGCGTCTACGACAGCGATCCGCGCACGAACGCGCACGCCAAGCGCTTCGACAGACTCGGGTATTCCGAGGTTTTAGCGCGCGATCTCAAGGTGATGGACGGCGCCGCAATCGCCCTTGCTCGCGACAACGGACTTCCGGTAATTGTCTTTTCCATCGAGGAGCCGGGCAACCTGTTGAAAGTGTTGCGCGGCGATGGGCGGGCGACCGTCATCGAATGACCGGTTTTGCATCGGCGCGCGCTCCGGCGAAGTAATTGACCTGGCACACTGGTGGCGGCGAAGCTGAATTGCTCCCGCCCGCGCGCCGAAGGAGACGACAATGCCCAGCGGTACGTTTGATCTCAACGATCTCGAGAAGCGCATGCGCGGCTCGATCGAAGCTCTGAAGCGCGAGTTGTCGGGATTGCGCACAGGGCGCGCCAGCGCGCACCTGTTGGACCCCATCCAGGTCAGCGTCTACGGCTCCAAGATGCCGCTCAACCAGGTGGCGACCGTCTCGGTGCCGGAGCCACGCACCATCTCGGTGCAGGTGTGGGACAAGGGCAACGTCTCCGCCGTCGACAAAGCGATCCGCGAGGCCAACCTGGGGCTCAATCCGATTGTTGATGGCGCGCTGCTGCGTTTGCCGATCCCGACGCTCACCGCCGAGCGCCGCACCGAGCTCGCCAAGCTGGCGCACAAATACGCCGAGCACGGCCGCGTCGCCGTGCGCAACGTGCGCCGTGAGGGCATGGACCTTCTCAAGAAGCTGGAGAAGGATCACAAAATTAGCCAGGATGACCACCACAAGTCGTCCGCCAAGGTGCAGGAGCTCACCGATCGCCTGATCAAGGAGATCGACGATACGCTAGCCGCCAAGGAGGCGGAGATCCACAAGGTCTGAAGTCTTTGAGAACAGCGGTAATCCCGTTATCCTCGGCTTCGCGCCCCCTGCAACCGAAAGCCTAATCGCCGGTGACGGAAATCAAGACAAAGCCAGCACCGCCCGAGCGGGACGACGCTCAACCGCGGCACATCGCCATCATCATGGACGGCAATGGACGCTGGGCCAGCAAGCACGGCCTGCCGCGCGCCGTCGGCCACCGCAACGGCGTCGAGGCGGTGCGGCGCACGGTGCGCGCGGCGATCGAACTGGGCATTCCTTATCTCACGCTCTACAGCTTTTCGTCCGAGAACTGGTCGCGACCGGTCGACGAGATCGACGATCTCATGGGCCTCATGAAGCGCTTCATCCGCCGCGATCTTGCCGAGCTGCATCAGGCCGGGGTCAAGATCTGCGTCATCGGCGAGCGCACCAACGTTGATCCCGAGCTGATGACGCTCATCGACGAGGCCATCGAGCTGACGCGCGACAACCAGGCCATCACGCTGATCATCGCTTTCAACTACGGCGCCCGCGCCGAGATAGCCAAGGCGGCGCGCGCTCTTGCCGAGCAGGTCGCGGCCGGGACGCTGAAGCCGGCCGACATCACCGTCGATCGGCTCGGCGGCGCGCTCGACACCGCCGGCATCCCCGACCCCGATCTGCTCGTGCGCACCAGCGGCGAGATGCGCATCTCCAACTTCCTGCTCTGGCAGTGCGCCTATACCGAGTTCGTGTTTCTCGATGCCTACTGGCCCGACTTCGGCCGCGAGCTGCTGGAGGAGGCGATTGCCCGCTATCGCGCGCGCGAACGCCGGTTCGGCGGCCGCTCCAGACATTCGGTCATGTGAGGCATGCCATGCCCGACAACGTCGTAGCTACCGGGGTGGGCGGCATGCCCTGGCTGTCGAGCAATCTAAGGCTACGCATCGTCTCCGGCGCGGTGCTCGCCATTGTCGCCTTTGCGCTGGCCTATGCCGGGCCGCTGCCCTTCGCCGTTCTCGTTCTCGTCTGCGCGCTCGTCATCAGCTGGGAATGGGGGCGCCTGGTGCGCGGCGCCACATTCGACTTCGGCTACTTTGTGCATGCTGCCGCCGTCACGACGGCCATCGTGCTGGCCGCTGCCGGCTACGCGGCGCTGGCCCTTGCCGCGCTCGCCATCGCCGCCATCATCCTGGTGCCGCTCTACGTCGGTCGCGGCGCGCGCCTGTCGGCACTTGGGGTCTTCTACGTCGGCCTTCCCGCCGTGGCGCTGCTGTGGCTGCGCAGCGACGAGCCGTTCGGATTTGCCGCCGTGCTGCTGATCTTCGCTGTCGTCTGGGCATCCGATACCGCCGCCTACGCCGCCGGCCGCAGTATCGGCGGACCCAAGCTGTGGCCGCGCGTGTCGCCCAACAAGACGTGGGCGGGTCTTATTGGCGCGCTGTGCGCAGGCGGCCTCGCCGCCGCCGTCATCGCGGTGCTCGAGCCGGAAGCGGGTCCGGCGCGGCTCATCCTCGTCGGCATCGCTCTGTCGCTCGTCGCGCAGGCCGGTGACCTGGCGGAATCCGCGCTCAAGCGCCTGTTCAACCTCAAGGACGCCAGCGACCTCATCCCCGGCCATGGCGGCTTCATGGACCGCATGGACAGCATCGTCGCCGCCGCGGTGGCGGCCGCGCTGCTGGCCCTGGCCATCGACCCGCACGCCCCGGCGCGCGCACTTTTGTTCGGCGTATAGATGCAGTCATCGCGAAGAGGCACGGTGCGCACCGTCTCGGCCGGCCCTGTTCCGACCAACGGGCCCGGTGTGGCGCGCCGCTCGCTCAGCATTCTCGGTGCCACCGGTTCCATCGGCCAAAGCACGCTCGATCTCGTCGAGCGCAATCGCGAGGCGTTCGAAATCATCGCGCTGACGGCGCAAAACAACGTCACGAGCCTTGCCGAGGCGGCGCGGCGCACGCACGCGCGTCTTGCCGTCATCGGCGATCCGGCACGCTATGCCGAGCTGCAGACGGCGCTGGCCGGCACCGGCATCCGCGCCGCGGCCGGCCCGCAAGCCGTCATTGCGGCTGCCGCCGAGCCGGCCGACTGCGTCATGGCGGCGATCGTCGGCGCCGCCGGTCTCGAGCCGACCTTCGAGGCCGCCCGCCAGGGACGCCGTCTGGCGCTCGCCAACAAGGAATGCCTCGTCTCCGCCGGCGAGGTGTTCATGGCCGCCGTCGCCGACGCCGGCACCGAACTGCTTCCCGTCGACAGCGAGCACTCGGCGGCGCTGCAGGCGCTGGCCGGCGCCGCGCCCGAGAGCATCGAGCGCATCGTGCTCACCGCGTCGGGCGGCCCGTTCCGCACCTGGACCAGCGAGCAACTCCAACACGCCACCCCGGAGCAGGCGCTGCGCCACCCCAACTGGTCGATGGGCGCCAAGATCACCGTCGATTCCGCAACGCTGATGAACAAAGGCCTGGAGCTGATCGAGGCCTATCACCTGTTCCCCGTTAGCGCCGGGCAGCTCGGCATCGTCATTCACCCGCAGTCGATCGTGCATTGCCTCGTCAGCTACACCGACGGCTCGGTGATCGCCCAGATGTCCTTTCCCGACATGCGCACGCCCATCGCCCTCGCCCTCTCCTGGCCGCAACGCATGAAGGCGCCGACGCGGCGCCTCGACCTCGCCGCGGTCGGCAGCCTCAGCTTCGAAGAGCCCGATGCGGCGCGTTTCCCGGCGTTAACCATCGCACGCGATGCTCTGGCAAAGGGGGGCACGGCGCCCGCCATCCTCAGTGCCGCCAATGAAATCGCCGTCGAGGCCTTTCTTGCCCGCCAAATCGGTTTTCTCGATATCGCTCGCAACGTCGCCGACACCATGGAAGCCGCGCAGGCAAAGGGCCTCGTCACTGCCGCCGATACCCTGAGCGACGTCCTCGCCGCCGACGCCGAGGGGCGCCGGCTGGCACAATCCCTGCTTGGTCGCTATGTCTAGTTGGCCGCCCTCCCGGGCGCGCGCGGCGCAGCCGCGATCGAGTTGGGGACGGGCGCCGAAATTGCCGTTTTTCCCGCGTATCCTCACCGGATTCGCGGCTGCCGCCGGGGCGCTCCCGGCGGCCCCACGAGAGATAGGAGAGAAATGCTCACGCTGGCCAACGTAGCCACCTCGATGCCGGGGGTGCTGCTCACCATTCTGCAGTTCCTTGTGGTGCTGACCATCGTGGTTTTCGTCCACGAGTTCGGGCACTTCATCGTCGCGCGCTGGTGCGGCGTCACGGTCAAGACGTTCTCCATCGGCTTCGGCAAGGAAATCTTCGGTTTCACCGACAAGAAGGGGACCCGCTGGCGCTTCGCCTGGATCCCGCTCGGCGGCTACGTGAAGTTCGTCGACGACGAGAACGCCGCCAGCCAGCCCTCCGCGGAGGCGCTGGAGCGCATGTCGGCGGCCGAGCGCGCGGGTGCCTTCCAGAACAAGCCTCTGTGGCAGCGCGCGGCCGTCGTCGCCGCCGGTCCCATGGCAAATTTCGTTTTGGCGATAGCGGTTTATGCCGCGGTCAACTTGGCCTTCGGCGTGCGCACGATCACCCCCACGGTGGGCGAGGTGAAGGTCGGAATGCCGGCCGCCGCGGCCGGCATCAAGCCCGGGGACGTGATCACCAGCATCGATGGCTGGACTATTGAAGGGTTCGAGGACATCCAGCGCGTCGTCGGGGTTAACGGCGGGCGGCCGCTCAAATTCGGCATCAACCGCGGCGGCGAGAAGCTGACGCTCGAGGTCACGCCTGAGGTGCGCGAGCAGAGCGACAGCTTCGGCGGCACGTTCCGGCGCGGGCTGATCGGCATCGCGCCCTCGAGCGTCGCCGGGCTGAAAGAGGCCAAGTCCGTCGGCCCGCTCGAGGCCCTGCGGCTCGGCATCCGCGAGACCTACACCAACATCGCCCACACCTTGCAGGGCATCGCTGACATTGTGACGCAGCGCCAGGCCGCCGACCAAATGGGTGGCCCCATCCTGATGGCGCAGGTGACCGCCCGGGTGGCCGAGGGAGGCATCGAGCCGCTGTTGCGCTGGATCGCCTTCATCTCGGCCAACATCGGCTTTCTCAACCTACTGCCGATCCCGGTGTTGGATGGTGGACATCTTGTTTATTACGCCATCGAAGGGGTGCTTCGGCGACCCATGAGCCGGCGCATGCAGGAGATCGGATTCCAGATCGGCGTGGCGCTCGTGCTGATGCTGATGGTGTACGTGAATTTGAACGATTTATTGCGGGTGTGGCGGGGATGGACCGGTGCCGGCTGAAATGGTGTTCAGTGACGTAATCTTGCCACTTCCACACCCCTTTCTGAATCGTTAAGAACGGCTGTACACAGGGGAGTGCGCTCACAAGAAGAATCAGGCTCACTAGCCAGTTTCCAATGTGCACGTGTTAGTCATGCGGTGCGGTGTCCCGAAGCCGACGGGATCCGCCACCGAGGGGGAGTTCGGCAATAACGAGGGCATAGTCACGAATGCCTGTGGTCCGAGCCATTGCGGTGAGAGTCTGTCACCTAGCGTTGCTTGTGGCGGTCATCTCATCGGGGGGTGTGTGCGTCGGCGGCGCATTGTACTCCGTACCTGCCCAAGCCCAGGGCGCTACCATCCGGGCCATCAACGTCCAAGGCAACAAGCGGGTCGAACCGGAGACGGTTCGCTCGTACCTACAGTTCTCCGTCGGCAGCCCCTATGACCCGGCTAAGGTCGACGGCTCCATCAAGGCGCTGTTCGCCACCGGCCTGTTCTCCGACGTGCGCATCGACCGCTCGGGCGCCGACGTCATCGTCACCATCGTCGAGAACCCGGTCATCAACCAGGTCGCCTTCGAGGGTAACAGCGAGATCGACACCGAGACGCTGCGCAACGAGGTGCAGCTCAAGCCGCGCTCGGTGTTCACCCGCGCCCGCGTCCAAGCCGATGTGCAGCGCGTGCTCGACGTCTACCGCCGTCAGGGCCGCTATGCGGCGACGGTGGAGCCGAAGATCATCGAGCTCGAGCAGGACCGCGTAAATCTCGTGTTCGAGATCAACGAGGGTGCCGCCACCAAGGTGAAGGGCATTCACTTCGTCGGCAACAAAGCCTTCTCCGACAGCCAGCTGCGCGACGTCGTCTCGACGACCGAGAAGGGCTGGTTCGACTTCTTGAAGGGCACCGCGGTCTACGATCCCGACCGCATGAGCCTCGATCGCGAGCTGCTGCGCCAGTACTACCTGAAGAATGGCTATGCCGATGTGCAGGTGACGGCGGCCAACGCCGAGCTCGACCGCGACGGCTCGGGCTTCTTCATCACCTACTCGATCGAGGAAGGCGAGCAGTACGAGTTCGGCGGCAGCAACATCGAGAGCACCGTCGCCTCCATCGACCCGAGCAAGTTCAAGGGCGATGTCCTGACCGACGAAGGCGACACCTATAACGCGCAGTTGATCGACAAGTCGGTCGAGAAGCTGACCCTCGCCGTGTCGCAAGACGGCTATGCTTTCGCCCGCGTCCGCCCACAGGCGGTGCCCGATCCGGTGACGCGCAAGATCGCGCTCAACTACGTCATCGAGGAAGGTCCGCGCGTCTACATCGAGCGCATCAACGTCACCGGCAACACGCGCACCAAGGACTACGTCATCCGGCGCGAGTTCAAGGTGGCGGAAGGCGACGCCTACAACCCGCTGATGGTCGATCAGGCCAAGAAGCGCCTCACCAACCTCGGCCTGTTCAAGGCGGTCGAGGTCAAGCGCCGCCCCGGCAGCGCCCAGGACCGCGTCGTCCTCGACGTGGAGTTGGTCGAGCAGTCCACCGGCGAATTGTCCTTCGGCGCCGGCTACTCGACGGCGGAAGGCGTCATCGGCGATGTTTCCATCACCGAGCGCAACCTGATGGGCAACGGCCAGTTCTTGCGCCTGCAGCTGTCCGGCTCGCTCGAGCGCTTGCAGGTGAACTTGAGCTTCACCGAGCCGCGCTTCCTCGACCGCAACCTCGCCGCCGGCTTCGACCTGTTCCACAAAGAGGTGGACCAGACCAGCCAGTCGGGCTTCGAGAGCCGCCGTACCGGCGGCAGCTTGCGGCTCGGCTTCCCGCTGTCCGAGAAGCTGTGGATGCAGACCGCCTACACGGCCTCGCGCGACCAGATCTTCAACGTGAGCGATTACGCCTCGCAGGCGATCCGGCAAGCCGAGGGCACGTCATACACCTCGCTGGTCGGCACCACGCTCACCTACGACCTGCGCAACGACCCGAAGAATCCGACCAAGGGTCTGTGGTTCCAGACCGGCGCCGACTTCGCCGGCCTCGGTGGCGACGTGCAGTACATCAGCCTGGCGGCGGAAGCCCGGGGCTACTACCCGATCACCGACAACATCACCTTCGTCGCCCGCGCCGTCGGCGGCTCGATCTCCGGCTGGGGCGGCCAGGACATCCGCCTCATCGACCTGTTCTTCAAGGGCGGTGAGACGGTGCGCGGCTTCGACCGTGCCGGCTACGGCCCGCGCGACTTGAACACCGGCGACGCGCTCGGCGGCCAGTACTACTGGGCGACGACGGCGGAGGTCCGCTTCCCCATTCCGTTCGTGCCCGACGACCTGGGCATTTCCGGTGCCGTGTTCGCCGACGCGGGCTCGTTGTGGGGCGCGAGCATCAACGGAGTGCCGCAGGGCTGTTCTGCGGGCGACACCTCGCAAGTCTGCCTTGCCGACAGCTCCAAGATCCGCTCCTCGGTCGGCGCCAGCTTGATGTGGGCCTCGCCGGTCGGCCCCATCCGCATGGACTTCGCCAAGGTTCTCACCAAGGAATCCTACGACGACGAGCAGTTCTTCCGCTTCGGCGCGGCGACGAAGTTCTAATCGTCGCCCGTTCGGTGCTAAGAAGACCTCCGTGTGCGTAGCGGAGCGCCGCCTCCGTGCAATTGGCAGCAATTGATGGAGCGTCGGGTCACGGCATGGAGCATCCCGGATTCTTCAGGCGGGCCGGGCCGTTCTCATTGGCGGATATCGCCAAGGCGACGGGTGCCGAGCTGGCGCCAGGGGCAACCGCCGCCGATAAGATGATCGAGGACGTGCGCACCCTCACCGACGCCGGGCCGCGCGACCTTTCGTTCTTCAACAACCGCAAGTACGCCGAGCAGCTCAAGGCGACGCACGCCGGCGCCTGCCTGGTGCTGCCGGCGTTCGCTGCGCGGGTTCCTGATACAACCGGAAAGCTGGTCACGCCCGATCCCTACCGCGGCTTCGCCCAGGCGCTGATGCTGTTCTATCCGGAGTCGCGCCATTCGCAGGCCGCCCCGGGCGGGCGCGAGCAGCGCATCGATCCGACCGCCGAGCTCGAGGAGGGCGTCATTATCGAGCCCGGCGCCATTGTCGGCGCCGAGGCCCGCATCGGCCGCGGCACCCGCATCGCCGCCGGCGCGGTGGTCGGCTACCGCGTAACCATCGGCCGCGATAGCTACATCGGCCCGCTCGCCACCGTCGCCCACGCCCTGATAGGCGACCGGGTCATCATCCATACCGGGGTGCGCATCGGCCAGGACGGGTTCGGCTTCGCGATGAGCGGGCGCGGCCACTTCAAGGTGCCGCAGATCGGCCGCGTCATCATCCAGGACGACGTCGAGATCGGCGCCAATTCGGCCATCGACCGGGGGGCCCTTAAGGACACCGTCATCGGCGAGGGCAGCAAAATTGATAATTTGGTCCAGATCGGGCACAACGTCGTCCTCGGACGCCATTGCGTGATCGTTGCGCAAACTGGAATTTCGGGCTCGACGGAGCTGGGCGATTTCGTCGTCATGGGCGGTCAGTCCGGTACGGTTGGGCACATCAAGATCGGCACCGGTGCCCAGATCGCAGGCACCGCGCACCCGACAAAGGATGTCCCCCCGGGGGGCCGCATCGGCGGTACGCCGGGCCGTCCGCTGACGCAGTGGGCTCGCGAGGTCGCCCTACTCACCCGCTTGGCCAAGCGCGGCGGGAAGGATAATGCCGACGAGGCGTAGTTTGCGGGCCGGCAGTGTAAGAGGTCGAAGAGGCATGAACGACATGGGTGAAGCCAAAGCGAAGACGGCGCTGGCGACGGCGGACATCATCCGTGTGCTCAAGCTGCTACCCCACCGCTATCCCTTCCTGATGCTCGACCGCATCTACGACATGGACGGAGATTCGAGCTGCGTTGGCGTCAAGAACGTCACCATCAACGAGCCGTTCTTCCAGGGCCACTTTCCGCAGTACCCGGTGATGCCGGGGGTGCTCATCATCGAGGGTCTGGCGCAGACTGCTGGCGCGCTGTGCGTGCACTCGCTCGGCGAGGACTACCGCGCCGAGCTCGTCTACTTCATGGGCATCGACCGCGCCAAGTTCCGCAAGCCGGTGCTGCCGGGCGATCAGATCCACTACCACGTCAAGAAGATCCGCAACCGCGGGCGCGTCTGGCGCTTCTTCGGCGAGGCGAAGGTCAACGGGGCGACGGTGGCCGAGGCCGAGGTGAGCGCCATGCTCGCCGACACCGCCGAGGCGCGCGCGTTCGCGGCAGGCGCGGCGGCGAAAAATGGGTGAGATGACCGCTCATCCGACGGCGGTGATCGAGGCGGGCGCCAAGCTCGGCGCAGGGGTGAAGATCGGCCCCTATTGCGTCATCGGCGCCGACGCCACTTTGGGCGACGATGTCGAGCTGATGAGCCACGTCGTTGTCACCGGCCGCACCAGCATCGGCGCGCGCACGCGCATCTTCCCGTTCGCCTCCATCGGTCATCAGCCGCAGGATCTCAAGTACCACGGCGAAGCTTCGACGCTCGCGGTCGGCGCCGACTGCATGATCCGCGAGGGGGTGACGCTCAATCCCGGCACCGAGGGCGGCGGCATGTCGACCACCATCGGCGACCGCTGTGCCTTCCTCGCCAACTCGCACGTCGGGCATGACTGCCACGTCGGCAACAACGTCATCTTCTCCAACAACGTCATGCTGGCCGGGCACTGCACGGTTGGCGACTTCGCCATCCTCGGCGGCGGCGCGGCGGTGATCCAGTTTGCCCGCGTCGGCGCGCATTCGTTTCTCGGCGGCATGTCGGGGCTGGAGAACGACCTCATTCCCTACGGCATGGCGCTCGGCAACAGAGCGCATCTCTCCGGCCTCAACATCGTCGGATTGCAGCGCCGTGGCTTCTCGCGCAATGACATCCACGATTTGCGCCGCGCCTACCGGCTGCTGTTCGCCGCCGAGGGGACGCTCGCCGAGCGAACCGAGGACGTGGCGCAGGAGTTTGCCGGTCAGCCGATCGTGCAAGAAATCCTCGCGTTCATTCGCGCCGGCGGCAAGCGCAGCCTGTGCACGCCGAAAGAAGCGGCCGAGGCTTGAGGTAAAAGATGCCGGGCTCGCTGCGCGTCGTCGGCATCGTGGCGGGCGGCGGGAGTCTGCCGCGCGAGATCGCCGAGCACGTCAGGGCGAGCGGTGGGACAGTGCACATCGTGTCGATCATCGGCGAAGCCGACCGCGATTTGAGCGATTTCCCGCTCACCAGGGTGGGCTGGGCGCAGATCGGCGGCATGGTGCGTGCGCTGCGCAACGCCGGCGCCACTGAGCTGGTGATTGTCGGCTCCGTGCGCCGGCCGGATCTTTCGGCCATCAAGCCGGACCTCGGCTTTTTCCTCAATCTTCCGGCCATCGCGCGCGTCGTCAGGTCCACGGGCGACGATAGCGTGTTGAGCCGGGTCGTGCGCTTTTTCGAAAGCAAGGGCTTCAAGGTCGTCTCGCCGGTCGATGTTGCGCCTTCCCTGCTGGTCGAGGAGGGCGCGCTCGGCGCGCTGCACGCGGACGCGCACGAGATGGTCGACATCGCGCGCGGGTTCGACGTCGTGCGCGCGCTGGGGCCGTTCGACGTCGGGCAGGCGGTGGTCGTCACCGACGGGCGCATCGAGGCGATCGAGGGCGCCGAGAATACCGACGCCATGCTGGCGCGTCTGGCGCTGCAGCGGCATCGGCCCGAGGGTGGTGTCGGCCCCCGCCGCGGCGTGCTCGTCAAGCGCCCGAAACCCCGCCAGGAAATGCGCGTCGACATGCCGGCCATCGGACCGGGGACCGTGGAGCGCGCGTTGGCCGCAAGCTTGCGCGGCATCGCCGTGCTGGCCAAGGGCGCCATCGCGTTGGAGCGCGGCGAGCTCATCCGCAGTGCCGACGCGGGCGGGCTGTTTGTAAAAGGTGCCGTCGACCGCGGCATCGCCGTCGCGTCGGCCGCGCCGAAGGTGTCGTTCGTGAGGCTCGGCAGGGTGTCGGCCAGCCCGCGCCAGATCGCCGATGCGACAAGGGGTGCCGCGCTGCTCAGTGCTTTGAGGCCATTCCGGATGAGCGGCGGCACGGTCATCGACCGCGGCCACGTGCTGGCCATCGAGTGCGGCGAGGGTATCGCGTCGCTCATCGCCCGCTCCGGCAGCCTGCATCAGTGGGGGCGCCGCCACTGGGGGCGGCGCGCGGCCGTCGCCGTCGTCTCCGGAGCCGTCGCCGCCGATCTTAACTCGGTCATCTCCGCTGCCGCCGCGGCGCACCTCGCCGGTATCGCGGTGCTCGGTCGCTCGGCCGACGAGCTCGCACACGGCGTAGCACTCGCCGACCGGCACCGGCTGTTTCTCATTGCCGCGCCCCACCCGGGAGGCAGCGCATGAGCCTCACCGACCGCGCCGCGGCTGCACGGCCCGCCACGTCGGGACGCATCGGCAAGGGGGGGCCTGCCGCCGGCCGCGACGACCTGCGCATCTTCCTCGTCGCCGGCGAACACTCGGGCGATGCGCTGGGCGGCAAGCTGATGAGCGCGCTCAGTGCCCAGTGCAAAGGGCGCATTCACTATCTCGGCGTCGGCGGCGAGGACATGGAGCGCGCCGGCCTCGCCTCCCAGTTCCCGCTTTCCGACGTCGCCGTCATGGGACCATTGTCGATCCTGCCGCGCCTGCCGCGCATCATGGCGCGCGTCTACCGCACGGTGGACGCCGCCGTCGCCGCCGAGCCCGATGCCGTCGTCATCATCGACGCACCGGAGTTCACGCATCCCATCGCCAAGCGCATCCGCAAGCGCTTGCCGTTCGTTCCCATCATCGACTACGTGTCGCCAAGCGTGTGGGCGTGGCGCCCCGGGCGGGCGCGCAAGATGCGCCCTTACGTCGATCACGTGCTGGCGCTGTTGCCATTCGAGCCGGCCGTGCACCAGCGCCTCGGCGGGCCGCCGTGCACGTACGTCGGCCATCCGCTCATCGAGCGCCTCGACTGGCTGCACGACCTCGATGCCGCGCCGCTGATCGAGCGTCTCAAGCTCGATCCCGGCCGTCTCGTCCTCGTCGTGTTGCCGGGCAGCCGCGCCTCCGAGGTGACGCGCCTCATGGGTCCGTTCGGCGAGGCGCTGGAGCTGCTGCATGCCCGCCGCATCCGTCCGCAGGTGATCATCCCGGTCGTGCCGCACGTGCGCGCGTTCATCGAGCGGCACATGCAGTCATGGACGGTGAAGCCGCACCTCATCGAGGGCGAGGAGGACAAGTTCCGCGCCTTCAAGCTGGCGCACGCGGCGCTGGCCGCGTCCGGGACGGTGACGTTGCAGCTGGCGCTCGCCGGCACGCCGATGGTCGTCGCCTACAAGGTCGATGCAGTAGCGGCGCGCCTGCGCTTCCTGCTCAACGTGCCCTCGGTGGTGCTCGCCAACCTCGTGCTCGAGGAAAATGTCTTTCCCGAGTTCCTGCAGGAGGAGTGCACGCCGCAGAATCTGGCCAGCGCTTTAGAGCAGCTGTTGCGCGATACCCCCGAACGCCGCGCTCAGCTCGCCGCGCTGGCCCGCATTCCGCCCAAGATGTTGCTCGATGGCGGCACTCCCAGCGACTTTGCGGCCGAGATCGTGCTCGACTACGCCGCGCATGGCCGCCGGCAGATGTGACGACGGCCGGCGGTGCGAGCCGTCGGCCGTCGCTAGCCCCCGAAGATCTCGCAAGCGCGCGATCAGCGCTGATCGATCGGCACGTAGTTGCGTTCCGTGGCGCCCATGTAGAGCTGGCGCGGACGCCCGATGCGCTGCTCGGGATCCTCGATCATCTCCTTCCACTGCGCGATCCAGCCGACGGTGCGAGCGATGGCGAACAAGACCGTGAACATCGAGACGGGGAAGCCAAGCGCGCGCAGCGTGATGCCGGAGTAGAAGTCGATGTTCGGATAGAGCTTCTTCTCGATGAAGTACTCGTCCTGCAGCGCGATGCGCTCCAGCTCCATGGCCACCGCGAGCAGCGGCTCGTTCCTGATGCCGAGCGCGTCCAGCACCTCGTGGCAGGTCTTCTGCATCACCTTGGCGCGCGGATCGTAGTTCTTGTAGACGCGGTGGCCGAAACCCATCAGGCGGAAGCCGGAGTTCTTGTCCTTCGCCTTTTTGATGAACTCGGGAATGCGATCCACGGTGCCGATCTCGGTCAGCATGTTGAGCGCCGCCTCGTTGGCGCCGCCGTGCGCCGGGCCCCACAGGCAAGCGATGCCGGCGGCGATGCAGGCAAAGGGGTTGGCGCCCGAGGAGCCGGCCAGGCGCACCGTCGAGGTCGAGGCGTTCTGCTCGTGGTCGGCATGCAGGATGAAGATGCGGTCGAGGGCGCGCGTCAGCACCGGGTTGGCGATGTACGGCTCGCACGGAATGGCGAAGCACATCTGTAGGAAGTTGGTGGTGAAGTCGAGGTCGTTGCGCGGATAGATGAACGGCTGGCCGATGGAATACTTGTAGGCCATCGAGGCGATGGTCGGCATCTTCGCCAGCATGCGATGGCTGGCCACGGCGCGCTGCTCGGGATCGTTGATGTCGGTCGAGTCGTGATAGAAGGCCGACAATGCGCCGACCGTGCCGACCATCACCGCCATCGGATGCGCGTCGCGCCGGAACCCGGTGAAGAAGCGCGTCATCTGCTCGTGCAGCATCGTGTGACGCGTGATGGTGGCGCGGAAGCCGTCGTACTGCTCCTTGTTCGGTAGCTCGCCATGCAGGAGCAGGTAGCAGACCTCGAGGAAGTTCGACTGCTCCGCCAGCTGGTCGATCGGATAGCCGCGATAGAGCAGCACGCCATCATCACCGTCGATATAGGTGATGCGCGACATGCAGTTGGCCGTCGACGTGAAGCCGGGGTCGTAGGTGAAGCAGCCGGTGTCGCGGTAGAGCTTGCCGACGTCGATCACGTCGGGCCCCAGCGTGCCGCTGCGCACCGGCATCGTGGTCGATTTGCCTTCGAGCGAAAGCTCGGCGGTGCGTTCCTCGGTCTTGGGCGCTATTTCGTGAACGTTCATGGCGCGGAAATCCTATGATACCCGGCAGAGGGAATGGGTTGCGAGCACTCGGAGGAGGCCTTCCGGCGAGGTTCTCAAGCAGCGTTCCCCTATGAGCGTCTTACTTGTGGTCGATACGGCAAATACGGCTTCTGCCGCGTGTAGTGAGGCCATGCTACACTACTTTTGCAGCGCAACATAGCTACCTCGAAAGGCGCGCCGCACCGCAGCGAACGCTCCCCGGACAGGCCAAGTTCCGTATGCCATCTGCCTGATCAGCGGAACCCTACCAATGTCCCCCTAGCGTGGCAGGGTGCAACAGGCGCCGGCCCTAAGTGGCCTGGTCGCGGATGCGGGCCAGCGCCTCCTCGCGCCCCAGCACGGCCATGACGTCGAACACCGGCGGCGACACAGATTTACCGGTGAGCGCGGCGCGCAAGGGCTGCGCCACCTTGCCGAGCTTGGCCCCCGCCGCCTCGGCATAACTGCGCACGATCGCCTCCAGCTCGGTGGCCGACCAGCGACTGGCGGCCTCCAGCCTGGGCAGCAGCTTGTTCAGCGTTTGGCGGCCCTCCACATCGAGCAGCTTCTGCGCCTTCTCGTCGAGCGCTAAGGGCCGGTCGGCGAACAGGAATTCGGCGCCGTGGATCAGCTCGACCAGCGTCTTGGCCCGCTCCTTGAGGCCCGGCATGGCGATGAGCAGTTTGGCGCGCATGTTGGCATCGAGGCGCTCGGTGATCGCCGCGCCGCCCGGCAGGTAGGGCAGCAGGTCCTCGATGCGTAGCAGCAACTCCTGATCGTCGGCCGAACGGATGTAGTGGCCGTTGAGGTCCTCGAGCTTGGCGAAGTCGAAGCGCGCCGCCGCGCGGTTGATGTCCTTGAGGTCGAACCAGTCGAGCATCTGCGAGGTCGACATGATCTCGTCGTTGCCGTGGCTCCAGCCGAGACGCGCGAGGTAGTTGCGCAGCGCCGCCGGCAGGTAGCCCATCTCCTTGTAGGCTTCGACGCCGAGGGCGCCGTGGCGCTTCGACAGCTTGGCGCCGTCGGGCCCGTGGATGAGCGGCACATGGGCAAAGAGCGGCACCTGCCAACCCATGGCCTGGTAGATCTGCGTCTGGCGCGCGGCGTTGGTCAGGTGGTCGACGCCACGGATGATGTGCGTGATCTTCATGTCGTGGTCGTCGACGACGACGGCGAGATTGTAGGTCGGATTGCCGTCGCTCCTGAGGATGATGAGGTCATCGAGCTCCTTGTTGGCGAACACGACACGGCCCTGCACCAGGTCGTCGACCACCGTCTCGCCCTCGCGCGGGGCCTTGAGGCGGATGACGTAGGGAACGCCCGCGGGCGCCTCGGAAGGGTCGCGGTCGCGCCAGGGCGAGCGGATGGTGAGCGGGCGCTTCTCCGCCTGCGCCTCCTCGCGCATCTTGTCGAGCTCGGCCGGCGTCAGCCAGCACTTGTAGGCGCGGCCGCGGGCGAGCAGCTCCTCGGCCACCTGCCGGTGGCGCTGGGCGCGGGCGAACTGCGAGACGGTGTCGCCGTCCCAGTCGAGCTGCAGCCACTTGAGGCCGTCGAGGATTGCCGCCACGGCCGCCGGGTTGTTGCGCTCGCGATCGGTATCCTCGATGCGCAGCAGGATCTTGCCGCCGCGGCCCTTGGCGTAGAGCCAGTTGAACAGGGCGGTGCGCGCGCCGCCGATGTGCAGATAGCCGGTGGGCGATGGGGCAAAGCGCACGACCGGCGCGCCGCCGTTGCGTGTCTTCTCGGTCATCTTGTTATCGATTGGCGTTGAGATGCGGGAGATCAGCCGGCGATGTAGCATGCTTAGCCGGGACGGGTAAGGGGCGCCGGGGGCGGATATGCTGGGGACGGCCGGCAGCGACAATGGCGGCGGTTTGCTGGCGGCTCTGGCGCGCCGGCTCGAAGCCGAGCAGGAGCGCTGGTTCTGCTGGCTGCCGGTACTCATCGGCTGCGGCATCGGCGCGTACTTTGCTTTGCCGGTCGAGCCCTCCGTGCCGACGGCGCTGGTGCCGCTCCTCGTCGTGCTGGCCTGGCGCGCCTCCGGCACGCCTCGCACGCCATTGCTATCGCTCCTCATCGCGGGGCTCATCGCCGTGGCGTTCGGCCTGGCGCTCGCCAAGCTGCGCGTCGAGTGGGTGCGCGCGCCGGTGCTCGCGCGACAGCTCAATAGCGTCGAGGTGCGTGGATGGGTCGAGCTCATCGAGCCGCGCCCCGCGGGCGGCCAGCGGCTAACGCTGCGCGTCACGGCGCTCGGCGATCTGGCCGAGACGGAGCG
>NZ_WBUE01000059.1 GCF_009026145.1 Hyphomicrobium sp.
GCCCAAAGGGCCGAGACGCTGGCGCGGTGCTCGGCCGACCCGGACCGGATGATGCCCACTACCCGCTATTTTGCGTTTTTGCTTCCGGCAGTTTGGCGTCCGGCGACCCGAGCCCCAGGCGCTCGGCTCGCGCAATTTGCGTGCGGCGTTGCCGCACTCCTCGGCCTTGGGCCGCAGCCCAAGGTCACGTCAGCGCGCCAGCGACTTCGGACGCGTTCGATAGCCCGCAGAGAAGCGAGGACTATCGTGACGTGCTCCGAAAAGCCGCGCTGGCACGCACTCTGCCCCCCGACGTCGGCGCCCGCAAAACAAGGAGGCCCGCCGACTATGTTTTGCGCGGCAGCCCGACCCAACGCCGACACCGAGGACTTCAGAAAACCAAGAACGGACGTCAGGAGGACTATGGTTTTCGAAGGCCGAGGCCGCCAGCCCCGCTCTAATAGTGTCGATGTACCTCATCGACATTGCGGGGTGGCGGCGTTGGGTCGGGCTGCGCCAGCGCCCGACGTCGGGGGGCATAAGATATTGTGCGCCAAGGACTTTGTCCGCCGCGCGCACCACTCCACCTCTACAAACCGTAGAGGGGGGCTTTCATAGGGGCAGGCCTATCGGACGTGTTCGATACTTCGGGTATCGCGACGCGTCCGACTAGGCGGCAGCTCACAAGCAGTCGCACTTTTTTGTTGCCTGCTCCTGGGATCGAAGTCCCTGCCTTCGTGGAGCAAACGACGCGACCGAGATCCTGATTCAGCATGCGGTCGCGCATCACGAGCTCATCACGTGCCCCATGCACGGCTCCGCGTGATCTATCTGTGAGGCCGGCTAGCCAGCTACCTGGTGCGGCAACTGCGATCTGGATAGCTACCTAGCCTCGTGCCATCGCCGCCGTCGAGCAACCTTGCAGCAATGGCCATGCAGGCGCGTGGGCGCGGCGCATTTCGCAGAAAACTTTGTCTAGATAGCAGGTGCGCGTGTCCCTAGCGACGCCTGCCGGCACCTGTCGGCGCATGCTATCTCGATGCGTGGCCGGCGAGATAGCAGCAAGGCGTGCTGAACCCATCGCTAGCTGTCTCGCTCTATATGCTCGCTGGCGTGTTGTGTTGCCCGAATGCGCGACTGTTGTGCAACAGGCTTGCGACCTTTGCCAGAATTGTAGCGCGCTCCGGCCGTCGGCCGTCAAGCGAAGCGTCGGCAAGCGACGCGTGTGTGGACGCTTGACTGCCGGCCCGGGCGCGCAACGCCAATGGCGTGTCGGCTCCAGAAATCATGTCAGTCGTGTCCCACCAGAAATCACGGGCGGGAACAGCACGCAACGAAAAGAAACGGCCGTCAACTGGACGAACGCGCGTGAGCATGTAGGGTTGTGACAGCTCCCGGCCATCGCTGCCCCCTCCTCGCCCGCAGCAGACGGGGCGCGCCAAGGCGCGTCTCGTTCCTGCGCGTGCAGGAGAGTGCAGTCCAACAATGGAGTGACGACGATGGCCAAGATGTACCGGGTCTACTCGATCATCGAGCGCCCGAAGCAGGACGACTACTGGCTCAACATCGGCGTGGCCTTCCCGCATGAGGACGGCGAAGGCTTCAACGTCATCCTGCAGGCGCTGCCCTTGCACGGCGCCGGCAAGATCGTGCTCAGGGCCTATGATCCCAACAAGCACGAGGCCGAGGAGAAAGAGAAGCAGGCAACCGTCAAGAAGGCCCGCGCCAAGGAGTAAGCATCAGCGATGCTTGTTTCGGAGCTCACTCGCCCCGCCGTGTTCGGCGGGGCGTTCGCTTATCCCCACGACGAGCAGGCTCAAGAGGCGCAGATGATCCTCTGCGCTACAATTGCAGCATATGACCAAAGCCGCATCGCGGACGGTTCGTGATTGCCTACTCTCCGCACTCCTGCTCCTCAGCTTTGTTGTCTCCTCTTCCCTCGCACTCTTTGCATTCCCGCATCCCGCGCACGCGGATGCGACGGTCATCTTCCTCACCACCACGGGCACCAACAATTGGACCGTTCCGACCGACTGGAACAACGCCAGCAATTCGATCGAGTGCATCGGCCCAGGCGGCGGCGGCGGCAGGGGCTCTACCGCCACTGACAATACCGGCAGCGGCGGCGGCGGCGGGGCCTATTCCGCCGTCGTTAATCAAACTTACACACCAGGAGCGATCCGCAGCTACACGATCGGAGCTGGGGGGACAGGAGGAGCCGCCAATAATACAGCCGGAAGTGCTGGCACCTCTGACACGTCCATTAAGCAGGATGACAACTCGACCACGGCTTGCCTTGCCAAGGCCGGAGCAGGCGGCGGATTAGGAGCTTCATCAGGTGCAGGTGGTGCTGCAGGATCAGGGACCGGCACCACGAAATTTTCAGGCGGTGCAGGCGGAAACGGTGTCACCAGCTCCAGCAAAGGTGGTGGTGGTGGCGGTGGTGGTGCAGCAGGGCCTAACGGCGCTGGTAAAGCTGGAGGCAATGGTGCCGCCGGCTCCGATGGTGGAGCGGGTGGTGGCGGGGCAGCTAACAGCGGCTCTGATGGCTCTGCGGCCGTTGGCCAGGCTGGCGGCGCGGGCGGTAATGGCCGATCAGG
>NZ_WBUE01000013.1 GCF_009026145.1 Hyphomicrobium sp.
CCGGTGCGCCGCCGCGGCCGCCGCGCTGGCGCTGGGCACCGCGACCGCCGCGCCCGCGGCGCTTCTTGCCCGCCTCGGCGAAGTCCTCCGCCGACGGCGGCTCGCCAATCCACACCACCGGCTCGCCGAGCATCTTCTCGATGTCCTTGAGCGATTTCAACTCGTCGATCGTCACCAGCGACGTGGACACGCCCTCCTTGCCCGCGCGGCCGGTGCGGCCGATGCGATGCACGTAGTCGTCCGACTGCCACGGCAAGTCGAAGTTGAAGATGTGGCTGACGTCGGGGATGTCGAGGCCGCGCGCGGCGACATCGCTCGCCGCCAAGAGCTTCAACTCGCCGGAGCGGAACTTGTCGAGCGTCTCCATGCGGCTCTTCTGGTCCATGTCACCGTGCAGCGCGCCGGCCGAGAAGCCGTGCTTGACGAGCGACTTGTGCAGGATCGCCACCTCGACCTTGCGGTTGCAGAAGATGATCGCGTTCTTGACGTTCTGGCTCGAGATGAGCTCACGCAGCACCTCGCGCTTGGCCCAGTCCTCGCCGTTGTCGCAAAAACGGAACAGCTGGGTGATGGTCTTCGCCGTCGTGGCCGGCGGGGCCACCTCGATGCGCTCTGGATTGGTCAGGAACTGGCTGACGAGGCGGGTGATCTCGGGCGGCATCGTCGCCGAGAAGAACAGCGTCTGGCGGCGCGGCGGCAGCAGCTTGCAGATGCGCTCGATGTCAGGGATGAAACCCATGTCGAGCATGCGGTCGGCCTCGTCGATGACGAGGATTTCGACGCCCATCAGCATCACGCGCCCGCGCTGGAAGTGATCGAGCAGGCGCCCGGGGGTGGCGATCAGCACGTCGACACCGCGGTCGAGCTTCTTCACCTGATCGTCCATCGACACGCCGCCAATCAGCAGCGCCAGGCTCAGCTTGTTGTTGATCCCGTACTTCTCGAAACTCTGCGCCACCTGCGCGGCGAGCTCGCGCGTCGGCGCGAGAATCAACGAGCGCGGCATGCGTGCCCGCGCTCGCCCCGTCTCGAGGCGGGTGATCATCGGCAGCACGAACGATGCGGTCTTGCCGGTGCCCGTCTGGGCGATGCCGAGAACGTCGCGTCCCGTTACGGCGATCGGGATGGCGGCAGCCTGAATGGGCGTCGGCGACGTGTAGCCGGCAGCGGATATGGCTGCCTGCACCTTGGAGCTCAGACCGAGCTCCGCGAAGGTCTTAGTTTCCAAAAGTAAACTTCTCCGTCCTGCGTTCATGCATTGCCCGCGCCAACGCCTTCTTGGCGGCAGCGGGTGACGGAGCGCAGGGGTATTGGGATTGCCTAAAGCGGCTAAGACAAAAAGCGTAGATCTCGAAAAGGGACTAATCGAATAGCATCCCCTGCGCTCGAGCCGCTCGTGTGCTGACACATGTTCGGTAAAAGCGCAAGAAAAACCGCGGGATGTGGCGTCGAGCCGCGGCTTTTCCTGCTGTGGATAGTGTCACGAATTAGTCGTTATCGTCGATCAGCCAGCGCCCCAGGAGGCCGCCCAAGACGCCGCCGAGGATGGGCGCCACCCAGAACAGCCACAGCTGCGCTAAGGGCTCGCCGAGCGCGATGACGGCGGTCGCCAGGCTGCGGGCCGGGTTCACGGAAGCGTTGTCGACGGGGATGGCCATGAGGTGGATGGCCGACAGCGTGAGGCCGATGGCGATGGCCGCAAAGCCGGCCGGCGCCCGGTCGGAGGTGACGCCCATGATGACGAAGATGAAGAGGGCCGTCAGCACCACCTCGATGACGAAGGCCGAAAGCATCGAATATCCGTCGCCGCCGTACATGTTGGAGGCGAAGTTGCCGACTTCGAAGCCGCCGCTCTTGCCCGAGGCGATGAGGTAGAAAACGATGGCGGCGGCGATGCCGCCGAGGCATTGCGCCACGATGTAGGCGGGGGCCTCGCTCGCCGAGAAGCGGCGCCCGGCGACGAGCCCCAGAGTCACGGCGGGATTGAAATGTCCGCCGGAGATGTAGCCGACGGCGAAGATCATCGCCATGACCGAGAAGCCAATCGACAACGCGACGCCGACGATGCCGGCGATCGGAAACGAAAATAGTGCCGCACCGAGCACCGACGCCACGAGCATGAAGGTGCCGATAAATTCGGCGGCGAGTGCTCTGATCCGCATGTCTCCTCCCCATTGCTGTCTGTGCTTCGCCGACGAACGCACACCGCAATCGGGTGACACTTGCCGAAGCATGACAAGGCACCTCGCGACCCAATTACTAATGCTTCACGCGAACATTGGGCAACGGCACCCCGTGCATTGCATGCATCGGCGTAACCCCAATGCAACGTCGTCGCAGCAAATCGGTTGCCTTGGCTGGGCGAATTACGGTTTGCCAGAATAGGTTGAACGGATTCGGCGAACCGCAGCGCTCAGGACGGGAAACTGCACATATGACAGCTCATGAAGCGACCGCGGGTGTTTCTGCGCGCAGGCTGCAGGCCGAATCGCAACCCGACAAGCCGAATCGGCAGACCGGGGAGGAAGTGAAGGCGCTCAAGGCGCGCGACAACGTCACCAATTGGTGGCCGCTCGCCCGCATCTACCTCATCATCGTCGCATCGGTCGCCGGTGCCGTCTGGATGATCGAGGCGGCAAGAGCGGGCGACATCTCCTGGTGGTGGGCAGTGCCCGCAACGATCGTGGCGATCATCGTCATCGGCGCTTCGCAGCATCAGTTCGGCGGCGCCATCCACGAAGGCACGCACTACATTCTCTTCGCCAACCGCACGCTCAACGAGTTGGCCTCCGACTGGCTCGGGGCGTTCCCGATCTTCACCACCACCTACCACTATCGCCTGCATCACCTCGCCCATCACCAGTTCGTCAACGATCCTGAGCGCGATCCCGACATCAGCCAGCTGCAAGACAGCGACCACTGGCTGGACTTTCCCATAACGCACGTCGAGATGCTGTGGGCGCTGTTGAAGCAGCTGTGGCTGCCCAATCTCTTCCGCTACACGATCGTGCGCGCGCGCTACTCTTCGCTCGGCGGCGGTGCGCATAACCCCTATGCCGATCCCGAGCGGCCAGGCTCCATCCGCCCGTTGCGCGCCGGCATCCTGTTTGCCGTGGGCGCGCCGCTCATCGTCGTGCCGCTCACCATGATGGGGAACTGGCTGGCGGTCGCGATCATCCTGCCGCTGATGTGGGCCGTCGTTGCCGGCATTCTCTGGATGCTTCCCGACGAAGCCTACCCGCGCACGCGCCTCGCTCCCGTGATCCCGCTGCGCTACATCGGCATCGGCCGCGTGACCTACCTGGCGCTGCTCTACGGCGCGCTGTCGGCGGTGCAACTCGCCGGCTGGGGGCCCGCGTGGGCCTACTTCGGACTGCTGTGGCTGGTGCCGGTATTCACGACTTTCCCGCTGTTCATGATCCTGCGCCAGTGGGTGCAGCACGGCAACGCCGACCGCGGACGCTACACCAACACGCGCGTTTTCCTCGTCGGCCCGCTGGTGCGCTACGCCGTGTTCCCGTGGGGCATGGACTATCACCTGCCGCACCATCTCATGGCGTCGGTGCCGCACTACAACCTCAAGCGCCTGCATGAGGTCCTGCTGCGCGATCCCGAGTACCGGGCAAAAGGGGTCATCGTCGAGGGCTACTTCGGCGACGAGGACAACGCCAACGGCCGCCCGACGGCCATGGGCGTGCTCGGCGCGGCGCACGCGCCCAAGCGGCACGAGGCGGCCTACGTCGACAACGCAGCAATAGAGTATGCGGATATCGCCGACGCGGCCGGCATCGCGCGCGAGGTCGAGGCCTCGCTGCGCCGCGGCCAATGAGTAGCGTCACCGTCGAAGAGGCGACGGGATCAAGCTTGCCAGCGCGGCGCTACGAGGCGCGATCGGTGCGTTCATAGAGTTCGCGCGTCGCGGCTTCGCGCCGCTGCTTCGCGCGCCGGCTCTCCGGCTCCTCGGTCTTCTCCTGGCCGTAGAAGATGAAGGCGCCGAGGACCGCGGCGCCGACGAGCACCACCAAAAGCCACATCCAGGCCGTCATCTCGGTTTCCTCGCCATTGTGCGCAGATTACCGCTGCAAACATAACGGCCGGGGCCGGCAGACGTTCCATGCCGCCGCAGGTTTGAAATTCCGGCCGCTCGGCAATAATGAACGGGAAAGCCAACGCGCCATTGGAGCGGCGCAAACGCAAAGGTCGCGGGCGCCAGTGCCCGCGACCTTTGTTATTCCCACGCCATCGCCGTCAGGCGATGCGGCTCACCACCAGGGGAACTTGCCGCCGAACGGGCCGTACGGGCCGCCGCCATAGCCGCGGCGCCGGCGGCGGTCATAGCCGTCGTATCCGTATCCGTACCCGTAGCCCCAGTAGTCGTCGTAGAACTCGGGCCTCGGCTTCGGACGCAGGATGATGCCGCCCTGCGGCTCGCCGCTGAGCAGGACGATAAAGTCAGTGGCCTTGCCGGTTTCCTTGTGTGCCACCTCGTCGGAGACGATGAGCGAGGAGCCAGGCAGCACCAGCTCGGAAACGCGCTGCACGGTCTCCGCGGGTATCTCGATGCGGTCGAGGGCGGCGCTTGCCGCTGCCACGTCCGTGGGGATGCCGGGGACGGACGCGTTGCGCGGATGGCGGTTCATGCCGCTGCTCTGCTCGGGCTCGCCCGGCTGGCGTCCGGCGATGGACACGACGTTCCAGCGCATGTTGCGCCCGCCCGGCTGGTAGTCGACGGCGGTAAAGGTGTGCGTGCCGATCGGGGTCTCAGGATCGCGAATAGTCACGTCGCCTTCGTAGATCTGCTCCATAGCCTGGCGGATATAGAGCTTCTTGGCCTTCAGGCTGATGAACACCGAGACCGGCGACAGCTTGCGTTGGGCGTCGCGAGCGGCTTCCGCTGCGACCTTCTGCTCCGCGTCGGCTGCCTTGAATGCTTCCTCGGCGCGCTTCAGCTCCTCGATCGCGGGCTTGTTCTCAGCCGTAACGGTCTCGAGCTTGGCCTTGGTTTCGGCGACCTTAGCGGTGGCCTTCGCCTTCTGCTCCTCGGCGCGCTTGATGGCGCTCTCCTTCTTGGCGCGAGCGAGGCTCTTCTCGGTGTCGGCCAGCCATTCGACCGCGTTCTTGTATGCCCTCTCGGCGCTGCGCAGGGCCTTGGTGGCGCGGGCGCTCTCACGCGTCCTCTGCTTCAAGATCAGGCGTTCGGCGTCGACCTTCCTCTCCAGCTCCTGGGCCTCCGCCGTCCTGGCGGCCATGATTGCCTGCAGCGCCGCGGTGCGCGTGGCGAGTTCGGGCGGATCGTTCGGCCCGCCGCCGACGTAGCGCGTGCCGTTGTCGTCATCGCTCGCCGTCGGCACCGAGATCGCCGCCGGGCTGAGCACCGCGACGTTGTCGCGGAACGGCGTCGGCTTGAACAGCAGCGGATGGGAGATGGGCGAGGGAGCCATGTTGTTGCGCGAGATGATGACGCGCATGCCGAGCTTGGTCTTGTCGAACAGCTGGTTGGCAAAGTCCTCGCGCAGGCGCACGCAGCCGTGCGAAGCCGGATAGCCGGGCAGGACACCGCCGTGCAGGGCAATGCCCGTCCAGGTGATGCGCTGCATGAAGGGCATGGCCGCATCGTCGTAGCGATTGGAGTAGTGCTCGCGGTTCTTCTGCAGAATCGCGTAGATGCCGGGTGGGGTATCGTTGGGGGTGGCGCCGCTGGACACCGGTCCCTGCATGATGGGTCCATCGGCATCGTAGATCGTAACGCGCTGGTCGCCCAAAGAGACGACGGCCAGCATCGGCTTTCCGGCTGGACGCGCCTGCTGCGGCTCCTGGTCCTGGTCGGCGGCCCGGCTGCTGCGCGAAGCGGCGGGCCCGGCGACGCCAACGGCCGCCGCCGTCAGCACGGCGAGGGAGAGGAGCGACGGGCGGCGACGCATCGTCGATAAAGACACCATGTTGAATAACCCTTAGAAAGCCCTAACCGCTGATCTAACTAGAGAAATCCTAAACTCCGATTAGCGCAGATGGATCCAGGCCGGGTGCGGCCCAAGCGGCTGCCTATACAATTTACATCGACGGTCAAGCTGTTCAATTCACCAGCTTCCTAGTGGTATCCGGCGATGCGGCTTTTTGCGGGACAGGATGCGGCGATTTCAGGGGCAAGCGGCTGTACTGCTCGTTCGGCGGGCACCCCGGGGCCGCTGCCACGGGTGTCATGATGGCTGATGCGGACCACCTTGAAATCGGCGCGCTGCTGTTCGAGGGCCTCGACCAAATCGACCTCAGCGGGCCATTCGAGGTCCTCTCGCGGCTGTCGAACTCGACTTATCGCATCTTCGCCAAGAGCCTCGAGCCGGTGCGCGACGTGCGCGGCCTGCGGCTTACCCCCGATGCGACGCTGGCGGACGCCCCGCGGCTCGACGTGCTGCACGTGCCGGGTGGCTTCGGGCAGCAGGCGCTGATGGACGACGAGGAAACGCTCCGCTGGGTGGCGCGCCAGGCGGCCGGAGCGCGATACGTGCTCTCGGTCTGCACCGGCGCCCTCATCTGCGGCGCCGCGGGGCTGCTCAAGGGAAGGCGGGCGACGACCCATTGGTCGGCGCACCATCTGCTGCCGCTGTTCGGCGCCATCCCCGTCGATGAGCGCGTGGTGATCGACGGCAGCCTCGTCTGCGCCGCCGGCGTGACGGCAGGCATCGACGGCGCCCTGCGCCTCGCCGGCCTGCTGCGCGGCGAGGACGCGGCCCGCACCATCCAGCTCTACATGCAGTACGCGCCCGAGCCGCCGTTCGACAGCGGCACGCCGCAGCGGGCGCCGGCGGCGATACTGGAGGCGGCGCGGCATTCGTTCGCCGCCATCACGCGCGAGCGCGAGGCGACGGCGCGCCGCGTCGCAAAGCGCCTTGGCATCGCCATGTGAGGCCGTCACCAGACGACATTGACGCCGGCGTTGCCGCGCTCGATCTCGAGTTCGCCGCCATCGACATCGGTCGTCTAGCCGGCGGTGCCCCATATCCCGACACCATCAGTAAGTTGCGCAACGATGCCGCCGCCGGCCTCGAGCGCCGTCGCCGCGTGCGAAGGAGCGGGGGCTCTGCAACACGCAGCTTTTGGCCGCACCGGCGAGCATGCCCGCATTCGTACATCGGTCATGAACAGGGCCTTCATAGCGAAGCAACTTCCGATCTTGATTCGAGGAGAGTGTGGGACCGATGCCGGCAATCGAAACGCAGATCGACATCGAGGCTCCAGCCAACAAAGTCTGGGGCTTCCTCACCGACTTTGCGGCGATGCCGACCTGGAATCCGTTTATCCGCCAGATCTCCGGCTCCCCTACGCCTGGCGCGCGCCTCAATGTGCAAATCGGGGCTCCCGGCCAGGCGGCGATGACGTTCAAGCCGACCGTGCTTGCCGCTTCGCCCGACAGCGAGCTGCGCTGGCTCGGAACCTTGATGGGGCGGTGGATGTTCGCCGGCGAGCACTATTTCCTGCTCGAGCCCATTAGCCCGCGTACAACCCGTTTCACGCACGGCGAGCGCTTCTCCGGCCTCTTGGCACCCCTGCTGATGCGCGGGCGGACGCTGGAGGCAACGCAGCAAGGCTTCATCGCCATGAACGAGGCCCTGAAGCAACGCGCGGAAGGTGGCTGACAATCGCGGCGCGGCGCCAGGCGATCAAATGTCCAGGTCGTGGGCGAACGCGGCGCGGTCCTGGATGAAGCGGAAGCGCGCCTCGGGCTTCGACCCCATCAGCGCGTTGACCGCCTCCGGTACGGCCTCAGCACCCTTGTTTACCCTAGGTTGACAGGTAAGATTAACGCCCGTTTTAGCTGTTGCGCCTCAGAGGGCTTTGACTTATATGTCAATTCGAGAGTGCTTGCGTGACCGAGTTGCTGAGAAAAGGATGTTTGAGGTTGTTCCACTCTTAGCGTCGTCAAAACCTCGGCCGAGGAGCGTTTGGGCCGAGGCTTTCGTATTTGAACAACTCAGCCCGGGCACTGCCACTGAGGAGTTTGCATTGGAGTCTGGCCGGCTGCGTCGAAAGCTCGAGAGTATCGTCACAGGCAAGCGAATCGTAGTCGGCGATCGCGGTGACAGGCACTGTGACGTGAAGCGCCTCGAGCCGTCAAAAACAGAGGTTTGGGAGATCCGCGAGCGCGACAATCCAAGTATCCGCATTTTTTTCCGTTTCATTGAGCGAGACTGCCTCGCGGCCACCAACATTCGCTTGGTCAGAGACCTATTCGCGATCAGGTGGTTGCGAAATGGCATGGAGATTTGGCCAATCTGGCGGATGGAAATCCGCCGCTGCAAAGCTATCTGGCGCAATCTGTTTCTGACGTACCCGCCTCACACTGGAGTGTGCATCGATGACTACATCTCAGACGCAATTGGATCAGGCACTTTCTGAGCCTCAGATCAATAAGTTTTGGCTAGGCTATTTCCAGGAGGGTTTCCGAGAGGAAGTCCACCAGCAGTTGCTTGAGATATTCGAGACCCTAAAGAAGAGTAGCGGATGGACGCGCTCCGATCTGGCCAGAAAGATCGGGCGGCGCCCTGAGCAGGTCACGCGCTGGTTGTCTGCTCCAACAAATCTTGAGATCGACACGATCAGCGACATGGCGCTAGGCATGCGAGTAGTGCCCAGACTACGGTTTGAGCCTGTGAAAGACAGCATCAGTGATGGAAAGCCAAATTTGACTAACCCTGTCGCTGATTTTGTGGCGGCAAGTACGGCCTCTCAAACAGTGCTGATGAAACCGACTCCGACTGCCGCCACATCCTATGAAATTCTGTCGCGGTCTGAGGCTGCTTAGGCCATGCTTGGCACCTTCCGAAACGTGAGCATATGCGAAGACGTGCGCGAGGAGGTTGGCAACAAGAAATCGCTTATGGGAGTATTTTCGGGGGACCTCGTAGTTCCGGTCTTCCCGGCTCGTATAAAGGTGGCCTTTTACGCAGAGTATATTCCTACTCCGGGAGTTGAATCGCACGAACTTACGTTTTCAATAGGAGTAGGCTCTGAAGAGGTTGCGGCGGCTGGAATTCGCGTCGCCACACCACAAGGCGAAGTGGCAACATTGATATTGCCACAGGGAATTGCGCAGTTTGAAGCGCCAGGAGATATTGTGCTGAAAGTCAGTTGTGAAGGGGAAACGAGAGAGCTGCTTCGCAAGTCAGTGCGGCTGCCGGATTAGAAGTCTTTTTTCGAGCGCGCCGCCACGGTTGTGCGGGCCGATCACACGGTTGTGCGGGCCGATCAAATATCCAAATCGTGGGCGAAGGCGGCGTGCTCCTGAATGAAGCGGAAGCGCGCCTCGGGCTTCGACCCCATCAGCGCGTTGACGGCTTCGCCGATGGCCGAGCGGTCGCCATCGCCGATCTCGATCCGCAAGAGTGTGCGCTTCTTGGGATCCATGGTCGTCTCTTTGAGCTGGGAAGCGTTCATCTCGCCGAGGCCCTTGAAGCGGCTGACCTCGACCTTCGCTCCCGGCTTGAACTCGCGCGCCAACAGCTCGGCGCGGTGCTTGTCGTCGCGCGCGTACACGGACTTCGCCCCGTGCGTGAGCTTGTAAAGCGGCGGCACGGCCAGGAACAGGTGGCCGTTGTCGATCAGGCCCGGCATTTCCTGATAGAAGAAGGTGATCAGCAGCGAGGCGATGTGCGCCCCGTCGACGTCGGCGTCGGTCATGACGATGACGCGCTCATAGCGCAGGTCGTCGTCGTTGTACTTGGTGCCGGTGCCGACGCCGAGCGCCAGGATGAGATCGGCCAGGAGCTGGTTCTGCGACAGCTTGGCGGATGAGGCATTGGCGACGTTGAGGATCTTGCCGCGCAAGGGGAGCACCGCCTGCGTCTCGCGCACGCGGGCGCTCTTTGCCGAGCCGCCGGCCGAGTCGCCCTCGACGATGAAGATCTCGGTGCCGGCCGCCGCTTGAATAGTGCAGTCGGCGAGCTTGCCGGGCAGGCGCAGCTTGCGCGTCGCCGACTGGCGGCCGATCTCCTTCTCGCGCCGGCGCTTCAAGCGCTCCTCGGCCTGGTCGATCGACCATTCGAGGAGCTTCGTCGCCTGCTGCGGGCTGTCGGCGAGCCAGTGATCGAAGGCGTCACGCACGGTCGATTCGACGATGCGCGCTGCCTCCTGGGTGGCGAGGCGGTCCTTGGTCTGGCCCTGGAACTCGGGCTCGCGAATGAACACCGACAGCATCGCCGCCGAGGTGCCCATCACGTCGTCGGCGGTGATCTGGCCGGCGCGGCGGTTGTTGACCAGTTCGCCATAGGCGCGCAGGCCCTTCGACAGCGCCGTGCGCAGGCCCGTTTCGTGCGTGCCGCCGTCGGGCGTCGGAATGGTGTTGCAGTAGGAGCGCGCGAAGCCGTCGTCGTCGGCGATCCAGGCGACGGCCCATTCCACCGAGCCGTGGCCGTTCTCGGCTTTGGTGCGGCCAGCGAAGATGTCCTTCGTCACCATCGTGCGCCCGGCGATCTCGCTGTTGAGGTAGTCGGCGAGGCCGCCCGGGAAGCGGAAGGTGGCGCTGGGGGGCGTCTCGTCCGTGATGAGCGCGGGATCGCAGCTCCAGCGGATCTCGACGCCGCCGAACAGGTAGGCCTTGGAGCGCGCCATTTTGAAAATGCGCGCCGGCTTGAAGGCGCAGCCCTTGCCGAAGATCTTCTCGTCCGGCTTGAAGCGCACCTTCGTGCCGCGGCGGTTCATCACCGAGCCGAGCTTCTGCAGCTTTGAGGTCGCCTCGCCGCGCGCGAACTCCATGCGATAGAGCTGCTGGGCGCGGGCGACCTCGACCTCGAGCTTTTCCGACAACGCGTTGACCACCGAGATACCGACGCCGTGCAGGCCGCCCGAGGTATTGTAGACCTTGCTCTCGAACTTGCCGCCCGAGTGCAGGGTGGTCATGATCACTTCCAGCGCCGGCTTCTTGAACTTGGGGTGCGGGTCGATGGGGATGCCGCGGCCGTTGTCGGCCACCGACAGATATCCGTCCTCGTCGAGCTCGACTTCGATCCACGTGGCGTGCCCGGCCACCGCCTCGTCCATCGAATTGTCGATCACCTCGGCGAAGAGGTGGTGCATCGCCTTCTCGTCGGTGCCGCCGATGTACATGCCGGGACGGCGGCGCACCGGCTCGAGGCCTTCAAGGACCTCGATGTCGGCGGCGGTGTAGCCGTCGGAGGCGTCGGGGTTGCGGCGGGCACGGGCCGTCTTGTCGGTCATGAAGCCTTCGATCGCAGAGAAGAGGTCGCGGACGGCTCCGGCCATGCGTCTTTCCCGTCGATGCTGCATGCCGTCCGGCACGGAACGCGGGGACGAATGGCCGAGAGCGGCGAATCCCTAGTTTGTGGTTGGAGATGACCTCGCATGCGCCGGCCCGGCTTGGCAAGCGCCGGCAATTCCTGAAGCCGATCAGGCGCCTACGTTGTCGATGAGGCGCGTTCCGCCGAGCCATGCGGCGCCCAGGACACGCAACGGCCGGGCGCCGGTCTCGCTTACCACGTGCAGCGTGTCGGCCTCGCGCACGGCGACGTAGTCGACCTTGGTGAATCCCGCGGCCGTGAGCTCAGCCGTCGCCGCCGCGCAGATCGCCTCGAGGGCGGGGAGCTGGTGCGCCTGCGGCGGCAGCGCCGGATCGCGCACCAATGGGGCCGGCCGCGGCGCCTTGCTCTTCGGCGCGCCGCCCCCGCTCACCACCTCGCGTGCCTTGGCGGCGACCTCGCGCAGCACGCGGTTGAGCGCCGGGGCGATCTTCCGCTCCTCGGCCGACAGGTAGACGTTGCGTGAGGAGAGGGCGAGGCCGTCCGCTTCGCGCGTTGTCGGCACGCCGATGATCTGCAACGGCATGTTCAAATCGCGTACCATCTGCCTGACGACGCACAGCTGCTGGTAGTCCTTCTCGCCGAACACGGCGGCGTCGGGCGTCGTGGCGCCGAACAGCTTGGCGCACACCGTGGCGACGCCGCCGAAGAAGTGCGGACGGAAGTCGCTTTCGAGGCCTTGGGCGGCGCCGGATGGAACGATGCGCGTGGCAAAGCCGTCCGGATACATTTCCGCCGCTGTCGGCGCCCAAACCGCATGGCAGCTCTCCGCCGCCAGCTTGGCGAGGTCGCCGGCCTCATCGCGCGGATAACGGGCCAAGTCCTCGTGCGGGGCGAATTGGCTCGGGTTGACGAAAATCGAGACGAGGGTGCGGCCGGCAAGCTCGGCGGCGCGCCGCACCAGGGCGAGGTGCCCGGTGTGCAGGGCCCCCATGGTGGGAACGAGCGCTATCTTGTGGCCGTCGTGGCGCCATTGCGCAATCACGCCGCGCACGTCGGCGGTGCTGCGCACGACCCTTGGCTGAGTGATCACCCTGTCAAGCCTCGCAACCTTCTGCGGCGGCAAGCTCTGGCGAGGCGCGGGCGCCGCGTCAAGTGCATGGGCCGCCGATGCGGGTTTGAGGCGCGCCGCGCCCCGATTTGCTAGAGTGGCGCGGATCGAATCGTGCAAAGCCGCGCATGCATGGGGACGCAATGGTTGCAGTGAAGATGGCCGAACTGGGTGACGAGGTCGAAGCGCGGGCCCGGCTCGTGCCGCCGCGCGATGAAATCGCCGCTAACCATCTCGCCGACGAGCAACGGCTGCTCGACCGGCTCCTCGAGCGCGCCGTGTTCAGCGACGACGAGCGCCGCCGCTCGAGCGATCTCGCCCGCCGGCTCGTCTATGCGGCGCGCGCCGATCGCGGCAAGCACGCCGGGGTCGATGCCTTCATGCGCGAGTACGGCCTTTCCAGCGAGGAAGGTATCATCCTGATGTGCATCGCCGAGGCGCTGTTGCGCATCCCCGACACCGAGACGGCGGATGACCTGATCGCCGAGAAGATCGCCGGCGGCCACTGGGAGAAGCACCGCGGCCATTCCGACAACCTGTTCGTCAACGCTTCGACGTGGGCGTTGATGCTGACTGGGCGCGTCGTCAAGCTGCGCGAGGCGCGCGGCGCCAACCCGTTCGACGCCCTAAAGCGCCTCGTCGCTCGCTCCGGTGAGCCGGTCATCCGCCAGGCGGTACGCCAGGCGGTGAAGGTGCTCGGCGATCAATTCGTGCTCGGCCGCACCATTCGCGAGGCGCTGGTGCGCGCGCAAGATTACGAGCAGAAGGGATACCTCTTCTCCTATGACATGCTGGGCGAGGCGGCGCGCACGCAGAAGGATGCCGACGTCTATTTCGAGCGCTATCTCGCCGCCATCGACGCCATCGGGCAGGCAGCCGGTCCGTTCGGCACCATGTACGCCAACGCGCTGTACGGCCGGCCCGGGCTGTCGGTGAAGCTGTCGGCGCTGCATCCGCGCTTCGAGCCGGGCAAGGAGGAGCGGCTTGCCGCCGAGCTCGTGCCGCGCATGCTCACGCTCGCCCGCGCGGCGCGCGCGCGCGGGCTGACAATCACCATCGACGCCGAAGAGCAGGACCGCCTCAACCCCACGCTCGAGATGTTCGCTACTATCCTTACCAACCCGGCGCTGGACAACTGGCACGGCCTCGGCCTCGCCGTGCAAGCTTACGGCAAGCGTGCCATCCCGACGCTGCGCTGGCTACGGCGGCTCGCCGAGCGTAGCGGCAAGCGCATCCCCGTGCGCCTCGTCAAAGGCGCCTACTGGGACAGCGAGATCAAGTGGGCGCAGGAGCGTGCGCTCAGCGATTACCCGGTGTTCACGCGCAAGCTGCATACGGATGTCTCGTATCTTGCCTGCATGCGGCTGCTGCTCAGCGACGTCAAATCGTTTCATCCGCAGTTCGCCACGCATAACGCCTATGCGATCGCCGCCGCGCACGTCGCGGCCGGTTCGGCGGCGTTCGAGTTCCAGCGCCTGCACGGCATGGGCGAGGCCCTCTACGACGAGGTCGTTGGCGACGGCGGCCTGATCAAGCGGCCGTGCCGCATCTATGCCCCGGTCGGCGGTCACGAGGACCTGCTGGCCTACCTGGTGCGGCGGCTGCTGGAGAACGGCGCCAATACCTCGTTCGTCAACCGGCTTGCCGACGACGAGGCACCGGTGTCGGAGATCATCCGCGATCCGGTCGAGGCGGCCCAGGCCGAGCGAGGCGGTGCCGGCGAGGCGCAACGCTTGATCGTGCGTCCGCGCGAGATCTACCTCCCCGAGCGGATGGCGGCCGGCGGCGTCCCCCTCACCGAATCCTCGGCGCGGCTGGCGCTGTTCACCGAGATGGGCGATGCGCTCGACGACGTCTACGAGGCGGGCCCCATCATCGGCGGCAAGGCGACGACGGGCGCGGACGGTGCGAGCCTCGTCACCTGCCCGCACGACCGCCGCGAGCGTATCGGCACGGTCCACATCACGACCCTGGCGCAGGCCAACGCCGCTATCGAGCGCGCCACCATCGCCGAACACGCCTGGAACAAAGAAGGTGGGGCCAAGCGGGCGCAGATTCTCGCCGCCGCCGCCGACCTTTTCGAGCGCGACAAGGCGCGTCTCATGGCGGTCGTCGTGCGCGAGGCGGGGAAGACGCTGGAGGACGCACAGGCCGACGTGCGCGAGGCGGTCGACTACCTGCGGTATTACGCGGCGCAGGCGCGCCGCTTGTTCGTTGGCCCCGTAGTGCTGCCCGGTCCGACGGGCGAGCGCAACACGCTGACGCTCAACGGCCGCGGCGTGTTCGCGTGCATCTCGCCGTGGAACTTCCCCTTGGCCATCTTTACCGGCCAGGTGGCAGCAGCGCTGGCGGCCGGCAATGCCGTACTGGCCAAGCCCGCCGAGCAGACGCCGATCACCGCCTTCCTGGCGACGCGTTTGCTGCATGAAGCAGGCGTGCCGGGCGACGTGCTGCATCTGTTGCCGGGCAGCGGACGCCTCGGCGAGGCGCTGGTCAAGGATCCGCGCGTCAAGGGCATCTCGTTCACCGGCTCGAACGAAACGGCGTGGGCGATCCAGATGGCGCTCGCCAACCGACGCAATGCCATCGTGCCGTTCATCGCCGAGACGGGCGGCCTCAACGCCATGATCGCGGACTCGAGCGCGCTGCCCGAGCAGGTGGTGCGCGACGCGGTGCGCTCCGCTTTCAACAGCGCCGGGCAGCGCTGCTCGGCAGCGCGCGTGCTGTTCGTGCAGGAGGAGATCGCCGATCGCACCATCGACATGCTGACCGGTGCCATTCAGGCGCTCGACATCGGCGACCCGTTCGACTATGCGACCGATATCGGCCCGGTCATCGACGAGGAAGCGCAGGACCGGCTCGACGGTCACAAGGTCCGCATGCAGCGCGAAGGCCGTCAGCTCGTCGACCTGATGCTACCTGAGGCCTGCCGCGCCGGCAGCTACGTGACTCCAGCGGCCTTCGAGATCGACAACCTCGGCGTGCTCGAACAGGAGGTGTTCGGCCCCATCCTGCACGTCGTACGCTACGAGCGTGGTGCGCTCGACAAGGTCGTCGCCGCCATCAATGCCAGCGGCTACGGACTGACGCTCGGCCTGCACAGCCGCATCGAGGCGGTCGCCGACTACGTGGCCGAGCATGCGCGCGTCGGCAACATTTACGTCAATCGCAACCAGATCGGCGCCATTGTCGGCGTGCAGCCGTTCGGCGGCGAGGGGCTGTCCGGCACCGGACCGAAGGCAGGCGGTCCCAATACGCTGTTCGCCTACGCCAGCGAGCGCGTGCGTTCCACCGACGTCACGGCGACCGGCGGCAACCTCGAACTGCTCACGTCGGCAACGATTACCGGTCGTTGACCGCCGGCTGGGATATTGCGGGGCTAGTGTCCCGATTCCGAAGTTCGCCAAAGCTCGCGGCTGGGTCGGCAGCGAACTTCGGAATCATAAGGGACACTAGGAGCATAGACTTGCTAGTGTGATTCAGATCGAGAAATTCGCTCGACTCCTCGCCGCTGATGATAGCGAATTTCTCGATCATCACACTAGACCGCGGATCGCCATGCTGTAGGCGAATGGCTCGTCACTGGGCTCGACCGATGATTACCCGTAAGCCAGTCGGAAAGACGCCGACGCCCGCCGGCGACCGCACGCGCCAAGCGCCGTCATCGCCGCCGGCCGCCGCCGGCGTGCCGACGACAGAGGCGTCCGCCGACGCCGACGTCGCCGCCTTCATCGCGCAGATGAAGTCGGTCGTTCCGGCCGCGACGGCAGAGCGTGGGCGCCTGGTGTTTGCCATGGACGCCACCATGAGCCGCGCGCCGACCTGGGATATGGCGCTGGAGCTGCAGGGCGAGATGTTCGCTGCCGTCAAGGCGGTCGGCGGGCTCGATGTGCAGCTCGTCTATTTCCGCGGCATGGGCGAATGCCGCGCCTCGAAATGGGTTTCCGATCCTGCCGCGCTCGCCCGCCTGATGCGCGGTGTGGCCTGCGAGGGCGGCCTCACCCAGATCGGCAAGGTGCTCAACCACGCGCTCGATGAGAGCAGGCGCCGCAAGGTCAACGCGCTCGTCTACGTCGGTGACAGCATGGAGGAGGACGTCGATCGCCTGTGCGCGCGTGCCGGCGAACTGGCGCTGCTCGGCGTGCCGGTGTTCCTGTTCCAGGAAGGCGGCGACGAGGTGGCGGCGCGGGCATTTCGCGAGATCGCGCGCCTGACCAAGGGCGCCTTCTGCCGTTTCGATCGCGGCTCGGCGCGCCAGCTGCGGGATCTTCTGACCGCGGTTGCGGTGTACGCCGCCGGCGGCCGCAAGGCGCTCCTCGCGCTCGGCCAGCAGCGCGATGGCGCCGGTGCGCGCCTTCTGCTCGAGCAGATGAAGCCCGGAGCGGCGGGCGCCTGATGCTCTACCTCGTCCTCGGCATGATCGCGCTCGCTCTGGGGCTGCTCGCTTTGCGCGGCTTCGCGCAGGCCAACCCGGCCAACGTGGCGCGCCGACTGCGCATCGGCGGCGGCTCGGTGGCGCTGCTCGTCGCCGCCGTGCTGTTCGTGCGCGGCATGGCACCGCTGGCCATACCGCTGGCGATGTTCGGCTCGTGGCTCATCTGGGGCCGCACCCTGCCGCCCTGGCTGGGGGGCGCCGGCAACACGCGACGCTCGCCGGGCCAGACCTCGCGCATTACGACCGAGCACCTGCAGATGGAACTCGATCACGATAGCGGCGAGATGCATGGGCGCATCCTCAAGGGAATGTTCGCCGGGCGGGCAATCGCCTCGCTCAGTCCTGCCGATCTTGGGCTGTTGTGGCAGGACTGCCGCCACACCGACCAGCGCTCGGCGCAGCTCATTGAGGCCTATCTCGACCGCATCCATCCGACGTGGCGCGAGGACATGGCGCGCGGCGAATCGGACATGAGCCGCGGCCCCGACGGGCGCATGACGGAGGAGGAGGCGCTGGAGATCTTGGGGCTGGAGCCGGGCGCCGACGAAGAGGACATTCGTCGCGCGCATCGCGAGCTGATGCTCAGGCTGCATCCTGATCGCGGCGGTTCCACCTATCTTGCCGCCAAGATCAACGAGGCGAAGGACGTTGCGCTCGAAGCGCTGAAGCCCTGACTTTTTTCTTCTGTCATCCCGATGCCGTGAGCGCAGCGAGCGGCAATCCGGGATCCAGCGCGAGAACTTGGCGTAGCCTCTATAGTTCTTTGGCGATTCTTCCGCTGGGTCCCGGGTCTCGCTCGCGATGCTCGCTTCGCCCGGGATGACAGAGGGATGGAGAGCTATTCGGCGCGGATGACGAAGCAGTCGATCTGCAGGCTCTTGAGGTGCGAGCACGTGGCGTTGGCGGCGGTCGCGTCGAAGCCGCGGAAGCGCGCGCGATACAGCTTGCTTGCACCGCTCTCGACCGGCACGGCGACGCCGCGATAGGCGTCGAGCATGCCACCGGCGCGCTGGCGCGCTGTCGACATGCGGCGCTCGGCCTCGGCCGAGTCGCCGTAGGCGCCGATCTGAATTTCGAATGGTCCGCGTGGGGCCCGAGGAGCAGGTGCGGCGAGCGCTGCGATCGGCTGTGGTGCCGGCGAGGGCTGCGCGCGCTCCAGGTGTGCCGCCTGTGCCTGCAGCGTCGATGGTTGCAGTGCGCCTGTCTGCGGCACGAAGCGGGGGAACGCGGCGGTGCTGCCAGCGTCCGGCATCGAGCCCCCTGCGCCGCCGACGGCGAACACGGGTTGCGCCGGCGCGCGCTCAGTGTGCGCGTTGCTGCCGATGCGCACGGCGCGCACCTTGGCGACGGCGATCGAAGTTTCGCGCTCGCGCGCCGAAGGTGGCGCCGCGGGCGCCGGCGGCGGTGCCTCGGGCGGCGTCGTCTGTGCAACCATGCGCGGCGGCGAGGCGCGAACCGGTTGCGGGGCGCGTGCGACGAGCGCCGGCCTGCGCGTGACCTGGCGCGAGGCCTTGGCGAGTGCGCGGGAGAGCAGCGACTGCATCTTGCCGTTGCGTTCGCGCGCCGTGTCGCCGCCGAACACCGCGGCGACAACATGCTTACCGTCGCGGCGCACGGAGGAGACGAGGTTGAAGCCGGAGGCGCGCGTGTAGCCCGTCTTGATGCCGTCGGTGCCCTTGTAGCGGGCGAGCAGCGCGTTGTGGTTGCGGTAGGTCTTGCCGCGATAGCTGAAGGTGCGGGTCGAGAACAGGCGGTAGTGGCGCGGAAAGTCGTCCTGCAGCCGCAACCCGAGCGTGACCATGTCGCGCGCCGTCGTCGTCTGCTCGGGGTCGGGGAGCCCCGAAGCGTTGCGGAAGGTCGTGTTGGGCATGCCGAGCTCGCGCGCCTTGCGCGTCATCAGGCGCGCGAAGTTGGCCTCGGTGCCGCCGATGTGCTGGGCGAGGGCAATGGCGACGTCGTTTGCCGACTTGGTTATCAGCGCCTTTATGGCTTGCAGAACGGTCAGCTCCTCGCCCGGCTCGAGGTCGAGCTTGGAGGGTGCCGCCGCGGCCCCCTCCGCGGTCATCTTGATCCTCGAATCGTAATTGAGCCGGCCGAGCTCGATCAGCTCGAACGTCATATAGAGGGTCATCATCTTGGTGAGCGAGGCCGGATAGACGGTCTCGTCGCCGGCTTTGTTGTGCAGCACGGCGCCGGTGTTGGCGTCGACCACCATCGATGCGGCACGCGGCTCGGCGGCCTGCGCGGGTCGCATGACCGCAAGAGTTATGCTGAGGGCGAGGGCCGCGGCAACGAAGCCCGCGAGCCGTCGCAGAGGGCTATGTGAGTTCAGCGCGCCGTACATCAACCGACAATCTCACCGTCTGTGCGAAGCGCACGCCCGCGCTTGAAAACGACATTGCTCGAAGGGGTTAGCCCAATTCCCCCGCGGACCTCCGTGGTGCCGGACGAGGCTTCAGGGGAGCATCGCTTTAGGGCCGCTTTACGACGCCCACGGGCCCTCGGCCGACGATGCTTCGATGGTCCTGTCCTGGCGTCAGATTACCTGCGGCGGTGCTTCATCGGGGTTAACCGGCGAGGGGGCGCCCGCCATATTGCATTGCAAAAAGAACTTGAAAAATTGTGCATTGCCTATAAGAAAGACGGATGGGTGAGGTCCTGATCAGGGCCAGGGGGCACTGCGCTGCGTCTTTCCTTTCGACAGTCTCTTAGGACACGGATGGCACCATGATTAGGAATTTCGAGGACATGCAGAAGCTAGGTCAGACCAACGTCGACAGCGCCATGAAGATGCTGGGCGAGTGGAACAAGAACTGGCAGGCGATTGCCGCCGAGATGAGCGACTACACCAAGCGCTCTTTCGAGGAGAGCACCGCCACGCTCGAGAAGCTCATGTCGTCGAAGTCGGTTGAGCAGGCCGTCGAGATCCAGACGAGCTATGCTAAGCGCGCCTACGACGACTATATGCAGCAGATGTCGAAGATCGGTGGCATGTACGCCAGCATGGCGAAAGAAGCCTACAAGCCGGTCGAGAAGATGCTCCAGAACGGCGGCTGAGCCGCCACCCCGCGCCAGCAGCTGCGGCATTGAAAAGCAGGGCCCGGCGCGCGCCGGGCCTTTTTTGTGTCCGGTTGCGTCCCCATCATATGCGTCCGGGCTCGTTTTCAGCGGCACCTGCCGTCCAGCGTCGGGGTGTCGCAAGGTGGGTCGCAAGCACTACTCGCGGGCAATTTGCAGCTACGGGCGGCGTTGCGTATCGTGAGGGGGTCGCAAAGCGCGCGAGCGCGGTTGTAGCAGCGGGGCCGGCGCATGAGCGCGGTCCAGGGACGGACGTTGGCATTGATGGCGAAGACGCTGACGCTGGGGCGCCCACGCTTTGAATTGACGGGCGCGAAGAACGATCCACCGGGCCGCGAGCCACCCGGAAGGGATCGCGGCAACGAGGATGGGCGCACCGGGATCGCTACCAAGACTCGGCCGAAGACCAAGAAGCCGAGCCTCTACAAGGTGCTTCTGTTGAACGACGACTACACGCCGATGGAATTCGTCGTTCTCGTGCTCGAAAAGTACTTCGCCAAGGGACGTGATGAAGCGACGCGTATTATGCTCCACGTGCACCACAAGGGGGTCGGCGTCTGTGGGGTGTACCCCTACGAGGTTGCCGAGACGAAGGTAACGCAGGTCATGGATTTTTCACGTCAGAACGGTCATCCTCTACAGTGCACTATGGAGAAAGAGTAGGTCAGCCTTGCCATCGTTCTCGAAGAGCCTGGAAAGCGCCCTGCATCGCGCCCTGGAAGCCGCCAACGAGCGCAGCCATGAATACGCGACGCTCGAACACCTGTTGCTCGCTCTTCTCGACGATCGCGACGCCGCCGCCGTCATGCGCGCCTGCACGGTAGATCTCGATACCCTGCGCGCGCGCGTCACCAACTATCTCGACAACGACCTGGGCGCGCTCGTCTCCAAGGAGAGCACCGAGGCGCAGCCGACCACCGGCTTCCAGCGCGTCATCCATCGCGCCGTCGTGCACGTACAATCGTCCGGGCGTGAGGAAGTCACCGGCGCCAACGTGCTCGTCGCCATCTTCGCCGAGCGCGAGAGCCACGCCGCATACTTCCTGCAGGAGCAGGAGATGACCCGCTTCGATGCGGTTCAGTACATCAGCCACGGCATCGCCAAGCGCCCGGGCATGTCGGAGCCGCGCTCCGTGCGCGGCGTCGACGAGGACCAGACGGTGGAGGGCGAGGAGCGCAAGCCCGGCCAGGACGCGCTCAACACCTATTGCGTCAACCTCAACCGCAAGGCGCGCGATGGCAAGATCGATCCGCTGATCGGCCGCGAGGCCGAGGTGCTGCGCACCATCCAGGTGCTGTGCCGGCGGCAGAAGAACAACCCGCTGTTCGTCGGCGACCCCGGCGTCGGCAAGACGGCCATCGCCGAGGGTCTCGCCCGCAAGATCATCAAGGGCGACGTACCGGAAGTGCTGCAGGACGCGACCATCTTCGCGCTCGACATGGGCGCGCTGCTCGCCGGCACGCGCTATCGCGGCGACTTCGAGGAGCGGCTGAAAGCGGTGATGAAGGAGATCGAGAACTATCCCGGCTCGATCCTGTTCATCGACGAGATCCACACCGTCATCGGTGCCGGCGCCACCTCGGGCGGCGCCATGGACGCCTCCAACCTTTTGAAGCCGGCGCTGCAGTCGGGCAGCGTGCGCTGCATCGGCTCGACCACCTACAAGGAATACCGGCAGCACTTCGAGAAGGACCGGGCGCTCGTCCGGCGCTTCCAGAAGATCGACGTGAAGGAGCCCTCGGTCGAGGATTCCGTCGCCATCCTCAAGGGCCTCAAGCCGTACTTCGAGAGCTTCCACAAGCTGAAATACACCAACGAAGCCATCCGCACCGCGGTGGAGCTGTCGGCCAAGTACATCCACGACCGCAAGCTGCCCGACAAGGCGATCGACGTGATCGACGAGACGGGCGCCTCGCAGATGCTCGTCCCCGAAGGCAAGCGCAAGAAGAAGATCACGGTGAAGGAGATCGAGGCGACCGTCGCCACCATGGCGCGCATCCCGCCGAAGACAGTCACGAAGTCGGACGCCGAGGTCCTCGTCAATCTGCAGAAGGATTTAAAGCGCGTCGTGTTCGGGCAGGACCAGGCGATCGAAGCGCTGGCTTCGGCGATCAAGCTGTCGCGTGCCGGCCTGCGCGAGCCGGAAAAGCCGATCGGCTGCTACCTGTTCTCCGGCCCCACCGGCGTCGGCAAGACCGAGGTCGCCCGCCAGCTCGCCGATCTCATGGGCATCGAGCTGCTACGCTTCGACATGTCGGAGTACATGGAGAAGCACACGGTGAGCCGCCTGATCGGCGCGCCGCCCGGCTACGTCGGCTTCGACCAGGGCGGTCTTCTGACCGACGGCATCGACCAGCATCCGCACAGCGTGCTGCTGCTCGATGAGATCGAGAAGGCGCACCCCGACCTGTTCAACATCCTTCTGCAGGTCATGGATCACGGCAAGCTCACCGACCACAACGGCAAGCAGGTCGACTTCCGCAACGTCGTACTCATCATGACGACGAATGCGGGCGCTTCCGACCTCGCCAAGCCGCCCATGGGCTTCTCCAGCGTCAAGCGCACGGGCGACGATACGGAAGCGATCAACCGGATGTTCACGCCGGAGTTCCGCAACCGCCTCGACGCCATCGTGCCGTTCGCCGGCCTGCCACCCGAGGTGATCACCAAGGTGGTGGAGAAGTTCATCTTCCAGCTCGAGGCGCAGCTCGCCGACCGCGGCGTGCTGATCGAGCTTTCGGAGGACGCAACGCGCTGGCTGGCTGAGAAGGGCTACGACGAGAAGTTCGGTGCCCGCCCGCTCGCCCGCGTCATCCAGGAGCACATCAAGAAGCCGCTCGCCGACGAGCTCCTGTTCGGCAAGCTCGAGCACGGCGGCACGGTGAAGGTGGTGGTCGTCGGCAAGGGCGAGGAGCGCAAGCTGAGCTTCGAGTTCCTGGCGCCGGACCCCAACAAGCGGCCGAAGGCCAAGAGCGAGGACGACGAGGACGAGGACGAGCCGCAGGCGGTGCTCGTCGACGCGGCCCCGCGCAAGGCGCTGCCCTCGCCGAAGGAGCGCAAGGAGCGACCCTCCAAGCCGTCGGGCACGGTCCCCAGCGTGCCGCGCCGCAAGGACGACTAGGCCGGTTCATCCGGCACTGAAACGCCAAACGCCGGAGGCCATCTCCGGCGTTTTGCATTTGTTGCGCCGCACGGCTGCGCTGTGTAACCGAGTGGTCCGCGAGGGCTCCACCACCTGTGGGTAATTACTCTTAGTTCTTTTCATCGCACGCCGAATCGCGGGGAACTCACCCACATTGATGCTTTGGAGGCGGTTGTGTCGCCGTTACGTGCGGCCTGGGTTGGCATTCGCCGACACGGGCTTAGTTTGTTTGCCTGGTTCCTCGAATTTTTCGGGGCGATTTGGCTCGTCATCGAGGCGACATCGTTCTTCTCGGCTTGGGTGCGGCAGTACACAGAGAGCAATACTCGGCTGCTGCTAGCGGCCTTGGTTGTTGCTGCGTGCGCGGCACTGTGGCGCGCCCGCGCGCCGGTCGCGGTAGTCCTGCCGCTCCGGCACAGCAACACGCAAGTTGAAGTCCGGTTCGGCGACCTGTTTGCCATCCGGGGTGATCATCTCGCCATTCCAGTCAATGATGGTTTCGACGGCGCCCTGGGCGACACGGTTGACCGCAAGTCAGTGCACGGCCAGTTCGTTCAGAAATTCTATCGAGGCTCGCAACGCGAGTTTGAAGCCGCGTGCGATGCACGGCTTTCGAAGGCAGAAGGTGTGCCGAGCGGCCGTAAGGGCCGGAGGCTGGCCTACGTGATCGGCACGACCGCGGCTCTTCCGCTTGAAGGGCGCAAAGCGTTCCTGTTCGCGCTCTCCAAAACAGATGCCCAAACACTGAAGGCATCCGCCGACGTACCGATTATGTGGCGTGCGCTCGACGGCCTGTGGAAATGCGTGCGTATCCATTCAAACGGCCACGCCGTCAGCCTGCCCTTGGTTGGCGCTGGTCAGTCGGGTGTCGGCATCGAGCCGAAGCACCTGCTGCGCCTGATCCTGCTGTCGATCCTGGTAGCGACGCGCGAGGGTGAGGTGTGCAAGCGGATTAGCGTCGTGCTGCATCCCGACATGTTCGAGAAGATCGACCTAAGGGCGGTCGAAAACGATTGGAGCTAAGCGATGGCCTACAGAAGCGGAACCTATGTCGCCTTCCATGCTGAGGGCAATTCTCACCCAACCGAGACGGACATGAAATACTACCGTCTCCTTCAAGCGTGGCACGATCATGAGGACATTGAGTTCGCGCTGGTCAACAGCCATGACAAGGCATCGGCGGTGCGCGATTCTAGTAAGCGCGAGACGCTGCGCCGAAGCCTGATGGAGCGGCTGCGCAACTCGAGGAACATGGTGCTCATTATCGGCGACAGCACGTGGCGCGACACCGATTGGGTGCCGTTCGAGATCGGCCAGGCGATTGACACGTATAAGATCCCAATCATCGCGACCTATCCTGATTATCTCAACATAACCAATCCCGGTGCCCTGCGTCCGTTCTGGCCGGCGGCGCTCGCGCAGCGCATCGACGACGGTACGGCTCACGTGATCCACATCCCATTCCGACAGGGGCCGATCAAGCACGCCATCAAGACCTTCGACTACGATAACTACCCATTGGGCGGCGGGCTCGGCATCTATTCGTTGGAAAGCTACGCCGCCTGGGGACTCGTCCAGACCTCTGCATAGTATGGGCCCGAAGCAGGAAGCTCTTGCTGGGTTGTAGGCCGGCTGCTCTTGCGCGTACCGTTGCGCCGCTTCTTTGATCCAGCATGGTCGCAGGCAGCCATGGCGCCAAGCTCCGCGAAAACCTCATCCACCACTCAGTCGGGCCGTGGCCAAATCGGCATGGCGGCTGCGGTGTCGGTTGGCATCGGCGGCATGGTGGGCGCCGGAATTTTCTCGATTCTCGGCGTCGTCGCCCAGGCGGCCGGCAATGCCATGTGGCTTGCCTTTGCGATTGGCGGCGTGGTGGCGCTCCTGTCCACCTATTCCTACGCCAAGCTCGGCGCCACCTTCCCCTCTGCCGGCGGCGCGGTGAACTTTCTAGTGCAAGGCTTTGGCGACGGCGTCTTCGCCGGCGGTCTAAACCTGTTCATGTGGGCGGGCTACATCATCTCGCTCGCCCTTTATGCGACCGCTTTCGGTAGCTACGCCGCGACCTTCATCTCCGACACGCCATCGGCATTGCTGGTCAAATCGCTGGCCATCGGCTCCGTTCTGCTGGTGACGGTGGTGAATGCGTTCGGGGCCAAGATCATGGGGCAGGGGGAGACGATCATCGTCGCCATCAAGGTGGCTATCCTTGTCCTCTTCGCCGCCACGGGATTGTACTTCGTCAAGCCGGAGAACCTCTCGCCGGCGTTATGGCCGGGCGCCGAGTCGATCCTCTTCGGCGCCGGCGTGCTGTTCATCGGCTACGAGGGCTTCGGGCTGATCACCAATACGGCCGGCGACATGCGCAACCCTGAAAGGATGCTGCCCCGCGCTCTCTACACGGCGGTGATTCTCGTGATCGCGCTCTATCTCGCGGTTTCGCTGACGGTGACGGGCAATCTGTCGGACGCAGAGATCGCGCGCGCCCGGGATTACGCTCTCGCCGAGGCCGCTAAACCATTTCTCGGCGAGCTGGGGTTTCGATTGATCGCTATTGCTGCGCTATTCTCAACCGCATCCGCAATCAACGCGACGCTCTTTGGCTCGGCCAACATCTGCTACATGATCGCCCGCGATGGCGAGCTGCCCGCCAGACTGTCACGGATCGAATGGAAGCAGGCGTCGGGCGGTCTCTTGCTCACCGCGGCCCTCGTCGTGGCGGTGATGCTGTGCTTCGACCTTGCCGGCATCGCCATGATGGGCAGCGCTGCCTTCCTTCTCGTCTATGCCGCCGTGAACGCAGGCCACCTCCTGGTTCTCAAGCAGACTGGGGCGAACGCCACGATCGTTTGGCTGTCGTTGCTCACCTGCCTCGCCATGTTCGCCGTGCTCGGCGTCTACACCTATCAACAACAGCCTGCGGCCATCGCGGCCCTGGTTCTCATCGCGGCGGCCTCGTTTGTAGCCGAGTGGGTCTATCGGCGATGGACAGCACGTAAGATCAGGATTGCCTGACCCTTAACGGCTCATCAGCGTCGCTTCCGAGCGCGCCAGCGCGATTGGCCACTGGTTGAAAGGGTCTGCCGCGAGCGTTCGGCATACATCATTGGCCCCAGGACCTCGGCACTGGCAGGTTCTTTACCTGGTTGCGCGATCATTGGAGGCTGCAGCATCACCGCCGGGCCCGGTCGGCCATTTTGCATCGCGGATCTAGGCGCCGAGCAGATCAGGAGGCCTCAATGAAGCGTTCAGCAATGTTAGGCGCCGCCATGATCGCGGCAGCTCTGCTCCCAGTAACCGTTTCCCCGGCGATGGCCGGTGGCTGGTGGCATCGGGACGGCTATGCGGCCCCTCGCCATTACAAGAAATACTACCGCAGCGCCCCCCGCTACTACGACGGCAGCGTCCGCTACTACAACAGTCCCCGCGCCTATAGATCTGCGTGCGGCTATGGCGATTGCGCATGCCTGCGGGCCATCGCGATCAGGACCGGCAACCCGGTCTGGTGGGACAAGTACCAGGCCTGCACCGGCTGAGGGCGAAACAACAAGCTCCGCGGCAGCGGTCGATACGTCGAAAGAGTCCCGCTACTTCAAACGTCGAAAGTGGCTGAATTGGAAGCGCTGGATGGATCCAGTGGGCGTCGTATGGACATGGTTGCGGCTCTCGACCAGCTCGAACGACGGCCCCAGAATTTGCCCGAGCGAAGCGGCATCGTGACGAACGATGGGCAGTCCACTGCAGCGTTCGGGACCGTCCAAGGCAAACGTCCCGATGATGACATGACCGCCGGGACGCACCGCTTTTGAGACCCGCGCCGCATAGGCAGCGCGATCGCTCGCGTCGGTCAGGAAATGAAAGGTCGCTCGGTCGTGCCACACGTCGTAGGTTTGCGACGGCTCCCAGGTGGTTATGTCTGCTACGACCCATTGCACCTTTGCGCTGCGCGCACCCAGCCGACGCTTTGATGTTGCGAGCGCCTCATTCGACAGGTCAAGGACGGTGACGGCCTCGAAACCTTCGTCCAGGAGAGCATCCACCAGCCGTGAAGTGCCACCGCCAATGTCGATAATCGATGCGTCTGCCTTCGCGTCGGCCGCATGGATGAGGTCGATCGAGATGGCTGGGCTCTCCTCGAACCAGCTAACGTCGCGCTCGCCCTTGGTTCGGTAGATGTTCTCCCAATGGGGCTGCAGATCGGACTTGCTCATGGTTCTTTTCCTTCTGGGACTCGTGCAATCCATGCGCGCGCTGCAGCGACAACGACAGCCAGCGCATCGACCGTTCCGTCTGCCTCGCCCTTCTCGAAGTCGCCTTCCACCAGTGCCATTTGATTAGTGACGTGGGCGAAGCACAAAACCGGCTTGTGGCGCGCGGTGGCGAACGCGTAGAGCGCCGCCGCTTCCATTTCGACGGCAAGCAGTCCCTTTGCCTTATTGTCGGCAATGGCTTGCGCCGTCTCACGAAAGGGTGCGTCGGTCGTCCAGGTCGCGCCGCGCTCTACCGGTACGCGCAGGCCATCGAACGCACCTGTCACTGTCGCCAGCAGCGCCGGATCAGCGTGGCCAAACTCGCTTGGTGGAAGATAATGATAGCTGGCGCCTTCATCGCGCAGCGCCTTTTCAATCAGGACGAAGTAGGGCGGGTCGCGCAACTCCACGAGCCGACCCGCGGAGGTCATGCTCATCAACAGTCGGCAGCCGCTGGCAAACAACTGCTCGGCGACGAGTACGGCAAACGGTGCCCCGACCGCGCAACCAACGATTCCCAGCTCAACACCTGCCTCAGTCACGCGGTAGAGGTCGGTGTGATAGCAGGGCCATGCCGGATCCCTTTGCGCGCCACCCACGCTTCTTAGCTGCCGCACCATGTCGCCGTCGGGATCGAGGACGCAGATCTGCGGCACCGGCGATTGCTCCAAGCCCTTTTGCCGCCGCGCCTCGCGCAGCAGGTTCTCGGGCGTAAAGGCGGATGGGGTGGAATGGGCTTTTTCTGCGAGGATTGGCGGTGATTCCGGGAGATGCATGCGATGCCCTCAGCTTTGGTGGTTGATTGGCGCGGCCGGTTGCGTCTCAGAAGACCAGTACCTTGTCGGCAGCGAGGGTCTCGGCCGCGAGTTCGTCATGGTGCCGCGGCGCGCGCCTTCCACCGGCTCGACATCCGTCAAGCCGCGCGGATCAAACGCCCAAGGTCTTGCGGCGCTTTTCGTATTCTTCGTGGTCGATCTCGCCCTTTGCGAACCGCTCGTCCAGAATCTCGCGGGGAGTCCGGTTCGGGGCCCCCATCGGACCTCCGGCGAGCCAGCGAACGACCAGAACGATCACGGCGACCAGGATTGCCAGCCACACGAGCATGAACAGCGGTCCCAGGAACATGCCACCCGACCCCCATCCCCAATCGTGCATCATCGGCCATGCCCCATCAGCAGGTCCGCTCCCCGGACCCTCTTGGGCACGAGCCACAAACGGCAGTGACCAGGATCCAATGGCCGCGACGATGTTTGCAGCTATTCGCCTCACGACACACCTCCCTTGACTTTCTCATAATTCAATGTATTGCTTGAATGATCTAATGACCAGCTCGCCCATGTCAAGCGAAAGCCCGAAGCACGCAATTTTCACCCAGTTTGCCTCGGTGGCGAAAGCGATCGGCCACGCGCATCGGCTCGAGCTCATCGAGCAATTGGCACAGGGTGAACGCAGCGTCGAAGTGCTCGCCGACCGCACCGGCCTTTCCATTGCGAACGCCTCGCAACACCTGCAGCAGATGCGGCGCAGCGGGCTCGTCATCGCGCGTCGCTCCGGAAAATTCGTGCTCTATCGCCTTGTCGACGATTCCGTTCTCGCCCTTATCGGGGCGCTCAAAGAGATAGCCGAACGCCACCTCGCGGAGGTCGATCGCATTGTGCGCACTTACTTCGCCGATCGCGACAGCCTGGAGCCGGTGTCGCGCAAGGAGCTGGCGAGGCGCATCAAGGACGGGCTGGTGACGGTGCTCGACGTGCGCCCGGCCGACGAATTTGCGCTCGGGCACCTTCCTGGAGCCATCAACATTCCGCTCAGCGCGCTCGCGCGCCATCTCAAGAAGTTCGACCGCAATGCCGAGATCGTCGCCTACTGCCGCGGTCCCTATTGCATTCTCTCGTTTGAAGCCGTTGCGCGCCTACGCAAGCTCGGTTTCAACGTGCGGCGGTTGGAGGATGGGTTCCCTGAATGGAAGGCAGGCGGTTTCCCCGTGGAAACGGCGAATGCCGAGCAGTCTTAGCAAATTGCAGGAGGAGCCATTATGCCATCGACTATCCAGCTGCACAACGAGCGCGTCGCAAACGTCTGGAACTCCGGGGGCAGCGACTATGACAATATCAGTCGCGGCATTGCCGACTCGATCGCCCACTGCGTCCTGCGTCTTGATCCCAAGCCCGGCGAAAATATTCTCGACCTCGCAACTGGAACCGGATGGACATCACGCGCCGTCGCCCGGGCAGGGGCCACGGTAACGGGTGCGGACATCAGTTCCGAGTTGCTCGCTGCGGCGGCGAAGCGGGCCCAAGCCGAGCATCTCGACATTCGCTATGAGCAGGCCGACGCGGAGAGTTTGCCCTATTGCGACGGTGCCTTCGACGCCGTGATTTCCACTTGCGGCGTCATGTTCGCCAGCCGCCCGGAGGCCGCTGCAAAGGAACTCGGCCGTGTCTGCCGTCGTGGTGGCCGCATCGCGCTGACCACGTGGTTGCCGGACAGCAATCTGTTCAAGATGTTCCTGGTGATGAAGCCGTATATGCCGCCGCCTCCATCGCCGCCGCCTGCATCACCTTTCGAGTGGGGCAATCCAGAACGGGTGCGTGAGCTTCTCGGCGGCGACTTCGACCTCAAGTTCGAGAAAGGCACGTCTTATTACCGCGAGCCGAGCGGAGAGGCGGCCTGGAATACTTTCTCGAGCTCATACGGTCCCACCAAGTCCCTCGCCGCAAGCCTCGACGAGACGAAGCGCGCGGATCTCGAACGGGATTTCATCGCTTTCCACGAAGGCTTCAGAAACGACCTCGGCATCTGTGTCCCCCGTGAGTATCTTGTCACCGTCGGCGTGCGAGGGTGATCAATAGTCACCGTCATCGGCGCAGTCCCAATGAGGGCTCCTGCGCTAGTCGCCACCTATCTCGTTCGGTGCACCGTCGTCGTCCTCTTGGCCGGCGCGCTTCAGCTGTTGAATAGATCGCGCAAGGGCATTGTCGGCGGCACGGGTCTCGCGGTTGCGGTGATCAGCTTGGCGGCGGAGCTGATGAAATCGTGAGCGGTGCCTGGTTAGACGCGCAACTCATGCTCGGCCTTGGCCCGAGGACGAGCGGGGCCGGCGAGGCGCTACGGCTTCAGCGCCTTGCGGATCTTCTCGGCGTGCGCGGCGAGCACCTCGGGCTTCTCCATGTTGCGCCCGTGCGGCATCAGCGGCACCCCATCGTGGCGCGGGATGACGTGGAAGTGCAGATGGAACACCGTCTGCCCGCTGGCCGGCTCGTTGAACTGCACCACCGTGACGCCGTCGGCATCGAAGGCCTCCTTCACCGCGCGGGCCGTGCGCTGCACGATGGGTATGGTGCGCGCTAGCACGGCGGGATCGGCGTCGAGCAGATTGCGCGAGGCTGCCTTCGGCACCACCAGGGTATGGCCCGGCGCTTGCGGCATGACGTCCACGAACACGAGCGCATCGTCGTCCTCGTAAATTTTGTGCGAGGGAATTTCGCCGCGCAGGATCTTGGCGAATACGTTGCTGTCATCGTAGGGCATACCGGCCTCCCGTCTAGCGAGCCTGTTAAAGGCATCGCCGCGCGCCGCGTCAAGCCGCCGCGCGCTCTATGATTGATCACCTTTGCGGTAGGGCGCGTAGGCCGTGAGCTCGGCGGCGTTCTCGGCGACGGCCAAGCGCTCGCTCTCCAGATAGCGCGCGACGGCGCGGCGAAATCCCGGATCGGTGATGAAGTGCGCCGAATAGGTCATCGTCGGCAGGTAGCCGCGCGCCAGCTTGTGCTCGCCCTGCGCGCCCGCCTCGACGCGCGCAATGCGGTGCGCGATGGCGTAGTCGATGGCCTGGTAATAGCAGACCTCGAAGTGCAGGCACGGGTGGTGCTCGACGGCGCCCCAGTAGCGGCCGTAGAGGCAATCGCCGCCGATGAGATTGAGGGCGCCGGCAACATAGCGCGGGCCGCGCCTGGCCATGATCAGCAGGCAACGCTCGGGCATCGCGGCGCCGAGCAGCGAGAAGAACCTCCGGTTGAGGTACGGGTGACCCCACTTGCGGCTGCCGGTCTCCATGTAGAAGTCGAAGAACGCGTCCCAGTGCTTCTCCTTAATGTCTTCACCGGTGAGTTGCTCGATGACGAGGCCGTCGGCAAGCGCCTCGCGCCGCTCCTTGCGCACTGCCTTGCGTTTGCGCGAGGCGAGGCCGGCAAGGAAATCCTCGAAGGTCGCGTAGCCCTCGTTGCGCCAATGGAACTGCTGGTCGGTGCGCTTCAAAAAGCCCTGCGCGCCGAGGCTTTCCCACTCGTGCCGGCTGAGGAAGGTGGCGTGCACCGAGGAGGCGCCGAGGCGCCGGGTGAGCTCGACAGCGGCCGCGGCGAGCACGCGCTCGTTGTGCTCCGCCTGCGGTCCGGGCCGCACCAGCAGCCGTCGTCCCGGCACCGGCGTGAACGGTACGGCGATCTGCAGCTTCGGATAATAGCGACCACCCGCCTGCTCGTAGGCTGACGCCCAGGCGTGATCGAACACATACTCGCCGGCGCTGTTGAGCTTCGCGTAGCAGGGCGCACAGGCGGCGATTCCCCCGCACGGGTCATCGACCGTAATATGCTGCGGGATCCAGGCGGTGTGGCGCTCGCCGACGCAGCCCGATTCCTCGAGCGCAGTGAGGAAGGCGTGCGCGATGAAGGGATTGAAGGTAGAGGGATCGGGATTGGCGCAAGCATCCCAGGCTTGGGGCTCGATGTCCGCGATGCGTGCAACGATGTTGGCGACCGTCGTCCGCTTCTCGCCTCCTTTGACGCTCATTGCAGCTGCTTGCTCTCTTCCCGCACTCTCACGCCCCGCGGGTCAGGGCTCGTAACCCTCGAAGATCGGCGCGTCGGCCCAGCGGGCAGCGGTTGCGCGCTGCTCCTCGGTCCGCACCGTCCACGTCAAAAGCGGCAGCCCCAGGACCTCGCGCACGAAGCGGGTGACGGGGGTGGGCAGCGCGTTGACGTCGTAAGCATAGAAGTCGGGAGCCACTGGGCCCGATTCAAGCAAGTGCGTCAGGCTGTAGGCGCGCTCGGGGCCTAGCTTGTCGCGCCACCAGCAGTCGGCGGCAAACTGCCCCGACACGATGCCGCGGGGAACCTCGGGCGCGAGCCCGCGGATGGCCGCCATCACGGCGGGATCAAACGACATCAGCGCGATAGGTCGGTCGTAGCGGCGCGCCGCGGTGGCGATGGCCTGCAGGTAGCGCGTGTCCGGGGCATCCCATTCGCTCTTGATCTCGATGAGTACGGGCACGCGCCCTGAGACGAGCTCGAGCAACTCGGGGAGGTCGATCATGTTGCCGCCGACGTTGCGGTAGCGCAGCTTCTTCAGCGCGCCCGCCGCATGTCCGGCGATGGGCCCCTCCGCTTCGATGAGCCGCTCCAGCGTCAGATCATGGAACACCATTGGCGTCCCACAGCCGGCCGGGCGCACATCGCACTCGATGCCATAGCCCTTGGCGATGGCGGCTTCGAATGCCGCCGCGGTGTTCTCGATGATGCCCTTGGCGGCATCGTGCAGCCCGCGGTGCGCAATCGGCTTCAGAAACGCCGCGCGATCGCGCATGGCCTGCCTCAATGCTCGATCACAAGCACGGCGTCGACCTCGACGGCGCAGCCAAGCGGCAGGCTCGACACGCCGACGGCAACGCGCGTGTGGCGCCCCTTGTCGCCCAGCACCTCGACCATGAGGTCGGAGGCGCCGTTCAAGACCTGCGGATGCTCGGTGAAATCGGGTGCGGCGTTGACATAGCCCGTCAGCCGCACGATCTGCGCGATACGGTCGAGGCTGCCGATCGTCGCCCGCGCCTGGGCGAGGATATTGAGGGCGCACAACCGCGCCGCCGCCCGGCCTTCGGCGACCGTCATTCCGCTGCCAAGGCGTCCCGCGGCGATGCTGCCGTCCGCCGCCTTGGAAATCTGGCCGGAAATGAAGAGAAGGTCGCCCCAGAGGCAGGAGGGTACGTAGTTGGCGACCGGGTTGGGGGCATCGGGGAGGGCGATACCAAGCGTCGCAAGTCGCGCCTCGACCTTGTCGTCCATGCTATTATCCTTCCGCTTCGGCAGCCGGCCACCGGCCTTGTCGCTCGCCTTTTTGACTGGGGCGCCCGGTCTTGGCAATGGCGAGCGCAAGCCCAGGTATTCAGGCGTTTAACTTGTCCGGGATAGGCTGCGACGCAGGACGAGCGAGAGGAAGAATGCACCACCTAGCCAAGGTTTTGGTTGCCGGCGCAATCAGCGCGGCGATGCTCGTCACGCCGATCGATACTTCACGCGCGCAGGTTGCCGGCGGAGCCGTGCAGTTCCGCCCGCATCGCGCCGTCTACGACATAACCTTCGACCATGCGACGCCAGGCTCTGGGGTCGCCGACATGAGCGGTCGCATGGTCTACGAGATGACCGGAAGCAGCTGCGGCGAGTACGCGCAGAACATGCGCTTCGTCACCCGCATGACCAACCAGGAGGGCGTGGCTCAGGTCAACGACCTGCGCACCTCGAGCTTCGAGGACCTCACTACCCACCGCCTGCGCTTCTCGTCCAGCCAGTATGAGAACCAGAAGCTATCGGAGGCTTCACAGGGCAGCGCCGGCCCGGGCAACGGGGCTTCCTTCACCGAGGTGAAGCTGGTCAAGCCGGCGAAGAAGACAGTCAAGCTGCCGTCCGACATCTACTTCCCGATTCAGCATTCGCTGGCGCTCGTCGAAGCGGCGCGCGCCGGCCACAGCCAGTTCACGGCCAATCTTTACGACGGCTCCGACAAGGGCGAGAAGTTCTACGAAACGAGCGCCGTCATCGGTCCGCGCGCCGCGCCTGGCAGCGTGAAGGTGGCGGCGAAAGTCGCCAACGGCGACAAGCTCGACGGTCTTTCCTCATGGCCGATCGCCATCGGCTATTTCGAGCCCGGACCAAGCCGGCTCGATGCGCTGCCGACCTACGAGCTGTCGTTCCGCTTCTACGAGAACGGCGTCTCGTCGCGGCTCTATATCGACTACGGCGATTTCGCCATCCGCGGCGAGCTGAAGGAGCTCACCTTCCTCGAGGAAGGCAAATGCGCCGCGTCCCCGTCGCCGGCGCCCGTCAAGCGCTGATTTCCGGATCGCCGATCTCGCCGGCCATCTCCGCGAGCAGGCGTTGTGCCGGAGCGATGTCCTCGGGCGGCAGGCCGTCGGAGGCACAAAAGACGAGCAGCAGGCTCTCATCATGCAGCAGGTGCTCGAGCACTGCCGCCAGCATGTGCGGCGAGCGGGCCTCGGCGCGCAGCTCCTGCGGACCGACGCCCGTCAACGTCAGGAAGCGTCCCAGCCGCTGCGGATCTCCCGCCAGGAACAGCAGCGCCGAGATGCCGATCGATTCCGCCCGGTCGCTCTGCATGCGCCTCAACCTCGAATTCACCTAAACGTCGAAAGTTATACGTGTTTCGCTCCAAGGGGGCGCCCTGCTTCTATTCATTAACTGTTGGTTACGCCTTCGCCAGCAAACTCCCGCCCGGCCCAACCTGAGAATCGGTGCAAAAGGGGGCGGGGAGTGCGAGCTGCAACATCATGAACATCCAGGAGACCAGCGCCGCCGGCCCACGCACGCCCTCGCGGCGAGCGGCCGGCAAGACGGTCCTGATCGTGGAGGACAACGAGCTCAACATGAAGCTCTTCCACGACATCCTTGCTGCGCATGGCTACGCCACCATCCAAACCCGTAACGGCCTGGAGGCGCTCGAGCTGGCGCGCCGTCACCGCCCGGCACTGATCCTCATGGATATCCAGCTTCCCGAGATCTCGGGCCTGGAGGTCACCAAGTGGATCAAGGAGGACGATGACCTGCGGGATATTCCGGTCGTCGCCATCACCGCGTTTGCGATGAAGGGCGATGAGGAACGCATTCGCTCCGGCGGTTGTGAGGCCTACATCTCCAAGCCAATTTCGGTCGGCCATTTCCTCGAGACCGTGCAGCGCTACGTCGGTGAGCCGCGCGCTTGAACAGTAACCTGCGCTGAGTAGTGGCGAATATGACCGCACGAGTACTCGTAGTCGATGATATCCCCGCAGATGTGAAGCTGCTCGAGGCACGGCTTTCGGCCGAGTACTTCGACGTGCTCCCCGCGGGAACCGGGCAAGAGGCCATCGATATCTGCGAGCGCGAGCGCGTCGACGTCGTGCTGCTCGACGTGATGATGCCGGGGATGGACGGCTTCGAGACGTGCCGGCGCCTGAAGTCCAATCCCACGACGCATCACATACCGGTGGTGCTGGTCACCGCGCTCGACCAGGTGTCGGACAAGGTGCGCGGTCTGCAGGGCGGCGCCGACGACTTCCTGACCAAGCCGGTCGACGAGATCGCGCTCGTTACCCGGGTCAAAAATCTCGCGCGCCTCAAGACGTTGACCGACGAGATGCTGATGCGTGCCTTGACCGGTCGGCAGATGGGGCTCAGCGAGGATGCCGCGCTTCTGAAGGCCCTGTCGGAGGAAAGAGGACGCGTGCTCATCGTCGACGACGACCTCCGCTCCGCGGGGCGTCTGGGCGAGTGGCTGTCGACGGTGCACAGGCCGACGCTCGCCACCGACCCGCAATCGGCGCTGCATGAGCTGGCCAACGAGGAGTTCGATCTGCTCATCGTCTCGCTTTCGCTCGCCGGCGCCGATGGGCTGCGCTTGTGCTCGCAGACGCGGTCTACCGACCGCACGCGGCACCTGCCGATCATCGTGCTCGTCGAGCCCGGCAACGAGGCGCGGCTGTTGCGCGGCCTCGACATGGGCATCAACGACTACATCATGCGCCCCGTCGACCAGAACGAGCTTCTGGCGCGCGTCAGAACGCAGGTGAAGCGCAAGCGCTACTCGGATCATCTGCGCAATCGGCTCGAGGAGAGCATCGAGGCCTCGGTCATCGACTCGCTCACCGGCCTGCACAATCGGCGCTACATGGAGACCCATCTGTCGACGCTCGTCGACGAGGCGCGCCACAGCGGGCGCTCACTCTCCGTGCTGCTCGCCGACATCGACCACTTCAAGCAGGTCAACGACACCTATGGCCACGACGTGGGCGATGCGGTGCTGAAGGAGTTCTCCGCCCGCTTCCGTCGCAACACGCGCGGTATCGACCTTGCTTGCCGGTTCGGCGGCGAGGAGTTTCTCATCATCATGCCGGATACGACCATGGCGCGCGCCTACCAGGTGGGCGAGCGACTGCGTGTATCGATTGCCGCCGACGCGTTCCCGATCAAGCCGGGGCTCGGCATTCACCTGACGGCCAGCGTCGGCCTTGCAACACTCGAGCGCGCTGATGACACACCGGAAACGGTTTTTCGTCGCGCCGATAGCGCGCTGTTCACCGCCAAGCGGCGCGGCCGCAATCGTGTGGCAGCCAACGCGGCGTAGCCCGGCGTCGTCCAAAAACTTTGCAATATCAGTATGGAAGCCGGCGCGGGCAGGCGAGGCGGGCGGGCGCCATGGCCGACGCCATGTGCATGCAATCTAGGCGTTCATGTGACGTAAACGAATCATCGTGGTGATTTGACAACAGTCAAAGCGTAACTTGCGTTAACCAGAGTCCTCTGTCAGATTACCATTTCTCGAGGGGGTCTATAGATTTCGAGGCGTGGGGCGAACACGGACGGGCGGCCGCGTTCCACGCGATATACGGGTTTCCGCACTATCAGGTCCGCCGCATTTCCTGATAGGGCGGGAAAATCGTGGCTTGGTCTCAGCGGCTAGAGTGGCCTCCTCGTTGAAGCTGCATCGGACCAGCCACGGCACCAGGCGGGGAGTCAACGCCCTCTTTGACAAACCATCTGGTTACTAGACCAGGGTCCGTGGCTTTCTCGGACTAACTACCCCGCTGCCGGGTTGAGTTGCGGGCCCTGGTCAAGTCAACCTGACCATTCCCTCACATCGAGCGTAAGCGGTTCCTGGTGTGGTGCCGTGGTTGCGTGCGGCTTCACGGGGCGCAGGCGATGGCCTCGCGCGCCTACTTGATCTTCGTTTCCTTGAACTCGACGTGCTTCTTGGCAACCGGGTCGTATTTCTTGAATACGAGCTTCTCGGTGCTCGTGCGCGGGTTCTTCTTCGTCACGTAAAAGAAACCCGTGCCGGCGGTCGAAAGCAGCTTGATCTTCTGCGTTACGGGCTTGGCCATGATCGGGGAAACCTTCGGGGGGAACCTGAAAACTGTCTGCTGGTTGCAGGAAGCGGGCACCATAGCCAGCGCGGCTTGGCTGTCAAGCAAACCTCGCTCGGGGCGCTAATTCGCCGTCGGTTCGGGCGCCGGCCGTGCCGGATCGAGCGCATCGCGCCCACCGAAGCCGTGCATGCGCAGCGCCCACTGCAGGCCGACGAGCGCGCCTTTGATGCGCGGCAAGATCCACAGGCACAGACCGATGGTCAGCGGGAACCACATGGCGATGTGCACCCAATAGTCCGGATGGAAGTAGTCCTCGACCATCATCACGCCGGCGACGATGAAGTGACCGGCGATCAGGATGGTGAAGTAGGGCGGCGCATCGTCGGCGCGGTGATGATGCAGTTCCTCGCCGCACGCGGCGCAGGCATCGACGACCTTGAGATAGCGACCATAGAGCCTGCCGCTGCCGCACGCGGGGCACTTGCCGAAAGCGCCGCGCCGGATCGCCTGTGCGACGTCGCGCGGGGCAGGCTCCGAAAATGCCGTAATCTCTTCCGCCATTGCCAAGTCCTCGTACTCGCCCCGTCGGGTGCGGCGAGGGACCCTCGCCCGCCGGCTGATCCAGGTCAACAGACGAATGGCCGCGGCAGGCAGCCCTTTAGCGGCCTCGGCGTCTTCTGAACTTGTTCCGATCGCCCGCGTGCGGCGCGGCAACGCGCCCCTTCTTGCCCTCGGTTAACAACTCGAAGCGTAACGCGCCGGCGGACGGGATCGCCTCCACCAGGCGCACCTCGACCGTATCGCCGAGGCGGAAGGTCTCGCCCGTGCGTTTGCCGACGAGGGCATGCTGCGCCTCGATGTGATAGTAGAAGTCATTGTGCAGCGACGACACCGGCACGAAGCCGTCGGCGCCCGTATCTTTGAGGCGCACGAACAATCCTGAGCGGGTGACGCCGGCGATGCGCCCGGTGAACGTCGCGCCGATGCGATCGGCGAGATGCGCCGCGATCAGCCGGTCGACCGTCTCGCGCTCGGCCGCCATGGCGCGTCGCTCGGCATCGGAAATCTGCTGCGACACCTCGGCGAGTCGGCCGATCTCGGCATCTTCGAGTGCCCCTTCGCCGAGACGCAGCGCCTTTACGAGCGCCCGGTGCACGAGCAGATCGGCGTAGCGGCGGATGGGCGAGGTGAAGTGCGCGTAGCGGCGCAGGTTCAAACCGAAGTGACCAATATTGTCGATGTTGTATTCCGCCTGGCTCTGGCTGCGCAGCACTACCTCGTTGACGAGGTCGGCGACAGGCAAGGTCTTGGCACGCGCCAGGATGCCGTTGAAGTGTCCCGGCTTGAGGGTGGACTGCTGCGGCAGCTTCATGCCGAGCGTGTCGAGGAACTCGCGCAGGCTCGACAGCTTCTCCTTCGAGGGCTGGTCGTGGATGCGATAGACGACCGGCGTCTTCCTCTGCTCGAGCATCTCGGCAGCGGCGATGTTGGCCTGGATCATGAACTCCTCGATCAGCCGGTGCGCGGTAAGGCGCTCGGGCGTCACGACGTAGGCGACGCGGCCCATCTCATCGAGCAGGATCTTGCGCTCGGGCAGATCGAGATCGAGCGGGGCGCGGCGGTCGCGTGCCGCTGCCATGGCGGCGTAGGCAGCCCACAGGGGTCGCAGGACGCGCTCGAGGAGGGGCCCCGCCTTGTCGGATGGGCGCCCGTCGATCGCCGCCTGCGCCTCCTGGTAGCTGAGCTTGGCGGCCGAGCGCATCATGGCGCGCATGAAGGTGTGGCCGCGCTTGTTGCCGTCCTTGTCGAAAATCATGCGCACGCAAAGGCAGGCGCGACTCTCGCCCTCGCGCAGCGAGCACAGGTTGTTGGAGATGCGCTCGGGCAGCATGGGCACGACGCGATCGGGGAAATAGACGGAGTTGCCGCGCAACTGCGCCTCGCGGTCGAGCCTCGAGCCGGGTCGCACGAAATGCGCAACGTCGGCGATGGCAACGAGCACCACCCAACCGCCGGCATTGCGCGGATCGGGGTCGGGCTCAGCATAGACGGCGTCGTCGTGATCGCGCGCGTCCGGCGGGTCGATGGTGACGAGGGGAACGCTGCGCAGGTCGGTGCGCCCGGAAAGGGCAGGCTCCTTGAGCGCGTCGCTCTCCGTGATCACGCTTTCCGGAAAGTCGTCAGGGATGCCGTGGCTGTGCACGGCGATGAGGCTGATCTGCCGCTGGTCGTCGGGGTTGCCGAGCGATTCCAGGACGCGCGCCTGCGGGACGTGGAAGCGGCCCTTGCGCGCCAGGTCGAAGCGCACGAGATCGCCGTCCTTGGCCGGGCCCTCGTCGCCCTTGTGGATCGACCAGGATCGCAGCTGCTTGCGGTCGACGGGCTCGATGATGCCGCCGCCGTTCTTGTGGGCGCGGAAGATGCCGATGAGGCGCCGCTTCTCGCGCGGTAGCCGCTTGATGGGCGAAGCCTCGAAGCGGTAGCCCTCGACGTCGGCCTCGGCGAGCTCGGTGATGCGGGCGAGGATGCGGTCGCCGATGCCGATGTCGGCTTCGATGTCGACCTCGGGCCCGCGCGCCGAGCGCGTTGGCAGCAGCACGGACGGGCGCTCGCCGGCCTCCTCCCATACCGCGGGCTTGGCGATGAGATCGCCGTCCTCGTCGCGGCCCGTTACCTCGAGCACGGCGACAGGCGGCAGCCCGCCTTTCTTGTGCAGGCTCTTGCGATCGCCGGAGAGCGCACCCTCTTCCGACAAGCGCGCCAGCAGACGATTGAAGTCGATGCGCTGCGGGCCGCTGATGCCGAAGGCGCGCGCGATCTCGCGCTTGCCGACCTTTCCCGGCGACGTCCTGATGAACTCTAGGATTTCGTCTTGGCCGGGCAATCCGTCGCGCCTGGGTGGGCCACTCTTTGTGCCCTTCGGTCTGCGCGGCATGTCAGTGCGCCCGGTGAAGCATCATCACTGGAGCCTCAGGTCTCCGCGTCGGCCGGCTCGGGCTTGGCTTTGGCGGCGCGTCCCTTGGCGGTCTTGGCGACCTTGCCACCTTTCGCCGCCGGCTTGTCGTCGGAAGCGGCTTTGCGCACAGGCTTCTTCTTCTTCGAAGGGCCTTTGGCGGCGCGCGCGGCGATGAGCTCAACGGCTTCGGCAACGCTGAGGCTCGCCGGATCCTTGCCGTTGGGGATCGTGGCGTTGACGGAGCCGTGCTTGACGTAGGGCCCGTAACGGCCCGACAGCACTTCGATCTTACCACCGCCGTCGGGGTGCTCGCCCAGATCTTTCAGCACCGTCGGCTTGGCGCGCTGGAAGCGGCTCTTTCCGCCGGCAGCCTTCTCGGCGAGCAGCGCCACGGCGCGGTTGAGGCCGACGTTGAACACTTCCTCGATGCTTTCGAGATTGGCGTACATGCCGTCATGCAGGATGAAGGGTCCGTAGCGTCCGAGGCCAGAGGTGATGGGCTTACCCGTCTCGGGGTGCAGTCCGACCTCGCGCGGCAGCGACAACAGCTTCAGCGCGTAGTCGAGATCGACGGATGCTGCATCAACGCCCTTCGGAATGCTGGAGCGCTTCGGCTTCTCGTCCTCGGAGCCTTCGCCGAGCTGAATGTAGGGACCGAAGCGGCCGGTGCGCAGCGTCACGGCGAGGCCGGTGTCGGGATCGTAGCCCAACAGCTTGCCGTCGGGCGCCGCCGCCTCGGCGTCGCCGTTGGCAACGTCGCTGAGCTGACGCGTATAGCGGCAGTCGGGATAGTTGCCGCAACCGATGAAGGCGCCGTACTTACCGGAAATCTTCAAGCTGAGGCGGCCGCTCTTGCACGCCGGGCAGGAGCGCGGGTCCGAGCCGTCTTCGCGCGGAGGGAAGATGTGCGGACCCAAGATCTCGTTCAGCGCCTCCAGCACCTCGCCGACGCGCAGGTCCTTGATCTCGTCGACGGAGCCAGTGAACTCGCGCCAGAAGTCGCGCAGCACGTCCTTCCAGGCCAGCTTGCCATCGGAGATGAGGTCGAGCTTGTCCTCGAGGTCGGCGGTGAAGTCGTATTCGACGTAGCGCTTGAAGAAGCCCTCGAGGAAGGCGATGACCAGCCGCCCCTTGTCCTCGGGAATGAGGCGCTTCTTGTCGACGCGGACGTAGTCGCGCTCCTGCAAGACGGCGAGCGTCGAGGCGTAGGTCGATGGGCGGCCGATGCCGAGCTCCTCCATCTTCTTGACCAGCGTCGCCTCCGAGTAGCGCGGCGGTGGCTGCGTGAAGTGCTGCTCGGCCTCGATGGAGCGGTCGGTGACGCGATCACCCTGTGCGAGCGGCGGCAGGCGGCGGCTGGTGTCGTCGTCGTCCGCCGGGACGTCATCTTTGCCCTTGGCAGCGTGCAGGCGATCGTCACGGCCTTCCTCGTATACCTTGAGGAAGCCATCGAACTGGATGACCGATCCGGTGGCACGCAGCGTGTAGGTCTTGCCGTCGCGGCCCTTCACCTCGATGTCGGCAGTCGTCTGCTCGACCTCCGCCGAGGCCATCTGGCTGGCGACGGCGCGCTTCCAGATCAGCTCATAGAGCCGTGCCTGGTCCTTCTCGAGGTACTTGGCGACGTCCGACGGCTTGCGCGTGACATCGGTAGGGCGGATGGCCTCGTGCGCTTCCTGCGCGTTCTTGGCCTTGGTCTTGTACTCGCGGATGAACGGGGCGACGAATTTCTGCGAGTACTCGCGCGCGATGAGGCCGCGGATGGCACTGATGGCCTCCGGCACGATGGTCACGCCGTCGGTTCGCATGTAGGTGATGAGGCCGACGGTCTCGCCGCCGATGTCGACGCCTTCATAGAGGCGCTGGGCGACCTGCATGGTCTGCTTGGCCGAGAAGCCGAGCTTGCGCGAGGCATCCATCTGCAGCGTCGAGGTGGCGAACGGCGCGTAAGGGTTGCGCTTCACCGCTTTCTTGTCGACTGAGGCGACGCGGAACTCGCCCTTCTCGATGGCCGCCTTGATGGCGTTGGCGTCTTCACCCGTCTTGATGTCGAGCTTCTTGAGGGTGCTGCCATTGATGGCATTGAGGCGGGCGGGGAACTCCTCACCCTTGGCGGTCGCCAAGATGGCATCGATGGTCCAGTACTCGTCGGTCTTGAAGACCTCGATTTCGCGCTCGCGGTCGCAGACGAGGCGCAGGGCCACCGATTGCACGCGCCCCGCCGAGCGGGCGCCCGGCAGCTTGCGCCACAGCACCGGCGACAGGGTGAAGCCGACGAGGTAGTCGAGCGCCCGGCGGGCAAGATAGGCGGAAACGAGCGGGGCATCGATTTTGCGCGGCTCGCTCAGGGCGGCAAGGATGGCCTGCTTGGTGACGGCATTGAAGGCGACGCGCTCGACCTGCACGTCCTTCTTCAGCGCCTTCTTCTGCTCGAGGATCTGCAGGATATGCCAGGAGATCGCCTCGCCCTCGCGATCGGGGTCGGTGGCCAAGATGAGCTTGTCGGCCTTTTTGACGGCTTCTGCGATTTCCTTGATGATCTTCTGAGACTTAGCATCGACGTCCCAGTGCATTTCAAAGTCTTTGTCGGGCTCCACCGAGCCATTCTTGGCCGGCAGATCGCGCACGTGGCCGAACGAGGGAATGACCTTGTAGCCGCTGCCCAGGTACTTGTTGATGGTCTTGGCCTTGGCAGCCGATTCGACGATTACGACGTTCATCTAGAGACTTTCAGGCTGGCGTGGCGCCGCGCGACAAGGGCCCAAGACAGGCGTTGGGCCGCGGGGCCCACGGTATCCGGCGCAAATTCCCGGCGTCCGTTCGGCGGGGGAACATGGGAGAGGAATGTGGCGGTGTCAAACGCCGATCCCGTGACGCGTGTAAATGGCGTCGCTTGCTATCATAAGTTGTGAATGCTATTTACCACGATCTGGAGTTGATCAGCGGTCGGGACGCGCGCAGGAATGGCAGGGCCGGAAGACGCCAACGGCGAGGCCGGGGGACAGCGGTCAGTGCGTAGCGCGGACACGCTCGACTACCTGTGCGACATTATCCAGGAGCTGAAGCACTTGGCCGACCGGTCCGGGCAGCGGACCTTGTCGGCGATCCTGGCGGCGGCTCTGACGGAGGCGCGCATCCAGAATGACGAGGTGCGGCGGCCGTAGCCGCCGACTGACCACCTTGGCGACAGTCCCTCCCGCCCATGCGCGGCTCACGGGTCGAGCGCACCCAGCGAAACGAGCCCGCCGCCGTGACGCTCTATGCGGCCGGCCAGCGCCAGCTCCATAAGGGCGATTTGCACGCTGCGGGTCGTGAGCCCCGTACTGCGCACGAGGCTGTCGATGTCGATCGGCGCCGGGCCAAGCGCGGCGACCACGAGGTCGCGCTCCTCGGTCGAAAGTGACGGCGGTGGCATTTGCGGCTGCGGCGCCGGGTCCTCGCGCAATTGGCGGGGTGGGGGGCGCGTCAGCGGGACCAGGGCGGAGAGCACGTCCTCCGGTTCGGTCACCAGCGTGGCGCCAGACTTGAGGAGCTTGTTGGTGCCCTCGGCACGCGGGTCGAGCGGATGCCCGGGGACGGCGAACACCTCGCGGCCCTGCTCGGCGGCGAGCCGCGCCGTGACCAGGCTGCCTGAGCGGCGCGCGGCCTCGACGATGATGACGCCGAGCGATAGCCCCGAGACGATGCGGTTGCGGCGCGGGAAGTCCTGCCCGCGCGGGGTGAATCCAAATGGCATCTCGGTGACGAGGCAGCCGCGCTCGGCGATGGTTCGCTGCAGCTCCTCGTGCTCGGGCGGATAGACAATGTCGAGCCCGCCGGCCAGTACCGCCACGGTGCCGGTGTCGATGGCGGCCGCGTGCGCTGCGCAGTCGATCCCGCGCGCCAGGCCCGAGGCGATGACGAAGCCGCCGCGGCCGATCTCGCTGGCGAATTGGCGGGCAAGCTTGGCGCCGGCGGCGGAGCATTGCCGCGCTCCGACGATGGCGATGGTGGGCCGCTGCAATAGGCCGACATCGCCTTTTATGTAGAGCAGCGGCGGCGGCACATCGAGCGCCGCGAGAGCGGGGGGATACTGCGCCTCCCCGACGATCAGCACCAGCGCGCCGCAGCGGCGCGCGCGTTCCAACTCCGCCTCCGCTTCATCGCGCGGACAAACGCGGATTGGCTTGCGGTGGCCGCCGCGGCGCGACAGCTCCGGCAAATCGGCGAGCGCCGCATCGGCACTGCCGTAGTGCTTCAGCAGCTCGCGAAAGGTGACCGGGCCGACGTTCTCGGAGCGGATGAGCCGCAGCGCCGCAATGCGCTCGGCATCGGAGGTTGCTGCGGCAGCTCTCGCCTCACGCCTTGGCACCGATCCTCGGCTCCTCTCCGGCCGCCAAGCGGCGAATGTTGGCGCGGTGCTTGTAGAAGAGCAGCGCCGACATGATGGCGGCGAGCAATCCCGTCGCGCGGTCGCCGGTTGCGAACAGTCCGATCGGTGTGACGAGCGCGGCGATGAGCGCCGAGAGCGATGAATATCGGGTCAGCAGGGCGACCAGCAGCCAGATGGCGCAGAACGCCGCGGCGGCGCGCCAGTCGACTCCCAACAGCACGCCGATGTAGGTGGCGACCCCCTTGCCGCCACGGAACCCGAGCCAAACCGGAAATACGTGCCCGAGGAAGGCGGCGAGCCCGGCCAGCAGCGAGGCGAGGATGGCGACGCCGCCCTCGGCGCCGATCCAATGTCCTATGAGCACCGCCGCCGTGCCCTTCAGCGCGTCGAGCAGCAGCGTGAGCGCCGCCAGCCCCTTGTGACCGGTGCGCAGCACGTTGGTGGCGCCGATGTTGCCGGAGCCGAGGTTGCGCACGTCGCCCAGGCCGGCGGCGCGCGTCAGCAGGTAACCGAAGGGGACCGAGCCGAGAAGATAGCCGAGCGCCGTGGCGGCGAGCGTGTAGGGGCTGAGAAGGAGATCCATGGCCACGCGCGATCTTGACGGGCGGAGCTCAGGTCCGCTCGCCGCCAGCGTACTGGTAGACCGTTTCGCCCGCAACCAGCGTGCGCAGCACGCGCCCCTGCATCTTGCTCTCATCGAACGGCGTGTTCTTGGAGCGCGAGCGCAAGAGGTCCTTGTTCACCACCCACGGCTCGCCGGGGTCGAACAGGATGATGTCGGCAATGGCGCCTTTGGCGAGGCGCCCCGAATGCAGCCCGAGCAGCTTGGCGGGGTTGATGGTGAGGGCGCGCAGGATGCTCATCAGCGGCAGTTCGCCGGAATGGAAGAGGCGCAGCGCGGCCGGCAGCAGCGTCTCGAGGCCGACGGCTCCGTCGGTCGCCTCCGCGAACGGGCGCCGCTTGTCGTCGGCGTCCTGCGGATCATGGCTCGAGACGATGACGTCGATGTCGCCCGATGCGAGTCCGCGGATCATGGCCGCGCGATCATCGTCCGAGCGCAGCGGCGGGCGCATTTTGAAGAAGGTGCGGTAGGGCCCGATGTCGTTCTCGTTCAGCGTCAGGTGATTGATCGAAACCCCGCACGTCACCGGCAGCTTGCGCGCCTTGGCTGCGCGGATCACCTCGAGGCTTTCGGCGCAGCTGATGGTCGCCGCGTGGTAGCGCCCGCGCGTCATCTCGACGAGGCGCACGTCACGCTCGAGCATGATCGTCTCGGAGGCCTTGGGCACGCCCGGCAGGCCGAGCCTTGCTGCCACCTCTCCCGAGTTCATCGCCCCGCTGGAGGCAAGGTACGGGTCCTCCGTGTGGTGCACGATAAGGGCGCCGAAATCCTTGGCGTAGAGCAGCACGTTGCGCATGATGCGCGTATTGGCCACCGAGGTCTTGCCGTTGGAGAAGGCGACGGCGCCGGCCCGCTTCAAGAGGCCGATCTCGGTCATCTCCTCGCCTTTGAGGCCCTTGGTCATCGCCGCCATGGTGTGCACGTGCACGATGGCGTTGTCGCGCGCACGGCGCTGAATGAAGTCGACGAGCGCCACCTGGTCGATGACCGGGTTGGTCTCCGGCATCACCACCATGGTGGTGACGCCGCCCGCCGCCGCCGCGTGGCTGGCAGTCTTCAACGTCTCGCGGTGCTCAAAGCCCGGCTCGCCGGTAAATACCTGCGCGTCGATCAGGCCGGGTGCCAGCACGTGACCCTTGCAGTCGACCACGTTGGCGCCGTCCGGCGCGTTGCGCCGCAGGTGTGGGCCGATGTCGGCGATGACGCCCTCGCGCACCACGAGGCCACCCGGCTCGTCGCGGTTCGCTGCCGGGTCGACGATGCGGGCATTGATGAATGCCGTTGCCGCGGCGGACTTGGCGTCGCGGTAGGGACGTTTGGCGGCGGTCGTTGCTGCGTTCATCGTTTTGGCAGGTTGCGGGCCAGCGCCTCGAGCACCGCCATGCGCACGGCGACGCCCATTTCCACCTGCTCGCGGATGACGCTCGACGAATGGTCGGCGACGGTCGAGGCGATCTCGACGCCGCGGTTCATGGGGCCGGGGTGCATGACGATGGCGTCCGGCTTGGCGCGCGCCAGCTTTTCGTGATCGAGGCCGAAGAAGTGGAAGTATTCGCGCGTCGACGGCACGTACGAGCCCTCCATGCGCTCGCGCTGCAGGCGCAGCATCATGACGACATCGGCTCCCTCCACCGCCTTCCACATGTCGGTGAAGACCTCGGCGCCGAGGCGCTCCGGTGCGGGTGGCAGCAGCGTCGAGGGGGCGGCGATGCGCACGCGGGCACCGAGCGCGTTCAAGACGATGATGTTGGAGCGGGCAACGCGGCTGTGCAGGATATCGCCGCAGATGGCGACGACGAGCCCGGCGATGCGTCCCTTGGCGCGGCGGATAGTGAGTGCGTCGAGCAGGGCCTGCGTCGGGTGCTGGTGCGAGCCGTCACCGGCGTTGATCACCGAGCAGTCGATCTTCTGCGCCAGGAGCTCGACGGCGCCGGCGGCGTGATGGCGCACGACGATGATGTCGGGGCGCATGGCGTTGAGCGTCATCGCCGTGTCGATCAGGGTCTCGCCCTTCTGCACCGACGAGGTCGAGACGTTCATGTTCATCACATCGGCGCCGAGGCGCTTGGCGGCCATCTCGAAGGAGGACTGCGTGCGCGTCGAAGCTTCGAAGAAGAGGTTGATCAGCGTGCGCCCGCGCAGCAGGTCGCGTCTTTTGCCGGTTTGGCGATTGTCGTCGGCGGCCTTGTCGGCGAGGTCGAGAAGAAAATTGATCTCGGACGCGCCGAGCCCCTCGACGGTGAGGAGATGGCGATGCGGAAAGTGGAGCGCCTCGACTTTGGCTACTGCATTGGTCATTAAAGGCGTTTGTATAGGCAGAGTCCGCGCCGCGGGCAACCGCGTTGCGCACCCTTCCCGCGCTTGAGCTGGGGAATTCGTTAAGGTCCGGTAGCGCACCGCAGCCGCGAAAGGCGATAAACTGGCCCGATGACCACCCGATCTACAACGCATGAGGTGTTCAATCAGCCGCCTCCGTTCGAGGACGTGAACCTTTATGCCTCGGATGCCGCGCTCATCGACGCCGTGGAGCGCGAGGGCGGCGGCCATGCCGCGGCCGCGCTCGACGTCTTCGGCCAGGTGACGGGAAGCGCCGAGGCCTTCGAGCGCGGGCGTCTCGCCAACGAGTACACGCCCAAGCTGTCGACGCACGACCGGCAGGGGCGCCGGCGCGACACAGTGACCTTCCATCCCGCCTACCACACGCTGATGCGCACCAGCTGCACCGAGGGCCTGCATAGCTCGGTCTGGGCACATCTCGCCAAGAAGGGTGGCGCGCGCCGCCAGGGTGCGCACGTCGCCCGTGCCGGGGCCTTCTACATGGCGGCGCAAATGGAGGCCGGGCACTGCTGCCCGATCACCATGACCAACGCCGCTGTGCCGGTGTTGCTGCAGGAGCCGGGTCTGGCTGCAGAGTGGCTGCCACGCATCCTTCCGCGCGACTATGACCCGAGCTTCGCGCCCGCCAGCACTAAGACCGCCGTTACGCTAGGCATGGGGATGACCGAGAAGCAAGGTGGCACCGACGTGCGCGCCTCAACGACGGTGGCCGAGCCGGTCGCCGGCGGCGCCCCCGGGGGCGAGTACCGCATCACCGGGCACAAGTGGTTCTTGTCGGCGCCGATGTCCGATGCCTTCCTGGTGCTGGCGCAGGCCCCGGAAGGTCTCACGTGTTTTCTGATGCCGCGCTTCCTTCCCGACGGAAGCGTCAATGCGCTGCACCTGCAGCGCCTGAAGGACAAGCTCGGCAACCGCTCGAACGCCTCCTCCGAGGTCGAGTTTCACGGCGCCTATGCGCGCGCCATCGGCGAGGAGGGGCGCGGCATCGCCACCATCATCGAGATGGTGACGCACACGCGGCTCGACTGTGCCGTTGCCTCCGCCGGGCTGATGCGCCTGGCACTCGCCAACGCCATCCACCACGCCGAACACCGCACCGTGTTCCAGAAGAAGCTCGTCGATCAGCCCGTGATGCAGCAGGTGCTGGCCGACATGGCGCTCGACGTCGAGGCGGCGACGGCGCTCGCCTTCCGCCTTGCCCGCGCCTTCGACCGCGCCGAGGACGCGCGCGCCTCCGCCTGGCGGCGCCTGATGACGCCGGTGACGAAATACTGGGCGTGCAAGATCGCGCCGCCGATGGTCGCCGAGGCGATGGAGTGCCTGGGCGGCAACGGCTACGTCGAGGAGGCGCCGCTCGCGCGCCTTTATCGCGAGGTGCCGGTCAACTCCATCTGGGAGGGTTCGGGCAACGTCATGGCGCTCGACGTGGCGCGCGTGCTGCAGCGCGAGCCGGCGGCCGTGCAAGTTGTCATGGACGAGCTGCTCGCCGCTGCCGGCGACGATCAGCACCTGCGCCGCGCGCATCAGCGCCTTGAAGCCATGCTGCAGGAGCCGAAGCTGCTCGATGCCCGCGGCCGTACGCTGGTCGAGGCGCTGGCCGTGCTGGCCGCTGCCACAATCCTGCGCGCGCACGCCCCGCCGGCAGTGGCGGACGCGTTCATCGCCACGCGCATCTCCGGCGACCCGCGGCAGACCTATGGACAGGGGCTCGAGCACGCCGACGTGCGCGCCGTCATCGACCGCGCCTCACCAAATAAGGTATGAGCGATAGTGAGTAGCGAATAGAACGGCACCCTATTCGCTACTTGCTATTCGCTATTCGCTGTCAGGTGAACAGCCAGGAGGAGACGCCGCCGCGGCGCGCCAGGTCCGCCATCTCCGCGTTCAAGCTATCGAACACCGCCTGGGTGGCGAGCTCCGGCAGCCATGGGGCGCCGTCGGTGCGCTTGCGATAAGGACCCATGAGCTGCCGCCACATGTCCTCGTCGAGCCGCCGCTCGGGAGGAATGCGCGGCGGTAGGCGCCGCAGCCCGCTCTGCGCGGCGAGCCAGGCATAGGCCGCCTGCCACACATCCAGCGGCGCCGCCATGTTGTGCCGGCCCTTGAGCTGGGTGATGGCGAGCATGCCGGCCTCGCGCGAGTGCGGGCCGATCTCTAAGGTCGCCACGTGCTCGCGCTCCCGGCGGATGGAGAACAGCCGGCAGCGGTCATCGGCAAGGCGTTCGGCATACTGGTCGGCGCAGTTCTGCATGGCGCGCGCCTCAGCTAGGATCTCCGCGCGGTCGAGCAGCGGCACGAACGTATAGCTGCGCACTTGTCCGCCCGATAGCCACGGGTCGGTGAGCACACCGGGGCCGAGCTGCAGCGTCAGGCGCATGCGGTTGAGCCAGCTCTTTGCCGCGCACAGCGCCGTATCGAAGGCGATCTCCGGGCGCCATGGCACGACGATGAGGCCGTGCGCGCGCGTCTGCGTGGCGCGCGAGTGCCAGGCGTAGGCGGCGAGCACGCCGAACATCTGCTCCGGTCTGCCCGGCTCGCCGAAGATCGTCTGATCGGCGAGCCACAATGCGAAGTCCTCGTGGCAGGCCTTGGCGCCGAAGGCGACCGAGTCGAGCCATAGCGCGCTGTGACTGGGCGCCGCCGGCAGGCGCGTGGCGACGCGGCGCGTGAAGCTTTCGCTCGACGGCACGGGAGCGATGACCTTCTGGAACGCTTCGGGCGGCAGCCGCCGCAGCCACAATGGCAGGTCCAAAGTGCGCGCCACCGTTTTCAGCGCCGCGCCCTCCTCGATGAGTGCGATGGCGGCGTCACGCTGCTCTTGCGAGCCGCGCCGCGTCGCCAGTGCGTACAGCGCGCCGGGAAAGACCACCGCCAGATCGGCGAGGCGGGCCGAGGAGCGCATCAGCCGGCGCACCTCGCGGCGCGCGGGATAAGCGAAGCGACCGGCATAGCTCTCGCGTTCGTCAGAGAGCTGCGGCAACAGCACGGTGCGGCGCTGGTCGATGCGCTGCCGAAGGAGTTTCGTCACCTGCGACATGTACTGATCCACTTCGCCATCGGGCCGACGAGCCCAAGCGATGGCGTTACCTAGAAGAGTCGCAGGCTATTGCGGCATGCTTGGGACGGTCGAGGTGCAATCTCTGACTAGCGTGGGTGAGAGTTAATGCCACGGGCCCGATCAGCTCTTCATCCTGCGCATGCGATCGAGCGCACCCTGCAGGATAATTGCGGCGGCGAGCTTATCGATGACCTGCGCGCGGCGGCGCCGGCTCGCGTCAGCTTCGAGCAGCGTGCGCTCGGCGGCGGCCGTCGATAGGCGCTCGTCCCACAACAGGATTGGTAACTCGCTCAGCGCGTTGAGGTTGCGCGCGAAGGCGCGCGTCGCCTGCACGCGGGGGCCGGCCGTCCCGTCCAGATTGGTCGGCAGGCCCAGCACGAAGCCGTCGATGCGATGCTCCGCGGCTATGCGCAAAAGCTCGGCGGCGTCGTCCTTGAACTTCGTCCGGCGGATGACGGTGAGCGGCGAGGCGATGGTGCGCGTGATGTCAGACAGGGCGAGGCCGAGCGTCTTGGTACCCGCATCGATGCCGATGAGGGGAGCCCGCGCGCCCAGTTTCGCCGCGAATGCCTCGATATCCTCCAGCGTTTCTCCGGACATCCGCTCGCCCGTCGAGTTTGCCATAAGGGGAGCCTGCCCGTTGTTGCCGATCCGGGCTTCCTTATACTCCGCGCCGGTTGCGGAAGGCCAATTTGCCTTAGGGTGGGAGAACCGGCGGCGCGCGCGGGACGCGCCGCCGGTATCAAAAGGTAGGCGTGCGTGCAGAAGAAGCAGATGCCGGCAGGCGGCGCGATGGACGAAGCCGTGGCGCCGCGCGCAGCCATGCAGACGCGGCAGGGCAACGCCGGCGTCCTGGCCCTATTCGCCGCGACGGCGTTTCTTTCCGCCTTCCTGCTGTTCGCCATTCAACCGATGTTCGCCAAGATGGTGCTGCCTGTGCTCGGCGGCTCCTCCTCAGTGTGGGCGGTGGCGCTGCTGTTCTTCCAGGCTGCACTGCTCATCGGCTACGGGTATGCACATTTGTTGATGCGGCACGTGCCGGCAACCTCGACCGGCTTCGTGCACCTCGCTATTGCCCTCGTCGCGCTCATCACACTTCCGGTGGGCCTGCCTGAAGGCTGGCGCGAGCCGCCGGGCGACCCCTACTTGTGGCAGCTGGGGCTGTTCGGCGTCGCGGTCGGCCTGCCGTTCGTCGCCGTCGCCGCCAACGCACCGCTGCTGCAGGCTTGGTTCGCGCGCTCGGGCCACCCGCACGCCAAGGATCCCTACTTTCTTTATGGCGCCTCGAACCTCGGCAGCCTCATCGCGCTCTTGGGCTATCCGTTCGTGCTCGAGCCCGCCTTCGGGCTGACGGCGCTGAGCCGCTACTGGGCGCTGCTCTACATCGTGCTCGTGGTGGCGATCGGCGCCTGCTTCGCGCTCGTGCGTCGCCGCGCCTCCGCGGCGCCGGTGTCAGAGCAAGCCGCCGAGGCGGTGCCCGATGCAACCCCGACGTGGCGCGACCGCTTGGCTTGGTGTGGCCTCGCGCTGTTGCCGGCGGCCCTGCTCACGGCCTTCACCACCCATATCGCCACCGACATCGCGTCGGCGCCGCTGCTCTGGGTGCTGCCGTTGGCGCTCTACCTTCTGACGTTCGTGCTCGCCTTCCAGACGCGGCTGCCGCTGCCGATGTGGCTCCTGCTCCCGCTGCAACTCGCCGCCGTCATCTTCGCATTGCTCGAGCTGGCGCAGGTGAAGCACGACAAATGGGTGCTGACCAGCGGCGCCGGTGTTGCTGCCTTCTTCCTCGCCGCGCTTGTTGCTCACCGCACGCTCTACCTCGCCCGCCCGCGCGCCCGCTATCTCACCGAGTTTTATTTTTGGATGTCGTTCGGCGGCGTGCTCGGCGGGCTGTTCGCGGCCCTCATCGCCCCGCGCCTGTTCTCCGAGGTGTTCGAGTACCCGCTGCTCATCGCGCTGTCGCTAGCCTGTAGGCCCGGCGTATTCGGCCAGCCTGCCGCGTCGACCAAGAACGAGCTCATTTGGATCTTCGGCATCTTTGCCGCCGGCCTTCTCGCCATCTGGCAGGGTCCGCTGCTCGCCGCGCGCTACGGCTACTCGTTCGGCGAGTGGGGGACGACGCCGGTGATTGCGCTGGTCTTTGCCGTCGCCGCCGTCGCCTTGTGGGGGCACGGCGCCCGACAGCTGACGGCCGCCCTGATGATGTTCGCCGCCGTCGTCATGCTGCCCTCGGCGGTCAAGCGCGGCCAGGCGCAGCGCAGCTACTACGGCGTCTATCGCGTCAGCCTGTCTGAAGGCGACGACTTCAACGTGTTGACGCACGGCACGACGCTGCATGGCGCGCAACGCCTGCGCGGCCTCGACGGCAAGCTGATCTCCGATGTCACCCCCGGCACCTACTACTATCCGGGGAGCCCGATGGCGGAAGCGGTGAAAATCACCCAGGCGCGTCTCGATGCCGAAGGCGAGCTCGGCCGCTTCGGCGTCATCGGCCTCGGCGCCGGATCGCTCTCCTGCTATTCGCGCAAGCACGAGGCGTGGCGCTTTTTCGAGATCGATCCCATCGTCGTCGACATCGCGGCGAAGTCGAACCACTTCACGTTCCTCGCCAACTGCCAGCCGAAGCTCGACGTGGTGATCGGGGATGCGCGCCTGACGCTGGCCAAGGAGGAGGACAGCAGCTTCGACCTCATCATCGTCGACGCCTTCACCTCCGACGCCGTTCCCGTGCATTTGATGACGGCGGAGGCGCTGCAACTCTACGCCAAGAAGCTCACCGACCACGGGGTCGTGGTGCTGCACATCTCCAACCGCTACCTCGATCTCGATTCCGTCCTCGGCGCCACCTTGCCGCTGGTTCCCGAGCTGAAGGGGCTGATCGTCTCCGATGACAAGGCGGACGGCTCCTACGCGCAGAACACCTCGACCATCGCCGTCTTCGCCAAGGACACCCTTGCGCTCGACGCCTACCGGGCACTCGAGGGGGCGCAGGACTTCCATGCCGGCGGGGTGTCGCCGTGGACGGACGATGCCTCCGACATCCTCGGCCCCTTCCTGTCGCAGTGGCGCCGCTCCTAGCCTCGCGCCGCCGGCGCAAGTTGCGCCAGACCCCCGCCTGGGGCTAAGAGTGCGGGCGCTTTTTTCGAAGCGACGCTCAACAGCAACGGCGAGGAGCCATGCGGGTCGACGAGACGACGGTCCGGCGCATCGCGCGCCTAGCGCGCATCAAGATATCCGACGAGGAGGCCAAGGGCCTCGAGGCGGAGCTGTCCGGCATCCTCAACTGGGTGGAGCAGCTCAACTCGGTCGACACCTCCGCCGTCGAGCCGATGACGCGCGTCGTCCCCATCGAGCTCAAGAAGCGCGCCGACGTGATCAACGACGGCGACATCGCCGACGACGTCGTGAAGAACGCGCCGATGGTCGAAGACCATTATTATGTGGTGCCCAAGGTGGTGGAGTAGCGCGCCCGTGACGGAACTGACCAAGCTCACCATCGCCGAGGCGCGCGACAAGCTGCGCAAGAAGGAAATCTCCGCCGCCGAGCTGACGCAGGCGTTCGTCGAGGCGATCGAGGCCGCCAACCCCTCGCTCAACGCTTACGTGCTGCCGACGCCGGAGCTGGCGCTGGCGCAGGCCAAGGAGAGCGACAAGCGCTTGAAGTCGGGCGACGCGCGCCCGCTCGAAGGTTTGCCGCTCGGCAACAAGGATCTCTTCTGCACCGCCGGTGTGCGCACCACCGCGTGCTCGAAGATCCTCGACGACTTCACGCCCACCTATGAATCGACCGTCGGTGCCAACCTGTGGAACGCCGGCGCCGTCATGCTCGGCAAGCTCAATTGCGACGAGTTCGCCATGGGCTCATCGAACGAGACGAGCGCCTTCGGCCCGGTCGTCTCTCCGTGGCGCCGCAAAAAGGATGGCAAGCTGGCGAGCGACAAGCTCGTGCCGGGCGGCTCCTCCGGCGGCTCTTCCGCCGCGGTCGCCGCCGACCTGTGCCTTGGCGCAACGGCGACCGACACCGGCGGCTCCATCCGCCAGCCGGCGGCGCTCACCGGCACCGTTGGCATCAAGCCCACCTACGGGCGCTGCTCGCGCTGGGGCATCGTCGCCTTCGCCTCGTCCCTCGATCAGGCCGGTCCGCTGGCCAAGACAGTGCGCGACGCCGCCATCATGCTGCGCACGATGGCGAGCCACGATGCCAAGGATTCCACCTCGGTCGAGACGCCGGTGCCGGACTACGAGGCGGCGTTATCCCAAGGCGTCAAGGGCCTGCGCGTCGGCGTGCCGAAGGAGTACCGCGTCGAGGGCATGTCGAAGGAGATCGACAAGCTGTGGCAGGAGGGCGTTGCCTGGCTGAAGGCGGCCGGCGCCACCATCCACGACATTTCCCTGCCGCACACCAAGTACGCGCTCCCCGCCTACTACATCGTCGCCCCCGCCGAGGCCTCCTCCAACCTCGCGCGCTATGACGGGGTGCGCTACGGCCTGCGCGTGCCCGGCAAGGACCTCATCGACACCTACGAGAACACGCGCGCGGCGGGCTTCGGCAAGGAGGTGCGCCGGCGCATCCTCATCGGCACCTACGTGCTCTCGGCCGGCTATTACGATGCCTATTACCTCAAGGCGCAGAAGGTCAGGACGCTCATCAAGCGCGACTTCGACGAGGCATGGAAGTCGGTCGACGTGGTGCTGACGCCGACGACGCCGTCGCCCGCTTTCGGCTTCGGCGAGAAGACCGGCGATCCCATCGCCATGTACCTGGAGGACATCTTCACCGTGACGGTGAACATGGCCGGCCTGCCCGGCATCTCGGTGCCGGCGGGGCTGTCGGGCGAGGGAACGCCGCTCGGCCTGCAGCTCATCGGCAAGCCGTTCGACGAGGCGACGCTGTTCCGCGCCGCGCAGGCGATCGAGGATGCGGCCGGCCGCTTCGTCGTTCCGGAACGCTGGTGGGAGGACGCTGGCGCCAAGCCGGCGCCGGCCAAGGCCGCGGCGGCGAAGCAGGCAGTCGGCAAGCGCAAAGCCGGGAGCAAAGCCAGATGAGCGGGCGTAAACCGCATGAGTGCAAGGACATGGCCGAGGTGCGGGCCGAGATCGACCGCATCGATGTCGCCCTCGTCGACCTCATCGCCGACCGCTTTGGCTACGTCGACCGCGCCTGGCAGTTCAAGACCAACCCCGGTGAGGCGCACGTTCCCTGGCGCATCCAGCAGGTGATCGACAAGGTGAAGGCGCGGGCCAAGGAGAGAGGGCTGCCGCCGGAGCTCACCGAGGCGCTGTGGCGGCAGATGATCGGCTGGTTCGTGCAGTACGAGGAAGAGAAGCTGCGGCGCCAGCTCGAGGGTAACGGTGGGCGGGGGGCATGAGTTGGAAATCGTTCCCTTCGATCCCACGACGCTGATCAAGATCGCGCTGTTCAACCCCGTCGTCATCGCCGTCGCCTTCCTCATGGGACGCCGCGCCGACCAGTGGCAGAAGCTCATTATCGCGGCCTTTGCCGCTTCGCTGTGCGGTTTCGTGCTCTACTGGCTGGTGGCCGCCATCGGCGTGATGCCGGTGCACGCGTTGGGCGGCGAGGCCGCCATTCTGCTGATGCAATTCATCTTCGGCCTCGTGTGGGCCGGCCTCGGCTATTGGCTGGTGCCGCTGCGCCGCTGAACCGGTTCTCTGCCTCCGATCTGATGCCAAGCTGCAACGCGACGCGACACTTCGCGCCGGCATGCTTGTTCGCGCGCGCAATTCACCACACTATCCGTTGCCGGATCGAAAATCGGGGGGACGATGCTTCCGCGCGTGCAGGCATTGGCGTTCATCGCCGTGCTCGTTCTTGGGCTCGCGTCGGGGGCGGCGCGCAGCGATCCGGCGCTCGACTATCTCGAAAGTCTCAAGGGCAGCAGCGAGCGCTACAAGGCGCCGAGCGAGCTCGATCATCGCTACACCGTCGCTCTTTACGTCAACGCGGCCGGGGCCGGTCCGTGGCGCCAGCGCATGTGGGTCTTGCAGCGCGATGGGATCGGCGCGCCGTGGCGGCTCGCCATGTGGGACGCGGCGCACTGGAAGAAGGCCAAGCTCGCCGAGGGCGAAACGCCGTCCTATAGCTGGCCGGTGTCCACCGGGCGCTACTACCGCGGCGACCCGTTCTCCGGGCCGACGCCCACGGGGGTGTTCGCGCTCGATGAGCGCAAGTGGCGCTACGGTCGCGGCTACACGGCGCCCGGCATGATCCACACCATGTACATCGACTTTCACTACGATAGCGGGCGCCGCTCCGGCGTCGCCTTTCACGGCACGCTCCCCGGCCGCTATCGCCGGCTCGGTAGCATTGACTCGCACGGCTGCATCCGCATGAAGCAGAATAATGCCGCCGCGCTCTTCGACCGCATCACCGGCCGCGACAAGGTGCTCCCTGCGGAGCTGCGCTGGGGGGAGGTGCCGCGCTTCTGGCAGTCCGAAAAGGGCCAGCGCCGCCTCGGCTATACGCGCGACGGCAGCATGCATCCCGCCGAGGCGCTGGTCGCCGACCTCGGTCTGATGCAGGCTTCGGCGAGGAGCATCTCCGACGCGGAGCGTCCCGCCGTCCTGACCAAAACCGGCTTTCGCGCCATCGCCGTCATCTTCGAAAACTGAAGCCGCCCCCCTGCCGCCTGAAAAGTGCCATTTCTTTTCGGCACTCACCTTTGCGCGGGGACGAGGTTCAAGACGTCGTCCGGGGGTAATGCGTAATGACGGAGTTGAACGCGGCACAGATGCGGCCTGCGAAGGGCGCGCTCGTGATCAACCGCGGCGTGACGATCATCGGGGCCCTGTCGCTCGATGGGCCAGTGACAATAGAGGGGACCATCGACGGGGAGGTGCGCTGCTCGAACCTGCAGATCACCGAGCGCGGCGAGGTCGAGGGCCTCATCGTCGCCGACAAGGTGGTGGTGCTCGGCGAGTTCTCGGGCGCCATCTATGCCCGCGAGCTTGTTCTCGGCGCCGGCTGCGCCGTCGAGGGGCAGATCTACCATAAGAAGCTGGTGCTCGAGGAGGGCTGCTATTTCGAGGGCCAGTCGCGCCGCCACGGCGATCCGTTGAAAATCGCCCCGTTGCCGTTGGAGGTGGAGGAGGCGGGCGAAAGCGCCGCCTAGCCGCGCGGCTTGCCCCGGAGGGCGCCCTGCGATAACGAGGGCGCGCGAAGGAGCATCCCCCATGCAGGACACGGCTACGGCCAGCAAAGCTAGGAACCTGATCGAGGGCGCTACCGGCCCCTGGGAGGTCATCGTCGGCCTCGAGGTGCACGCGCAGGTCGCTTCCGCCTCCAAGCTGTTTTCGGGCGCCTCTACCGAGTTCGGCGCCGAGCCCAACAGCCACGTGTCGCTGGTCGATGCGGCGATGCCGGGCATGCTGCCGGTGATCAACGCCGAGTGCATCGCGCAGGCGGTGCGCACCGGGCTCGGGCTCAGCGCCAAGATCAACTTGAAGAGCGTCTTCGACCGCAAGAACTACTTCTACCCCGATCTGCCGCAGGGCTATCAGATCAGCCAGTACAAGCAGCCGATCGTCGGCGAGGGCGAGGTCGAGATCGACGTCGACGGCGAGACGCTCAAAGTCGGCATCGAGCGTTTGCACCTGGAGCAGGACGCCGGCAAGTCGATCCACGACCAGCACCCGGACTATTCCTACGTCGACCTCAACCGCTCCGGCGTCGCCCTGATGGAGATCGTGTCGCGGCCCGACATGCGCTCCTCCAAACAGGCGCAGGCGTACGTGTCGAAGCTGCGCACCATCCTGCGCTACCTCGGCACCTCGGACGCCGACATGGAGAAGGGTAACCTGCGGGCCGACGTCAACGTCTCGGTCCGGAAGCCCGGCGCCAAGCTCGGCACGCGCTGCGAGATCAAGAACGTCAACTCTATCCGCTTCATCGGCCAGGCCATCGAGACCGAGGCGCGCCGCCAGATCGACATTCTCGAAGCGGGCGGTGCCATCGACCAGGAAACGCGGCTGTTCGACCCGGGCAAGGGCGAGACGCGCTCCATGCGGAGTAAGGAGGAGGCGCACGACTATCGCTACTTCCCCGACCCCGACCTGCTGCCGCTCGAGCTGACGATGGAATACGTCGGCGAGCTGGAGAAGAACCTGCCCGAGCTGCCCGACGCCAAGAAGCGGCGCTTCATAAAGGACTACGAAATCACGGACTACAACGCTGGCGTTCTAGTTTCGGACAAGGCGCTCGCTGAATACTTCGAGGCTGCTTGCCAGGAAGCAGAGAAACAGAACACGGATGCCGCCGATATCATTGCGAACTGGGTTATCAATGAGGTGCTCGGCCGCCTTAACAAGGACGGGTCGTCCATCGAAAAGTCGCCGGTCTCGCCTGCTCAACTTGGGTCAATTGTTGCTTTGATCGGAAGGGGTACCATCTCGGGCAAGATCGCCAAGGATCTGTTCGAGATCGTGTGGTCGGAGGGCGGTGACCCGGCCGAGATCGTCGAAAAGCGCGGGATGAAGCAGGTGACCGACACCGCCGCCATCGAGAAGGCGGTCGACGAGATCATCGCCGCCAACCCCGACAAGGTGGAGCAGGTGAAGGCTAAGCCGACCATGCTCGGCTGGTTCGTCGGTCAGGTGATGAAGGCCTCGGGGGGCAAGGCCAACCCGCAGGCGGTCAACGAGATCCTCAAAGCGAAGCTCGGCATCTAGTGATGGCGGCCCGCACAGCGCTGACGGCGATTCGTGCGGTGGCACTCGCCGTCGTGCTTCTCAACCTTGTTGGCGCAGCACGCGCAGAGCCGCCGGCGCTCACCAAAGAGCAGGCGGAAGCGCAGGCGGCGTATGACAAGGCGCTCGCCGACTTCAAGGCGATCCTCGCTCAGCGGCGGGCGCAGATCGACGCCAAGAAGAAGCTGCCGAACCTGCCGGGGCAGGCCGTCTACCTCGCCCGCATCAAGGTGATCTCAACCTACAAGGACCTCACCGACGCGCTGCCGGAGCGCATCGGCCGGCCCAACAAGTTCGGCGTTCCCCCGGCCTACTTCGACGCCGACATCGAGCCGCTGATCGAGGAGTACGCGGCACTGTTCAAGATCATGCAGGCGCCGCCCGCCAACGCGCAGGTCTCGCAGACGCCGTTCGAGGACGTCGCCCGCCTCGGCACGGCGATCGCGCGCGCCAAAGGCCTCGATGCCAAGACGGCGGAGGTGGCGGGCCGCATCAGTCTTGGCATCTTCTTCGCCGAGACCAACGGCAACCAGAACATCGGCAATGCCCGCTCCAACACCTACAAGGGCAGCCTGCAGACGGGCACCTCGGAGGATCGCAGCGGACGCAGGAAGTGGGCGGCGATCAAGCCGAAGGTCGCGGCGCTCGATCCCGAGCTGGCCGCCCGCGACGACAAGGAGGAAGCGCGCGTCGGCAAAGGCGACCAGCGCTACAATCACTGGACGGCGGTGCGCAACGGCCTGATGAACGCCCACGCCGACCTCTTCGCGCAGCTGCCCGAGATCATGCAGATGCTGCCCAACGAGATCGACCAGATGAAGGTGTTCCAGCTCATCCAGCTCATCCCGGGGCCGACGCGGGAAGCGCTCAGGTCCGGCAACTTCGAGGCCTATCGCATCACGAGCCCGAAGATCATGGGCTATCTGCGCAACAACTCGATCTTCACCTTCGGCAAGGTGGACCGGGCGAGGAAATCGGCGACCTTCCGCGAGATCCTCGACGCCATGTGGCTGTTCGATTCCAAGTTCGAGAAGGCGCGCGCCAAGTTCACCGAGATCAAGGCCGCTCAGCGATAGTAGCGGCAGCAGGTGCCAAGCAGGTCTTGGGCCTAGCGAGTATCGTTCAGGCGAAATCCCACGCGCCATAGCCGACGACGCTGTGCTTGTCGCCGGCAGTGTCGCCCGAATTGCACAAGGCGATCCGCTGGATCGCCAGGCCGCGCCGGCCGGCTTCGATCAAGGCGCCACGGATACCAAGATGCCCGCAGGCATCGGCTGGCCCGATGGCACGCTCGTCAAAGTCCTCGATCGCCTCGGCTGTGCGCCTATCACGGTGGCGGGCTGCCTCGTAGTCCTCGTAGTGCGAGAGGTCGGAGCTTACGACCAGCAGCGTCTTGTCGTTCCAAACCTCGGCGATCGCTGCGGCAACGGCACGGGCGGACGTCAAACCGAAGAGCAAGGGAACGATCGGCACCGTGCCGAAGATCGCCTGCAGAAACGGCAGTTCAACCTCGATCGCGTGGTCCTGCTCGTGCGCGGCGTCATTGATCACGACGCGGGCTTCGCTGACCAGCGCCTGCACGGCGTCGACGTCGACGGGCAACTCGCCAAGTGGCGTCGCGAAAGAGATGTGCGATGGCGCGGCGATCCCGTTGAACGCTACGAAATGCGACGGGCCGACGATCACGCAGCGGTGGAACCGGTTCTTCGCGTTCGGCACACGGGCGAAGGCCCGCGCAGCGACGGACCCAGAGTAGACATAGCCTGCGTGTGGGACGATGATAGCCGAGAGGCCGGGCCGTTCGCCGCTCCGCGCGGATGCGAGGAGGCCCGACACTGTGCGGCTCAGGTTTGCCACCGATCCCGGGTAAAACGATCCGGCAGCAACCGCGACTCGCGAGGCCTGAGCTGTGAGCTTGTGAGGCATGCCGCGGCGCCTCCTTCAGCGCTGCGCATGTTTGAACACTATGACCGATACCGAGCAATTGAAAGGCGTCGCTGGCCGTTACTGGCACCGTCTCGAGGACGGCCGCATACAGTGCGATGTCTGCCCACGCTTCTGCAAACTCAACGAGGGCCAGCGCGGTTTGTGCTTCGTGCGCGGCCGGCAAGGCGACCAGATCGTGCTCACTACCTACGGGCGCTCCTCGGGGTTCTGCGTCGATCCGATTGAGAAAAAGCCGTTAAACCATTTCCTCCCCGGAACGCCCGTACTTTCGTTCGGCACGGCCGGCTGCAACCTCACCTGCAAGTTCTGCCAGAACTGGGACATGTCGAAGGCCCGTGCGATGGACCGGCTGCAAGACGAGGCCTCACCCGAGGATATCGTGCGCGCCGCGGTTGCCAGCGGCTCGCGCTCCATCGCTTACACGTACAACGACCCCGTCATCTTCCTCGAATACGCGGTGGATGTCGCCAAGGTGGCTCGCCAGCACGGCATCAAGAACGTCGCCGTCACAGCGGGTTATGTCAGCCCGGGGGCACGCGAGGAGCTCTTCAGTTGGATGGACGCGGCCAACGTCGACCTGAAGGCCTTTACGGAGGAGTTCTATAGGCGGCTTTGCACCGGGCATCTTGGCGCCGTCCTCGAGACGCTCGAGTATCTAAAGCGCGAGACCACCGTTTGGTTTGAGATCACAACCCTCCTCATACCTGGACACAACGACGGCGCGCAGGAGGTCAGAGAGTTGAGCGAGTGGGTGCTGGCGAAGCTAGGGCCGGACGTGCCGCTACACTTCACCGCCTTCCACCCAGACTACAAGATGCTCGACGTGCCGCGCACGCCGGCTCGCACACTCATCCGCGCGCGTGACACAGCGCTTAAGGCGGGGCTCCTCTACGTCTACACCGGCAACGTGCACGACGAGCGAGGTGGAAGCACCTACTGCCCACGCTGCGGCACGCGCGTAATCGGCCGTGACTGGTACGAAATTACCGCGTGGCGGCTCACCGCAGACGGCTGCTGCAGCGCGTGCGGCACGCCGATTCCCGGCGTCTTCGAGGCAAGCCCGGGCGACTGGGGCCAGCGGCGCATGCCAATTCAGATTGGCGATGGGTACGGCGCCGTCGCTGGGCTTTGATCCCCTCTCGTGGGCCATTCACCCCACAGGTACGATCGGGTGAGCTCTATTGGCGAGGCAACAGAAGGGGCATAGGTACCGGCAGATGAACGACGACGCACGCCAATACGCGCCGTCCGCGGCACGCAATCGCGACCCGATCTGGAATGTGCTGGCCCCGCATATGCCGCCGCGCGGGCTGGTGCTGGAGGTAGCGAGCGGCTCGGGCGAGCACACCCTGCACTTTGCGCGCGCGAGCGGGCCGGAGCTCATCTTCCAGCCGAGCGACCCCGATGCTGCGGCGCGCGCCAGCATCGATGCCTGGGCGGCGGCATCGGGGCTGGGCAACATCCGTCCGGCGGTCGTGCTCGACGCCGCCGCCGATGCCTGGCCCGTCGATCGCGCCGACGTCGTCGTCTGCATCAACATGATCCATATCTCGCCGTGGTCGTCGGCAGTTGGCCTCGTGCGCGGCGCGGCGCGGGTGCTGCCGGCCGGGGGGCTCCTCTTCCTCTACGGCCCATATCGGCGCTCCGGCGCGCACACGGCGCCGAGCAACGCGGCTTTCGACCTGGATCTGCGCCGGCGCAACCCCGCGTGGGGCGTGCGCGATCTCGAAACCGTGGCCGATCTCGCTGTCGCGGCCGGCTTTGCTGCGCCGCACATTGCGCCGATGCCGGCCAACAATTTCTCTCTCCTCTTCCACCGCCGGCCCTGAACCGTTCCAATCCATCGGCAAACGCGCGTGTGGGGCGCTAGCGATAAGTGCCCCTTTGCCCCTGGCGCGGCTTGAAGTGTGCGGGCGCATGCTTACGTGAAAGGCGAGAAAGCATGCCCTTAGGGCATGGCTGTCGACCATAGGAGGTTGGCACATGAATCGCTTCTCGACCTTCTGGCAGGATACGTTGAACCTCGTGCTCGGAGCGGCGCTGCTCGTCTCGCCCTGGGTGCTGGGCTTTGCGTCGGAAACGACGCCGACGTGGAATGCATTCATCGTTGGAGCCATCATCGCCGTTCTGGCGCTCGCCGCGCTGTTCGCCTTCCAGGTTTGGGAGGAATGGGTCAGCGGGGCCCTTGGCGCTTGGCTGATCATTGCACCCTGGGTGTTGGGTTTTGGCACCCACGCCACGGCCCTCTACACCCACGTGCTGATCGGCATCGCCACGCTCGTCCTGGCGTACTGGTCCACCAGCGAGCACGGCCATCATATGGCCGCCGGAGGCTGACGACGCAGTCGGGCGGGCGCTCGTTGCCCGCCCGACGTCTTGGTTGGTGATGCGCGGCGCCATGGCTGAACGGCCGTGGCGCGCGCGCACTCCGTCGCGCCACTCTTTCGAGGGAGGCGAGGTCATGCGCTTCGAGGAGACCAAGGGCCATTTCGGCTTCCACCTCAAGGGCGGTCGGGACGAGCCGCATCCCTGCGATCTGGCGGTACAGTTCTACGTCAGGTCGAGCGCCTTGAGCCGGCAAGCGGATCTCGCCATATCGCCGGCCCTGTGGAGCGCGGCTGAGATCGACCGCTTTATCGATGAGGCGATCGCCGACCTGCAGGCGGTGCGCATGGATGCCAAGGGCATGCTTGGCGGTGCGCAGGGCTAGCCGCGGTCCACGTGTCCCAAGGAGCGCTGCGGGGCAACACGATCGCGCACCAGCCGCTTGAGCTCCTTGATATCGGGGATGTGGCCCATTTCCTTGCGCGACCAGACGAGGTCGCCATCGACGCGAACTTCGAAGACGCCGCCGGTCACATCCGGGGTGAGCATGACGGTGCCGAGCTCCTCGGCGAAGGTCGTCATCAGCTCCTGCGCCATCCAGCCGGCCCGGAGGCCCCAGCCGCACAGTCTGCAGTAGGTGATCTCGACGGTTGGGCTTCTTGGCATGAATGCTTTCGCGTGGGCAGGGACGGCTGCGAGCAAGCCCGCTAGCGGTGCTGCTTAGGACATGCGGGTCAGCCCAACATAGACCAGCCCGACAGCGGCGCAACACGCCAGTGCGCAGAGCATGACTTGCGCCGCCCGTTCCGAGGGCCCAGCGACTCGCTTAGACTGACGGGCCCATGGAGCAAGTCTCATCGACTTTCCCGACGCTTCGCAGGTGGCGCGGGATGAGCGAAAGCGAGCAGGACGCCCTGCTCGAAAAGATCGAGTCGCGGCGGCGCTGGCGCGTCATCAGATCCCGCGCCGTCGTCGCGCTGCTGTGCCTCGCCGCTGTGGCCATCGGCTCCGCGGTCCTCTTCGCCCATTAGTTGCCGCCAGCCACGGAGGAAGCCCGGCATGGCCGCCTCGCACCCCGATCTCGCCGCCGTATTCGACGCGCATGTCGCCGCCGAGTTCACCACGCGCGACCTTAACGCCACCATGGCGACCATGACCGACGCGCCGCACCTGACCCACGTTCCCGTGCTGACCGGTGGGCAGGGGCGCGAGGAGGTGCGCAACTTCTATGGCAACTATTTCATCGGCCACTGGCCGGCCGACCTCACGATCACGCCGGTCTCGCGCACCGTGGGCACCGACTGCGTGGTGGACGAGGTTGTGCTTCAATTCACGCACGACATTGAAATGCCGGCGATCCTGCCCGGCGTCGCGCCGACGGGGCGGCGGGTCGAGGCCGCCTTCTGCGTCCTGGTGGGCTTCAAGGATGGCAAGGTCTCGCACGAACACATCTACTGGGACCAGGCGTCGATCCTGGTGCAGATCGGCCTGCTCGACCCCGGCTTGCTGCCGGTGACGGGGGCCGAGCAGGCGCGCCGCATCCTGGCGCCCGACAGGGTGCCGGCGAACGGGCTGATCCGCGCCGCCGAGGCGCGCCGCGGCGCTTGATGGGCGGCCTTGCTGACCTGGCATGGCGACGGTGCCGCGCGGCGTGAAATTGTAACGGCCCCGTGGCATGCTGCGCACCTCGTCGAGGAAGCAGCGCATGGCCAATGACGTCGTCCTCATTCACGGCGCCTTCTGCGGCGGCTGGTGCTTCGCCGACCTGATGCCGATCTTTGGCACGCGCGGTTGGAGCTGTGAGGCGCCCGACCTGCCGTTCCACGTGCCGGGGCCGACGCGCCCGCCCGACCCGCAGCTCGCGCATCAGAGCATTGCCGATTACACGCGCGACATGGCCGCGTTCGTGCGGCGCTACCCGAAGCCGCCGATTATCGTCGGACACTCGATGGGCGCCCTCATCGCCCAGCAGCTCGCGGCCCAAGGGCTGGCGCGCGCCCTCGTGCTGCTCGCCCCCGGTGCGCCGTGGGGCATTCTGCCGTCGACGCAAGCCGAGATGGCCCTCGCCAAGGGGCTGATGCAGGCCGCCCCGTTTTGGGACAAGGCGCTCAACCCCTCCTTCGAGGTGGCCAAGGGAGACTCGCTCGCCAGCCTCGCCCCCGAGGCGCAGCGGCGCGTGTTCGACATGTTCAGCGCCGAATCCGGCCGCGCGCTGTTCGAGCTGTTCTTCTGGATGTTCGATCTCAACCGCACGACGGCCGTCGATGCGGCCAAGGTCACGTGCCCGGTGCTCGTCGTCTCCGGGTCGGACGACAAAGTGATCTCCCCGGTCACCGGCCGCAAGGTCGCCGGGCTCTATGCGCATGCAACCTTCGAGGAGGCGGCGGGGCGCGGGCACTTTCTGATCATGGAGGAAGGGGCCGGGCAGTTCGCCGGCCGCTGCGCCGATTGGATGGCGGCGGTCACCAAGTGATGCAGGGTCGAGTGACTCTGGCATACCCTTAAAGGCTATGATCGCGTGCGGCGCGAAGGCTGCCGCTCACTGAGGTGACAGCCGTGCGCTCTCCATCGGTCCATGCCCTGCTCGCTGCGGCGCTGCTGTTCGTGGCGGTGCTGCTGCGCGTCGCCGACCCGGAGCCGGTTTCGCGGCTACGGCTCTCCGTTTTCGACACCTACCTCGATCTTTCCCCGCGCGCGCTCGATGCCTCGCTCCCCGTCCGCATCGTCGACATCGACGACGCCTCTTTGGCGCGCATCGGTCAGTGGCCGTGGCCGCGCACGCGCCTCGCCGAGATCGTCGACCGCCTCAAGGCCGACGGAGCGCGCACCATCACCCTCGACCTCATCCTCGCCGAGCCCGATCGCTGGTCGGCGAGTGAGTTCGCCAAGCTGTTTGCGACCGAGCCCGACTTGGCGCCGCTCATCGACAAGGCCGCCGCGCTGCCGTCGAACGACGAGCGGCTGGCGGCGGCCATCCGATCGGCCCAGTCGATCATCGGTCTCGCCGGCGAGACCGCGGGGGACGATGCCCCGCCCAAGCCGCATGCTCATTTCGCCATTGCCGGCGACGATCCGCTGCAGTTCGTGCCCCGCTTCAGGGGGACGGTACAGAGCCTCACCCTGTTGACCGACGCCGCCAAGGGCATCGGCGCCGTCAACTGGCTGCCCGAGCGCGATCAGGTCGTGCGCCGCGTGCCGCTGCTGTTGTCGATCGCCGGCACGCTCTACCCGTCGCTGCCGCTCGAGACGCTGCGCGTGGCCATGAACGAGACGACGCTGTTCGTGCGCTCGTCCGGCGGCAGCGGCGTGACGGCCTTCGGCCAGCGCACCGGCATCGAACACGTGCGGGTCGGCTCGACCGTGCTGCCCACCGACGGCGACGGCGAGCTGTGGCTGCGCTTCACGCGCCCCGACCCGCGCCGCTATATCTCGGCACATCGCATTCTCGACGGCTCGCACGATGCCATGGAGATCGCCGGGCGCGACATCCTGATCGGCACCAGCGCCGTCGGGCTGCTCGACCTGCGCGCCACACCGCTCGATCCGGCGGTGCCGGGCGTCGAGGTGCACGCACAGGCGCTCGAGCAGATGCTCTCCGGCGAGCACCTGAGCCGCCCGCCGTTCGCCACCGGCCTGGAGCTGGTCTACCTCGTCGCCGCCGGTGCGGCCCTCGCCTGGTTGATCGGGCGGCTTGGCGCGGCTGGTGCTGCGGCGATCGGCATTGCCGCGATCATCGTCGTCTTCGCGGCCTCCTGGCTCGCCTACACCAATGCCGGCTACCTGCTCGATCCCGTCTACCCCTCGATCGCCGTGCTGCTCGTCTATCTGGCGACCTCGCTCACCGGCTACATCGCGACCGAGCGCGAGCGTGCCCGCGTGCGCTCGGCCTTCGGCCACTACCTCGCCGAGCCGTTGGTCGAGGAGCTGGCGCGCAGTCCCGACAAGCTGAAGCTCGGCGGCGAGACGCGCGAGGTGACGGTGCTGTTCGCCGACGTGCGCGGCTTCACCAACATTGCCGAAGGGCTGAGCGCAGAGGCGCTGATCGCCTTCCTCAACCGGCTGTTCACGCCGCTCTCCGACATCATCCTTCAGAACCGCGGAACGATCGACAAATTCATGGGCGACGCGGTGATGGCGTTCTGGAACGCGCCACTCATCGACGAAGAGCACGCCGCCAACGCCTGCCGGGCGGCGCTGCGCATGCAAGAGCAATTGCAGCGGCTCAATGCGCTGTGGGCTGCTGAGGCCGCGGCCGGCGGCATGCCCGAGAAGCGGGTGCGGCTCGGCATCGGCCTCAACACCGGCGACTGCTGCGTCGGCAATGTCGGCTCGCCGCAGCGCTTCGACTACTCCATCCTCGGCGATGTGGTGAACGTCGCCTCGAGGCTCGAAGAGGAGACGAAGAGCTACGGTGTGCCGATCATCGCCGGCGAGAAGACGATGCTCTCGGCGCCAGCGCTCGCCTTTCTGGAGCTCGGCTCGGCGACCGTGCGCGGGAAGGAGCGGCCCGAGCGCCTCTTCGCGCTCATCGGTGATGAGAGCGTGGCACGCTCGGAGGCTTTCGCGTCCTTGAGCGCGCTGCACGCCCGGCTGCTGGCGGCGCTGGCAACCGGTGACATTGCATCGGCGCGGGTGGCGCTGCACGAGTGCCGGGAGCGGGATGGCACGGCGCTTTCACAGCTCTACGCGCATTACGCGCATGAGCTCGAGGGGCGCCCCGCCCGGGCCGGCGGCGGCTGACGCATGTCAGCGCCGGCCGTGCGCAGGACGACGGAATTTCGCATCCGGAACGTTTTTGGCGCATGCGGCAGAGTCTAAGCCGCGGCGCCGGGTTGAAGTCGTCTCGCGGCTGACTACATCGCCGGCAGGGGAACGAGGGGTCACAGCGCATGCATATCCGCGATACCACGGCCGGCTATGGGCTGCCGACGCGGATCGTGCACTGGCTCATGGCGGTGGCCATCGTCGGCATGTACGTGCTCGGGTTGTGGATGGTCGAGCTCGACTACTACAGCCCCTACTACCGCACCGCCCCCGACATCCATCGCAGTGTCGGCATGCTGCTCCTTTTCCTGCTCGTCCCCCGCTTCATCTGGCGGCTCGCCAACGTCATGCCGAGCGACGATGAGCTGTCACCAATCGAGCGGCGCGCGGCCCAGATCGTGCACTGGGGCTTCTACCCGCTGCTGCTCGCGTTGATGGTAAGCGGCTATCTCATGTCGACGGCCGACGGCCGCCCGATCGAGGTTTTCGACTGGTTCAGCGTGCCGGCACTGGTGCACGACAAGGCGATGGAAAAGGCCGCCGGTGAGGTGCACGAGGTTCTCGCCAACATCACGATGATCGTCGTGCTGCTGCACGCTGCCGCATCGCTCAAGCATCACTTCCTCGACCGCAGCCGCATCCTTGCGCGCATGTGGTCGGGTCCCGCCAACAACCAATAATACATCTTCGAGGAGTTCTCCGCATGAAGCTAATGCCTGCCTCGCTCGCTCTCATCGCTGCGCTGCTTTCGACTGGCCCTGCAGCCGCAGCCGACTATGTCATCGATACCGACAAGGCGCATGCCTCGATCAACTTCCGCATCAAGCACCTCGGCTTCAGCTGGCTCACCGGCCGCTTCGACACCTTCAAGGGCACGTTCGCGTTCGACGAGGCCAAGCCGGAAACCTCCAAGGTGAAGGTCGAGATCGACGCCAACAGCGTCAACTCCAACCACGCGGAGCGCGACAAGCACCTGCGCGGCAAGGACTTCCTCGATACGGGGAGCTTCCCCACCGCGACCTTCGAGAGCACGGCGGTGAAGCTCGACGGCGACAACGCGAAAATCACCGGCAACCTGACCCTGCACGGCGTGACCAAGGAAATCACCATCAACGCCAAGCGCGTCGGCGGCGGCGAGGACCCATGGGGCGGCTACCGCCAGGGCTTCACCGGCACGACGACGCTGCCGCTCAAGGATTTCGGCATCAACTACAACCTCGGCCCCTCGGCGCAGGCGGTGGAGCTGGCGCTCGAAATCGAGGGTGTCCGGCAATAGGACAGCCGAGCCGCGAACGTCACTCGGCGTTAACCGAGCTTGCGTTCGCGGCTCGTCGAGCCGCTAAATTGGCGAGCGAGCCAAAGGGATATGTAACGCGGCCGTGGCAAGGTCCCCGGCCGTGCGATTGCGGTAGCACTGGGGATTGAACGGTCTCTAGCGCCGGGCTGCGAGCGCACGATCGTACGACGGGCGGGCAGCAGCCCCAGGAGCGACCGTTGTCAGCCACGCCGACGCCGCCAGCAATGAAATGGCGCCCTGCGCGCGAGAAGATCCGCGGCCGCAGCACGCCGTCGCGGCGCTTGGCACAGAGCCTCCGAGAACAGGAGGTTCGCGGCGAAAAGGCGATCGCGCTGGCGCAGGCAGGCATCGCGGTATTCGTGCTAGCGCTGCATGCCTTCGGCTTTCGCCAAGGCATCCCGGGTTTTGACAGTTGGCTGTTCCTCGCCCTTGCGGCGCTGATCGGCAGCTCGGCCGTGCGCTGGTGGCTGGCGAGCGAGGAGCCGCTTCCGGAGCGCCGGCTCGACGCATTGAGCGTCATCGACGTCGGCATCGTCATATCGCTGATCTGGAGCTACCAGTTTGCCTTCAACCATCCGGCCGGCGGTGTGCTGAAGGCGCCCGCCTTCCTCATGCTGTTGCTGATCGTCGGCGTGCGTGCGCTGCGCTTTCATCCGCGTCCGATCGTCGTGGCAGGCATCGCGGCCGTGGCCGGCTGGTGCACGCTCGTCTGCGGTGCGGTGATCACGGACGGGGTTGCGGCAATTACCGATGACTATCGTCAGTATCTTACCTCGTTTCACATTCTGCCGGCGGCCGAAGCGGAACGGCTCGTCGCCTTGGGCGCGTTGGTCCTAGTGCTGGCCGTCGGCACGTATAGCGCCCGCCGGTTGCTGGGGCGCACGGCTCACCTATCTGATTACGGGGAAGCACTGGAGGCGGCGCGCCAGCACCTGCAAGAGTCGGTGCATGCGCGCTGGCGGGCAGAAGCGGCTCTGGCGGCACTCGACCGGCGCGAGGCGGAGCTGAGCGAGCAGAACCGATTGTTCAATGCGGCGCTGGCGAAGATGTCGCAAGGCCTGTGCATGTTCGACCAGGACCAGAATCTGCTCGTCTGCAACGATCGCTATATCGAGATGTACGGTCTCTCCAAGGACCTTGCAAAGCGAGGCACGCCGTTTCGCAAGATCATAGAAAGCCGCATCGAAAAGGGCCTCTATGGCGTCGGCGATGCCGCTGCCTACCTCGAGGAGCGCCTCGCCTCCGCGCGTGAGGCGGTGCACAACACCAAGCTGCACGAGCTTGGTGACGGCCGTATCATCGCCATCACTCACGAGCCCATGGAAGGCGGGGGATGGGTGGCCACCCACGACGACGTTACGCGACTGCGCCGTATCGAGGCGAAGCTGTCGCACATGGCGCGCCACGATGCGCTGACCGATCTTCCTAATCGCATCCAGTTGCGCGAGCGCATGCAGCAGGTGCTCTCCGGCGATGCCATGGAGGGGCGGCACCTGGTGGTGTTGGTGTTCGAGATCGATCGCTTCAAAGAAATCAACGAGACCTTCGGGCCATCGATCGGCGACGCGCTGTTGCAGGGTGTTGCGCAGCATCTCCGCCGGCGTCTCGACGGCGTCGACATGATGGCGCGCGTCGGCGGCGACGAGTTCGTCGTGCTTCAGGTCGCGGACGAAGCAGCCGTGGCGGCGGCTGCGCTCGTCAAACGCGTGCACGCGGTGCTCGGCACCTCCTTCGACATCGACGATCAATCGCTGTCCATCACCGTCAGCGTCGGCGTGGCCATGGGGCCCGCCGATGGCGACGACGGTGACGAGCTGTTGAAGAACGCCGACCTAGCGCTGGGCCGCGCCAAGAAGGACGGTCCGGGCAACTCGCGCTTCTTCGAGCGCGGGTTGGACGAACGCATGCGGGCTCGCCATAAGCTCGAGCACGATATGCGGGTGGCGTTGCGTGAGGGTCAGTTCGAGCTCTACTACCAGCCGCAGTTGAACCTGGCGCGCAACGAGATTGCCGCCTTCGAGGCGCTGCTGCGCTGGAATCATCCCGAGCGTGGCGTCATCTCGCCCTCCGAGTTCGTGGCGCTCGCAGAGGACACGGGCTTCATCGTGCAACTCGGCGATTGGGCGCTGCGACAGGCGTGCGAGGAGGCTTCTCACTGGCCGAGGGGGCTGCGCGTCGCCGTCAACCTTTCGGTGGCGCAATTCCGCTCTGGGCATGTGCGCCAGTCGGTAATCTCCGCGCTGGGGGCCTCGGCGCTATCGCCCGACCGGCTCGAGCTCGAGATCACCGAGTCGGTCTTGATGCAGGAAGGAACCGAGGTTGCAGAGGTGCTCGGCAAGCTGCAGGAGCTGGGTATCGGCATTGCGCTCGACGATTTCGGCACCGGCTTCTCCTCGCTCAGCTACTTGACGCGCATCCGCTTCGACAAGATCAAGATCGACAAGCACTTCATCCGCGAGTTGCGCGACGAGCCCAACAGCGCGCTCGCCGTGTTGCGGTCTGTGGTCGCGCTCTCCAAGAGCCTCGGGATCACGACGGTAGCGGAGGGCATCGAGAGCAAGGAGCAGCTGCAGCGCGTGCGCGCCGAGGGGTGCACGGAGGCCCAGGGCTTCTATGTGGGCAGGCCGATGGCCGCCAGCGGAGTCCCGGCGCTTCTGGCGCGCCGGAAGCGAAAGCCGCAGCGCGAATCACGCGCTTCTTGAGGTCAGTTGTCCGTGGAGGCCGGCGGCCACGGCCAGGCTTCCTCAAGGCTGCTTTCGGGCTCGAACAGATCGAGGCCGATCGGCGCTACATCCGGGTCGCCGACCGGTCGTGGTGGAGGACCGTCCGGCTGCTGGGAGGGCAGTGCGAGCTGGATGGTGGTGGCTGCTTTTGCGTGTGAGACGAGCGCCGACATGATTAGCAACGTGATTAGGCTCGAGCGCCCCATGCCACTTCCTCCGCCAAATAAGCTCTGGCTAGGTACAATGGGCCCGTTTAATGAAGCATCGCGCGCATGCTCGACAGTTGAGCTAATTGCCGATGGTGCAGCAGAGCCGGCGGGAGGACTGTTTGCGCATGCTATGATCAGCGGCGCCCGGCAAGCGGAGACTCGACGCCGAGCCATAATGAGGAAGTGATGGCCGAAGCTGCCCAATCGACCCTGACGGCCCCCGATGCGACGGCGCTGGAGATCTTTCAGAACCAATGGGAGATCTACCGCAAGTTCCTACAGCACGACTACCTGTCGAACGGTGAGGCCTGCGTCGCCCTGCATCGCTTTCTCACCGACGGGGTGGGGCGTCCGTACCGCTTTCTCGACCTTGCTTGTGGCGACGCCAGCGGCATCGTGACTGCACTGCGTGCGACGCCCATCGAGCACTACCGCGGCGTCGATCTTTCGGCGCCGGCGCTGGCGCTGGCAAAACGCAATCTCGCCGCTCTGCCTTGCAGGGTGGACCTCGAGGAAGCCGACTTCTCGACGGCGCTGCGTAACCTGCCGGCACTCGAGGACATCGTCTGGATCAGCCTCTCGCTGCATCATCTGGACAGCGCGGCCAAGCGCACTTTCATGCGCGAGGTGCGCGCGGCGATCGCCGCCAACGGCGCCTTCCTCATCTACGAGCCGACGCGCCGCGACGGCGAGGATCGCCCCGCCTATCTCGACCGCTTCGAGGATATCGGCCGGCGCGATTGGTGCGAGCTCACCGCTGCCGAGTTCGCCGAGGCCATCAAGCATGTGCGCACGTGCGACCTGCCGGAGACGGTGTCAGGCTGGGAGGAGCTCGGCCGCGACGCCGGCTTCGCGTCAATGAGCGAGCTGTACAGGTCGCCGACGGATCTCTTCCGTCTTTTCCTCTATCGCCCCTAGCGGCCTTGCTTTTGGCACAGACAACAGCCATATAGCCGGTGCCGGTGCGATCCGAGGTGGACCGCGCCCTCACGTTTTGGATTGAGATTAAGCGCGCCACCGGCCGTTTTCCCTTACCCAATGACTGAGACCCCGCGCGATGGCGTACCGCGCGGTGATTGGCTTTATGAGTGCGCCGGTTGGAAGCTACATCGTATGAATCGTATCACTGGCACTGTGAAGTTCTTCAATTTCTCGAAGGGCTTTGGCTTCGTGCAGCCGGCCGACGGCTCCAAGGACGTGTTCATTCACGTCAGCGCGCTCGAGCGCGCGGGCATCAATGGCCTCAACGAGGGCGACAAGATCACCTTCGTCGTCGAGGACGACCGCCGCGGGCGCGGCAAGCAGGCGGCTCAGATCGAGCTGGCCTGACGTCTTTCCCGACCCGATCTCACGAGCGATGCCGCCGGGTCTTCCTGGCGGCATCGTCGTTCAGGGCGCGGGTCGCCGGGCGATGATGGCAACGCTTTCGACGATCTCCGGGAACGAGCCCGACGGCGAGATGGCGAGCATGCGCTGGCGCACGTCCGCCTCGTAGGCGGCACAGCCGTCCTCGCCGAGCGCCGCCGGTGAGTTGGCCGAGAACGACAGTGCCCGGGCCACCACCTCCTCGAGGCTCGTCGTCCGCGGCTCGAAGACGGAGATACTCTCGACGTCGCTGAACGGGCTGCGCAGCAAAACGCTGGTGTGCTCCTCCCACGCTTCGCTTTTGCGCCAGCGGTAGAAGTCATCGAAGCGGCCGTGTCCCTTGCGCAGCTCTTCAAATGCCGCATGCCAGCCCGTGGGGCCTAAGTCGTGCAGCTCGGTGTTGACGAGCGCCACCGCGCCCCCTGGGGAGATCAATTCGTCGAGGCGGCTGAGCGTTGCTTCGCGGTCCATCCAGTGGAAGGCGCGTGCAATGGTCACGAGGTGCAGCGGCGCGAGCGCGGCATCGAGGTCGAACGAGGACCCGATATGCCAATCGATGTCTACGCCGGCGATCTCGGCTGCTCGGCGCGCGGCGGCGATCATCTCCGCATCGGCATCGATACCGATCATGGTTCCGCAGTAGCGGGACAGCGGCAGCGTCAATGTCCCGGGTCCACAGCCGAGGTCGAGCGCCCGCGATTGCGCATCGAGCCTCGTCTCGGCGGCCAGCTTGGCGACGAGGCGACCGGCGTACGGCGGCCGCCCGTTGATGTAATGGGGGATGACCGACCGGAAGCGGTTGGGATCGAGCGGTGCTACGCGGACCATGCGGTGCCGAGCCAATTGGGATGCGACGCCAACGATACGTATGGCACAGCCGCGCATTGGGCAACGCCGCCGGAAGACCCTCAAGCCGCCGACGAGCTGCGGGGGCCATCGGTCGCGGGCCGCTCGATGACGGCATTGCGCAACAGGAGGGTAGCTTCCATCGCCGACAGGAGAGGCCCGAAGAACGGACCCTGCGCCTGCTCGCAGCCGGCGGCGAGCAGAAATACCGCCTGCGCCTGCGTTTCGACGCCATCGGCGATGGTGTCGGCACCGAGTTCGCGCGCGATTTGCACGGTGGCACGTACCGCGCGTGCGCAGGCTGGGCTGCGCAAGGCGTCGGCGACAAGCGACCGCGGGATTCTCAAGCGCTGCACCGGCGCGCTCGCCAGATAGCCGATCGACGAGTAGCCACTGCCGAAGTCCGCGATCGACATGCGGAAGCCCTGATCGCGCAGCGCCTGCAGCGTTGATGCACCGCGCTGGGCGGCCTGCATCAGCACCGGCTCGGCAAATTCGAGCTCAATTCTGTCCGCTTCGACCCGGTGCCGCTCCAGGCATGCCTTGAAGTCGGCGGCGAGCTGCGCGGCCGCCTTCAACTGGCCGCTGCACAGTTGGACGGCGAGGACGGGCGGCGCCAGATCATGGTCCTGCCACTGGCGCATCTGCCGGCAAGCCTCCTCCATCACCCAATCTCCGACGGCGAGGATCGTGCCCGCCCGCTCGGCAATGGGTATGAAGACTGAAGGCTTGATGATGCCGCGCGATGGGTGGTTCCATCGCACGCAAGTTTCGAGGCCCACGATGCGCCCGGTGGCGATCTGCACCTGCGGCTGGTAGAGCAGCTCCAGCTCGCCGCGCGCGATGGCCGTTTGCAGCTCGCGCGCGAGCAGCACGCGGGTATGGACCTTGTGGTCGAGATCGGATTCGTGAAAGCGGTAGCAATTGCGCCCATCGCCCTTGGCACGATAGAGCGCGAGGTCAGCTTGCACCAGGATATCGGGCGGCGCGCCGGTCGCATCCGTCACCTGCGCGACGCCGATGCTACAAGTGACGGCGACGTCGTCGTGGCCGATGGTGTAGCGCCGTGCGAGTGCCGCACCGATTTTCTCGGCCAGCGTGCCGGCATCCGAGGGGCTCGAGATGTTTCGCTGCAGGATGGCGAACTCGTCGCCGCCAAAGCGGGCGACGAGATCATCCTGGCGTACCGTATTCCGCAGGCGGTCGGCGACCTCGACGATCAATGCGTCTCCAGCCGCGTGCCCGAGCGTGTCGTTGACATCCTTGAACCCGTCGAGGTCGAGGAACAACACGGCAAAATCCGACTTGTTCCGGGTGCGCTCGCGAAAGGCCGCATTGAGATGCTCCATGAAGGTACGGCGGTTGGCGAGGCCGGTCAGCGGATCCTCGCGCGCCAGCGCGGCGATGCGGGCGTTGGCCGCGTCGAGCTGGTGGGCGAGGCGCACGTCTATGGTCAGGATCAGCATGGTGGCGCCGAGGAACATGAAGGTCGAGGTGGCGACGGCAACTGCCAGCCAGTACTGGTCGATCTCCATGCGCGGCGCGGTGCATATCGTCCCGGGCGCGAACTGAGCGGCGGCCATGCCGGTGTAGTGCATGGCGCAAATGCCGACGCCCATGGCCAGCGCGCCGAGCAGCCGCTTGCCGATGACGTCTGCCGTAGTGCTGCGGCGCAGCCTGAAGGCGAGGGACAGGGCCAGCGCCGAGGCGGCGATGGCCAGCACGACCGATCCGATGGCGATTGTCGTGTCGTAGGTGACCGGCGGGGCGATATTCATCGCCGCCATGCCCGTGTAGTGCATCGAGGCTATGCCGATGCCCATCGTCACCGCGCCAACGGCGAGATTGGTCAGGTCGAGTGCGCGGCTGCTGACGATGTAGAGGGCAAACCCCGAAACGACGATGGCGATGAGCAGTGAGACGACGGTGCCCTCGAGGTCGTAAGACATGGGGATCGGCAACTTGAAGGCCAGCATGCCGACGAAGTGCATGGACCAGATACCCGTACCCATGGCGATAGCGCCGCCGGCGAGCCAATAGGCGGCGGCCCAGCCCCTGGTCGTCGAGATGTGAGCCGCGAGCGCAAATGCAACATAGGAGGCGGCAACGGCGACGAGGAGTGAGAGCCCGACAAGCTCAAGCGAATAGGTTCCAGTCATCTCTTCTTGGGCTACGCGAAGGAGAAAAGCTTAATAGTCTTTAACGAAGCCGCGCTGACGTCGGCCAAACGCGGCACACGGACTATCAGTCTCACGTAACGATTTACGTTGGCTTATGCTCGCGGCCGAAAGCGCTGCGCAAGGTCAGCGCCCCGACCTCCCGGCTACCTATGGACGGGGCGCACCGCGGCCATGATGTTGGTCTGCACGACACCCTCGACCGGGGATATCTTCTCTAATATGGCCGTGCTCGCCTCGCTGCTCGTCCTGCAGTCGAGCTGGGCGACGAGCTTATCGTCGGCGAGAACTACAACGTTGGCGAACTTGCAGTCACCAAGTTCGAGAGACTTGAGCTTATCGGCGACATCCGCGGCGTTGGCCGCGCGCAAGAGCTCGATGAAGAGGTAGACGTTGACCATGGGGCGGCTCCCGGTAGCCCTGCAATAGCTTTGCACGGCAAACGTGTACGGAGCCGGAACCGATCCGTGTGATTGAACGCAAAAGTCGACGTTTAGGGAGAGGGCTCAGGCCTTGGCCTTGGCGCCGCGGCGCAGGCCGGCCAGCTTCTTCAGCCGCTTGCGACCAGCGGCCGTGTTGCCCTGGTTGCGCGAGATCTTGGCGCGCGGAATGGCGCGCCGTGCCTTCTTCTTGCGGGTTTCGACGTTGCGGAGGCTGCGTGTGCTGCTCATGGCCTTCACCAAAATAAGTTGACGCTTGCAGCCGCGACGGCCTTCGAAGCGCGAGCGGCTCCTCTAGGTCATCTTCGCCTGCGGCGCAAGTGCCGGCGCCTGCGGCTGACATAAAACCGTAACAAGACTCCCTTAGCCGAGCCTGTCGGACTGCCAAAAGTGACGGAACGGTCACGAAAACACGGACAGGGATGCATGGCCTCAACTCAGGATGCCATTGCCGCCGAGGAAGCTCCTCTGCGGCGGGAACGCAACAGGCGCTTACGTCAGGCCGTGCATCGCCACAGGGCAACGACGCGCCAGGGCATTCAAGAGCGGCTGTTCACGCTCGCTTTCAGCGGTCTCGTCTATCCCCAGATCTGGGAGGATCCGCTCGTCGATCTCGAGGCGCTGAGCGTCAAGGAGGGCGAGCGTCTCGTTGCCATCGCTTCTGGCGGGTGCAACGTGCTGAGCTACCTCGCGGCGGCGCCAATCAACGTAACCGCCGTGGACCTCAATCCGGCGCACGTGGCGCTCAACAAGCTGAAGCTCGCCGCGCTGGCGCACCTGCCTGACTATGAGTCCTTCCGCACCTTTTTCGCCGACGCTAACCGGCGTCAGAACATCGACGCCTATTTCGACTATCTGCGCCCGCATCTCGATGCGGCGACGTGCAAATACTGGGAATCGCGCGACCGCCTGGGCCGGCGGCGCATTGGCTATTTCGCCTCCAATTTCTATCGCCACGGGCTGCTCGGCAATTTCATCACCGCGGGGCATCTCTTGGCCCGCGCGCATGGAAAGAACCCGCGCCGCCTGCTCGATGCCAGAACGCTTGACGAGCAGCGCCATATCTTCACGAGCGAGTTGGCGCCCCTGTTCACCAAGCGCCACATTCGTTGGCTCCTGGACAAGCCATCGGCGCTGTTCGGGCTCGGCATTCCGCCCTCGCAGTTCACCGCCCTCAAGGGCGACGAAGCCAGCATGGCGGACGTGCTGCTCGGACGTCTTCATCGCCTCGCCTGCGATTTCGACCTCAAGGACAACTACTTCGCCTGGCAGGCCTTTGGTCGCCGCTACGCGACCAATGCCCGCGCGCCGCTGCCCCCCTATCTGCAGCGCGAGAGCTTCGAGCGGCTGCGCAAGCGCGTCGGCGACATGTCGGTCGTGCACGCCTCGTTCACCGAGCATCTCGCGGCACAGCCGGCGGGCTCGCTCGACGCCTACGTGCTGCTCGACGCGCAAGACTGGATGACGGATGTGCAGCTCGGGGCACTGTGGAGCGAGATCGTGCGCACGGCGAAGCCCGGCGCTCGCGTCATCTTCCGCACTGCCGGAGAGGCGACGATCCTGCCTGGGCGCGTGCCGGACGCGATCCTGTCACGCTTCAGCTACGATCGGCAGCGCTGCCGCGAGCTCACCGCCAAGGACCGCTCGTCGATCTACGGCGGCTTCCACCTCTACACGTTCATGGCCTGAGGTCGGCGCAGTGGCCCATTCCGAGGTTTCGGCCGCGCAGCATATGGACGCCATCTACCGCTATCAGCGGTACGTCTACGATGCGACGCGCAAGTTCTACCTGCTCGGCCGCGACCGGCTGATCGGCGAGCTGGCGCCGGCTCCAGGCGATCGTGTGCTCGAGGTCGCCTGCGGAACGGGACGCAACCTCATCGCCGCCGCACGGCGCTATCCCGAGGCGCGCTTCTATGGCTTCGACATCTCGACGGCGATGCTCGACACGGCCCGCGGCTCGATCCGCCACGCCGACCTTGAAGATCGCATTCGCATCGCTGCCGGCGACGCCACTGAATTCTCCGGCGAGCGGCTGTTCGGCGTTTCCGCCTTCGACCGCATCTTCATCTCGTACGCGCTGTCGATGATACCGCCTTGGCGTTCGGCCCTGCAGCAGGCGCTCGCCGCGCTCGCTCCGGGCGGCCGCTTGCTGATCGTTGACTTCGGCGGGCAAGGGCAGCTGCCAGGCTGGTTCAAGCGCGGCTTGCGCAGCTGGCTGGCTCGGTTCTCGGTTACCCCGCGCGATGAGCTGGCGGTCGAGCTTGACCGCATCGCTAACATGCCCGGCTTGAGGGTGAGCCACACTCAGCTCTATCGCGGGTACGCCGTCTATGCGGTGGTGACGAAGCTCGCCGGCAACTGACCGGCACCTCACGCCGCGAAGGCGCGTACCGCCAAGCCCGGCAAGAGGAGCGCCGCCGACCATAGCAGTGCCGACACGGCGCTGGCGGCGGCGAAAGGCCCAATGGGAAATTCCTCGGCGCCGGCAGCTATGGGCACCACGGCCCGGCGCATGCCGAGGAACTTGCTGGTGATGACGCTGAGCGCGCCGTTCTCCCGCACGAGCTTGCGCGCTCCGGGCACGGCGCGGCCCTTGTCGTTTATGAACCACACGTCCGAAAAGCTCTGCTTCGCGCGCCGGCCCGCCCCATAGAAGAACAGATCGCCAAAGAAGGCGCCCGCGGCGCCGGCGAGAAAGATGATCCAGAAATCTCCGCCGGCGTACAGGTGCACGCCGCTGACAAAGGCGAACAGCACCATCACCGGCACGAACAAGAGCGGCAGCGCAATGGCGTTGGCAAACGCCAAAGCGAACATGATGAGCGCCACGATCAGCTCGTGGCCGCGCATGAACGCGAAGATCGGCTCCTGATAGGTGACGAACAGCACCGGCCACAGGATCACCCAAACCGCCCAAACGAAGGCGCTCGCGACGTTGGCGATCTGGAAGGGAACCTGGGGCATCGAGAACATGCCGGCGACGACGGGGATGACCGCCCGCACCGGCCCGACGAAGTGACCGAGAAACACGCTCCACAGGCCGTGCTCGTCGAAGAATTCCTCGCCCCTCGGTATGAGGTTGGGATGCGTCGTGAACGGCCAAATGTTGCCAATGCTGTCCTTGAAGTAGTGCCCGACCCAGTACGAGATCGAGTAGCCGACCACGCCGCCGAGGCCGGCCGCCAATATGGTGGCGATAAGGATCGGCATGCCGACGCCGCTGGCTGCCAGCAGGAAGGCGAGCCCGGTGAGGATGGCCCAGCCCGGCCATACGATGGACAGGAAGCAGAGTGATTCCCCGAAGGCCACGAGGAAGGCGATGGGGATCGCCCAACTCTCTCTCTGCCGCACCAAGGAGAGGACCGTCTCGACGAGGCTGTCGGTCATGAACGGGCTCTCAACAATGGGGGCCGAGGACAATGAAAGTGTGCGGCATCGAGCCTCAACCTCGCTGGCACCGGCGCTTCATCTCGGCGGCCAGCTCGCGCGATACCTCGCTCGCCAGCATGATGCCGCGCGAGACTTGCGCCGGCGTCAGATTGCCGGCCGAACGCAGCACGGCGGGCGCGCGGTCGGCCTCGTTGCGGCCGTGTGCGAGCTCATCGCACGTGAGTTCTTTCTTCTTGCTCTTCAAGGCGAACAGGCGGACGCCGGAGGCATAGGCCTCGGGCGGGGCGTGCGCCTTCACCCAGGCGCGATCGCTGTCGTCGACGAGATAGCGCAAGGTGCGCTGGCGCTTGGCGACGCAGTCGCTCGAATCATCGACACAGGTGAGCCCCGAACTGGCTCCGGTGGTGACGTTGGGACCGGTACAACCGACAGGGGCGACGGGGGCAAAAAGCAAAAGCAGGACCGGAAGGTTCCGGCGGCGGTAGAGAATCATTCTCGCTCCCTTGTCGGCGCGCCGCTTAAGCCCGTAGAAGGCCTCAATGGCGCCGTCAAGGCGAAACGGCCAAGCTGCCGCGAGGAAGGGTCGGGATATGGCGCACGCAATCCGCATCCACGCCAACGGTGGCCCCGAAGTGCTGCAATGGGAGACGGTGGAGGTCGGTGCCCCGGGGCCCGGCGAGGTGCGCCTGCGCCAGAGCGCCGTGGGCCTCAACTACATCGACGTCTATCACCGCAGCGGGCTCTACAAGCTCGCCGCTTTTCCGGCCGTCATCGGCATGGAGGGTGCCGGCACGGTGGAGGCGGTCGGGCCGGGCGTATCGGAGCTCGAGGTCGGGGACCGGGTCGCCTATCCCGCCGTCCTCGGCGCCTATGCCGATGAGCGGCTGATTGCAGCCGACCGCGTCGTGAAGCTTCCCGGCGGCATCGATGACGTGACCGCCGCGTCGATGATGATGCAGGGCATGACCGCCCGCTACCTGCTGCGTGAGACGTACCGTGTGACGCGCGACACCGTGCTGTTGTGGCATGCGGCCGCGGGCGGCGTTGGGCTCATCGCGTGCCAATGGGCCAAGGCGCTCGGCGCCACCATGATAGGCACCGTCGGGTCGGAGGAGAAGGCGCAGCTCGCCAAAGCCGCCGGCTGCACGCATGTCATCAACTACCGCACGGGGGACTACGTTGAGCGCGTGCGCGAGATCACCTGCGGCGCAGGCTGTGATGTCGTCTACGACGGCGTCGGCAAGGACACCTTTCCTTCTTCGCTCGATTGTCTCAGGCCGAAGGGGCTGTGGGTGAGCTTCGGTAACGCTTCGGGTCCCGTGCCGCCGTTCGATCTGCAGATCCTTTCCGCCAAAGGCTCGCTCTATGCGACGCGTCCGACCATCATGGCCTACACGGCGCGGCGCGAGGACCTTCTCGCCAACGCGCACGAGCTGTTCGACATGGTCGGCAAGGGCGCCATCAGGATCGCCGCTTCCCGCACGTACCCGTTGCGCGACGCCGCGCAGGCGCACCGCGCTTTGGAAGCGCGCAAGACGACGGGATCGATCGTGCTCATCCCCTGATACTTCACCGGCGCGTGGCTTCTGCCGGTATGGTTAGCCGCCGGTAACCATGAGCGTGAAGAGCTGATTTCGGCTTGCGCAGAAGCGAGCCGAATGCGCCGATTTGAGGCGCCCTTTGCGCGGCGCGTTCATACCTCGAGCCCGGCGTGATTTACCAGTTTTCATCGCCTCGCTGACATCCTTGATGCAGAGCTCGAGCGGCAACAGTCCGCGGCGTATCGGGTACGGGCGGGACGTAGATGGCACGGCTGGAACTGGCTTCACACGGAATCGAGGAGAGCACCGATTACGGCTCGACGCCGGACGCTCTCTTCCAACTCGGCCTTATGTATTGCGTAGGCCGGGATGTGGAGATCGATCTCGTCGAGGCGCACAAGTGGTTCAATCTGGCAGCCATGCGCGGCAATGACGACGCCAAGCACTACCGGTTCGAGATTTCCCGCGAGATGTCGAAGCTGCAGATCTCGCGTGCCCAGCGTCTCGCCCGCGAGTGGATGGCCAAGCACTAGATCGGTGCTCGCCCTCAGCAGTTGCCGAACAGCGACGTGACGCAATCCCAAGACTTCTTGACGGCCTTGCCGACCGCCTTGCCGGTATCGCTGACCGCTTTGCCCGTCTTGTCGGCAAACTCCTCCACCGCGTTTGGCTTCGCCTGCTGGGGCGGCATGGCTCCAGTATCTCCGGTATCGGGAGGTGGCGCGGGCTGCGCCTGTTGCTGTTCGGGTGGCGGCGCGACAGGCGGCAGATGATTGCTGGACGGCACGGGGACGAACAGCGGTGTTCCGGCAGGCGGTGGCGTGCCATCGGGCGGCGCAGCCCCCGGATCGGCGAGTGAGAACATCACCGTGCGCGTTTCCCCGGGACACGGCGTCGCCTGGCCACGCGCGGCGCTGCAGCTCGCATGGCCGCCCGCCTTGGCCAGCTCGGTGATGCACAGGAACTGCCCGCGTGACGAGCGGGCCGAAGGCGATGCCTCTCCGCCGATGAGACAGCGGTAGGTCGCATCGGGGCCGGTGCAGGTCACGCAGTATTCCTGCGCCAACGCGTCTGGAGAGACCGCCCAGAGCAGCAGTGCCGCCGCGATGGGAGGAAGCCGCCGGTGCATGTTTGGTCCGCCCTAAGGGTCCGGCCGCTTTTTCGGCCTTGTTTTTCCACTCGATACGCGAACGATGCGGCGCCCAGCGGAATGCGTCAAGGCCTGGTAGAGGTAGCGGGTATTGCGGGCTCGCGCGACTTGCAATCGGGCGACCCCGCCTCTATTAGGGCTCCTCCGGAGGAGACGTGGCCGAGAGGCTGAAGGCGGCGGTTTGCTAAACCGTTATACGCTTGTAAAGGCGTATCGAGGGTTCGAATCCCTCCGTCTCCGCCACCCTTCCCAACCGTCTCGCCTTTTCCCGGCGAAGCCGCGTTATCCCCCGTTCTTGCGGAAGAGGACGGCCATCGCTCTGCCGAGCTTTGCGCGGTCGCCGCCCGCGACGCTGTCGATGCTCGCGTAGGCACTTGCGAGCGTAATGCCCGCCTTCGCCAGATCCTCCATGACCTGCGTGACCGGTTTGCCCGTGAGCGGCGCGACAGTAGCAATCGGCGCCTTGGTGATGGCGTCCATCGCCAGCACGGGCGGTGACGCGCCGCCCCTGGAGCCGCCAAGCGGCAGGAAGGACAGGGCCAGGACGATCACGCCCAGGCCGATGATCGAGCGCCCCAGCAGGCCCGAGACAAGATAGTGCAGGAATGCTTTCCAATTGACGGCGACATGCAAAGCGACGCCGCCGACCATCACCAGCCCGGCCCACTCGTGGACGACTTTGTTCAGCCCCGTGTTGAGGTGGAAGAACATGAGGATCCCGGTGACGCTTACGATGGCGAAGACGCCGATTGTGACGGGTGTCGCCCATTCCCGAGAGAGTCTCATGTAGTGCTCCAGTTCTGGATTGGTCTTGCGCAGGTACCACGCCAACGCCCCGCGCGGAGGGTTCCGTCGCAAAACGGAATTCCATATGCGCGCAGTGTGGCTGACCTGGAGCAGTCCGCCGGGACGTGCTTCGCCTCGCGTCCACGAGCAACGACGCAGGGCCCGTGCGCCCGGCAACGTGCGAGGAGCACGAAGCCAGGTGCGGAGCCCGCTGCAGCGCTAGTAGACGGCCGGGACGTACATCTCCCGCGGCACCGGATTGCGCTGATAATCGGGATGATGCGTGCGCTGAGGCAGCACGATTGGCGGCCGCTTCACCTCGCCATAGGGGATCTGGCCGAGCAGATGGTGGATGCAGTTCAGGCGCGCGCGCTTTTTGTCGACCGCTTCGACGACCCACCAGGGCGCTTCTGGGATGTTGGTGCGCTGGAGCATAGCCTCCTTCGCCTGCGTATAGGCCTCCCAGCGGACGCGCGACTGCAGATCCATGGGGCTGAGCTTCCACTGCTTGAGTGGATCGTGAATGCGCATAGAGAAGCGGAAGTGCTGCTCCTCGTCGGTGATCGAGAACCAGTACTTGATGAGGATGATGCCGGAGCGCACCAGCATGCGCTCGAACTCCGGCACCGTGCGCAGGAACTCGTCGCACTCGTCCTCGGTGCAGAAGCCCATGACGCGCTCGACGCCGGCGCGGTTGTACCAGGAGCGGTCGAAAAGGACGATCTCGCCGCCAGCCGGCAGGTGGCTGACGTAGCGCTGGAAGTACCACTGCGTGCGTTCGCGCTCGCTGGGTGCGGGTAGCGCCGCGACGCGGCAGACGCGCGGGTTGAGGCGCTGCGTGATGCGTTTGATCACTCCGCCCTTGCCGGCAGCGTCGCGCCCCTCGAAGATCACCACGACCTTGAGCTTTTCGGCAACGACCCAGTCCTGCAGCTTGACGAGCTCTCCCTGCAGTCTGAACAGCTCCTTGAAATAGAGCTTGCGCTCCATTCCCTCGGGCTCGGGAAGCTCGGACATCCCGTCGAGCAGCTTGTCGAGGCGCTCGTCGTCGATCTCCATCTCCAGCTCTTCATCGAAGCTGTCGACGAGATCGGCGCGAAGGCGCGTGTCGAGATCCTTGGCGCGCGAATCGGTACCCACTGCATCCTCCTGGTCGAGGTTACTGGCTTTGCACGGCGCCGAGGCGCCGAGCACCCTCGGCGGGCAGCATGCGGACGGCGGCGATGTCGGTGCGCCGGTCGACGCGCAGCGGCGCATCCCCCTTGGCGCGCTCGCGCACCGGTCCCGGCGCGTCCCCATACGGGAAGCGCTGCACGTGCGGTAGGAAGCTCACGAACTCTCGGTAGTGCCGTTCCTGGAACGCGTCGCCCTTGATGCCGAATTCGTCATCCACCAGCGCCCAGCTTCCGCCGCCGAGACGCTCGAACGAGGCATCGGCGCTCGCCCGCCGATGGCCGGGCTTGTCGGCGATGAGCTGGATGGGCCAGAGCACGATCTGGAGAAAATCGCGGACGACTTTGCGCTGAACCTCACCAAACCCCTGCCGCGCGTGCAGCTCCGCGGCTGAGATACTCTCGTCGTTGGCCATGCCTCCCCTTCCGCGGCGAGGTTCGCCGCGGTTCCAACCGTCCCGGCTCCTAGCCTATCGATCGCAGATGACAGTCTTCCGACTGCCTAAGTTGATGCGGCGCGGCCGGTTGCTGGTCCGACGTACTGCCGAGCCGCTCACGCAGCTATTGGGGAACAACTTGACAGGGTGGGGCCGGCACGTTTCCGCTGTGACGAGGCGCAATCAGGCTGAACCATGGCAGGACGCACCAAAAGCTCGCTGGCTTCGGCACTTTCCATCGCCATGGCCGATCACGGCCTCGAATCCCCGACCATCCTCAAGGTCGGCTTCCTGGCGCCGCTGACCGGCAAGCTGAAATCCTGGGCCGAGCCTGGCCTCAACGGCAGCCTCATCTGGCGCGACCGCGTCAATGCTGCGGGGGGCATCAAGGTCGGCATGCGCCGCTTCATGGTCGATCTGGTGCCGTTCGACACCAAGTTCCAGCCGCATCTGGCGCTGGCCGGCGTCAAGAAGCTGATCAACGAGGACGGCGTGAAGCTTATCCTCATGGTCGGCGGCAACGACTTCACCGACCAGGTGCGCAATGTCGTCAACCAGCACCGCATGCTGGTTGCCACGCTGCTGCCCAGCGACCTGACGCCCGATGCACCGACGCTGATTGCCCCCAGCGAGGTGCACCCGATCTACAATGTTACGGGCGTCGACTGGCTGCACCGGCAGGACCCAGGACTGAAGACCGTCGCCATGTGCGCGCAGGACGACCTCCACGGCCTGCCTTCAATCGCCACCTACCGGGCGGCCTTCGAGGTGGCCGGCTGGAACCTCGTAGCCGAGCACCTGTTCCCCATAGAGACCACCGACTTCGGCGCCATCGTCGACAAGCTGATGGCCAACAACCCGGACGTGCTTTGCTGGGACACCGTCTATGAGCCGTTCCTGCACGCCCTCACCAAGGAGGCCTACAAGCGCGGCTTCAAGGGTCGCATGATCTCGTGCACGTGTGACAACTATCGCGACCTCATCGCGCATACGAGCCCCGAGTTTATGGAAGGCTTCGTCTTTCAGTTCCCGGATTTCGACGACCCGCGCCTCAACGACTCGCAGGTCAATTTCGCCAATCCCAACGAGTTCTACGCCGAGTTCTGCATCCGTTATCCCGGCACCTGGAGCGCCGTTTCCTGGGAGTACGTCTCGACGCTCGAGCTGTGGAAGAACGCCGTGCAACGCGCCCGCACGTACGAGCCGTTCTCCGTGCTCGCCATGATGAAGTTCGGCGGGGTGGGTCACCACGCCTTCGGCGAGGCCGTGTGGTGGGGGCGCGAGCTGTTCGGGATCGACAACGCCCTGGTCGGCGACTGGCCTGTCGTCACCATCGAGGCGGGGCGCGCGCGCATCCAGGAGTTCTCCTCGATCGTGCGTTGGTGGTCGAAGCACAAGGCGGTGCTGATCCGCCATATGCGCGACATGAAGCTCATGTGGGACCAGCGCGAGGAGGCGCATCTTGCGTCGACGCTGGCCGGCGAGCGCACCTGAGCTGGAGTGCAGACGCGTCAGGGCGAGGCGTAGATCATGTCCTCCTGCGTGCTCGAGATGTAAAGCCGCATGCATTCGACGGCGGTGTCGACGTCGCGCCGCTCGAGCGCCGTGTACAGCGAGCGCAGTGCCCGCTGCGCCTCGCGGATGCGCATGGGTGTAAGCGTACGCTTCTTGTTGGCGCACCACTGCGGTTGCCGGCGCACCTCGTGCATGATGCGATACATTGCCACGATGAGGGAATTGTGCGTGCCTTCGCAGATCGTCATCATGAACTGCTTCTCGAGCTCGGCGAACTCGGCCGCATCGGTGACGATGGCCTCGAGCTGCGCCAGATGCTGCTCGAGCTTCGTCAGGTCGCGGACCGACATGTAGATCGTCGCCAGCCTGACGATCTCGGGCTCGAGAATCGATTCGGCGACATTCATCTCGAACGGCGAGATCGTCTCGGCGATGGCGGAAATGTTGAGATAGCCGTGCGGCTCGGCGCCAACCTGGCTTGTCGCCTCGGTCCTGCGATAAGCGACGAACGTTCCGCTGCCTGCACGCCGGGCGACAGCGCCGTATGTTTCCAGGAAATCGAGAGCCTGGCGGATGGTGGCGCGCGATTCACCGAAGGTGTCGGCGAGCTCGCGCTCGGCCGGAATGCGCGTGCCGAAGGAATATTCTCCCGAGACGATACGGTTGAAGATCTGTGTCGCGATGCTCTTGACGCTCTGCTTGACGAGGGGGTGCGAAGCGGGATCGGTCTCCCAGGGGGGGATCACGGAGCTGGACCGCTCGATTGCCCGTTCAGTCGTGTCCATTCATCAAAGCTCCCTCAAAGTCTGAGCGCTCATGCGAGCGTTCGGCAGAAGGCCGGGATGCACGAGCGCGGTGAGATGCGCTGCAGCGTGCACGTCGGCGCCCAAGCCACGTTCGTTGCGGGGTTGCCGGGCGTTCGGGTACGCACTCTTGGCTTGGTAGGCGGCATAGGCGCGAGAGGCGGCAGTGCCGCCGGTCGCGTCATCGAAGGCGTCCTGCAATATCGCGATCTCGGCGCATCGCTCCCCGAATGCCTCCGACAATGCGGCGATCGCACCGTGATCCGCCGCATCGAGTTTGCGTCTTCCGCCGCTGGCGCGAAGCGCCAGATGTGCGTTGAGCTTCGTGATCGTGAGGGCCGCCGCACACATGCGCGCGTACCGCTGGCGCGGCAGCGCTGCGAAGGCCTCTTGGTGGTGCATGGCGAGGTGAAGGTGGAACGCCGAGCTGCGCCCCGCGAGCGGTAAATCTGCAGCCTCTATGTGCGCTGCTGTCTTCGCCCACAACCTCTCGGCCGCGGTAAATTTCTCCCGCGCCTGGCCGATGCGGGAAGTGAGTAGATAGGCGACGCCGGCATTGTTTTGCGCCGCCGCGCGCAGGGGATCGGGCGCGCCATCGCGTTCCGTCTCGCTCAAGGCGCGGAGCCAATGCCGGGAGGCAAGCGCGGGCCGGCCTGCGGCCAGAGCTGCAAAGCCTAGAACCGTCCTCCCTATCCAATCCTCGCGCATGGAGCCGTCCCACCGGCCGCAAGCGTGCCCACAGGGCGCCTGCAATCTAGGCAAATACCCAATCACAACCACGCACAACCAATAAACACTTATTGCAATTGCAGTCAAATTGGTAGCGGCAGAAGGACCAAGGTATTGGGGCCAAAATTTGTGCAACTATGAAGCATATTACTTTCCTGTAAGGCAATATTGTCTATTGCGCGCCAGTTTTCTCAGTCTAATATCAACCAGCCCAGCGCCTATTGGTTCCAAATAGGTTGCAAATGGTTGTAATCGGTGTGGGGCGCAGGGTCGCATGGCAACAGGGGAAACGTCGGGGAGTAACGGGATGAGCACGGGGATAATGGAATCGGCCGCCCTAGGCCGATCGTCGACGGGGGAACTCATCAGGGCAATCGATTGGAGAGGCGCGTTCTGGGTCGCCAGTGGCGTCCCGGCCCTTGTCCTGTTCTCCATCGGCGGCATCGCCGGCACGGCCGGAAAGGTAGCCTTCCTCGTCTGGATCGTTTCGATGCTGATGGGGTTCATTCAAGCTTTCACCTATGCTGAGATCGCAGGTCTCTTTCCCAGCAAGTCCGGCGGCGCGTCGGTATACGGCGCCGCGGCGTGGGTCCGCTACTCCAAGCTCATCGCGCCCCTCTCGGTGTGGTGCAATTGGCTGGCCTGGTCGCCGGTTCTGTCGCTCGGCTGCTCGATCGCCGCCGCCTACATCCTCAATGCGCTGGCCCCGGTGCCGGGCGCGGACAACCCCGCGGTGCTGGCCTGGGTGCAGAGCCACGCGGGATCGATCGCTGCCGACAGCCCGCGCGTCGTAGAGTGGCTGGCCGCTAACTCCGGCAAGACGGCAGCCGACGCCACTGCGGCGCTGTTGTCGGCAGATGCCGTTACGGCGCTGACGCCGGCCGTGCGTACGTGGACACTCTATGCGGGCACCTTGGGGCCGGTTTCCTACTCTCTCAACGCCGCGTTCTTCATTGGCGCCCTGCTGATGCTGATCACCTTCGCCATTCAGCATCGCGGCATCCTCGGCACGGCGAACGTGCAGAAGTTTCTCGGCCTGATCGTGATCATACCGATGCTGATCGTTGGCGTCGTACCCATCATCACCGGTCAGATCGATTGGTCGAACTACACGCCCTTGGCGCCGCTCAAGGCAGCTTACGCGCCCGAGATGGGCACCTGGGACATTGGCGGCTGGACGCTGGTGCTCGGCGGCATGTTCATCGCCGCGTGGTCCACCTACGCGTTCGAGACCGCCATCTGCTACACCAGCGAGTTCAAGAACCCGAAGACCGACACCGTCAGGGCAATCCTCTTCTCGGGGCTGCTCTGCCTCGTGCTGTTCTCGCTCGTCCCGTTCACGTTCCAGGGCGTGCTCGGCCTCGAGGGCATGCTGGCGACGCCCATCGTCGACGGCTCGGGTGTGGCCGAAGCGATGGGCAACATGGTGAGCGGCGGCGGCTGGGTGACCAACGCCTTCGTCATGGTGATGATCTTCGCCTTGATGCTGTCGATTATGACGGCGATGGCCGGCTCGTCGCGCACGCTGTACCAGGGCTCCTATGACGGCTGGTTGCCGCGCTACTTGAGCCACGTCAATGAGCACGGCGCCCCGACGCGGGCGATGTGGACCGACCTCGTCGTCAACCTCATCGTGCTCGCCATCGCCTGCGCCGACGCCACCAGCTTCTTCTTCATCCTGGCGGTTTCCAACGTCGGCTACATCATCTTCAACTTCCTCAACCTCAACGCCGGCTGGATCCACCGCGTCGACAACGGCAACGCCGTGCGGCCGTGGCGGGCGCCGACCTTGCTTCTCGGCCTCGGCGTCATCTTCGCCTACGTCAACGCAGTGTTTCTCGGCGCCGGTGCCAAGGTGTGGAACCCGCAGGCGCTGTGGGCCGGCCTGATCGCCGCGGGTCTCATCGTGCCGGTCTTCTGGTTCCGCCACTACGTGCAGGACCGCGGCAAGTTCCCCGATCACATGCTGGCCGACTTGGGGCTGACGACGGCGGACCTCGCCAAGAAGAAGGCCGGCATCCTTCCCTATGTCGCGCTGGTCGTCGGCGCAACGATCGTGTTGGCGGCCAACTGGTTCTTCCAGCTGCCCGGCTAGGTCCTTCGGTCGGAGCGGCGCATCGCTCGCTCCGACCTTTCATCCATGGGCGGCGGTATTGACGCCACCGGACAAGGAGGGAGCACATTGCTGACGAGCGAAGTCAAAAGCAGGCCCGTGTACGCAGGGCTCGAGCCCGATCTCTGTGCCAGCAGCAATATCGTCATCTGCGATCGCGCCGGGGCCACTGCGATGGCCGAGATGCTGCGTCGCGCCGGGGACGCGTTTGCGGCCAAGACGACCGTCCTGTTGTGCGCCGACGAGTTCGTCTCCGCGCAGGCGCTCGAAGCTCAGACAGCAGCACTGAGACCGGCGTCGACCATCGCCCTGCCCAATCTCAACGCTGCCGTCGCGGCGCTGGGCGAGCGGCTTTTCCGCGCCAAGATGGGAACCCGCGTCTACGCAGCGGGTAGCGAGCCGTTGATCGGCTCGACCGTGCAGCGGGCGATGCGCTTCGGCATCGATCATCGCTCGGTGCGCTGCGAGCACCGCGGCTCCCTCAAGCGCCGCGTCCAGTGCATTCACTGCAAGGGCATGACCGAAAACGTCACCGTCAATCCGGTGCTGTGTGCGCATTGTGGGCTCGTCCTGACGGTGCGCGATCACTACTCGCGGCGACTGGCCGCCTTCATGGGCGTGCGCGTCGACGCCGAGGTTCCCGGTGAAGTTCCGCAACAGCAGGTTCAGTTCCCATGACCGCATCCACCCTGCGCCGCGTGCGCGTCGCCGAGATCGAGCGCGTCGCCGACGAGATCAAGCGCTTCCGCCTCATCGACGCGGGCGGCGCCGCATTACCCGCATTCTCGGCCGGGTCGCACGTCGTCGTGACCATGCACGGCGAGAACGGCCATGTATGGAAGAACCCCTATTCGCTGATCAGCGCTCCCTACGACGGGAGCAGCTACGAGATCGGTGTCTTGCGCGCGGCGGGCTCGCGCGGCGGCTCGATGTTCATGCACGACCACGTGCAACCGGGCTCCGAGCTGCACATCAGCGAGCCGGTGAACCTCTTCCCCCTCGTGGGGCAAGGCAGCAAGCACATCCTCGTTGCCGGCGGGATCGGCATCACCCCCTTCCTGGCCATGATGCGCGAGCTCGCCGCGCGCAACAGCGATTTCGAGCTGCACTACAAGGTGCGCAGCGCCGAGCGCGGCGCATTCTGCGATCGCCTCGCCGCCCAATACGGCGCGCGCGTGCACATCTATCGCTCCGATCGCGGCATGTCGTTGCCGCTGGAGCGCATCCTCGCCGAGCAGCCGCTCGGCACGCACATGTACGTGTGCGGTCCCGCCGCGATGATCAACTGGGCCATGCACACCGGCCGCGCCGCCGGCTGGCCGCAGGAGAATCTACACTGCGAGCGCTTTACCGCGCCGTCGCCGGGGAAGCCTTTCACCGTCAAGCTCGCGCGCTCGGGTCGCGACATCGTCGTCGGGCCGCAACAGAGCATCCTCGAAGCGCTGGAGAACAACGGCATCGATGCTCCCTATCTCTGTCGGGGCGGCGCTTGCGGGCAATGCGAAACGCGCGTCGTGGCCAGCGGCGGGGCGCTGCAACACAACGACCACTATCTCACCGAAGTAGAAAAGGCGTCGGGGGAGAAAATCATGATCTGCGTGTCGCGCGCTGCAGGCAGCGGCCTGACGCTCGATCTCTGATCGCATCGCTTCGGTAGCTGGAGGAGCAAACAATAATGGGCCTGGTCTTCAAGAACGAGACGTTCCGCGACGACTTCACGTTCGCCAACAGTCCCGCTGCCGTGCGCCGCTTTCCGTTCCCCTTCCACGAAGACAAATACATGTACTCGGTCAACATCGAACCGCACCTAGCGGGCCCGAAGAGATCGGTGTACGAGTTCCCCATCGACATCGACGAGCACTACGTTTCCGAGATGCGCGATCGCGCGCTGGTGCTCGATAAAGACCCGCTGCGCTGCCAGGCGCTGCCGCACATGATGCCGGCGCAGTGGGACATGCTCGAGCTGCTCATGACGTCGATGGCGGCGCACTATCCCGAGCACTTCACGCTCAATCGGGACGGCAATCGCTGGCACTGGATCAACCGGCCGCTGAATATCGAGCAGCGCTTCGTGTTCGGCGACGAGGCGACGCTTCCCTACGGCCCGATGGAATACATCGGGCGCCAATGCCAGGGCGACTTCTCGCTGCAGGACCAGCGCGACGGTCAGCTGTGGATGGACGCCGGCATCATCACCACGCAGGCGGACTGGTCGCTCGATTTCGACGTCGGCATGAATTTCACCGAATGGCACGGGCCGGTGCCGCTGGCGCACCGGGCGCGCGTCTTCGAGCGGGCGCTGAAGTTCCTGTTGAACCTGCAGAACGGTCACCCGGTGCGCCGGCTCAACTGGACGATGACCATCAACCCGCGTCTCGATACCAGCCCCGAGAACTACGACAAGTGGGGCACCGACCGCACCACGGTCACGCTGGAGAACGTCGGCGACAAGGTGCACCTGCGCGTCGAGCTGCAGGGCCTGTGGCGGCTGCCGCGCTCGAACGCCATCCTGTTCTCGATCCGCTGCTACCTGATCAAGATGCGCGAGCTCGTCACCGTGCCGAAGTGGGGGCGGCGCTTCCACCGCGTGTTGAAAACGCTGCCGCCCGAGCTCGTCGATTACAAGGGCCTGACGCGCTACCGCGACACAACGGTCGAGTGGCTGTCGAAATTCGACGACGGCGCGCCGACGAGCCCCGGCTGCTGGCCCGACGATCTTCCATCGTCCCCGCAAACCTCAACCTCACAAGACAATCGGAGCGAGACGCCCATGACGGCAAACAAGTTCCCCAGGCAGTCGGTCCTCAATGATCGCCACAGAGCGCTCGGCGCGGATCTGTCCACGGGCTGGAACGACATGCCCGTCCCGCAGAATTACAAGACCGACCCTTACGAGGAGACGGCCGCCGTGCGCTACCACGCCGGCCTGTTCGACGTGTCGATGCTGAAGATGCTCAATGTAACCGGCAGCGGGGCGCTGGCGTTCCTCAATCATCTTCTGACCTCTGACGTATCGAAGGCGAAGTCGGGCGACTCCCACATCAGCAATATCGTCAACGAGATGGGCGCGCTCATCGACGACGTGATCGTCTATGTCGATGGGCCCGAGGAGTTCCGCATCTCGCACGGCGGAGGATCGCTCGAGGAGGCCATGCTTCCCGTTGCCGAGAGGTTCGACGTCAAGATCGAGCGCGACAACGACGTCCACATCCTGTCGCTGCAGGGGCCCTTAGCGCTCGCCACTCTCGCCCCGCACACGCCGATGGATCTCGCCGGCCTCGGCTACTTCCGCCATGAGCCGACGACTCTGTTCGGCAAGAAAGTACGCATTGCGCGCGGCGGGTACTCGGCGGAGCGGGGCTATGAGGTGTTCTGCTCGGCCGCCGATGCCCATTACCTGTGGGATACGATCCTCGAGATCGGCAAGCCCAAGGGCATCATTCCCGTTTCCTGGTCCTGCCTCGACATCGTGCGCGTGGAAGGCAGCCTCTTGTTCTTCCCGTTCGATATGCCGCACGGCGACACGACGCCGTGGGAGGTGCGCGCCGACTGGACGGTCGATCTCGGCAAGCCGGACTTCATCGGCAAGCAGGCGCTGATCGAGAAGAAGGGCCAGGAGCGCTCGTTCATTACCGGCCTCGAAGTCGCCGTCGATCGCGCCATCGAGCCGGGCGCCAAGATCACGGTGGGCGGCAAGCAGGTCGGCGTGGTGACGAGCACCACCTACAGCCAGCACCTCATGAAGTCGCTGGCCATGGCGCAAATCGAGCCCGGGTTCACCGGCCTCGGCACCGAGGTCGTGGTGCACGACAACGGCGAGCACCCAGGCGCCGTCGTGCGGATGCCGTTCTACGATCCGCTGCGTCTGCGCACGCATCCCAAGCAGTGATCACGCACACTTGCCTCCCCTAGTGTGCCAACTGGGGCGGAAGCTCTGCTCCCGGCCTTTTTTATCGGGAACGTTGGCTGTGCGAAGAGACCACCTCTCCGTCCTCTTTGGTGAACTCGCCGATCTCGGGGTTCGGCAGCATGTCGAGCACGCGCTCGGAGGGGCGGCACAGCCGAGCACCCTTGGGCGTGACGACGATCGGGCGGTTGATGAGGATGGGGTGGGCGATCATGAAGTCGATGATCTCCTCGTCGCTCCATTTGGGATCGTCGAGTCCGAGATCTTCATAGGGTGTTCCCTTGCGCCGCAAGAGCTCGCGCGGCGTCATTCCCATCGCCTTGATGAGCTGCTTCAGCGTGGCCCGGCTCGGCGGCGTCTTGAGATACTCGATGATGACCGGCTCCTCGCCGCTCTGGCGGATCATGGCAAGGGTGTTGCGCGAGGTGCCGCAGGCGGGGTTGTGATAGATGGTGACGGTCATGGACTCTTCCGATGCGGACACGGGATGGCGGCAGTATTAAAGTTGGGAGCCTACCGCCGCACGCCGGTCTTTCGCGATCCCCGACTCATACCAGTCGCGCGTCGAATTCACGATCCTTACCACCGAGAGCATGACGGGAACCTCGATCAGCACGCCGACGACGGTCGCCAGCGCGGCGCCAGAATCGAAGCCGAACAGGCTGATGGCTGCCGCGACGGCGAGCTCGAAGAAGTTGCTGGCCCCGATGAGCGCTGAAGGTGCCGCCACGCAGTGGGCCTCTCCCGCCGCCCTATTGAGTAGATAGGCGAGCCCGGAGTTGAAGTACACCTGGATGACGATGGGCACCGCCAGCATGGCGATGATGAGCGGCTGGGCGAGGATTTGCTCGCCCTGGAAGCCGAACAAAAGGACGAGCGTGGTGAGCAACGCGACCAGCGATATGGGCTGCAGCCTGGCGAGCAGCGCCTTCAGGGCGCCCTCGCCGCTGCCGAGCGCGGCGCGGCGAACGACCTGCGCGATGACCACCGGCACAACGATGTAAAGGACGACCGACAGCAGCAGCGTCTCCCAGGGTACCGTGATGGCCGAAAGCCCGAGGAGCAATCCGACGATCGGCGCGAAGGCGAACACCATAATCACATCGTTGAGCGCCACCTGACTGAGCGTGAAGTGCGGCTCGCCGTCGGCGAGATTGCTCCACACGAACACCATGGCCGTGCACGGTGCCGCCGCCAGCAGGATCAGGCCGGCGATGTAGCTGTTGATCTGGTCGGCCGGCAGGTAGGGTTCAAACAGCCAGCCGACGAACAGCCAGCCGAGAAGCGCCATCGAGAACGGCTTGACCGCCCAGTTGATGAGCAGCGTCACGCCGATGCCGCGCCAGTGCTGCTTGACGCCGGCAAGCGCCGCGAAGTCGATCTTCGCCAGCATGGGAATGATCATCAACCAGATCAGCACCGCGACGGGGAGGTTGACCTTGGCTATCTCCGCCGACCCGACGGCGTGGAAAAAGCCCGGAAAGAAGTGTCCAAGGGCGATGCCAAGCACGATGCAGAGGCCAACCCACAGGGTGAGATAGCGTTCGAAAGTGGACATGATCACCTCAGATGCGGCGGATAGTGGCCGCGGCCTTCTCCCGTAGCGCAACTCATCGAAAGTAGCTGCTGTCCTATGCCCGCTGAGGCTCTGCGACCGATTTCACGCGGCCGATGTCGTCGAGCCGCTTCTGCAGCGACAGCTTGTCGAGCGATGCCAGCGGCAGGTTGGTGAAGATGCTGATGCGCTGATAGAGCATGCGGTGCGTGTCGGCGAAGGCGTAGTGCTGCTCGCTCTCGGTGCCCTTCACTGCGGATGGATCGGGCAGGCCCCAATGCGCGGTCATCGGCTGCCCCGGCCACACCGGACAGACCTCGTTGGCGGCGTCATCGCAGACCGTGAAGACGAAATCGAGCTCTGGCGCACCCGGGGCGGCGAACTCCTCCCAGGACTTGGAGCGCAGCTTGGTCGTGTCGTAGTTGAGCTGGCGCAACAGATCCAAGGCATAGGGGTGCACGCGGCCGCTGGGCTGGCTCCCGGCGCTGTAGCCTTTGAATTTGCCTACGCCCAGCCGGTTGATCACGCACTCGGCGATGATCGAGCGTGCCGAGTTGTGCGTGCAGAGGAACAGGACGTTGAGTGGACGTTCGTTGGTCATCTGGAGCCTCCCTTGGGCTTACACAGCGAGCGCGTCTTGGCGACGCTTGACCCGCACAACTCCGGCTGTCCGCGGCAGCAGTCCTCGGTGAGGTAGGTCAGCAGCTTCCGCATGCCGTCGACGTGGATGGCGTAGCGCACGAAGCGCCCTTCGCGCGTCGCGTGGATGAGCCCGGCACGGTCGAGCTCCTTGAGGTGGAACGAGGCGGCCGTCGGGCTCGCCTCGATGGCGTCGGCGATCTCGAAGGCGGCAAGGCCGCTCGGGCCTCGTTGCACGAGCAGGCGGAAGATGCGCAGGCGCTGCGGGTGGGCCAAGGCGGCGAGCGAGGTGACGGCGTGCTTCTCATCCATGCCGGCACAATACAAGAATTATTGAATTATGCAATTATTGCGGGCCGGATGAGCCGCGGGCGGGTGGCCGTGCAGGCGCGGCGAACGGCGTTCCGCCCATGGACGGTGTCGTAGCAGAACATGAAGAAAATCAACCGCGTGGGCCGGCGGCCGTCACCGATCCCGCGAGTGTTCAACGCGCCACTAAGAAACCGCACCCGGGGCGCTTACGTACTAATCCTCGCGCGGTTGCCAAAGTCAGCGGGCGGAAGGCGCGTAGGCAAGACCTACGATTCCGGCAACGTGGTCGCCGGCTGCGCGGGCATCTCTTGGGGCTGGTGAGGTCGACCGCGCATCGACGCATCGAGTGGGTCGATGCAACGCGGGCCGGAAGGCCCGCGTTGTTGCCCATAGTTTGAGCACGGCACTACCGTTTAGCGTCTCCTAAGACTATCTGCGTACGTTGGAGTGGGGGTGATGCCCGCCGCTTGCGCCTGGCGCCGGCGCCGCGTTACGCTGGCTGGCTTGCCGGTAGTCGTGACATGGAAAAGGTGCTGACGGCAGTATTGTCGAGGCTCGTCAAGCGCGGGGCGCTGACGATCGTCACTGCGCGCGGCAAGGAATTCACTTTCGGCGACGGATCGGGGGAAGAGGTCCGCGTCCGCTTCCTGGACCGTGCCGCCGAACGCGCCACGGTGCTCAATCCCGAGCTGCGCCTGGGCGAGTTGTTCATGGACGGCCGCATCGTCGTCGAGTGCGGCACGATTTACGATTTTCTCGCCCTCTTGCTGCGCGACGCCAAGACGGGGGAACGGTCGCTGCCGATGCGGCTGCTGGGCAAGCTCCGCTTCCTGACCCGGAGCAAGGTCAGCCGCAACAATCGCTGGCGCGCGCGCCGCAACGTCGCCCATCACTACGACCTCGACCGCCGCCTTTACGAGCTGTTTCTCGACGCCGACGAGCAATACAGCTGCGCCTATTTCGAGCGGCCCGACTGCACGCTCGAGGAAGCCCAGCTCGCCAAGAAGCGGTTGCTCACCGCCAAGCTTCTCGTCGAGCCCGACAGCCGCGTGCTCGACATCGGCAGCGGATGGGGCGGGCTCGCGCTCTACCTCAAGCAGATCGGCGGTGCGCGCCAGGTGCAGGGAATCACGCTGTCGACCGAGCAGCTGCAGGTGGCACGCGATCGCGCGGCCAAGGCGGGGCTGTCTGACAGCGTGCGCTTCGTGCTGCAGGACTACCGCGAGGTGGAAGGCAGCTTTGACCGCATCGTCTCGGTCGGCATGTTCGAGCACGTCGGCCCGCGCTTCTATCCGACCTACTTCAGCAAGTGCCGGCAGCTCCTGAAGCCCGATGGGGTCATGGTGTTGCATACCATCGGCCATATGGACGGCCCGTGGTACCCGAACCCGTGGCTCGACAAGTACATCTTCCCCGGCGGCCAGCTTCCGGCGCTGTCGGAGATGGTACCCGCCATCGAACGGGCGGGCCTCTTGATCACCGACGTTGAATGCCTGCGCATGCACTATGCCGAGACGCTTCTCAACTGGCGCCGGCGCTTCATGGCGCGCCGCGAGGAGGCGGCGGCGCTTTACGATGAGCGCTTCTGCCGCATGTGGGAATACTACCTCGCCTGCTGCGAGGCGGCGTTCCGCTTCCAGAACGTCGCCGTGTTCCAGGTCCAGTGCGCACGCCGCGCCGATGCCGTGCCGCTGACCCGCGACTGCATCGCCGAGCGCTACGAGGACCTGCGCCTGCGCGAGGCCGAAGCAAGCATCGCGCAAGTCAGCGCAATAGAGCCAGTCCCGCTCCGCAAGCAGCGGCTTTGATTGCACTTTTTCGCCTCCTCGCGCTTTTCCCGCCGCTTGGAAACGGGGAGGCCATTGTCTATAGTCCGCGCGTCGGGGGAATGGGGCCGCGGCAGCTTAGTTGCCGGCCGGGCCAGCGCCGCGAGCGGTGCACAGATGGCGGGACACGGGGTCTCGGCAGCGCTGCGTCAACTGCGCCGAATGCGGAGGCACGGTTCGCATGAGATGCCATCCGGCACGGTGGCTATGGGGACTCATCCCGATTGCGATGTTGAGCTGGCTGGCCGTCCACGTCGAGTCCGACCTCATCGAGCGCGACCTCGAGCAGCGCAGCGCCGCCGTCCTTGCCGCGGCCGGCCACGATTGGGCGTCGGTGGCCTTCTCCGGGCGCGACGGACTGCTGGTCGGGCATCCGGTCAACGAGCGCCAGCGCGCCGAGGCCGTTGCCCTGGTGAGGGGCGTTTGGGGCGTACGTGTCGTCGAGATGCGAGACGCAACTGCGGACACCGCCGAGCTGCGCTTTGCCCGCATAACGGAAGAGGCGCCACCGCGGCAGGCATTGCGCGACGTCGCTCCACCAGCCGTGGCAATTGAGGCTGCTGACCGCCTGCCCCTCGCGGCGGCAGATGGCGCCGCCGTGCTCGTCGCCGCCGAACCACCGCAGATGGCGGTTCGGGCGCGTGAGCAACACACGACCGACATCGCCGCCAGCGGGCCAGCGACCGTCCTGCTTGACGACAACAGTGCTGCGCCTGCGCAACAGGCACCCGAGCAGGTGCCTCCGGCTGGGGCGCAGGGCACGCTGGAAATACCCCCGCAGAAGATGACCGCCGCACCGCCGGTTCCTCTGCCGCGCGATAAGGCCGCCGTCCCGCAGACCGTATCTCCGGTGCCTGAGCGGAAGCTCGCCGCAGAGCCCGCATTGCCGGCGCCCCAGGCAGCGCCGGGCCAGCCTGTGCCGCTGCTGCCAGAGCCGAAGTCGACGACAGCCCAGCCCATACCGCTGCCCCAGCCGAAGGCGCCCGCGGCGGCAGCGCCGGCATCGTCAAACCCGGATACCAGAGCCGCAGCGCGGGCCCCACCTACGTCCGAGCCGAAGACGGCCGCGGCGCCGGTTCTCCCATCGCCCAGGCCGGACGCCAAAGCCGCAGCTCTGGCTCCGCCTGTGCCCGAGCCGAAGTCGAGCGCGGCGCAGCCGACGCCGCCGACGGAGAAGGTAGTCGCTGGGCAGGCGCCCCCACCGCTCCCCACGCCGAGCAAGGCCGCCGCCAAGGCAGATGTGCCGGCGCCCACCCCCGCGCCGCGCTTTGAGACGGCAGCGTTACCTCAGAGCAACATTGCCCCCGACGCCGCCTGCGTGGGTGATGTCCGAGGCGCCGCCCGGCAGGTCGAGGTGCATTTCGCTCGTGGTCGCGCCGGGCTCGACAGCTCCGGTAAAGCGCTGATCGACCGGCTTATCGGCAGCCTGAACGGCTGCCCCGAGGCGGCGCTGAACATTTCCGGACATGCCGACGCCTCGGGTAACCCACGCCGCAATCTCGCTCTGTCGCGGCGCCGCGCGCGCGGCGTCGCCGCCTATATGATCGATAAGGGCATTGACGCGGGGCGGCTCGCCGCCGTTGGGTACGGCGAGACGCGGCCGGTGGCGCCCAACGATACCCGGGCGAACCGGGCCAAGAACCGTCGCATCGAGGTGTCCATCACGGCGCGCAACGCGCCGCCACCGCCGATGCCCATACGAAAGCAGGGGACGCGCAATGGACTATCTAATCGCTAATCTTGCCTGGTACACCGCCGCGGCATTCGCCGCCGGCTTCGTCGTGGCGTGGATTGCATGTGCCAAGGTGGAAGACTGACGCGCGGGTGAACGCGCGCGGGAAGTTTGTGGGGAGTTGAGACGATGACGGAGCTGCTTTGGCAGTCGACGCTGCTATTGGCGTTGGCGTTCTTTTTCGGTGCGGTTCTCGCTTGTGGTCTGAAGCGGCGGTTCTACTACGGACGCTCGACCAAGTCCGCGGCTGTCGCTGTTTCAGGCGTTTCGCATACGCCGGCGCCGAGCGAGCCGAAGATCGAGGTGGCGCCGCGCGCGAGCGCGGAGGGCGAGCGCTTCAACCGCGCCATCAGCGGGCAGGCGGCGCCGACCGCGGCGCCGATGAAGCCGGTTTCCGAAATCGGCGTATCGCGCACGCGCTCGGGCCCGAACTCATCGATCAGGCCGCGGGTGTTGCCGAAGACGCCGCCGAGCGCTCCGACGTCTTCGCCCATCACGAACACGCGAGGGTCGGTGCGCATTTCGTGCGCGATCGCATCGGCC
>NZ_WBUE01000014.1 GCF_009026145.1 Hyphomicrobium sp.
GAGCTGCTCCGGGGGGTGGAGGAGCTTGGCAGGCTCACACTAGCGGCCTACTCAAAATGGGGAATTGACTCCGATCAAGCGCGATTGTCGCATCTCATCGGCTACGCGCAGCAACCGTGCTCTGCTTCAATGCCGCTCGCGCAAACTGCGACATCTTAGGTTGGCACATATTGCGTGGATTAACGGCGGCTCAACTTAAGCGACGCCGAACCGCTATCACCCGACAGCGTCACGGACTGGCTGTTGCCATGCACCACGACGCGGATGCTTCCCGACACGTTGTATTCGGTATTGTGGAAGCTGCCCCGATACCGATTGGGGCTGACCTCGTACACGGTTGCCGTTTGCGATGCTTTGCCCGACGCCGTCGCACACGTCGCGCTGAGCACATAGCTGTCACCGCCGGCGCGACTGTACCGTGCACGGCACCGCGCCCGCTCCTTGGTGCCCGACGCGAAGGACACCCAACCCCCACCGCTCCACGAGCCGGCAAGGCTGCCAGCCTTGCTGAAGGCCGGCGGCGTTGCCATCGCCAATGCGGCCAGTATCACGATGGGGCCGAGGGCAGGCTTCGTCCCGATGGCGAAGACCCGCCAACCACCACGCACTTGATTCATCATCCCCCGATTTGGTTCAGACTTGGGCGTCTTCATGATCGGACCAATTGGACTTGCTTCGAGCTCATCGCCGAGAACGAACATCGGCAGCTCCCGAGGATACTTGCCAGGTTCAACGACAAACGCAAAGAGAGATTGAAGAGCGGAACACAAAACCATGCTCACTTTTACGATGTCGTGCCCACAGATTGCCAAGCGTGGCCAAGCCATCGCAACCGGCGAGGAGAGGTTTTCACCTGGCCGTTATTGGCCACACCTGCCGCGCAGATATCCCCGCCCCTCGCGCGGCGCGTATCCTCCCCTCATCCCTGCCCGTCATGGGACGCATCAGCTGAGCGGCCGACGCGGGGCAAGGTCGGTGCCCGGTTGAGGCGGCGTTGCTTTCCGTTCGCAGCGTCGACGCGAGATTAGCTCTCTCACATGCCGGGGCAACGAACCGAGGCCGGGCGCCCCCAGCAATGGGACGCACGGACGCCCTTCGGCAGCGGCGCTCCCGCATTCAACTTCGGAGCGCAGCCGCTTTAGGTCCTGAGCGATGATAGCCCGGCCCGCGAAGCGCCGGGTGGGACCTGAAGCCCGTTGCCGTCGTGAAGAGCACCCTCGGCTTTGCAGCCACCGCACGCGGGCGCCGAAAGGCTGCCGGATTGTTACTAGGATGGCGGTCGTTTGGCGCCCGCGCTCCCTCGCTCTTTCTCATGCCTCGGGGCCAACGGCTCGCGAGACTAAGACCAGTTGCCTGCAAACGCCATCGGCCACGGAAATGCCGACGGTTGCGCACCGGGCCCCCGATAGGGAGAATACCGCAGGGGTTTGACTTAGGGTGCGTGGTCAATGGCCGTATCATGGACGCTTGAGAAGGAGCTGTGCGGGCTCGCCGAGGCGAACTCCGTCGGCGCAGCGCTGTGGCGGCTCGGATTGACCGAGCATGCCGAGAGTGCCGTCAGGCTGGAGGAGAGGCACGGCTGGCGGCGCGGCGGCGCGGAAACATACGTTTATCGCTTCAAGGTCATAAGCGCAGAGACGACACGCGATGTCCTCTTGAAGGCCGTCACCGCTTTCTCGACCTCGCGGACGCTCAATGAGATCGCCGACGAGTGGGTGCACCGGCGGCAACTGCTGGCGCAAGGCGGCATCTCTACGCCAACGCTCTATTTCGCCGGCCGCGCGCTTTTGGTGGAGCAGGACGTGGGGGAAAAGCTCGCCTCCTGGCTGCGGCGCAGCCCGAGCAACAGCATACAATTAACCGATCAGGTGTTTCGCTTGGCCGCCGTCATGGACAGGCATGGCTTCGCCCCTATGTGCGTGTTCAACGGGCTGCGGACCGATGGAGAGGCCGTCTATGTCGTCGACTTTGGCCAGGACCTTGGCCCGCCGGGTGTTAGACGGCGGCGCGGCAAGGGCCTCCTGCCGGAAGCCAAGCGCTGGCTGGCGAGCGTCGGCCAGCAGAGGATCGACCCGTGCCGGGCAGAGGCCGTGTATGCGTTTCACTTGGGCGGCGAGGCCAAGGATGAGCAAGGACCATCTTAAGCGCGACATCATCAGGGCCGTGACCGACGTGAGCGCGGCGGAGCAGCCCGCCGACCAATGGCTTGTCCCGCTCGGCGAGCGCCAGCCCGACAAACGCAATCACTTCGTCCTCTTCTTGAAGCCCGAGCTGCTGGCCGTGCGCGAGGGCGTGAAGCTCGGCGCCATCCTCGACCTCATCGCCGCCGCCCTACGCAAGCACGGAGTCGAGACCGGCGCCGTACGCGTGCTCAACGGGGCCTACCTCGCGCAGCACAAAATCATGGAAGAGCACTACGGCGTGATCAATCGCGCCTCCCGTTTGGGACGCGCTGCCCTCTCCCCGCCGACGCTGCAGAAGCTCGAGGCCGAGTGCCCGGGGATAAAGGGCATTCTCGGAGCGCACGAGTTCCTGCAGCGCTATCCGGAGGTGTCCGCGTTCGCCCTCAACGTCATCGTCGACAGCCTCGGATCGAAGAAGATCGCCAGCGGCAAATATTACAGCGTCCTCAACGTAGCGGGCGAGCGGATGGTCGTTCTCAACGCCTTCCACCCGCAGCAGCTGCTCCACTACACGCGTCCCGGCAAAGCGCTCGTGGTGTTCGAATGCTGGTCCGATACCGACTGGGCGGTGCTGAGGCAGGAGATGACTGGCGCGACCGACCCCGCCCGCGCCGCCGAGGGATCGATCCGGCAAACGTTGCGGGCGAGGAGCCACGAGCTTGGCCTGCCGGAGGTCACGACGGCAACCAATGGCGTGCACTGCTCCGCCGGGCCGTTCGAAGCGATGCTCGAATACTGCCGCTTCTTCTCCGATCACGCCGGCAGCGCAGTCATCCGCCCGAGCGCGACGCCGTTCGGGCACATGCTGCTCGAGCGCGGCCTGCGGCAGAAGGACATTGCCGCCCTGGCCAAGAACCCGCTGCTGGGCGAGGGCAGCGCGGCGGCCTACGTTTTCAATCAGACGGAGGATAAGAACTCGGGCTTTGCCGCCGACCTGCTTGCCGAGGCGATGCGCAACGCTGCCTAGAACCTGCGCTGGCAGGTCTGCTCCAACCGCCACCCGGTGACGCGGCCGCTCGCGCCCGCACGCCATCGTCACGTCCACTATTCGCAAGGCACTATTCGCAAGGGACTTGGAGCGTCTTTCCGATCTCCGCAAAGTACCTCGAGCAAAGCTCGCGCGCCGCTGGCTTGGGTGGAGTCTTGGTGCCGCGGCTCGCCGGCGCGGTCGCTGGCGACGCCGGTTTGGGCAGCTCCGCTGGTTTGGCCTCTACTGTCGGCTCCTCCGCAGGTGCTTGAGCCTCTCCGCCATTGCACGGGCCGAGGAGAGTCTGCTCCGTGAGCTTGCCGTAGAAGTCGACGTGCAGGTGATAGCGCTGACCGTCGCGGCAAGCATCGAGCTTGAACGGGGGCTTGGTCCTCTGGAACTCGAGCTGCTCGTAACCCTGCTCGGTCAGCTCGCGGCGCACACGCTCGACGCCGTGGGCATAGGCAGGGGCACTCCCACCCAGCGCAAAGACGACCAGAGCTCCGGCAGCCAGCTTTGCACGTACATCAGCCATGAGCGACATCCACTAAAGCGAATATAATAGCACCGCCCGGGACATGTAACTGTACCGAGGGGAACCGGCCGGAAGCGATGTCATCAGCCCCGGCCGCCCGTCACTGACAGGTCTGCTCCAGCCGCCAACCCGTGACGCGGCACCGCTCGCGCCCGCGCGCATCGACACTGCAATCGCGGTTGGGGTAGCGCTTGTAGGAGCAGTAGTAGTCGGGGAACAGGAAGCCTTCGTAGCCGCGCACCGGACCTTTGGTCTCGTACGTCTCCGAGTAATAGGGCTTCACGCCGCGGCGGGCTTCGGTCTCGCTGGCGGCGAGCAAAGGCACGGCCAGCGCGGCCGCAGCGACCGCCATTGCCCGCATGTTCGACGAACTCATCTCGGCTCCTCCTTGTCGCAGGAAGAAATGTAGGTCGCCGACGCCGGCAGAGTAGTCTGCAGGCGGGATCCTACGGGCCGCTGTCCCCCATTCAGGGGACAGACAATACCGCGCCCAGAGGCTATTTTTCTCGAGTGGCGGCGAAATTCCGCGCCGCCCCCTCAGTTTTGCGTTCGGGGAAGCCAAATGGCTTGGCTGTCTTTAGTCGGCGTCAGTGGGAAAGGTGGGCACCCGTCCCCCATCGAGCCTGCGTTTTCCAACTCCCCCGTCGCGGCTCCCCCCGCCGAGACGACTGCTGCGCCGCAACAGATCGCCGCCAATGCCTTCATTTTCAGGGCGGGCGATCCTCGAACGCATCTTTATCGGGTGGAGAGCGGCGCCATCTGTCTCTATGAGACCGGCCGCTCCGACCGCCAGTCGATCATCGAGTTCCTGTTTCCGGGCGACTATGCCGGCCTCGGCTTCCTGCAGAAGCATCACCTGAGTGCCCGCGCCCTGCTCGACTCGAGCGTCACCTGTCATCCCCTCGACGCGCTGCCGGATCTGGTGAAGAACGACCCGCGCGCGCAGGCGATGCTGGCGCATTCGGTCGAGCGCGAGTTCGAGGCACGGCGCGACGAGCTGTGCAGCGCTGGCCGGCGGCGGCCGATCGAGCGCGTTGCGGCGCTACTCGTCACCTCGGCGCGCACCAACGTGCAGCAGGGACGCCCGGCAGCGATCATCAAGGACTCCTGGAAGTGCGGCTTCATCGCCGATCTGTTGCAGCTCACGCTGGACGACCTCGCGGCGCTGCTCGTCGAGCTGGAGCGCCGCGGCCTTATCGCGGCGGCGGGAAAGGATCTGCGCCTCCTGGACATCCCGGCGCTGGAGGCGATGGCGGACGGCATCTGGCCGAACAACGACCATGGCGCCGCGCGTTCGCCACAGCTCCTGCCGGCTCATAGAGCCGCCTGAGCAGCGCCCGTCTTGAGCATGCCGAGGCTTTGCGCTCGGACGACGGCCTGCGCGCGGGATTCGGCCGAAAGCTTCTGGAAGATGCGCTTCAGGTGAGTTTTGATCGTCTCTGGTGCGACACCGAGTTCGCGGGCGATCTCTTTGTTCGACCTGCCGCGCGCGATGAACTCGACGATCGTTCGCTCACGCGCCGTCAGCTCATCGGGTGGCCGCGCCGCCGCCGACTTGCGCATCGCCTGCAGCCGCTCGCGCAGCTGAAGCAGCAGCCCGTTGACGAACCTGATGGCCAGATCGTCGCCGTCGAAGACGGCGGCGTCTCGCGCCTTCAGGAGAATCGGCACAATCCGCCGTTCGTGATCGAGCACGAAGCTCGGCATATTGGCCTCGGCGCCCCAAGCCATCAGCTTCTTGAGAAGGGCATGCGATTTCGCCAAGAAGCCCAGGCGGTCATAGAGGACGGCGAGGTCAATTCCGACACGCAGCGCGATAAAGCGGTCGTCGGTAGAAAGCAGGCCGCTGAATGCCTCACTCAGCGCGGCAGCGGCATCCTCCAGATTCTCCGAGGCCGCGTCGATCAGCCCTTTCGCAACCAGGCGCCAGGTGCGGATGGAGGCGCCGAGGTCCGCTGCGTGCTTGGCGTGCAGCTCATCGAATGCAGGCATTAGGGCGAGTGCCTCGCTTACGTTGCCGTTGGCCAGGAGCAGGCGCGTGCGCTCGACCAGCAGCATGGCGACGACCACGCCCCAACCGCGCTCCCAGCTCAACCGTTCGGCGCGGTTGAGAAGGCTCATGGCTCGCGTATAGTCGCCGCGCACCGCGGCCGCGCGCACGAGCACGAAGAACGCATTGCGGAAGCCTTCGTGGAACGCCGTCGTCTCGATGAGCTCGAGGGCGTCGAGCACCCGCACCTCGGCACCCGTAACGTCGCCGCGCTCATACTCCAGGCGCGCGATAAGGGCGGTGAGCATCGAGGCCGATACCGACTTTGCGCCCGCGTACTTTTCCGCCAGCGACTGTGCCACCGCATAGAAATCGAACGCCTCGTCGAACCTCAGCTGTTTGACGGCTGCAAGGCCGTAGAGGCAGAGGCGGTAGTTTTCGGGAAGCACGTACGATGCCTCGCCGGCAGAAGGATCGGGATTGGGGACGGCATAGAACGCCTTCCAATCGCCGGACTTCAAGTAGGCGTAGCGCACCACGTTGCATAGCGCATTGAAGTTGAAGGCGTCGAATTTGTAGCCGGCGAGACATTCCAGCGCGATGTCGCGCCCGCGTGCGCTGTCCTCGGTGAGCGCACAGAACACCGCGCGCGCCGCCCGGCATCGCCACCACAAGTCGCTGCCCAGGGCGGCGTGCGTTCCCGCCTCCACCTGCGTCAGCAGCACCTCCGCCTCCTTGAAGCGCGTGACGAGGCTCATGCCCCAGGCAAGTGCCAGCTTGACTTCGAGCTGGCCGCTCATCAGCTCCTTGGGTAGCTGCTGCTCCCAGCTGAGCAGCGTGAGCAGATCCCCTCTCGCCACCATAGACATGGCGCAGTTCTCGATGAACTCGAGCGCCAGCGGGTAGTCGCCGGCGGCGATGGCGTAGTGGACCGCTTCGCTCCACATCTGGCGCGCGGCATACCAGCGGCAGGCACGGCGATGCAGGTCTTGAAGCTGATCGCCCATCCTGGTGCGCAGCCGGTCGAGAAGAAATTCGCGCAACAGATTGTGGTAGCGGTACCAGTTCCCCGACTCGTCGAGCGGCACCAGCAAGAACTGCTCCCGCTCCAGGGCTTCGAGAATTGCCGCTTCTTCCGAAGTACCGGCTACGGCGCTGCACAGCGAGCCGTTCATCTGCTCGAGGATGGACGTCTTCAGGAGGAAGTCGACGACCTCCTCCGGCTCCGTGGCCAGCGTGTCTTCGAAGTATTCGGAAATCGTGCGTGACGTACCCGAGATGGTGCGGACATGCGCCACCGGATCGGCGGAGTTCGTCAGCGCAATGCGCGACAACTGCAGGGCCGCGGGCCATCCTTCCGTTGTCGCGTGCAACTTGGCGATGCCCGCCTTGCCTAGCCGGTGGCACAGGGCATCGCCGAGGAAGTCGCATATCTCCTGCGGCTTGAACTTCAAGAGCGGCACATCGATCTCGACAAGCTCGTCCTCCAAGCGCAGGCGCGACAGTGAAAAGCGCGGCTCGGTGCGCGAGATGAGCACCAGATGCAGGGTCGAGGGGGCATAACGGACGAGCATCTTCATCAGCTCGTGGCAGCGCGCATCCGAGACGACGTGGAAATCGTCGAGGAACAGGTAGGTCTCACAATCGGTCTCCGCTACCGCGTTGAGCAGCGACGAGATGACGTTGCGCGCGGGAATGAGGTTAGACGCCTGCAACAGCTCGATGGCTTCGCGCCCGAGGTTGGTCGCCGCGCTCTCGAAAGCGCGCGCGAGATGGTAAGCGAACGCTCCCGGCTCGTTGTCGTCGCTGTCGAGGCTGAGCCAGGCGACGAGCGATCCCGCCTCCCGCAAGCGCTGGCTCCATTCAGCGGCGATGATGGTCTTTCCGTACCCGGCCGGGGCTCTAAACAGGATGACCCGGCGCGCAGCGGCGCCGTCGAGGAACTTCATCAGCTCCGGGCGTTGAACCGCAAACTTGCGAACCGCAGGAGGGACTGTCTTGGTCAGCGCGATACGCGGCAAGTCGACCAAGACGGGGTGACCAAAATCCTGCGTCAATCCCATCACACTCATCTGCGCGCGCTCCCCACGCACAGAATACGCGCCCATTGAAATGCCATGTTAGGCCATGCTGGGAGGGGCTTCAATTTAAAATGAGAATGAGAGGTATTAGCCGATTGGAGCGCGTGCAGCGCCGGCCAATGCGCCCGATCCCCCGGCGCCAATCGTGACATTCCCCCAATCAGGGGACTGCTCAACGGGCAGCGGCGCCGCAATCTTGGACCGCAATTGTTCGGATCTGAGCCCGCGTTGGAACTGAAACAATGTTCGCTTTGAATGGTATTGCGTCGGAGCGCGACCCCGCACGCCGCCTCACTCTCTTCCTCGTCAGCGCGATGTCACTTTCCCTCGGCGCTTGTGCGCACAATGTGACAGACGCCCCTGCACTTCAGTGGCAGGTCAATACGGTCGATACATCGATCGACAGCGAAGCGGCTGGCACCTCCGCCGGTGCGCCGTCGTCATGGAGCTGCGGTTCCGACAACCCGGACGCATGCTACGTCTATCGCGGCGGCAGGGACCCCAAGACCGGATTGGCCTTTACGCTGCTTTAGTCGCTCGACCGCTGCTGACTGGCTCTGCTTGCCGGCGGGGCGGTGATATGGCACTCGGTTAGACGCTCGATAAGTCGCGGTAGGAGCGCATCCATGGACGCCAAGACTGTTGTCATCGCCGTGCTGGTCATTGCCGTCGCCGTGCTCGGCTACCTCTATTACGAGCAGTCGCGCCACGGAATCAGCATCGACGCGCCAGGCGTGAAGATCGACGCGAGGTAGGCTGCGTCGGCAGCTGTGTAGGCGTCCTCAGGCGCTGCCATCCGTTTGCGGCCCGATGCGTCGCCCGACGGCGACGAGTGCCGCCACCAGCGCGAGATAGATCGCGATCAGCCCGGCGACGTTCACCAGCGCGCGCGGGTAGCCAAGCTCGGCGACGTCGATGAAGGGATAGGGATACCAGCCACTCATGGCGCCGTGGATGAGCGTCCAGCCGACGTAGGCGAGTGGAAATTCGAGCGAAGCAAAGCCGACGCTCCAGTGGACCTCGCGCTTAGTCACGAACAGCGCCCAGTCGAGTACGAACAACGGTGGCGTCACGTAGTGCAGCGTGCGCTCGAAGTAGAGCGGCCAGCCCTGACGCTGGCTGAGATCGCGCAACAGCAGATAGTAGATCGTCGCCACCATGATGATGTAGCCGGCAATCGCCGTGCGCACCGACGGGCGCGCCAGGAACTGCCCGAGCGAAGAGCGCGGCGCGATCAGCGGCACGAGCAAGGCGGCCGCCGCAAGGAGGTTGGCGAGGATGGTGAAGAAGCTGAAGAACTTGATCGACGAGACGCCAAGACCGTTCAGCGTCTCATAGCGCACCAGCAGCCCGTACTGCATGGCGACGGCGAACACGGTGAAGGCCCCCGCAGCGGCGCGGTAGATCGTGCATAGCATCTGCGGCGTGACCCTCGGCTGCTCGCTGCCGACTATAGTTCATAGCCGCATCGGCTCGCCAGAATCGGCGCCGGCGTTCAGGTGCCTTCGGGATTGCGCGCGTCGCGGTGGCGCTCGATGAGACGGGGTCCGCGAGCTCGTTGCCGCGCTGCGGGTCCGCCCGCTGCCCGACGGCCTTCCCGGCCCCGCGCTGGCGCTGCGGTACGCCCTCCCCCGGCGTCTCGCGTGCCAGCCGCCTTTTCGGCGGTGCTTTGCGCTCTTGCATGCCGTCGCCGCGAGTTCTCCTTGGCATTCCCGCTGACAAAACGTAATGACACCCGCCTCAGTTCTTCCCGAGAGCACGCCCTATGCCGCGTCCGACCTCGCCGCCTCCCGTTCTCGCCCATGCCGGCGAGCTCCTGTCGCGCTATGACGTCATGTTCTGCGACGTCTGGGGCGTGCTGCACGACGGCCATCGCGGCTTTGCGGCGGCGTGCGATGCGCTGCTGCAGTTTCGTGCCGGCGGCGGCACGGTGATCCTCGTCTCCAACGCGCCCGTGCCCGGCGAGCGCGTCGCTGCGATGCTCGATCTTCGCGCCGTGCCGCGCGCGGCCTACGACGACATCATCGCTTCCGGCGAGATAGCGCTGCGCCATATCGCCGACAAAGGCTATGCGCATCTGTTCTGTATCGGTCCAGGCGAGCGCGATGCCGCCACCTTCTCGCGCCTTGGCGGCAAACGCGTCGGGATAGACGCGGCCGATGCCATTCTGTGCACCGGGCTCAACGACGACGTCAACGAGACGGCCGACGACTATCGCCCACTGTTAGAGCAGGCGCGGGCACGACATCTACCGTTGGTGTGCGCCAACCCCGATCTCGTCGTCGACGTCGGCGGCCGACAGTTCCTCTGCGCCGGGGCCATTGCCAATCTCTACGAGCGGATGGACGGGGAGGTGTTCTGGGCCGGCAAGCCGCACGCCAACGCCTATGAGGCCGCCCGCGCCGCCGCCGAAGGACTGCGCGGCAGAGAGGTGCCGCGCCAGCGCATCATCGCCATCGGCGACAGCCTGCGCACCGACCTCAAGGGTGCCGAGGCGTTCGGAATTGACGCCATTTTCGTGGCTTCCGGCATTCACCGCGAGGAGACGATGGGCTCCGGCAGCCTTTGCCCGGAGCAGCTGGCGCGCCTATTCGCGCCGCCGGCACCCTGCCCCATCGCGGTGATGGAGCGGCTCGTCTGGTAGCCCTGTGCGCCGTTGCGGAGGCCAAGGCGCGGGTCTAGACTTTCGGCGGTCCAGCATAGGGGGGACGGTCATGCGCTGCGCTCGCTTTGCCATCATCGCCATCGGCTCGCTGGCAGTTTCCGCCGGGGCTCTCGCGGACGACACGGGCCTTGCCTACTCGCACGATCTGCGCAAGGAAGGCGGCCGCCTGTGCATGTCGGATCACTATCACTCGGGATCAGGCTCGGGCCGCACCAAGGCCGCTGCCCAGGCCGCCGCCGCGCGCTCGTGGGCCGACTTCACCAACTTCGAGTATGGCAGCGTCTGGGCGCGCTGGTCGCTCGCGCGCAGCAAATCGGTGCGCTACACGAAGGCCGAGAGCGGCTGGAGCGCCGACGTCGACGGCCGCCCGTGCCGCGGCTAGCAGCCCCGCTAAGCGCGCCTCATAGCTCGGCAATTCCCGCCCATTTACCGGCCAGTTACCTTAACGGTCCATGCTCTCCGGCAGACGCTTAACCCCCGTCTGTCGTCACCCAACCGTCCAAACCTTTGTCTCGCTCGAAGGCCGCGAGCGATCCCGTAACCGCGGGGACAGTCACGCGTGCGCCTTGCTGGTACTTCCGGGATCCAGGGTATTGAGGACCTCGTAAAGGAATGAAGGCAATGACCGCAACGTCCCCCGGCTTCCAGTTACATGCGTACCGCGCTGCGTTCGTCGCCGCGGTTGCGCTCATCGCGGCCATCGCCGCGGTCCCACAGGCAAACGCTGTCAGCCCGCAGGTGCGCAACGCCTGTGCCAACGACTATCTCAGCAACTGCAGCGCCTACGATCCGGAAAGCGCCCAGACGCGCAAATGCATGCGCGCCGTCGGCTATAAGCTGTCCAAGGGTTGCATCGCCGCCCTGGTCGCCGCCGGCGAGGTCTCCAAGGCCGAGATCGCCCGCCGCTCCGCCAGCAACCGCCGCTGATCTGAACATCCGCACCGCAGACTGGGGCCGCGCGCCATCGAAGCGCCCGGCCCTTTTTTTTGCGCGCGCCGGCGGTTAACCAACCGGTAAGCGACTCACCGCTGACTGGGGGCTGCAATGCCGGGGTGCGCCAACGCCACCACCTCTCGAAGCCATGCGGGTGGTTCATGACCAGATTGCTGTACGACCTTGAGGATTACCTAGAGGACGCCGTGCACGCCGAGCGTCTCCCCCGCTGGATGCGCCGCATCGTGCGCGCCATCGGCCGCACCGTCGGCGAGACCGGCGACCTCATCGCCTGGCATCGCGCCCGGTTCTGAATAGCGGCGAGATCCGCGGTCCGTGAGCGCCCTATGTCGCGACCGCGGGCGGTAGCAGGGCGCTCGACGACCTGCTAAGGAGCGCTCCGAACCGCAGTATCTGGAGCCACCATGAGCGACGCCGAAAGCAAGGTGCGGAGCGAGACCGCCGCCCTCATCCGCCGCTACTACGACGCCTTCAACGCCGGCGACAGCGCCGGCATGATCGCCTGCCTCACCGATGACGTCATCCACGACGTCAATCAGGGTGAGCGGCGCCAGGGCCTCGACAAGTTCAAGGCCTTCAACGCGCGCATGGACCACCACTACAAAGAGAAGCTCGAGAACATCGTGGTGATGGTGAGCAAGGACGGGCAGCGCGCGGCCGCCGAGTTCAACGTCCACGGCGTCTACAAGGCCACCGACAGCGGGCTTCCCGAAGCCAAGGGCCAGACATATATTTTGCCGGCGGGGACCTTCTTCGCCATCCGCGACGGCAAGATCGCTCGCGTCACCACCTACTACAACCTGACCGACTGGATCGCGCAGGTTTCCGGCTAAGCCGGCTCCCAACAAGGTTCAAGCGCAATGCTCGTCACCATGCTGAGGTGCAAGCTGCACCGGGCCACCGTTACCGAATGCGACCTGCATTATCAGGGCTCGCTGAAGATCGACGCCGACCTCATCAAAGCCGCCGGCTTCCTGCCGAACGAGCACATCGAGGTCTACAACATCGACAACGGCGAACGCTTCACCACCTACGTGATCGAGGGCCGCGCGGGCAGCGGCGTCATCGGCCTCAACGGCGCGGCAGCGCGTAAGGCCTGCGTCGGTGATCGCATCATCATCTGCTCCTACGCGGCGGTGGACCTCACCGAAGCTAAGACACACAAGCCGAAGATCGTCGTGCTGGGCCCGGCCAACGAGATCGAGCGCATCACCGACAAGCCGACCGTCGAATAGCCGCCCCGAGGAAATCCATGGCGCTGGAGGTGAAGTCTCTAACGGGCGAGGAGATCCGCTCGGTGCTGCCGGCGCTGGCGCGGCTGCGCATTGTCGTGTTCCGCGACTGGCCATATCTCTACGATGGCACGCTGGAGTACGAGGAGAAGTACCTCGCCAGGCTGGCGGCGGCGCCGGGCGCCGTGTGCATCGTCGCCAAGGACGGCGAGGAGATCGTCGGCGCCTCGACGGCAGCGCCGATGATCGAGCACGCGGACGAGTTCGCCGAGCCGTTCGAGAAGGCAGGCTTCGACCTCAACAAGATCTTCTACTGCGGCGAATCCGTACTGCTTAAATCGCACCGCGGCCACGGGCTCGGACACGCGTTCTTCGATGGGCGCGAGGCGCACGCGCGAAAGCTCGGCGGCTTCACGCATTCGACCTTCTGCCGCGTCGTGCGCCCCGACGATCACCCATTAAAACCGAAGGATTACGTTCCCCTCGATGCCTTCTGGCGAAAGCGCGGCTACGCTCCCGTCGAGGGGCTCATCGCCACCTACGCGTGGAAGGACATCGACCAGGACCACGAGACCGACCACGCCATGCAGTTCTGGATGAAGCCGCTCTGAGCGGCCGAAAGCGCCGTCATGAGCCACCGCCAGACCCTCAAGGTCGCCGCCGCCCAGTATCCGATTGATCAGCCGGCCACGCTCGAAGCTTGGCGGGACAAGATCGCGCGTTGGGTCGCGGACGGCGCGCAGACTGGCGCCGAAGTGCTGGTATTCCCCGAATATGCGGCGATCGAGCAGGCCGCAGCGCTCGGCGAGAAGGTCTACGGCGATCTCGACGCGACGCTGCAGGCGGTGGCCGAGCTGGAGGTCGACCGCGTTGGCCTCCACCAGGAGCTGGCGGCCAAGCACCGCGTGCACATCCTCGTTGGCAGCGGCCCGGCGCGCAAGGGCGAAGGCCGCTACGTCAACGCCGCCCAGCTCGTCACGCCGAAGGGCAGCGTCGGCGTGCAGGAGAAATTGATCATGACGCCGTTCGAGACCGACTGGGGCATCTCGGCCGGCACCCAAGTGCGCGTCTTCGACACCGTGCTGGGACTGATCGGCGTCACCATCTGCTACGACAGCGAGTTCCCGCTGCTTGCCCGCGCCATGGCGGAAGCCGGTGCCGAGATGTTGCTGGTGCCCTCGTGCACCGAGCGGCTCTCGGGCTATCACCGCGTGCGCACCGGGTCGCGGGCGCGCGCGCTGGAGAACCAGATCGCCGCCATCGTCAGCCCGACGGTCGGGGACGCGCTGTGGTCGCCGGCCGTCGACCGCAACACCGGCGCCGCCGGCATCTACGTGCCGGCCGAGCAGACGGTGTCGGACACCGGCGTCCTGGCGCAGGGTGAGCTGAACGCGGCGCAGTGGGTGGCGGCGACGGTCGACCTGGCGCGCCTGCGCCATCTGCGCTCCTCCGGCGAGATGCGCAACTACGTCGACTGGCCGAACCAGCCGGGCGCCGTCAGGCTCGCCGACAAGGTCGAGATCGTCATGCTGGAATGACAGTGAAATGGTGAGATGGTGAAATCGTGAGGTCATGAGCACTCACCATTTCACCACTTCACTACTTCACGACTACTGCAGCGCCCAGGTTATGGTGACGCTGGCCTCCAGCGTCTCCGTTCCGCGCTCGATCGGCACCGCCTCCGCCTTCATCGCCCGCGCAAAGACTGGGCGCGGGGGCGCCATCGCCTCGCCCTCCGTGATCGTCAGCACCTCGCCGACCTCGGCCCCGGCCGCCGCCGCGTAAAGCTCGGCGCGACGGCGCGCGTTCACTACTGCCTCCTTGCGCGCCTCATCGAGCAGCATCTCGGCCTTGCTGACCTCGAAGTTCAGTCCCGCGGTCTGGTTGGCGCCGGCGGTGACCAGCCGGTCGAGAATGTCGCCCAGCTTGTCGAGATCGCGCACCAGCACCTGCACCTCGTTGGTGACGCTATAGCCGTCGATCTTCGCCGCCTGCCCCTCGACGGGGCGGGTGTAGCGCGGCTCGACGCGGAACGAGGCGGTCTGGATGTCCTTGGCGTCGATGCCGGACGCCTTCATCTCGGCGATCACCTTCTGCATCGCCTCGGTGTTCTTCGACAGCGCCTCGCGCGCGGTTGAGCCGTCGGCCATTACGCCCGAGGTGATGCGCGCCTGATCGGGCTCGACCGTCACGCTGCCGCTGGCCGTGACGGTGATGGTGCGGCGCGGCTTATCCTCCTCGGCATGCGCCGGGATGGCGCCGATGAGGGCGAGCCCCACGATGGCGGGGCGTACATATTTTCTGAGGGAGCGCATTCTTCTACCTTGAGGAGGTTGCTGCTGGCACCAACATATAGCCGCGCTTCGCGGAGGATTCGCGGCGAAATCAGTGGGTTTCAGCGACAGCACTAAGTCTGGTATGAGGGGCCCCCTGCCCGCTACGCGCTGAGTCTCGCGGGGTGCGGGCCCGTAGCTCAATGGTTAGAGCTGGCGGCTCATAACCGTCTGGTTCCAGGTTCGAATCCTGGCGGGCCCACCACTTCCCCGCTCGCTCGGCCGGCCGCGCTGAGGCCGCCTGCCGCCGCCTGAGCCGAGATCTCGCTTCGGCGCGCGAGCAGATAGACGGGAACCCCGCTCGCCAGTATGGCGAGGCCCGCCAGCGCCCCGACGCCCGTGTAAGCGATGCTGGCGTGCACCAGGTAGAGCGCGGTGGCGCAAAACACGATCGGGGTAAGCGGATAGAGCGGTACAGGAAACGGAAGATCCCGCTGGGGCTCGCGCCAACGGAAGACGATTAAAGACAAGCCGATCAGCGCCATGAACATCCAGAAGACCGGCGCCGTGTATTCGACCATGGCGGTGAAGCCGTCGCGCGTGGTGGCGCCGAAGGCTACGAGGCTCAGCGCAATGGCTGCCTGCAGCACGATGGCGGTCGAGGGTGCGCCGTTGCCAGCGTTTCTGTCGCCGAGCCGGCCAAACAGTGGGTAGCTGCGCCCCAGCGCAAACATCGAACGCGCCCCTGTGAAGATCGTCCCGTTCAGCGTGCTCAGCGCGGCAACGCAAACAATCAGAGCCACGGCGAGCACGCCTCCCGTACCGAGCACCTTCTCGACGGGCTCGGTGACGAGCTTCTCCTGCCGCAACCCGTCAAGCCCAACGCTCAGCACCAGGGCGACGTTGATGAGCAGATAGAGCGCCGTCACGATGCCCGTGCCGATGAGCAGCACGCGCACCATGTTGCGCCGGACATCGCGTATCTCGCCCGACAAATATGCTGCCTCGTTCCAGCCGCCGTAGGTGAGAAGTATGAACACCAGTGCCAGTCCAGCGGCACCGCTGTCGCTCGTGACATTGGCGTGGCCTTGCGGCCCCAGATCGGGCGCCGCCATAAAGCCGGCGATGGCCACGATGAGGATCGCCGTCACCCCTGCCACGGTCAGCGCTAGCTGCAATTTCCCGCTCGATGTCGTGCCGGCGAGCTGCAGGGCGGAGAGCACGAGAATGGCCGCCGCTGCGTGCAGGGCGGCGCCCGACGAGCCGAACGGAACGACGGCCGCGGCGTAGTCGCCATAGGCGAAGGCGACAGCGGCGATGGCGCCCGTCTGGATCACGGTCATGCGCCCCCATGCAAACAGGAAACTTAGACCATCCCCATAGGCTTCTTTCAGGTAGTGGTACTCGCCGCCCGCATGGGGACGCGACGTGCCGAGCTCCGCATAACAGAGAGCGCCGACCAGCGTCAGCAGGCCACCGGCCGCCCATAGCCCTATAAACGCCAGCGCGCTGTCAACGTTGGCGGCGACGACGGGCGGGGTCTTGAATATGCCGATACCGACCACGATGCCGATCAGCATCGCGCTCGCCTGCGTCACGCCGAGCAGTGGAAGCTGATTGGAACTAGGACTGGGCCGATCGCTCACTTCGCCGCTCCTGCAGACTGCATCAGCCGCCTTTGTTCGACTGCCGCTGGCTCTTCTCGGGGACGACCCACATGTAGATCGTGCGGCCCTCCACGATGACCTTCCTGTCGGGCTTCCAGTCGCCCATGTCGAAAGCGTGCGAGACGACGCGCGTACCGGGCTTCAGCTCGGCGAGGATGCGCGGGCGCAGCTCCATGTTGACGCGTGGCATGAGATACAGCGTCAGCACGGTAGCTTTGCTGATGTCGGTCTCGAACAGGTTCTGCTGCTTGAACTCGACCTTGTCCTGAACCCTAGCATTGACGGCGTTGGCTTTGGCCTCTTGCACGCGCACGGGATTGATATCGACGCCCATTCCCTTCGTGCCATAGCGCTTCGCTGCCGTGATCGGAATGCGCCCGTCGCCGGAGCCGAGATCGATGACGTAGTCGCCTTCTTTTACCTCGGCGATGTCGAGCATCTTGTCGACGATGGCTTGCGGCGTCGGGTAGTAGGGCGCATCGAGCTTGACCTCCTCGGCGTGGGGAACCGGACCGCCCGGGGCCAGAAGGAACAGCGCCAGAAGCAGCACCAAGGCCGCTGCGGCAGGGTGTGAGAATGCGCGTGGACTTTCCATAGGACACCTCGGCTGGCTGCACGCAGCGGCGCGAGTGGAACGGCGCGCCGTGCGCAAGGTTCCGCGCGAGCCCTCAGCACCGCCACGCGCAGTCAGCGCGCGAGCTGTAACCGGCAGCGCTCGTCAGTACAGTGCTTCTCGTAGCCTGAAGGATGGCCTTGCTGCGGCACCGGATCCGGCGTGATCCACGCCGCCGCGACCCCGACGAGAAGCTGTAACAGCAGATCCATCTGCATTGCCTCCCTTTTCGGATATGCATTTTCAAGAAAGATGCAAGAACGTCGCCAGTTGGAATTTGGATCCAAGGCTTCTGACGCACGGCGCGGCGCTTGCACCGACCCCCATTGTGCTTGCGCGCGCCCTTGGCCTGCCGCACCAGGTAGAGAGTGGGTCAGTGTTCAGTCCCGCGTGCCTGAGCCGCTGACAACGCTGCATTCGCCAACTGGGGCTCAGGCGTCGTGGCCGTTGGCATCCACGATGGAGATGCCCTCGCCGGCATGCACCGACTTCAGGCGGCTGACGTCGTCGAGCGCCATCGCCCAGATATTGCACGGGCTCGCCATGCGAATTTCGCCGCGGCGTGACACCGGCGTCGGGCCGAAGCCGATGGCAATGGCGTCGCCATCCGGCCAGAAGGCGATCTCGCCGGCGTTGATCACGTCGCGGGCCCCGGGCTCGGGATCGGAGCTCACGGGCGCATTGAAGTAGACCTCGCGCCCCCACATCTTCGCTTCGGCGTGGATCGGCAGGGCCGCCCAGATCCGTTCGGCGGTCGGCGTCTCCAATAGCCGAGCGCGAATGGCCACCTTGCCAGCACGGATCACAATCTCGCGCATCATGCGCCTCCCAAGCCGGTCAGTCTCGCGCCGCCGTTGCCGCCACTCTCTCATTGAGACGAGGCGGCAGCAATACCCCGGGAGGCGGGCCGCTGCTGCCACACCCTGTTGCAGAGGCAAATTTGGGCGGCGGGGGTGCGCGTGGGCGCGCTCTATCCCGTTCGCTTGGCTCGAAAATGTGGGAGCGACGGGCACCTGCGCTGGCTCGGATGCAAGACTGGATCGTATGCAATTGCGCCACGCCTGGACGGGCGTGGCGCGCATGGTGCTTGAAGGCGTGTGGCTTTTAGGCCGGCGCGGGACCGAAGATCAGCACCGCGTTGAGGCCGCCGAAGGCGAAGGAGTTCGACATCGCATAGGTGACATCGAGCTTGCGGCCGACGTTCGGGACGTAGTCGAGATCGCACTCCGGATCGGGCTCGTCGAGGCCGATGGTCGGTGGCACCCAGCTCTCGTTTATGGCGTTGATGCAGGCCGCTGCCTCGATGCCGCCGCCGGCGCCCAGCGGGTGGCCGTGCATCGACTTCGTCGATGAGATGGCGAGGTTCTTGGCGTGGTTGCCGAACACCGTTTTGATCGCCCGGGTCTCGTTGGCGTCGTTGATCGTCGTCGCCGTACCATGAGCATTGAGGTACTGGACGTCGGACGGCGAAAGCTGCGCGTCCTTGAGAGCCGCCCGCATCGCCTCGTTCGGTCCCTCGATGTCGGGGTTGACCATGTCCTTGGCATCCGAGGACATGCCGTAGCCGACGATCTCGGCGAGAATCTTGGCCCCGCGCGCCTGCGCGTGTTCTAGCGACTCCATCACCAGAATGCCGGCTCCCTCGGCGAGCACCGTGCCGTTGCGTCTCTTGGCGAACGGGAAGCAGCCCTCCGGAGACAAGACGTGCAGCGCCTGCCAGGCCTTCATTGTCCCGTAGTTGATGACCGACTCCGACGCGCCCGCGATGGCCACATCGACCATATTGTTGCGGATGTAATCACGCGCGATGCCAATGGCGTGCGTCGCCGTCGAGCAGGCGCTGCAGGTGGCGAAGGTCGGTCCCTTGATGCCGAACTCGATGCCGACGTGGGCGCTGGCCGAGGAGCCGATGATGCGCAAAAGGGTCAGTGGGTGCGTGGCGCGCTTGCCCTCGAGGAACAGGGCACGATAGGACTGCTCGTAGGTGACGAGACCGCCGGCCCCGGAGCCGACGATACAGGCGGCGCGGTAGGGGTTGGCGATCGGAAACTCGAGGCCCGACTGCTTCACCGCCTCGTCGGCCGCCGCGGCGGCAAACCAGGAGTAGCGATCGGCGTGCATCACGAGCTTGTCGCGCTGGAAATGCTTCAGCCGCTGCTTGGGATCGAAATCCTTGATCTGCGCGGCGATGAGGATTTTGAGATCCTCGAGCGGGAAGCCGCCGAGCTCGCTGACCCCGCACTTACCGGCCTTCATCGAGGCCCAGAAGTCGGGCACGTTGAGACCGATCGGCGTGATGACGCCCATCCCTGTCACCACGACGCGGCGAGCGCCGTTCGCGTTTGCCATCTAGTAATACCTGCCGGTTGTGAGCGGCGCAGCGGCACCGCGACATAAGCTAACGTGCGAGCCGGCAACTGCCTTGTCGGAGGGAGCTCGCCAGATCGGCCCAGGTGCGCATCGAGTGCGCCCCCCGGTGCCGTTCGTTGTCAGGCCTTGGCGCCGGCTGCCGCAGGCCCCTTAGCCATCAGTTCCTTGACGCGGTCGACAACCGAGCCGACGGTCTTGAAGTCCTCGACGTCCTCGTTCGCGTTGTAGGGAATCTCGATGCCGAAGGTGTCTTCAATATCAAAAACGATCATTGCAAGATCGAGGGACTCAATCTTGAGATCCGTGAGCGGCGTCGACAGCGAGATGTCGTCGCGCGGCTCCTTCATGTGCTTCTTCAGGATCTCGACGATCTTGGTGCCAACTTCGTCCATATCAGTCTCCCACCCCCGCTCCACTGAAGCCTGGGGCCCGTATCACTTCGTTCCTACCTAGGGCAAGCCCAGTAGCACAACAAGCTGAGGCGTCACATATCCTTAAACGCCTAGCAAGTCTAGCCGCGAGGGCCCCAGCCGACCTGTACGATCGGCCGGCACCACGCATAGAATGGCTCCCATGCGTTTGCTGTCTTGTACGGTACAGCAAAACCTCTTCACAACCGTTGCGCCGGCCGCCGCTGCAACCGCCCCGCTCTTGGCCGGCGCCCCGGAAACGTGTTCAATAACAAGGCGGATTTCAAGGTCCTGTTATAGGATATGCGCCAGGGGCCCGGCAACGGTCCGGCAAGGGGCTCGCCCCTATAATAGGAGCCTCGCCTGGGGAGACGCTCGAGGATGACGACGACAGTCCGCCCTCCGGCTCCGGCCAACGCGTCGCAGCCAAGAATGCCCTGGCTCGATCACTACCCGCCCGGCGTCGATTGGCATATGCCTCTTAAGGTCGCGCCGCTCTATACGCTGCTCGATGACGCAGTCGAACGGTTCGGCGAACTGACCTGCAGCAATTTCCTCGGCAAGACCCTCAGCTACGCCGAGATCGGCGAGCAGGTCGAGCGGGCCACGCTCGGGCTGCAGCGGCTCGGCGTCAAGAAGGGTACCAAAGTCGGTTTGTTCCTGCCCAACTCTCCGACCTTCATCGTCTACTTTTTTGCCGTGCTGAAAGCCGGCGGCACGGTTGTCAATTTCAACCCGCTTTATACGGTGGCCGAGCTCAGCCAGCAGGTGAAGGACAGCGACACCGAGCTGATGGTCACGCTCGACTTGAAGGTGCTGTTCGACAAGGTCGAGGCCCTGCTCGAGGCGAACTGCCTGAAGCGCGCCATCGTCGCCTCGTTCCCCGCGCTGCTGCCCGTCACCAAGGCGGCGCTGTTCAGGCTGTTCCGCTCCAAGGAGCTCGCGCGCCCCCTCGCCTCGCCGCAGCGCGAGAAGATCGTTCTCGAGGCCGAGGTGATGGCCGGCGCTGGACGCCCCGAGCCGGTGCCCATCGATCCGTTGAAGGACGTCGCCGTGCTGCAGTACACGGGCGGCACCACGGGCACGCCCAAGGGCGCCATGCTCACTCATGCCAACGTCTACGTGAACGTGCAGCAGGTTGCGGCCGCCGCCCCCGACGTTCAGGATGGCGTCGAGCGCGTGTTCGGCGTGCTGCCGTTCTTTCATGTCTTCGCCCTGACCGTGGTGATGAACCTTGGCATCGCGCACGCGGCCGAGATCATCATCATGCCGCGGTTCGCGCTCGGCGACGCGCTGAAGCTGATCGACAAGACCAAGCCAACGATCATGCCGGGCGTGCCGACGCTGTTCAACGCCATCATGAATCACCCGAAGATCGACAGCTTTGACCTCTCCTCGCTGAAGTTCTGCCTGTCGGGCGGTGCGGCGCTCCCCATCGAGGTGAAGCAGCGCTTCGAGGCCATCACCGGCTCCAAGGTGGTGGAAGGCTACGGCCTGTCGGAGACTTCCCCCGTCGTCACCTTCAATCCGCTGGAAGGTCCGGTGAAGATCGGCTCGATCGGCATGCCGCTCGTCGGCACGGTAATCTCGCTGCGCGATCTCGCCGACCCAACCAAGGAGGTGGCGTTGGGCGAGAAGGGCGAGATTTGCGTCAAGGGCCCGCAGGTGATGAGCGGCTACTACAAGCGCCCGCAGGAGACGGCCGAGCAGACGGTCGGCGAGTTCCTGCGCACGGGCGACGTCGCGCGCATGGACGAGCACGGCTACTTCTACATCGAGGACCGCATCAAGGACCTCATCATCTCCTCCGGCTTCAACGTTTATCCGCGGCGCATCGAGGAAGCGATCTACGAGCACCCGGCGGTGGCAGAGGTGACGGTGATCGGCATCAAGGACAAGAAGCGGGGCGAGGCGCCGAAGGCATTTGTTCGCCTAAAGCCTGGCGTCAGCGTTACGGTGGAGGAGATGTTCATCCACCTTGAGCCGCGCATCTCCAAGATCGAGATGCCGTCGGCGATCGAGTTCCGCGACGAGCTGCCCAAAACGATGATCGGCAAGCTGTCGAAAAAGGAGCTGAAAGCCGAGGAAGCCGCCAAGGGCAACCTCTGAGCGCCTTCACTGTCATCCTCGGGCTCGGGCTGTAACCCTCACCCGCCGCTCATGCTCGCGCACTCGCGTCGACCTCTCCCATTGGGAGAGGTTAGATCCCGGAACTGGAGTGCAACCAAACCTCTCCCGTCCATGCGGGGTTCATGCGAAGCATGGCTACGCCATGACGCTTCGCCGTGACGGGAGGGGTCGGCTGGGCGCGCTGCAAACGCGCCAGCCAGGTGACGGGTGACGCCCTAGCGGTAGAGGTCGGCGCGCGTGGGCGGCAGCGCCGGCGGGCGCTTCGCCGTTTTGGAGACGAGCGTCTGGAAGATGCGCAGGGTGCCGCGCGAGAAGGCCAGCGAGACGCCGGCGAGATAGGCCACCCAGATGCGGTACTTCTCTTCGCCGACGTAGCGAATAGCCTCCTCACGCCGCGCCGTCAGCCGCTCGCACCACAGCTTGCAGGTGCGCGCGTAGTGCAGGCGCCACGCTTCGACGTCCTGCACCTCGAAGCCGGCGCGCTCCATGGCGAAGAGCGAATGGCCGATGTCATCGAGCTCGCCGCCAGGGAAGATGTACTTGGCGATGGCGCGCTGCTCGGGGCGCAGGCGGCGCTTGAACCAGCCCTGCTTGGGCGCGCGCCGGGAAATGGCGTGGTTGAGGAACAGCCCGTCCTGGTTCAAGAGCTGGTTCATCTTCGACATGTACCCGGGGATGTTCTTGAGTCCGATGTGCTCGTACATGCCGATGGATGCGATCTTGTCGAACTCCCCGGTCATCATCGAATAATCCTTGAGCTCGACCTTCACCTTGTCCTCGAGGCCGAGGCGCTTGATCTTGTCCCTGGCGAAGGCGAGCTGCTCCTCCGACAGGGTAATGCCGTGGGCAGTGACGCCGTAGCTCTTGGCCGCGTGGCAGATGAGGCCGCCCCAGCCGCACCCGATGTCGAGGAAACGATCGCCCGGCTTCAGCCGCAGCTTGCGGCAGATCATCTCCAGCTTGTCGGCTTGCGCCTGCGCGATGTCGTTGCTCCAGTCCGTGTAATAGGCGCAGGAGTAGACCATCTCCGGGTCGAGGAAGAGAGCATAGAAGTCGTTCGACAGGTCGTAGTGGAACTGGATGTAATCCTTGTTGTCGGCGGTCTTGCGCCGGCGCCCGGAGATCTCGCCGGCAAAGCCCTGGTCGTCGGCGGCGTCGACGGAGCGAGCGAAGAGGAACGGCGAGAGCTGGCGCGCGAGCCTCAAGGCGTCGCGCCCTTTGAGCTTCACCGAGCGGCCGCCCTTGTTGAGCTGAGCGCCGATGTCGATCAGCGTGCCGCCGGAGAAGTCGAGGCCCTTGTCGACGTAGTGGCGGATGAAGTTGTCGAGCGTCGGCCAGCGCAACAGCGAGCCGATGACACCGGCGTCGGCGATGGCGATCTCGAACGGGCCGGTGACGTTCTTGCCAAGCGGCGTAACGGAGCCGTCCCACAGGCGCAACGAGGCGTTGAGGTCGAGCTTGTCGGCGAGCTCACGCGCCAGCGCGCGTGCGGCCTCGAGTTGCCGCGCCGCCCTGTCGCTCTTGCTCTTGCCCATATGGATGCGCGCCCCGCTTTGCCGATAGTTGCCGGGCGTGCCTCGCACACCTTCCCGCCGCTGTCGAGTGGCTGTGCCAATCGGGGAGCCCTCCCCACTTGTCATCCTCGGGCTTGTCCCGAGGATCAATCCGATGCATTTGACGTGAGGGACCGCATTGGGCGCGCAGCACCAAGCCACTAAGCACATCATTTCCTGAGCCGTGGGTCCTCGGCACAAGGCCGAGGATGACAGCAGTACCGGCTCAGGCGGCCTGGTGGAGCTCGGCGGCGTCCTTCGATTCCATGATGGCGGCGACGCCCATGCCGCCGGCGGTGCAGATGGAGATAAGCCCGCGCCCGTGCTGCTGGGACAACAGCTTGGCGAGGTTGCCGACGATGCGCGCGCCGGTCGCCGCGAACGGATGCCCCATGGCGATGGAGGAGCCGCGCACGTTGAGCTTGGCGCGATCGATGGAACCGAGCGGCTCGGCGCGGCCGAGCACCTCCTTGCAGTAGACCGGGTCCTCCCAAGCTTTCAGCGTGGCCAGCACCTGGGCGGCGAACGCTTCGTGGATCTCGTAGAAGTCGAAGTCCTGCAGCTTGAGGCCGGCACGCTCAAGCATCTTCGAGACGGCGATGGTCGGCGCCATGAGCAAGCCATCGCCGCCGACGAAGTCGTTGGCCGCGGTCTGCGAGTAGGAGAGGTAGGCCTGCACGGGCAGCCCGTGCTTCTTCGCCCAGTCCTCGGAGGCGAGCAGCACCGCGGCGGCGCCATCGGTGAGCGGCGTCGAGTTGGCGGCGGTCAGCGTGCCGCGCTCGCCCTTCTCGAAGGCGGTCTTGAGCGTCGCCAGCTTTTCGGGGGTCGCGTCGAGGCGGATGTTGTTGTCGCGATAGACGCCGGCGAAGGGCGTGACGAGATCGTCCATATAGCCGGAGCGGTAGGCCTCGGCCGTCTTGCGGTGGCTCTCGAGCGCAAAGGCATCCTGCTCGGCGCGCGTGATGCCCCACTCCTGCGCCATGAGCTCGGCGTGCTCGCCCATCGACAGCCCAGTGCGCGGCTCGGCGTTGGCAGGCGCCGCCGGCACCAACTCACCTGGTGCGAAGCCCTTGAACACCTTCAGCTTGTCCATGAAGGTCTTCTGCTGCGCCGCCTTGGTGAGGCGCTGCGCCAGCTTCTTCGACACGACGATGGGCGCATCCGACGTGGTATCGGAGCCGACGGCGATGGCGCACTCGATCTCACCGGTGGCGATCTTGGCTGCGCTGCCAATGCCACCCTGCAGGCTGGTGCCGCACGCCTGCATCATGGTGATGCCGGGCGTCGAGGGCTTGAGGCGCGTGCCGAGCACCGCCTCGCGCGTCAGGTTGAAATCCTTCGAATGGGTGATGACGGCGCCGCCGACCACCTCGTCGATGTGCTGGCCCTTGAGGTTGTAGCGGTCGATCAGCGCATTCAGCGCGCCGGTCATGAGGTCGAGGTTGGAGAGGTCGGCATAGAAACTATTGGAGCGGCAGAAGGGAATGCGCGCCCCGCCGATCACCGCCACGCGTCTCAGGAAACGTTGCATCTCGAGCTGCCTTTTCCTTCGCTGTTACTCTGCGGCGGCGGCCTGGGCGGCCGGCTTCGGCGCCTGCGCCGCCTTGTAGTGCAACGGTCCGCCGCGGAACGGCGCAAAGCCGGTCCCGAAGATCACGCCGGCATCGACGAGGTCGGCGTTCTCGACGATTCCTGCGTCGACGCACTTCTGCGCCTCGGCGATCAGCGGCTCGACGAGGTCGCGGCCGAGCTTCTCCATCTCAGCCTTGTCGAAGGTGCGGCCCGTCTTCTCCGGCTTGCCGTCCTTCCACACGTAGAAGCCCTCGCCCGTCTTCTTGCCGAGCTTGCCTTCGGCCACGAGGCGATCGAGCTTGGAGCCCTCCGATGAATATTTGAGGATGTGCGCGACGTGCGCGCAGACGTCGAGCCCGACGGTGTCGGCGAGCTCGATGGGACCCATCGGCATGCCGAAGCTGCGCGCCGCCTCGTCGATGCGCTCCTTGTCCTCCCCATGCTCCAGGCGCAGCATGGCGCCGAACATGTAGGGCGTTAGCACGCGGTTGACGAGGAAGCCCGGCACGCTCTTGGTGATGAGCGGGAACTTGTCTATAGCGGCGACGAAGGCTGCCCCGCGCTTGACGTCATCCTCGCGCGTCTGCGCCCCACGCACCACCTCGACCAGCGGCATCAACGCCACCGGATTGAAGAAGTGCAGGCCGATGAGCCGCCCGGGATCTGGCAGGCCCGAGGCGATATCCTCGATCAAGAGCGAGGAGGTGTTGGTGGCGAGCACGGCGCCGGGCTTCATCTTGCCCTCGACCTCGCCCAGCACCTTCTGCTTAACGTCGAGCTTCTCGACAATCGCCTCGATGACGACGTCGGCGCGCGGGATCCCTTCTCCGCTCGGATCGGCGATGAGCCGCGCCTTGGCCGCGTCGCGCTGCGCCTTGGTCTTGAACTTGCGCGCGAACAGCTTGCCTTGCGCGGCGATGCCCTTGGCGATCTGATCCGCCGATACGTCCTGCAGCGTCACCTCCATGCCGCGGGCGACGCACCAACCAGCGATGTCGGCGCCCATGGTGCCGGCGCCAATGACGTGGATGCGGGAAGGACGCCAGTTGAGCTTCTTCGGCGCCTGGCCTTTGAGCAGCTCCGACAGCCAGAACACGCGGCGCAGGTTGCGCGACTGGTCCGACACCATCAGCGGCGCGAAGGCGCGCGTCTCGGCCGCCTTCATCGCCTCGTCGTTGCCGCCGTAGCGCTCGAACAGGTCGATCAGACGGTAGGGCGCCGGGTAGTGGTCCTCGCGCGCCTTCTTGGCGACCTCGGCGCGCATGCGCTTGGCGAGGAGATCGCGCGCCGGCCACTTGGTCAGGAGCTGCTTGGCGAAGCTCGCCGGCTTGGACTTGCGGTTACGCAGAACAGCCTTGCGCGCCGCCCAGGGCAGTGCGCCGCGGCTGTCGACGAGTTGATCGAGGAGGCCGCTGCCGCGCGCCGCCGAAGCCGACAGCATCTTGCCGGTGAGCATCGCCTGCATGGCGGCCGGCGCGCCGGCCTGGCGGATCGACCGCGCCGTGCCGTTGAAGCCAGGGAAGATGCCGAGCTTCACCTCGGGGAAGCCGAGCTTGGTGCTCGGGTCGCGCGTGGCGATGCGGTAGTGGCAGGCCAGCGCCAGCTCGAGGCCACCGCCGAGACAGAAGCCGTTGATGGCACACACGACCGGTACGGGCAGGCGCTCGATGCGGTCGAACAGCGCGGTCACCGGGCGCAGGATTTCGATGACGTCGCTCTCGGTGGTGAGGCCGGCGAACTCGCGGATGTCGGCGCCGACGACGAAGCCGCGCTCTTTCGCCGAGGTGATGACGAGCCCGCGGATGGACTTATCCCGCGCCCCCTTCTCGACCTCGGCGACGATCTCAGCCAATTCCTCCAGCGGACGGCGGCCGAGCGAGTTCTGGCTCTCGCCCTCGCGGTCGAACTCGGCCCAGGCGATGCCCCACTGATCGATAAAGAAGCGCCAATCCTTGAGGTTGGGCAACGGACGAGATACGGCCTTGAACATCGCAACTCCTCTCACGCAGCTTACGCAACGCCTGCGGGAGGCGCGGTGCAGCCTTGCGATCAATCCTACTCTGCGGCGGCGCTTTCGACGCCGCGCGAATTATGCCCCAGCGCGCTCGTCCGATAGTTGGGCTTGAGCGAGTCCGGATCGAAATGATCGACGGCGATGACACGCGCGGTGAGCGCTTCCAGCTCGCGCAATTGCTGGCCTTCGCTCTCGGTCACGACGCCCTTGTCGATCGCTTCGCCGATCCAGTCGTTGCTGTGATAACGGCGGATTGTGCCCGCGCGGATGGCGCGTTCAAGCTTCTTCTCAGCTTCCTCGGCGGCGACGGTCTTCTTCAGTGTCACCTCGAGTAGGCCAGTCGGGTCGTCGGGGTCGTTGGAGACGTAGATGTAGCGTGTCAGGCGGTCGCGCACTTCGGGCGCGTCGAGCGCCAGCTTGACGGCACGATGGCCGAGCGCGTCAGACGCCGGGCGATAGGGGTTGCCGAGCGGGAAGGCGACGATACGCATCGCCCAGCGCGCCGGTGCGACCGGGAAGTTGTCGACGACGCCGCGCAGCGCTTCCTGAAAGCGGTAGAGACCATTTTGGGCGGCGAGATCGACGAACGTGCGATCACTGGAAAGGCGTCCGTCGTCTTCGTAGCGCTTCAGCACGCAGCCCAGGATGTAGAGCTCGGCGAGCGCGTCGGCGAGCCGCCCGGAGAGCTTCTGCTTCGTCTTCAGGCTGCCGCCGAGCGCGCCGACTGTGAGGTCGGCGACGAAGGCGAAGCTGCGCGAGCAGCGCGCCAGTTGACGGTACCAATTGGCCGTGTCGAAGGACTTCTCGGGTGCAGGCGCGAACAGCCCGCCGGTGACATTGTGGAAGAAGGCGCCGCAGGCATTGGAGAAGGAGAAAGCGACGTGGTCGCCGAGCGCGCGGTCGAAAGCATCGAGGCCGCGCTCCTGATCAGGGTCCTGCGCCGCCTGCACCTCGCGGTAGAGGTAAGGGTGCGAGCGTAGGGCGCCCTGCGCGAAGGTGATGAGGGTGCGCGTCAGGATGTTGGCCCCTTCGACGGTGATGCCCACGGGGACCATCTGGTAGGCGGACTGCAGGTAGTTCGTCGGGCCATCGCAGATGGCGCGGCCACCGTGAATGTCGAAGGCGTCGTTGACGGCGCGGCGCATGCGCTCGGTCGTCTGGTATTTCATCAACGCCGAGATGACCGACGGGCGCTCGCCGCGCGACACCATGGCGGCGGTGACGGCGCGCGCCGCTTCGCTGGCATAGGCCGTCTCGATCATGCGCGCCAATGGCTCCTCGATGCCTTCCATGCGCGCAATGGGCAGGCCGAACTGGCGGCGGATGCGCGCGTAGGCGGTGGTGAAGCGCAGCATGGCCTTGGCGCCGGCCGTGGCCGACGAGGGTAGCGAAATGGCGCGTCCCGCCGCGAGGCACTCCATGAGCATGCGCCAGCCCTGCCCGGCCATGGCTTCGCCGCCGATGATCCAATCCATCGGGATGACAACGTCGCGCCCCCAGTTGGGACCATTGGGGAACGCATTGCCGGCCGGCAGATGCCGCCGCCCGATCTGCACGCCCGCATGCACGGTGGGGATCATGGCGACGGTGATGCCGAGATTTTCCCCTTTGCCGAGGATGTTGTCCGGATCGAACAGGCGGAAGGCGAGGCCGAGCAGCGTAGCCCGAGGGCCCAGCGTGATGTAACGCTTGTCCCACGACAGGCGGATGGCCGGCTTGCCATCGGGGCCGTGGATCACGGTGCCGATGTCGCGCATGGTGGCAGCGTCGGAGCCCGAGGTCGGTCCCGTAAGTGCAAAGCATGGGATCTCCTCGCCCTTGGCGAGGCGCGGCAGATAGTGGTGCTTCTGCTGCTCGGTGCCGTACTTCTCGATCAGCTCGCCAGGCCCCAACGAGTTCGGCACCATAACGATTGTCACGACGTCCGGCGAGCGCGAGGCGATCTTGCCGATGATCAGCGACTGCGCCTGCGCCGAGAAACCCAGACCTCCGTGCTCCTTGGAGATGAGCATGCCGAGGAAGCCGTGCGACTTGACGAAATCCCAGATCTTGTCGGGGATCTCTCGCTGCTGATGGCGTACCTGCCAGTCGTCGATGAGGCGACATAGCTCCTCGGTTGGCCCATCGAGGAAGGCCTGCTCCTCGGGGGTCAGGACGACGGGGGCGATAGCGCGCAGCTTGTCCCAATCCGGCGTGCCGGAGAACAGCTCGGCGTCGAAGCCGACAGTGCCGGCCTCCAGCGCCTGCTGCTCGGTGTCGGAAACCTTGGGCAACGTGCCCTTGACGAACTTGAAGATGGGCGCCGCGACCCCGGCGCGGCGAACCGCGGGGATGGCGAGCACGGCGAAACCGACAACGAACAGCCACATCAGGAAGCCGAACAGCCCCGTCTGGCCGTGCACGGCGTCGCTGCTCCAGATCAAGGCCGCGATGGCAAGGGCGCCAGCCCACGCCCACAGGGGCGCCTTGTACATACCGAGGGCGAGGACGCCGGCCAGCAGCGCGACGCAAAACAGAAGCTCGACCATGCCTTTGTGCCTCCGCCGTCGTACCTTGGCCTCGTCCGGTTCAGACGCCAACCTAACGTGCGGCTCATTGCGTTGGCGTTAAGCTCAATGCGAGCTTTCCGAGCGTGCCAATTGCACCTGACCGGACAGCGCGAGGCGCCGGTTCCGGCTCGTGAAAGCGGGCAGTATAGCCCCTTTCGGACGGGAAGATGAACCTGCAAGTCGGTAACGAGGCCGGGCGGCTGACGGCGCTAATCGGGCTTCAGTCCTTGTTGAGAGCCTTCAGCTTCTGCAGCTGCTTCTTGATGCTCTTCAGCTGCTTGCTCGGGCTGTCGAGGGTCACCTTGGTGCAGTTCGGCGGCCGGCCTGTGTAGCCCTTCGGGCACTTGATCGGCGGCAACTTGCGGCAATTCGGCGGGCTGCCGATGAACCCCTTCGGGCACTTGATCGGCAGCAGCTTGCGGCACTTGGGCGGCTTGCCGACATAGCCGTTCGGGCAGCTCAGCGACGGCAGCTTCAGGCAATTGGGCGGCGTGCCGATGTAGCCCTTCGGGCAGTGGCTGTCCGGCTTGACGCAGCCCTTGCGTGTCCACTTCCAGCCTTTGGCCAGGCATTCGGACTTCGGATCGGATTGCGGGCTGTCCGGAGAGGCTTCGCACGCGTACGCATTCCTGCCGGTGCGCACGCGCGTCGTGCCGTCCGGGCAGACGCAGCGCCAGCGCGGCGGCATCGTCTTCAGCAGGATCAGGTTGCCGCCCGAGCACCGCGGCTTTGTGGGGACGACAAGATCGTCCGATGGCAGCGTCACGCGGTGCGCGCAATAGACGGCCTGATCACCGCGCCGGCGCGCCTTCACCCGCCAGCCTGCCTCGCTCCAGCCCCTGGGAACCTCTTTCCAGCCGGTCCAGCAATTGAGCGGCAGTGGCGTCGAGGGCGGCGTGGTCGACGGTGGAGGGGCGGTCCCGCCACCCTCGTTGGCTTCCTCGACGTCGTCGTCCTTGCCGCCATCGGTGGGCGCATCGGGAACGGTGCCGTCGACGATGTCTTCAGGCGTGAATATGGGGTCCTTGTCGAACGACGGCGGACTGACGACGAACGGGAACGCCGCCTCGAACGGCTCGCCGTCCTTCTCAAGGCTGGCCCACTTGACGGGATTGCCAACCTCACCTTCCGGCGTGATGCGAATGAGCTTGCCGGGCTCGTCGTGCAGCCCGCACTCACCCCTTTCGTTGCACACCTCGATGGCGCCTTCGATGAGCAACAGCCACGACAGGCCGCTCGACTGAACGTAGACGTCGAAGATCGTGCCGCGCACGGTGATGGACGCCGACGGGGTGCGAATGACGTACGCCGGCTTGGCGGCTATGCCGGTGACGAAGCGGAAGGCGCCCTTCGCGAGATTGAGGACAATGGCGCCGCCAGAAATGTCAGGGTTATAGACAAACTCGTCGAGCAGCAACCTCGACCCTGGCCCCAGCGCCAACTGCGTGTCGTCGCGCAAGCGGATTTCGCCGGTGCCGTCGCTGCTGACCACGATCAGCTCGTCCTGGCGCACTCTGTCTCCCATGGCCAGGGGGCGCTCGTCGGTCTCATAGGCAGCGGTGACGAGGTTGACGATCCTTACCGCCGCGCCAATGTCATCACCTGGCGCGGCAATAGCCGGCATCCCGCTGCAGAGCAGCGCCATGCCGATCAGTGCTCGTAGTCCGAGGCGCATGACGAGTTAGCCGTCCGCTATCGCGCCCCATCCATAGCCGACCTGCAAGTGGAGAGGTGTTCCCTAGGGAACAGGATCGCCTTCACAGACCCTTGATACGCCTTGCCGATTAACTCCCTGTTTGGATTGCGGCGAGGCTTTTGCCTTTCACCATCAGGGCGCCCAGCCGCAGCTCAGGGCGCGTGCCAGTCGCAGGGAACCTCCCGCTCGACGTCCCTGGCGAAAGTCTCCCGCGTCGTGTGGCGCCGCGACTCCTCGTCCCACGTCGGAAAGGCCAGCTTACCACGCGCCACGTAGGTGAGCTTCTGGCCGTCGAGCTCCACGACCTTCCACACCTCGCGGTTGGGCGTCACGTAGCACCGACCCACGCCTATCGAGTTGGCTCCGATCATCGTCAGCTCCCTGATGCGACTGCAACCTCCGTTCCACTACCTTAACGCCCCGCGCCGCTGTTGCGTCGCAGAAACGCCCGGCCTCACGTTGCGGCGCACCGCAAGCGACGTTTCTTACCTTGCCGCCGGTGCTGGGTCTGCCCTACTACTTTCGTCGGAAATCGCCTTGCGGCCAGGACAGAAGTCGAACGACCCCGCGCGCGAGCAATCGGAGGATGCAATGAAGATTTATCCAACTCTAGAGATCCCTGAGACTCTCGCCGCCGGCCCGGGACCGGGCAACACCGACCCGCGCGTGCTCGAGCGCTTCGCCAAGACGGGCGTTGCCGACCACATGCAGAAAGACGTCGTGCGCGGCATGCTCGAAGCCAAGGAGATGCTGCGCGATCTGTGGGGCACCAAGAACGTCTATACCTATGGCGTCGCCGGCACGGGCTTCTCCGGCCTCGACTGCGTGCTGTCCCTGATCCTGCCGGGCGACAAGGTCGTCGCCTTCCCCAACGGCACGTTCTCGGGCATCGACAGCCTCACGATCCGCATGAAGGCGGCGACGGCCGAGGAACTGGCTGCCGATTCTCTCAACCCCAAGCCGGCCAGCGTGACGATCGTCGAGACGCCGCATGGCCAGTCGGTCACCGGCGAGACGGTCGATAAGGCGCTGGCCGAGAAGAAGCCCATGTGGGCGTTCATGGCCCACTGGGAGACGGGCTCGGGCCGCATCAATGACCTGAAGGGCTTCTCTGATGCCTGCCTGAAGCACGGCGTGATGGGCATTGTCGATGCCGTATCGAGCCTCGGCGTCGCCGATTTCAGCATCGACGACTACCCCGGCGTCGTCGCGTGGGCGTCCTGCCCGCAGAAGGGCGTGCTGTCGCTGCCGCTCACTTACGCGCCGGTCAGCTTCACCGACAAGGCCATCGAGATGGTCAAGAAGCGGGGCTGCCGCACGTACGTGCATCACCCGATTCTCGACGCCCGCCACTGGGGCATCGTCGACGGCAAGGACGTACCGAACGCGGTCTACCACCAGACGCATTCGTGTTACGCGGTGGCCGCTTTCCACGAGGCGCTGCGCATCATCCTCGGCTACGGCCGCCGCCGCAAAGCGTCCGACTACGCCTATCACGAGCGCGCGCTGAGGCAAGCGGTCGAGGCCATGGGCTGCGACGTCACGTCGAATATGACGAGCCTTGTCGTGCTCAATCTGCCGGGCAAGCTCAAGGGCAAGGAGAAGGACCTCGTGGCCGGCGCCCGCGCCAAGGGCTTCGGCATCTGGCCCACGCTGTCCGAGCCGGTGCAGATCCGCATCGGCATCCTCAATCAGCTGTCGCCGGAGCAGATCTCCGAGATCGTCAGCCGCTTTGCCGACGCCATGCTGGAGATGGGCGCCGAATTTGACAAGCAGAAGGTGATGAGCGGGCTGAAGAGCTACTACGCCCAGGCCGCGTAGCCACCGTCGACGTTAAGCATGGAGCGCCGGTCAGAGCATATTGGCTGTGACCGGCGTTTCTGTTGCGGCACGGCAATCGCCACGTGGCGTTGCATATTTCAGCTTGCGAACCCCCCAGCCCTCTGCGTATCGACTGACGTACGGAGTTCCGGCTTCTTTCACGGGGTGGGGTGCGAGTCTTCGCTTATTGGTCGGCGCCGGTCACGTAGATGGAGCTTGCTACGGGGCCACGATCTGACAATCTGCTCCTATGAGCCCGCGCAGTTGAGGCAACAGCGCCTCGATGCCCGCATCGAGGATGCGCGCGAAGTGCTTTACGACGCTTCTCTCGGTCCTTTGCAGCAGAAGAAGCCCGACCACTTTAGCGATCACTTCCGCATCGGGGGCTGGAACAAAGACTGGGCGTGTGGGTCGATCTCGATCTGATCTTCATGCGCAGGCTGCCCGACCAGCCCCCGCATCTTCGGCTGGGAAAGTGGCAACTCGATCAACGGCGCGGTGCTGGGGCAGCGCCGTGCTCGCCGACTACCTTGCCCTATGCCGCCAGCGGCCCGTGCAGCAGGTCGCTCCCTGGTGGCCGCTTCACCGACCGCAACTTTCCGAGCGGCTTGCATCGCTGCCGTACGGGCGCATATTCGGCGGAAGCGCCAACGACTGGCGTAGAAGCTCGCGCGCAAAGGAGGACCTCATGACACCTTGGGAGATCAAAGGCCGCGAGTTCGGCAACTGCAACTGCGCCTATGGCTGTCCCTGCCAGTTCAACGCGCTTCCCACGCATGGAGACTGCCGCGGGCTTGCGGTGTTCGACATCGAGAAGGGTCATCACGGAACGACCCGGCTCGACGGCCTCAAGGCAGCGGGCATCTTCCGCTGGCCCGGACCCATTCACGAAGGCAAAGGTGAGGGCGTGCACGTCATCGATAAGCGCGCCACGGCTGAGCAGCACGAAGCGTTGCGACGCATCCTGCGCGGCGAGGACACCGAGCCTGGGGCGACGGTGTTCCAGATCTTCGCCTCCACTTGCGATACGCTGCACGAGCCGATCATCGCCGACATCGATTTAGAGCTCGACATCGAGGCACGCACGGCGCGCGCCCGCATCGACGGCGTCCTCGAGATGCGCGGGGCGCCCATCGTGAACCCCATCACCGGGGCCGAGCACCGGGTGCGCATCGAGCAGCCCAATGGCTTCGAGTTCGCCGCTGCAGAGATCGGGCGCGGCTGGTCGACGACGCAGGGTCCGGTCAGCTACGAGCTCGCCGATACCTACGGACAGTTCGCGCACATCCATCTCTGCCACACCGGTATGGTGCGCTGAGGTATGGCCGAGCGCGCGCTTGAATTGCTACTGCGGCGCGAGCGGGCCATCATCTGGGGCGCGCTCGCCGTCTTGACGGGCCTCGCGTGGCTCTGGGTGCTTGTCGGCTCTGGCACCGGCATGAGCACCCTCGCCATGACGACGTGGCAGTTTCCACCCCCGCGCCCGGCGTTGATGATGCAAGGGGATTGGTCGCCTGCGTACTGGCTCACCATGCTCGCCATGTGGTGGGTGATGATGATCGCCATGATGGTTCCGAGTGCGGCGCCCACGATCCTGCTGTACGCCCGCGTCGTCCGCCACGGAAACAGCATGGACGAAGGCGCGTTAGTCCCCACCGCCGATTTCGGCGCAGGCTACCTCGTTGCGTGGCTCGGCTTCAGTGCCCTCGCCACGGCCCTGCAGTTCGCCCTCGAGCGATCGGGACTCATCGACGGCATGATGATGTGGTCGACGGAGCGTTGGCTCACGGCGGGGCTGCTGATTGCCGCCGGCCTCTACCAGCTATCACCGCTCAAGATGGCCTGCCTAGCGCAATGTCGCTCGCCCGCAGAATTCTTGTCGCGGCACTGGCGCCGCGGACGCAGCGGTGCGTTCCGTCTGGGGGTCCTGCATGGCGCTTACTGTCTCGGCTGCTGCTGGGCGCTGATGCTACTGCTGTTTGCCGCCGGCATCATGAATCTCGTGTGGATTGCGGGGCTCGCGGTGCTGGTCCTGCTCGAAAAGCTCGCCCCCTTCGGCGCCAACCTGGCGAACCCGTCGGCGGCGCTGCTGCTCCTCGCCGGTGCTGCCCTGCTCGTGCCGGCATAGCCCGGGCGCCGCTGGCGCCCTTGCGCATCAGCCCTTGTGAGACAGAGCGGTGTTGTCGTTGAGGGCATCGGCGATGATGGCGTGGTACCAAGCGAGGCCCTCGGCGTAATTCTTCCGCCGCACCTCGGCGCTTTCCCCCTTCTGCGACACGAACGGCCCGTTCGGAACCAGGATCGGCTTGCCGTCCTTTTCGCCCGGCGTGTAGTCGGCGCCGATCTTGATCGAATCATCCGCGGCGAGCAGCGACCAGCAGGTGTTGCGGTAGCGCGCGACAGCCGGCTCGCCGCCGGCCAGCGCGGCGAGGATATCGGCGGCGACGACCTTGCCGTGGCTGTTGGCGGTGTACGCCGACTTCGGCATCTCGACGGCGATGGCGGCATCGCCGATGACGTAGATGCCATCGACCTTGGCGGAGGAGAAGTTCTCCGGCCTGATCGGACACCAGCCGCCGGGGTCGGCGCAGCCGGCCTGGATGGCGATGTTGCCCGCCGTTTGCACCGGGATGACGTTGACGACCGCGCCCTTCAGCTTCGTACCCGAGGCAGTCTGCACCTCCATCGTCTTGGGATCGACGCGCACGACGCGGAAATCGTCGATCTCGTTGGTCAGGTTCAGATCGATGATGCCGGCATAGTACCTCTCGAACGCCTCCTCGAACGCCCCCTGCTTGGAGAAGGTCGGCTTGGCATCGAGGATCACTAGTTTCGACTTGGGCTTATGCGTCTTGAGGAAATGCGCGATCATGCAGGCGCGCTCGTAGGGCCCCGGTGGGCAGCGGTATGGATTAGCCGGCACGGTCATGATCACGACCCCGCCGTCGTCCATGGCCTCGAGCTGCCTCATCAACAGCAGCGTCTGCGGACCTGCCTTCCAGGCGTGCGGCATGATCTCGGCGGCCGCCGCCGAATAGCCTTCGATGGCGTCGTATTTGAAGTCGATGCCGGGCGAGAGCACGAGCCGGTCGTAGGGAAGCGTCGCGCCGCCGGCCAGGCTGACGCTTCTCTTGCCGGTGTCGATTGCCGCGGCCGTGTCGGTTACGACGTTAATGCCGAGCTTCCTGAGCCCGTCGTAGCTGTGCTGCAGCGAGGCGAAGGTGCGGAACCCGCCGAAGAAGTGGTTGGAGTTGAAGCAGGACGTGTAGATGGGCCGCTGCTCGATGACGGTGACGTCGAGTTGCGGTTCCTCGGTCTTGAGGATGCGGGCAACGGTGCCACCCCCAGCCCCGCCGCCGACGATGACGACCCTGGCCCCTCCCTTGGCGAGCGCTGGAGCACCGATGAGCGCCGGACTTGCCGCTGCCAGCGCCGCTCCTCCGAACAGCCGCCCGAACTCCCTGCGATCGATCATGTCGTGGTGCCTTGTTCCCGGCCCGTCGTTACCGATATCGTATGCCGGGCCGGGAAGCCCCGGCAACATACCCGTTGTCGATATGCATGGCGCCGCGGGACGATAAACGTAAGATGCTCGACCGACGAACTTTTCTGCTTCACGCCAGCGCGGCCGCGGCGCTCATGGTACTCCTCGATGGCGTACGCGCCGAGGCGGCGGCCGAGGAAAGCGCCGAGTTCAAGGCCTCACTCGAGGCTTTGCTTGGCAAAGCGACCCCACAAGAGGCCGGCCTGATGCTCGATCTGCCGGAGAGCGTCGACAACGGCGACTACGTGCCAGTGGCGCTGGCGGTAGACAGCTCCATGACGCCGGAGAGCTACGTCGAGGCGGTGCACCTTCTATCGACCGCCAACCCCCGCGCCGCCGTGGCCACCTTCCGCTTCACGCTGTTGTCGGGCAAGGCGCGCGTGACCAGCCGCATGCGCCTCGCCAAGACGCAGGACGTCGTCGCCATCGCCGAGCTGAGCGACGGCCGCATCCTGATGACGCGGCGCAAGGTCGACGTGAAGGTCGGCGGCTGCGGGATCTGAGGATGGAGCGATGATGAAGAAGCCGCCGCGCATCAAGCTGCCAGAGGCCATCAACCCCGGCGAGATCGTCGAGATCAAGACGCTGGCGACGCACGTCATGGAGACGGGCAACCGCAAGGACGCTGCGGGCAACATCATCCCGCGCGACATCATCCATACGTTCACGGCGAGCTTCGAGGGTGAGGAGGTGTTTTCCGCCACCCTCGGCTCCGGCATCGCCGCCAATCCCTACATCGCTTTCTTCTTGAAGGTGCCAGGGCCAGGCACGTTGACGCTGACCTGGCTCGACGACGGCGGCACCACTACGGTCGAGAAGGTGCCGCTCAGCGTCGCCTAGCGGTTTCGCCCGGGCGGCGGCAGCTGGCGCGGCGCGCCGCGGCGTGCGCTGGCGAGGCGCATCCACACATCGCGTGCTCCAGCACGCAGACGCTGGCCGAGATCGGCAATTCGCGGCTGCATTTCGCGCCATGCCGCCTCGAGCCGCGGGCGCCATCGCCGCCATGCGTCGCGCAGGTAGTTGCCCATGCGCCATTTGACGATGCGGCCGTAGCGCCAAACCCACGACGCGCGGATGCGCGCGAACAGCGCCTCCTGCCAAGGCACGAAGGTTTCATAAGTGCGCGCGAACCACCCCATTTGCATCAGTGCCGGCTTGGTCAACAGGAAGATGCGGGCGATGAGCGCCGTCGAGGCGAGCTTGGCGGCGACGATGACCATCGTCGCGGTGATGAGATGGCCGGTGGCGAGCAGATAGACGCCGAGCAGCTTGGCCGGAATGAGGATAGCGCTCGGCACACCCAGCGCCATGAGTGCGCCGTACGGCGGCAGACCGGCGATCCACAGCTCGGTCTTCGCCCACAGCGGAAAGCGGGCCAGCCGGGCAACGAGGTTCGATAGGGGTCGCCAGCCCCATTCCTCGAACAGGAGGATGAGCGCGGCGACAACGTTGAGCGTCAGCACCACTGCCGGTCGCACCAACGTCCAGGTAGAGAGCAACGCGCGGCCCAAGAGCCGCGCCGCTAGGGCCGCTGCATGCACCGCCTCGCGCCCGCGCGCCTCGAGCCAAGGCCTGAGTTGCTCCCACATTGCATATCCCATCTGCGAGCGCCCAAACCTCGCTCCTGGCGCAAGCCTAGCTCAGAACGGCTGCCGGTGCGCTGACGCGTCTCAGGCGCAGCCCGACAAATTGACTCGCTCCGCAACGGCCGACGCATTGACAGCTGCGGCCCTCTTTCTATACTTTTTTGGTATAGATACTTCGGGGGACGGTACATGAGGTTCGCAAGGCTCGCGACTATGGCTGCACTTTCGCTCGCTTGGGCCGGCTCTGCCGCGCTCGCTGCCGAGCACGAGATCAAGATCAAGAACACCAATGGCAAGGGCAAGTTCATGGTGTTCGAGCCCGAATTCCTGAAGGTGGCGCCGGGCGACACGGTGAAATTCGTCATTGTCGACAAGAGCCACAATGCCGAGGCGATCACGGAGGTGTGGCCGGAGGGCGTCGAGCCGCTCAAGGGCGAGATGAACCAGGACGCCGAGTTCGTGGCCGAGAAGCCGGGCATCTACGGCATCAAGTGTCGCCCCCACTACACCATGGGGATGGTGGCGCTGATCGTAGCCGGCGAGCCGACCAACACCAACAAGGACCAGCTTGATGCCTTCAAGGCGCCTGGGGGCGCCAAGAAGCGTTGGGACGAGCTCCTCAAGCAGCTCAATCCCTGACGCAACCGATCGGGTCGACGACGATCCCTGGATGGCACCCGTTCGCCGTCTGCCCGCGCCGGCCGCTCCCCAGGCGGCCGGCGTCTTGTTTTCCTACTTCGCCGTCATCAGACGGATGTCCTCGGCGCGCAGCGCGCCTTCGCGCTCGGCATCCTCGAGCACGTGCGCCAGCTCCTCGCGCGCCTTCTCCGCCTGCCGTTGACGCGTCCACAGGCTGGCGTAGAGGCCGCGTTTCGCGATCAGCTCGCCGTGCGTGCCCTGCTCGACGAGTCGCCCTTTGTCGAGCACCAGGATGTTGTCGGCGTGCACGATGGTCGACAGCCGGTGGGCGATAACGAGCGAGGTGCGATCGCGCGCCACTTGGTCGAGGGCATCCTGGATCTCCTTCTCGGTGTGGCTGTCGAGCGCGCTCGTTGCCTCGTCGAGGATGAGGATGGGTGGGCCCTTGAGGATGGTGCGGGCGATGGCGACGCGCTGCTTCTCGCCGCCCGACAGCTTCAATCCGCGCTCGCCGACCATGGTCTTGTAGCCCTGCGGCAGCGTACGGATGAAGGCGTCGACCTGTGCCAGCCTCGCCGCCGCATAGACCTCCGCATCGGTGGCGTCCGGGCGGCCGTACTTGATGTTGTAGAAGATGGTGTCGTTGAACAGCACGCTGTCCTGCGGCACCACGCCGATGGCGGCGCGCAGGCTCTTTTGCGTCACGTCGCGAATGTCCTGCCCGTCGATCGTCACGCGCCCGCGCTCTATGTCGTAGAAGCGGAACAGGATGCGGCTGATGGTCGATTTGCCGGCACCCGACGGCCCGACGATGGCCACCATCTTGCCCGCCGGCACGGTGAAGGCGACGTTGCCGAGCACCTGGCGACCGCCCGCATCGTAAGCGAAGGTGACGTCGTCAAAGCGGATTTCGCCCTTGGTGACGAGGAGCGGCTTGGCGCCGGGGCGGTCCTTGATCTCGGGGCGCTCACCGAGCAGCGCGAACATAGCCTCGAGGTCGACGAGCCCCTGCTTGATCTCGCGATAGACCATGCCCATGAAGTTGAGGGGCATGTAGAGCTGGATGAGCAGCGCGTTGATCATCACGAACTCGCCGACCGAGTGCGTGCCGGCAACGATACCGCGTGCGGCGAGCAGCATGCAGGCCGTCATGCCGACGGTGAAGATGAGCATCTGGCCGGTGTTGAGCACGCCGAGCGAGCGGAAGGTCTTGATCGCCGCCCGCTCGTAGCGCGCCATCGAGGCATCGAAGCGGCGCGCCTCCAGCTCCTCGTTGCCGAAGTATTTCACCGTTTCGAAGTTCAGCAAGCTGTCGATCGCCTTGGTGTTGGCCTCGGTGTCGCTCTCGTTCATCTCGCGGCGGATGGCGATGCGCCGCTCGCTGGCGGCGAACGTGAACCACATGTAAGCGGCAACCGTGGCGAACATGATCACCACGTAGCGCCAATCGAAGTAGTAGAGCAGCATCCCCGAGACGAGCAGCAGCTCGAGCGCCGTCGGCACCACGTTCAAGATGCCCATGCGGATGATGAGCTCGACGCCGCGCGTCGCCCGCTCGATGACGCGCGACAGCCCACCGGTGCGCCGTTCGAGGTGAAAGCGCAGCGACAATCGATGCAGGTGCTCGAAGGTGCGGTTGTTGAGCTGGCGGACGGCGTTCTGCCCTACCTCGGTGAAGATGACATCGCGCACCTGGGTCAGCGCCATCATGAGGACGCGGCCCGTGCCATAGGCGAGGATCAGCATGACGATGCCGATCATGACGCTGCTACCGACGTCGAGCGCGGCGCCTTTGCCGGCCGCCGCCGTCAGCATGTCGGTGGCGTCCTTGTAGAAGACGGGCACCGCGACGGTGACCAGCTTGGCGATGAGCAGCACGCCGAAGGCGAGCACAACGCGCGCGCGCAGATCGGCGCGGTTCGCCGGCCACACCAGCGGTAGCAGCCCGAGCAGGGCGTCCCAATGGCTGGCACGCGCGGCCGAATAGTCCTCTTCGCGCTCGTCGCTGGGAGCGGCCGGGATCGCGGGCGGAAACGACATGAGACCTGCTTGGCTGGACGGTTGGTTATTGCGCGCGGCAACACCGACGCGCGCAAGCGGCATCGGCAGACTTTTGATCTAAGCGGCGTCTGGGACGGCCTCAGTCAATATAGTGGCGGTGGCGCCGATAGGTAAGCCGCCCGGGATGGTGCTTGTGCGGGCGCACGCGATAAGGGCGCCCGGCATAGACGCGCACGGGTGCATAGACGTGCCGGACGCGGTGGGTCCTGTGCGGCTTGGCGAATACGCGACCGCAGCGGCACGCACAGTGGCGCTCCACGTACAGGAGGTCGACCGGCTGGAGGAAGCGCTTGCGGACGTGCGCGTAGCCCCGGCGCGGTTTGCGATGCTTGTGGGCGTGGCGGCTCTTGTGCCGGTAGGCGTACGCCTTCTTCTTGCTGGCGCGTGACTTGGCGACCGAGCGTTTCGCCACCTTCTTCTTTGCGGTCGGCGGCGGCGGTGCCTCGGCCACCACCGTTTCCTCGCGCGCCTTGGGCGTGGCGTCACGCGACGCCGACGGTGCCGCGGGCCTCTCTCCCTCGGAGGTTGCGGGCGCCACCGCTACGGCGGAGTTCTCCTTGGCGATCGGCAGCGGAGGCTGCGCGGCCGCGCTCGGGGTTCCAGCTTCCCTCGCGCTCGGCGTGGGCGGCGGTGAGGGCTGCGACGCAGTGGGAGCCGGCGCCGTTGGCGCCTTGGCGATCTCGGCGCGCGCTGCTTCCTTAGCCCGCGCAGCCGCTTGCGAGCGGCGCGTTGCCTCGGCATCGATCTCGGCCTTGCGCTTGGCTTCGGCCTCGGCCTCCGCCACGGCCCTGCGCTCGGCGACATCGGCCTCCGCGGCCTGCCGCTTGGCCTCCTCGGCCTTGCGACTGGCTTCCGCCTCGGCGGCTCGCCGCTTTTCTTCTGCATCTGCCTTGCGGCGCGCCTCCGCGGCCTCCGCGATGAGCTTGGCACGTGCCTCGGCTTTGGCCTTGCGCTCGGCTTCGGCGACCGCCGCGCGGCGCTTCTCCTCATTCGCCCGACGCTGAGCGTCGGAAGCCTGCTCCTGCATGCGCCGCTTTGACTCCGCCTCCTCGGCTGCCCGCTTTGCCGCGGCGGCCGCGACTTCACGCTCGGCCGCGGCATCAGCCTCGCGCTTGGCCTCGGCTTCCTCGGCTGCGCGCTTGGCGGCGGCGGACCGGCGGCGTGCCTCCGCCTCGGCTTCTGCTTCGCGCTTGATCTGCTCTTCGGCCGCGACCGGTGCGGTCTCGCTCGGCGCCGTTCCTGCCGCCGGCTCGCGCAGCGGTGTGACGATCTGGGTGCGGTAGGAGCGATTGGCACGCGCCAGCCAATCGCGCGCCATCTCCATCAGGCCGCTCCAGCCACGGAGCTGCGGCGGCTCCGGTTCGGCGGCCGGGGGCGGCGATGACGGCACCGGTGTCGTCTCACCCGCGCGCTGCACGATGACCGTCCAGCCATCGGAGTTCTTGAGCTGCGCGATCACCACGTCGTCATAGGATTTTGCCGAGCGCGCCAACCAATCCCAGACCGGCGCAAAGGTGCCTGCTTCGCCGTCGCGCCTATCCGTCGGTGCCTGCGGTGCCGCGCCTTGTGCCGTCTGCGGTTGCGTCTCGCCGGCGAGAATGTCGGTGAAGCGCTGCGAGGCGGCGCGCGCCAGATCCTCGGCCCGCTGGCGCAGTGCTGGCGCATCATGCGGCGGCTCATTGTCGGCCGCGACGGCGCCCTGCGCGCCGAGCATCGCCAGCACGAAGAGGGAACGCATACCCGTCATCAGCGTTTTCCGCTCCCGTTGATCCTCGCCGGCATACGGCGGGATACCCGTTGTTTATGGCGGTTCTCTGAGACTGCCGCCTGCTACGGCACCCCATTAAGCACAACTCCGGCAGCGCGCCAAACCGACATCAAAAAATCGGATAACGGAGCGACCCTAGCCGCTGGCGTCCTTGGGCGGCGCTGTCACACGCCGCTGCCGATACCCATATTAGACATCCCCCATGGGGCAATTTGTTGAAACGACGGAAGTTTGAATGAGCAAGAAGCGGTTGAACGGAAAGAAGAAGATCGCGGACGGCGCGCGCAACGTGTGCGTCTACTGCGGCTCGGGGCTGGGTCTCAACTCAACCTACAGGGAGGCGGCCCGAACGCTGGGTGAGGCGCTGGCGCGCAACGACATCGGCCTCGTCTACGGCGGCGGCAGCCTCGGCCTGATGGGTGAGGTGGCGCGCGCAACGCTCGAGCACGGTGGTCGCGTGACCGGGATCATCCCCGGCTTCCTCGTCGAGAAGGAAGCGATGATGCGCGACGTCGACGAGATCATCGTCACCGAGGACATGCACGAGCGCAAGCGGCTGATGTTCGACCGCTCGGACGCATTCGTGGCGCTGCCGGGTGGCGTCGGCACGCTCGAGGAGCTCGTCGAGCAGCTCACCTGGGTGCAGCTCGGCCGCCACACCAAGCCGGTCGTCGTCGCCAACATCGATCGCTTCTGGACACCTTTCCTCAGCCTGCTGACGCACATGAAGGCGGATACCTTCATCCGCCCTGGCCTCGACGTGCGTTTCACGGTGGTCGATGACGCCGGCAAGATCGTGCCGACGATCGTCGGCGCCTGGGAAAAGCGCCCGGCCCCGTCGGACGAGACGGTGCTGGCGAAGTTCTGACGCCAGCCGGCCGCCTCAGTTGAGCAACTGGTAGCGAACCGGGTTCGCCGGGCAGCCCGAAAGACCGCACTCGGCCAGCGCGCTTGCCGCATTGAGCGCCGTGAGGGCAATGATCAGCCATACCGCCGCGTTCTCGAACGGGCCGCGCATGGAGGCGGTCTGCGACGGCGCAAACTGGCGGGCGAACATCAGCATCACACTGGCGGCGAGGATCGCTGCCACAAAGCCGAGGAACGCCCAGGTATAGAAGTGGTAGCCGAGCAAGGCGGAGCCGTAGCCGACATCTCCCGGCATGATGTGCAAGAGGATTTGCCGGGCGGCGATGGCGCCCCCCATCAGCGCCGCGATGACGACGAGCCCGTAGTATTGCGGCCTCGGGCCGTGGCGGATGTTGAGGATCGGGCCGACGGCGAGGGCCGTAAAAGCCACCCTCTGCAACAGACACAGGGGGCAGGGCAGCTCGTCGTAGGCGAGCTGCCAATAGAAGGCGACGAGTAGTACCACCGAGATGGCGTACAGCGCCAAAGCATTGAGGGTGATCGCCAGTTTCGGGCTCATATCCACCACTACAGCTCCCTAGAACGACAGGGGCAGCGCATCGGTCGCGTGACGCAGATAGAGTGCGGCGGTAAACACCAGGCCGGCAAAGAACACGTAGGTCGCCGAGGGGGCCTCATGGCGCCATGCGAGCCACATGGCGAGGGCAAAATTGAAGAAGGCGATGAAGAATTCCATGCTACGGCTCGCGGGTTAGGCTCTGATGCCCGGCATGACAATGGAAGCGGAGCATAATCCGAGTCGGCCTATCGAGCGTGGTGCAGCTCTCGCCAACTACGCGCAGGCTGCCGTGCTGCTCGGCGGCTTCGGCGCGCTCACTGCCGGCGTCCTGTGGCCGGAGTTCGGGCGCGGCGCCCTGGCCATCGCCGTGCTGGCGGCCGCCGGCATCGTCGTGCTGGCGACACGCATCGCCCCAAGCATGATGATGCTGATCTACGGCGCGCGCCCCTACCAGGCCGGGGACCTCGCTCAGTTCGACCACATCACGGCGGAGCTGGCGCGCCGTGCCGGCCTGCGCTATGCGCCGCGGCTCTACGTCGTACCGAGCATGCTGCTCAGCGCTTTCTCCGTCGGCTCCTCCCAGCGCTTCGCCACGGCCCTCACCGAAGGACTGCTGCGCCGTCTGACCATGCGCGAGGTTGCGGCCGTGTTGGCGCGTGAGGTGGCGCACGCGCAACGCGGCGATCTCCTCGTGCTCGGCATTGCCGACGTCGTCACACGCTGTGCGCAAGGCCTCTACTACATCGGCTTGGCGCTGGCTGCTCTCAACCTTCTGCGCGGCATCGGCGGCGGGGAGCCAGTGCCGTGGCTCAGCGTCGTGCTGTTGATCCTCGCACCGGCCTTGATGACGCTTCTGCAGCTCGCCCTGTCGCGCGCGCGCGAAATCGAAGTCGATCGGGCGGCGGCGCTGCTGACCGGCGATCCGCTCGGCGTCGCTTCCGCCATCTCGCGCCTCGACGCTTCGCCGGGCTCGCCACTCGAGGACCTCATCCCGCCGGTGCCGGCGCGCAAGGTGCCGCTGCCGTCGATGCTGCGCTTTGCCCCACCGCCGTCCGAGCGGCGCATCGCCCGACTCAACACCTTCCAGGCGCCGCCCATGCCGCCGCTCGACATCGCCGAAGGACCGCGCATCTCGCTCATCGGCGTCGGCCCCATCGAAATGCGGCCGCGCTATCGCTGGCCGGGCGTATGGTTCTAGCGACGGCAGTAGCTGTGGTTCCAGGGGACGAGGCAGCAGGCCGCGCTTGCGCGCCCTGGCCGTTTACGCGTATCAGCCGGTGATGGCTGAGACGACGACCTCTGGGGCCAGGGAGCGCATCGAGACCGATGCTCAGGCCACGGCCCTCGTGCACAAGATGCGCGCCGGCGAGCGGCGCGCCACCGCGTTGGTAATTACCGAGCTGGAGCGGCTTTCGACGGCGGCGCCGATCCTGTTGCGCGCCATGCAGCCCTACCTCGGGCACGCGTTGGTCGTCGGCTTCACTGGGCCGCCCGGCGCCGGCAAGTCGACGCTCGTCAACGCCGTGATCGCCGAGCTGCGCGGCACGGGCAAGAGCGTCGGCGTCATCGCCGTCGATCCCTCGAGCCCGGTCTCGGGTGGCGCCATCCTCGGCGACCGCATCCGCATGACGGCGGCGCTCGACGACGACGGCGTTTTCGTGCGCTCGCTGGCGAGCCGCGGCTACCTGGGTGGACTGTCGCCGGCCGCCGTCCGCGTCATCGACGCGCTCGACGCGGCAGGCCGCGACGTCATTCTTCTCGAGACGGTCGGCACTGGACAGAGCGAGATCGACGTCGCCGAGGTGGCCGATGTGCGCGTCGTCATTTCCGCGCCCGGACTGGGCGACGACATCCAGGCGATGAAGTCGGGCTTGCTCGAGATCGCCGACATCATGGTGGTCAACAAAGGCGACCGCCCCGGGGCCGAACAGACGCTGCAGCAGCTCGTCGGGGCGCTGTCGATCCGCGCCATGCGGCGTCATTCCGTGCCCGTCCTCAAGACGACGGCGACGACCGGCGAAGGCGTGCAGCAGCTCGTCGCGGCCGTCTCCACGATGGGGCGCGAGCTTGAGACTGCCGGCCCGCTGGCGCGACGGCGGCGGCGGGCGCGCTACCTCATTGCCCGTGCCGCCTCCGACCTCGTTGCAGAGCGCGTGCGCGCCGGTGGCCCCACAGCGCTCGACACCCTCGCCGACCAGGTGCTCGCCGGCGCCATCGGCCCGGAGGAAGCGGCGCGGCGCCTGCTGGACAAGTGAGGGCCGAGATAGAAAGGGCGCCCGTCGGGGGCGCCCTCCTGACCACGCACCGCCAAGTTGAGTGCAGCAATCAATCGTCCGGCGTATCGGTGTCAGCGTCGCCGAAACCCGAGGGGCTGAGCACATAGTATCCGTCGCGGACGTCGTAGATGCCGTCAGGGCGATAGATCCGCACCTGAGCACGCGAGCCATAGTTGATCGAGGAATCTTTCGGCATCGACATGCCCGAAGCGGTCGCCGGCGCCGCGCCAGGCTCGTTTGTGGGCAAATTGCGCGCGACGGACGTGGTCGCAGAACCGCCGAGTGCGAGAACAGTCGCGATCGCAAAGATGGCGTTGGTGTTCATCCTGGGTGACCTTCCTTCAGATGCGCCGTAGGGAATCGCACCTGTTCCATCGGAGGAGTTGGTGGCGAGATTGCCGCGTATTGCGCTCAGCCTGCGCCCGATCCGTTGGTGTCCAGTAAAAGAACTTGTAGCTATTGTGCCCATTGCGGAACGTTGCTGAACCAAGCAGGCGGGGCAAACGACAAAGAATGGCAGAAACGGGCGCGGGCGCCGGCAGTTCGGGGACGATGGCATTTGCGGGACAGCCGCGCGGCCTCTCGACGCTGTTCTTCACTGAGCTGTGGGAGCGCTTCTCCTACTACGGCATGCGCGCGCTGCTGACGCTGTTCATCGTCGCGCCGATGCCGGCCGGCGGGCTTGGGCTTTCCGCCGTCGAGGCGGCGCGCATCTACGGCAATTACACGATGGCCGTTTATCTGCTGTCGATCCCCGGCGGCTTCATCGCCGACCGCTATCTCGGCGCGCACCGTTCCGTGATCATCGGCGGAACGATCATTGCGCTCGGCCACTTTACGCTGGCGGTACCGGCCGAGATCACATTCTATCTCGGGCTCGCCCTCGTGGCCCTCGGCACCGGCCTCTTCAAGCCCAACATCAGCGCCATGGTCGGCGGCCTTTACGCGCCGGCCGACGAGCGCCGCGACGCTGGATTCTCCATCTTCTACATGGGCATCAACATCGGCGGCCTGCTGGCGCCGCTCGTCACCGGCTTCCTCGCCCAGAGCGATCTGTTCAAGAGCTGGCTCGCCGCCAACGGTTTTGATCCGGCCGCCAGCTGGCACTGGGGCTTCGGCGCCGCCGGCGTTGGCATGACCCTCGGGCTCATCGGCTACGTGCTGCAGGCCAAGCGCCTGGAAAATGTGGGACGCACGCCGCCAGTGGCCGGCGGATCGTGGGCGACGAGCTTCATCGTCATCGTCGGCGCGCTCGCCATCATGGGGCTCACGGTGCTCTCCGACGAGCCGCGCTTCCAGTGGCTGCGCGCGGCATTCCTCTTGCTGCCGGTCGCGGCCATCTTCTGGTTCGCGGCGCGCGGCGATATCGATGGCGAGCGCATGGCCGCGATGTTCGTATTCTTCATCGCGTCGATGCTCTTCTGGGCCATCTTCGAGCAGGCCGGCATCAGCATCGCCCTTTTCGGCCTCGAACTGACGCGCAACGAGGTGTTCGGCTGGTCCTTCCCAGCCGCCTGGTATCAATCGCTCAACCCGCTGTTCGTCATCCTCCTGGCGCCGCTGTTCGCGCTCCTCTGGCTGCGGCTCGGACCGCGCCAGCCATCGAGCCCGGTGAAGTTTGCCTTCGGGCTGTTCTTTCTCGGTCTGTCGTTCCTGCTCATGGTGCCGGCGGCGATGCTCACCGCCGAAGGGCGCGTCAGCCCGCTGTGGCTGGTGGGGCTGTTCTTCTTGCAGACGGTCGGGGAGCTGTGCCTGAGCCCGGTAGGCCTCAGCACCATCACCAAGCTGGCGCCGGCGCGACTTGTCGGCCTGGTGCTCGGCGTCTGGTTCCTCTCCATGGCCTGGGGCAACAAGCTCGCCGGCGTGCTGGGCGGCGGCTTCACGGCCAGCGACCCCGGCGCCCTGTCGACGTTTTTCCTGCAGCAGGCGTCGATGGTCGGGGCGGCGACGCTGGCCCTCGTCGCGCTCATCCCATGGCTGAAGCACCTGATGCGCGGCGTCCGCTGAGAGGCCGCCTAGGCTGCGCCGCGGTCCATCCCGTGCGAGCGCGCAATCTGCCAGCGCGCGAGGCCGATGAATGCCGCCAGCGCAACGCCCGCGAAGACCGCCCCGGCGATAAAGGTCATCGCCGGCCCACCGACATCCCACAGCACGCCGGCGATAACGCTCGATAGCAGCGTGGCGATGCCCGCCGCGAGGTTGAAGAGGCCAAAAGCGGTTCCGCGCAGGTCTGCCGGCGCCGTATCGGCGATGAGCGTCGCGATCAGCCCCTGCGTGAAGCCCATGTGCAGCCCCCAGACGATAGTGCCGATGAAAACGAGAGGCAGCGACGTCGCCGCCGCGAGCAGGAGATCGGCAATCATGAGCAGCGCGATACCTGCCACCATCACGCCGTTGCGGCCGATGCGGTCGGAGGCGGCGCCGGCGGGATAGGCGGAGAAGGCGTAGGCGATGTTCATGACGACAAGGATCGACGGGATCAGTGCCGCCCCGAGACCGACATTTTGCGCCCTGAGCAGAAGGAATGCCTCGCTGAACCGGGCCAACGTCAGCAGCGTTCCCGCCGCCACTACTGCCCAGAAAGCGGCGGAGAGGTTCTTTGCGTCGCGCCAGTGCAGGCGCTTGGCCCCGTTCTCCACCTGCGTGCGCGGTGCATCGCCGACGCCGAAGACGATGAGGCCGAGCGAGGCGAAGGCAGGAATGACTGCGACCCAGAAGACGAGCGTGAAGTTGTCGCCCGTCAGCATCATGAGGGCGATGGCGATCAGCGGTCCAAGAAAAGCGCCGACGGTGTCGAGCGCCTGGCGCAGGCCAAAGCTAGCGCCGCGCAGCGGCGCCGGGGTGAGGTCGGCGACGAGCGCGTCGCGCGGCGCGCCGCGGATGCCCTTGCCGACGCGATCGATGAACCGGGCCGCGACGAGCCAGCCGACGCTGTTGGCGAGCGGAAAGATCGGCTTGGTGAAGGCCGCCAAGCCATAACCGATCGCCGCCAGCAGCTTGCGCCGCCCGAGCCAGTCGGAAAGCGCCCCGGAGAAGATCCTGGTGATCAGCGCCGCCGCCTCGGCGATGCCCTCGATGAACCCGACGGTGAGCGCCGAGGTGCCGAGCACGACGACGAGATAGATCGGCAACAATGCATGGATCATCTCCGAGGAGACGTCCATGAGCAGGCTGACGAGGCCCAGGACCCACACGCCGCGCGGGATCGCCCGCAGACCGCTCTGCGCCGGTTCGATGGCAAACCTCCTGGCGCTCCCCGTCAGAAGCCCGGGCGGCGCTCTCTTCCTCACGCGGCCTGGGCGTTGTCCTTCATCAGCTTGTAGTTGATCGAATCGAGCAGCGCCTCGAAGCTCGCGTCGATGATGTTGGGCGAAACGCCGACGGTGAACCAGCGGTTGCCGGTGAGCGTGTCGTGGCTCTCGACCAGGACCCGCGTCACGGCCTCAGTGCCACCCGTTAGGATACGCACCTTGTAGTCGACGAGCTCGACGCCATCTATGTGCTTCTGGTAGCGGCCGAGGTCCTTGCGCAGCGCGCGGTCGAGCGCGTTGACGGGGCCATTGCCCTCGCCGACCGACCACAGCGGCTCGTTGTCGCCGTTGACGAACACCTTGACGATCGCCTCCGACACGGTGACGAGCTTGCCGCGCGCGTTGTGGCGGCGCTCGACCATGACGCGGAAGCTGTCGACGGAGAAGTAGCGCGGAACGCTTTCCAGCATGCGGCGGGCCAGCAATTCGAAGGAGGCTTCCGCCGCCTCGTAGGAGTAGCCGGCGGCCTCGCGCTGCTTGACCTCCTCGAGCAGCTTCGTGACCCGGCTGTCGTCCTTGCCGATCGGGATGCCCAACCGCTCGATGCTGGCAAGGATGCTCGACCTGCCGCCCTGCTTGGAGACGAGCAGGCGCCGCTGATTGCCCACCGCCTCCGGTGCGATGTGCTCGTAGGTCTGCGGCTCCTTGACGATGGCCGAGGCGTGGATGCCGGCCTTGGTGGCGAAGGCGCTCTCGCCGACGTAGGGCGCGTGCCGATCCGGATTGCGATTGAGGATCTCATCGAGGACGCGGCTGGCGTGCGTCAGCGTGCGCAGCCGCTCGGGCGTGACGCCGGTCTCGAAGCGGTCGGCGAACTCGCTCTTTAAGAGCAGCGTCGGGATGATGGAGGTGAGGTTCGCGTTGCCGCAGCGTTCGCCGATGCCGTTGAGCGTGCCCTGCACGTGGCGGCAACCGGCGCGTACGGCCATCAGCGAGTTGGCGACGGCGTTCTCGGTGTCGTTATGGGTATGGATGCCGAGGTGCGCGCCGGGCACCACTTTCGCCACCTCGCCGACGATGCGCTCCACCTCGTGCGGTAGCGTGCCGCCGTTGGTGTCGCACAGCACCACCCAGCGCGCTCCCGCCTCATAGGCGGTGCGGGCAACGGCGAGCGCGTAGTCGCGATTGCCTTTGTAGCCGTCGAAAAAGTGCTCACAGTCGATCAGCGCCTCGCGGCCGGTCTCGACGACGGCCTTCACCGACTGCTCGAGCGCCAAGAGATTCTCCTCGTTGCTGATGCCGAGGGCGACGCGCACGTGATAGTCCCACGACTTGGTGACGAGGCAAATGGCTTGCGCGCGCGAAGCCAGCACCGCCTGCAGGCCCGGGTCATTCGACACCGAGCGCCCGGCCCGCTTGATCATGCCGAAGGCGGTGAGCTTCGCCGTCTTCAGCAGCGACGGCTCGCCGAGGAACTGCGTGTCGGTGGCGTTGGCACCTGGAAAACCGCCCTCGACGTAGTCGACGCCCAGCTCGTCGAGCACGGCGGCGATGCGGCGCTTGTCCTCGACGGAGAAGTCGACCCCCGTCGTCTGCGCGCCATCACGCAGCGTCGTATCGAACAGGTAAAGCCGTTCCTTGCTCATCACTGACTCACACGTATCCGAAGCTGCGCGCCGCCACCCAGATGGCGAAGGCGGCGATGCCGATCTTCACCAGCACGTAGAACAGCCAGTGGCGCGGTTCCGGTGTGTCCTTGTGCCAATCCTCGCTCATGCCTTGCGTCCTTCCGGGGGCCAGACCTCGGTGTCGTGGTCGGGGTGCTGATAGGAGACCACCGAGGCGAGATAAGTTGCATACTCCGGATCGGACGCAGGCTCGCGCACCGCGATGGCGTCGAGCCGCCACAGCCAAGGGTATTGCTCGTCCATCGCCATCTGCACCACGGGTTCGATCTTGGCCGCCTCGTCGAACGAAGCGACGGTCACATCCAGCCAGTCCTTGAACTCCCATGTCAGCGGCGTGCCGCACTTCTCGCAGAAGCCGCGGCGCGCGACGTTGGAGGAGACAAAGTGCATGGGCGCTCCGCGCGTCCACTTCAGCTTGGCGTAGTCGACGCGCACGTAAAGCCCGAAGGCGCCGCCGGTCGCCTTCTGGCACATGCGGCAGTAGCAGACGCTCGGCTCGCCCAAGGGTCCTTCCACCTTGAAACGCACGGCGCCGCACTGGCAGCCGCCGCTCCACTCGCGTGCCTCAGCCTGCTCTGCTGTCATCGCGCCAACTCCCAGGTTGTGACGATCTCACCGGTCGCCGGATCCTTGGCATCTTTCAAGATTACGCCGCGCGCCGCCAGCTCGTCGCGGATGCGATCGGCCTCCTTGAAGTTCTTCGATTTGCGCGCCTCCCCGCGCTGCGCCACCAGCGATTTGACGCTTAGGGCAAGCTCGGGGTCGGTCACCTCGACGAGCTCGGAGCTTTGGGCGCGGGCGTGCCAGCGCGACACGTCGAAACCGAGAAATTCGGCGGAAGCCAGCCACTTTTCGCCGGCCGACTCGTTACCTCCACGCGCCTCCTTGGCGAGCTCATGCAGCCGCGCGATGGCGAGCGGCGTGTTGAGATCGTCCTTGAGGGCCTCGATGACGGCGAGGTCGGGCAGCAGCCCCTCGACCAGCGAGCCGCCGATGCGGTCGCTGATCTCGCCCCAGCGATCGAGCGTCGCCTGCGATTCCTCGAGGCCCTTCTTCGTCCAGTCGATGGGCTGGCGATAGTGTGTACGCAGCATGTTGAAACGCACCACTTCGCCCGGCCACTCCTTCAACAGGTCGTGGATGGTGATGAAGTTGCCGAGCGACTTCGACATCTTCTCGCCTTCCACCTGCAGGAAACCGTTGTGCAGCCAGTACTGCGCCATGACAGGGGTTGCGTGCGCGCAGCGCGATTGCGCGATCTCGTTCTCGTGGTGCGGGAAGACGAGGTCGATGCCGCCGCCGTGGATGTCGAACACCTCGCCCAAGTGCTTCTCGGCCATGGCCGAGCACTCGATGTGCCAGCCCGGGCGCCCCGGCTCCTTGATGCCGGCCGGCGACGGCCACGACGGCTCGCCCGCTTTCGACGGCTTCCACAAGACGAAGTCCATCGGGTCCTTCTTGTAGGGCGCCACCTCGACGCGGGCCCCGGCTGCCATCTCGTCGAGCGAGCGGTTCGACAGCTTGCCGTAGTCGGGCATCGAGGGGACGTGGAACAGCACGTGGCCTTCGGCGACGTACGCATGGCCCTTGGCGATGAGCGCCTCGATCAGCGCCTTCATCTCCTCGATGTGCTCCGTAGCACGCGGCTCGACCGTCGGCGGCAGCACGCCGAGGGCCGCGATATCCTCGTGAAACTGCTTGGCCGTGCGCTCGGTGAGCGCGCGGATCGACACGCCCTCCTCGGCGGCGCGGGCGTTGATCTTGTCGTCGACGTCGGTGATGTTGCGCACGTAGGTGACGTGCTCCTTGCCGTACATCTGGCGCAGAAGGCGAAATAGCACGTCGAACACGATCACGGGCCGCGCATTGCCGATGTGCGCGTAGTCGTAGACGGTCGGCCCGCACACGTACATGCGCACGTTCTGCGCATTGAGAGGCACAAACTCCTCCTTGCGGCGCGTCAGCGTGTTGTAGAGCATCAGAGGATGCGCTTCGGCCATGACGGTCCCTAGGTCCCCGGGAGCCGCTGGCGGGGCGTTTTCTCTGTCTCAGGATTTGGGCAAAGAAGCGCGCCGCGCGCCAGCGGTGATTGCTAGCTCGAAATAATGATAATGCCGCACAGATTGACGGCGTGTGTGGGCAGCTTGCGCTTCATGGCCGCCGTTATGCGCAAACTCGGCTTCACTCGTCAAGCGAGCACCGAGTTAACTTGGCCCTTGGCTTTGGTTTTCCGCGGGATAGCGCGACCAGTCGCCCCAATTGCTCCGCATTGACCCCCTAGCCCATGGTGTCCATAGTTGCACCGCACCAGCCAAGCAAAGGGTCCGGTGGTGGCAGGGGCCCACGGCAGGACAGAATTGACAATGCGTAAAGCACGTGTCCGGCGGCAGGCTCTTGGCGCTGCGATCCTCGCCGCGGCAATCTCCGCTGCCTGCCCGGCACTGGCACAGGGCTGGTGGCCGTGGAGCAATTCCGAGCCCGAGCGTCCGCCCATTCCCGACGAGCCGGTTTACCGCGAGCCGCCGCCCGCGCAAGGCGAGTCCCCGACCATGCAGCCACGCCCCGAGCCTGCCCCCGGCGCGCAGATGCCGCCGCCACAGTCCGCCCCGGCGGTCAACTGGTCGACGAAGAACCCGATATGTCTGCAACTCGAGCAGCGCCTCGTCCAGGACGGCCAGCGCTCGAGCGGCATGCGCGACCGACTGCCGGCCATCGAAGCTCAGATGCAGCAGGCGGAGCAGGCCTACGAGCAGAGCCGGTCGGACCTCGAGCGCTTCGACTGCTACGAGTACTTCATCTTCTCCAAGACGCTGCGGCGCTCGCGGCGCTGCGTCGACCTCGCGCAGCAGGGCGAGGATGCCCGGCGGCGCCTTTCCGAGCTCGAGGCGCAGCGCCAGCAGATCGTCAGCTCCGGCGAGCGCTCGTATCGCGACGACATCGTGCGCGAGCTGGCCCGCAACAACTGCGGCGCCAACTACGTGCAGGAGGCACGCCGCTACGATCGCGACCGCGAATCGTCGATCTGGCAGGACGAGGGCGAGAGTAGCTTCTCCAGCCCGTGGAATCCGTTCAGCGGCACGCATTCATCGGCCACCTACCGCACCGTGTGCGTGCGCCTGTGCGACGGCTATTACTTCCCGGTGAGCTTCTCGACGCTGCCCAGCCACTTCGAGCAGGACGCCGAGGCGTGCCAGTCGAAGTGCGCCGCACCGGCGGAGCTTTACTACTACCAGAACCCCGGCGCGGCGATGGATCAGTCGATCGCCTTCCGCACGCAGGAGCCCTACACCAGCCTCAAGACGGCATTCCGCTATCGCAAGGAGCTGGTGAAGGGCTGCTCGTGCAAGGAGGCGGAGTACGTCCCAGCGGATGCACCGGCCGGGGACGGCAAGCGCGCCGACACCGGCGCGACGACCGGATGGGAGGCCCGTTCGGAGATCGAGGCGCAGAACCAACGCTAAGGGCACGCGGGCGCCTGTCACTCGTTTAGCGTACACCCGCTACGGATAAGAGCATCGCGAAAGCCAAAGATGTACGTCTCCGACAACGCCGACAGCCTCCTCGATATGCTCGAGATCCGCCCCTTGAGCGTCGATGATCTGTCGACCGCGCGCTACGTCGTCGGCGCCGCGTTCGCCCGCGGCGCGGCAGAGCACTACTCGGGGCCGCAGATCGAGGCGTTCGCCGAGTTCGTGCGCAGCCCCCACTACAGCGACGTATTGCTCGGCAACCGCGCCTACGGCGCCTTCATCGGCGCGGAGATGGTGGGTGTGGCAGCCTGGAGCCTCGGCGAGGCGAAGAGCCCGACGGCGCGTATTCTAGCCGTGTTCGTGCATCCGCTGTTCGGCGGCGACGGCATCGGCTCACGGCTCGTCGAGTACCTCGAGGACGAGGCGCGCGCCGCCGGCTACAGCGCGGTGGAAGCGAGCGTGACCCTCAATGCCGCTCCGCTTTTCGAGCGCCTCGGCTATCTCGAGACGCGGCGCGGCGCCTGGGGGCTGCCTTCGGGGCGCGAGATGCCGATCGCGTTCATGCGCAAGATCGATGCCCGCCGCCCGGACATCATGCACTGAGGCGCGTCATCACGCGCTGCGCCCGAGCAGCCGCGCCTGTGCCTTGGCGCGCCCGATCAGCGGCAGCAGCAGCTTCAGCTCGGGACCGTCCTCACAACCCGTAAGCGCCAGTCGGAGCGGGTGAAACAGGGCCCGGCCCTTGCGCCCGCTGGCGGACTTGAGCGCCGCGACCCATGCATCCCAGGTTGCCTCGCCCCACGGCTCTGCCGGCAACAGCGCCGCCGCCTTCTCGGTCAGCTCGCGATCCTCGATGACCGGCTGCACCTCGCCGCTGACGATGCGCCACCAATCGGCGGCATCGCCCAGCACCGCGAGGTTGCCGCGCGCGGCGGTCCAGAATTCAGCACCACCGCCGATGCCGAGTTGCTGCAGCCGCGATGAGACCTGCTCGTAGGGGGTCGTATGCAGAAGCCGCGCGTTGAGCGCCTTCAGCTCCTCGGGGTCGAAGCGGGCCGGTCCGGTGGAGATCTTCTCGAAGGCGAAGTGGCGCGCGAGGTCATCGAGGCTGTGCTGCGGCTCGATGGCGTCGGAGGTGCCGATCAGCGCCGTGTAGCTGGCCAGCGCCAAGGGCTCGATACCGGCCTCGCGCAGGCTTTTGATCGACAGTGCCCCTAGGCGCTTCGACAGCGCCTGACCGTCGGCGCCGATCAGCAGGCTGTGATGCCCGAAGGCCGGCGGCTCCTTGTCCAAGGCTTCGAACAGCTGCACCTGCACGCCGGTGTTGGTGACGTGATCCTCGCCGCGGATCACGTGCGTGATGCCGAAATCCGCGTCGTCGACCACGCTCGTGAACGTGTAGAGAAACGTGCCGTCGGCGCGGATGACGACAGGATCCGACAGCGAGCCGACATCGACCGTCTGGTCGCCGCGGATGAGATCGTTCCACGACACGATGGTCGGCAGCGGGACGAGATCGTCCTCGGCATTGGCGAGGCGGAAGCGCCAGTGCGGCTTGCGGCCCTCGGCCTCCAGCGCCGCCCGCTCGGCGGCGCTGAGCTTGAGGCCGGTGCGGTCGTAGATGGGCGGCAGCCCGCGCGCGAGCTGGCGCTTGCGCTTACGGTCGAGCTCGTCCTCCGTCTCGTAGCAGGCGTAGAGCCGGCCGCGCTCTTTCAGCAGCTCGGCCGCTTCGGCATAGCGAGCGGTGCGCGCCGACTGGCGCTCCTCGCGCGTCCAGGCGAGGCCCAGCCACTCGAGATCACGGCGAATGCCGGCGGCGAATTCTTCGCTCGAGCGCTGCACGTCGGTGTCGTCGAGGCGCAAGAGGAAGGCACCGCCCGCCTGGCGTGCGAACAGCCAGTTGAGCAGTGCGGTCCGCACGTTGCCTACGTGAAGACGCCCCGTGGGGCTCGGCGCGAAGCGGACGGTGACGGCCATGGGGAGAGACGACGATCAGGAATGAGAAAGGCTGCAACCCTATAAGGCCGGCGCGCGAGGCCGTCAAAACTCAGAGCGGCTCGCGGAACTTGTTGACGATGGGATAGCGGCGGTCGCGCCCGAAGTTGCGGGACGAGATCTTGACGCCGGGGGGCGCCTGGCGGCGCTTGTACTCGGCAAGATACAGCAGCCGCTCGATGCGCTTCACCGTTTCCACCGGGTGCCCGCGCGCCACGATATCGGCGAGCGGCATCTCCTTCTCGACCAGGCAGGCGAGGATGTCGTCGAGCACCGCGTACGGCGGGAGCGAATCCTGATCCGTCTGGTTGGGACGCAGCTCCGCCGTCGGCACCTTGGTGATGATCGCTTCCGGGATCACCTCCCCTGCCGGCCCCTTGCCGCCCTTCGGCACGTGCGCGTTGCGCCAGCGCGCCAGACGATAGACCTCCATCTTGTAGAGGTCCTTCACGGGATTGAAGCCGCCGTTCATGTCGCCATAGAGGGTGGCGTAGCCGACCGACATCTCCGACTTGTTGCCGGTGGTGATCACCATGCCGCCGAACTTGTTCGACAGCGCCATGAGGATGACGCCGCGGGCCCGCGCCTGGATGTTCTCTTCCGTGGTATCTGGCTGCGTGCCGACAAGCGCCGACGCGAGGCTTCTGGTAATGCCGGCCACCGCCTCCTCGATAGGCAGCGTCTGAAAATTCAGCCCCAGCGCCTTGGCGCACGCGCTCGCATCGCGCACGCTTGCTTCGGATGTGTAGCGGTAGGGCATCATCACGGCGCGCACCCGCGCCGGCCCCAGCGCGTCGACGGAAATGGCCGCCACCAGCGCGCTGTCGACGCCGCCGGAAAGCCCTAAGATGACTCCCGGAAAGCCGTTCTTGTCGACGTAGTCGCGCACGCCCAGCATGCACGCCTGGTAGGCTGCCGCGTCCCCGTGCTCGATAGCGGCGCGCTCGCCGGTTGCACACAGCCACCCGTTGTTGCCCCGCCGCCACTCGGTGAGAGCGAGCTTTTCCTCCCAGGCGGGCAGCTGCACGACGGGGCTCTTGTCGGCGTTGAGCACGAAGGAGGCGCCGTCGAATACCAGCTCGTCCTGGCCGCCCACCTGATTGACGTAGACGAGCGGCAGTCCGCTTTCGACCACGCGCGCGACGGCGATGTTCATGCGCACGTCGGGCTTCGTCCAGTCGAAAGGCGAGCCGTTGGGCGTGATGAGAATCTCGGCCCCACACTCGGCCAGGCACTCGACGACATCGGAGCCCCAGATGTCCTCGCAGATCGGCACGCCGAGGCGCACGCCGCGGCAATTGACCGGTCCCGGCAGCGGGCCGGACATGAACACGCGCTTTTCGTCGAACACCCCGTAGTTCGGCAAATCGACCTTGAAGCGCACCGCCTCGACGGCGCCGTTATCGAGCAGCACGACCGCATTGTAGACGTGGCCGTCCTGTGGCCACACGGTGCCGGTGAGCACCGCCGGACCCGGACCGAGATCGGCCGCCAGCGCCTCGACGCTTGCCCGTGCCGCCGCGGGAAACGCCGGCTTCAAGACGAGATCCTCGGGCGGATAGCCGGTGACGAACAGCTCGGGAAACACCACGACGTCGGCGCCGAGCGAGGCCGCCCGCGCACGCATCTGACGCAGCTTCGCTATGTTGCCGTCGATGTCGCCCACGGTGGGGTTCGCCTGGGCGAGCGCGATCTTGAGCTGCGAGGGGGCGGGTTGCGACATGGGCTGCTGTGCGGGGCTCCTGCGAGGGGCTCCAGTATTGGCGCGACGCGAAGCGGCCTTGGCCGATCAGCCGAAGGCGGTAATCGGCGCCGGCGCGCGTGCGGCCTCCTCGCGCTCCTGCTTCAGGCGCTCAGCGATCAGGAAAGCCAGCTCCAGGGCCTGATCGGCGTTGAGACGCGGATCGCATAGCGTGTCGTAGCGATCCTTCAATTGCGCCTCGGAGATGTTGGCCGCTACCCCGCCCGTGCACTCGGTGACGGGCGAGCCCGTCATCTCGACGTGGATGCCGCCCGCATGCGTGCCCTCGGCGCGGTGGATGTCGAAGAACGACTCCGCCTCCTTGAGGATGCGCTCGAAGGGGCGCGTCTTGAAGCCGTTCGCCGCGCTGATGGTGTTGCCGTGCATGGGATCGCACGACCACACGACGACGCGCCCATCGCGCGTGACGGCTCTGATAAGCCCCGGCAGGTCCTTCTCCACCTTGTCGGAGCCGAAGCGGCAGATCAGCGTCAGGCGCCCCGGCTCGTCGGTGGGGTTCAAGATGTCGATCAGGCGCAAGAGCCCGTCCGCATCGAGCGAAGGCCCAACCTTAATGCCGATGGGATTGCGGATGCCGCGAAGGAACTCGACGTGCGCATGATCGGGTTGGCGCGTGCGGTCGCCAATCCACAGCATGTGGCCGGAGGTGGCGTACGGCGCCTGCGTGCCGCCCGCCTCGTCGCGCCGCACCAGCGCCTGCTCGTAGCCGAGCAGCAGCGCCTCGTGGCTCGTATAGAAGGTGGTGCGGCCGAGCGCCGGCACGGTATCCGCCGTCACGCCGCACGAGCGCATGAAGCGCAGCGCCGTCTGAATCTGCTCGCCCATCTCGCGGTACTTCTTGCCGAACGGGCTCTTGTGCTCGAAGTCGAGGAGCCAGCGCAGCACGTTGTCGAGGCTGGCATAGCCGCCCTCGGAGAAGGCGCGCAAAAGGTTCAGCGTCGCCGCCGACTGGCGGTAGGCCTCGAGCTGGCGCTGCGGATCGGGAATGCGCTCAGCTTGCGAGAAGCCGCCGCCGTTAATGATGTCGCCGCGGTAGCTGGGCAGCTCGACGCCGTCCCGCTTCTCGGTGGGCGAGGAGCGCGGCTTGGCGAACTGGCCCGCGATGCGCCCGACCTTCACCACCGGCACGCCGCCGGCATAGGTGAGGACGACGGCCATCTGCAGGAAGACGCGGAACAGCTCGCGGATGTGGTTGGCGCCGTGCTCGGCGAAGCTCTCGGCGCAGTCGCCACCTTGCAACAGGAAGGCATTGCCGGCAGCGACGTCGGCCAGCGAGCGCTTCAGCTTGTCGGCCTCGCCGGCGAAGACGAGCGGCGGGAAGGAAGCGATCTTGGCCTCCACCTCGCTCAGTGCTGCCTTGTCTGGATAATCCGGGACCTGGACGATCGGTTTCGACCGCCAGCTGTCCGGGGACCACGCTACCGCCATCTCGAACACTCCATCGGCGCGCCGTGCGGGGCCGAAAGCCGTCCGGCGCGGTAACGCAAGCGCATCGTTTTCAGGGCATTATGCCATTTGTCGCAGCATATAAGCTACCTCGGCCGGCATGGCCAGCGCTCCCGGCGCCGGAAGGTTGCATAGGCCAGAGGCGAAGCCAATGGGCACCAGGGCACCGTCCTTCACCTTCGGTATCGAGGAGGAATACCACCTCGTCGACCTGGAAAGCCGGGGGTTCGCGTCCGCCCCGGCCGAGCTGATGAAGGAATGCGAGTCGGCCCTCGGCAAGCAGGTGGCGCCCGAGTTCTTCCGCTCGCAGATCGAGGTCGGCACCAGCCCACACAAGGACTTCAAGGCGGCCCGGCGGGAGCTCGCCGGGTTGCGGCGGACCATTGCCGAAATAACGGGCAAATACGGTATGGCCCCAATCGCCGCCTCGACGCATCCCTTCGCCGACCGCTCGACGCTCGAGACGACCCCGAAAGCCCGTTACCAGGCCCTGGCCAAGGACTTTGCCGGCATCGGTCGCCGCCTCGCCATCTGCGGCATGCACGTGCACGTCGCCATCGACGACGACGAGCTGCGTATCGATCTGATGAACCAGGCGCGCTATTTCCTGCCGCACCTCCTCATTCTGTCGACTTCCTCGCCCTTCTGGCAGGGCGAGGATACCGGGCTCAAGAGCTACCGGCTCGCCGTGTTCCACGAGCTGCCGCGCACCGGCCTGCCGCAGCGTTTCGAGAGCTTCGGTGAATATCAGCGCACGGTCGACGTCCTGGTGCGCAACAAGGTCATCGAGGACGCCACCAAGATCTGGTGGGATCTGCGCCCGTCGGCGCGCTTCCCGACCCTGGAGATGCGCGTCACCGACGTATGCACGCGCATTGACGACGCGGTCTCCATCGCGGCGATCTTCGCCTGCACCCTGCGCATGCTCTACCGGCTGCGCACCTCCAACCAGAAGTGGCGCTCCTACCCGGCGTTCCTCATCGAGGAGAACCGCTGGCGCGCGCAGCGCTACGGCGTGCGCGACACGCTGTTCGACTTCGGCAAGGGCAAGCTCGTTCCGTTCCCGTCGCTGATCGACGAGCTCATCGACCTCGTCGCCGAGGATGCGGCCGTGCTCGGCTGCGAGCGCGAGGTCAAGCACGCGCTCAACATCGCCACCGGCGGCACCAGCGCCGACCGGCAGGTGGCGCGCTATGCGAAGCTCATTGCCGGCGGCGCGAGCGTCGATGAGGCCCTCATCGGCGTCGTCGACCAGCTCATCGCCGAGACCGTCGCCGGCACTTGACCGTCAACGACGGCTCATCTTTGTGATCCGCGGCTTTATGCCGAGGATCCATCGTGAAGCACGTGCCGGAGCGATGGAGCCAGGCGAGAACTGGGTCCTCGGGACAAGCCCGAGGATGACACATGAGTGCCCTAGAGTGTGGCTTGCATGCCGCCGTCGACGGCCAGCTCGGCGCCGGTAATGAAGGCGGATTCGTCGGAGGCAAAGAATAGCGCCGCCTGCGCCACATCCTCGGAGGTGCCGAAGCGCCCCAGCGGCGTCTGGCTCAGAAGCGCATCGGAGAACGCCTTGACGCGCAGAACACGCTCGGTCAGCGCCGTCTCTATGAAGCCCGGCGCCAGCGCGTTCACCCTTATGTTGTAGGGTGCATACTCGACCGCGAGCCCGCGCGTCAGCGCCGAGATCGCACCCTTGGTGGCGCCATAGGCGGCGAGCGTGCGCATGCCGCGATGCCCCATAATCGAGGCGAGGTTGATCAGCGAAGCACGCCCCGAGGCCTTCATCAGCGGGAAGGCGTCACGCGCGACGCGGATGATGCCATCAAGGTTCACCTCGCGCAGCTTCGTCCAATCCGCGTCCGACATGTTGCGGAAGTCGGTGCGGATGTTGATGCCGGCATTGTTGACCACGACGTCGAGCCGGCGGTGCTGCTGTTCGATGGCGCGCATCAGCGCGTTGACGTCCTGGCCGCGCGAGACATCGACCGTCATCGCCGTCGCCTTAAGGCCTTTGGCGGCCAGCTCTGCCGCCGCCTTTTCGGCACCCGCCCCGTCGACATCGGTGATGTAGACATGAGCGCCTTCTGCCGCGAAAAGCTGCGCCGTAGCCAGTCCGATGCCGGCGGCCGAGCCGGTGATGAGCGCGATCTTGTCATGCAACCGAGGCATTCAACTCTCCAGTCAACTTCCTACGTTCAACCGGCCGCTTCCGTCGGCATGATCCATTTCTCGCGCATGGTGACGAATTCCTCGGCCGCGGTCGGATGCAATGCCATAGTGGCATCGAAGTCCGCCTTGGTGGCGCCGAGGCGCAGCGCCACGGCCGCCATCTGGATGATCTCGGCGGCATCCTCGCCGAGCACGTGGCACCCGACGACCTTGCCGCTCTCGCCGTCGACCAGCAGCTTCATGAACATGCGCTCGTCGCGCCCCGACAGCGTCGCCTTCATCGGCCGGAAATCGGCTTTGTAGACGTCGAGCTTGGTGCAGCGCTCGCGTGCCAGGTGCTCGGGCAGGCCAATGCTGGCGATCTCCGGCGTCGCGAACACCGCGGTCGGGATCAGCGTGTGCTCGATCATGCGCGGCTTGCCGCCGAACTCGGTGTCGGCAAAGGCGTGGGCCTCGCGGATGGCGACCGGCGTCAGGGCGGCGCGGTCGGTGACGTCGCCGACGGCGAAGATGCTGTCAACCGACGACTTCGAGTACGCGTTGACAACGACATGGCCGTTCCAACCCAGCTCAACGCCGACCTTGTCGAGCCCGAGCCCCGCCGTATTCGGCGTGCGGCCGATCGCGAACATGATCGCATCGGCTTGCAGCGTCGTCCCGTTCGACAGGTGGCCGACGAGACCGGCGCTGGCTTTCTCGATGCGGGTGAAGACGTGGCCGAGGACGAAGCGAATGCCCTGCTTCGCATAGGCTGCCGTGATGCGGTTGCGCAGGTCCTCGTCGAAACCGCGCAGCACCTTGTCGCCGCGGTAGACGATGGTGGTCTCGACGCCGAGGTGCGAGAAGATGCCGGCGAACTCCATGGCGATGTAGCCGCCGCCGGCGACGATGATGCTTTTCGGCAGGCGCTTTAGCTCGAACGCCTCGTTGGACGTGATGAGGTGCTCGCGGCCCGGGATCTCCGGCCCGAGTGACGGGCTGCCACCGGTGGCGATGAGAATCTTGTCGGCCGTCAGCGTGCGCCCCGACCGCGTGAGCTGCACGGCGTTAGGCCCGACGACAATGGCTCGCTCCTCGAGCAACTCGACGCCGGCCTTGCCGAGTGTCGTGCGATAGGCAGCCTCGAGCCGGGAGAGCTCCTTGTCCTTGGCGGCGATGAGCGTTCCCCAATCGAAACGCGTCTCGCCCACCGTCCAGCCGAAGCCGCGCGCGTCCTCGAAGTCGTCGGCAAAACGACTAGCATAGACGAGTAGCTTTTTGGGCACGCAGCCGCGGATCACGCACGTGCCGCCGACGCGGTACTCCTCGGCGATGGCGACCCTGGCACCATAACCGGCGGCGATGCGCCCCGCCCGCACGCCGCCCGAGCCAGCGCCGATCACGAACAGATCGTAGTCGTATTTTGCCATGCTCGGGTCTTGAGCCTCAGCGCACGATGGCGCCCTCGCTGTCCTCGACGCCGAGCAGGGTAATGCCACCCTCGCCGGCGATGATGGCAAGATCGGCGATGCCGATGAACAAGCCGTTCTCGACCACGCCGGGGATGAGCTTCAGCGCCTCGTCCAACTCCTCCGGCGCCTCGATGCGTCCGAAGTGACAATCCAGAAGGAGGTTGCCGCCGTCCGTGAGAAAGGGCTTGCCGCCGGGCAGCATGCGCACGCGGAGGTCGCCTTCGCAGCCGACGTCGGCCGCCAGCGCGGTGATCATGTTGCGCGTCGCCGTGAGGCCGAAGGGAACGACCTCGAGCGGCAGCGGGAAGGCGCCGAGCGTCTCCACCTTCTTGGAGGCATCGGCGATTACGATCATGCGGCCCGAGGCGGTGGCAACGATCTTCTCGCGCAACAGTGCGCCGCCGCCACCTTTGATCAGCCGCAGCTCGCCGTCGATCTCGTCGGCACCGTCGACGGTGAGGTCGAGGAATGGCGTCTCGTCGAGCGTGGACATGCGGATGCCGAGCCCTTCGGCTTGCGCCTGCGTCGCGTGCGAGGTGGCGACACACGTAACATCGAGACCGCCGGCCACCCTTTTCCCCAGAAGGTCGACGAATTTCGCCGCCGTCGAGCCGGTGCCGAGGCCGAGGCGCATGCCGTTCTCGACGAACTCGAGCGCGCGCTCGGCGGCTGCGACCTTGAGGGCGTCTTGGCTCATGGCTGGTATTCCCCGCTACCTTGGCCGGTACGAATGCGCTGCCGTACGCGCACCGCACGCCGGACGCAAGAGCGAGGTTAGAGGATCGGCTACAGTCCGCCCATCAACGTGTACTTGGTCTCGAGGAATTCCTCGATGCCGTGGTGCGAGCCCTCGCGCCCGATGCCGCTTTCCTTGAAGCCGCCGAAGGGGGCGATCTCGGTCGAGGTGATGCCCTCGTTGACGCCGACGATGCCGTATTCCAGCGCCTCGGCGACGCGCCAGCAGCGCCCCAGGTCGCGGGTGAAGAAATAGGCGGCGAGGCCGAACGGGGTATCGTTGGCCATGCGCACGGCGTCCTCTTCCGTCTTGAAGCGGAACAGCGGCGCCACCGGACCGAACGTCTCCTCGCGCGACACGAGCATCTTGGGCGTGACGCCGGTCAGCACGGTCGGCTCGTAGAACGTGCCGCCGAGTGGCGATGGCTTGCCGCCGACAACGATTGTCGCCCCGTGCGCCACGGCATCGGCGACGTGCTCCTCCACCTTCTTGAGTGCGTCCTTGTTGATCAGCGGGCCGACGGTGACCCCTGCCTCGGTGCCGGCGCCGACCTTCAGCTTCTGCACCGCCGCGGTGAGCTTGTCGGCGAACGCGTCATAGACGCCGTCCTGCACTAGGATGCGATTGGCGCACACGCACGTCTGTCCGGCGTTGCGGTACTTGGAGGCGAGCGCCCCGGCGACCGCGCGGTCGAGATCGGCATCGTCGAAGACGATGAACGGCGCGTTGCCGCCCAGCTCCATGCCGACGCGCTTCACGGTGCGCGCCGCCTGCTGCATGAGGATCTTGCCGACCTCGGTGGAGCCGGTGAAGGTGATCATACGCACCAGCGGGCTGTCGGTGAGCGCACGCCCGACGGGAACCGGGTCCTTGGCAGTGACGACGTTGATGACGCCCTTCGGCACGCCGGCGCGCTGCGCCAGCTCGGCGAGGGCCAAAGCCGAGAGCGGGGTATCCTCCGCCGGCTTGACGACGACGGTGCAGCCGGCCGCCAGCGCCGGCGATACTTTGCGGGTGATCATCGCCGAGGGGAAATTCCACGGCGTTATGGCACCCACGACGCCGATCGGCTGCTTCATGATGACGACGCGCGCGTCCGCCTTGTGGGTGGGGATGGTCTCCCCGTAGACGCGCTTTGCTTCCTCGGCGAACAGCTCGACGAAGGCGGCGCCGTAGAGGATTTCGCCCTTCGCCTCGGCGAGCGGCTTGCCCTGCTCCTTGGTGAGCAGCAGCGCCAGCTCGTCGGCGTGCTCGACGATCAGCTCGTACCAGCGGCGAATGATCTTCGAGCGCTCTTTGGCCAGCAGCTTCGACCAGGCGGGAAAGGCGCGGTGCGCGGCCCCGATGGCGGCGTTGGTCTCCTTCTCGCCCATCGCCGGCACGCGGGCGATCTCCTCGCCGGTCGCCTTGTCGGTGACGGCCATGCGCGGCTCGCCGACCCAGGCCCCGTCGATAAAGGCTTGCGTCTTGAGCAGCGTGATGAGCTTTTTGTCCATGGTGGCACCGGGTTAGATGGGGCGGAGCTCGGCAGCCCTTGTCTAAGGTGCACACCCCCCGGTTTCAAGGTACATAACCCGGGCCGCGGCGCTGCGTCCGCTCCTGCCGCGGCCTTTTTCGTGCGCTATTCGAGGCGCTATGCGCGATTTGACCCTCGTCTTCGACCTCGACGGCACGCTCGTCGACACGGCGCCCGACCTCATTGCCTCGACCAACCACGTGCTCGACCACCTGGGGCTGCCGCGGGTCGATGCCGACACCTTGCGCCCGTTCGTCGGGCACGGCGCCCGGCACATGATCGAGCGCGCCGTTGGGCCCGCTGCCGAGCGCATGACTCCGGCCCAGCACGAGGCGCTTCTCGCCCGCTACCTCGACTACTACGGCAGCCACATCGCCGATGGCAGCCGGCCGTTCGAGGGGCTGCTCCCATTGCTTGCCAAGTTCCAGGCCGCAGGCGTCAAGCTCGCGGTATGCACCAACAAGATGGAGGCCATGTCGCGGCTCCTGCTCGACGCGCTCGACATGAGCCGCTACTTCGTGGCCGTCGCCGGCCGCGATTCGCTGCGTACGGCCAAGCCGCACCCCGAGGCGCTCCTCGGCACCATCAGGATGGCAGGAGGCAACAAATCGCGCGCCGTCATGATCGGCGACAGCGGCGTCGACGTCGCCACGGCGAAGGCGGCGGGCGTGCCGGTGATCGGCGTCAGCTTCGGCTATACGGAGACGCCGGTCGCTGAGTTCGCCCCCGACGCGGTCATCGATCACTACCGCGAGCTCGAGCCGGCCATCGCCAGCGTGCTCGCGCCCTCACGTATTGACGGCGCCCGATGACACCACTTCCGGCTTGACGACATCGCGCCGCGGCAGCAGCCGCCGCCCCACCACCAGCACAGCAGGCAGGATGACGAGCTGGCCGATCAGCGAGGCGAACAGGCACACCGCAGCGAGCTGGCCGAACAGGCGCAGCGACGGCAGGTGCGAGAGCATGGTCACGCCGAGACCCAGTGCCAGCACGATGGTCGTTAGAACCACGGGCGGTCCGATGTAGTGCGCCGAGCGCATCAACACCTGATGCGGCGTGGCGTCGGGCCCCAAGCGGTCCTCCTCGAGGCGGAAGCGATTGAGGAAATGGATAGTCGAGTCGATGGCCAGCGAGAAGGCGACGGTGATCGCCACGATGGAGGCGAACTGCAGGCCCTGGCCGGTGGCCCACAGGATCGCGCCGGTGGCGAAGATCGGGAACAGCGACGGCATGATGCTGGCGAAGCCGACCAGCACCGACCGCAGCGCGATGCCGAGGAAGATGAAGATCACGAACATGTCGCCGACGAGGCCCCAGTTGAGCTCCCAGATCAGCTCGGCGGAGTTGCGCGCCGCGATCGCCGGCAGCCCGGTGACCGAAATCTCGTAGTCCGGGTTGGCCTTGCGTATCGGCTCCAGCTCCTTGTCGAGCTTGTCGACGACGGGAAGGATCTCGCTCGCATCGACGTCGGGCAGACGCGCCGTCACCAGCACGGCCTTTTCGTCGCCGGCGATGAAGCGCCGCACGAGATGCTCGGGCAGAACGCCGACGTAGTGCTTCACGTTCTCCACGCTGGCATCGCCCGCCGCCGCCAACCAGCGCCGCAGGCTCTCCAGCGACCACACGTTGCCGAGCCCTACGCGCTGCTCGAGCACGTCGTGCGCCTGGGCGATGGCGGACAGCGTCGGCGGGTCGTACAGCGACTGGCTGCCGGTCCAGCGGATCATGACGTGCACGGGGTTGGCGCCGGTCAGCTTCTGGTCGATGCGCCCCGTCGCGGCCAGCGCCTGCTCCTTGTCCGGCACCTGGTCGGCGAGCCGGTAGTGCGGCTTGAGCTGCGTGTAGGCGATGCCGCACAGGGCGACGGCGATTACCGAGAGCACGAAGAACACCGTCGCGTTGGCCGCCACGGTACGCACGATCGCATCCGTGATGCGCTGCAAGACCCCGACGCCCCCCTCTTCCTGCACGCGCGGGTCGACAGCGGCGGCCTTCTCTTCGCGCACCAGCAGGGCGGCGAGCGTCGGCACGACCACGGCGACCGCGATGTAGGAGATACCCACCGCCATCAGCGCCGCCTTGCCGAAGGTGCGGATCAGGGCCGAGTCGGCGAACTGGAACGAGACGATGGCGAGGGCCGCGTTCATCGCCGTCAATAGGCAGGCGGGCGCCACGTCGAGCACCGCGTGCCGCGCCGCCTCGAAGCGGTTGACGCCGGCCAGCACGTCGCGCCGGATCGACATCACGAGATGCATGGAGTCGGAAAAGCCGGAGACCAGGATGAGCGGCGTAATGACGTTGATGAACAGGTTGAGGCGGAAGTCCATCGCCCCGATCATGCCGAGCGTCCACAAGATGGCGATGGCGGGGCCCGCCACCGCAATCAGCGTCAGCGACAACCGCCGGAAGAACAGGTAGGCGATACCGATGCCGACCAGAAAGCCGAGCCCGTTGTAGACGAGGCGATCGCGCTCCACGGCGTTGCGGATTTCGAGCTGCATCACCGGCGCCCCGGTGAGTTGGGCGGTCAGCCCGCTGCCTTGCAGTTCGCGCGTCGCCGCCTCGTTGATCTCGCCGATCACCGTCCGGGCGCTGCGCTCGGCGACGACGTTGCGGTCGAGCGCAATGACGATGAGCGCCAGCTGTCCGTCGTCGGAGAGAAATTTGCCCTTGACGATGTCGTTCGACTTGAGCGCCGCCAGCATCGCGTCGAAGGCGGGGCCGTCCGCCGGCATCTCATCGGGCACCAGCGGTGGCGCATAGCCGGAGGTGTCGGGCTTGTCGCGCGCCGACAGCATTGACACGAGGCCCGATACGCCGTCGACGAGTTGCAGCTCCGTCGTCAGGCTGGCGAACGTCTCGAGCTGCTTGCGCTGCAGAAGATCCTTGCCCTCGACAACGACGAGAACATCGTATTCGCTCGACGGAAAGCGGCGGTCGATTTCCTCGTAGCGGCGGAACTCCTCGCTATTTGTGCGGAACAGCTCCGACAGCGAGTCGTCGACCTTGATGTGCATGGCGCTCCATGCAGCAAGCACCGTCAGGACGAAGATGACGAGCGCCGACAGATGCGGCGCCTTCAGCGCCACGAGCCCGAGGCGGTCGAGGCCGAACGAGAATAAGAACGAACGGCGCCGCTCATCCCTATCGTTGGCCATGGCTCCCCCGTCGGCGCATCATTTGGGTTTTTGTTCGCGGCGCCGCGCTTCGTTGTCCCACGAAAAGTCGGCCGCGCGCCACGCGGAATCGGGCGGCGCGGGCGGATCGTTGCATTTGCCGCGCCGACTGTGAAGTGCCGGCAACAGGGGCTTTGAGATCGCTCCGCATGCCCCAATATGGCCGCAAGTGGTGGCTCCCTTCGCCGCTTCTTCACACGCCCGGAATATCGCCAATGCCGCTGCCGATTGCGCCGAAGCCGACGAACGCGGGCCCCATGCGGCGGGCTGGCAGGTGCCTCCGCCACTCGGTGGCCACATTGACGCTCACGGCGCTGATGGGGATGAGCGCCCCGGCAGTCGTTCAGGCGACGCCGCAGCAGGCGCCCAACAGCCGCGTGGTGCTGGACCTGCCGCCGGGCTACGTCCCTTCCCCGCTGTTCTCGGGCTTTCAGGACGATGCCTCGGGCGTGTCGTACGTCATCCTCGAAGCTCCGGTCGGGGAGTACGACAAGATGGCGCACGGCTTCACCGCCGAGGATCTGGCCAAGCGCGGCATCACCCAGGTGCAGAAGGGCAACCTGCCGCGCACCGATCCCCACGTCTACATGCGCGCGGTGCAGAAGTCGGAAGCGGGCGCCTACGCCAAGTTCTTCGTGCTGTTCCGCACCGCCGACCAGACCGTGCTCGTCTCCGTCAACGTGCCGCAACGCTCGATCGATGACGGGGCCGTGAAGCCCGAGGATATCGAGCGCGTTCTGGCGAGCGCGAAGACGACCGAGAAGCGGGCGGTGCGCGATCTTTATTCCCTGTCGTACCTCGGCCCGTTCAAGGAGGCAGGTCGCCTGGTCGGCACCAGCAAAGTCTATACGCTCGATGGACGGCTGGAGCCGGAGCGCGCCGGCGAGACGCGCTCGGCGTTCATGGTGGCGCCGTCGCTCGACAAGCGCCCGGTGACCGAGCCGGACAAGCAATCGGTGGCGCTCTTGGCGAGCCTGCCCGGCTACAAGGATTTCAAGCCCGGCGAGCCGCGGGCGATCAACATCGGTGGGCTCGACGGCGTCGAGGTCGAGGCCGAGGCAACCGACGAGGACGACGGCAAGCCGATCCACCTCTACCAGGCGATGCTGCTCGGCAAGGATGGCGGCTATTTCCGGCTGATCGGCATCGCGACACCCGAGGACGTGGCGCAAATTGCCGGCGAGTTTCCCAAAATCGCCCACTCGTTCGCGCTAATGCCCTAAAGCGCCGCAGATCCATTGCGCACGGCGGCGGCGCAGCCCATAGTGCGGCGCATGAATCAGAACACAGCCGCGGCCGGATGGGTTGTTCAACTGACGATCCCCGGCGTCCCCAAGCCGCCGGTCGAGGGCGCCAAGTGGCGCCCGGCGGAGACTACAGCGCCGACCTTCCAGTTCTTCAACGTCGCCGTCGGCGCACCCGACAAGGCGGTGGAGGCGGCGCGCAAGAAGGCGGGGGCCTCGGACGAGGCGGCGATGCGCGTGGTGCGGGCGCTGTCGGCGGCCGAGATCGATTCCATCAAGCTGCGGGCGGGCGAAGCCAAGCCAGCCTGATAGCGGCTCACATGGCTGCGGGCGACAGCCTTGACAGTCAAGGGCGCGGCCTCGCATAACGGCCGCCCGGCTTAACGACATCTCCGGCACGGCGGGCGGTTAGCTCAGCGGTAGAGCACACGCTTCACACGCGTGGGGTCATAGGTTCAATCCCTATACCGCCCACCATAATTCCAATTCGCAGACATAGGTCTTCGCTGAGCACCCTCGGTCGCCGGCCTCTGTAACGCCGGCGCTGAAATCAATCCTCAGTGTCGCGATCAAGCCGCCACATTCACGTGCTTGTCTGCCTTGGCTATCGCAATCGAGGCAGCATTCCATGCGCATCTCCAAGGCTATTCTGGCTAGCTCAATTCTCGTTCTCGTTGCCGGCGCGGCGACGGCCCAATCCATTCGCATCGATCGCGACGGCGGCTTCTCGTTCCGCTTTGGCCGCGACGACCGCCGCGGCGATGTCGAAGGCAAGCGTGCCTCGTGCGAGGTCTATGCGCGCATTGCTGTCGTCCAGGCGGACGCCAACCGGCGTTTCCGCTGCGGCTTGAGAGGTCCGGCCTGGACCGATGATCTAAGGCCGCATTTCCAATGGTGCCGGTACGTGCCGCGGCGGCGCATCGCCGAGGAAGCAGCGCAACCGCTCCGTCGAGTTGCAGCGTTGCTTCGACCGCCTGGGCGATTTCGACGACGACCGCTGGGGCCGCTGAATCGGCCGCGGCCATTAAGCCTCTACCTTACATAACGCCCCGTTCGATGTTGCCGGCACAGGTTCAACCACCCGTGCCGTCACCTTTTCAGCCGTCGTGCTAGCCGCGGAGCTCGGCGCCGATCAGTAATGGCGGCGCGCGCGGCGGTGCGACCGATACCAGCGCACACCATAGGCCTGGTCGCGGCAGAAGCTGCTCCGCGTCCCGCTCGAGCAGCCATAACGCTCCAGCAGCTCCGCATCGCGCTCGCTCACCGGACCGCCGGCCCGCGCATTGGCACGCGCGTGCTCCAGCTCGGCCCCTTCAGTGACGCCGCCGGCGAGGGCCGGACCAGAAGCTGCCAGCGCGGCGAATCCTATGGCCGCCAATATCGATCGATACATCTCACACCTCGGCTCGCTGATGGTCAGAGCCTCAAGGTGGGGTCTATGCGGCGCAAGTCAAAGAGAGGCGCCGAGCCGCCGCTTGTCGCCTGACGCGGTCCGCCGATATGCCGCTAGGCGGCATTTGCCTTGTCGACGACGCACACAGCCTCCGGCGTACTTTCGACAGAAGCCTTGACGGCGCGGTGGCGCAGCGGGACGTCGAGCGCCGCCTGCAGCTGCGCCCGCATGGCGTAGAACTCGTACTCGGCCTCGGCCAGCGCCGCATCGGCCTCAGCCTGCAGTCGTGCACGCTTGTCGGTGGGTGCGGCTTGATCGCTGAGGGAAAACAGATTTCCGGCGGACATGGGCCCTCCTGCGGAATTGGCTGATCCGCGACTGTCCCCATGCATGTGGCGGATTGTGGACGGCCTGTGGAAAAGGGGCCGCGCGGTCACCGCCGGGCGGCGGAGGCCTCGGCGTTCTCGGCCTCGTACATGCTCAGCATCGGCGCATCGAGGAGGATCACCTCATCGTATTCGCCATAGCCGTTGAAGCGCCCCGCGATGGCGCGCGCGTAGGCGCCCATGTTGCCGATCTCGATGTAATCGCCCTCGGCGACCGTGTCGGGGAGCATGAACGGCCCCTTCATGTAGTCGATCGAGTCGCAGGTCGGGCCCCACAGCTCGAACGGCACCAGCGGATCGGAGGCATCGACGCTGCGCGAGATGAGGCGCGCGGGGAAGACGAAGCCGAGGTGGGCGGCATCGAACAGCATGCCGTAGGAGCCGTCGTTGATGTAGAGGTTGTTGCCGCGCCGCGCATCGACGCGCACGATGAGGCTCTCGGCCTCGGCGACGAGCGCGCGGCCCGGCTCGCACATCAGCTTGATGTTCTCCTTCACCGGCAGCGCCTCGATGCCGGCGAGGATGACGTCCATGAAGTCCTGCAGCGGAGCAGGGTCGGAATCGGGATAGCGAGAAGGGAAGCCGCCGCCGATGTCGAGGCGGTCGATCATGACGCCCGACTTGACGATGATGCGGTGCACCTCGCCCAGCGCCGTGACGAAGGCGTCCGGCGTCGTCGTCTGCGAGCCGACGTGGAAGGTGAGGCCGAGCTCGGCGGCCGACTGGCGCGTCTTGACCAGGAGCTTGGCCGCCTTCTGGCCGGAGACGCCGAACTTGCGCTCGAGCGGGATGCGGCTGTTGATCGCCGGCACGGCGACTCGCACCCAGAGCAGGAGGTCGCGGGCGCCACCCGTCGCCTCGATGATCTTGTCGAGCTCGTCCTCGCCGTCGAGGGCGAACGAGCGCACGCCGAGGTCGTAGGCGCGGCGGATGGCGTGGCGCGACTTCACCGGATGCATGAAGTGCAGCTGCGCGTCGGGGATGGTCGCCGCGTCCTCGATCTCGGGCAGCGAGGCGACGTCGAAGTGGCGGATGCCGGCACCGTAGAGGGCGCCGATGAGGAAGACGGAGCTGTTCGCCTTATAGGCGTAGGCGACGTCGCCGGGAAACTTGTCGAGGAACCAGCGCGCGGCGCGACCGGCGGCATGCGGCCTCAAGCCGCGTACCGGCCGCTCGGGCCGGCACTTGTCGATCAGCGCAGATGCCGAGGAGAGCTTCTCCATCGCATAGGACCTCCACCGCCCGCGGGCGAACGCGGGTCTTCAGCCAAAAGCAGAGACCGCAGAACTCGCAAAGAGCGCTGCATTTAGGGTCCGCTCACCCCCCTGTAAAGAGCTTTCTTGTGACAACCGGCATGCGGGGGATGCGGTTTCCTTGCGGCGCTGACGCCCATGTCCGCGGAGCGCTTGATCCGTCAACCTTCGCAAAGCCCTCGCGCGGCGAGCTACAATCGTAACCGAACCGCCGCTTAGGGCTGTTCCGCGGCGCCTGCGCCTGCCTAAAACAGCTTATGAACCTCAACAACGGCCTAGCCGCGGTGATGCGTCTGTAATGCGTACTGGGGGCAAGATCCTGATCGACCAGCTCGTCGGTGAGGGCTGCCGTACCTTGTTCACGGTGCCGGGCGAGAGCTTCCTCGCCGCGCTCGATGCGCTGTTCGACGAGAGCGCCATCCGCACCGTCGTCTGCCGCCACGAGGGTGGCGCGGCGATGATGGCCGAGGCGACAGGCAAGCTGACGGGGGTGCCCGGCGTCGCCTTCGTCACCCGCGCGCCGGGAGCGACCAACGCGGCGAGCGGGGTGTACGTCGCCCACCACGACGCAACGCCCATGGTGCTGCTGGTGGGACTGATCGAGCGCGCGCACGAGGGGCGCGGGGCATTCCAGGAGATCGACCTGCGGGCGATGTTCGGCTCGGTCGCGAACTGGGTCGACGTCGTGCGCGAGACGGGGCGCATCCCCGAGTTCGTGGCGCGCGCGTTTCAGGCCGCCCGTTCCGGGCGCCCCGGGCCCTCCGTGCTTGGCCTCCCAGAGGATGTGTTGTCCGCTTCGGCGGCCGTCGCGAACGGGGCGCCACTGCGGGTCTCCTCGCCTGTCCCATCGGCGAGCGAGATGACCAAGCTCAAAGCCAAGCTCAGCGCCGCCGAGCGGCCGCTGGTGCTGCTCGGCGGCGGTGGCTGGAGCGCCGAGGCAGCCGCGCAGATCGCCAAGTTTGCCGCCACGTTCGACATGCCGGTGGCCACGACGTTCCGCCGCCAGGATCATCTCGACAACCGCCACCCCTGCTTTGTCGGCCATGCCGGCATCGACATGGACCCCAAGCTCGCCACCGCCTTGCGCGGCGCCGATCTCGTGCTCGTCATCGGCGAGGGCCTCACCGACATCGCCACCGGCGGCTATACGCTCATCGCGCCGCCCGACCCGACGCAGTATCTCGTGCACGCGCATCCCTCACCGGACGCCATCGGGCGCGTGTTCCGAACCGATCTGCCGATCATTGCGGCGCCGGAGGCCTTCGCCAAGGCACTCGCGCGCCTCAAGCCGCCGGTGAAGAAGCGCTGGAGCCGGCTGCGTCGCGACCTGCGCGCCGCCTACGAGCGTTCGCTGAAGCCGGTACCTACCCCCGGCAGCGTGCGGCTCGAGGAGGTAATCGCAACGCTGTCGCGCGAGCTTCCCGACGACGCCATCGTCACCAATGGCGCCGGCAACTACGCCGGCTTCCTGCACCGCTACTTTCAATTCAAGGGCTGGCCGACGCAGCTTGGGCCGACCTCGGGCTCCATGGGCTACGGGCTGCCGGCGGCGATCGCCGCCAAGCTGGCATTTCCCGAACGCGCGGTCATCGCGTTGGCCGGCGACGGCTGCCTTTTAATGACGGGCCAGGAGCTGGCCACCGCCACGCAGTACGGGCTCCCCATCGTCGTCATCGTCGCCAACAACAGCATGTACGGCACCATCCGCATGCATCAGGAGCGCCTGTACCCGGGACGGGTCGTGGGGACGACGCTGGTTAACCCCGACTTCGTCGCCTTTGCCCGCAGCTTCGGTGTCGTCGCCGAGCGCGTCGAAGCCACGGCAGCGTTCCTGCCGGCGCTGAAGCGCGCCTTGGCGGCTGAGGGACCGGCGCTGATCGAGCTGCGTATCGATCCGGAGGCCATCAGCGTGCGGCGCACGCTGTCGCAGATCCGCGGCAAATCACCGTAGACGAGCAAGCACGCGCACCGCCAACCCACTTGGTAAATACTTCGTTAAATCTACAGTAGCTGCATTAGCCATCTCTCCAATATCCGGTTAGACTAACGAGGTCTTATCGGTTACAGAACTCTCAATTCGATCGCAGACTCTACCCCTCGAGGGTTTGACATGGACCTGCAGACCGTCAAAGCGCACTACGGCGCCAAGTGGGCCTGGGCCCGCACCGGCGCCCTCATCCTTTTCCTGGTTACCGGCATCCTCCTCGTAGCGTCGCTGACCACCACCCGCGGCCATGCTTCGGGCGCGTTGCTGCAGGCCGGCACCGGCATCACCGTTTTTCACCAACTCACGGCGGCCGGCTGAGCCAGTCGCTCCAACACGGCACTCTCCCCAGAAAAGTCTGATCTCCTCGGCCTCGGCTCCCCACGGACCCGGGGCCTTTTTTCTGGGTGCCCGCCGGCGCGGCCGATGCTAAGCGCTCGGCAACGCAAAAACGGAGAGGACGCATGGCGAGAGTGGCGTGGATCGGGCTCGGCGTGATGGGCTATCCCATGGCCGGGCATCTGTTCGCCAAGGGCGTCCACGACGTCACCATCTACAATCGTAACTCGGCCAAAGCGCAGGCCTGGGTGGAAAAGCATGGCGGACATACCGCCGCGACTCCGGCCGCGGCGGCATTGTCCGCCGACTTCGTCCTCTGCTGCGTCGGCAACGACGACGATTTGCGCGCGGTGACGACGGGTAAGGACGGCGCCTTCCACGGCATGCGCGCCGGAGCTGTGTTCGTCGATCACACGACCGCCTCGGCGGAGGTGGCGCGGGAGCTGCATGCCACCGGGCGCGCGCGCGGGATTGCATTCCTCGACGCGCCCGTATCGGGCGGCCAGGCCGGGGCGCAGAACGGCACTCTGACCGTCATGGTCGGGGGCGAGGAGGAGCCGTTCGCGCGCGCCAAGCCGCTGATTGCCGCTTACGCGCGCGCGGTCAATCGCATTGGACCATCGGGCGCCGGCCAGCTCACCAAGATGGTCAACCAGATCGCCATCGCGGGGCTCTTACAGGGCCTCTCGGAGGCCATCGCCTTCGCCGAGGCGGCGGGGCTCGATCTCGACCTCGTCATGGAGACGATCTCCAAAGGCGCCGCGCAGTCCTGGCAGATGGACAACCGCTGGCGCACCATGCACGAGGGCAGGTTCGACTTCGGCTTTGCCGTCGATTGGATGCGCAAGGATCTCGCCATCTGCCTCGGCGAGGCGCAACGCAACGGCGCCCGGCTGCCGGTGACGGCGCTGGTCGATACATATTATGCCGAGGTGCAACGCATGGGCGGCGGCCGCTGGGACACCTCGAGCCTTATCGCGCTGCTCAAGGCGCGCAAGCCGACGGCAGAGTGAACGCTCCGAGGCGCGGCGATGAAGTCCTATCGCAAGGAGCTGTGGTTCGACGTTCCGACCCGCCGGGCGTTCGTCAACATTACGCCCGACGTCGAGGCATGCCTGCGTGACAGCGGCATCAAGGAGGGCCTGGCGCTCGTCAACGCCATGCACATCACCGCCTCGGTGTTCATCAACGACGACGAGCCCGGACTGCACCACGACTACGAGGTGTGGCTGGAGAAACTCGCCCCGCACGCACCCATCTCGCAGTACCAGCACAACCGCACCGGCGAGGACAACGCCGATGCGCACCTGAAGCGGCAGGTGATGGGGCGCGAGGTCGTCGTCGCCGTCACCGGCGGCAAGCTCGACTTCGGCCCCTGGGAGCAGATTTTCTACGGCGAGTTCGACGGGCGGCGGAAGAAGCGCGTTCTCGTCAAGATCATCGGTGCGTGAACGGTGCCGGAAACTCCTGCTAGACTTGCAGTGGGTGGCGCCTGAGGGAGGCTGCGATGCTGTCGATCACCGCGTTCTATGCCGCGCTGCTCGCGGTGCTGTTCCTGGTGCTCAGCGTGCGTGTGATCGGCTGGCGCCGGGAGCAGCGGGTTGAGCTCGGGCACGGCGAGGATGCCGAGCTTCTGCGCCGCATGCGCGTGCACGCGAACTTCGCCGAGTATGTCCCCTTCACGCTGCTGCTGATGGCGCTGGCCGAGAGCATGGCCCCGCCGGACCTGCTCGTGCATCTCGCCGGTCTGTTGCTGATCGCCGGGCGGCTGCTGCACGCCTACGGCGTCTCGCAGACGCCGGGAATCCTGCGCTACCGCGTCTATGGAATGTGGCTGACGTTCACCGCGCTTGGTCTGGCGGCGTTGATCTGTCTATCGCTTTCGGCGCTTTTCCTCGCCGTCTGAGCCGGCGACTGCGGCTTCGCCGGCGTTGCCGCGCGCAAACTGGAGCGGCAGCGCCGTGGTGTACTTGATTTGCTCCATGGCGAAGGCCGAGGACACCTTGGCGATCTCGATGCGCGATATCAGCCGCTTGTAGAACGCGTCATAAGCGTCGATGTCGGGCACCACGACGCGCAAGAGGTAATCTACGTCCCCTGACATGCGGTAGAACTCGACCACCTCGGGAAAGTCCGCCACCGCCTTGTGGAAGCGCTCGAGCCAGCCGAGGCTGTGCTGATCGGTCTTGATCGACACGATGACGGTGACGCCGGCGTTGACCTGGTGCGGGTCGAGAACCGCGACGCGCCGCTGGATCACGCCCGCCTCCTCGAGCTTCTGGATGCGGCGCCAGCAGGGCGTCGTCGAAAGGCCGACCTCCTTGCCGATGTCGGCTACGGGGCGGGTGCAGTCCTCCTGCAGGATGCGCAGGATCTTCACGTCCATGTCATCGAGCATCGCTGGCCTGCTGAAAAACTGTTCCGGATCACAGCGCAATCGCGAATAGGCGCGCCAACATTATCCGCGTCAAGGCACGTTTGTGTAATCGATTTCTAACAACGGGAAAAACTCCGCCGGTCAGACGTCGATCCGCATCCCGTCCTCAGCCAGGCTGACGCGCACATCATGCACCTGGTGGCGGTTGGCGAGCATGTCGACGCCCATGTGCGTCAGGAGCACCCGGCGCGCCCCGAGGCGGTCGATGTTGCGCTCGATGTCACGCCACGTCATGTGGTACCCACCCGTTTCGCCGAAGCTGAAGCATTCGGTGATGAAGAGATCGGCGCCGTTGGCAGCCGGCAGCAGACTATCCACCCACTTGGTGTCGCCCGAGAAGGTCAGCACCTTGCCGTTACCCTCCACCCGCAGCGCATAGGGTGGCGCGCCGCACGGATGGGACACCTCGAACGGCGTCACGCGCACGGCGCCAATGTCGAGGGGGACGCGCTCGGCGTGCTCCAGGAACCTCATCTCGAAGCGCCGCTCGATCTGCGTCGAGTTCGGAAACAGGGCTTCTGCGGCGGCGGCAAAGCGCTGCGCGACGCCGACCGGACCCACAATCGTCAATGGCGCGGTTCGCTTGCTCACGTAATGCGCGTGCAGAAGGAACCAAGCGAGCCCGGCGAAGTGGTCGCCATGCAAATGCGAGATGAGGATATTCGACACCCGGTCGGGATTGAGCCCGAGTTGCTGCATGCCGATCAGCGCCGTGGCGCCGCAATCGATGAGGAACTCCTCGCCGCGCACGGCGACGTGATAGCAGGTCTGCAGCCGCCCACCGGAGCCGAAGGCGTCGCCGGAGCCGACGATGGTGAGCTTCATGGCTGCCTCATCGCCCGGTCGGCACGGCGCGGCGCCGGGTACGAGCCAGCGGCTGCGCCGGCAAGCGTGCGCGCTTTGAGATGCATGTGCGCCCAGTAGGGCCGCCGGCGGAGCGAGTGGATGTTGCGCATGGGGGCAGGAACCTACCGGCCGTGCCCGATCCCGACAATGCCCTGCAAACGCGATTTTCCCGCGCTCAGCGCTGGTTGCAGCTACCGACGTTAGCAAAAAGTTCATTACTAAACACTTAGTTAGGAAATCCTGCCGAGATTTAGGAATAACATTGTGGACCGCTCCCTGCGGCCGCTCGAGCCCTGCCCTGCCACAACCATGTCGATGAGCGCCATACCTGAGGAAGTCACGCGGCGACGCAGCCGCCACGACGCCCGCGTGCGCGCCGCCAACGACCTCAAGGAAACGCGCGCGCGGCTCGCCGCCGGCACCTCCTTGAAGCCGGAGTTCGAGTACGAGCTCTTGACCATGTTCGTGCGCAACGAGCTCGGTGCGGCCGTTACCATGCCGGCGCTCTACGCCCTGTTCGCGCTCGCCTGCATGTTCTGGGCGCCGACCGTCGATGCCATCGTCTGGCTGATCATCGTCATCGGGGCCAAGGTCATTCTGCTCGACCAGGGGCGCCGCTTCCTGATGTTGCCGCCGGCGCAGGTCAACGTCGGAGCCTGGAAGCACCGCTTCGTGCTCGCCGAGCTGTTCAACGGCTTTGCTTTCGCCTGCTTCGCGCTGGTGGGGGTGCGGGAGACGCTGGGCGCCCCGACGGAGATGATCTTCTCCTCGCACGTCTTCATCTTCGCCACCCTCATCGTCGTGCTCGCCATACGCACGATGTTTGCGGCGACGATTCCGGCCATCCTCTATGCCGGCACCGTACCGATGACGATTGCCGTGGTCGCGCGGCTCCTGCTACTCGACAACTCGTTCTATTTCGCGCTCGCGACCATGGCCGTGGGCATCCATCTCTATTTCCTGTTCCTCGCCCGCGGCCTGCGCTCCACCGCCCTCGCGATGCTCGAGTACCGCACCGAGAAAGATGCGCTCATCGCCGAGCTCGAGGAGCAGAAGTCGGTTTCCGACGAGGCGCGGCGACGCGCCGAGGCGGCCAACAGCGCCAAGTCGCGCTTCCTCGCCACCATGAGCCATGAGCTGCGCACGCCGCTCAATGCCATCCTCGGCTTTTCCGAGGTCATGAAGGCGGAGATGTTCGGCCCGCTCGACAATCCGAAGTACCAAGAGTACGCGGGCAACATCCTGGAGAGCGGCAGGCACCTTCTGCACCTCATCAACGAGATCCTCGATCTGACGCGTATAGAATCGGGCCGCTACGAGCTGCACGAGGAGCCGCTGCGGCTCGCCGACGTAACCGACGAGTGCCACCGGCTCTTGAAGCTGCGCGCCGACGGCAAGGGCATCGAGGTCGTGGAGGAATGCAATCCTGACCTGCCCGTCGTGTGGGCCGACCAGCGCGCCATGCGCCAGATCTGCCTCAACCTGATGTCGAACGCGCTCAAGTTCACGCCCAAGGGCGGGCGCATCACGTTGAGCGTCGGCCCCATGCCGGACGGTGGACAGTACCTCGCCGTGCGCGATACCGGACCGGGCATCCCCGAGGACGAGATCCCCAAGGTGCTGCAGGCGTTCGGCCAGGGGACGCTGGCGCAGCAGACGGCCGAAGGCGGCGCCGGCTTAGGGCTAGCCATCGTGCAGAACCTCATCGAGCTGCACGGAGGCAGCCTCGTCCTCAATTCCGAGCTGCGCAAAGGCACCGAGGCCAAGGTGATTCTGCCCGGCTACCGCGTGCTGCGCGCGATGGCTCCTTTGCAGCCGCTGGGACATGAGACGCACCGCTTGAAGGGGGCCGCGCCGCGGCCGCCGCGCCCGGCACGCCTGCGCGCCAAGAAGTCGCTCGCCGGCAATGGCGACTCGGCCGCGCCGAACTAGCGGCGGCGGCGGCGCGTTGTGCTCGCTTCGGGCGAGCGCTACATACGGCGGGTGAGCAACATCCAAAATCGCACCGCCATCGAATCCCCCTGCGTCAAGGTCTGCGACATCGACCGCCCCAGCGGCCTTTGTCGGGGGTGCGGACGCACGCTCGCCGAGATCGCTGGCTGGTCGTCGCTATCGGGAACTGAGCGGCGCCGCATTATGGCCGAGTTGCCGGCCCGCCTAGCGGCGAATCTGGGGAGCGGCAGCCAATGAAGGCGTGGGTCGTCCTGGCCTTGCTGATCGCGGCTGGTGTGTTCCTGTTGTCTCGTGGCGGCGGTGCTGAGCTGCTCTCCGATCTCGGCACTGGTGAGATCGTCTCTCTCGCCGCCGGCCTGGTGCTGGTGACCGTCTACATCTTCAGTCTGTTCAGCGACGAGCGCACGCGGCCGCTGCAGGCCATCCGCTACGTCCTCATCTGGCTGGCGCTCGGGTTCGGCCTCGTCGCCGGCTACTCCTATCGCGAAGAGCTGTCGATGGTCGCCAGCCGCGTGACGAATGAGCTACTCCCCTCCGGACAGATCCTATCGGTGGAGACGAATGCAGAGGGCGAGCGAGCGGTGCGCGTGCGCCGGCGGCTCGATGGACACTTCGCCGTACGCGCCGCCGTCAATGGCCAGGCGATGACGCTGATGGTCGATACGGGCGCCTCATCGGTGGTGCTGAAGCCGGCGGATGCCGAGCGGGCGGGCATCGATCTCGACAGGCTCTCCTATACGGTGCCGGTCGACACCGCCAATGGCACCACCTTTACGGCGGCGGTGCGGCTGCGCTCGCTGTCCATCGGCCCGCTCGTCGTGCACGACGTCAACGCGCTCGTCGCACGCCCTGGCAGCGTTAAGGAAAACTTGCTTGGTATGAGTTTCTTAAGGCGATTGCGGTCGTATGAATTCGCCAAGGACTACTTGACGCTGAGGGGCTAGCGCCGCGCCGCAAGGCCCGTGGCTGCGACCCAAGGGCAACGGCCGCATCTCAAGACGCACCTGAAATCATGGCTTTGACGCCGGGCACCAGACAATTATTGCGCGAAGTGGCGAGCTGGGGTGTCGTCGCCGTTATCGGCGTCGCCGCTCTTACCCACTTCGAGACCCTGAAAACGGGCGCCGAGCGCATGCTCGGCCTGCCGACGCCGGCCGACATCGCCGACGCGCAGCGCGCCCAGCGGCCCGCGCAACCGGGGGGCAAGACGGCGAGCCTCGGCTCCATCGTCGAGATCGAGGCGGAGAAGAACGGGCACTTCAATACTGAGGCCGACATCAACGGGCGCCCCATCGAGGTGATGATCGATACCGGCGCGACCATGGTGGCGCTCTCCTACGAGGACGCCGAGCGCGCCGGCCTGATGCTCAATGACAAGGACTTCACGCGCGCCGTCTCAACTGCCAACGGCGTCGCCCGCGTGGCGCCCGTCACGCTCGACCGCGTCTCCATCGGCAGCATCACGGTGCGCGACGTTCCGGCCGCGGTGGCCGAGCGGGGACGCCTCAAAACGTCGCTGCTGGGCATGAGCTTCCTCTCCCGCCTGTCGCGCTTCGACATGCGTTCGGGGCGTCTCGTGCTACAGCAATAGCGGCCTCCTACTTCCGCAGTATGGCGTGCGTCCTTACGGCCGACCGCCGCAGGATCGACTCCCCGCCGCCCGGCGTTTACACCTGCCGAACAGTCCTTCGGCCGCCAAGGGAATTTCCATGCTGCCGCCTCCACGCTCCGATCTGAAGCCCAACACCGCCGACTTCGAGCGCTTCCCGCTCGTCAAGCCGACCGGCTTTCGCGAGTACGATGCGCGTTGGCTGTTCCCGCAGGAGATCAATCTCCTCGGCCTCACCGCCGTCGGGCTCGGCATGGCGACGCTGTTCGCCGAGCACGGCGTAAAAAAGCGGATCGTCACCGGACACGACTATCGCGCATATTCGGCCTCGGTGAAGCAAGCGCTCATCAACGGCCTCTTGGCCGGCGGCTGCGAGGTGCATGACATCGGGCTGGCGCTGTCGCCGATGGCCTACTTCGCGCAGTTCGACCTCGACGTCGAATGCGTCGGCATGGTGACCGCCTCGCACAACGACAACGGCTGGACCGGCATCAAGATGGGGCTGGCGCGCCCCCTCACCTTCGGCCCCGACGAGATGAGCCGCCTGAAGGAGATCGTGCTGTCGGGCGCTTACAAGCCCGCCGACGGCGGCCGCTACATCTACGTCACCGACATGGCCCAGCGCTACATGCGCGCCCTCACCGACCGCCCCAGGCTCAGGCGCCGCCTCAAAGTCGTCGCCGCCTGCGGCAACGGCACGGCCGGCGCCTTCGCGCCGCAGGTGCTGGAAGCCGTCGGCTGCGAGGTGGTGCCGCTCGACACCGAGCTCGACTACACCTTCCCGCGCTACAATCCGAACCCGGAAGACATGAAGATGCTGCATGCCATGGCCGAGGCGGTGGTCAAGCACAAGGCCGACGTCGGGTTCGGTTTCGACGGCGACGGTGACCGCTGCGGCGTGGTCGACAACGAGGGGCAGGAGATCTTCGCCGACACCGTCGGCGTCATGCTGGCGCGGGATATTTCGGCCCAGCGCAAGGATGCGGTGTTCATCGCCGACGTGAAATCGACCGGCCTGTTCATGACCGACCCGGTGCTTCAGGCCAACGGCGCCAAGACGCTGTACTGGAAGACCGGCCATTCCTACATGAAGCGCTACACCTTCGAGCAGAAGGCGCTGGTCGGCTTCGAGAAGAGCGGCCACTTCTTCTTCCAGCCGCCGCTCGGACGCGGCTACGACGACGGGCTCGTCGCCGCGCTCGCCGTGTGCGACATGCTCGATCGCGCGCCCGGCAAGACGCTCGCGGATCTGAAGCGCGAGCTGCCCAAGACCTATCAGTCGCCGACCATGTCGCCGCACTGCGACGACGAGAAGAAGTACGGCGTCGTCGATGCCGTCGTGGCACACTACCAGAAGCTCGCCGCCGACGACGGCAAGGTCGCCGGCCAGAAGATCCGCGATCTGGTGACCGTCAACGGCATCCGCGTCACGCTCGAGGATGGCACGTGGGGGCTGGTGCGCGCCTCCTCCAACAAGCCGGAGCTCGTCATCGTCGTCGAAAGCCCGACCTCGGAAGCGAACATGAAGGCGATCTTCGCCGACATCGACCGCCTCCTGGCGCGGTTCCCCGAAGTCGGCGCCTATAACCAGAAGATCGTGGCCTAGGCGCATCGCAGAATTTTCCATCGTAGTTTCAATCGGCTTTCGCGTTTGCCGCCTCTAGCGCGGAAATGCGATACTGCGCCCGTTGTGCTCATCGATTGCCTAGGGGATAGACATGAAATCCAAGATCGCACTGGCGCTATTGGGCGCCCTCCTCGCTTGCGGCCTCACCACTATGACCGCGCCAGCGTTCGCCGGCGATGACGCCTCGTCCGACGGCAGCGGCACCGGCGGCGGCAGCGGCACGACGGACGGCGGCAGCGGCACCGGCGGTGGTTCGGGCCAGGAATAAGCTCGCAGGCGTTAGCGCGGCGGGGGCGGCAGGACGGTGAGACCATGACGGTCGTGTCCACCGAGGGAAGGGGACGGGGCAGATTTCCCGTCTACTCGCTGCTCGTGTGCATCCTTGCCGCGCTTGCCGCGCTGGCTTTGCTCTACACACCGATCAGGAGCAAGCTCTACAAGATCGAGTACTGGACGGCCGACTGGCGCACGGTGCTGCTCGCCGACAGCACCCCAGGCAAGCATCCGCGCATCGTCCTTGTCCTCTTCGATCCGGCCACCTTCGACGGCGGCGTCGTCTCCCCCATCCCGCGCGACATGCACGCGCAGGTGCTGTGGGGCCTCGCGGCGATGCAGCCGGCCGCCATCGGCCTCGACTTCTACTTCGTCGCCTCCCAGGGTGAGGCCAAGGACGCGGCGATGCTCGATGCGCTGCATAAGATCGAGCGCCCCATCGTGCTCGGTGGCGTCGACCATCACACGACCGAGTTCGACCAAAGGCAGCTCGCCTATCAAAAGAGTTTCCTTGCCGACGCCGGACGCCCAGTGGGCTACCTCGCCCTCGACTACGGTCCCGGCCACGTCGTGCGGCGGACCTCCGCACCGCTGGCGGACTCGCCCTTCCAGGAAAGCTTTGCACGCCAGATTGCCATGGCCGCCGGCGCAGAGCCCGCCGGGCCGGGAAGCTCGTCGGCGTCGATGCCCATCGCGTGGCTCAAGGGACCCGACAACGACACGGAGCCTTTCTTCAGGGTTTCGCCCAGGGATCTGCTGCCCGGCGCCGACGAGACGCGCCGGCAGGAAATCGCGCAGCGGGTCAAGGGCAACATCGTGATCACCGGCATTGCCATGCGCAACTCCGATGAGCACGACACCGCGCTCTCCGTGTGGACCGAGCGCAAGATGTTCGGCGCCATCATCCACGCCCACATCCTCGCCCAGCTCCTCGATGGCCGTTATTACTCCGAGCTCGATGGCCGCAGCGAGCTGATCGTGCTGCTTGCCGTCGGTCTCGGTGGCGTCATCCTCGGCTGGGCATTGCGCGACACGTACGCCCGCCTTTTGAATCTCGGCGTCGCAACGGCGGTTCTCGTCGGTATCGACGCGCTCTGCTACCTGAGCCTGCGGCTGGTGCTGCCGTTCACGCTGATGCTGAGCGTATGGTTCATCGGCGCCCTCGCGGGCCGGCACTTGCGCAAGCTCGCCCTGTGGGCGCGCGGCCGCGCCACGGCTCCCGTGCCGCAGACGGCCTGAGGCTCACCACAGCAGATCAATCAGGAAGCGGAGCGAGACGCTGGCCAGGAAGGCGGCGAACGCCAGCTCCAGCGTGCGGCGCGGGATCTTGTGGGCAACGCGTACGCCGTAGGGCGCCGCCCGGACGCTCAAGGGGGCGACGATGGCCATCCCCAGCAGGTTCACGTAGCCGAGCGACAACGGCGGCAACCCTGCCGCGTCCCAACCCGCCCAAGCGAATCCGATGACGCCCGGTAAGGCAATGAGCGGGCCCACCCCGCTCGCCGTCGAAACGGCCTGCAGGATCGGCTTGCCATAGAGGGTGAGCAGCGGCACGACGAACGTGGCGCCGCCGATGCTCATCAGAGTCGAAATGAGACCGATGAGCAGAGCGGCCAGTTCCGGCCATGGAAACGGCGGCACATGATCGCCGAGCCGCCAATCCTCACGCCCGAACGCCATCTTGGCGGCAATGAGCGATGCGGCGATCACCCATACCCATTTGAGGGCATCGCCGCTGGACACCTTGGCCGTGAGGGCACCGATGACGACGCCGGCGACGACGAACGGGGCCACCCGCTTCAACAGCGGCAGGTCGACCGAGCCGCGCGCCCGGTGCCCCGCGAACGACTTGAGCGAGGTCGGCACGATGATGGCGAGCGTCGTGCCGAGCACGAGATGCATGCGCACGCCGGGCTCGACGTCGAGCACGCGGAATACTTCGTAGAGGACGGGGACGAGCACGCCACCCCCGCCGATGCCGAGCAGCCCGGCAAGAAACCCGGCGATGACCCCGGCCGCGAGCAGTGCGATGATGAGCAGCGCGACCTCGCCCACGGGAAGACCGAGGTCCATCGCTTGCCGGCTCCTATTCCGCCGCCAGCGAGCGCCAGGCCGGCTCGGCGATTGAAGCGGCCTCGAGCAGCGTCGCCAGCCCGGCACCTTCGCGCGGCGCATGTTCGCTCAGGTGCCGGCGAAAGGCGCGGGCGCGCGGCTCGCCGTGATAGAGCCCGAGCACGTGGCGGACGACGTTGTTGAGCCGGCCGCCGGCGGCGAGGTGGCGCTCGATGTGGGGGATGATCCTCTCGATCGCCTGCCGCCGCGTTACCACCTCGGCACTGGCATCGAAGAAGCGGCGGTCGGCCTCGGCGAGGATGTACGGCGTCTGATACGCCGCGCGCCCGAGCATCACGCCGTCGACATGCTGCAAATGCGCGGCCGCCGCGTCGAGGTCGGTAATGCCGCCGTTGATGACGATGGTCAGCTCTGGTCGCGCCGCCTTGAGGCGATAGACGCGCGCATAGTCGAGCGGCGGCACCTCGCGGTTCTGCTTCGGCGACAACCCCTGCAGCCATGCCTTGCGCGCGTGCACGATGAAAGTGCGGCACCCGGCGCCGGCTACGACTTCGACGAAGCGCTGCAGGTCACTTTCGCTGTCCTGCTCGTCGATGCCGATGCGGCACTTGACGGTGACCGGGACTTTGACGCGGTCCTGCATGGCCGCGATGCAGGCGGCAACCAGCTCCGGCTCCGCCATGAGGCAGGCGCCGAAGCGGCCCTCCTGTACACGGTCCGAGGGGCAGCCGACGTTGAGGTTGATCTCGTCGTAGCCGAAGCCTTCGCCGATGGCGGCGGCCTCGGCGAGCGCGATGGGGTCGGAGCCGCCGAGTTGCAGGGCGACCGGGTGCTCGATATCGCTCATGCCGAGCAGGCGCGTGCGATCACCATGGAGGATCGCCGGGCCGGTGACCATCTCGGTATAGAGCAGCGCATGCCGCGTCAGCTGGCGGTGGAAGACGCGGCAATGCCGGTCTGTCCAGTCCATCATCGGAGCGACGCAGAACCTGTGCGGCTGATAGGCCACGTGCTTCTCTCTTCTCTCAGTGTGCACGGACGAGAACATGCACTAATTTGTTCGCATCCGTTCTCATCTCTACCCACCTTTTCGCATCTTCCGTGGGCACGATTTGTGCACGCCCGCCGGAACCCAACTTATCCGCCTTGGCAGCCTTCGATAAGCTACCCTCGGGGCGTTGGCGAGCGCAGGTCCGTCGCAAGGGTCAACATGCCTCGCGCACCTTCCGGCTCAAGTCGGAAGCGGAGGCCTGGATCACTGAGGCCGAGGGCAAGATCAGCCGCGGCAAAAGTGTCGATGGGTCGTGGTCGATCCCACGACGACTTTCAGCTTCATCATCGAATTACCGACGCCGTAGGGAATCGTTCTCGGTGGCTACCGACAAGAGCTATTCATGCCGGAGCGCCTCGATCGGGTTCAGTCGTGCGGCCTGACGGGCGGGGAAGTAGCCGAACACGATGCCGACTAGGGCCGAGAACGTAAATGCAAGCAGCACGATGCTCGGGTCGACAGTGAACGGTACCTGCAAGATCGTAGTGCCGAGCAGGGCAAGGCTTAGCCCCAGGATGATGCCGATCACCCCTCCGAACAGCGACAGCACGATCCCCTCGGCGAGAAATTGCGCCAGCACTTGCCGTTCCAGGGCGCCGATCGCAAGGCGAATGCCTATTTCGCGCGTCCGTTCTGTCACGGACACGAGCATGATATTCATGATGCCGATTCCGCCGACGATCAGACTGACTGCTGCGACCGCCCCCAAGAGGCCCGTCAATATTGAGGCGGTGCCAGTCGTGGCCTGCACGATCTGCTTCATGTCAGCTACTGAAAAGTCGTCTTCTTTGCCGGACGTGATGTTTCTGCGCTCGCGCAGCAGCGCTTCGATATTTGCCTGCAACCTCGCCATGTCGACGCCGTCGTTCGCCGAAACCATAATGCGAGCGATGTCGGTATTGCCGGCGATGCGCCTCTGAAACGTGCGCAACGGCATCAGCACCGTATCGTCCTGGTCCGTCCCGAAGCTCGACTGGCCCTTGGCTTCCAGGAGGCCGGTCACTTCGCAGGATACCTTCCCGACGCGGATAATGCGTCCGATGGGATTGCCGCCCCCGAACAACTTCGTTCGAACGGTCGTGCCTATGATGCATGCAGCGCGTCCACCCCTGATCTCGCCATCGACGAACGTACGGCCCGCGTCCAGTGCCCAGTCTTGTGCGATGAAATAGTCATTGTCGGTGCCCGAGATCGATACGATGCGGTTCTCCGTTGCGGCAACGACGGTGGTTGACTGTTGGGCCAGTGGCGCGACTGCCTTGACGCCTGAGAGCTGGTTCTTCATGGCGTCGATATCGCGGCTGTTAAACGGCTTGGCGTCCGAACTCACGCGCCCGGGGCCGAATTGGCCGGGATTGACCATGAGAAGGTTAGAACCGAGCTTTGCGAGATCCGCGGAGACCTTGGCCGTGGCTCCATTGCCTATTGTGACCATGGCGATTACCGCACCGACGCCGATCACGATACCCAGCACAGTCAGCAGGGAGCGCAGGGCATTTCGCCCAAGCGCCTGAACTGCCAGCCGAAGCATTTCGAGAAGCATCACACGCTTTGCTTGTTGAGGACATCGCTTTCGATGCGACCATCTACGAAACGGATGACGCGCTGAGCGTAGGCGGCGATATCCTGCTCGTGAGTGACCATTACCACCGTAATGCCGTCGTTTCGGTTGAGGCTGGTGACGAGTTCCATAATCTCGATGCTGGTCCGCGTATCGAGGTTGCCGGTCGGCTCATCGGCGAGCAGCACTTCCGGCGAGGTGACGATGGCACGGGCGATGGCGACCCGTTGTTGCTGGCCGCCCGACAACTCGGCTGACGTATGACTGCCGCGGTGGGCCAAGCCCACTTGTTCGAGAGCTTTGGCCGCGAGCCGGTGTCTTTCACCGGATGTAATTCCCCGGTAGACGAGAGGAAGCTCGACGTTTTCCAGCGCCGTCGTGCGGGGCAGAAGGTTGAATCCCTGGAACACAAACCCGAGGAAGTAGCGTCGTATTAAGGCCCGCTGATCGCGCGGTAGGCGTCCGACCTCGCGGCCGTGGAACAGGTGATCACCGCTGCTCGGCGCGTCGAGACAGCCAAGAATGTTCATCGCCGTCGACTTACCTGAACCGGAAGGCCCCATGATCGCGACGAACTCTCCCGTCGCGATTTGAAGATCGACGCCAGCCAGCGCGTGGACAGCACCAGTTCCAATTCCGAATGTCCGCGTCACTTTGCGGAACTCGATGAGCGCCGGATCGGCAGGGGCCTTCTGCAGCATGGCCCCGTCACTTTGTCGATTGGATGTTATCGACGATCACGGGATCGCCCGGGTGCAACTCGTCGCCGAGCACCTCAGTGCGCTTGCCGTCGCTCGAGCCGATAACGATCTCGACACTCTGGGGTGCGCCGTCGCGCAACACCCACACAGTGCGGTTGGGACCGGTTTCCTCGCGGGCGCTGACGCGGCGCATGGCAGGGGGACCTGGCATCAAGCGATTGAGCAAACTTCTCTGCTCGCTGGAAGACGAGGCCGGAGGCGAATAACGAAGCGCGGAATTGGCAATAAGAAGCGCATCCTGAATCTCCGCAGTCTTGATTTCGGCCGTCGCCGTCATGCCGGGACGCAGCAACAGTTCGGCGTTGTCAATTGTGAGAACGCCTTTGTAGGTGACGACGCCCGACACAGTTTCGGAAGCGAAACGGACGTCGCGAATAACAGCCGGGAACTTACGGTCAGGATATGCATCAACGGAGAACGTTGCTTTTTGGCCAGCCATCACCTTACCCACATCTGCCTCATCGATGTCGACCTGCAGCTCCATCTTCTTCAGATCCTGGGCGATGGTGAAGAGGGTCGAGGCCTGCAGCGTAGTGGCGACCGTTGAGCCGGGATCGATATTCCGATTGAGCACAATGCCCGTGATCGGCGAGGTGATCGTCGCCTTGGTCAAGTTCGTCTCGTTGAGGGCGAGGTCTGCCTCCGCGATGCCGACATCGGCACGCGTGCTGTCCAGCGCGGCCTTGGCCCGATCAAGGGCAGCCTGCGCAGCATCGAGGTCCTGGATCGACGCGACATGCTTTTCGGCGAGCGCCCGTTTGCGTGAAAATTCACGCTCTTTTTCCGTGACCGTTGCCTGAGCCTCGGTCACCTTCGCTTTGGCCGACGCCAACTTGGCGCGTGAATTGTCAGCGCTCGCCTTCAGCTTGTCAGTGTCGAGCACCGCCAGGACCTGACCGGCGGTGACGGCGTCGTTGTAGTCGACGTTGACCTTGCGCACCGTGCCCGAGAGTTCGCTCGAAATGTCGACCTTGGTGGTGGGCTGCACAGACCCTGTCGCCGTGACGGTGACCAGCAGGTTGCCGCGCGTTGCCGGATCGGTGACGTAACTGGTATCTTCGGGACTGCTGCGCAACAATGCGGCGGCCCAGACAGCAAGCCCTAAGATCCCCAGCAATGCAGACCATTTCAGCGCTCGCGGGAAAAGTTGACGTGCGCGCGCCGAAGTGGCCAGGAGAGCGTCGATATCGGTAGGGAGGCGTCGCTGCTCCGGCTTGCTCATCAATCGGCCATTGGCGATCAGGTGATGCTGCAAGAGTGGGGGCACCCGGTTTCCCGGTTACAACATTCTGTTTCCAAACATTTCCCCCTGTGGCCGGTTTGTGTCGAAACGTTGCTGCCAGGCGCCCCGGAGCAGTCCTAGACCGGACTCCACACTCGGCGTGCTTTGAGTGTCTGCCTGCTGGCAATGTCGAGCACCGGGGACGTCCCTTACCGGAGACTACAGTGGTGGAAATCGGTTTTTGCTGCGTCGGGACGCCGCCCTGTGACCGAACGGAGAAATCTTATTGCATAAGGTTTCCCGTCGCAGTGAGCCAATGCGCATCACCGGTCGATTATGACGGGCCCGGAATGCGAGATTGCATGCGCGAGAAGCGATACCACGGTCATTGCTGAGATGCCTTGCGTGGACGTGCGCAACATTTCTACGCTCCGCATGCGCAGGATAGACCGCTCGCCGAGATACTCCGTTACAATTCAGCGGCTTTAGGCCCCAATTCAGCCGCACCGGAGTTCCCATCCGGCCCTTTAGTCTGCATCAGGTTTCACTACATTCGGATGGGTCAAATGATCGACGATGAACTGAGTGCGAATAGGAGGATCATCGATGGTCTTTTTATTCACGCACAGCGGCGTGATGCCTTGGGATTCCTCAGCCTGTATGCAGCGGACGCGCGTCTCATCGATCCCGTGCTCGGATGCTTGTCGGGGTCGAGGCTGACGACGTTTCTTCACAGACTATTTGCAACGTTGCGCCAGTTCGATGCGGAATACGCTGTCGAAGATGTCGGTCTCCGCTCATCAAGAATTCGCGTTACACTCCGTGCTAGGCGCGAGAATGCGCGGAAGCGGGAGCGCTTGGAGGTAGAAGCGCACCTGATCACCAGAGATGGCATCATCGTCTCGCACGAGGTCGAATTCGATATCGCCCGTTGGGCACGCATCATGCTGCCAGGCGAGAAGTGCGGTTGGCGAATCTATCCGGGATGGCGGCGACGCCTTGCGGACATCGCGGGCAGGCACTTTCTGGAGCGCAGCAATCGACGGGCAGAATGCACCCTCCCACGCTCAACGGTAGCATGCCCGCGTTGATCCGTGCCTCGGCCCTCGCCTTCGTCGCTCTCGGTTTGATCGTGATCAAGACTGCACATTGACCGACATCGAACTTTCCGTGGCTCGAACTGGGCCCGACGGCTGTCGGGCCCAGTTTCCTTCTCGGAAAGCGAAAGCGGTTCCACGAATGCCCTAACGCCGAAGCGAGCCCCGGACGGGTACGGGGTCCCGTTCTCCATCAGGGGAGAGTTACCTTGGCGCTGAATACGAACCGCTCGTCGCAGTGCGAATTGATGCAAGTCAAAGTGTCCGAGAGTGGGTTGGACGCGCCATCCGTGTCCCAGTAACGGAAGTCGAAGGTGAGCTTCTCGACCCCGAGGGAAAGTCCGGCGTTCCAGTACCAATAGTTGTCGAAGCCATTGGCGACTAGGAAGGCATTGTCCTCGGCTGTCTGATAGCCGACGACTGCATTAACGGTCGGCGTGAAGGGACCAACGGCATGGAACGTGTAGCCCGCGTTGCCTTCAAGCGTCCAGACCGGCCCGGTTCCGACTGAGTAATCCCAGGCGTAATAGACGGTGCCGCCCACGGTCATATTCGTGACGGGCGCCACAGTGGCACCGGCCTTTAATTCCCAATAGCCAATCCCGGGAAGGTCGATACCCGGATTCCAGTTCTGCCCGGGGTAGCTGTAATAGAGAATGCCAAAGTCGAACGTTGCGGGCCCCCAAACGGGTTTAAGCCCAGCGTAATAGTCGATCTCAACCTGCGCAGGGCTCCCCACCGCCTCAAGGTCGAGACCCGAGGACCAGACACCGGCGTAAAAGATCCCGTAGCCAATATCGATCGAGCCCTGCACGGTGGGATCGTTGTCTGTCTGGCTAATACCGCGGAACACGTAGTCCGAGGTTCCAGTGAGCGTGAAAGAGTAGGTGAACTTCCTGCTCTCTTCGGCCGGCGCAGACTTGACGACCTCGTAACCGTCGGCGCGCGCGTCGGAACTCGCTGCAACGGCAGCGGCCATGAGAGCTGCGGCTGTGATCAGTGCTAGACGACTCTTTATGTTCATCCTCGAACTCCCCCATCCCCTGGCAAAGCGCGTGATCTAAATGCGGACCACTTGTGGACCGTATGTGGACCACGAACTTAAACTCCATCCGAATCGAAGCCGCAACGCGATCCGTGAATCTAAGCCATTGATTTCTATGTTATGGTGCGCGTCAGCAACGCTGCCACCAAATCTATTGATATTTTTGTCTCGTGGTTGGCTTTGGTCTATCGCGTAGGGGCACGGGGGCATGTGTGCGGGGGACAATTCGATGTCCGTCCCGATCCGGGTGACTATTTCGGAAAGAGAATCGCGCTGTCCGCGCCCAGGGCGAACTGGGGGGCGCCATCCCCGATCTCATAATAGTCCGATTTGTCGCCAACGTAGACGTGCGCAGCGATAGCAAGGCAGGTTGGCGGTTCGAGTGTTCCCGCGAGTACGGCAATGCGCGTTGAGTCCGCCGGCTTCCAGAATAGGCTCGAACCACACACGCTGCAAAAGCCCCGTTCGGCCTTCGATGAGGAGGTGAACCACTTGATCTCGGCGCCGCCCGCACGAATCGTGAGGCGGTCTGCCGCTACAGCCGTTGCTGCGACCACATGCCCGGACCAACGTGCGCACTGCCTGCAATGGCAGACGATTACGCCACGGATCGGCGGCGCAAGTTCAAAACGCACAACGCCGCACATGCAGCGCCCAGAAAGGACCTCATGCTGCATCGCAATGATTTCTCTCCAGTCTCCTTGAGGCCGGCCGCAGTCAGCGTTGGACCAGGCTCACATCGGGTGAAGATCTACAGGCTGTGTGCACCAATTAGGTCATCGCGCGCCTTGGCCATATGCTGGACCATAACGTCGGCTGCACCGGCGGCATCGCGCATTTGAATAGCGCGCAGGATGGCAGCATGCTGCTCATTGTAGATGCGCATGTTCTCACGCGTCAGGATCTTCTTTCGCATATCGGCCCACTGCGCGTGCGTGCGGATGATGTTGATCTGCTTATACAGCCAGACCAGTAGCGGGTTCGAAGTGCAGGTTGCCACTGCCAAATGGAATTGCTCATCGGCCGACGAGTATCGCTCGGCGTCAAGTGCCTGTTCGGCAGTCTGGAGTTCCTTCAATAGCGATTGCACCTTATCGAGGTCGCGCGCTGTGGCGTGAAGGACGGCGAGCCTTGCCATCTGCGGCTCGATTGCCGCCCGCACCTCTATGAGCTCGAGGGGGCTGGTTCTCTCCGCGATGTCTTGATTACTCGTTTCCGGCTCGTAGCTTGCGTATGTGCCACTGCCGGGCCTGCGTTCGACAAGTCTTTGATCCTCAAGCCACATCAAAGCCTTGCGGATGGTTGTCCGCGATGCACCGTAGTTTTGAGCGAGCTGACGTTCGGTAGGGAGCTGCTCGCGGTAACCAAAAGCGCCGTTCGTAATGGCTTCCTGGAGTTCACGTGCGATGGAACGCGCACCCCGCGGGGAGGAAGCGGCAGATCTCATTGTCAGACCCAGGTTGTTGGTCACACTTAGAATAGCAGAAACGCCGTATTGGGCACTTAGGGCAGCTTATGGATGCCAACTCCAGTTGACGGGTACCAGCCGCCCGGGCTCGAAAGTACCCAATTCTCGAACCTATCGTTCAAGAGGAGTTCGGATCAACTTGTCCGCCGAGAAGGAAGTACTACATATCTGCGGACCTTTCATAGTGCAACGGCCCTCGGTCTTGGCGCCCTGGCAGACCCGATGCAAAGCCCATGTTGCGGTATGCGCTTAGTCCATCTGCTCGGCTGAGCCCCCTTTTCCACCTCAGGGACGTTGATATCTGGCGCCATGCGGTGCATTGTTGGTCTCAACAATGGCACCAATTGGTATGCTTCCGTGTCGAGCGAGCATGCCCAGCCCCCGCGGACCGGAGCCCCATGAAACCTCGTGTTCTGATCTTTCAGCATGGACACTACTGCCCGCCAGGTACGCTCGGCGACCATCTAGCCGCTGATGGCATCGAGCCGAAAGTGGTCGAACTCAACCGCGGCGAGGCAATCCCTGACCTCAATTGCTTCGATATACTGATGGTTATGGGAGGAACCATGGACGTATGGCAGGAGGCGGAAAATCCATGGCTTGCGGCGGAGAAAGACGCAATCCGTCGATGGGTTGGAGAGCTAGATAGGCCTTACCTCGGCGTCTGCCTTGGCCATCAGCTGCTCGCAGACGCTCTTGGTGGAAGAGTTGAGCCTGCCGTCAAGCCGGAGGTCGCGCTCCTTCAAATCGAGTTGAGCGACGCCGGTCGACAGCACCCACTATTCTCCGGATTCGGCACGAAGAAGCGTGCGGTGCAGTGGCATGGAGCAGAGGTGATCTCGCTTCCGCAAGATGGATTGGTGCTCGGCTCGTCCGTGGATTGCCCGATCTCGACCTTCATGGTCGGATCCACCGCATTCGGAGTGCAATACCACGTCGAAGCAACGCTTCGTTCGGTAGGCGCCTGGTGTGAACATCCGGATAGTTCGGCCCTTCTCGAGCGTCTCCATGGCCCGTCCGCTGCCACAAGACTTCAGGCAGACGTTAGTGCAGCCATGCCCGAGCTACATTCAAATTCCCGCCGCCTCTACGACAACTTCATGAAGATCGCCCGCGCCCAGCTCCGACACGGCGCGCGGCGGGCCTGCGAAGTTGATAGGTCAGTCACCAATGGCTCGGTCAAAGACCTGTAGAATTGTATTCGCCGCACGCTCGAGGGGCTATTCCAGCTGACGGGTTTCAACAATTGACAGTCCAAATGCCTCGACGCCGACATAATCATGGAGCGCCGAGCTAGTCAGGAGCGCCATATTGGTGATTCCTAGACTCTTAAGTATCTGGGATCCAATTCCTGTCTCCAGCAAGCGTAGTCGCCCACTCGCCTCACGGCAGGTTTGATCTGATCGCAACCCTATCCATTCTGAAATGCTCTCCCGTCCGGCATCCATTATCAGGACCAGTACACCCCTCCCTTCGCTGCTAATGGCCCTCAGCGCTTTCGCGATTACAGGGTCAGCCCCTGACTCAAGCCCACCTCCGATAAGGTCAGTCATAGGATTGAACGCGTGCACTCTGACGAGAACAGGACCGGGTTGGGAGAGGTCCCCTTTGATCAAGGCAAGGTGCTCGCCTGGTTCGACCGTTGTGGCAAACACTTTCAGATCGAAGCTTCCACCGTAGCACGAATTGACCTTTGTCTCCGCGATCTGGCGGACGAGACGCTCATGCCTCAGCCTGTATGAGATAAGGGTTTCAATGGTCCCGACCTTGAGCTGATGATACCTAGCGAAGGCCAAAAGGTCTGGTACGCGTGCCATCGTACCGTCAGCATTCATGATCTCGCAGATTACAGCGGCGGGCATCAATCCGGCCAGTCGGGCAAGGTCGACAGAAGCTTCAGTATGCCCAGCTCGCACAAGCACGCCGCCGTCGCGCGCGATAAGTGGAAAGACATGGCCGGGGCTGACGAGGTCCGAAGCGCCTTTGGTCGTATCAATGGCAGTCGCTATCGTGCGCGCGCGATCTCGGGCAGATATCCCCGTACTCACTCCCTCTCTCGCCTCGATGGACTGCGTAAACGCAGTCCGGTGCCTTGAGCCGTTTGTTCTTACCATGTGGCTGAGATGAAGCGTCTCGGCCCGAGCGCGCGTCATTGCAAGGCAAATTAGTCCACGGCCATGCGTCGCCATGAAGTTTATCGCCTGCGGTGTGGCCATCTGCGCCGGTATTACAAGGTCGCCCTCGTTCTCTCGGTCTTCCGCATCTACGATTATGACCATGCGGCCGTTTCGCAGGTCGTCAAGCACTTGCTCTGTTGGCGCGAACGGTTCTTGTAGCTGACCCACGCGCAAGCGGCTCGCGCGATTGCCCGACTTGGTGTCGCTATCCAGATCAGCAGTTAGGGGCATGCTCTTGCATCCATTCAATGGTGAGGCCGCCTGCTCTCAAATCCCGTGTGAAAGTCGATCGCGCTTCGTTTGCATGTATCGTTCATTATGATGGTTGCTCTCAACAACGATCGGCATGCACTCGAGAATCGTGATCTGTTTCTCTCTGAGAGCGTTCGCTTTGGCCGGATTGTTGGACAGTAATCGCAGGCGCGTTAGGCCGAGATAGCCAAGGATCTCCGCGGCGAGCGTATAGTCCCGGGCGTCGACTGGCGCCCCGAGAGCAAGATTCGCATCGACCGTGTCGAGGCCCTTCTCCTGCAAACCGTACGCCCGCAGCTTTTCGAAAAGACCGATGCCGCGTCCCTCATGCGCCGGCAAATAGATCAAGACGCCATATGCTGCCGCCACAATGACCCGTAAGGCGCACTGAAGTTGCTCGCGGCAATCACATCTGAGCGAGTGAAAAATGTCGCCGGTAACACACCCGGAATGCACCCGTACAATTGGTGGTTCGCCGGATTTGCTTTCGTTCCTATGAGTGAGGCATAAAGCCTCCGCGCCGGTCATGCGCGACCGGAACCCCTGCGCCTGGAAAGCGATCTCTCGGCCATCGACCAGTGCGGGCAGTTGAACGAGAGCCGTATAATATGGTCCTCGCGCGGAGCCTGGCGCCGCTAATGTATCCTGTTCACCCTTTCCAGGGCAAGGACTCCTACTAGCGTCTACCTTCCGCCCCTCCTGCGTTTCCGAGTACGGCGTGTTTGAATTCTGCATCATGACACGCAGCCACTAGAATACGAAATGCAAGCCCGACTCTTGATTTGCCGCGTCTCGCTCGCCGCCTGAACGGGTCCCGATTGGTGTCGAGTGATCGACCGCCAATTGACTGCACTTTTATCGCCACCCCTATTGATACTATTCCTCATTTCTCCTCCACCGTCGATAGATGCCATACAAACTGACCGCCACCCAAGCGACCTCGATAAGGAATGCAGAAATATTGAATTCCCTCAATAGAGAAATGACGATTAGACACGATCCCGTCGCGTTTAGTCCTAGAAACGCATAATCGTCAAACTTCACCTGCTGACTTTGGAGGAGAAAGTAGGCCCAAAGCAGCATCATAACGCCAATCATGCCGCCGATATCGGCCGGGTTCATTTCCATGCTCGTCCAATCCCTCCCTTAACCCAGCTTCACCTTCAACACCGAAGGGCCAAAAAGGGCCGGAGGCCACCGCCTCCGGCCAGTTCACGCACTCTGGGGAGCCCTAAGTGCGCTCGGGAACAGGATGAGTTCTAAGTCGCATCGGATCGTAGAAGGGCATGCGCACAACGATCGCGTTGCGGGCGCCGCCGTCCTGCACGACAAGTTCGGTGCCGAGCTTCGTAAAGGCCGGGTCTATCTGGGCCATGGCCAGCGATTTCATGAGATGCTGGCTATAGGTGGAGCTCGTCACCACGCCCACTTCTTTGCCGTTCGCGGTGATCTTGGATAGAGGCTGGACGGTCTCCGAGTGCCACACCTCAATTCCGGTAATAAAGGATCGTTCCTTACCCTTTTTGGCGATGAGCGCCTGCTTGCCGACAAAGTCAGGCTTCGTCAGGTCAACTGACCAATCCGCCCGCACTTCCCATGGGGTCGTATCGCCATGGGGCATATCGAAGGGAAAGAATAGTAGGCCGCCTTCGACCCTGATGATATCCAGGCAGGACCATGAGGCGGCCATCACACCCCTTGGCTTGCCGGCGCCCAGGATGGAATCCCAGACGTGCCGCGCATCGGCGCTGGAGCAATACACTTCGTACCCGCGCTCGGCCGAGTAACCGCCACGGGCGATCGCCACCGGCTTACCGAAAAGTGTCGTTTTCTGGTGTTGGAAGTATCCGAGGCCGCCGAGATTCATCGGCGTATGTGCAGCCAGAATTTCAATCGCTCGCGGACCCTGCAAGGACAGGATGTGAACATCGTCGTCATGCTTCACGCTCACGGCGAATTTGCTCTGGGCAGAAGCTGCAGCCTCCTCGAATGAACCACTTCCATGAGAAACTCTGTATTGGTTCGGCCCGTCGACGTACACGAGGACATCGTCGATTATGGCCCCGTCTGCATTTACAATGTTGCTGATATGGGAATCGCCCGGGGCCGCTTTTGAAACGTCACTGGTGAGCAAGTGGTTCAGAAACGCCGTCGCATCCTGGCCTGTAACATTGATCATCTTCAACGCCGAAACATCGAACAAACCGGCGCGATATCGAACGGCCGCAGTTTCTTCATACGGGCAGGTAGAGTAGTTTTGGGGAACGGGCATGCCGTTCCACGACGTAGAGAGATCCGATCCGAGGGCACGATGTCTATCATTTAGGATCGAGTGTCGCGCCTTGGGTGCGTCGAGCATTGTTGAGCCTCCCGTACCATGCTGTGCTCTAGAGGGTGCGATTTGAGTCACCCCACGCGCCTGTTCGACTACAAAGTTCGAACAGGCGCGTGGAGCGCATCGGCGAGTTGAGCCGCTCCAAGCTCAACTGGGCATTTTGAAGATCCAGTTGGCAATGAGCACTGTTGCCAGGCCAGCAAGTAGCACCAAGTATGGAGCCACTCCGGCCTTGCGCACGGCCATTTGACCTGGGGTAAGATTGAGATCTTCGTACATGTGATCAGGGAATTTGCCCCGATCCTGGATGTAGTGTCGGAACCAGAACACAGGCAGGATCAAGCTTGCCGTGAACAGGCCGGCCCACAAGGCGTTAGGGTTCCAGACCTTCGCGCCTGCTCCCATAAACACCGCGTTGACGAATGCCAGGATCGTCCCGAGCGCGAGAAGGACTGTTGGTGCCCTCCACGGCCGGTGGATATGCGCATTGTCAATACGGTGTATCCATCCTGCGTTGAGGTTTAGGAAGTTGAAGATGATATAGCCGACGTTCGACACAGCCAGGATAAAGAAGAAACTCGTTGCATCAGCGCAGGCAATGGCGAGAATGCCCAGGTTGACGCACAGGTCCGTCCACATCGCGCGAGTCGGCGCGCCATGTTCGTTCGTGTGGCTCAGGTAGCGCGGCAACCATCCGTCCACCGAAGCCTGATAGAGCGTGCGCGATGAACCCGCCATCGCCGTCATGATCGACAGCATGAGCGCGAGGATCATCATCATCACGAGCAAGTTGGTCACGAACGCGCCTCCGCCCACCATTCGAGCCATGGCCTCGGCGACGCCTGACCCATCCACAATTGGCGCGGCCAGCATGCCCTCAAGGCCGAGAACGCCCTGGAACGTGAACGGCACAAGGCTGTACAGCAGCAAGCAAAGCAAACCAGAATAGAAAATCGCCCTGAACGTATCCTTCGCCGGATTGCGGAACTCGGCAGTATAGCAAACGGCTGTCTCGAAGCCGTATGTCGACCATGCGGCAATAAACAAACCGCCAAGAACCAAAGTCCACCCAGGAATATCCCAGGCCCCAGCCTCAGGAGCGTAGGCGGCCTTTAACGGCAACAGCGGCTGACCTGAGACCCGACTTCCCTCCAATCAGGAGTAGAGTCCTGGGCTGAAGTTTTGGCCCGAGCCGGTCGTTGCGGCAAGGGCCAGATGGTGATCTCGGAACTCCTCCGGCGTCCTGTTGGCGAGC
>NZ_WBUE01000047.1 GCF_009026145.1 Hyphomicrobium sp.
CTACGGGGGGTTTGGAGGGCGGGGATAAAGTTGTGGTGAGTAATGCGCGAGGTGGAAAGGGCGGGGATTACTTCGGCTTTTGACCCTGGGTCGACGTTTTTAGCGGCGGCAGAACGTCACCGCTTGTGGGAGATCAGATAGCTCCGACGCTGCTCGTTGACCCGTCGCTTTGCACCCGTGATGGCTTGGCGCGTTTCCCTTTGCCGCTAGGGAGCAGGATGGTCGATACGTCCAACATGTTGACCTCCTCCTGCTACACGTCACTCTCAGGCTGCCCGATCGACGGAACGAGTGTTGACGGCCTCGATCCCGGCAATCCACCCGGCAATGGACCGGCCGATCGCGTCGGGGTGGTCCTCTTGCAAGTAGTGTCGTCCAGGTCCGAGGTGCACGACCGTGCAGTGCCTGAGAGAGGCCGCGAATTGCTCGGCGAATGCCGGAGCGACGAGGGCGCCGGGCTCACCAACGAACAAGAGCTTGGGATAGTCCGCAATCTTGAGGGCGGCGTGCGCAACCTCAAGCATCTCATGCACGTCCGTCGGCTCGCCGATGATCGGCAGCTCGCGTGGGAGTGCAAGAATGGGACGGCGGCTCTCCGGCGTGGGGAACGGCGCGCGGTAGGCGTCCATCTCCTGCTCGCTCAGCGTGCGCACAATCGAGCCCGGCAGCACGCGCTCGATGAATGCGTTGCCCTCGAGGACCATCCTCTCGCCCTCGCCTTCCGTTCTGAACTTGCGGAATGTCTCGCGCGCAGCAGGGACCTGATGGAACTCATCCCATGTTGCCATTGGCCGGATGAACTCCATGAACGCCAGACCGCGCACGAAGTCAGGTCTGCGTGCGGCGAGATGGAAGGCGAGCGACGTGCCCCAGTCTTGAGCGACGAGGTAGGCCGAGCTCAGTTCCAGCTCGACAATCAGCGCATCGATATAGCGCACATGGTCGGCGAAGCGATAGGCGATGTCGGGCCGCTCGGACTGGCCGAAGCCGATGAGATCGGGCGCAATGCAATGCGCCACCGGTGCCACGAGCGGCAGGATGTTTCGCCAGATGTAGGAGGACGTCGGATTGCCATGTAGGAACAGGGCGACAGGCGTACCCGGCTCACCTGCCGCGCGATAGGCCATCGTCGATCCCAATACGGGGCGGCGATGCAGCACGGTGTCGGCATGCGTGCTCATGGCAGCTCCTTGAACACGGTTGCGAAGGCAATGGTCTTGAAACGCTCGAGCGCGGCGGGGCTGCGCTCGACCTTCATGCGCAAGATCGCGCCTTGCCAGGAGGCAAGCAGATACTCAGCGAGATCCAAGGGGTCGAAAGTGGAGGCAATCTCGCGCGCGGCCTGCGCCTCGGCTATGCTTGACGCGAACGGCACCCGCCATTCTTCGAAGATGGATGCAAGGCGCGTCCGCAGCATCTCGCTGGAGCCCGAAGCTTCGAGGCTGAGGTCGCCGATCAAGCAGCCGCGGCTCCAGCCGTCGGCCTCGAGCCTGCCGGTGATGATGTCGAGATAGCGTCTGAGCCGCTGCCGAGGCGTCAGCGTGGTGTCGTTTAGCGCTTGCGCGACTAGGCCCTTCACGTGATCGAAGTAGCGGTCCAACACCGCGCAGGCGAACACTTCTTTGGACCGGAAATGGTTGGTGAAGGAGCCCTGCGGGGCCCCAGCCTCAGCCACGATATCGCGCACACTCGCCCCCTCGTAACCCTTACGGAACATCACGCGCAGGCCGGCGGCGAGGATTGGATCTTTCAGCGATGGCTTGGTCATAGTTTTTCAATACGGACGTACGTATTTAAAGTCAAGAGGCGCGATGCGTCGGAAATCGTTGACGCGTCGGATAATTCCGACGCATATTGCCTGACTAGGACAATGGGTTGGTGGATTCAACGGACATGGACGTGTTCTCAGCGCTTGCCAATCCCGCGCGCCGGCAGATCCTCGCCGCACTTCGCGAAGGACCGCAGCCCGTGACGGAGCTCTCGCGCAGTTTTTCGATTGGACGTCCGGCAGTGTCCGAACACCTGCAGGTGCTGCGGCGGGTGGGGCTTGTGCGTGAGGAGCCGCGTGGACGCGAGCGCTACTACCACCTCGATCCAAGACCGCTCGGCGAAGTCGAGGCCTGGCTGGAGACCTTTACACACTACTGGACCGCGCGGATGCAGGCGCTCGAGACGCTTCTTGACCGGGAGAAACGCCAATGAAGACAGTGAACGTCATCGAGTTGGAGCATCGCTACGCCCACCCGCCCGCGGCTGTTTGGAAAGCCTTGACCACGCCCGAGCTCCACGCGCTGTGGTGGGCGGCAGGCGATGTGAGGCCCATCGTCGGGCACAAGTTTGAGCTCGATATGGGCCGCTGGGACAAGCAGCCTTGCGATGTGCTCGCCGTTGAGCCGGAGGGCTTGCTCCGCTAGCTGTTCGCCGCCGGAGCACTCGCTACGATCATCACCTGGCAGCTGACGCCTAAGGGGGCTGGGACAAGTCTCCGCCTTCGGCACGAACGGTTTAACCTGGATACGCCGATGGGGCGCCAGGCACTTGAGGGAGTGAAGTCCGGCTGGCCCGCCGTGCTTGAGCGGCTAGCAAGGACTCTGGAGAAGCTACTGGAGCAAGTTAAATCCCAGGCAGTGCTAGTGCACTAGGTTGAATTCGGCAAATGACCCAAACCGAGGCCGCGCGGTGCTCCGAAAGCGATGCTGTGATGGTGGTATGATGCATGACGATGAAATAGCAATTCGGAGCTTGGTGGATACCTGGATGTTCGCCACCAAGACTGGCGATCTTGCCACTGTGTTGGGACTGATGACGGACGACGTCGTCTTCCTGGTACCCGGGCAGCAGCCATTTGGAAAAGCAGAGTTTGCATCTGCCTCAACTCGCATGATGGACATGCAAATTGAGGCCGCTAGCGAGATTCAAGAGATTCAGATTGCAGGTGATTGGGCATTTCTTCGCAGCCACATTGATATGACAGTCACACCACTCAGCGGTGCGCCCATTCACAGGTCTGGCCATACACTCACAATTTTGCGCAAAGGGGTTGACGGCAAATGGCGCCTCTCTCGCGACGCCAATCTTCTGGCCGTGCGTTAGTTCGATTCCCTGTGCTACCTCGAGCGCCCTCCAGTTCCGCTCGGGTCCGCCATGAGCAGCTCCTCATAGAGTGTGGTTAGGTCGTCGTCCGGATCTGAGCCCGGTTCGCTCAAGGAGTAAAGTGTTCCGAAGGCTGCCTCGTAGGCGGCGCTCCGCATAGCAAGGCACAAGTCGGATCTGGAGGTCCCTGCCGCCAGTATCCGTTCGATGGCCGGTCCCGTGTCACCGAAGGGTCCAGTTGGATTGCGCTTGCAGTTGGCAATTATGTTGTCCAGCGACGCGTCGCGCAGATTGATGTTGATCACTTCCTTCCAGAGATGGGTGAGTAGTTCCTTTCGTGCGGTCATGCCCGATACCAATTCCCCATGATAGACTGACTGCTGATGGCCCGTAGCGGAACCGGCGCATCAGAGCGCGAGCGGATGCCTCAGCGCAACAGATCGCGCAGCGCCTGCTCGAGGCCAAGGGTGATGCGGGCGAGCTTGTCGTAATCGACCTTGTCGGGCGTGTCGGTCGGCTCGTGGTAGTGGCGGTAGCGGAACAGCGCCGTGTCGGTGACCATCACCGCCGGATAGCCGAATCTCCAAAACGACCAGTGGTCCGACCAGCCGATTCCGGCAACCTGGTCGGGCGCCGTACCGCCGATGGTGGGGAATTGCGTGTGAGCACGGAACGAGGCGACTATGTGCTGCAGGAAGGCGCGCCCGCCGGGTAGCGCAACGAAGGCGATGAAGTTGGCCGTGTCGGGGAAGAACAATCCGAAGGGCGGCGGGTATTCCTGCGTCCCGGGCTTGTCGGAGTAGCAGCCGAGCGTCTCCAGCGAGATCATGCCGATGAGCGCTTCGCCGCTGTCTTTCAGGCTCTTGGCGTAGCGGTAGCTGCCCATGTCGGGCGTGCGGTCGTAGGGCGGCTCCTCGTTGACGAAGAGGACGAGCCGCAGGCGCTTGTCCTTCGGGGCCGCGTCCTTCAGCAGGCGTGCGAGCTCGAGCACGGCGGCCGCGCCGCTGCCGTTGTCGTTGGCGCCCGGCGCCGGCCCGAAGGAATCATAGTGCGCGCCGACGACGAGGCTCGGCGTCCCCGGGCCCGCGTCCGGCGGCGCCAGCTCGACGGCGATATTGCGCACCGGCTTGGCCCCGATGTCGTAGACCTGCGCTTGCGGCGCATAGCCGAGGCCCTCGAGCTCGGCTTCGATGTAGGCGGCCGATCGCTCTAGCGCCGCGTAGTGCTGCACGTTGTGCGGCACGCTGGCGATGGCTTCGACATGCCGGCGCAGGCGCGCGGCGAGGTCGCGCTCGGCGTCCGTCACCGGTGGCGGCGTCCCCGTGAAGGTTTCACCCGGCAGGCTGAGTGAATACCAGTAGGCCGCCGCCAGGGCAGCGACGAGCAGGAGCAGCAGCCCTGCGCCCCACAGAGCCACCATCTTGATCACGCTGGCGATCCGCTAATCTGCATCGGCCCCTGCATCCTCGCCGGCGCCGCTTGCCTCCTCCTGGCGTTCGATCTCGCGCTGGCGCTGACGTTCGCGCTCCTTCTCGCGCTCGCGCTCCTTTTCCTTGGCGCGATCGATCTCGGCCTGCTCCATGCGCGCATCGACGTAGGCGCCGACGGCCTCCTTCAGTTCTTCCGTCTTGTTCTCGAAGAAGTGGTTGGCGCCGGGAATGACCTGGTGCGTGATCTTGATGCCGCGCTGCGTCTTCAAGCGCTGCGATAGTTCGGCGACCGAGTTCGACGGGACGACGCGGTCCTTGTCGCCGTTGATCATCAGGCCCGAGGAAGGGCACGGCGCGAGGAAGGAGAAGTCATAGAGGTTCGATGGCGGCGCCACGCAGATGAAGCCCTCCACCTCGGGACGGCGCATCAGAAGCTGCATGGCGATCCAGGTGCCGAACGAGACGCCGGCGATCCAGCAGCTCTTGGCGTCGGGCTTGACGATCTGCAGCCAGTCGAGGGCCGAGGCGGCATCCGACAACTCGCCCGGGCCACCGTCCCAGATCCCCTGGCTGCGGCCGACGCCGCGAAAGTTGAAGCGGAGCACCGAAAAGCCGCGCTCCACGAAGGTGTGATAGAGCGTGTACACGACTTGGTTGTTCATCGTCCCGCCGAACTGCGGGTGGGGATGCAGGATCAGCGCAATCGGGCTGTCGTTGGCCGGCTCGTGGTGATAGCGGGCTTCGAGACGGCCCGCAGGCCCATTGATGATCAGCTCGGGCATTCTGGTTCCAACTCTTAGGGGCTGCGGTTGCGCCGCCGGCGCGGGGGCGGCAGGGCCCTTGAACGGGCCGTGGAATCGGGCGATGCCGAAACCTTGACTTGCGGGCTCGGAATTTTCATATTCTATAGACTTTAGAACCGTTCGAAAGTACGCGGCCCACCGCTAGGGCTACCGGCATTTTCGATGGTGGCGCTTCTTAGCACACGGCCCGGTGTCGATTGCAAGAGAAAGCGCCCGTGCGCGGCCCGTAAGGGCGCAGTCTGGAGGACGTTGCGTGGAGTTGAACACCAAGGCGCGCTACGCGGTGATGGCCATGGCCGATCTCGCCAAGCACGGCGCGGTCTCCGCCGTTCCGCTGTCGGCCATCGCCGAGCGGCAGAGCCTGTCTTTGGCTTACCTCGAGCAGATCTTTTTGCGGCTGCGACGCGCCGGCCTCGTCGAGAGCGCGCGCGGCCGCTCGGGCGGCTACGTGCTGGCGCGCCCGGCACACGCCATCCACATCGACGAGATCATGAAGGCGGTCGAGGAGGAGACGCGGCTGACGCGTTGCCTCGACGCCGATGTGGGCTGCCTGCATGAGCACCGCTGCCTGACGCACGATCTGTGGCACGCGCTGGGTGCGCACATCGTCGCATTCCTGGCCAACGTCTCCCTGCAAGAGGTGGTCGATGGCATACCGGTCGGCAAGCTTCCCGACGCGCCGCGACGCGAAACCCAGCCACAGCGCGAACCGGAGCTGATCGCCCGATGACCGCGACGCGCACCTACCTCGACTGCAACGCCTCCGCACCGCTGCGGCCGGCTGCGCGCGCCGCAATGCTCGCTGCGCACGATGCCATCGGCAATCCCTCGTCGGTGCACGCGGAGGGCCGGCGCGCACGCGCCATCATCGATACGGCGCGCGAGCAGGTGGCAGCGCTCATCGGCGCCAAGCCGAGCGAGGTGGTGTTCGCCAGCGGCGCCACGGAAGCCAACAACTGCGTGATGGCGGCGGGCTGGGAGGCGATCTGCGTCTCGGCCATCGAGCACGACTCGGTGCTGGCGCCGGCGCGCGCCTGCGGCGCCAGGCTCATTGAGCTGCCCGCCGGCGCCGGCGGTATCGTCGATCTTCCTGCCGTAGCGGATGCTCTCGCACATGCGGCGGCAAGCGGGGCGCGCACACTGCTCAGTGTGATGCTGGCCAACAACGAGACTGGCGTCATCCAGCCGGTGGCGCAAGCGGCTGAGCTGGCCCGCATGCACGGCGTCCCGCTGCACGTCGATGCCGTGCAGGGACCCGGGCGGCTGCCGGTGAATTTTGCCGAGCTGGGCGCCGACGCGCTCGTCGTGTCCGCCCACAAGCTCGGCGGACCGCGCGGTGTCGGCGCGCTCATCGTGCGCGACGGCGTCAACCTGCCGGCTCTGATTAGGGGCGGTGGCCAAGAGCGCCGCCGCCGCTGCGGAACCGAGAACGTGGCCGGCATTGCCGGCTTCGGCGCCGCGGCCGCGGAAGTGGCGCGTGAGACGGGTGTGGCGGCGCGCATCGAAGTGTTGCGCGACCGGCTCGAAGCGGGTGTCACGGCGGCGACGCCGGGCGCGGTCATCATCGGCGGCAATGCGCCGCGCATTGGCAATACCTCGTGCATTGCCGTTCCGGGCAAGTCAGCGGAGACGCTGGTCATCCGCATGGACCTCGAGGGCGTGGCGATCAGCGCCGGCGCGGCATGCTCATCGGGCAAGGTCGGCGCCAACAGCGTGCTCGAAGCAATGGGCCTTCCCATCGACATCACCCACTCGGCGGTGCGCGTGAGCCTCGGGCCTGAGACGAGTGAAGACGACATCGCCGCCTTCCTGGCGGCTTGGGAGAAGGTTGCAGGCGGCGCGGCACTCGCCGCGTGAGCCACGAGCTAGGACGTTGAAAGGGTAGTTATGGCAGCGGTTCAAGAGACGATCGACCAGGTCCGTAAGATCGACGTCGATCAGTACAAGTATGGCTTCGAGACCAAGATCGAGACGGTAAAGGCGCCGAAGGGCCTCAATGAGGACATCGTGCGCTACATCTCGGCCAAGAAGGGCGAGCCGGCGTGGATGCTCGAGTGGCGGCTGGAGGCTTACCGGCGCTGGGTCAACATGACCGAGCCGACGTGGGCCAACGTCACCTATCCGAAGATCGACTTCCAGGATCTCTACTATTACGCGGCGCCGAAATCGACCGAGGGGCCGAAGAGCCTCGCCGAGGTCGATCCCGAGCTGCTCGCCACCTACGCGAAGCTCGGCATCCCACTGAAGGAGCAAGAGGTGCTGGCGGGTGTCAAGGGCGCGCGCGTTGCCGTCGACGCCGTGTTCGACAGCGTCTCCGTGGTGACCACCTTCAAGGAGGAGCTGGCCAAGGCCGGCGTCATCTTCTGCTCCATCTCGGAGGCCATCCGCGAGCATCCCGAGCTGGTCAAGAAGTACCTCGGCTCGGTGGTGCCGCAGGGCGACAACTTCTATGCCGCGCTCAACTCGGCGGTGTTCTCCGACGGCTCGTTCGTCTACGTGCCGGAGGGCGTCCGCTGCCCGATGGAGCTGTCGACCTACTTCCGCATCAACGAGAAGCAGACCGGCCAGTTCGAGCGCACGCTGATCATCGCCGACAAGGGCGCCTACGTGTCCTACCTCGAAGGCTGCACGGCGCCCAAGCGCGACGAGCACCAGCTGCACGCCGCCGTGGTCGAGCTCGTCGCGCTCGATGACGCCGAGATCAAGTACTCCACCGTGCAGAACTGGTACCCAGGCGACAAGCACGGCAAAGGCGGCATCTATAACTTCGTGACCAAGCGCGGCGACTGCCGCGGCCACCATTCGAAGATCTCCTGGACGCAGGTGGAGACCGGCTCGGCCATCACCTGGAAGTACCCGAGCTGCATCCTGCGCGGCGACTATTCGCGCGGCGAGTTCTACTCGATCGCCGTGTCGAACGGCTATCAGCAGGTCGACTCTGGGACCAAGATGATCCACCTTGGCAAGAACTCGTCGAGCCGCATCATCTCCAAAGGCATCGCCGCCGGGCACTCGCAGAACACCTACCGCGGGCTCGTCTCGGCGCACCGCAAGGCGACCGGCGCGCGCAACTTCACCAACTGCGACTCGCTGTTGATCGGCGACAAGTGCGGTGCGCACACGGTGCCGTACATCGAGGCGAAGAACTCGTTCGCGCACTTCGAGCACGAGGCGACGACGTCGAAGATCTCGGACGACACGCTGTTCTACTGCCGCCAGCGCGGGCTCTCCAGCGAGGAGGCGGTGGCGCTCGTCGTCAATGGCTTCGTGCGCGACGTTCTGCAGAAGCTGCCGATGGAGTTCATGGCCGAGACGCAGAAGCTGATCGGCATCTCACTGGAAGGGTCGGTCGGCTAACCGGCTCGACGGATGCAATCAGCGGCTCGACGGCCGCGAGAGTTCAAGACGGAGTGTTGAATGCTCGAGATCAAAGACCTGCACGTGAAGATCGCCGACGAGGATCGGGAGATCCTCAAGGGGCTGTCGCTATCGATCCCCAAGGGCGAGGTGCACGCCATCATGGGCCCCAACGGGTCGGGCAAGTCGACGCTCGCCTACGTGCTCGCCGGGCGCGATGACTACGAGGTGACGCGCGGCGACATCCTGTGGAACGGCGAGAGCGTGCTGGAGATGGAGCCGGAGGAGCGCGCCGCCAAGGGCGTGTTCCTGGCTTTCCAGTACCCGATGGAGATCCCCGGCGTCGCCGGTCTCACGTTCCTGCGCACGGCGATGAATGCGGTGCGCAAGGCGCGCGGCCAGGCAGAGCTGACGACGCCCGATTTCATGAAGCTCGTCAGGGCCAAGGCCGAGCGGCTCAACATCGACACCGAGATGCTGAAGCGCCCGGTCAACGTTGGCTTCTCGGGCGGCGAGAAGAAGCGCTCTGAGATCCTCCAGATGGAGGTCCTCGAACCTTCGCTGTGCGTACTCGACGAGACGGACAGTGGCCTCGACATCGACGCGCTGCGCGTCGTCGCCGACGGCGTCAACTCGATGCGCTCGAAAGATCGCTCGATGCTGGTCATCACCCACTACCAGCGGCTGTTGAACTACATCGTTCCGGACCGCGTTCACGTCATGGTGGATGGAAAGATCCGTAAATCGGGCGACGCCTCGCTCGCCAAGGAGCTCGAGAAGTCGGGCTACGCGGAATACCAAGTGAAGGCGGCCTAGAGATGCAGCGCGACGCGACGATCGCCGACGAGATGCAGGCGGCTGCCGGAATGGCGCAGGCCGTCGACGGCGGCGCGCACGCGACGACAACGTCACCGACACAACATGCGCCGGGGAGGCGCGAGATGAACGTAGCGGTTTTGAAGACGAAGACGGAGCAGGGCTTGAGCGAGGCGTTCGGCGCGGCCGCGGCGGAGTTGCCCGGCGGCGCGGAAATCCGCAAGTTGCGCCTTGACGCCATGGGGCGGTTCGGCTCGTTGGGGCTGCCGCACCGGCGCATCGAGGCGTGGAAGTACACCGACCTGCGCGGCCTGATGAAGGACGCGCTGCCGCCTCCAGCGCGCCGGATCCCGCATGTCACACACACCGACATCGATGCGGCCCTGGGGCCGCTCGCCGCGGTGCCGGCGCATCGCGTCGTGTTCGTCGACGGCCAGTACGCGCCCGACCTGTCGGCGCTCGTTGCCGACGGCGCTGTGAGCGTTGCCTCGCTGGCCACCTTGCTGAAGAGCGATACGAGCGCCGCCGAGCTTCTCGATACCAGCGGCCGCGACGACGATGCGGTGCTGGCGCTCAACACCGCCTACGCGGCCGATGGCGCCGTCATCGACATCACCCCCGAGGCCAGGCTCGATCGGCCTCTGCTCATCGTTTCGTTGCGTGCAGCCGAAGCACCGGGCTTCGTTGCCACGCGCAATGTCGTGCGGGTCGGCGAGGGCGCCGAGGCGAGCCTCATCGAGGCGTTCGTGACGCTGCCGACGGCGGCCAATGACTTCCAGCTCAACACGGCGACGAAGGTCATCGTCGGCAAGGGCGCCAAGCTGGCGCACTTCAAGTGCACGCTCGAGGCGGGCGGCGGAGTGCACCTGGCAAACTGGCTGGTCGAGCTCGGCCCCGATGCCGACTACCGCGGCTTCCACTTCACCTCCGGCACCGCGCTCGCCCGCAATCAGATCGGCGTCAGCTTCGCCGGCACGGGCGGCAACCTCGACCTTTCCGGCGCCTTCCTCGGGCGCGGCGGCGAGCACATCGATACGACGCTGCTCGTCGATCACGCGGTGCCGGGGTGCACCAGCCGCGAGCTGTTCAAGGGTGTGCTCGACGGGCACGCGCGCGGGATATTCCAGGGCAAGGTCATCGTGCGCCCCGACGCGCAGAAGACCGACGGCAAGCAGATGGCCCAGGTGCTGATGCTGTCGCCGGACTGCGAGTTCGATTCCAAGCCCGAGCTCGAGATCTACGCCGATGATGTCGTTTGCGGCCACGGCTCCACCAGCGCCGATCTCGACGAGGATCTGCTGTTCTACTGCCGCGCGCGCGGCATTCCCGAGCAGCAGGCCCGCGCCCTGCTGATCGAATCGTTTATCGGAGAGGCGCTCGAAAAGGTCGAGTGCGAGGATCTGCGCGCGGCGCTGACGGAGTTGGCGCGCGCATGGCTGCACGAGACAGCGCCGGCGAAAGGTGTCGCATGACGACAGGCATACGCGAGATGAGCGAGGTGGCGCGCACGGCGGTGCCCGGAATTTCCGGTGCGCCGTACGATGTCGAGCGCATCCGCGCCGACTTCCCCATCCTCTTTCGCGAGATCTACGGCAAGCCGCTCGTCTATCTCGACAATGCCGCATCGGCGCAGAAGCCGCGCTCGGTGATCGAGACGATGGATCATGTCCTTCGCTTCGAGTACGCCAATGTGCACCGCGGCCTGCATTACCTGTCGAACACGGCGACGCAGCATTTCGAGGACGCGCGCGAGATGACCCGTCGCTTCCTCAATGCAGGCAGCGCCGACGAGATCATCTTCACCAAGAATGCGACTGCCGCCCTCAACCTCGTGGCCGACTCCTTCGGTGCCGGTCTCGGCGAGGGCGACGAGATCGTCCTGTCGATCATGGAGCACCACTCCAACATCGTCCCCTGGCACTTCCACCGGGAACGCAAGGGTGCGGTGCTGAAATGGGCGCCCATCTCCGACAGCGGCGAATTGCTGCTCGATGAGTTCGAGCGGCTGCTGACGCCGCGCACCAAGATCGTCGCCATCACGCACATGTCGAACGTCACCGGCACGCTGGTGCCGGTGCGCGACATCGTGCGCATGGCGCATGCACGCGGCATCCCCGTCGTCGTCGACGGCAGCCAGGCGGCGGTGCACCTTCCCGTCGACGTGCGCGATCTCGATGTCGATTTCTACATCTTCACCGGCCACAAGACCTACGGACCGACCGGTATTGGCGTGCTCTACGCCAAGAAGGCGCATCTCGACGCCATGCGTCCCTACCAGGGCGGCGGCGGAATGATCGAGCAGGTCGCCGTCGACGGCATCACCTACGGCAAGACCCCGCACAAGTTCGAGGCCGGCACACCGCCCATCGTCGAGGCCATCGGGCTGGGCGCGGCGCTCAACTACATGATGCAGGTCGGGCGCGATCCCATCGCGCGCCACGAGAGTGCGCTGCTCGAGTATGCACAGGCGCAAATGGCCGAGCTTCCGTGGCTGAAGATCTACGGCACGACGCCCGACAAGGGGGCGATCGTTTCCTTTACCATGGACGGCCTCCACGCCCACGACATCGCCACGGTCATCGACCGTTCGGGCGTCGCGGTACGGGCCGGGCATCACTGTGCGCAGCCGCTGATGGAGCGGCTGGGGGTGACGGCCGTGTGCCGCGCCTCGTTCGCCATGTACAACACCAAAGAGGAAGTCGATGCGCTCGTTAGCGCGCTGAAGCGGGCGCACGAGCTGTTCGCGTAAGGGTATCGCCATGGACGGCAAACCAACCGAGACCGAGGCGGCGGAACTGGCCACCATCGAAAAGTCCGAGGTGGAGACGCAGGAGGCCGCCGCTACGGAGCCGGCCGACGCCGACGATCCGCTGCTGCGCGATATCATCGCGGCGTTGAAGACGGTCTACGACCCGGAGATCCCGGCCGACATCTACGAACTGGGGCTGATCTACTCGGTCGACGTCGACGAGGACCGCAACGTCGCCATATCCATGACGCTGACGGCGCCCGGCTGCCCGGTGGCGGGCGAGATGCCGAGGTGGGTGGAGAACGCCGTCAACGCGGTGCCGGGTGTCAACAATACCACGGTGACCATGACCTTCGATCCGCCCTGGGACATGAGCCGCATGTCGGACGAGGCACGGCTCGCCCTCAACATGTTCTAATTCGAAAACACCGCGGTTTCGCAATCGCCCGACACTGACTATATGTGGGACTGACGCACATCAGGACTACCGAGATGCCCACACTGCGCATGATGCCCAAGGTCGTGACTTTGACGGACGCTGCCGTGCGCCGCGTCAACGCGCTGATGGCCGCCAATCCGGGTGCGCTGGGCTTGCGGATCGGCGTCAAGAAGGGCGGCTGCGCCGGCATGGAGTACACCATGGCCGTGGCCGAGCAGAAGGGCCCGCACGACGAGGTGGTCGAGCAGGAAGGCGCCGTGCTGCTGATCGAGCCGTCGGCCATCATGTACCTGCTCGGCACCGAGATGGACTTCAAGACCGACAAGCTCGCCAGCCAGTTCGTGTTCAACAACCCGAACCAGCGCGGCGCTTGCGGTTGCGGCGAGAGCGTCAACCTCGTTCCGGCCGAGAGCGCGCAGCGCCTCGCCCAGCAAGATTGACGCCCGTGACGATGCGCGGGTCCGAGCCGAGCTGGGTCGGAGACGTGCTGCACTTCTGGTTCGACGAGCTCGGTCGCAAGACATGGTTCGTCAAGGATGCAGTGCTTGACGCGCAGATCCGCGCTCGCTTCCTACCGCTCATCGATGAGATCGCTGCGCTCGCCGCCGATGAAGCGCTGACGAGCGCCGACCGCTCGCTCGCCTCAGTTGTCGTGCTCGACCAGTTTCCGCGCAACGTCTTCCGCGGCGAAGCACGCGCCTTCGCCAACGATGCGCAAGCACTGGCCGTCGCGAAGCAGGCGGTCGCCCGCGGACTCGACCAGGAGCTGCCGGTCGAGCGGCGCGTGTTTCTCTACCTGCCGTTCGAGCACAGCGAAGCGCTCGCCGACCAGGAGCGCTGCATTGCGCTGATGGCATCGCTGGGCGACGAGGAGTACACCCGCTACGCCCACGCCCATCACGACGTGATCAAGCGGTTTGGCCGCTTTCCGCACCGCAACGCCGTGCTTGGGCGCACGCCGACGCTCGAGGAGCTGACCTTCCTCCAGCAGCCCGGCAGCTCGTTCTAGGCAGAGCCCTTGCTGCATCGCCGCGCCGGCGCAATCATGCGCCATGAGCGCGAGCGAAGGGTTCATCGAGCTGCTGAAGGACAGCCTGCGCGGCCTCGGCCCCGTGAGCGTGCGCCGCATGTTCGGCGGCGCTGGCGTCTATGCCGACGGCGTAATGTTCGGGCTCATTGCCGAGGACACGTTCTACCTCAAGGCCGACGCGGCGACGAAGGGCGCCTTCGAGGCGGAGGGGCTCCCTCCCTTCGCCTACGAAAGCCACGGCCGCACCGTTGCCATGTCCTATTGGCGCATTCCCGAGCGCCTCCTCGATGACCCCGACGAGATGCTGAGCTGGGCGCGGGCGGCGCTCGATGTCGCCCGGCGCACTTCAAGACGCCCATCGCCGCGGGCGCGTGCGGCCAAGACGCGCGGGCGCGGCTGATCGCAATCAGCCGCCGGCTGACCTCCCCCCTCTCCCGTCATGCAGCTGTCAGCCGCCTTGTGCGAGACCGAGGCTCCAGGTTGTGGAGGAGAAAATGATCAGAAACACGAAAGACAGCTGGGGCTGGCCGGCGCTCGCCTTGCACTGGGCCGTCGCCCTCCTGGTGATCGCCACCTTCGCGCTCGGGCTGTGGATGAGTGAGGTTCCGGCGCGCGCCGATCGGCCTTACTACTTCGCCATCCACGCCTCGCTCGGCATCACCCTGCTTCTCGTGCTGGCGGCGCGCATCATCTGGGCGCTCATCAATCCGCCACCGGCGGCGCCGGCCAGTACGCCCGCCTGGCAGCATGCTGCTGCACGGTTGACGCATCTGACGCTGTACGCCCTGACCTTCGCGGCGGCGATTCTCGGCTGGCTACTGGCCGGCGTCGCGGAGCCGCCCATCGAGCCGCAGGCGTTCGGCGTCGTCCCGATGCCGTCGCCCGTCAGCTTGTCACCGGCCTCCGAGGACTTCCTCGAGGAAGCCCACGAGCTCGCCGCCTATGCGCTGATGGCGCTCGTCGGGCTGCATGCGATCGCCGCGCTGTGGCACCACTATATTCTGCGCGATAACACGCTGCGCCGCATGCTCGGGAGTGGGCCCACGGCGAGCACAAGATCGGTCTGAGATATACGAGGTATCGGGCGCGGCGGTTGCCGCGCCTTCTACTATTCGCCGGCGACCTTCACGGGGCGCTTCACCGGCTTGCGCAGGAACGCCGGCACGTTGTCGGCGAAGCCCGAACGGCCGCCTTCCGGCTGACGCTCGCGTGACCGCTCAGGCCGCGGCTGATGAGCAGGACGAGGCTGCGCTGCCGGCCTCGTATCCGGCTGTGCGGCGCGCGGCTGGGGCCGCGCATGCGCCGATGGTTGAG
>NZ_WBUE01000060.1 GCF_009026145.1 Hyphomicrobium sp.
TCCCTGTCCCTCCCCCACGAGTTGAGCGCGCGCCTCCGGCGCGACGGGGGAGGGGACGCTGCGGCGAGCCTTCCCCGGCGCATTGGCATTGGGGCCGTACTTGCGTTCGCCGGCGAAGGTGCCGGCCTTGTCCTCGACGTCGGACTGGCGGACGAGGGGATCGTCGGCGATGGCGAGCTCGGTCTCGCGCAGGCGCTTGATCTCGTCGCGCAGGCGCGCGGCGGTCTCGAACTCGAGGTCGGCGGCGGCCTCGCGCATCTTCTTCTCCAGGCCCTCGATGACGGCCTTGAGGTTGTGGCCGACGAGGCTCGCATTCTCCTCGGCGAGGCCGGCGTCGACGGTGACGTGGTCCTGCTCGTAGACGGACGACAGAACGTCGTGGATGTTGCGCTTGATGCTTTCGGGCGTGATGGCGTTGGCCGCATTCCAGGCCTGCTGCTTCTCGCGCCGGCGCTCGGTCTCGGCGATGGCGCGCTCGAGGCTGCCGGTCATGGCGTCGGCGTAGAGGATCACCTTGCCGTCGACGTTGCGGGCGGCGCGGCCGATCGTCTGGATCAGGCTGGTCTCGCTGCGCAGGAAGCCTTCCTTGTCGGCGTCGAGGATGGCCACCAGCGCGCACTCGGGGATGTCGAGGCCCTCGCGCAGAAGGTTGATGCCGATCAACACGTCGAAGGCGCCCAGCCGCAAATCGCGGATGATCTCGATGCGCTCCAGCGTCTCGATGTCGGAGTGCATGTAGCGCACGCGGATGCCCTGCTCGTGCATGTACTCGGTGAGGTCCTCGGCCATGCGCTTGGTGAGCGTGGTGACCAGCGTGCGGTAGCCCTTGCGGGCCACCTGGCGCACCTCGTCGATCAGGTCGTCGACCTGCGTCTTGGCGGGGCGCACCTCGATCTGGGGGTCGGTGAGGCCGGTCGGGCGGATCACCTGCTCGACGAAGGCGCCGCCGGTCTGCGCCAGCTCCCAGCCGCCGGGCGTGGCCGAGACGTAGATGGTCTGGGGCCGCATGGCGTCCCACTCCTCGAAGCGCAGCGGGCGGTTGTCCATGCACGAGGGCAGGCGGAAGCCGTACTCGGCGAGCGTCGCCTTGCGGCGGTAGTCGCCGCGGAACATGCCGCCGATCTGCGGCACGGTGACGTGGCTCTCGTCGACGAACACCAGCGCGTCGTCGGGCAGGTACTCGAACAGGGTCGGCGGCGGCTCGCCCGGCTGGCGGCCGGTGAGATAGCGCGAGTAGTTCTCGATGCCGGCGCACGAGCCCGTCGCCTCCATCATCTCCATGTCGAAGACGGTGCGCTGCTCCAGCCGCTGCGCCTCCAGCAGACGGCCGGCGTTGTAGAGCTCGTCGAGGCGCTGCTTCAGCTCGGCCTTGATGGCCTTGATGGCCTGCTGCAGCGTCGGCTTGGGCGTGACGTAGTGCGAGTTCGAGTAGACCTTGATGAGCTTCAGCTCGTCGGTTTTCTGGCCCGTGAGCGGATCGAACTCGGTGATGGCCTCCACCTCGTCGCCGAACAGGGAGATGCGCCAGGCGCGGTCCTCCAAGTGGGCCGGGAACAGCTCCACCGTGTCGCCGCGCACGCGGAAGGTGCCGCGGATGAAGTTGGCGTCGCTGCGGCGGTAGTGCAGGGCGACGAGGTCGGCGAGGAGCTGGCGCTGCTCGAGCTTCTCGCCCGTCTGCACGGTGAACGTCATGGCCGTGTAGGTCTCGACCGAGCCGATGCCGTAGATGCACGACACGGAGGCGACGATGATGACGTCGTCGCGCTCCAGCAGCGCGCGCGTGGCGGCGTGGCGCATGCGGTCGATCTGCTCGTTCACCGACGATTCCTTCTCGATGTAGGTGTCGGTGCGCGGCACGTAGGCCTCGGGCTGGTAGTAGTCGTAGTAGGAGACGAAGTACTCGACCGCGTTGTCGGGGAAGAAGCTCTTGAACTCGCCGTAGAGCTGCGCGGCCAGCGTCTTGTTGGGCGCGAGCACCAGCGCCGGGCGCTGCGTGCGCGCGATCACCTGCGCGGCCGTGAACGTCTTGCCCGAGCCGGTGACGCCGAGCAGCACTTGATTCCTTTCGAGCTCCGCCACTCCGTCCACCAGCTCCTGGATGGCGGTTGGCTGATCACCCTTGGGCTCGTACTCCGACACCAGCTTGAAGGCGATGCCGCCCTCGCTCTTCTCAGGGCGCGGCGGGCGGTGCGGCGTGAACACCTGCTGGGCGCCGGACACGAGCGGATGCGATGCAATCATCGGCTGCTGGGCCAGCACGGCGCGGGCGCGCTCGGAGCGCTCGTGCGGCTTGGCCAGCAGCGCGTTGAGGCTTGCCGTCATGTCGGCGATGGTGCGCGACGGCGGGGCGGTGTTGCGCAGCGCGGGGAGGGTCTTCGCCCCCTC
>NZ_WBUE01000015.1 GCF_009026145.1 Hyphomicrobium sp.
CCTTGGCGGCATTGGCCGCGGCAGCGGCGGCTGCGCGATCCTTCTCGGAGATGGCTGGCGCCGCCTTGGGCTTCTCCGCGGCAGGCGCGGCGGCCATCCCGGCACCCGCCTGCAGCGCACCGGTCTCGACCGCCGCGCCACTCGCCGGGGCCGCGGGAGACGTTTGCGCCTGATCGGCAGGTGCCGTCGTTTGCACCGCCGGTGTTGCGGCCGGCGACTCCGCCGGCGCGGTAGCCTGCTCTATGGGGGCAGTCGGCGCTGCTGGCGCCACAGCTTCAGCGGCTCCGGCGAGTGGAGCGGCCGCTTCCGTCGTCGGCGTCGGAGCAGTGGCGGCGGTCTGCTGCGGGGCAATCCCCAGCGCCTCGGCCTTGCGCATTGGCGCTGGCGGAGCTGCGTCGCCGGCATCGTCGGCCGCGGCGTCGGCCGTCTGCTCGCCGGTCTTGTTGTTTGGCTTCACACCTGGGCCCCAACATACGGTGGCGGAGGCGGTGCAGGTGTGCTCGTCGAACAGGATGACGTCGAGGAAGAGCTCGCAACTTACGCTCTTCTTGCCGGTCTGATACTCGGCGACACCATTCTGTGCCGCCCACTCGGCAATGTGCTTGTCGAGCAGGTTCTTGGCGTCGTTGGTCGGGCCTTCCTTGCCGTAGTCGTTGACCGTGAAGCCGAACTTCTTACAGGCCGCATCCGCCGGCGCCGACAGTGCAGCGAGCGCACCCACGAGCACCGAAGCTAAGGCGAGCGATGGCTTAGCGCGCATTGGAATGTCCCCCGACGGACAAATGTCCGATTCCAAAGCCTTATAGCGGCGCGCCATGCCCCTGCCTAGACTTTGGGCCCGCAAAGGTGTGCAGGACAAATGCAGCGCAAGCGCGGCACTTAAGGCGGATCAATTCATGTAAGGTGAATCGCCACCATTGGGGCCGATGCCCGAATCGAAAAAGAAGCCGCTGTCGAACGGCCCGCCCGGAGACTGCTTGTTGATGTACGGATCGATGTAGCCACCGTACAGCGCGAAATAGCGAGCGATTTCCTCGGGCGTGGAACCCTGCTCGACGGCGTATGCGCGACCCTTCTGGCGGCGTGCGGCCTTCTTCTTCTGCGTATATTCGCCCGCCTTGGCGCCCGGAGCGACGTAATCGCCAGCCCCGCCCAGGGTGGCAAGCATCAAGAAGCCGGCGGCGACGAAAACCCCCGTGCAGATCCGATAAAGGCTCATGATCCAGTCCTTGTTGGTTCTAACCACCCCATATGGGGGCTGAATGTAACGAAAAACGCTCCGGCAGAGGGCAAATCTCCAAGTCGACCGGCTTTTTGCGCGCCCCTGTCACCCGGTAACCACGCCGGACGCACAGGCTGGAACTCCGGCCGGGCAATTGGGCCTCGCTGGAGCTTCCATCATCCTACCGAGCTATTGAGCGAATGGTTAACGGGACCGGAAAAATTGTCCCGATCCGGCGCGCTCGCCCCGAGCTCAGCCTGTCTTGCAGATCGTCGACGTGCCGCGGCAGTTGTAGCCGAGGCCGCCCGGCGAGCACTTGTAGGCCGGGGTGCTGACGCGATAGCCGGGGGTCGAGCCGGTGGCCATGAACGCCGCCCACACGCCCCAGTCGAACGATTGCAGGATCGCTTCCTTCACCTGGAACTTGGCGCCGTCGAGGGACGTCGCGGTGCCCGAGGCGGTCTTCTTGAAGCAGGCGGCTTCGGCGCTGCCGGCAAAGCCGGCGCCAACGAGGGAAACGGCCAGCGCGGCCGCGCAGGACAACTTGATCATCTGTAAGCTCCCCGGACATCGCTTAAACGATGACGGGAGATTGCCGCAGACGCGCGCCGTTGCCCATGGCGGACGCGCGTACAGCAAAAAAAGCTCGGGGATCGTGGCCGCCCGGTGACGCCATGCAAAGCAATTGCATGGCGCCGAACGGCCTTCAGGAAGCTTGAAGGTTGACCGCTTTGGGTCCCTTGCCGCGCTTGTCGGGCTCGGTCTCGAACGAAATGCGCGCGCCCTCGTCGAGATTGCCGATACCGGCGCGCTCAACTGCGGTCACGTGCACGAACACGTCCTTGCCGCCGTCGTCGGGCTTGATGAAGCCATAGCCCTTTTGGGCATTGTAAAATTTGACAGTGCCGCTCTGGCGCATCGCGAAATCTCCTAACGTGCGCAGTCAACGAAAACGGCGCGGCTCAAGCGAGACCGCACCGGGGGAAGGCTCGGGAAACTGTTCGCAATGCGGGGGAAATAAAGCGCGGGAGAACGACATGCGCGCCACAATCTCAAAGCTACACTTGGTCTCCGCCGGGTCGATCGGCTGCCCGAGCGGCAGAAGTATCGGAGAAAAGAAACCACGAGGCAAGCGTTAGCGAGGCGTTTTGCCCCACTTGGCGGCCTCGCTGCCCAGCTCCTCGAGGCGAAAATCTGCGCCTTTTCCTTGTGCCAGCACGCGCACCAGCTCGGGCAGCAGGGCCTCGAGATTTGCCGCCAGCGTAAACGGCGCATTGACGGCGACCAGTCCTGCACCATTGAGGCGCGTCTCGTTGTCCGCGCCGCGGATCATCACCTCGATCGCCGTCGCCCGCGGCAAGCCGAGCGCAGCCACCTTGCGGCGGAAGCTGGCCACGGGCCGCATCTCCTTGATCGGATACCACAACAGAGACGTGCCGGTTGCGAAACGCCGTGTGGCCTCGCGTAGAGCATCGATGAGCCTGTCGAGCTCCCCCACTTCCTCGAAGGCCGGATCGATCAACGTCACGCCGCGCCGCTCGGGCGGGGGCAACAATGCCTTGATCGCCACCCACGCATCGAGCGCCATGACCTTGACTTGCCGGTCGCGCGCAAACAGCCGCTGCAGCTCGCTCTGATCCTCGGGATGCAGCTCGTTGACGATGAGGCGGTCCCCTGAGCGCATAAGCCGGCGCGCAACGAGCGGACTGCCCGGATAATGCTTCAGCCCCCCTTGCGGATTGAGCGCGCGCACGACGCCGAGGTAGGGCGCCAGCAGCTCCGCCGCGCGTGGGGTGAACGCCGCGTCCATCACGCGGCCGATCCCCTCGCGCCACTCGCCAGTCTTCTGCGCCGGCTCGGAGGCAAGGTCATAGACCCCGACGCCGGCGTGCGTGTCGATGACGCGGAACGGCGCCGGCTTTAGCTTCATGTGCTCGATCACGAGCGCCAGCACGGCGTGCTTGACGACGTCCGCGAAATTACCGGCGTGGTAGGCGTGGCGGTAGTTCATGCGCACGCTTCAGCGCGGCGATGCCGACCTGTCAAGGCGGCTGGCCCGGCTCGGTGCGAGAGGATCGGCGAGATTTTTCGGCCCTGTTCCCCAGGGAACGGCGAGCGGCCTATGTGGCTGGCAGTATCACTTCATCGAGAGCCCGGAAGGACCACGCTCGTGAAGCGCTCTTGCGGGTTAGCTCCCCGTCTCCTCCTCAACTTGAAGCCCCGCGCTCCCCCCCGCGGGGCTTCTTTTTGCGCGGCGCGCCCCGGCGCGGCCTCAGGCCTTGCGTTCCCACTTTCCGGCCGCGCTTTGCTGCCAGTAGGTGACCGGGCAGCCGGCGCTCTTTGCGGCCGTCCATTGTCCGCGCGCCGCCTTGACCGCGTCGGCGTCGTTGCCATCGAACATGTAGACGATGCGCACGAAGCCCGAGAACGCTTCCGCCTCCGCACCATCGACGAGAAAGCGCACGCCGGCGCCGTTCGGCGTCTCCCCGGTCGTCGTCAGATAGACGGGTTGCTCGGCGGCGTACCCATCCTTCGCGGCACCGTGGGCGAGAAAGCTGTCTTCCTTGTACGTCCACAGCGCCAAATCAATGGCCGCCAAGCGCTCCTGCGAGCCCGCCTGCACCACGGCGCGCCATCCGCGCTCGAGTGTCTTCTCCACCTGGCTAGGGAGCACGCGCTCAAGGGGCTGCTGCTCGAGGTGGTAGAACAGAACCTCGGTCGGCGGCGGTGAATCTTGCTCTGCCATGCAGCAAGTATACTCATCCCGGCGCGCGTTGCACTCCACGCAGAGCTAGGCAACGACATGCTGCGGCGCAAAGGCGATTTGCCCTTGCGCCGCGCAGGTGCCTTACCTACTTATCGGGGTCCGGATCGGCGCCAGACGTGCGGCTGTCGTCCGTGCGGGCGGTGAGCTTGGCGGCATCTTAGGGTTCGCCGCAGCTCCCGTCCGCTGCATTTTCCTCAATGCTTGTCGTCGCTACTCAGCGCTTGACGCTCGTCAGGTACCGCTTCGGCACTTCGCCGGCGGCCACCAAGGCGTCAACGCAGCGGCGCGACAGCGCGCGGCGCGAGGCGAGCATGCAACTGCGCAACTCGGGCGTTCCGATCGAGTACTTCGCACAGAAGCGATAGTAATCGCGCTCGCACGCGGAGTTGACGCGCGCCGAGTAGGCGTTGGCCGCTGAACCGCAGGCAAACATCATGAGCGCAGCCGCACCCGCCGCGGCTGCACGTATCACCGGGCGCGCCCGGCCGTGTGAGCACCTGTGCATTGATCTCAGTTTCTCTTTAGAGCTTCCCCTCGGGCTCGCGGCCCCCGAGCCGTGCCCCCACCGCAGGCTCGCGAATCCAAGGTAGCTCAGCGCTTCCGCCAAGACCAGTGACCGCGCCGCCTCGCGGGCGAAAAAACGCCCTCAGCTCTTATGCTTAGCGAACGGATTATCGCCCTTGCGCAGATTGATGCGCAGCGGCACGCCGGGAAGATCGAATGCCTCGCGCAGACTGTTGGTGAGATAGCGCAGGTACGACTTTGGCAACTCCTCAGGGCGCGAGCAGAAGGCGATGAACGTTGGTGGCCGCGTCGACGGCTGCGTGATGTAGCGGATCTTGATGCGCCGACCGCTGACGGCGGGCGGCGCGTGCCGCCCCAGCGCCTCCGCGAGCCAACGGTTGAGATCCGGTGTCGAAACGCGACGGTTCCAAGTGTCGTAGGCCTCCAGCACCGCCTTCGCCAGCTTGTCGATGCCGCGTCCGCTCAGCGCCGATAGCGGCACCAGCGCCACGCCGGGTACTTGCGACAGCCTCTCGCTCAGCGTCTCGCGCAGCTGCTTGAGCTTTCCCTGCTTGTCCTCGACGAGGTCCCACTTGTTGACGGCGACGACAAGCGCGCGGCCCTCCTCGGTGACGAGATCGCCGATCGTCAGATCCTGGTGCTCGAACGGACGCTCGGCGTCGATGAGCAACACCACCACCTCGGCGAAACGGATGGCGCGGATGGCGTCGGAGGCGCTGAGCTTCTCGGCCGTCTCGGTGATCTTCGCCTTGCGCCGCAGCCCGGCGGTGTCGAACAGGCGAATTTTGCGTCCCGACCACTCGACATCGCTGGGCACCGAATCGCGCGTCAGCCCCGGCTCCGGGCCGGTGATCATCCGCTCCTCGCCGAGGATCGCATTGACGAGCGTGGACTTGCCGGCGTTGGGGCGGCCGACGATGGCGACGCGGATCGGGCGCGCCGTGGCCGGCACCTCAGCATCGGCCTCGCGCGCCTCTTTCAAGCCCAGCGCCGCCATCATCTCGGTGAGAAGATCGGCGAGACCCTCGCCGTGCTCGGCCGAGATGGCGACCGGCTCGCCGAAGCCGAGCTCGAACGCCGCATAGAAACCCTCCTCGCCGGCGCGGCCTTCGCTCTTGTTGGCGACGAGCACGACGGGACGGCCGGAGGCGCGCACCAATCTGGAGAACGACTTGTCGTCGGGCGTGATGCCTTCGCGGGCATCGATGACGAACAGAATGAGATCGGCGGCGGCAACTGCCGCCTCGCTCTGCTGGCGCATGCGCTCGGCAATCGAGCCGCGTTTGGCCTGCTCCAGGCCAGCGGTGTCGACGATCGTCACCGGATGGCCGGCAAGGTCGGCTTCCTCCTCGCGCCGGTCGCGCGTCAGTCCGGGCACGTCGGAGACGAGAGCCGAGCGTTTGCCGGTCAGCCGGTTGAACAGCGTCGACTTACCGACGTTGGGCCGGCCGATGATGGCGATGACGGGCGGAGAGGACATGCAGGATGGGCCAGACGCGACTTCGTTGAGCGGCGCTTATCGCGCATTCGCTGTTGCGAGGATAGAGAGGTGCGCCGACCGTTCGGTTAAGCTCAGCTAGTTGAGCGCGATGAGCTTGGCGCTGTCAGTGAGCACATACATCCGCCCCTGGGCGACCACCGGCGCGATGTAGATGGCGCTGCCGAGCTCCTTCTGAGCGGCGATGCGGCCCGTCGTCGCCTCGACGCTGACCAGGGCCCCGCTCGTGGATGTGAGCCACAGATGGTCGCCCGCCAGCGTCGGTCCCGCCCAAGCGGCATTTCCTGGAAGCTTGGTCGTCCATTGCGTCTTGCCGTCCTGGCGCGACAGCGCCATGAGCTGACCCTGCGTGTCGACGACGAACACGCTGCCACCGGCTACCCACGGCGTCTGCGTGCCGGGGACGTTGATCGACCACAGCCGCTCCCCGCTCGCCGCCTGCGTCGCGACCATGCGGCCCGCGTGGCCGATGGCGAAGACCGTGCCGCCGTCGATGGCCGGACGTGCCGCGTCGCTCATCGAGGCGACCTGCGATGTCGTGCGCGTGCGTGCGAGATTTTCCGACCACGCCGACGAGCCGTCGGCCACCTTCAGCGCAACGAGATCGCCGGAGGGATACGGCACGACGACGATGTCGCCGTCGACCGCGGGACTGGCGTTGTTGATGAGGCTCGCCTGCTGTGGCAGGCCGCGCACCGACCACAGCTCGCCGCCGTCGGCTCCGGCCAGGCAGAAGAAGCGCCCATCGAGCGCAATTACATACACGCGGTCGCCCACGGCGGTCGGCGAGGAGCGCACCGGTGCCTCGAGCTGCTTCTCCCAGATCGCCTTGCCGTTCTGCGGATCGATGGCGACGACATTGCCATAGCCGCTCGCCGCGTACAGCCGGCCGCCGTCGACCGCGAGGCCGCCGCCGAAGCCACCGCCGCTGCTGCCGCCGCCGAGCGAGAACCAGCTCCCGCTCTTCTCGCGCTGTGGCTTTAATGATGTGCGCCAGATCGCCGAGCCGCCCGACGTCGAAAAGGCGCTCACCGTACCTTCGGCATCGAGCGTGTAGACGCGGCCGTCGTAGACGATCGGCCTTGCCGTCAGTCGTCCGACACTCCCCGAGCCGGTGCCGGCATCGGCGTTCCAAACGACGTTGGCCGCTCCGCCGAAGGCGAGATTTCCAGGCGAATTGTTTGGCTCGCCACCCGGCTGCGCCCAGTTGTCGTTGGCGCGCGGTGCCGGCAGCGTGATCGGCGCGAAGGCATCGGCGAGTTCGCCCGTCACCGGCCCCTGGGCCTGCATGACGGGAATGCGCTTGCCGGGCAGCGGCACGGCCTTTTCGGCGAAGGGGTTGAGATTGGCGAGCTTTGGGAGCGAGGGTCCGTCGCCAGCGCAGCCGGAGAGCAGCACGAAGGAGCAAAGTCCCGCGCCGATCAAACTGCTCCGCCGCGTCCCACCCCTCATATATCCCCCTCAGTCCTTCTTGGCTGGCGGCGTTGTCCCCGGCGTTGTCGCGTTCGCCGACGGCGCTCCCCCACTAGACGCGGCGGCGGCACCCGGAGCCGGCGCCTCGGCCGCCTTCTTGGCAATCTCCCCGCCGGCGATCTCGGCCATCACGATCTGCGCGCGTTCGGCGATGCTCTGCGGGGTCGACCTATCGACGAACAGCGGCGTCAGGATGGTGCGTGCCTCGGTCGTCTTACCGGCCTTGTAGGCGGCCAAGCCCAACAGCTCGCGGGCACTGTAGCGCCACGGGCTGTCGTCAGCCATGAGAGGGGTGAGCCGATTCTCCATCTCGGTAAAGTCGGCCTCGCCGAGGCGCAGGCCAGCCGCCTGCAGCCGCGCGAACTCGCGCAGCATCGCGTCGGCGCCGCTGTCACCGGCGAGTGCCTCGTAAGTCGCAAGCGCCTCTGCCTTCTTGCCTTGCTTGCTTTGCGCCCCGGCGAGTTGCAGCTGCGCCAAGGCCCGATAGCCGCCGGCTCCGTCGGCAGCAATCTTCTCGAATTCCTTCTCGGCGCTGCCCTCCTTCTTGTCGTTGAGGAGGAGCAGCGCGTCTTCATAGCGCGCACCGGACTCCTGCGCGGCGCTGAGGCGATAGCTTTCCCAATACTTGAAGCCCAGCACGACCAGCACAATCGCGGCGGCGGCCGCGATGATATAGGTGCCGTACTCCTTCCAGATCTTCTCGAGGCGTTCGCGCCTCAGCTCTTCTTCGACTTCGCGGAGAAGACCATCGTCCTGTTGTGCCATCGCTCGCTCTTTCAGCCCCTGAACCTTGGCGCGTTTCTTATCAGAGGCCCGGCCGGGCATCTGGAAGCCGCATACATAGCCGACGGCATCCCCTGCGCAAGCGATTGATCGGCCTTAAGGCCGAACCCGGGGCGGGGCCACAGGCGCCGCTTATGCCTTGCTGCTCGGCGTTTTCGACTTTTTCGTGGCTCTTCCGGCCGTTGCCCCGATGCGCTCGACCACCCGGCGCTCCTCCGTGGGGGACCCATCCTGCATCGCGTAGGTATGCTCTGGGGTCGGGAAGGCGCGCGTGCGCACGTCGCCGGCATAGGCGCGGATGGCGTCCTCGATGGCCTCGCCGACCTTGCCGAACTTCTTGACGAAGCGCGGCACCCGCGGACTGATGCCCAGCATGTCTTCCATGACGAGAATCTGCCCGTCGCAGGCATTGGAGGCCCCGATGCCGATGGTCGGAATGGGAACAGAGGCGGTGATGCGCGCGGCGAGCGGCTCGGTGATCGCCTCGAGCAAGATTGCGAACGCGCCGGCTTCGGCGACGAGGCGCGCGTCGTCCTCGATCGCCGCCCATTCCTCGCGCGTGCGTCCCTGCGCCTTGAAGCCGCCGATGACGTTCACCGACTGCGGCGTCAGCCCGATGTGGGCCATCACCGGGATGCCGCGCTCGACGAGATAGCGGATCGTTTCCGCCATGCGCCGGCCGCCTTCAATCTTAACGGCGCCACAGTCGGTCTCTTTCATCACCTTCGCGCAGTTTCTGAAGGCGACGGCCGGGCTCTCCTCGTAGGAGCCGAACGGCATGTCGACGATAACGAGCGCGCGCCGGGCGCCGCGCACCACAGCGCGCCCGTGCATGATCATCAGATCGAGGGGTACCGGTATGGTTGTCTCATAGCCATGCATAACCATCCCGAGGCTGTCGCCGACGAGCAGGAAGTCGCAATAGCGGTCAGCAATGGCGGCCGTATGCGCATGATAGGCGGTGAGGGCCACGATCGGCTCCCGGCGCTTTTTCATCGCCGCGATATCGGGCGCCATCAGTCGCTTTTGGGTGCTATGCACGGACATGAAGGTCAGGATACTCTTTCAAAGGGTCGCCGTCGCGGCAACCTAGTGATCCTCACGCCCGCAAACCAGTGCCGCGGGCGCCGCGCCCACCGACGATGTTTGAAAGGAGTTCGATTTCAGCACCTTGCTAACGAAGATTTAGGGTTAAAATCATCATATAGATCGATCTCTTCAGAGACACTCTCAAATTTCGTTCGGGGGCCCTCCTTGCAAACGATTGCGAAATCCGACCTTGGCGCCGTAGTCGGCAGCCTCCGCGTTTCCACTCTCGTAGCGTTTCTCGCAGGTGGATTGCTGGTTGCAGCGACGCCCGAACGCGCCGAGGCGCAGTTCTATCAGTGGGGGTCGTGGGGTAACCCGGGGCCCTGGCAGCCCAAGCCGCGCGTCCGCCGCCGCGCTGCACCGCGCTACATCGAGCCGACCGACGAGAAGCCTGCGACGGCGCTGCCCAAGCCGAGCGGCCCGCTGGTGCTGGTCGTTTCGCTCAGCAAGCAGACGGTCACCGTCTATGACGACGGCAAGCAGATCGCCAAGTCGCCGATCTCCAGCGGCATGAGCGGCCACCCCACGCCGACCGGCATTTTCAGCATTCTCGAGAAGAACCGCTACCACTATTCGAACCTCTACGGCGGCGCGCCGATGCCGTTCATGCAGCGCGTCACCAACTCTGGGGTCGCCATGCACGCCGGTGACCTGCCAGGCTATCCGGCCTCGCATGGTTGCATACGTCTTCCCTATAGCTTTGCGCGCAACCTGTTCGGCATCACCGAGATCGGCGCCCGTGTCGTCATCAGCAACGAGGACCTGACGCCGGCAGAGTTCAACAGCCCGCACCTCATCGGGCCGCTGCCGCCCGACAACGTCGTGCAGAACGATGCGGCGACCGTACAGGCTGCGGCGACCGGGGCCTCGAATATCATTGGTGTGAGCCCCGCCGCGGCTGGCGAGGGAGTGCGCACGCGTGGCATGGCCGCCGCGCAGCGCGCCGCCGAGCGCAACCGCCTGGTCACCGCTATCGTCGAGGCGGAGAATGCCAAGGCCGCCGCCGAGGACCAGGCGAAGGCCGCAACGGCCGCCGCGCAGGAGGCCAAGGAAACCATCCGCAAGGAGCGCAATGAGGAAGGGCGCCTTGCCGAGCTGGCGCGCAAGGCCGCAAAGGCGGCTGACAGTGCGGCGTCACGTTTCACCTCTCTGACGGCTAAGATGGCCAAGGTGGACGTGGCGCAGCTCGATGCCGCGACGCTAGAGAAGCAGTCGGCCGAGGAAGTCGCCGAAGAGGCGAAAATGCTCGATGCGGCCGACGCCGCCGCTGCCGCCAAGCGCGCCGCCGAGGCGCAAACTGCCAAGGCCAAGCAGGCCGTCGCCGACGCCGGCGCCTTGGAAAAGGCACGCAAGGTCGCGGTCGAGGACGTGAAGCAGGCCGAGACCGTCGTTGCCAGCGCCAAAGACGCGCTGGCTGCCGCCGACGCCCTCGAAGCGCGCAAGGACTATCCCATCTCCGTGTTCATCAGCGGCAAGACCGGCCGCCTCGTCGCCAAGCTCGGTTTCGTGCAGGTCATGGACGTTCCGGTGACCATCTCCGAGCCCGGCAGACCGCTCGGCACGCACGTGCTCACGGCAACGACCTTCACCGACGGGGAGAAGGCGCTGCGCTGGCACTCGGTAACGTTGAAGCCGTCGCAGACCGTGCAGTATGCGCGGCGCAAGAAGCGCCGGCACGAGGACGAGGTGCCGGTCGTGGCTGGCGGCCACGATGCCGACCCGGCGGCGGCGCTCGAGCGCATCGATATCCCGAAAGAGGCCGTCGACCAGCTCGCCGAGCTGATGAAGCCGGGCTCCTCGTTCATCATCTCCGATTACGGGCTCAGCCGAGAGACCAGCGCGCGGACGGAATTCGTCGTCGAGCCGTGGCGCAGCCGATCGGATACCTCGGAGACGCGGTACTATTGATAAGTACTATGCTGTCATCCCGGATAACCTCGCTCACGCTCGGCTTCCGGGATGACAGTTTGCACGGCTTAACCCGGCAGACGGATCTGACGCTCGGGCGGCGAGTGCACGGCGGTGACGTCATCGCCGATCGAGATGCGGCCGCCTTCCAGCACCTTGCACGTGACGCCGCCACGCCATTCGGGATGCAGCACCTTGCGCAGACCGGCGTGCGCCTCGTCCATGCGTGCACACGGCGTCGTCGGATATGTCACCTCGAGCAAGACGGGGCCGATGCGCAGCGTCGCCCCGATGGCCCGCGGCAGGCGCACACCCTCGACCAGCAAGTTGGCGCGCCGCGCTGTCCAATTGAGCGCCACGGCTTCGCCGTTTGCTCCGAGGTCGGCGAGTGCCGCCTCCCAGTCCTCGCGCGCTAGGATCGTGACCGCCCTCCGCTTGAACTTGGCGCCCTTGTGGTCGCCAGAGACCCCGGTTTCGACGCTTATCTCGACGCTGTCGACCGTCTGCATCTGCGCCCGCCGCGCTTCCCGCCGCGCGATGCCGATGAGCCGCCCGCTCATGCTAGTGTCCTGATCGCGAAATTCGTCTCAGCGCGGTTGGAACGAATTTCGCGATCTGAAGGACACTAGCCAACTTAACTATTCTAGTGTGATTCAGATCGAGAAGTCCGCTGCACCACCCAGCCCGATGCGATATGGCGGACTTCTCGATCATCACACTAGCGGCGGGACGCCGATGACGAACTCATGCAGGTAGAGGGCGATGGCGGCATAGAGCGCCGTACCCACCACCACGACGATGACGTCGTTGATCCACGGGCCAGCACCTTTTCCGAGTGGTCCAAGATCGCCGCGCCGCTTCACCGAGATGCGGTCATAGACCGCGAAGGCGAGGAAGCCGCCGAACAACACCAGGGAGGCGAGATCGCCGTTGGCGAGCAGGTGCGCCAGCGCCCAGATCTTGATCGCCACCAGCATCGGGTGCTTGAGCATGACGTGGATGTGCGAGGGGACGTACGTCGCGACGAGCGCGATCATCGCCGGCAGCATCAGCGCGAGGGCCAGATGCCGCGTCCAGATCGGCGGCTCCCACAGAATCGGGTTTTTGCCGGGGTGAAGCTGCAGCTTGTAGAAGCCGAGCACGATCAGCGTCAGGCCAACCAACGACAACGCAGCAAAGACCGCCTTGTAGCCGCCCTCGCCAAAGCGCGCGATGAGACCGTTCCTCAGCTCCACGTTGGACGGCACCAAGTGGATCGCGAAGAACAGCACTAGGCCAAGCACCATCACCAGCATGTCGCTCTCCCCCAGGATTTTTGTTCCGCGCGGGCGAATCATTGCCACGCTGCGGCCATGTAGCTAGGCTTTTTTAATGTTCGGGCGCTTCGGCGGCTAGTCCGCAGGTCCGCCCGAATGGTCGCGGGGACCATGCTGCGTCATCTTTCGAGGTGCCCTGCCATGCATGCCCCCCACCTTCGCTTGCGTAACACGTCCCTCCTCCAGCCGCGCGGTTCTCACCTGCGTCTCGTGTCCGGTTCCCAGTTGCGGAATGCGTTGGATGCCTTCCACTTCGAGGGAGAACTGCCGATGCCTGCCCGTGCTCAGGTGAAGCCCGACTTTGACGGCCCCGAGGATCGACGGCTCGCCGACGACATTGCGCGCGTCATGCACCACCGGCCCTTGATGAGCCGTCTCGCCCGCATCGAAGCGGTACACGGCGATGTTGCCGGTGTCATCGCCAAATCGGCAACGGAACTTTCTCCTGCTCCTTCGGCGCCGACGGCCGCCGAGCCCCCCGCGCTGCCGCTTCCCTCCGACCCGCGCTCGATTGAAGAAGTGATCGACGATCTCGGCTATGTCGCATCGCCGCCCCCGAGCGCCGAATGGCTAGACACGGCGCGCCGTGCGCAGCGCAAAGAGCGCGCGCGCCACGCCATGGCGTGGGTTACGACCCTCGCCATCGCCGGGGCCATCGTCGCCTCGGCCTCGCTCATGCTGCGCGTCTAAGACCTAGGGCAGAAAACCCTTGTCGAGGCTGAGCGACTGGCGCGCGGTCTCGCGCCCTTTTGCGTCGCGGTGCGTCGCCACCCAGGCAAGGTTCGTCCCCGCTTCGGCTGACGTGCGCGAGCGCAACGTGACGGCAACCGTATCGCCTGCCTTGGCGGCAATGGGCGTTAGCAGCGGAAAATAGAGCTGCTCCCAGTGCGTACGCGGCGCATCCGGCGCCGTCGATAACGTGATGCCGGGCGCCAGCTCCGCCTTCCACCACGCGGCAAAACCGTAGACGGTTGTCGCCGACCTAATTCGCCAGCTTGCCCCACCCTTGCGGCTCGAGCGGGTATCGGTGCCGAAGTCGATGCTGTCCCATTGCCTCGACTCCAGCAGCTCGTCAGTCGCCAGGGTGCGCACGTAGATGTTGTTGAGACTCATCGTTTTGGCGACGGAGAGATCGAAGCCCGTCTCGTCCCAGGCGGCGAACTCGCGCTGGATGCGGTCGCTGACGACCGGTGCCACGTACTGCTCCAACCGTCGCGGGATCATCACCCCGCCTGACTTCAAGAAGCGCTTCTTGGCATCGGCCAGCGTCTCGATGATGTGCTCCTCGAACGCGTAGTTGCCGAGCGTCTCGGAAACGACCACGTCGACCTTGGGCGGATCGACCATCTCGATCGAGTGGCACGGAATGAGGTGGCATTTGCGCGCGCTGTTGGTTTTCAAGATCTTCGCCGCGACACCGGCGACCTCGGCCACCTCATAGAGAAACACCTCGCGCGCCCCCAAGCGCGCCGCCATCAGCGCCAATAGCCCGGTGCCGGTGCCGATATCGGCGACGGTCGTGACCCCCTTCTCGATTACCCCGCGCAGCGCAGCCTCGAACGCGGCATTGCGCACGCGGTCGGCGATGAGCGTGCGGTGATATTCGATGCGCATGGGGTCACAGCGCTAGGTAAGGGCCGCGGATCTGGTAGAGCACCAGCGCGGTGGCGACCGCCAGATTGAGCGAGTCGAGGCCGCCGGCCATGGGAATCTTGACGAGGCGTGTGCACGCTGCGGTGAGCGGCTCCGACAATCCCGGACCCTCGCTGCCCATCATCAGCAGCACCGGAGCGCGGTACTTGACCTTGCGGAAGTCATCCTCGGCATCGAGGTGCGTGCCGACGATGTCGCCTTGCCAGCCGTCGATCCAGCGCAGAAAGGCATCGCGCTGCAGTCGCGCCAGCGGCACGGCGAACACCGAGCCCATGGTCGCGCGCACGCACTCGTGCGAATAAGGATCGCAGCTGGCCCCGACGAGAATAATGCCGGCGGCACCGACGGCATGGGCGGTGCGGATAATGGTGCCGAGATTGCCCGGGTCGCGCACCTCCTCGAGCGCCAGCCACACCGCCTCGCGCGCGACGCGCGCGGCCGGCGGCAACTCGGCCCAGCGCTGCTTGAACACACCCATCATGCTCTGCGGATTGTCTTTCGAGGAAAGCTTGCCGAGCACGGCTTCGGAGACCTCGAGGCATTCGACGCCTGCCTGAAGCGCCCAGGCGACGAGGCCCTGCGCGATGCCGCTCGTGGCACTGCCGGAGCGATAGACGAGCGTCTGCGGCACAAAACCGTTGTCGCGCGCGGTGACGAGCAGCGAGATGCCCTCGGCGACGAACAGACCCGTCTCCTTGCGCTCCTTGCGCATCTCCAGGGCCCGGATCGCCTTCACGCGCTCGTTCTGCAGGCTGGTGATGGCCTTCGGCGCAACCGTCATGCCGGGCTCCAGCGCGTGAACAGCGAGGTCGGCACGGCACGCTCGCCGCTCGCTTCGCGAATGGCGAGCTCGCCCGACTGGTATGAGCCCCCGCGGCCCGAGAGCACCTCGCGACAGAGCTGATCGAAGGCCAGCGCCGAGGCGCGGATCGCGTAGACGGTCAGCACCAATGCGGCACCCGGTGCCAGCAGCGCCGCGCAGTCGCGCATCAGCGGCGGCAGGCTGGTGAACAGGTCCCACACCTCGCCATCGGGACCGCGCCCGAACTTCGGCGGGTCGACGAGAATGACGTGGTATGTCTTGCCGCGTCGCACCTCGCGGGCGGCGAACTTGGCGGCATCATCGAGCATCCAGCGGATCGGCGCCGCGGTGAGGCCCGACGCAGCCTGGTTCTCCTTCGCCCAAGCAATCGCCTTCTTCGACGCATCGACGTGGGTGACATGCGCCCCTGCCGCCGCGGCGAGCAGCGTCGCCGCACCCGTATAGGCGAAAAGATTCAAAACGCGCGGCGTCTCGCCGCGCTTCTCGGCGAGCCGCGCCAGCATCCACTCCCAGTGCGGCATCTGCTCGGGGAAGAGACCCATGTGCCGAAAGCTCGCCAGCCGGCACAGCATCGTCGCGGCGCCGACCTTCACCGGCCAGCTCTCCGGCACCGGCCTGTCGATGCGCCAGCGCCCCTTCTCCTCTTCGTCGTCGCCGGAGAACACCGCGTGCGCGTGCCGCCACTCGCGCTCCGGAGCCCGCGGCGACCACAGGGCCTGCGGCTCGGGGCGATCGACGACGATGGAGCCGAAGCGCTCGAGCTTGCGCCCGGCGCCACTGTCGAGGAGCGCGTAGTCGGCGAAGCCGGCCGTCTCGATGAGTTGCAGGCGCGCCGCATCGCCGGCCGCCGCCGCGGAGTGGGCCGCATGATCTCGGCGTTGTTGATTATCCTGCGCCATGGCCAACGTCTTGGCGCATTGGACCGCCGCTGCAAAGCACTTTCATGCGCTTCAAGCGAGGGACTGGATTGCCCGGCCGGCCTCGTTGGACGCGCCACCAGGCTTCAGCGGAGGGGCGACGGAAACCCGTAGATGGCAACGTTCGTACTCATTACAGGCCGGCCGGCGCGCCATCCCCGGACCGGCCACGCACGGCGGTCCAGCGTATTAGCGGTAACACTGCAGCGCTGGACCGCCTTCTTAGTCGAGGTCGGCGACCTCCACCTGGGCGCCGCCCTTGATGCGCTGCGCCAACGCGCTCTCGATGAACGGATCGATCTCGCCGTCGAGCACGGCGGCGGGATTGGTACTCTGCGTGCCGGTGCGCAGGTCCTTCACCAACTGATACGGCTGCAGCACGTAGGAACGGATCTGGTGTCCCCAGCCGATGTCCGTCTTGCTCGCGGCCTCGGCGTTGGCCTTCTCCTCGCGCTTCTTCAATTCCAGCTCATAGAGCCGCGACTTGAGCATCGCCCAGGCGATGGCGCGGTTCTTGATCTGCGAGCGCTCCTGCTGGCTGGCGACGGCGATGCCGGTTGGGATGTGCGTGATGCGCACGGCCGAATCGGTGGTGTTGACGTGCTGGCCGCCCGCACCCGAGGAGCGATAGGTGTCGACGCGGCAGTCGCTCTCCTTGATCTCGATGTCGATGTCGTCGTCGATCACTGGGTATACCCACACCGAGGCGAAGCTCGTGTGGCGGCGGGCGTTGGCATCGTAGGGCGAGATGCGTACCAGCCGATGCACGCCCGATTCCGTCTTCAGCCAGCCATAGGCGCCGTCGCCCTTGATCTCCATGGTGACCGACTTGATACCCGCCTCTTCGCCCGGGCTCTCCTCGAGCGTCGACACCTTGTAGCCGCGCTGCTCGGCCCAGCGCATGTACATGCGCGCCAGCATCGACGCCCAATCCTGGCTTTCCGTGCCGCCGGCGCCGGCGTGTACCTCCAGATAGGCGTCATTGCCGTCGGCCTCGCCGGACAGAAGCGCCTCGACGCTGCGCCGCTGCGCCTCCTCGTCCAGCTTCTTGAGCATGGCTTCACCTTCGGCGACCGAGGCGTCGTCGTCCTCCGCTTCGCCGAGCTCGATGAGCGTCACGCCGTCGTCGAGACCGCGCTGCAGCTCCTCATAGGCGGTGATGGAGCGCTCGAGCTGCTGGCGCTGGCGCATCACTTTCTGCGCCGCCTTGGGGTCATTCCAGAGGCTGGGGTCCTCTGCCCGCTTGTTCAACTCGGCAAGACGCTGCTGGGCCGTATCCCAGTCAAAGATGCCTCCGCAGGAGGCCGAGGGCCTCCTTGATGGAATCGACGAGCTTTTGCGGTTCGGCACGCATCGTTGCCTCCGAGGCGGTGCGATTTCAGGATAGGAGCAGTGATATAATCGTGGCGCGTGCGGCTGTAAACGCGAAGGCGCGCCGCAGTCGGGCGTACCTTCTCAGGCGCCGCGTCTCACCACAGGCCGCCGCGACCCGAGCCGTATCCGGGGCTGCTGCGCGGCCCGGGTTGAAAATAAGGATCGTCCGCCGAGCTTTCGTCGTCGCGCCCGGGGACGGCGCCCGTGCCCTGGTCCGTGAAGCCGATCACCGAATAGGCATCATCCGGCTCTTCGCCCGGCTTGAATGCCTCCATGATGCTCTGCGGGTCCTCCTCGCCGGCGCGCAAGCCGGTGCGCAGGTTGACGCGCGCCAGCTTGACCCCGGGCGGAATGCGGAAGGGGGCGGCCGGCTGATCGGCAAGCGCTTCCTTCATGAAGCTGCCGAACACCGGCGCTGCGACCTTGCCGCCGGTGTTGCCTTTGCCCATCGGCGTCGGCGTGTCGTAGCCGACGAACACGCCGACCACCAGGTCGGGCGAATAGCCGACGAACCAGGCGTCTTTTTCCTCGTTGGTGGTGCCCGTCTTGCCGGCCAGCGGGCGCTCGAGCGCCTTTAGCGAGGTCGCCGTGCCGCGCTGAATGACCCCCTCGAGGATCGAGGTCAGCTGATAGGCGGTGTGCGGGTCGATGATCTGCACCCGGTCGTCGGGAATCTCCGGCTCCTCCTGCCCGTTCCAGGCGTCGGACTTGCAGCCTTCGCACACGCGCTGATCGTGCCGCCAGACGGTACGCCCCCAGCGATCCTGAATGCGATCGATCAGGGTGGCGCGCACCTGATGCCCGCCGTTGGCGATCGAGCAATAGCCCGTGGCAAGCCGCAGCAGCGTCGTCTCGCCGGCGCCGAGCGACATCGCCAGCACCGGCAGAAGATCGTCGTAGATGCCGAAACGCTTGGCGTAGTCGGTTATCAGCGGCATGCCGAGATCTTGCGCGAGGCGCACCGTCATCTGGTTGCGCGAGTGCTCGATGCCGAAGCGCAGCGTCGACGGACCGGCCGAGTGCTCCTTCTCGTAGTTCTCCGGCCTCCAAATGTCCTGCCCGGGTCCCTGCTCGATCTCGATTGGTGCATCGAGGATGATCGACGTCGGCTTGTAGCCGTTGTCGAGCGCCGCCGCATAGACGAACGGCTTAAACACCGAGCCGGGCTGGCGCCTCGCCTGAATGGCGCGATCGAACTGGCTCATGGCGAACGAGAAGCCACCGACCACCGCCAGCACGCGCCCCGTATTGGGGTCGAGCGCGACGATGCCGCCGCCCGCCTCGGGGATCTGCATGAGCGACCACACGCCGCTCAAGTTGTCCGGGTTCTTCGGCGCCACATAGATGACGTCCCCCGGCGCGACTACGTCGGTTACCGCCTTGGGCGCAACCTTCTTCCTCGCCGACTTCGCCCACTTCATCTCCTCGAAGGCGATCTCGACTGCCTCGCGCTTGCCGACCAGCGCCCCGTCCTGTTGCTTCTCCGGACGCAGCCCGACAACTGCCTTGCCGGCGTCGGCCTTGAGCACGACACCGAGCCGCCACGGCTGAATGTCGGGCGGGCTTTCGACCGCATCGAGCGCCTTGCCCCAATCACCGGCAATATCGAGTTTGGCCACCGGCCCGCGCCAGCCCTTGCTGCGGTCAAACTGCACGAGGCCATCCATGAGCGAGGTGCGCGCCGCCTTCTGCAGGCGCGGGTCGAGCGTCGTGCGCACCGACAGGCCGCCGTTGTACAGCTTGTCCTCGCCGAACTGAGACAACAGCGTGCGCCGCACTTCCTCGGCGAAGAACTCGGCGGCGAAGATGTGCGCGCCCGACGGGCGGATATTGACGCCCAGCGGCTTGGCCTTTGCCTCTTCGGCCTCCTCGGCCGTGATGTAGCCGTTCTCGTGCATCTGGCCGATGATCCAGTTGCGCCGGATCAGCGCCTGCTTCTCGCGCCGGAACGGATGGTAGTTGTTGGGGCCCTTGGGGAGCGCCGCCAGGTAGGCGACCTCCTCGATCGACAGGTCCTGCAGCTCCTTGTTGAAGTAGCTGAGGCTCGCAGCGGCGATGCCATAGGCGCCGATGCCGAAATAGATCTCGTTGAGGTAGAGCTCGAGGATCTTGTCCTTCGAGTAGGCGCGCTCGATGCGGATGGCAAGGATCGCCTCCTTGATCTTGCGCTCCATGGAGCGTTCGCTGCTCAACAGGAAGTTCTTGGCCACCTGCTGGGTGATGGTCGACCCGCCTTCGGCGCGCCGATCGGTGCCCTGGATCTTGGCCTCGACGACCTTGAACACGGCACGCGCGATGCCCTGGAAGTCGACGCCGCCGTGCTCGTAGAAGCGCTTGTCCTCGGCCGACAGGAAGGCGGCGATCACCCGTTTCGGGATGGTGTTGATGGGCACGAAAATGCGCCGCTCGCGCGCGTACTCGGCGATCAGCGCGCCGTTGTGCGCGTGGATGCGCGTCATCACCGGCGGCTCGTACTTCGCCAGGCTTTCGTAGTCTGGCAGGTCCTGCGAGACCTTCCAAAGCAGATAGCCGGCCGCTGCCGAGGCGCAGATGAACACGACAACGCCGGCCGCGAACCCGAAGCCCAGGAAGCTCAGGAGCAGGCTCTTGCGCCGCTTCCGCCGCCGCCGCGGCGGCGGCTCGGACGGATATATCGGCTCAGGCGGGTATAGGGGCTCGCGCATCAACCTCTAATTCCGTTGATCGTGCGTGTTCGGTTGATCTGGCATTTCCGCGCGAGCCTGATGGCTACAGGAGGCGACGCCGCGAAGCAGGCACATTAGCATGGATTGTGGCATCAAGTCGTCGCTCACCGGAGTTTAGATAACGTGACGCGCGGGGCAGGGGTTCGAGCCTCACCGCGCCTTTGCCGTACGCTTGGAAAAATAAGAATCGACCGCTGTTCCGATCGCCGCGGCGACGCGCCGCTGCCATGCCGCAGAATTGAGCAACCTCTCGTCCTCGGGGTGGCTCATATAGCCCAGTTCGACCAGCACCGACGGCGTGTCCGCCTGACGCAGCACCTTGAACGCCGCCGAGCGCTGCGGATTGCCGGACAGCGAGATGGTCGCACCCAGGCGCTTCACGAGCGTGTTGGAGAAATCGGCGGAGAAATTCGACGTCTCGCGCTTCAACAGGTCGATGAGAATGCTGCGCACCTCCCCCTCCTCCTCGAAGTTCGCCGTCTGCAGGCCGGCAACGGCGTCGGAGTTGTTCTCCTTCTCGGCCATCCGCCGTGCCTCCTCGTCCGAGGCCCGCTCCGAGAGGGTGTAGACCGTCGCCCCCCGCACGGTGTTGACGAACCCCTTCTGCGCGATGGCGTCGGCGTGCAGCGAGATGAAGAGATCGGCGGCAAGGTCGCGGGACATCTTGAGCCGCTGGTCGAGGGACACAAAAACGTCGGTCTTCCGCGTCATCCTCACGTCGTAACGGCCGCTGGCCGACAATTGCGCCCTCAGTGCATGCGCTACGGCCAGCACAATGGTCTTTTCCCTCAGGTTCCCGGCGCTGGTGGTCCCCGGGTCGATGCCGCCATGTCCGGCGTCGATGAGGATCACCGGCTTGATGCGGTCCCTTTTCCTGGCCGCGGGTGGCGGGGCTGGATCCGCCTTCGCCGGCGCGGCGCGCGCCGCGCCCGTACCGGTGCCGAACGACTGCGCGGAGGTCGGCCCCAGCTCGATCACCAGCTCGACCGAGCGAGCGCCGGTTGCCGCCATGTCGGCGCGCTTTATCACTACGGGCCCTGCCGTATCGATGACTACGCGGGCCTTGCCCTCCGCCAGCAGCCCGTAGCGGAAGGCCGAGACCAGCCCCCGGCCTTGTTGGCCGACGCCATCGGGAAGCTGAAACGCCACGTCGGGAAGGTCGACGACGACGCGATAAGGATTGGCCAGGGTGTAAATCTCGGCGCGCACCCCGGCCGAGAGCGCCAATCGAAACGCCGTCGTCCGCCTATCGCCGGTGAGCTCGGCGCGCCTGGCCTCGACCATAGCGCTCTTGCGGTGGATGCTCGTCGGCTCTGCCGCTGCGCCGCCCATGGCGGCGATCACGGCAATGGGCAGCGCAAGGCTTAGAAATGCGCACACGGCGGCGCGCCACCTCCGCCGAGCCTCACGCACTTCATGTTGCAGATGCTTCTGCATCCCCCTCCGCCCTGGCAAAGGCTGGCATTCCGCCCCATTTTAACCAAACCTTTCCCGAATTTCCCTCAAATTGCAGGGAGTTGGCCGGAAGGTTCGCGTGCTGTGCCTTATAACACGCTTGCAAGCCTACCGGTGAACCCGTACTTTCTAGTTCGTTGATGCAGCGGCGCTCTTGCTTGGACATTGTGCGCCGCAAGAACGAGTTGAACGGGCAACCGTCCCCTCGTTCACGCCGGTTCGCCGCTCCCCGCAGGGGACGGAGCCGCTGCAGACCGACGATCGAGTGGTTCGCCCTGCGCCCGCAAGCACACGCTCCGGGTCATTCTGACGGCGGAGCCTTGAGCCTGAGGGCCAAGCTTGCGCCCGGCGCGACGGAGACCACTCGAAACTGTGGCAATCACCACTCGTACGCTCCGCCATTCGCCCGGGAAAGGAAGGCGGACGGAGCAGGCGGAGTACCGCCCGGCGCCCCCGCCGATATGTGGGCAACACCCGGCGGGAGCGCGATTGCTCGCTCTCCCTCGCACCATTGAAAGACCTCGCAATGCTGAACTTCGGCACCAGCCATCTGCAGGCTCCAGCGCGCAACCGTCCGCGCCGCGGAGCACGCCCGGCCTCGCCCGGCGGCGGACGACTGTGCGCCACGCCTCAATCCCCCACTTTCCATCAACCATCGCAAACAATGACGCGCGCCCGAGGCCGGCGCCTCACCGCCCTTGACCCAGTTCGCATCCGGACTGCGGCCGTGAGCGGCAGGCAGCCCAGCCGGCGCGCCAAGGATCTGCACACATGTCCAACAATAAGATGCTTATCGATGCCACGCACCCGGAGGAAACCCGGGTTGTGGTGCTCCGCAATGGCCGGGTAGAGGAGTTCGACTTCGAATCTGCGGCCCGCAAACTGCTGCGGGGCAATATCTATCTCGCCAAGGTAACGCGCGTTGAGCCGTCGCTTCAGGCTGCCTTCGTCGAGTACGGCGGCAACCGCCACGGCTTCCTGGCCTTCAACGAAATTCATCCCGACTACTATCAGATCCCCATGGCCGACCGGCAGGCGCTCCTTGATGAGGAGGCTGCCGCCGAGGCTGCGGAGGAAGCCGCTGTCGACGCGCACGCAGAGGCGCTCGCCCGTCGACGGGCATCTGCTCCCGAGGAAGAGGATACGTTCGAGGTCATCGAGCCGCACGAGGGAGGCGATCCGCCCCACGAAGACGGCGACGATGACGGCGAGGACGCTCCCCATCGGACGATGGCCGAGACGATGCCGCGCGAAGATAGGGTGCAGGCCGAGCCCGAGGGCGATGATGGCTCTGGGCTCGCCGCCAACGAGAACACGATGGATACGGCGCCGCCGGCCGAAGAGGTTGGGGGAGAGGCAGCGGCACCTGCCAGCGAGGAGAGCACTGCGACGGAGCTCGAGACCAACGCCGCCCCGGTCGAGGTCGAGCGCGTCGAGCAGGTGAGCACCGGCGAGGATGCACTCGAGGAGCTCCCCTCGCGTCCACGACGCCGCCCGCGCAGCTACAAGATCCAGGAGGTCATCAAGCGCCGGCAGGTGATCCTCGTGCAGGTCGTCAAGGAGGAGCGCGGCAACAAGGGCGCGGCGCTGACCACCTATCTGTCGCTCGCCGGTCGCTACACCGTGTTGATGCCCAACACGGCCCGCGGCGGCGGCATCTCCCGCAAGATCACCAACCCGCAGGACCGCAAGCGCCTGAAGGCCATCGCCGCCGAGCTCGAGGTGCCCGAGGGCATGGGGCTGATCATCCGCACCGCCGGCGCTGCGCGCACCAAGCAGGAGATCAAGCGCGACTTCGAATACCTCCTGCGCTTGTGGGAGAGCGTGCGCGACCTCACCCTGCAGAGCCAGGCGCCGAGCCTCGTCTACGAGGAAGGCAACCTCATCAAGCGGTCGATCCGCGACCTCTATAACAAGGACGTCGACGAGGTCATCGTCGCCGGCGGCGAAGCGCACCGCGAGGCGAAAGACTTCATGCGCATGCTCATGCCGAGCCATGCCAAGAACGTCACGCTCTATCAGGAGCCGGAGCCGCTGTTCACCCGCTTCCAGATCGAGCGGCAGCTGAATGCCATGTTCAGCCCGTACGTGACGCTGCGCTCGGGCGGCTATCTCGTCATCAACCAGACCGAGGCGCTCGTCGCCATCGACGTCAACTCGGGCAAGGCGACGCGCGAGTTCTCCATCGAGGAAACCGCGCACCACACGAACCTCGAGGCGGCCGACGAAATCGCCCGTCAGTTGAAGCTGCGCGACCTCGCCGGCCTCATCGTCATCGACTTCATCGACATGGAGGAGAAGCGCAACAACCGCGCCGTCGAGCGCCGCTTGAAGGAGGCACTGCGCTTCGACCGGGCCCGCATCCAGGTCGGGCGCATCAGCCACTTCGGCCTCTTGGAAATGTCGCGCCAGCGCTTGCGCACCGGCGTGCTCGAGGGCTCCACCTCGCAGTGCCCGCACTGCCAGGGAACCGGCATCATCCGCTCGACCGAATCCGTGGCACTCGCCGTGCTGCGCGGCCTCGAGGACTCCATCATGGCCGGCACGCGCGCGCCGCTCATCGCGACCACGACGCCGTCGGTGGCGCTCTACATCCTCAACAACAAGCGCCCCTTCATCAATGACATGGAGGGCCGCCTGGGGTTGCCGATCATGGTCACCGGCTCCGACAAGCTCGCCGGCGCCAACTTCACGATCGAGAAGGGCGCTGCGCCGGCGCAGCCGCAGCGGCGCGTCGAGCGTAACGTCGTGAACATGGAGTCGGGCTTCGAGGGCGAAGACGAGGGCGGCGAGTACGAGGCCCGCGAGCAGCCTTCCGGCGATCGCGACATCTATGCGCAAGGCGATCGCGAGGCTGAGCGCGGCGGCTCGGAGGAGGGTGGGTCGCGCCGTCGCCGCCGTCGCCGTCGTGGCGGACGCCGCGGCGACCGCGAAGAGAATGGTAGCCGCTTCGCGGACGAAGCGCGCGGTGGCCAGGAGAGCTTCGGCGCCGACGACGAGGCGCCCGGCGCTTACGAGCACGCCGTCGAAGACGTGCACGAGCACGATGACCACGAGCCGCACGCGCCCGACCACGAGCAGCGCGGAGAGCAGCAGGGCCAGGAAGGCGAGCGTATGCGCGAGCGCGGCGGCCGCAGCCGCAGGCGCGGACGTCGCGGTGGGCGCCGCGGCCGCGACCGCAATGGTCACGGCGAGCGCGCCGGAGAGGCGCCAGCTCAGGGTGGCGGTGACGAACCCTACGCCGGCGACGAGCAGCCGTACTATGAACCCGGCGCCGCCGACATGCCCGGGCATGTCGAGGCCATCGCCGATTTCCCCAACCTGCCAGCCGACGGCAACGAGGTGCTTCCCGCCAAGGAGGTGCATCACAGCCAAGCAGAGCGCAGCCCCACGAAGGAAGCGCACCATGTCGCGGCCGAGGAGCTGCCGGCCAAGGAAGCGCCGAGCGCGGCCGTCGCCACGGAGGAACCGCGCGCCGCGCGCCGCCGCGCCAGCTCTAGCGAGCCGCGTTTGGAGCGCATCGTCGTCGGCCAGCCGAATGGCGGCGAGCCGGTCGCGGAGGATGCCTCGGCGTCCAATGCACCGGCGCGCAAGGGCTGGTGGCAGCGCAAGCTCGGCGGCGAATAGGGCGAGTGCCCGTTGCAGGAACGCACAAGGGCCGGAGCTGTGCTCCGGCCCTTGCTGCATGCGCTAGGCGCTGCAAGCGCTAGTCGTTATCGGGGCCGCCATCCGGACCGTGGTCAGGCCCGGGTCCCGGGCCGCGGTCGTGGTGATGGGGACCATGGCCATGGCCGCCGCGGTGCATTGCCCAGCGCGGGCCGCGCGGGCCGCGGCCATCCTGTCCGAAATGGCTCAACACCCGCCCGGCAACGGCCTTCTGCTCCTCGCTGAAGGTTGCATAGAGGGGCTTCAGGGCCTCGGCGAACTCCTTGGCTTTGGCGGCACGCTCGGTCATCTTCGCGGCCCGCTCGGTGAGGCGCTGGCTGCGCTGCTCGATGCGCTCGGGCAGAGCGAGCTTCTCGCGCTTGGCCTTTTCCGCGCGGCGCTCCTCGCGCTTGGCTTGCCAAGCTTCACGCTGCTTGCGGCGGTCCTCGAAGGAGGCGCGGATCTTCTCCTCGACGGGCACCCACAGCTTCTCCTGGTCAGGCGACAACTTGAGCGCCGCCTTGGCAAAAGCGATGCGGCCATCCTGCAGGCGCGCCATCGTTTCGGGCGAGGGCCCGCGCCGCGCCTCGCTCTTCTCGACCGCCGGCTGGTCGCCAGAGGGCGCCTGCTGCGCCAGCACGATGGTAGCCGGGATCGTGGCAGCCATCAGCGTGGCGGCAAGCGCACGTGACAGATTGTTCATTGGGTTTCTCCTGATCCGTTTCGGCAGCCGCGCCTCGCTTTGCGCCGCTGTTGGGCAAAGAACGGGACGCCCCCGCGCGATCCGTCGCCGCGCTCATAGCCGGTAAGGGAAGGGTTACCGGCGACGCGCTGCCCACTCTTTGAGGTGGCGGGCGGCCTCGGCCATGTCGGCGGTCGTGCCGGCATACGAGAAGCGCAGGAAGCGGTTGCCGCGCTCGGCATCGAAGTCGATCCCCGGTGTGACGGCCACACCGGCCTCGTCGAGCAGTACCCTGGCGAGAGCTGCCGCGTCGTCGGTCATGTGGCCCACGTCGCAATAAAGATAGAAGGCGCCGTCCGGCGGCGCGAAATCGGAAAAGCCGGCCTTCGGCAACTCCTCGAGCAGCAACGCGCGGTTATTGGCGTAGGCCAGCCGATTAGCCTCCAGCTCCTCGGCGCCATCGAAAGCTCCCAGCGCTGCTGCTTGCGCGATTGCCGGCGGCGAGATGTAGAGGTTCTGCGCCAGCCGCTCGACGGCGCGGACGAATTGCGGCGGCACGACCATCCAGCCGATGCGCCAGCCCGTCATCGAGAAATACTTCGAGAAGCTGTTGATGACGACCGCCTCCTCGTCGCACGCCAGCGCCGTCTCGGCGGCGCGCGCGTAGGTGAGGCCGTGGTAGATCTCGTCGGAGATCAGCCGCACGCCATGCTCGCGGCATACGCGTATCAATGCGCTTAGCCGTTCCGACGTGATCATCGTGCCGGTCGGGTTGGCCGGGCTGGCGATCAACAGTCCCTTGATGCCGTCGCGCTGCACGGCCTGCACGACGTCCTCGGGGGTCGGCATCCACTGCGTCGCCGGCCCCGTCTCGATCAGCACGGAGCGCTGGCCAAGCGCACTCAAGATGTGCCGGTAGCAGGGATAGCCGGGCGAGGGCAGCGCCACGGCATCGCCGGCATCGAACATCGCGAGGAATGCAAGGACAAATGCCGCTGACGAGCCGGCCGTGATCGCAATCCGCTCGGGAGGCACGCGCGTGGCGTACCAGTCGGCATAATGCTGCGCGATGCGCTCGCGCAATGCGTCGTTGCCGAGCGCCATGGTATAGCCGAGCGTTTCACCCTGTAGCGCACGCACCGCCGCCTCGCGCGCTGCCCTGGGGGCGGGAGTTCCCGGTTGCCCAACCTCCATGTGCATGATGCTGCGGCCGGCGTTCTCGGCGGCCAGGGCCGCACGCATCACGTCCATCACGATAAAGCTGGGAATGGCGCTGCGCGCCGAGCCCGAATTCGGCGCGTTGTCACCGATTGCTGCAGCGCGCGCCGCCAACCGTTCCGTCTGTCGATCCGCCATTCGGCTTCCATTACACGCGCGTAAGGTTCGCTTGTTGACCTCACCCGCCCAATTCCTGCCCGCCGGCGCGCCTATGGTGCCGCGCGCAAGGTGAAAATAACCCAGTCAGAACTTGGCTTATAAGCCCGGAGCCGCGCGCCATCCAGGCTTGCGTTGACGGCCTTCAGGCCCCTAACTAGGGTCCAGCTCAACGCTGAAGCCCCTTGTCGTGAACAAGGTCCCGTTACCGATGTCGATGCCGTTACTTGCGAGGATGAAGTGGCCGAAAGGGGCCGCTCTGTGCGGGCTCATCGCCACCGCGATGCTCAGCGCGCCGCCTTCGGCATCGGCGCAGAACCTGCCGCTCATCCGCGACACCGAGATAGAGAACATCCTCAGCGATTACGCCAAACCGCTGTTCAGGGCCGCTGGCCTCGGCTCGGGGCGCATCAAGATGCGCATTGTGCAGAATGACGCCTTCAACGCCTTTGTGCTCGATGGCAAGAACGTCTTCGTGCACACCGGCACGCTGATGCAGGCCAATTCCCCCAACGAGGTGATCGGCGTCATCGCGCACGAGACCGGTCACATCACCGGCGGCCACATGGCGGCGCTGCGCTCGCGCATCGCCAAAGATCAGACACGCGCCCTGCTCGCCCAGATCCTCGGCATCGGCCTGATCGTGGCCGGCGGCGTCGCCGGCGGCGACAACGGCAACAGCCTCGGCGGTGCGGGTCAGGGCGTGCTGTTCGGCGGCAACGAGGTGATCATGCGCTCGCTGCTTGCCGAGCGCCGGCAGCAGGAATCGGCGGCCGACCAGGCGGGCCTCGGCTTCCTCAATGCCACCAAGCAGTCGGGGCGGGGCATGCTGGCGACGTTCGAGCGCTTTGCCCAGCAGGAATACATCTCGGATGCGCAGAAGGATGCCTTCGCCCGCAGCCATCCCCTCTCCACCGACCGCCTCGCGCGCCTGCGCAAGCTCGTCGAGACCAGCCCCTACTTTGGCGTCAAGGACAGCCCCGAGCTGCAGCTGCGCCACGATCTGATGCGCGCCAAGCTGTCTGGCTACCTGGAAAAGCCATCGGTCGTGTTCAATCGCTACCCGGCCACCGATCAGACGCTTCCGGCCCGCTACGCGCGTGCCCTGGCGCGCTTCTTCCAAGGTGGACAGGGGGCGCTCGAGGCTGCGCTTGCCGATGTCGACGGCCTCCTCGCCTCGCGCCCCGACTATCCCTATTTCTGGGAGGTGAAGGGTGATCTCTTGATGCGGGCTGGCCGTACGCGCGAGGCCATTCCGTTCCTGCGCCAGGCGCTGAAGCTCGATCCGGGGGCGAGCCTTATTCGCGTGCAGCTTGCCGGCGCGCTGCAGGAGGACCAGAGCGAGGCGGCAGTGAACGAATCCGTGGTGCTTCTGCGCAAATCATTGATCGACGACGAAAATTCTCGCGCCTTTCGCCTCCTGGCTAACAGCTATTATAAGCAGGGCAAGCGACCCGAGGCCGATGCCATGATCGCCCAAGCCTATTTTCTGGAGGGCGATCTGAAGCAAGCGCAGCTGTTCGCCAAGCGAGCACAGACCAAGCTGCGCTCGGGCACCCCCGAATGGCTGAAGAACGACGACATCATCAACTACAAACCGCAAACCTGATCGCCGCCCCGCGCCGACGAAGCCGCGCCGCGACAGCTCCACAAGAGGCCAGTGCATGTCCGTGAATCCCCGCCCTCCGCTCCTGCGCGTTCTCGCCGAGAACCGCGCCGTATGGCTCGCCGTCCCCGCCATAGCCCTGCTCGCAGGCCTGGTGTACGTCGGCGGCTCGGCGGTGAAGGTATCGACCCCCGTCACCGCAAGTGAGACGTCCGCGGTCGCCCCTGCCCCATCCCAGCCCCCTGCCGGCCTCACTGGCAACCAACGGCAAGAGGTCGAGAAGATTGTGAAGCTCGAGACGCCCGATGGCCTTACGACCGATCAGAAAGAGGAGGTGGAGAAGATCGTAAAGGATGGGTCGCCAAGCAGCTTCACCAGCGAGCAGAAGGGTGCGATCGAGACCATCATCAAGAACTACCTCATCTCCAATCCGGAAATCTTCCTCGAGGCGCAGACCGCGCTCGAAGCCAAGATGGAGAAGGAGCAGGCCGAGAAGCTGAAGGTCGCCATCGCCGAAAACGCGCGCGAAATCTATCGCGACCCCGTCGCCGACGTCGCCGGCAACCCTCAGGGCGACATCACGGTCGTCGAGTTCTTCGATTACAACTGCGGCTACTGCAAGCGCGGCCTGCGCGACGTCATCAAGCTCGTCGAGACCGACCCCAAGGTGCGCGTCGTGTTCAAGGAGCTGCCGATTCTGTCGAAGGGCTCGGAAGAGGCCTCGCGCGTCGCCATCGCCGCCGGCAGGCAGGGCAAGTACTGGGAGATGCACCGCGCCATGCTAGAGGCGAAGGGCGTGATGAACGAGGCCAATGCGTTGCAGATCGCCACCAAGCTCGGCCTCGATATAGACAAGCTGAAGAAGGACATGGCTTCGCCCGAGGTCGAGTCGGAGATCAAGAAGTCCGAGGCACTGGCCAAAAAGATGGGGGTCAACGGCACGCCGCACTTCCTGGTCGGCGACCGAGCCATCCCCGGCGCGCCGGAGGACCTCTACGACCAGCTGGAGAAGCACGTCACGGAGCTGCGCAAGGCGGGTTGCTCCTACTGCTGATCAGCACCGAGCAGCCCGGAACTGCGGCGGTGCGACGCGTCGTTGCGCCGCCGCGCGACGCTCTTAAGGCTCTCCCCGACCGACGTGGCGGTCTCCCTTCCGCGGCTGCGGGAAAGCTGATAGATGGGGGCCGTCGCCCGCGGGCCAGCCAGAAGGCGGCTTCGATCCCGGCTGCAGCAAGGACCTCATGGCAAAGCCGATCTACGTCCTCAACGGACCCAATCTCAACATGCTGGGGCTGCGCGAGCCTGCCATTTACGGGTCCGATAGCCTCGATGACGTGCGCAAGAAGGCGGAGGCGCGGGCCACGGCCTTGGCGCTGACCATCGATTTCCGCCAGTCCAACAACGAGGGCGAGCTCGTCTCCTGGATCCAGGAGGCGCGCGACAAGGCGCAGGCGATCATTCTCAACGCCGGTGCCTACTCGCACACCTCGATCGCAGTGCTCGATGCCTTGCAGGCAGCGGAGCTGCCGGTCATCGAGGTGCACCTGTCGAACATCTTTCGCCGCGAGCCGTACCGGCAGCATTCCTACGTATCGCAGGCTGCCAAGGGCGTGATCTGCGGCCTCGGGGCCAAGGGCTACGAGCTGGCTCTCGAAGCCCTGGCCGATCTGCTGGCGTCCTAGTGTGATGATCGAGAAATTCGCCATCATGAGCGGCCCGGTAGCGAGCGAATTTCTCGATCTGAATCACACTAGCAAGTCTATGTTTCTAGTGTCCCTAATCATTCCGAAGTTCGCTCCCCGCCCCAGCAGCGAACTCTGGCGAACTTCGGAATGGGGACACTAGCGTCGTGGCTAAGGGTAGCGAGCGGAAAGCAAAGCCGCACAAGAAGGAAAAGCGAAGCATGACGGCCAAGGATCAGGGCGAGACCTCGGGGGACGAGCAGCGATTGATCCGGCAGCTCGCCGAACTCCTCAACGAGACCGGGTTGAGCGAGATCGAGATCGAGAAGAGCGGGCTCAAAGTGCGCGTGGCACGCACGCTCAACGTCCAGTCGACCGTCGCGGCGGCACCCGTTGCCGCGAGCGCGCCCGCAGCTACCGCCGCCGCCAAGGCCCCTTCCGATCCGGCCAAGCACCCCGGCGTCGTCAAGTCGCCGATGGTGGGCACCGCCTACCGCTCGCCCGAGCCGGGCGCCCCTACCTTCATCGAGGTTGGCTCGCAGGTAGCGCAGGGCGATACGCTGTTTATCATCGAAGCCATGAAGACCATGAACCAGATCCCCGCCCCGCACGCCGGCAAGGTGACGGCGATCCTGATCGAGAACGGTCAGCCGGTCGAGTTCGGCGAGCCGCTCGTCATCATCGAATAGGAGCGAATGGCGAATAGGCAATAGCGAGTAGCCGACACTGCCCAACTACTCGCTATTCGCTATTCCCTACTCGCCTGGAAAAGATGTTCGACAAAGTTCTGATCGCCAACCGGGGAGAGATTGCACTGCGCATCCAGCGCGCGTGCAAAGAGCTCGGCATCGCCACCGTCGCCGTGCATTCCACCGCCGACGCCGATGCCATGCACGTCCGCCTCGCCGATGAAAGCGTGTGCATCGGCCCGCCGCCCGCCGCGGAAAGTTACCTCAACATTCCCCGCCTGCTCGCCGCCTGCGAGATCACCGGCGCCGACGCCGTGCACCCGGGCTACGGGTTCCTGTCCGAGAACGCCCGCTTCGCCGAGATTCTCGAGGAGCACCAGATCACCTTCATCGGCCCAACGTCGGAGCACATCCGCATCATGGGCGACAAGATCGAGGCGAAGGAGACGGCCAAGCGCCTCGGCATTCCCGTCGTTCCCGGCTCGGACGGCGCCGTGACCAGCGAGACGGAGGCGATGCGCATCGCCAAGGCGATGGGCTTTCCGGTGCTGATCAAGGCCACCGCCGGCGGCGGTGGACGCGGCATGAAGGTGGCGCACACGCCGGTCGACCTCGGCCTTGCCCTGTCGACGGCGCGCGCCGAGGCCAAGGCCGCCTTCGGCAACGACGCCGTTTACATCGAGAAGTATCTGACAAAGCCGCGCCACATCGAGGTGCAGGTATTCGGCGACGGGCAGGGCAACGCCATCCACTTGGGCGAGCGCGACTGCTCGCTGCAGCGGCGCCATCAGAAGGTTCTCGAAGAGGCGCCCTCGCCCGCCCTCAACGCGGCGGCGCGCGCCAAGATCGGCGAGACCGTCGCCGAGGCCATGCGCAAACTGAAGTACCGCGGCGCCGGCACGGTGGAGTTCCTCTACGAGGCCGGCGAGTTCTACTTCATCGAGATGAACACGCGCCTGCAGGTCGAGCACCCGGTGACCGAGGCGATCACCGGCATCGACCTCGTGCTCGAGCAGATCCGTGTCGCCTCCGGCGCGCAGCTCTCGCACAAGCAGAAGGACATCACCTTCGCCGGGCACGCCATCGAGTGCCGCATCAATGCCGAGAACCCGCGCACCTTCCGCCCCTCGCCGGGGCAGATCAGCTACTGGCATCCGCCGGGCGGGCTAGGCGTACGCGTCGATAGTGGCGTCTACCAGGGCTACCGCATCCCGCCCTACTACGACAGCCTCATCGGCAAACTGATCGTGCACGGCAAGACGCGCAACGAATGCCTGATGCGGCTGAAGCGGGCGCTGTCGGAATTCGTCATCGACGGCATCGAGACGACCATCCCCTTGTTCAACGAGCTCATCGCTCAACCGGACATCGCCAACGGCCTTTACGACATCCATTGGCTCGAAAAGTATCTGGCCAAGTCATAGTTTGGTCGCCGACGCAGGCGATTGACGACAGCCGGAAAAGTTTTCACGCTAGGCTCCGCCGCACGAAAAAGGGCGGACCTTAGCCGACGGACCATATGGCTTCGCGCGACGACATCGTCATCGAGATCACGCCGCAGGTGCTGCTAAAGGCCTACACCTGCGGCATCTTTCCCATGGCGGAAAGCGCCGACGACCCGGCGCTGTATTGGATCGAGCCGCAGCATCGCGGCATCCTCCCCCTGGACGAGGTGCATGTACCGCGGCGGCTGGCGCGTACGCTGCGCGCCACCTCGTTGGCGGTTAAGATCGACACCGACATCGAGGGCGTGATCGAGGGGTGCGCCGCTTCACGGCCCGGGCGGCGCTCCACGTGGATCAACGAGCGCATCCGCGGCCTCTACCGCGATCTGTTCAGCCTCGGCCATTGCCACACCGTCGAGGTGTGGAACGGCCGCCGCCTGGTCGGCGGCCTCTACGGCGTGGCGCTCAACGGCGCCTTCTTCGGCGAGAGCATGTTCTCTTACGAGCGCGATGCGTCCAAGATCGCGCTCGTCTATCTCGCCGCGCGCCTCTCCTACGGCGGCTTTCGGTTGCTCGACACGCAATTTGTGACCGACCACCTGCGTCAGTTCGGAACCGTCGAGCTCAATCGCGAGGAGTTTCACCGGCTGCTGGAGAAGGCGCTCGATGTCGAGGCCGATTTCCACGCGCTGCCCACCGATACCGACGCCGAGCAGATTCTCTCCATCCTCGAGAACAGCCGCGATCGGCGCTGAAGCCTCGCAACGTCCTGTAACGCAGGGAACAGCGGCGGGCGCCGCCTTCCCCTACACATCGCAGTCGAGCCGGCGACCTGCAATTGGGGCCGCGCTCACCCGAGGCGCGCCGCGGTCCTTTTGTGCGCGGCGCGCCTCTCAACGGGACAGGAGAATTAACGATGACCTCTTCCCTGCAAGCCGTGCTTCTCGCCGGCACCGCCGCGCTCGCCGTTGCCCTTGGCGCCGCCGCGGCCCACGCCGGCTCCTATGAAGAGTCGACCACCGCGCAGCAAGCCCAGGCGCTGCTGTCCACGGACGCCCAGGAAGCGATCGAGGAAGCCTTCGATGCGGTCGTCACCGAGGGCGTGGTCGACACCTTGCTCGATGCTGCCAGCGAAGCGGAGTAACGAACGAGCGCCGCAACCGAAAGGAAGATAAAGGCGCGCCACGCACACCACCCATTTGCCGGCCGGATTTGCCTCCCCCGTCCACTCTGGCCGGCCCCGCCCTCCAGCCTTTCCCCGGCTGGAGGGCACCCCTTTTTTCGGCTTGGCTTACAAGGACACTAGGAAACACGCTGAGTTCGCCCGACCGGCCCCCTAGTGACCGTCACTAGAGCCGTCACTGGAGGAAGCGTCCGAATTGCCCAAGCGTGCCCTCGCCAAAGCGGCACCCCAAAAGCCCTCCGTGGTCGGGCTCACCTGGATCGAGAAACGCCGCGCGTGGCGGTGTCAGCGTGCCGTCTTGAGGCGCGGCTGCGTGGTGACAAGTCACACACCCTCGAGAACCGTGGGCTGCCTCTCGGAGCGCGCGCCAGCCCGTAAGGCAACTCGTCTCGTGCCGCGATGTCTTCTGGGGGTTAGAGAAGTCCGTGACTGCCGCCAATGGCACCGACCAGCGCGATAAGGCTCAACAAAAGCAGCAGCCTGTGCACCCACTCCATCCGCCTGAAATCGGCCGGGCGGGAGGAGCTGGCCATTCGGCGATGGAGGAATAGCGGTTCGATCACGAAGAGCATCATCGCGAACAATAGCCAAACGAGCAGCATCGCGTGCATCCACCAGAAACGGGGATCGGCGTAGCGGCTCCACAGATCGGCTCGGTAAACCATCCAGAAGCCGCTGACGCCCGCGAGGGCAACCCAGATCCGGGCTTGCCAGGCGAACCGTCCTTCGATCCGGTGAAAGGCAGCGAGCCTCTCCTCCGACGGAGATCCCTCGCGGATCGACGGCATCACCACCGATGTGACAAAGGCGACGCCGCCGATCCAGAAGAGGATAGCGACAACGTGGATGACCCGGGCGATGGTGAAATCATCCATTGCCATTGGTCCGCTGCCGCACCACAAAACTGGATCTGCATCCACGTCGGTGGGTGCGTGATGAGCCGCCTCCGGCGGGTCGCCGCCGGCCTGCTGCACTCACGACGTCACTACGATCAGCGGGGGATGCGCACCTTATCGTTTGGCCAGCCACTTGGGGAGTCGCGCGCTGGCTATTAGGATCAGCGTAAGAAAAACGCCGCCGAGAATGGCAGCGCCAATCTTGTCTCTGCTCGGCAATGCGGCGCTCGAGACCGGTGATGCGCATCTCCCAGCGAGCGCGCACTGGAAGCGCGCCTGCCCCATGACCTAGGTTGCTTGACCTCCGCGACATTCTGTTCGTTTCCGGTAAGAAGTTCATTGAAGCTGCCTATCGGGCGATACCCGCGGCCTTGCCTAACAGCGGTGCTGGCGCAAGAACGCAATGTCACTACCAGTTGGCCACGCTCATCTGAATCAGGAGAATTGAAAGGGCAACCTCGTTGATCGCCCAAGCGACGGTAGCCGTGCGTGCTAGCGCGGTCCACAATTCGGGATCGTAACCGAATGGACGCCCCTCAACGTTCTCAGCGCAGCGCCAGACGCTGACCAGAATCCAGACCGTATAAATCGCCAGGCCAACGAGCATTGCGATTAAACCGGGCAGAGGGACCCAATGTCCTAATCCAGCCGCTGCAATGACAACTGCGAGCCCCATGCTGAGGAGTACGCCGTACAGCCAGTAGATCTTCCAAAGCGGTCCTTCGCCTCGCCAATAGTACTCGACAAACGTCATGGCCGTGCCGCGTCCTCGGTTTCGTGAACATTCTCGCATAGTTCAAACGCCGACGATTTGACGTTCGTCAACCATGGCAAGCTCCAACTAGCTAACGCCCGATTGGATGCGACTGCTCGGAAAAGGTTCCGACCGTTCGTCCGCGACGAGACGATAAATCGATTCCCCTTCCCCGGTGCGTCAGGACCAGGCAACTCACCACGGCATCGGTTAGCTTTGAGACGCCAACGGTTCGAGCGGGTCCATTAGAGAATTTTCATGCACGTCGTGAGCGCGGGCGTGCGCTGCATCCAATGCGCACTTGAGGTCGTCGATCAAGTCGCTCTCAGCCTCGAGCCCGATGGAGAGCCTCAAGAGGCCGTCGGTGATACCCGCCACGCGACGTGCCTCAGGGCCCATTCCGAGATGCGTCATCGTCGCGGGGTGCGCAACGAGGCTCTCGATGCCACCCAACGATTCGGCCAGCGTGAACACCGACAGGCTCTCGACGAAACGTCGTGCGGCGCTGACGCCGCCGGCAAGCTCAAAGCTCAGCATGGCGCCAAACCCCGACTGCTGCGATCTGGCCACCGCATGGCCAGGATGTGAGGCAAGGCCGGGGTAATGCACGGCGGCGACGGCGCAATGACCTTGCAGGTATTCAGCGATCTTCATCGCTGTGATCTGTTGGCGCTCGATGCGAGCGAACAAAGTGCGCAATCCGCGCAGGGTCAAGTAGCAGTCGAAGGCCGGAGCCGTGACCCCGCAGGTGTTGGCCCAAGCAGCTAGGATCTCGGCATCGGTCTTGTCCGCCGCTATAACGGCGCCACCCACGACATCCGAATGGCCATTGAGGTACTTCGTTGTTGAGTGAATAACGAAGTCGGCACCCAGGTGGATCGGACGCTGCAGTGCCGGCGATAAAAATGTGTTGTCCACCGCGACCTTCGCCCCTGCAGCTTTGGCGCGCTCTGTCACGGCCCTGATGTTCACGACCCGCATGAGCGGATTGCTTGGCGTCTCAATCAGGACGAGGGCAGGAAACTGCTCCAATGCCGCCGTCAACGCTTCCTCATTGTTCTGGTCTACGAAGATCACATCAAAGTGCTTCCGATCGCGGCGCAGCGAGAGCAAGCGATGCGTACCCCCGTAGCAGTCATGCGGCGCGACGACGAGATCATCCGGACCAAGGAGGCTGAGCACCAGGTCGACCGCGGCCATTCCAGACGAGACGACCACCGCGCCCGCGCCGCACTCGAGTTCGGTCAGGGTGTTGGCGAGGATGTCGCGGCTTGGGTTTGCGGTGCGCGAATAATCGTGGGCACGCGGGCGCTCGAATCCGCTGAACGAGAAGGTACTCGAAAGATAGATCGGCGGAGTAACAGCGCCAAACGCGCTGTCCGTCGCTATGCCCGTATTGACCGCGATTGTTCGTGGGTCTCGTCTCTTGCTCATGTTCCCGATCCTGGACGTGTTTGCCTCATCACCATCATATGGTGGAATGCCATAACATGAGCATCGGAATGCCCTATCGGCCTATCGTCCCGGTCGATCTCATTGCGCACATAGGTGGCATTTGGATATAGCTCACCCGCTTAGTCAGCGAGACTTCCGGGGTGCCTTGAAAATCCGCGAGCTGACCGGAGCGGGCATGGGTCGCGTGCAGATAAAAAGGATCTACGAACCGCCGACCCCGTCTGACGGTTTCCGTGTGCTCGTGGACCGGCTATGGCCCCGCGGCATCAGTAAGGAACGCGCTGGCCTCCATCTATGGATGAAAACGATCGGGCCTTCGAACGAGCTTCGCCGCTGGTTTGGTCATGACCCCAAGCGATGGATGGAGTTTCAAAGGCGATACCGGGTGGAGTTGCATGAGCACGCAACGGAACTCCATGATCTGCGGTCGCGCGCGCGCAAAGGCACCGTGACACTCCTCTTCGGGGCGCGGGACGTCGAACATAACGAAGCGGTCGTGCTCAGGGATATTCTCATCAAGAAGGACGCGGACGGTTGATGAGCGGCGAGCTATCGCTTGCAAGGCATTGGCCCCGGGAGGCCCTGCAGACTTCTGGCGATGCACGCGGTGTCGAGATATTTACACCCGCAACATTTCGCTTGAAGCCTACATGGCGGGCCAGCCGCTGCACACGGGCCGGTCTGCCCGGTCGTGCGCTTGGCGGAAGGACGATCCGGGGCGCTCCATGACGCGCATCACCTGTGCGGGGTGCCGGTCGTTGGCCAAAAGTACGAATCCGGCAGCGGGCGTCGACCAAACACCGCCTGCCCTACGCGCACGATCGTAGCGCCTTCGGCGATTGCTGCCTCGAAGTCGCCCGACATGCCCATCGACAGCTCCTGCAACGCCTCGCCGCACGGCATAGCCTCGCGCGCGGCATCGCGCACCGTGCGCAAGAGGCGAAAACAGCGACGCACCTCATCGACGTCCGGCGTGAAGCGCCCTAGGGTCATGAACCCGCGGATGCGCAGGGACGCAAAGGCGCGCAACTCGCGCAGGAACGGCAGCACATCATGGGGCGGCAGTCCGTACTTGGTCGCCTCGCCAGAAGTGTTCACCTGCACCAGCACGTCGAGCGGGCGCCCGAGCCGCTGCAGGTAGCCGTCCAGCGTCTTGGCAAGGGTCAGCCTGTCCAGTGACTGAACCTCATCGACGAAGCGCAGCGCGTCCTTGACCTTGTTCGTCTGCAGATGACCGATCATGCTCCAGCGGATAGGCCGATCGGCAAGGGCGACCGCTTTCGCGCGCCCCTCCTGCACGCGGTTCTCCGCCAGGTGCACCTGTCCTGCCTCGACGGCCTCAAGAATTCTCTCCGGAGGAACGGTCTTCGTCGCCAGGACAAGCCTCACCGCATCAGGGCTGCGCCCACTCTGCTCCGCGGCGCGGGTGATGCGCGCCCGGACGGCCGCGAGACTGGCCGCGACGGAGCCGATTGCCCCCTGCAAGTCAGGATGGGAGGGCACCGAGCCAAGCCTTCAGCATCCTGCCGCCGGCCTCGCGCAGCCTCGGCACCGCCGTGGTCGCAGTCTTGCGCAACTGACGAATATCGACCTTGGCACCTGCAAGCTCCAAGGTATGGCCGACGAACCAGTCCTCCAGCGCCGGATAGTCGGCTTCGGGGTGAAACTGCAGCGCGAGCGCGTGCGTGCCGACGGCAAACGCCTGGTTGCGGCAGACGGCGGTCGAGGCAAGCAGCTCGCCTCCCGCGGGGATATCGAAGGTGTCCCCGTGCCAGTGCAGCACTGGCACGCCCGCGAGATGTCCCAGTGGGCGGCGCGCGCAGGCGTTGGTCAGCGCCAACGGCGAAAATCCAATCTCTTTTATGCCTGAGGGGTAGACCTTTGCGCCGAGCGCCGCTGCCATCAGTTGCGCGCCAAGGCAGATGCCGAGCGTTGGAAGCCCTGCGTCGAGGCGCTCGGCGATGAACTGGCGTTCCTCATCGAGAAAGGGATAGACGTCGGTCTCGTAGACACCAATCGGCCCCCCGAGGACAACGAGCAGATCGGGTCCTTTAGCGTCAAGCCCGGCAAGCCCGTGCACCGCATTGCGATAGCTGATCGCGTATCCCTCATCGCTCAGCACGGATTCGAAGGAGCCGAGATTTTCGAACGCCACGTGGTAAAGCGCCAGCGCCTGCTTCATCGCCATCTCCGTGCGTAAATGGCGCAATTTGCGCCCTGTCCTGCCTTATGCGATAAACCTTGGCCGGCCCACCAAATAGGGCCGGTTTGATCATTATAACTAGGCCGGTCGATGACACGACAAGTCGTGCTGCAGCTGGAGCCCGACTCCGCCAAGCCGATCTTCCTCAACCTAGCTGCGGTAATCATCCGCGAGATTGAGCGTGGCCGATTGAAGCCTGGTGCCGCGCTCCCCGGCACGCGCTCACTGTCGAAGGCGCTCGGCATTCACCGCAACACTGTCGACGCGGCCTACCAGGAGTTGATCCAACAGGGGTGGGCCGTCACGCTCCCCTCGCAAGGGACCTTCGTTGCGGAGGATCTTCCCGATACACCGCCGCCAAGAAGCAGGGAGAGACCAGCGCCAACGGTTGCCGCTCCGCCGCGCAAGAGCATCGACATCGCCTTCTCCGATGGCGCACCGGATGCGCGCATTGCCCCGCGCGCCGAGCTGGCGCGCGCATTTCGACGCGCCGTCTCCGCGCCGTCGTTCCTGCGCCGCTCGCCCTATGGAGAACCGCGCGGCAGCGCGCGATTGCGCGAGGCATTGTGCGAATATCTCGGCAGCGAGCGCGGCCTCGTCGCCGATCCCGGCGACGTGATCATCACGCGCGGCAGCCAGATGGCGCTGTTCCTCGTCGCCCGCGCGCTGCTGCGCCCCGGCGACGCCATCGCCGTCGAGGACCCTGGCTATCAGCTCGCCTGGTCGGCGTTCCGCGCGGCTGGAGCGAACGTCGTCGGTATTCCTGTCGACCAGCATGGCGCCTCGATCGAGCAGCTCGCCAAGCTCGCCGAGCGCGAACCGAGCCTGCGTGCGGTCTATCTGACGCCGCACCACCAGTACCCCACCACCGTCACCCTCAATGCGGCGCGACGGCTGGCGCTCCTCGAGCTGATGCACCGGCGCAATCTGATCCTCATCGAGGACGACTACGACCACGAGTTCCGCTTCGATGGACGACCGGTGCTGCCGCTGGCCGCGAGCACGCAGTCGGCGCACATCGTCTATGTTGGCTCGCTTTCGAAGTTGCTCGCACCCGAGCTTCGCATTGGCTACGCCATTGCTTCGCCGAAGCTCATCGAGCGCATGGCGACGGTGCGCCAGGCCATTGACCGCCAGGGGGATTTGCCGCTGGAACATGCCGTTGCCGCCCTAATCGCGGACGGCGAGATAAGGCGCCACGCGCGCAAATCGCGCCAGGTCTACCAAGCCCGCCGCGACAAGCTCGCCGAGCTTCTGCAGCGGCATCTCGCTAGCTTCTGCACGTTCGACGTTCCAACGGGTGGGCTCGCGATCTGGCTCCGCCTGTCACAGCGCCTGGATGCCGAGCAGTGGGCTGCAGCGGCGGAAAGTATGGGGCTAGGTGTGCTTGCGGGGACGACCTTCGCCCTCAGGCCACGCCATGCTCCAAATGCGTTTCGCCTCGGCTTCGGCGCTCTATCAGAGAGCGAGCTGTCGCGCGCCGTGGCCATCCTGGCCCGCAGCCGCCCACGCAGCGGCTAACCGACCGCCTCTGCGGCTACGGCGAGTGACCGAGCTTCGCCCCTAAGTGCCGCGGCGAGCCTTGTGATACCGGCTTCGATCTCGCGCTCGGTGAGCGAGGAAAAGCCGAGGACCAAGTGACGATCATTGTTGGAGCCGGTACCGAGAACAACCGCCCCACCGGAGCCCACGGCATAGACGCCGACGCCAGCCGCAAGAGCGATCGCTTCAAGTTCAGTCGCACAGGGGAGATGATCGGGCAAGCGCCACACGACGTGCATGCCCGCTTCGCCGCCGAGAATTTCCACGGCGCCGAAATGCCGCTCGAGCGCCTTGATGAGCGCGTTGCGTCGCGACAGATAGAGCTGCCGGATCTTGCGCAAATGGCGTTGGTATGCGCCGCTGCGCATGAAGTCGGCCAGCACCGCCTGCTCGAGCCACGGCTGCCCATTGTTCATCAGTGTCTTCGTCGCCCGCGCCAGCTCCACGAGGCCACGCGGTAGAAGCGCGTGGCCGAGGCGAAGCCCGGCGCCGAGGCACTTCGAAAACGTTCCGAGATAGATGACGCGATCAAGCCCATCCAGCCCCTTCAGCGCTGCGATCGGCGGTCCGTTGAAGCGGAAGTCGCTGTCGTAGTCGTCCTCCAGAATGTAGGAATCTGTTGCTGCAGCCCAACGGATCAGCTCAAGCCGTCGGTCGAGCGAGAGCGTGACACCGAGCGGGTACTGGTGCGAGGGCGTGACGTAAGCGATGCAGCGGCGCTGATCCGGAAGCCGCGCGGTGATCATTCCCTTGGCGTCGACAGCGATTGGGTGAATGCGCGCGCCGAGGCTCTCGAACAGAAATGCCGCCCCCTGATAGCACGGGTCCTCCAGCACCGCGGTCGTCGTCGGCGGCATGAGCATGCGGCCAACGAGGTTGAGGCCGTCCTGGCACCCGCCCACTATGATGACCTGCTCGGCAGTCGCCTTGATACCGCGCGCCGGCCGCAGGTGATCGACGATTGCCTGTCGCAGCTCGCCGAACCCGGCCGGGTCCTTGTATTCGGTGAGTGCGGCACCGGCCGACAGCAAGCGGTTATGGATCAGCTTGATCCACATCTTGGTCGGGAAGCTGCGCGCATCCGGCCGCCCCACCCAGAAGTCGGCGATCAACCGGCGCCGATGCGGATTGAGCAGCGTCTGCGCCCGCACCGTGTGCGGTGCAAGCTGTGGCCGTTCCTCGCCGCCGGCGGTGCGTGCAGACGTGCGGGAATTCACTTTGGTGAGCAGCGAAGCATCGGGAATCTGCGCGGAGACGAAAGTCCCCACCGATTCACGCATCTCGACATAACCCTCATCGACAAGGCGTGCATAGGCGAGGGTGACCGTGTTGCGGGAGATGTGCAGCATCTCGCTCAGCACCCGCGAAGCCGGCAGTCTTTCGCCGCACTTCAGGGTGCCGTCGAGAATCAAGCCGCGAAGCTGCTCGAACAGCTGGCACTGCAGGCTGAGCCCCTCGCCGGCGGACAGACGGATCAGCATCGACAAGCGCTCCGCAGACACAGCTCCTCCGGGAGAACTCAATCGTGACGGCGGCCTAGTCGGGAGAGCCGGATTCTGGAAATCGGTAGTGCCACCCCCCTCGGCAAATGGTTGGCACGCGGCATTCGCCTAGTTGCATGGAGTGGGTCCAATCAGCACATCGCCGCGGCAGTGACTGGCACCATCAGAATCGAGATCGGTGGATCTATGAGGTCGCGAAAATCTGCGACTAGTTTCACGACGCCGTGAAGCGGCGTGAGTCAATGGGAAGATCTTCCAAAAAACACACGTCGCTCGTTTCCACCGCACGGGCAATCCGTCGGTTCGGGGATGCCACGGCAGACAAGTGCGTGGCTAAAGAATAATACAAGGAGGAGACTAGATGGGTAGGTTTGCATTGGGGGCGGTGCTCTTGTCGACTGCCGTACTGGCGTCGCCGGCACTGGCCAACTCGGACCTGATCAAGCTGCACGACGACCCGAACAATTGGGCGTCGCAGTCGGGTAGTTACAACGCCCACCGCTATTCGAAGCTCGATCAGATCAACACCAAGAACGTCGGTGACCTCAAGGTCGCGTGGACGTTCTCGACAGGTGTGCTGCGCGGCCATGAGGGCTCGCCGCTGGTCATCGGCGACGTGATGTACCTTCACACGCCGTTTCCCAACATCGTGTTCGCGCTGGATCTTAACGACGAGAACAAGATCATCTGGCGTTACGAGCCCAAGCAGGACCCGTCCGTGATCGGCGTCATGTGTTGTGATACCGTCAATCGCGGCCTCTCCTATGCCGATGGCAAGATCATCCTGCAGCAGGCCGACACGACCATTGTCGCACTCGACGCCAAGACCGGAAAAGAGATCTGGAAGGCGACGAACGGCGATCCCAAGATCGGCGAGACGAGCACCAACACCTTCCTGATTGCGAAGGACAAGGTCATCGCCGCCATCTCCGGCGCCGAGTTCGGCGTGCGCGGGCGTGCAACCGCCTATGATCTCAACACGGGCAAGCTTGTGTGGCGTGCCTACTCGGTCGGCCCGGACGAGGAGATCATGTTCGATCCCGAGAAGACCATGTCGCTCGGCAAGCCGGTCGGCAAGAACTCGTCGCTCAACACCTGGACGGGCGATCAGTGGAAGATCGGTGGAGGCACTATGTGGGGCGGCTGGTCCTATGACCCCGACGCCGACCTCGCCTACTACGGCACCGCCAATCCTTCGACCTGGAATCCGGCTCAACGTGCGAGCCCAGAGGGCAAGCCTATCGACCAGAAGTGGACGATGTCGATCATCGCCCGCAATCCAGACACCGGCATGGCGGCGTGGGCGTATCAGATGACGCCGTTCGACGAGTGGGACTATGACGGCGTCAACGAGAACATCCTCGCCGACCTCGACATCGGCGGCAAGAAGACGCCGGCTCTCGTGCACTTCGATCGCAACGGCTTCGCCTACACGCTCAATCGGCACACCGGCGAGTTGCTTGTCGCCGAGAAGTACGACCCGGCGGTGAACTGGGCCACGAAAGTCGAGATGGACAAGTCGAGCCCGCGCTACGGCCGTCCCGAGGTGGTGTCGAAGTACTCGACCTTCGCCAACGGTCCAGACGTAAACACCAAGGGCATCTGCCCGGCGGCGCTCGGCAGCAAGGATATGCAGCCCGCGTCCTACTCGCAGCTCACGGGCCTTTTCTACGTCCCGACCAACCACGTTTGCATGGACTACGAGCCGTTCCAGGTTCAATACACGGCTGGCCAGCCCTACGTCGGCGCGACCCTGTCTATGTACCCCGCACCGGGCAAGGGCAACATGGGCAACTTCATTGCCTGGGATGCAAGCAAGGGCAAGATCGTGTGGTCGATGCCCGAGCAGTTCTCGGTGTGGTCCGGTGCTCTGACGACTGCCGGCGGCGTTGTTTTCTACGGGACGCTGGAAGGCTACTTCAAGGCGCTCGACCAGAAGACGGGCAAGGAGCTGTTCAGATCGAAGACCCCGTCCGGAATTATCGGCAACGCCTTCACCTACAGCCACAAGGGCACGCAGTACGTGGGCGTCTTCTCGGGCGTCGGCGGATGGGCAGGCATCGGTCTTGCCGCGGGCCTCACGAATCCGACGGATGGCTTGGGTGCGGTGGGCGGCTATGCCGGGCTGAAGTCCTACACCAACCTCGGTGGAACACTCACCGTGTTCGCTCTGCCCAACAAGCAGTAGTGCCTTCGACCGCTGCGCAAAGCGCTTCCTCCAAACGGCGTGACAGCGGATGACTGGGCCGGCGCGGGCAACCGCGCCGGCCATTTTGCTCTATGGCGTGGGTGCTCTCTGCGCCGTGTGAGAACGGCTCGGAGCTGCGGCAGACGAAATCTTTGATCGGGATCTCCTGATCGGTCAGAACTGTGCGGATAGCTTTGGCGCGGCGCTCGCAGTCCTCCAGAGACTCCGTGTTCACGAGCGCCGCCGACATCTGACCGTTCTCGAGCGGCATCATAACGATCATCAGAAAACCGGGTTTCATGCCGGCCCCGTCCGGGTCGGGCGCGGTGAAATGTCCACGTCCGGTCGTCAAACATGCCCATTGCCTCGTGCCACGAGTGGAAACGGAGTTACGAGATTGATGCTTCTCGCCTGATCGGCATCGACGGCGGCGAAGGCGCGGCCGGCCGTTCTATCGTCGCGGAGTGCGCGGGCGATCAGGTCGGCAACGTCCGCGCGATGGATGAAGCCGTGCATCTCGGGATCCGTTGTCAGTATCCCGCGCCCGGTTGCTGGCTCCGAGCGCAGACCCCCCGGCCGGATCGCTGTTCCCGATGGAATTGTCCGCTTCAGATGCTGCTCGGCGCGGGTCTTCGCGTCCACCGCGGCGCCGAAGGCGGCAATGGCGCGCTCGGAGCGGTAGGGCGCCATGTCCCCGCACCCGATCGATGTCACCAGGATGAAGCGCCTGACGTCGCGCGCTGCGGCGCGGTCGATGACGTTGATATTTCCCTCGTCGTCGACGAAGCGGCCATCGTCACCACGCCCTCCCAGCGTGGAGACAACGTCGAACGCTGCTTGAGGCAGGGCGCACGCCCGATCCAGCTCAGATACAGAGAATGCATCTCCAAATAGAACGTGCACGCCCGCAGCCTCGAGATCCGCGCGCGCGGCCTCGGATCGAAGCATCGCGAAAACGGGAATGCCACTCTGGCGCAGCAGGCGCGCCAGAAGAAAGCCGACGCCCCGGCTTGCTCCGAAGATCAGCACGGGCCTCATGTCAATGAACCCTCCCAGCCTCTGGGAAGCGGCCTTCCAGTTTCGTGAACCTCTCGACCTGATCGGCCTTGAGATGTCTCTTCTCGTCGCGGCCGACGAAGATTTTGAACATGGCCTCGCCGTCGGCGTTGAAGAACTGGATCGAGAGTGTTTCCATCCCCATGAAGGGACGGCGCAGAAACAGGATCGACTTGCAGTTGTCCGCGCGCAAATGCCCGCTCAATGGGCTGCCACCAGACAGATTGTAGAATCCATGGCCAAGCTTTCCTGCCGGAAGCGGGCCTTCGAATTCCAGGATGACATCCTTGGTATGGGAGATCACCGTCACGCTTCCCCATTCGGAGAGGTCTTGCATGATGTCAATGAAATGCGCTCCGGAAACGCGCTTCCACATGGCGGCCGGCAGACATTCGATCGTGTCCTGCAGCGACAGGCCATATTGCGCCGCGGTGGCCTCGAGAATGCCTCCCGGGTTGTCGGCAAGCTCCTTGCGGACGAGATCGCGAGCGGCTGTCGCGCGAGTTTCGGTCATGATGGTTGTGATCCCTTCTTCTATGTTTCGAGGTTGGCGCGCGCGCCAATCGGGGGGTTTGAGCGGGCGGAAGGCCCGGCCTCGGAGAGGATGGCGTCGAATGCGGAGACCAGGTTGCCGTACCAGAAGCGCCCGGCTGTGCTGAGCGACATAACGTTTCCGTTGATCGACACGAGGCCCGCGGAGCGCCACTGCTCGAGGAGCGGTGCAATCCAGGTTTTCAGATTGCCCCCATGTGGAAGAGCGATGCGATCGAAATCGAGGTGCCCGGTCTCGAGGCCGGCCGTGATCACGTTGCGGACGGGCTGGAGCGAATCCGAAACACGAATGGTGTCGATCGGCTTTCGTCCGGCCAGTATGGCATCGCGATACGAATCAAGACCTGCCGCAATGCCATAGCTGTATCGACCGAGGAGGCCGCCGGCTCCGGAGCCATAGGCAAGGCAATCGGCACCTTCCTTGATGCGCAGATTGTAAATATTGCGCTCACGCGGTGTCCGCGCCCAGTGGCTGTTGCTGATCTGGGTCCAGTCCTTGGCCGCGAGAAACTCGACACCGGCGCGGTACATGCCCCCGATATCCTTGAGCGTCGCGGCGGCAGGAAACTTTCCGATCCCGATGGCTTTGTGCAAAGGCGTTCCCGGAATGAGATTGAGGCCATAGAGGTCGACGCCATCGGGTGCAACGTCGGCCGCAATGCGCAAGTCCTCGGTCCAGATTCCATCAGTCTGACCCGGAAGGCCGTAGAGGAGGTCTATGACGAGGGCGGCGCGATCCCGGTCGCGTATCGCTTCCAGAAAGCGGACCGCCTCGTCTCTGCTCGCACGCCGTCCCTGCCGCTGGCGAACGGCCGTGTCAAAGCTCTGCACGCCGATGGAGATGCGATTGACGCCTGCTTCGAGGCAAGCGTCGATCTTGTCGGGATCGAAGTGGATGATACGGCCTTCGAGCGTGATCTCGCAGTCCGGGGCAAGCGGCAGGCAGCGCTTGACCATGCCCAGAACCCGCGACAGGTCGGTCGGCGACAGGGCACTCGGCGTTCCGCCGCCGAGATAAACCGCTTCGACAAGCTGGCTCCCAACCGTGGATGCCGTTGCCTCGCGCTCGATCTCCTCGACAATCAGGTCTGCGTAGGACGACGCCGTGTCTCGTGAGTACGCGTTGCGGTAGAAGCCGCAGAACAGGCAGTGATTGGCGCAGAACGGCACGTGAATGTACGCAAGGCGCATTTCCGGCGAGCAATAGCTGCTCATCAGGCGTGACCACGTGGCGGGCAGCTCGTCATCCGGGAGCGGCCGCTTGTTCCTCCACGGCAGGACAGCCCGGCGCGCGGCGAACGCATCGCGAATAGGGTCGCCGCCGAGCCGGGCGAAATGCGGGGCAAGATCGGCGGCACTCATCTGACGATTCAGCACACCAAGGCTCACTTCTCTCAAGCGGAGGCATGAGACAGCTTCTGCATGCCGGTCTGGCTCTTGTGACAGCGAGTATTAGGGAGCAGGGGAAGCGACCAACTTGCCCTCGGTCAATTAGTTGACACAAAAAGTATAGAAATATGCCAAACCTCGAACACGTGTGGCGCTTATCGCACATCTACGGCCGGGAGTGTCGCCAGATCATGGCTCAAGTCGGACGCTTCAGTCTTCAAGCGGCCCGCAGCGGTCGAGATTGCGGAAATCAGCGCTGAAGTTCTTCGACTTCAGTGTCCCGCGCGCAGAAGCCGGGTGGACTCCTCAGTAGTTGCCGCACTGGTGCCATCAGGGGCGCGGCCGTCTGGCCACGCCCCCTGCCGATGCGCCACCCCGTGCAGCGCGTCAGGGATGGCATACCGACAATCGGCTCGCGCGCGCATCACGTTCATCGATGTGGAGTTGCTCCAGGAGGCCGGTTTCGACGCCCTGCCGGCCCCACTGGTCGAAATGCACCAGCGGCCCGATCGGCAAGCGCTCCCGCCAGCCCGCCGTCTCGAGCTCGGGCTGCGCGTGGTAGCCGCTCACCCGTCCGACGCAGAGATAGGCAATAGGAACGACGCGCTTGGGGATGTTCAGGATTCGCTGCACTGTCCCGTTGTCGAAGATGCTCACCCAGCCGACCCCGAGCCCTTCGGCGCGGGCCGCGAGCCAGAGGTTCTGCACGGCACAGGCCGTGCTGTAGAGGTCCATCGCCCGAATGTGCGTGCGCCCGATGACGGCTGGGCCTGCCCGATCACGGTCGCAGGTCAGGCATATATTGAGGGGCGCATCCATGATCCCTTCGAGCTTGAGGGCCCGGTAGGTGTCGCGCAGGTGCTCGGGAAACATCATCGCGGCCTCGGCATGAGCCTTGGCGAAGGCCTCGTACACCCGTCGGCGGACGTCCGCATCCCGAATGAGGATGAAGCTCCATGGCTGCATGAACCCGACCGAGGGGGCATGATGGGCGGCGACGAGAAGACGGCTGACGAGCTCATTCGGCACCGGGTCGGGGAGGAATTCGCTTCTCGTGTCGCGTCTTGTCAGGATGGCGCGGTAGACACCCGCGCGCTCGGCGGGCGACAAAGGCAATGCAGGCAGGAGTGCGGAATCGTCCATCGTATTCCCCTTGATGGCGCGCTCGTCTCACCGTCCGCGCGGACGAGCCATCCCCCATAGGCCGGTCTTCTGACTCGGGTTCATCCGGAAGGGACACCTTCCCGGCTGTCGCCAGTGGCACCTGTCCCTCCAGTCCCCCTCACAGCGTTGGGCACGTCGCGGACTTGCACCGCGTTCCCGATTCTCCGACGCAGGACAGATCCTGCACCGGCACCTACGAGGTAACGTGTTCTCATCATATGCGCCGAGACGGACCAACGGCGGGCCATTGGCTTTGAGGTCTCGAATTCGGATGGAACACTTGTATAGTTTGGCACTTGCAATGGTTGGCGTCTTGACCAAGGTCAACGTCACGACATCTACGGCGTGATAAAAAGATCTGCCTCTCTTAAGGGAAGGGAATTCTTGTGCCGGCGAACCACTTTGCAGAGGTCTTCGGCCAGGAGAATCGCGAGATCCGTGACACTCTCTTCGGTCTCGCCGCTGCCTCATGACTGCTGACAATCGTAACATGCCTATCGTGTACTCGTGCTCGGGCTGCTCGAGCGCGGCGCAGATGGCGAACCGTGTCGCAATCCGCCTGGACCGCGAGCGGCACGCGGAAATGTCTTGCATCGCCGGCGTCGGCGGTGACGTCCCCTCCCTCGTGCGTATTGCCAAGTCTGGCCGGAAGATCATCGCCATCGATGGTTGTCCGCTTCATTGTGTATTGCGCTGCCTCGATCGCCATAACGTGAAGCCGGACCTGCATTTCACCTTAACAAAGATCGGAATAAGGAAGCGATACCACACGGATTTCAACGAGGTAGAAGCAGCAGAAGTATTTCGCCGGATAGTCGGCGAATTGCAGGTTGACAGTACCGCAGCCAGCTAACCCCTACGCCGAGCGCGCTAACGCGCTCGTTCGTGGTTCCCATGCGAACCTGAGCGTGTCATTGGCCCGCGGCTGCGACCAGCCGCATGCGGCATTCCATAGCGCCTTTCAAGCGTGACGGCAGCGAGTTCAGCGCGCGCCGCAACCTTGACTTCAGCGCGTCAACAGCGCCGCTGCCCGGTCTGGGTATAACCGAGGACCGACGGATTCTCCTTCGAAGCTGACGTAAATCAGCCGCCGCGCCACTGATCATGCTCGCGAGATCTGATCGAAGTCCGTTCGGTGCGGCAACCCTGGGATGAGGGTAAGATGATTGAGGCGAAGCCGCCGCTGCGACCCTAAACACATCTGGTCCATCCGGACGAAGCTTCAGCCGCCTTCAGCGGTGAGATTGGGCCAATAGCATCTTCAATCAGGATGCGGGAGCGTCTGGCGAAGCGTTCATTGATCAGAGCGGTCACAGCTCGACCAAACAGCGCTTGCCGAAGCCGGAGGCGTAGTCGACTAGGGCCATGGCGACCGGCGTGATCAAATAGACCGCGAGCCTCTCCGGATCGTGCGGAACATACCTTTTCGACTGTGGGAGCGTGCTGAAGAGGCGCAGAACAATCTCGTCTGCGATGTGCTTCTCCAGGATGCGCCTTGCGACGCCCGACATCGACAATCCGGAGAGCCTGTAGAAATCTTCCGTTTGGCTCGTGATGGCAATCGAGACTTTGTTGTTGAGCGTTATGTTGGCGACCTTTTGCGAGGCTGCGTCGGTCGCAAAGTATACCGTCAAACCGTCGTTGATGTAGTTGACGGTCGTAGCCTGAGGATAGCCGTCGGGACGAATGGTGGCGAGCGTCATCAAATGTTGCGATGACAGAAGGTCGAGAATTTTGGCTCTGAGGGCTTCCTCCATGGCACAGCGTCTCCCATAGCCGTGCCCCCTTCCGCTCCCCAATATCCCGAAGCCGACAATATCGTGCACCCTTCCGCAAACCAAAACTAGGGATCGAGGCGACGGGCGCAATTTCACGAAGCCGCGTGGCGAGAATCTTATGGTTGAGGTTTGAACTGCGCGCTTGACTCGGGTCGCGGACGTCAGGAAGAGCTCTGCAGCCAGAAGTGGAGAACTAGTCCCCGCCGTCGGCTCCCAGCCTCAGACCGCACTTCGAGCGAGCCTGAGGGCCCAGGCAGTTTTTGGAGCGACACCCGAAGGAACCGCTCAGAGTCATGCTCCTTTGCCGGTGCTGATCTCCCGCAGCTGACCTGCCTCTGCCGCATATGCTTTTGCGTGCGATGTCTGAGCGAGGGCAGATCGGACGGCATCATTGTCCATAAGCGCGAAGGCGGTCGACAGCGCGTCGGCCATGGTTGCCGTATCGGCAACGACCGTGACACCTCTGGACGTCTGAGCGCAAGCTCCGGTGAGCGGATTGAAAAGATGATTGCAGGTGCCCTCCGGATCGAACCGGTAGCCGTAGGCACCGGAGCTGGCCACGGCTCCGTCGGTCAAGGAAAGTGGGTGCGTTGCATTGCTCTGCGCGTCCTCGACGGCCACGTGCCAGGGCCGATTGTCGGGGCGCGGGCCGAGCGCTCGCAGCTCCCCCATATCGACAAGACAGTTGTTGAGCCCCGACGCCCGTAACCGATCAACGACGCGATCGGTGATGTACCCTTGCGCGATCCCATTGAGGGTGAGTGCCATACCCTTGCGGGCAAATACGATCTTGTCACGATCGAAGCGTACATTTCCCCAGCCAACGAGCTCCAAGGCCCTCTGCCTAGCATTTGCCGACGGTCCTTCTGAAGTAACCGGACGGCCAGCGAAGTGCTCCGCATAGCAGCGCCAGAGTGCCTGTACGGTGGGGTCAAATACGCCACTTGTGAGGTGCCACACGTGATCGCAAGCAGCCAACAGCTCCAGCAAATCTGCCGGAGGGGCGAGTAGCACACCGCGCCGATTGAGCTCGCACAGGCTCGAGTCATAGCGGTAGAGGCTGAACACGTGCTCGAGGCGCCGCGCCTCGCCAACCACCTGCCTGATCAGCCGCTGGGCGGCGGTCCGATCACGATGGTGCAGACGGATGGTTGCGACGGCGCCGAGCGAGGTGCCGCGCCATTCGACAACTTGGCCGGCCACTGCTTTCTTTGACGTGCCGAAGGGCACCACGCTCAGCCCGGCCGCGGCGGCGCTGATGGCGATAAACTTGCGTCGATCAAATGTTCCTTGCATGCCGTCCTCCTCGGCAATAGTCAGCGGCTCCAGCTATTGGTGGGCATCCGCGCCGTCCGGAGTGGTCTCCGAGCCCAGCACATAGTCCCGCGGCACTTCATCGAAGCTGACGACCCGACCACCGTGCTCGGCAGCGAATTTCTCGGCCGCGACGCGATCGGAGAAGGGAACGGTTTCCGGCGCGCCCATGCCTCCCTGCTTGCTGCTGCCGATGACGAAGAACGCCTGGCGGGCCTCGACCCAATGGGCAGCGCCGGGGTCGTCCCAGTCTTGCGCTTTGGCCATGTCGGAGACGTAGATGGCACGGATATCCTTGGCCTCCTCCGGCAGCATGCTGAAGGAGAACGCATCGCGCGCCGACGAGAACCATATGGGTTCGCGGCGACTGGCTAGGATGATGTGAGCCTTGGGACCCGCGTGCTCCTTGAGGTTCATCCCGCAATAATGCCCGACTGCATCAGAGGTGAGCTGGAACGGCGGCGGCGTTTCACGTGCGTCCTCGCCGCATCCAGCAAGAGCCAGTATCGCGATGATGAGGCTAAAGAGCGCAAACCGCGTCATAGCTCCCTCCGGGAGAAGGCCAGCGTGGCAAGTCCTAGGGGCACCGCGGACCACACGATCAGAGCAGCGAGCAGGACGAGTGAGCCGAGCGCGGACGCTTCGGCGATAGCTGTCATGCCGGACAACTGACCGACACCGGCGGAGCCAGTGAGATTGAACATCCGGTAGACGTCGGCCGGGTTTGCCAACAGCAGCGCATCGAGGATACCGCCCGATATGGTGCGCCCCTGATCGATGACGAGCAGACCGAGCAGCGCCATGTCGTAGAGGACGACGAAGAGGAGCCAAATTCCAATGGCAACGCCTGCCGCGGTGGCCCGTTCACGTACCAGTGCGCTGACCAGATAGCCAACGGCAATGAATGCGGCGCCGAGCAGCACCGATGAGCCGATCATCGAGCCGAAGGCGGCCAGGCTGCCAGGATCCATTGCGGCGCCGGTCGCAGCGAGGACGACGGCGGCAGCCCCGTAGCCGAAAATCGTCGCGAAGGTAAGAATGGCGAGATGCCCCACAAACTTGCCGAGCAAGACCTGCCAGCGGGCAACCGGGTAGCTGAGCAGCAGCAGCATGGTGCCACGCTCCACCTCGCCCACGATGGCATCGTGAGAGATCAACAGTGCGATGAGCGGCAGCAGGAAGGTGCCGAGGCTCGACAGGCTGACGACGACTACGTCGAGGGCGCGCACGCCAACGGTGCCCGTCGGCGCGCTGCCGAGTAGCGTGAGCGCGAGCGCGAGCGCCGCCAGTAGCAGCGTCGTCGCCAGCACCCAGCGATTACGCAGGCACTCCTGAATTTCCTTGCCGGCGATCAGGTAGACGTTTCTCATGGCGCACCTTGCTGACGCAGGAAATGCGCGTAAAGCTCGTCCAGGGAAGGAGGCATGACATCGATATCGATGATGGGCGAGCCGGCGCCTGCCACGCGCCGGACGAGTTCGATCTTGTGTTCGGGCACCGCATCGAGCTCGATGACCTCGCCGTTGATCTGGCGCCAGCGCGCCATCGTTCCCACTAGGTCAGGAATGGCGTCGATACCGCCATCGGCCACCGTCAGCCGGATCTTTGCAGGAAGACGAGCGATATGGCGAAGGGCATCGAGCGAGCCGTTCGCAAGCATGTGCCCTTGCTTCATGACGATGACGCGTCCCGCCCGCTCACCGAGCTCGGCCAGCGCATGCGAGGACAACACGACCGTCGCGCCTTCCCGGCGCAACGTTTCCACGATGTCGTAGAAGTCGAGACGCAGTGCTGGATCGAGCCCGGTGGTCGGCTCATCCAAGAGAAGCAGCTGCGGATTGCCGAGCAGTGCCTGAGCCAATCCAAGCCGCTGGCGCATGCCCTTGGAGTAGGTGCCGACGCGCCGCGCGCCAGCCGACCCAAGGCCGACGCGATCGAGCAGCTCGAGGGCCTCGGCAAGCGACCGCTCCTTCAAGCTGGCATAGAAGGACAGCACCTCGCGGCCGGTGAGCGCGGCGTGGAAGGAGACGTTCTCCGGCAAATAGCCAACACGGCGGCGCGCCGCGAACTCACCCGCAGCGGGATCATCGCCGAGGACTCGGATCGTGCCAGCCGAGGGATGCGCGAGACCGAGCATGAGCTTGAGCAAGGTGGTCTTGCCGGCGCCATTATGGCCGACGAGGGCGATTGTCTCACCCGCATTCAGATCGAAGGAAACGTCGCGGACGGCCTCGGTGGCGCCGTAGCGCTTGGTCAGACCCCTGATCTCCACGGTCGTCGTCATGGCCGGTGGCCGCCATCGGTAGCTCGCTGGGGTGGCGACATGAGCGGATGACTGTCGACGACGCCGCCGGGCCGCAAAGCAGGGAACTGGCTCTGCGCCCAGCGGATGATCTGGATCGCTGGACTGTTGACCAGCACCTTTGCCTGCGGAACCGACCATAAGACTTTGTCCACGAGGTCATTGGGCCGGTATGCCGCGTCGGCAATGCCATCGCCATTGAGATCGAATGCGGGGTTGTCGCTCCAGTAGTTTCCGCGCTCGTCACTCGACCAGTCGAGATAGCGGCTCCCCACGTATTTCACCTGGTTGCGGTTGTTGACGAAGGCGTTGCCAACGATCTCGTTGCCTTCGGACCCCGCAGTGAAGTGCACACCGATCTCGCAACCTTCGAACCTGTTGTCGCGGAATCGGTTCTTATTGGCGTTGTAGATAAAGACGCACTTCTCCGGCCCGTTCCGCGCCCCGCTCGCCAGCGTGGGCCGCGCTCCGCCGGGCAAACCGTGCTCGCGCGCTTCCTTATCGCGCATGCCGGGACTCGCCCATCTCTCCGCTGACTGCAACCGTCCCCGCACCTCGTTGCCGATCATCTCGGATCCATTGGCAAAATTGAAAAGCAACCCATGGTCGCGATCGCCATCGGAGACGTTGCCGAAGACCTTCAGGCGGTGGGAGAACATAATCGCGAAACCAATCGTATTGCCGGTCGAGAGGTTTTCGCTGACCTCGCTGTCGTTGGTGTACATGTAGTGGATCGCGAAGCGCAGGTCGCGGAAGCGGTTGCCTTTGAATACGTTGCGCTTGCTGGCGATCGCGAAGATGCCATCGCGGCCAAGCCGGATGTCATTACCGATCACCTTGGCGCCCGGCGCGTTCCATACCGACACGCCGTTGCCGGCTTCGTTCATGCGCCGCTGCCGGATCCCAATAATGACGTTGTTCCGGGCCACGGAGTCCTCGGCCCCGTGCAGGTACACGCCGTAAAGATTGCCCTCGATGTGGTTGTTCTCGACGATCGCCCCTTTGGCCGTCTTCTCGACGAATACCCCAGCGTCCATTCGCTCCAGGTCGGTCCCTGAACCGCGGATGGTGAGACCGCGAACGACAGCCCCGGGACTCGCGATGGTGATGACGCTGCCCTCACCAGGCCCTTGCACGACGGCGCTCTGCGCACCTTCAAGGATCAGCTTGCGGGTGAGCCTAACGGGACCGCGGTGCTCGCCCTGCAAGATGATCGTATCCCCGTCCGCCGCTCCGTCGAGGATCGCCTGAACATCTACCTCTCCCGGCGTCACAAAAATGCGTGCCGCCGAAGCCGGCCACCCGCTACCAAGCGCGAGAAGCGTCAAGAGCAGGCGGCATATGATCCGCAGCCCGAGCATCCTCAGACATTCCGCGGCTCGACGAACATGCGACCGCGCATCTCCATGTGCATGGCGTGGCAGAACCAAGTGCAAAAGTACCAATACACGCCCGGCCTGTCCGCCTTGAAGGTCACGGATGATGTCTGCTGGGGACCGATCTCCATGTTGATGCCGTAGTTAACGATGCAGAACCCGTGCGTGAGGTCCTCGATGTCGTCGACATTGGTGACGTAGACGGTCACCTGGTCGTCCTGCTTCACCGCAAAGCTGTCCAGGGCAAATGCGGGGGCCGACGAGGTCATGTACACGCGTACTGTATTGCCATCGCGGATCACCTTGGAGTCGTTCTCCAGCGTTATACCGTCCGCCTTGGCCCGCTTGACGGCATCGGCGAAGAACGGGTCGTCCCGCTTCCATACGTGGAGCGGATTGATCTTCGATCGATGCACGATGGTTACGTCGTGCGGCTCGGCGAAACTGGGGCCATCATGCACCAAGACCATCTCATCTCCCGAGATGTCGATCAGCTGATCGTTCTCTGGCTTGAGCGGCCCGACGTTCAAGAACCGATCCTTGGAGAACTTGTTGAGCGAGATGAGCCAATTTCCATCTGCCTCCTTTGTCTGACCCATGGAGGTGTGATTGTGGCCCGGCTGGTAGTGGACATCGAGCTTCTGGATGATTGGGTTCACCTTCTCACCCTTGAAAGCGCGCCTCGCGGCATCGATGTTCCACTTGACGATTTGACTGTCGAGGAACAGGGTGGTGTACGCATTGCCCCTTCCGTCGCACTCGGTATGCAGCGGCCCCAGTCCGAGCTCCGGCTCGGCTACGACCACGTCGCGCGGTTTGATCTTGTCATCGAACAGTTGGTCAAAGAGGCGCACATCCATCACCGTCACGGTCGGTGAAAGCTTGCCATTGGCGAAGATGTGAATGCCATCCGGCGCGGTATGCATGCCGTGCGGGCTATTGGGCACTGGCACATAGCGCGTGTAGGGCGATCCTTGGCGACCGTCGACCACCGGCACGCCATTCATTTCTTTGAAATCACCCTTCTTTACGGCCTCCTCGATGCGCTTGATGTTGAATATGACGACCCAGTCCTGCTCCTTGGCCATCATTTCGGCGAGCGTCATGCCTTTTTCGGAGTTGTAGCAAGTTGAGAAGGCATATTTGCCTTGGTAGTCTGCATCCGTATTGTCGAGATTGCCATCGACGATGACCTGCCAGGCGACCCTCATTGTGTCGCCGTCCACCGCCGAGAAGATGGACCAATATTTCGTCGGATCGTCGAGAACCGATCCGTCGTTCGGGAGCGGCACCTCGTACTCGCCATTACAGAACAGGTAGCCGGTCCGCGGGTACTTCTGGGGACGCATGCCATGGATGGTGTACTGGTTCGGCAGCTCCACGATCTTGTCGCACTTCATGATATCGCAGCGGATGCGCGCGAGACGCGTGTTCGCCTTGTCGTTTGCGAAGACGTATCGGCCGTCGTACGTGCCATCGGTAAAGGACAAATGCGGATGATGCAGATCGCCATTCTGCCAGACGCCGCCCATCGCCTTGAGCCGCTCGCGGGTCGCGGGCGTGAGCCCTTCGGTCAAGATCTTGAGCGACTCGTTGGTCTGCCCCCAGCCGGTGGCGCTGCAGCGGTTGAAGACGGGAATGCGCATCAGCTCGCGCATCGACGGGAGGCCGAGAATACGCACCTCGCCCGTCTGCCCACTCGAGGCGAAGACATAATATTCATCGAGCTCGCCCGGCGCGACCTCGGTCCGGCCGTGGGGGCTCGGCACGGGTTGGGCGGGAGCTGGCTGCGCCCGAGCCTCCGTGCCGTTTCTGAAACGCCCGAGGCCAAGGCCACCGACGATCCCGGTGGCACCAGCCGCCGTCATGGCCGCGGTCGTCCCGAGCAGGGTGCGTCGCGTGAATCCGCCGTTGTTATCCTGGGCTGTCATGGGAACCTCCTTCGCAGCGTGTCGGCTAACTGTCTCAGCGTAGGCGTGCTGAGATTCTGCAATGTGCTCTGGAGCAAGCTCCCGAGCCGCGAACTTTGTGGCATGGGCGGCGCGCCCCGCATCGAGGGTGAGGAAAGAGCCTCTCGCTTGGCTCGCTTGAGCCGGATCTGGATCATGTGCGGACAGCGCTGATCGTCCCAATAAAGTTCCTGGCAGTGCATGCAGTAAATGCACTCGTTTACGTTGATGTGGCCCTCGGGGTGGATCGACTGCACAGGGCATTCGTTGGCGCAGCGCTGGCAAGGCTTGCCGCACTCCGGCCAGCGCCGCAGCCATTCGAACATGCGGAGCCGTCCAGGAATCGCCAGTGCCGCGCCCAGCGGGCAGAGATAGCGGCAGAAGAAGCGCTCGATGAAGAGGCCGACGCCCAGGAGGGCGGCTGCATAGAGAACAAACGGCCACTCGCGGATGAACTTGAGGACGATGGCGGTCTTGAAGGGCTCGACCTCGGAGAGCTGTTCCGCAAAGGCGATTGAATAGAGCGACATGCCGAACAGGAACAGGAAGACGATGTACTTGATTGGCCACAAGCGCTCGTGCAGGTCCCAGGGCACGCGGATCTGCGGCACGCGCAACGCTTTGGCGGCGGAATTCGTCAACTCTTGCAGGGCGCCGAAGGGACAAAGCCAGCCGCAGAAGGGTCCGCGTCCCCAAAACAGCAGCGCCGCGGCGACAGATGACCAGAGGATGAAAATGAGTGGCGAGGTGAGAAAGAACTCCCAATTGAACCCCGTGATCAAAGAGTTCGAAAACGTGAGCACGTTGACCACGGAGAGCTGGGCATTGGCATACCAGCCGAGCCAAACGAGGGTGAAAACGAGAAAGCCGCGCCGCACCCATGTGTAGGCGGGCGGCCGCCGGACGAGCTGATTCTGGAAAAAGAAGATCGCCGTCAGAACGGCGAGGGCGATGCTCGTGATGGCAACCGAGACGGCGTTGCGGCGCCACATCTGCTTCCAGAGGGGTTCTTCGTGCGAGGCAAGCGCATCAGCTGCGGGCTCACGCTTGGCATTGTGCGCTTGCACATCTTCCGCAACTGGGGCTGCCCGCTCCGCGCGTTTGAGGTAGCGCTCGGGCAACGTGTAGCCGACGTCGAAGGTCAGAAACGCCTTCTCGCGCGGCCCCGTGGCGCGCTGCACAAGCAGCTGAAGCTCCCACGGCTCCGTGGGCTCGAAGGCGAAATCCTCGGGCACCGTGAAGATGCCGATCTCGCGCAGGTCTGGCGCACCTGCAGCCGCTAGGTCGCCGAGGCGCTCGTGATTGCGGTCCCGGAAGCGGGTGCCAGAGGCGTCCTGCAGCAGCTCGATGCGATCGAAGATGCCGCCTCTGACATAGCCCGAACCCTTGAAGGAGTAGATTCCGTCGCCGGCGACCAGAACCGCCTGTTGCCCCGGTTTGAGCCGGCGCACCAGCTGATCATAGCCGGCAGCACCCAGCAGGCTCTTGCCGATCGTCGGCACACTGAGCAGTGCCACATAGAGATCGATGAGTGTATCATTGGCATCTCCGGGTTGCGGATTGGCAGCGGCGGCCGCGTTGCCGGAGCGCGCAAAGGCCTCGTTGATCTCGCCGACCGTGAGACGCAGCCGGCGCACCGAGCCATCAGCCAAGAGGCTGGCCCAGTCGCGCACTTCTGACTGCTCGAGGTCGATGACCTTCGCAGCGGCCGGCGCGCCTTTGCCGGTCGAGACTTCTCCAGGCGAAAGTCGGCCATCGCGCACCAAGCGCACCGCCGAACGCACGACGCTGTCGGCCATGACGAGGATGGTCACGGTCGCACCGCTCACAATATCGGGCTGCGGGGCGCGCTGCTTACCGGCGGCAATCGGCGCGATCCGCACACCGATCAGCTTGTTGACGGCAGCTACGACGCGTTGCTCGGGCACGCCGACGAGCACGATCGGCTCTTTGTGTTCAACGAGCTTGAGGCCTCGGATGACCCCCTCGGTATCAATACCGACGAGCATATTGATGGGCTTGCCCGAATAGCCCACGGCGCCGGAAAAGTCCGTGTTGAGATAGGCGTAGCCGAGCAGGTCGTCCGCAGCATACACGGGAAGAATCGGCGGGTCGCCCTCGGGCTTCCCATAGCGAGTGGCGCCAGGAAAGATATACTGCGGCGCGACGCGGGCAGAAAACTCGGCGAGCCCCGACTGAGCAGAAGCCAACCCAGAACAGAGAGCCGAGGCGAGAACAATCAGAAGGACGCCGGCACAGCGTCTCAACGTTGATGGCTTACTCTGGTGCGAATGGCGCCACACCGTGAGAAGATCTCCTATCCCACACGTTGAACCATGTAAGCGGCGAGCGCAACTGATCTTCCGAGGGCGTCAAAGGGAGTGGAGCACATGACCTCCTTGAAAGCGGAACCGCCCGGGCCCGTTCGCTCGCTTAACGAGTTCTTTGCCTTGGCGCACGCCATGGAAAGCGACGCGGTCGCCCGCTATCGGGAAACCGCAAAGCTGTTGCGACAACAAGGAGCCATCGAGCTCGCTGCTCTCTTTGAAGATCTCGCGCAAGCCGAGCGTGGTCATGTCGACCAAGTCAATGCCTGGGCGGAGCACGCCAAGGCCGCCCCGCCCGCGAAGAGCCCGCTGCCTTGGGCAATTCCCGACACGCACGATGCGCCACCCGACGAGCTTGCGCTTTCGAAGCTTCTAACGCCTTACGGCGCTCTCGCTTCGGCTGTGCGCCATGAGGAGCGCTCCTTCGCGTTCTGGACCTACGTTGCCGCGCACGCCCCCAATGAGGAAGTCAAGAGCGCGGCCGAACGCATGGCACTCGAAGAACTGGAGCACGTGGCTACCCTGCGCCGCCAGCGCCGCAAGGCCTTCCACGCCGAGGAGAGCGGCAAAGCACCTCCAAGCGTTTCGGTTTCCCTTAGGTCGCTCGCAGCTTTTGAGCAAAAGCTGGCCGATTACATCGAGCTGCATCCGGTGATGGTGGCCGGCGAGGAATTCACGCGCAACGTCGTGGCGCAAAGTCGCCGCAGCGCCCAACTTATCACCGAGGCGGCGACCGCCGAGCGTCCGATACTAACCCTAGCGAGCATCCCGGAGCAGAAGCAGGATGATGCGACGGCACTATCCGAATATCTAGTCGACGCCTATCTGCGTTTCGCGGAGGCATCGACGGACCCAAAGATGCTCGACCTTACGCAGGATTTGGCCGCGAAGGCCATCTGCAGGCTCGCGACCCTGAGGCTGGGCGCGGCGCAATCGACGCCAAATTGACTGGCCGCTGAGCCGATCTGGTGGCCGCTTTGGGGTCAGCAGATGACAGCCGGCGACGACACTGAATGTCCGCTCATCGCCGAATACCGCTCGTGGTGGCGCTATGACCGCTCAGGAGTTGCGGTGGGTGATGATGCGTGGGGAAGACTGAACTGACATGACATGCTCCAAGCGAGGTTGGAGGGCGCGCATCATCGTTCGATGCGGCAGCAGGTCGTCGTCTGTGGGTCGAGGACGCCCGGTACCTCGATCGGGGTCAGCGTGAAGTCGAAGGCCTGATCGCTCTCGTCGCGGCACGCGCCCGGCGTCGATGCAATGGAGCCCTCAAAGCCCTGCTTGCTGCGAAAGACCCACGGATCTTCCCGGGACAAGCTCACGGGGCCTGGCGTCTGCTCCATGCGATCTCCGGAGAACGCGTCGATGAAGTTCGACGTGAGACTGGACTGGCCACATATCAACTCGATCGCCCAGTTGGGCTCGGACGCCGAGCATATGATCTTCGCGCCCGGCGGCACCAGGTTCGCGCAGCCGACGGCGGGTGGCGGTGCTCTCTCGGCCTCGCGGCTTGGCGCCGGCGCGGGTGCCGGCGGCGACTCTGTTGGCGCGCTCGGCTCCTGCACGGCGGTGCGAGGCGGTGGTGGCGGTATCGCGCTCGGCTCCTGCGCGGCGGGGCGCGGCGGTGGTGGTGCTGCGCTGTGCTCAATCACCTGATACACGCCGATGCCGAGCACCACCGCCCCGGCCACGACGAGTCCGATGATGGGGAGGCTACGGCTTCGTCCTGGGCCCGGCAGTGGCCCGGTCGTCAGAGCGTGCCCGCACACACCGCAAAAGCGGTCATCAGGCGAAATGGAAGCCCCGCAGGATGGACACCGCGCCATGGGCCGCTCCGATGCGAAAATCGATGCGGGGAGATTAAGTCTGTGCGATGATGACTTCCATTGTTTCTTGTCATCGCCCGGCGGGGAACCATGTCAACCATGGGCGCCGCAAGTCGACAAGAGTTCTGCACTGAATGCGGCAATAGACTTTCGCCGAGTGCGCGCTTTTGCGAGCGGTGCGGAACTAGGCTGACCTCGGGGCCAAACGACGTCAGACCAGACGCCGCGGGAACTGCGCCCACATCGAGATTTCAAGCGCGCAAGGCGCTCGTGAAGGCCGTCGTGCGCGCAACCGGCAAAAGCCTTGCCCTCAGCGCTGCCGTGCTCGGGCCTGGCCTCTTGCTGCTTTACGGCGGCGCACCGGTTCCCGGCATGCTGTGGCTGTTTGGCGGCTCGTTCGGCATGGTCGCATGGTCTTACCGTAAGCCGTGGCGGCTCGGACTCGTTAGTTGCCTCATTCCTCCCGTGGCTGCCGCACTCGGCTACGTGGTGCAGCTCGCCCTCTTTTCGAATGCAGCGCCCCCGCTCTTGCTCGTGCTCGGCGCCGTGGCGCTCGGCATCGGCGTTGGTTGGTATCGCGGTGAAACGCACCAGCTCTATGTGAAGGAAGGCGGCGTCTTTGCGCAGCGCACGGTTGCCTATCTCGGTATCTGGATTGCGGCCTACGCCGTCACCCAGTTGATGGCACTGCTCGCCGCAAACGTATGGCTCGTGCGTTCCGGTCTCATTACCGGCGCCTTCACCACCGCCATGCTCGCCGCGGTGTCCATCATCATCCTGCAGAAGCGCAAGGCGCTGGCACAGGCTATGGCTGCCTTGGCGTTCGCCGTCCTGCTCTCCCACGCGATCGGCCTCTCGCCCGCGTTGGCCCAGCCTTCTCCCGACGAACCGGAGGTCGTCGACATCCTGCGGGAGACGGCAAGCAAGGTCCACCACCTCGTCCTCGACGCCGATCTCGCCGAAGCGGTGGTCGGGCAGCGGCCGGCGCCAGAGGATTCAGCCGCCCGGACGATATCTCTGCCAGCCCCTTCCTTGCAGCGGATCTCCGAGAATGTCGCGACGGCGACGTACGCGACGGATGCCTCCTCCTCCATCTCCGTCACCCTTGAGCGGCTGGATTCTCCGGAAGCGGCAACGCCGCAGATGTCCGATTTGCACGGCGCTGCATCGACGAGGGCGAAGTGGATATACGTGGGTGGAGCTCCCTGCCTCTTTGGCGCGAACTTCGACACAAACGCAAGGCCGCCGACAGCCGAGGTGGCGGCCATCATGTCGAAGGATCGATTCCGGATATCCGTCCGCGCCTACGGGCGGGGCCAGCCTCCGCGCGAGAGCTCGAGCAGTGATTCGGGGGAAGGAGGAATCTTTGACATCCCTGGGGCGGTCGGCGAAGCCGTGGGCGAAGCAATGGAGGAACTTGGGCCGATACTCTTCCTGCCGCTCATGACACCTGCGCTGGCCGGCGAGTACTACGCCGCGCTCGACACCGAGGCCCTTTCGAGCGCCGGGGTAGGCGCGGATCCCACGCCACTCCTTCCCGACGCGCGTACGGGTGATGCCGATAGCCCCGACGCCTCAAGCGACGAGGGCGTGGTGTCGATTGACCCCGAGACCATCGCCGCCGGCAGCGCCGCAGTCGCCGCCATTCTCATCGCCGCCGGTGTTGCCGCCAACATTGCTCAGGCGATTGCCGCGGCCATCGCCAGCGCGCTTCAGTCCGGCGTCGAGATGACGAGCGAGGAGATCTCTGCGGCCATCGCCGAAGGGCTTGCGCGCGCCAAACCGGCTGAGCCTACCGATGCGCCGCTAGCCGAAGGTCAGAATGTGGCTCCGCCGCCCAAGCCGCCGCCTATATACGACAAGTACGGAACGCCCTTTGATACCAACGACGCGGGCCAATACTGGGCTCCGGACGAACAAGGCAACTGGGGCTGGTTGAATGCGGACGAGGCGCGCGAGGCGTCGGCAGCCCTGCGCGGGGAAGAGGCTGCGCGCAACCGTGAGCGCGCCGACTTTGCGCGTGACACCGAGGCTGCGGTCGAGCGGTCGCAGGCGGAAAGCCGCGCCCGCGACGACGCGATGCGCGATTGGATCGCCGCGCAGAACAAAGCCCGTGAAGATCTCGCGCGGATCAGGCAAGCCACCGGCAACGTCGACTACGAAGAGATCTACACGCGCAGTGGGACCGACCGCGTGATGAAGGAGGACGGCACGCTCGACACCGAGTATGTCCAGCGCCTCAAGGAGGCGCTGCGCGACCGGCTGGGTCGCGATACCGCGGTGCCCGATAGCTCGCTCGAGGGGACCTCCACGGCCGACATCGTTGCCGAGACCGTTGCCAACACGGCCGACGAAGCAGCCAAAAGCATGGTCGTCCGGATGGGCAGCGCCGTCCTCACTGGCGGCTTGAGCGAGATCGGCTTCCAGGGCGGACAAGCCTTGCAGGCCGTCAAGAAGGCGGTGGACGCAGCCGTCGATTCCGGACGCGACTTCAGCCGGGCCGACGCCATGCTGACCGCCGCAAAGCATGTCGCGAGGGAGAACCTTCCCGTAAACACCATCGATGCATTGAGGCGCATGCGTGCCGGCGAGGACGTCTCCCTGGCCGAACTGGGCATGAGCGCGTTTGCCGACCTCGGTGCAGCCGGCGACATCGGATTGAAGCCCGGCAAGGCCCTCGATGCTTTCGCCCGCAACACGCTCGACGCCGGCAGCTACGACGCCTTGAGCAGCGCCATGGCCAAGCCGAAGGGCTTGGTCAACGACGCGCTGGAGAGGATTGGCATCAAGTCGGCCGACCCTGATCTACCTCCGCATCGCTTGTCACCCGCCGATGCCAGAGACCGCTTCGTCAAGGGCCAAACCTCGGCGCATACCGACGGCCTGATCAGCGACGTGAAGAGCAGCCCGCGTCCGGCCACTGCCGATTTGGACACCGCCTTCGAGCAAGGCCGCGCCGCCGGCAGGGAGAAGGTCGGTGCGCTGACGAAGGCGGTCGATGACGTGGAAGCCGCAAAGCGCGCCGGCGCGAGCGCCAGCGACATTGAGGGACTGCAGCGGCGAGTTCGGGACGAGTCGATCAGGGTGCAGGGCGACAAGCACGCCATGAACGAGCTCAACAAGCTTCCGCGCGACGCCCGCGGCAACAATGGCACCATCGGCGCGTTCAATCGCGAATGGGACGATATCTACGGCAAGGCAGACAAGAACCTGAAGGAAAGGCTAGCCAAAGAAATGGGTGTCCGCCCCGACGACATCCAGGCCGTCACCATCACCAACATGAAAGGCCGCTCCGGGGTTTCCGTCGATCCCCAGGCTCCCGCGCGTGATCATTACGGCCTCGGATCGCACAAGACGCCGGAAGGCACCGTTGTCTCATCGCGCGGACACGCGTCAACGCCGGGCCCCGACCTCAACACTAAGGGCACTGGCCCGTGGAAGACGCCGCCCGGCCCCAACGCGAGCAAGGCCTCATTTGATCGCGATCTGACGATGCGGGTGAGGACCGTCGCCAACGGCAAGGAAGTATGGCGCGACATACCTTCGACCACCACGGCGAGGATCTACAATGAGGAGCTCTACAAGGCCGCAAGGGGCGTCAGCGAGGCCCCTGTCCATCGCGTTCCGGGCAAGAGCATCGATTTCAAGGACACGCATCTGTCGCCAAGGGATCATCTAACCGATCCGGTCAAGATCAACGATGCGGACCTGTTCGCCAAGCGCATGGACCAGGCAACGACCGATCGCATGCATCCGGAAGCTTACGGCGCCGGTCAACCCGACCTCGACGCCGCCACCAAGGACGCTTTCCGCGGCCGCGACCTCATCGACGTCGGGGCCACCGCCAAGACCACAGAGTTCAAAGTCAATCATTGGATGAACGAGGCTGACGATCTCACACGGGCAGCGCGCCAGAGCGCAGATCCCGCCGAGGCCAGCAGGCTCATGCAGCAGGCCGCTGCGCACCACGAGGAAGCGCAGCGCCAGCTCGTCAAGCAGTTCGACAACATGGTGATCAAGCGCACGGAGGCGATGCAGGCCCTCGGCAATGCCCCGCAATCATCGATCCCCGCCTCGCTGACCGAACGCATAAACGTGCTGAAGGGCGTGCAGACCGGACGCTTGACGCCCGGACAGGCCGAGGAGGTTCTCAATCGGATGGGCACGAGCACCAAGCAGGTATCGGGACAGATGAGCTCGTACATCGAGGGCTTGCAGGGCGCTCGGCCGAGCATCACGCAGTCCAGCGGCACCACACTCAACGTGCCGACCCTCCGTGGATGGAGGGACGACTTTCAGACTGAGGACAAGCAGTGAACGAGGGCGCCAGAACATCGGGTAGCGTGGCGCCGCGCCCCAAGCGGTTCTTGCTCTCGCCGGGCGATGTGGCGGCCGGATTTCGCGCTGCGGGCACCACGCCACCGAAGTCGGCTTTCTATGACGGCTTGCCGCCACCCAGCCGGCAATTGCCAAAGGCATTGACGGATGGTGCAAGTGGAGCGTTGTCAGCGGAGGCAAATGCCGTCTTCCGTATCCTTGCACACCCGCAAACCATCGTATCGCTTGAGACCGTGACGCCGCCGAGCCCCGTCACAATGGCCGCGCGTTTCGTCGGCGGCGCATCCCCGGGCCAATTTGCGATGATCGCGCGCCCGCAAGAGGAGGAGTGGGACATCGCCCTGCTGACGGGCACAGGACAATTGCTCGCGCTGCTCGATGAACTCACCGGCGCCAGCACGGGCCCATCGACCGACAGCCCCATAAGCTTCGACCTGAGCGTCGCCGCCCTTACTGCACTCGCCGCCCTCGCCGACCAAGCCGCGAAGTGCGAGGCTCTGGAGCGATTGGGTAGGCCGGGGCTGCTTCTCGAGTTCCTGACGGCGCCAGTGCCGACCAACGAGCTCGTCGACGCAATCGGACACGCGCGCGCAGCCCCCACCACGCTGCAAGCCGTGACCTTGCTGTCCCTGCTGACCAGCTCGCTGCTCGAAGCGGGCGATATCGATGCACAAGTTAAGGATGGCATGGAAATCCTGGCAGGTCAGGGGATCCTGCGCGAGGACAGCACGCTCACGCCCGCCGGCGTTGGTCTCTGCCGCAATCTCGTCCGCGTTCGAACTGGATCCTCGCTGCAGATCATCAACCGTCATGCGACCGAGCCAGTGCTCGACCGCTTCCTGCTGTTGCGCACGGATGCCGGCTTGCTCGTTGGATTGTGGATGGGCTCTGAGACGACTTCGGCCACTCTAAAGCTGCGCGAGCTGACTCCCGGTACGCTTTGGCGAATTGTCGGTAACTCTACTGGCGACGGAGCGGCCACCGCGAGTGCGGCGCCACGCCAGGATCAGCGGACACCCTCGGGCTCACCAGGAACCGCGAAAGCTTCGGCAGCGCCCAAGCAGTTTTGCGCCAGTTGCGGCCGCGAGCTGCGCCCTCTCGCCCGCTTCTGCACGATGTGCGGGGCGCAAATCGCTCAGCCATGAAGCAGGCATGAGCGACGGGTCAGCATCGGTCACAAGCAGACTTCAGATCATGTTTGCTCGACGGCAGTTCCGGTCTCGACACCCGGACAAATCGACGTGCAGCACGATCCGCAAATATCGCGATGTCCAGGATCCCATATCAATTGCTTCGATGATCATTGGGCGATCCCGGCAGGATTGCGTGGATCAACCGATTCATTAGCTTAGGCGGCAAGTGGTAAAAGCGAACCAACTGCAGAATTCAACCGCTTCTGTCTGCTCTTTACCACCTGCCAAGGGCGAAACGTTTGCGCGCACGCACAGCTCAACTGATCATCAGCGCACGATGAGCGTGCGCGGGAAGAACTCGCAGTGCTCCTCCTCGTTGAACCACGCACACTTGATATCGAAAAGCTTGAGCCCGGGCACCAAGCGCTGAGCCCTAAAAGAATTTCCGTCGTGCTGGAAGCGCAATGGCAAGACAACGCTGCCTCGTGACCAGCCGATCAGCGGGGATCGAAAATCTGTAAGAAAAGTTGAGGAATCACCTGCGGCACTGGGGGGCTTTGCCGCAATCCTCGGTTCGCCGAGCACGGGGTGGGGTTTGGCTTTAGGATCGGTTCCTGCACCCCACTAATGAGACGCAGGAACCGACCGCTCCCCCCAAGCGAGCACCCGATGCAGTGCTTTTCGGCCCGGGACAGTTCTCAATACTAGAGACTATCGTCCAGCAAAATGGGTGCACTACTTGATTTCGGTCAAGCGACGAAATCAAAATCGATTAGCTACATGCAGCGGAGGTTATTACTAATAGCTGACCTCCGTCAGTTTAGCGGGGTATCGCAATGGCTGATGGTCGGCGCTCGTTCCTATAAGCCTTTTTGTGCGGGCTCAATGAGCATGCGGCAGAAGCAGAGCAGGACGGCAAACTTTTTATCGGCTCTGCGGTAACTGCTGATGACTTGCTCAAAATGGCCGATCTCGCGCTGTATGAGGCGAAGTCTCGCGGCCGGGGCACATATGCGTTCTTCGAAGCTGGTCGCGGCTATGCGCAGCGCACGCGGCGAAGACTTGAGGGGGATCTCAAGGCTGCGCTAGCGGAGGAGCAGCTTGAACTCCACTATCAGCCGATCGTTGATGCTGAGACGGGGAACGTGACTTCGTGCGCGCGCTCTTGCGCTGGAAGCACCCGCAATTGGGGAAGGTCGCGCCCGGCAATTTCATTCCGCTCGCCGGGGAGACGCGGTTCATTTGCCCATCGGCACGTGGGCGTTGCGGCAGGCGTGCCGGGATGCGGCGGGTTGGCCCGAGCCAATCGGCGTGACCGTCAACTGTCGACAATGCGGTCAGCGGGTCCAGTTTCTACAGCGTATCCGCAGCCGTGCGGCTCTCGAGCCTTGCTCCGCGCCGGCTCGAGTTGGGAAGCGTGATCGAAGGGGTGGAGACTTCCGTGCAGCTGGCGATGCTCAAGGAGAGGGGCTGCGATCAGGTCCAAGGCTACTCCTTCAGCCGGCCGCTCCCAGGCTCCGAGGTCAAAGACCTCCTGGCGCAGTCAACGGACAAAAGCCGGTTCGCTGCCACAGGCGGGACTCCGCAGGAGGGGATCGTTGGGCAGTGGCCTGCTATTGCTCGTCGCCGTCTGCCACGCGGTTGAGCGCGGCGAGACATGGGACAAACACGGTGCGCCTACCCTTTAGGTCGATCAATTGCTCCGACCTCAGGCAGCGGATCTGCCTGCTCACAGTCTCGACTGTCAGCCCGAGCACATCGGCAATTTCAGTGCGAGACAATGGCAGATCGAATTGCAGTAAAGCCCGCTCATAGTCCGGCGATTGTGCGAGACGTCGGGCGATCGATGACAGGAGGCTTGCCACCCTTTCTCGCGGGGACTTCTTGCTCAGGAGCAGCGACCATTGGCGCGCTTCGTCGAGATCGTCGAACGCACGGCAAAGGAGCACTCGGGTGAGGGGCGGATGCCGTTGTATCAGCTGCTCAAATGCGCGTCTTGAATAGCAGCACAGCTCCAGATTGGTGACGGCCTGAGCGACAAGAGCAGGGCTCGCCGCATAGGGACGACCGAAGAAGTCGGCCGGAAATCGGAGCCCAACGATCTGCTGGCGCCCGTCTTGCTGGATTTTGACGAGCTTAATGACGCCTGACTTCACCGTCGCGAACCAACTCAAGCAAGTGTTCTGGTTTTGGAGTACCTGGCCAGCGGGGAATGACCGACTTCGCGCAATGCGCGTGACCGCTGTCGCCAACGAACTCGGCAATGTGCTGCAGAGCGCTCGATCGCGGACGGCGCACTGGTCGCAGAACCCTGTGCTGTTAGTTTGGGCATGCATTCGGGACTCTCGTGGGGCTCGTGCAGTTTAGGCGCTATCGTTTCTGCCGTGGATGCATCTCAGTCGCAGCCTCCCTTACTGCCTTTCCTGCAGGACATGGCTTTCTGCAATAGGCCAGAGGTTTTCCGTTCAAGACGATCGCTGGCAGCTTGTCGATGCCGAGGTGCGCCGCCCGGGCTTTGTTCTTCGGGTCGGCCACATCGCGGATGGTAATTTCGCAGCCTGGACATGCCTCTCGCCGCAGGGCTTGGATAATCTCTTCGCGGGTGGTCGCGACTTCGAGAAAGACCTCCACCTTGCGGCTAACCGGCCTCATGGCTGCTCGGGCCTCAGTTCGGACTTCCGCAACGAGGCCTGGGCCTCGCACCAATTCAGGATTGCCGCTTCGTCCGCGGGAATGAGAGCTGCACAGTTGCCAGCAAACGCTTGCCAAGCTGGCCAATGAAATGCGCTGACGCCGACCAACACCGGTATTCCCTCGAGGACCGCGGCCTCAATCACTGACCGCAAGCCGCGCCCCTCGGCTTCCCGCTTGCCGAACCTGTTAACGATGGCGATATCCGTGTGGGGCCCGAGTGAGTCGAGCACGTAGCCGGCGAACTCCTCGAGGGCAGCGGTATCGAGTCGACATCCCTGGGCCAGGGCACCGCGATCCTCGGAGACGCGCATGACGGCGCCGGAAGCCAGATCTTCGAGGATCATGTCACACCGGCTGCGGCCGGCGATGGGCGGATTCGATTGCACCGCGCCCGCGAGGCTGTAGTCGGCACGCCTGAGATGGTGAGCGAGCGCCGTAAGTCGCGCATCCATGGCGTGGCTGCCGCCCGCTTCATACCGAACCACAGCAAGCTTCAGGGAATCGCGCTTCTTCATGAGCCGCTCATTGACGGAGACCTCAAGGGTCCTGGTGATCGCCGTTCGCGAAGGGGCAGACCAACGCCTCGTCTGCGATTGAAGCGAAGTGGTTGTCCCGCCCGAGAGCGATGGGTTTGACGCGAAGCCGGAAACAATCGGTCTCCACCGCTGTGCGCAAAACCGCGGCCAACGTCGCATAGGGTGCCATCGCGCGTGCATCCTGAAGCGCGCCTTGAAGCGCCGTGGTCCAGCGGCCGAGGTGAGCTTCCAAGAAACGACCCAAGGCATGCTCGGCGAGCCTTACCTCCCGCGGCCGACCGCGCACCAGCGCCCACTGGGCCTTGAGATGCAGAAGACTTACGAATTCAGCCTCTGTCCCAAGATGGTCAGGCGGGCTCCCAGATAGCTCGAAGCCGAAGGCGAGATAAAAGCCGTTGAGGTCGGCGATATCGGCAGGCTGCCCGGCAAACCTCATCGCATCACCATAGCCGCCCTCGCGCAGAGGCACGAGGCCCGATCCCAAAAAGAGCCGCGAATACTCGGCGCGCAACGCCGCCAGCTCTGCGGTCCGCCAGGCTCTGAGCACTTCCCTTAGTGCCGGCTCAATTGGTCGTGGCAGTGCACCTTGAGCGGCAGCCTCCAGAAGATCACGGGTGGCACTCTGTATGTGAATGGCGTGCCCAGCATCGGGATAGGTGATCCCCTGAGCGATCAGGTGGTAGAGACCCGCGCGCGCAAGCAGCTGGTCACGGCGGCCCGGCGCCGCCAAGCATGATCGCGGCAGCCTGTTGATCATACTGGAGGCGCCGATGGGCCCCATCACTGGTTCCGTGCGTCGAGTTTGAGCTTCACCCAGTCCGACCATGCCTTGCGAGAGCCAACCTCTCGGGCACCGCCCTCCCAGACGGCGAACGCGGCCAGCGTCTCATCGCCCGGTGCGAGCATGGGATCGTTGGGATCGCCCGCCGCCAGCGGGTGCGTGATGACAACCCGCCAGCGCCCGTCGGCCCATACGCCGCGCCCGTCCGACTGCTGCTCGGGCTCGACCGTGAGGGTGCCAAAGCCCTCCGCCATCTGATCGAGGACGGCGCTGCGCCTCGGCCGCGAGATGGGGTTGTCGACGCCGACGGCGCCCCTGTAGGCACTCGCGTCGGTCGCGCGCAGCACCTCGTCGGGATAGACGTCGACGTGGATGTAGGGGTAGAGATCGCCGATCTTCGGCTCACCCTTCGTGGCGATGTCGTTCTGAAAGGCCGCCCGCCACTGCATGATGTGCATGCGCTCGCCGGGTCCGCCCATCATGGGATTGGGCATATCGCCCGGCTTGTAGGAGGCGGGAATCTCGACCGCTACCTGGTCGCCGAATCGATCGACAACAAGACGGTCGTTCTTTGTCGGGTCCGCCCATTCGATGAGAAAGGCGAACCACTGGCCGTTGTGGACGGCGCGTATCGTGAGTTCTTTGACGGCTGGATCCTGATTCTGTGGATTGGCGATCATCTGCGGCTGCATGGCGACATTGACCGCAGGTGCGTCCTTCCAATAGGCCGCATCGGGATCGGTGAGTGGCCCGATGCTTCCGCTGATGGCGATCGCGTCAAGGACGGTTTCCTGCGCGGCCACGGGCGCGACCGCCGCGACGGCCACGAGCGTGCCCGTGACGGTGGCGAGCATGGCCAAGCGGTTCAACGTCATGGGCTTCCTCCGCGGCGTCAGGTGATGTTCGAGCGGTAGACGTCGTAGCGTGCATCGTGTGCCACGCGGACGTGGATCGGCTCCTTGAGTGGGACGCGGCTCACCTCGTCGCCCTGCTCGTCGAAACCGACCGCCGTTCCCGCTTCTACTTTGAAGCGATGGATGATGCGCGGCGTCGATCCGAAGAGCAGAAGTGCGCCCAAGAGCTTCTCGTCCTCCTTGGCATGCCGATAGGTGGTTATCGCCTCAGGGACGCCGTGGCCGAACATCTGCGAGAGGAATGCGAGCGGCACGTGCACGGGCGGGATGTAGTAGACATTGGGCTCGAGCCCAAACTGCGGGTAAAGCGGCTTGGCGATCTTGGCGATGTGGACGAGATAATCGAGCGGGTTGTCCTCGCGCGCCTTGTCGGGCGTGGTGATGAACCCCTGGAGGCGGATCTTGCCGATGCAGGAGACCGTGCACTGCGTCTGATAGCCGTTCTCGACCGCCGGATAGCAGCCGATGCACTTTTCCGAGACCCGGGTCACCGGGTTGAAGAACGTCTTCTTGTAAGGGCAGCCTCTGACGCACTCCCGATAGCCCCGGCAACGCGCCTGATCGAGTAGCACGATGCCGTCCTCAGGCCGCTTGTAGATCGACTGCCGCGGACACGAGCCCAGGCACGCCGGATAGGTGCAGTGATTGCAGATGCGCGGCAGGTAATACATCCACTGCATGTGTGGGATGGTGATGTACTGCCCCTGCGGCATGTTGCCGAGAGAGTCGTCCTCGCCGATGTTGGGGTGGGCGTAATCGAGATCCTCGGGGAGATAGCCGAGCACACGCTCGCCGTCGGGTGCGGACTCAAACAGCGTCTTGCCGTCATAGACGGAACCCGTCATCTCCTGCACGCCGTGCAGCCCCAGGATCTTCACGTCCCAGCCAAGCGGGTAGAAGCCGTAAGGCTTGCTCTCGACGTTGTTCCAGAACATGTATTCCTGGCCGCGGCCGGGCGTCCAATTCGTCTTGCAGGCAACCGTGCAGGTCTGGCAGGCGATGCACTTGTTCAAGTCCATCACCATCGCGAACTGCTTGGCAGGCCTGGCCGGCTCGTATGGGTACTCCATCTCGCGACCGATCTGCCAATTGTAGACTCCGGGCATTTGTTTCTCCCGTTGCGAGGAGCTTGATGATCAGCCGCGCTTGAGGCCGGCCGCGAGGTAGCGTTTGAAGGCCTCGTTCTCGGCCAGAGGGCGGAAGCCCAGCGCCACGGGGCGCCACAGGCCCTTGCTGTCGAGACCGCCGTCCTCCGCCTTGGTGAACTTGGCGAGCGACTCGCGCGGCGCGCCGGTTACGCAGTGGACGTCGGCACTGAATCCCTTGCCGACTTCGTGCGTAAACAGCTTGCGGGTGATGAGCGACGCCGTCTGGTGGGTGGGCTTCAGCCACGTGCGGGTCAGGGACTGGTGGCCGCCATAGCGGAAGAGCGCCTGGTAATGGGTCTCCGCGTTCTTCGCGAGTTTGTCGGGACGTGCCTCGTGCGCCTTCACGGTTCCCGGCGTCGCCATGTAACCGTTGAACCACATGCGCGTGATGCCTTTCGGCGTGCCGGGATAATAGCGGGCACGCGCGATGAGGCGGGCGACCTTGTACTCCTCCTTGCGGGCGGGGTCGTCCCAGCCGCGGAACGGAAGATCCGCGGGGTCGCCGTCGATCCAAATATAATCGCCGTCGTTGATCCCGAGCTGCTTGGCGTCAACAGGATTGATGTCAACGTACATCTCACCCGTGCCCGGCATGCGCTTGTCGCGCCGGTACATGTCGCCGAAGGGACCGAACAGCGCCGCCATGAAGTCCGTGTCGATCGGCATGGTATGGGCACCGTGCCGGTATTTTGGCGTATGGAAGACGTGGTCGAAGCCCTTGTCCCTCAGCGGGTGCTTGGAGGCCAAGAGCTGATCGGAGCTGTAGGTCGTGTTGCGCATCTGGCGCGTGATGTGGCCCTTGTCATCGGCCCCGATCTTCCAATCGGCAGGCCGCTTCGGCCGGATCGCGGGATGGGGTGCGGCGAGGATCGAGCACGGGTCGTAGAAGGTCGCCTCCGACGGCTCGCGATGAACGACGAGGTTCTCGCCTGCCTCAACGAACTCGACCTCGGGCCGGTAGAACTCTAAGCGTCCGGTCTTCGTGTACCAGGGCTTCGATTCCTGCACCTGCTCCCATGAATTGATGCGCGGATAGGTGCGTGTGTTCATGAGCGCTGGAACCCCGCGCTTGGCGAGATCCTCAAGATCGCCGATGCGGTAGCCCTTGAGCGGCGTCGAGGCGTCGATGATGCGCTGCAAGTAAACATCGGCGCGCTTCTCGGCGATGAAGTGCCACATTTCCTCGAAGCGCTTGTCACCCGTCAGCTTCGCCAATGCGCGCGCAACCGCGAGATAAGTCTCGTTGTCTGAGATGGAGTTGAAAGCGCGCTTGGCGGGGGTGCGAGGGAAAATCTGCACGAACGGGTTCGTATTCGACGCCGTCATGTCCTGGTACTTGAACTCCATCCAGGAATCGACGCCATAGACGATGTCGGAATACTCGCAGGACGCCGTCCACCACCATTCGTTGTAAACGACGAGTTCGCATTTCGGCAGCGTGTTGTTGACGACGTCGTAGTGACCCTTCTGGTTGCCAAGCGAGGAGTTGGAGTTGACCTGCCAGATCGACTTGGTCGGGGTCGGCACGTGAGCGCCGGTTGTGATCTTCTTGTCACCAGCCTTCACCAGGCGCTCGCCGTTCGCCCAGTAGTGCATCGACTCGTAGCGCGTTGTGTAGCGCGGCTTGATCTCGCCCTTGGGGTCGAGCTGCGGATGGAAAGGATCCTCCACCGTCCACTTGCCGATGCCTGAGAACAACGTGGCCTTGTAGTTGCCGGCGTAGGAGCCAATGTTGCCGCCATGGCGGCCGAGCGATCCGGCAAGCGCCAAAACAAGGAAGAGCGCGCGATCCTTGTTGTCGTTGTTCCAGAACTGGTTTGGCCCCATGCCGCAGGCGATGAGCGTTCGCCCCTCGCTTGCGGCAATCGTGCGGGCGAGAGAGACAATCGCCTCCTTGGGCGCCCAGCAGATTTTGCTCGATTGGGCCGGTGTCATGTTGGCGTCGAGATACTCCTTCGTGAGATCGAAGACGGTGCGCGCCTCAACCTTTTTCCCATCGGCCAGAGTGATCTCGAACGTTCCCTCTAGCGCCGGATCGAACCCGACAGTTGCCGCGAAACGCTCGCCGACCGCATCGCGAGAAACCGCAACGGGACCCTTCTTCGCGCTATCCCACATGACGAAGTCGCCGAACTCCGAGGAAAGCGCCTCGGGGATCTGCATGCCGTTTTGCTTGGTTGTCGGCGGCGCCTTCTGATCCTTCGCGACGTAGCTGACGAAGTTTGTGAGCTCCTTATTCTCGTAGCCCGGGAACACGTCGCTCGCCTTGAGACGCTCGAGCGTGTCCATGCGTACGAGCGTCGGCATATCGGTGTAACGCTTGACGAAGTCGGCGTTGTAGAGCTTCTCAGCCATCATCACCTGAGCAACACCGAGCGCAAAAGCGGGGTCGGTGCCGGGGCGGATGACAATCACGTCGTCGCACTTCGAAGCCGTTGCCGAGTACTCAACCGTCACCGCGACTGTCTTGGCCCCTTTGAGCCGCGCCTCTGTCAGCCAGTGTGAGTCGGGCATCTTGGTCGTGATCCAGTTCATGCCCCAGGCGACGATGACATTGGCGTTCTCGGTATCGAACAGCTCGAAGTCGTTGGTCTGCTCGCCCGTGACCATGGGATGCCCGGGAGGAAGATCGGTGTGGAAGGAGTAGGAATCCCAGCAGCCCGACCCCTTGGCATCATCGTCTGCAACCTTGCGGACGAACTGGTCGAGGAGCGCCATGGTGTTGCCCATGCGGAAGGCACCAAAGATGCGAATTGCGCCCTGCTTGGCCATGCCGCCGCGGAACTTCATGACGCGGGTTCCGGCACCACCGACGGCCTCGACCATGTCGGGGTCGTAGCCCTGCACCAGCAGACGCTTCTTACCTTCATCGCCGGAGTAGGTCTGCGCGATGTTGAGCAGCGTCTTGGCGTGATAAGCTGCTGCCTCCTCGTGACTGACCTTGACCCAGCTATCCCAGCCGCGGCGCATAAGCTCGCGCGGGGCAGCGCCCGTTGCTGGATCGCGCGGGAAGCCCTGGTCCACCCAATCCTTGAAACCCTTGCGCAGAAAGGCGCCATTGACGCGCCGGTCGCCGTAGAAGCGGCGCGCGAGAACGAGGCCTTTTTGGCAGCAGCGCGGATCCCAGCGCGCCGAGGCCTTGTTGCCGTAAATGTCCTGGGCCTTCGAATAGCCGTACGTCGGCTCGATGCGCACGACGACGTTGTTCTTCACCTGCGCATTGAGAAGGCAGTTGTGCGTATCGTTGGGACAGCACAGGAAGGTGAAGCGCTGATCGGTGCGGTAGATGTCGCGGTAGATGCGCTCCCAGTCGCGATTGGGGTAGGCAGCCAGCGGGTTCTCGACGGAAACCGGCGCCAGATAGCGGTATTCCGCCATCACGGCGCGGGCCCCGATAACACTACCGATTCCGGCACCCGCCAACCCAAGGAAGCGTCTGCGCGAGACGGACTCGTGGCGTTCGGCGGCCATGGCGTTTCCCCAACGCTTATTATTTCTGTTTGCGGGAGGATGTCAGCTGCCGGTGAGTGCTGATTATCCAAAGTCAAGCGGATAGTGCGTCATCTGCGACGGGGAAAGCAGTATCTAGATCAAGCACGAGCGAGAGCAGCCGCAGTCGCGACAGGCGTTAGAAGTTGAAGAGGGCCCGGCGCTGCTGTAGCGGAATCGTCGATTGCGGGGGCAACAAATCCGGTTACCTCGGCCCCTGACTTTGGACGGGCATCGCAGTCATGCCAGCCGCCTCGCTTGATCTTCGTCAAGACCCGGGGCATTGAAAACAATAGACTGCATGTGCGCCTTTGTGCTGTTGCTCACCGTTATCAAGGGTCCGCAGATCCTCCGCTCATCTGCTTCTGAGATTGGTGAGGCTAGAAGTAGCGCTGGTGCTGTTACGAACTGGTCCCGAGGTGCCCACTTCGGGACCTTTTCCTTGAGGCTTCGTTCACCGCAGGCGCAGAACTACGGCCGCGCGCGTAGGGAAGTAGACTCAGTGTGACTGGAGTGCTGCATTCACTGCCGACGAGAGCCTCATTCAATCAGCCCCGATCGCCATAATCGCGCATTCGACCTGCTCCACCACCACCTCTGTGCTGCCGCCGGCAAGGGGCTTAGCAGCGATGGGCGCTTCCATGTCTCGTAAGCGGCGCCGAACTTCCGCTCCAAGTCTCGTTCCTCGAAGACCATTCCAATGGCTATGTACGCCGTAAGTCCGGATGCGAGGAGCAGATGCCCGACGGTCATGTGTGGTGCACACCAGATGCCAAGTAGCACGCCAACGTACATTGGGTGCTCGAGCCAACGATACAGCGCCCCTGTCCTGAGGGTCAGAGCCGCTGGAGGCCTCCTCGCATAGAAGGTCCAGCTTTGCTTCAACCCCAGCAGGTCCAAGATATCGATCGACAGGGCGGCCGCCAGCAGCATGAGCCATCCCGAAACAAATCCCGCCCACACAAGCGTTCGCAGAGCATCGCCCTCGATGTTCCACACTACGATCGGGATAGGCTGCCACAGCAGCACGAGCAAGAAGCCTGCGGCACACGCGGCGTAGACGTAGATGGTGCGCTCGAGTGCCGGCGGGATGTGCCGATGCAGCCAAGCCTTGCAAGCACTCCGAGCCATGCCGGAGTGCTGCAGACCAAAGAGTGCGATGAGAAGCAGGTTAACCACCATGGATGACCAAATCGGTGCCTCCCATAGGGTTGGGGCACCATCGACGGATGCGATCCACGGGTCGGTACGACGCGGAAGATTGCCGACAAAGATGATGAAGCACGTAAAGAAGATCCACGTCGCGACAAAGGCCCCCGCGCTAGCACAGAGCCCAAGAATGCGCCCGATAGCGTCGGCACGTCGGGCGCGCAGTTCGAATTGCGATATCCCGCGATGGTCGATAACGCTGAACGGACACGAGGACATTCGTGCGGTTGGCTCCTTTGTACGTGTGAATGATCAACTTCTTTCTGACCATCAAGGTTCCGCCGCGTCTGTTGTCATTGGAGCCGCCTGGGTGGTGAACGTGCTGCGCTCGGCTGCGTGGCCTTGCGCCCGTTGGGCGACGGCGCCTGCGAGATGAAGCATCTTACGTGCATCCCGTGTCGCGCGGCATGGGACTTGGAAAAGCGCTGGTCGCGGCGATCATCGATACAGCGGCGCAGCGCGGCTATCGCGAACTCAAACTCGACACCCTGCCGCAGCTCAAGGAGGCGATCGCGCTCTATCGCCGGCTTCGGCTTTGCGCCAGTTCCGCCCTATGGCGACCACCCCTATCCGGGCACGCTCTGCTTCGGCCGCAACATCTAAGCCGCATCGGAACCGCCGTGATCGCCTACCAATGCCCTCAGTGCACCGTGCCGCCATCGAGGTGTCGCAGCTTGTCGGGATTGCGCATGACATAGATGCCGACGATCTTGCCATCCTCGATGTGCAGCGCCGTCGTCTGCAGCTCCTCGTCGCCTTCGACGGTGACGAACCCGGGCAGGCCATTGATGAACGCATAACGCACGAGCCGCGACATCCGCTCGGCGAAGATGCGCGCCAGCCTCGCTTGCAGCTGCATGACATCGTCGACGCCGACGACCGGCGCCGTTACGGCCGACCTCTTGCCGCCGCCATCGGCATGCACGACGACGTCGGCCGCCAGCAGCGATTGCAGCGTGCGCATATCGCCGGTGCGGGACGCCGCGAAGAACGCCGCGGCGATCTCGAGACCGCGCTCCTTCGGCATATCGAAGCGCGGCCGGCTCGAGCGGACATGCCCGCGGGCACGGCTCGCCAGCTGGCGGCACGCCGCCGGCTCGCGCTCGATGGTTTCGGCGACCTCTTCGAAGTCGAGACCAAACACGTCGTGGAGGAGAAAGGCGGCGCGTTCGAGCGGCGATAGGCGCTCGAGCGCCAGCATCAGCGGCAGCGTGACATCGTCGATCGCGTCCTCCGACGCCTCGACGACCGGCTCCGGCAGCCAAGTGCCGACATACGTCTCGCGCCGATGCCGAGCGGACTTCAGCTGGTCGAGGCAGAGGCGCGTCACGACGCGGCGCAGGTAGGCCTCCGGCTCGCGCACCGCCTCGCGATCGGCATCGAGCCAGCGCAGAAACGACTCCTGCACCACGTCCTCCGCGTCCGCGACCGATCCCAGCATCCGGTAGGCGATGCGGATCAACCGCGGACGCAGCGGATCGAACGCGGCAGCGGCGTCCTCCTTAGACATCCCCGCCATCACGCGGCCTGGCGCTTCGCGACCGGGTGCACCCCGCGGAAGCCGACTTGGATGCGGTTCCAGCCGTTGATGGCGACGATCAGCAAGGTCAGCAGCACCTGCTCCTCCTCGGTGAACTCTGCCTTCAGCTCCTGATATGCATCATCGGGTGCGCGCGTCTCGGAGACCAGTGTCAATGCTTCGGTCCAGGCCAGCGCGGCGCACTCGCGCTCGCTGTAGAGCGGGGATTCGCGCCAGGCATCGAGCAGGTAAAGGCGCTCTTCCGTCTCGCCCTGCTTGCGCGCCTCGGCAGTGTGCATGTGCAGGCAGAAAGCGCAGCCGTTGATCTGCGAGGCGCGGATCTTCACCAGCTCCATCAGACTCGGCTCGAGACCAGCCTTGAGGATGCCCTGGCCGAAATCCAGCCAGGCCTGCATCGGGGCGGGCGCGGCGGCAAACGGGTTCAGTCGCGGGGTCATGCATCTCTCCTTCGTCAGGTCGGTTCCCGCAGACATGACGAGGCAGGTCGGCAATGTGTGACACGCAGGGGGCATTTTTGCCTGATGCGCCCTATTTGGGCGGTCGTCGCCAAGGCGCTAGGGCTGCTGGGCGCGCCAATTCTGCGCCAAGCGGTCGAGCGAGACGGGACCCGGCCCGGCCACGGCGAGCCAGCCAAACAGCGCCATGAACAGAACCTCCTCGAAGCCCAGGAGCGTGGCCAGCGAGTCGACCTCACCCCATTTGGCGCTGATGATGGCGACGATCATGACGATGACCAGCGGCACCGCGGCGATGCGCGTGAACAATCCCAGCAGCAACAGGAGGCCGCCGAAGAACTCGACGCCCGACACGAACGGCGTCATGATTTCGGGGAACGGGATGCCCCAATTCCTGAAGTTATCGGTGACGAAGGGCAGCGCGTTGAGTTTCGCCCAGCCGCTCCACAGGAACACCCAGCCGACGACGATGCGGGCGAACAGGGGCGGCAGCCAGGCGAAATAAGCCGACAGCCGCTCCGGCCCGTTGATGAGAAAATCGATGAGGAATTTCATGGGCTCCCTCGCGCGCGTGGCGTTTCCCTTCGCGCCTCATTCGCGCGGCTGCCGCTCTTTGTTACCCGACCCTACGCCCACTCAACCGTGTCCCGGGGGGTCGATGCGATGTCGTAGACCACGCGGTTAATGCCACGCACCTCGTACTGCTGCCACGATATCCTTTGATGGCAAGCTCAAGCAGACGGCCCAGGCGACGCCTCCGAACCCCAGGGATAAAGCCGCGGAATAACGATCGTCAGCAGAGCGGCAAGCGCAATCGCCGCAAGCGAGCCAACGAAGAACATGGCCCAGGTGGTCGGCCGGATTGTCCCGAGCGCGATGATAAGGAACAAGATCGGCAGGTCGAGGAAGTGGGTGAACGATGGCACTAGCTCCCCACGCGCCCGCTGAAGCTCGGGGGTAACGTGACCGGACTTAAGAGCGATCCGCGTGAGGCGCCGCAGCCGCATGAAATAGAGACGCGTGATCGTGTTGCCTTCAATGAACTCGAAGGCGAACCAACCGACCATTCCGGTCAGCCACGGGATCTGCAAGAACGCCCACCCGCCATAGAAATCTACGATCATCCAAGTGCCGGAGACGAGCAGCAGCAGGGCGCCCGGCACGACAAGCCCGTCGTAGAAGACCGCGATATTGCGCACGGCCTCAGCGAAGGGCTTCAACTCGCTCAGCTGGCGCGAACGTAGGTCGGCCATCCACACACCGATGAGCCCGGCGCCCATGAGGATCGCGCCGAGGATGTGGATGAACTTCAGTAGTTCGTACTCCATGGCAGTCACGCTTTTGCAGGCTTGTTGCGACGGAGCCGGCCTTTCATCCTGAGTCCGTCGCGCATGTTAACAGCGACATGACGCGTTCCCTATTGGGTGTGTGATGTCAACTTGGTATGATGACGCCATATATGATTGACATTATGATGTCAATACCGTCCCACGGTGACATATGCGCAAGACCAAGCGAACGCTGGCGGGCGATGCCCTGAGCAACCTCATGCTCGACCTATTCAGGCTCAACAGCCTGCTCTTGACCGCGGGCGATAGGCTGGTGGCGCAGCTCGGGCTGACGAGCGCGCGCTGGCAGATCCTCGGCGCCATCGTCGCCGCCGAACGCCCGCAGCCGGTCGCGTGGCTCGCGCGCGACATGGGCGCCAATCGCCAAAACGTGCAGCGGATCATCAACGACCTGCACAAGGAAGAGCTGGTCGCGTTCGAGGCCAACCCGCATCACCGGCGGGCGCAGCTCGTTGTCCTGACCGACAAGGGAAGACGGACTTTCGAGGCTGCCATGGAGCTGCAGGCCCCTTGGGTCAACAGCCTCGCGGACGGGCTCGCGGTCAAGGATCTGGAAACCGTCCACCGTGTCATCACGGCGCTGCGAGATAAACTGGAGGGAAGCGACGAACCTGAGGTCAACCCTGACCGATAGTGCGTCTCGTGCCACGCTGAGCAGAGCCGTAACTGGCGAGTGATCCGGCTATATGCTCACTCCCACTCGATGGTGCCTGGCGGCTTGGAGGTGATGTCGTACACGACGCGGTTGATGCCGCGCACCTCGTTGATGATGCGCGTCGCCGTCGGGCCGAGGAAGGAGTGCGGGAAGTCGTAATAGTCGGCCGTCATGCCGTCGGTCGAGGTCACGGCGCGCAGCGCGCACACGTAGTCGTAGGTACGCGCATCCCCCATGACGCCGACGGTGCGCACGGGCAGCAGCACCGCAAACGCCTGCCAGATCTGATCGTAGAGGCCCGCCTTGCGGATTTCCTCGAGGTAAATGGCGTCCGCCTGGCGCAGGATATTGAGCTTCTCCTCCGTCACCTCGCCGGGAATGCGGATGGCGAGCCCGGGGCCCGGGAACGGATGCCGGCCGACAAAATGCTCAGGTAATCCCAGCTCGCGCCCGAGCGCCCGCACCTCGTCCTTGAACAATTCGCGCAGCGGCTCGACCAGCTTCAAGTTCATGCGCTCGGGCAGGCCGCCGACGTTGTGGTGCGACTTGATGGTCACCGACGGACCGCCGGTGAACGACACGCTCTCGATGACGTCGGGATAGAGCGTCCCTTGCGCTAAGAAATCGGCGCCGCCGAGCCGCCTCGCCTCCTCCTCGAACACGTCGATGAACAGCGCGCCGATGGTCTTGCGCTTTTGCTCGGGGTCGGTCTTGCCGGCAAGCGCGGCAAGAAAGCGCTCGCGCGCGTTAACATGCACGAGCGGGATGTTGTAGTGCCCGCGGAACAGGCGCACGACCTCCTCGGCCTCGTTCTGCCGCAACAGGCCGTGGTCGACGAAGATGCAGGTGAGCTGGTCGCCGATCGCCTCGTGGATCAGCACCGAGGCGACGGCGCTGTCGACGCCGCCCGACAGCCCAGAGATGACGCGGGCCTTGCCGACTTGCGCGCGGATCTTCGCCACCTCGGCGGTGCGGAAGTGCGCCATCGTCCAGTCGTTCTTGAGGCCGGCGATCTTGTGCACGAAGTTCGACAATAGCTTCGCACCGTCCGGCGTGTGCACGACCTCCGGGTGGAACATGGTCGTATAGATGCGCCGCTGCTCATCGGTCGCCACCGCGAACGGCGCATTCTCGCTCGTCGCCTTAACGGTGAAGCCTTCGGGCAGGCGCGTGACGCGGTCGCCGTGGCTCATCCACACCGGATAGCGCTTGCCGACCTGCCAGATGCCGTCGAACAGGGCGCTCGGCTCTTTGATCTCCACCTCGGCGCGGCCGAACTCGGCCGGGTGGCCACCTTCCACCACGCCGCCGAGCTGCACGGCGGTCGTCTGCTGGCCGTAGCAAATCGAGAGGATCGGCAGGCCGCTCGAGAAGACGCTCTGCGGCGCCCGCGGCGAGCCCTCGGCCGTCACCGAAGCGGGGCCGCCGGACAGCACCAACGCCTTCGGCTTCAGGCGCGCCATGGCCGCCTCGGCCTCGCTGAACGGCACGATCTCCGAGTAGACGCCCGCCTCGCGCACGCGGCGCGCGATGAGCTGCGTCACCTGACTGCCGAAGTCGATGATGAGGACTGTGTCAGTGTCGGTGACAGGATTGGTCACGGAAGCTCCAAGGTAAATGCCCTGAGCGGCCCCATAGATCACCCGCCCGTAGGAGCGTCAAGGCGCACAGGTGCCGCGATTCGCAGGCGATTTACTGCGCGCCCCAAAAAATTCGCTTCGCCATGTCGATTCCAATCGGGCCCGTTCGACGTGTCTGCAGAGCGGGGATCGCCCCGGCTCCCATGCCAAGGAGAAAGACCATGCGTTTCATGATCATGGTGAAGGCCACGAAGGACACCGAAGCGGGCATTTTCCCCACCGGAGAGGAATACGAGAAGCTCTTTTCGGACATGGCGACCTACCACGAGGAGATGCAGAAGGCCGGCATCCTGCGGGAGGCCTCGGGGCTGCAGCCGAGCTCCAAGGGCTGGCGCATCCAATACTCGGGCGAAAAGCGCACCGTGATCGACGGGCCCTTCACCGAGGCCAAGGAGCTCATCGCCGGCTACACGGTCATCGAGGTCAAGTCGAGGGAAGAAGCCCTGGCGTGGACGCGGCGCTTCCCCAACCCCATGGGCGAAGGCAAGCCAGCCGAGATCGAGGTGCGCCAGCTGTACGAGCTCGACGATTTCGAGCCTGCCGAGGGCCTGGACCGCTTCCGCGAAATGGGCGTCGGCGGCGCGCACAAGTAGCCCGAAGCACCACGAGAAGAATACGCGCGCCGTGTCGATCTCGTGGATTGCCGTTCGACGTGACAACAGAGCCAGACATCTCAGGCTCATAGACCGAACTCAAGGGAGAACGACGATGCGATTCATAGTGATGGTCAAGGCGACGAAGGATTCCGAAGCCGGCAAGATGCCTTCCGAGGAGCTGCTCGGTGCCATGGCGAAGTTCAACGAGGAGATGGTCAAGGCCGGCGTCATGCTCGACGGCAACGGCCTGCAGCCGAGCTCCAAGGGCGCCCGCGTGCGCTTCTCCGGCAACAAGCGGACGGTGGTCGACGGGCCGTTCGCGGAGACCAAGGAGCTGGTGGCCGGCTACTGGATCCTGCAGTGCAAGTCTCTGGCCGAATGCGTCGAATGGATCAAGCGCGGCCCCAATCCGCACAACGAGGGCGGCGAGATCGAGATCCGCCAGCTGTTCGAGATGGAGGACTTCGGCGAGAGCGAAGCCATCGAGCACCATCGCCGCCTCGATCAGCAGCTCAAGTCGTGACGAAAGAAATTCGGACGGCGTGTCGATTCTAAGAGGCGCCGTTCGACGTGATAGCGGGGCGGGCTTGATCCGCTCCGCCTCTTCAACCGAATGACGGGAGAATGACATGCGATTCATGTCGATTGTGAAATCCGCTGAAGACTATCGCCAAGGTCCTCCGCCGCAGGCGCTCATGGAGGCGATCAGCAGGCTCAGCGAGGAGGCCATTAAAGCCGGCGCGATGGTGGACATGGGCGGCTTGCTGCCGACCGCGGCCGGCTTTCGCCTTCGCCTCGCAGACGGCAAGCTGACCATCACCGATGGCCCATTCAGCGAGGCCAAGGAGGTCATCGGCGGCTATGCGGTGTTCCAGGTCAGCTCGAAAGAGGAGGCGCTGGAGTGGGGAAAGCGCTTCATGAATCTCCACAAGGAGCACTGGCCCGAGTGGGAGGGCGAGGCCGAAGTGCGCCAGATGTTCGACGGCGCCGGTTGCGATCCGAATTCCCAGCCCTGCATGCCACAGCGCTAGGACCGACCAAGGCCCTCCTTCAGATGAGGAGGTACGACATTGGCGAGCTTCAACGCGCCTACGATGCTGCAAGACCATAGGGGCGGCCTAGCCGAAAGCCGCGCGTCCGGCTGGCATGCAGATCTCGTTGCGTTAGCTCGCCCTAGCTTGCACCGAGGGATTGCAGATGCTGGTATCGGTAGCCGTGACGGCTACCGATACACAATCCGCCATCGACGCGGTCTTCAGGATCGAGCAGGCGAGGCTCATAGCCGGTCTCGCCCGCATGGTGCATGACGTGGGTCTCGCCGAGGAGCTGGCGCAGGACGCGCTCGTATCCGCGCTCGAGCAATGGCCGCGGTCCGGCATCCCCGACAAGCCCGGCGCCTGGCTCATGGCCGCCGCCAAGCGGCGCGCCATCGACCGCTTCCGGCGCGCCAAGCTCATCGACCGCAAGCATACCGAGCTGGAGCACGAGCTAACCTCGGACGGCGAGGGTCGGATGCCGGACCTCGATGCTGCGTTGGACGACGACATCGGCGACGACCTGTTGCGCCTCATGTTCACCGCCTGCCATCCGGTGCTCGGCAAGGAGGCGCAGGTGGCGTTGACGCTGCGGCTGGTCGCCGGCCTCAAGACCGAGGAGATCGCGCGCGCCTTCCTGGTCCCGGAGCCGACCATCGCCCAGCGCATCGTGCGCGCCAAGCGCACGCTGGCCGAAAAGCGCATTCCATTCGAGGTGCCGCGCCGCCCCGAGCTGGGCGAGCGCCTCGCCTCGGTGCTGTCCGTGATCTACCTTATCTTCAACGAAGGCTACGCGGCCACGGCGGGCGGTGATTGGATGCGCCCGCAGCTGTGCGAGGAGGCGCTGCGCTTGGGCCGCATCCTCGCCGAGCTGGCGCGTGCGGAAGCGGAGGTGCACGGCCTCGTCGCGCTCATGGAGCTGCAGGCCTCACGCCTTGCCGCGCGCCGCGGCCCGGACGGCGAGCCGGTGCTGCTGCTCGATCAGAACCGCGCCCGCTGGGACCAGCTCTTGATCCGCCGCGGCCTCGCCGCGCTCGAGCGCTCGCAGGCGCTGCACTCCGCCCCCGGTCCCTATGCACTGCAGGCCGCTATCGCCGCTTGCCACGCCCGCGCGCGCACCGCCGAGGAGACGGACTGGGCGCGCATCGTCGGGCTCTATGGGGAGCTGGGCGAGGTCATGCCGTCGCCGATCGTGGAACTCAACCGCGCCGTGGCGCTCGCCATGCTGTTCGGCCCCGACGCCGGGCTGCGGGTGGTCGACGCGCTGACCGCCGAGCCGCTGCTCAAGGACTACCACCTGTTGCCGAGCGTGCGCGGCGACCTTCTCGCCAAGCTCGGACGCGCCGAGGAGGCGCGGGCCGAGTTCGAGCGCGCGGCGGCGATGACGCAAAACGAGCGCGAGCGCGCCCTCTTGCTCAAGCGCGCCGCCGATTGCATGAGCTGAATCCCCGCCCCCATTAACCCTACCGAGCAACCATCCTCGGCGTCGCCGGCGATGGCACGCGACTTGTTTGGAGTTTGGTAAGCCCCTGGCGGGCAGTTTCCGGGCCCGGCGCGCATGGCAATGCGTCGGCCGCTGTTGGGAGGAAAGCCGTTGGCCAACGTCGCCGCATCGTTCCTGGAGATCATCGCCGAGGAAGACGAGGAGAGCCCGGCCGCGCGCCGCCGGCGCTTGTTCCGCGAGAGCCCGAAAGCCAAGCTCTTGCGCTGGCTGATGGGCACCGCCTATGCCTGCCATCCCAAGCGCATCGCCGACCTACCGTTCCTGATCTGGCACACGGCGGTCGACATGGCCCGCGGCGGGACGCCGCTGCCCAGCAGCGCGACCGCGCATGCGCGCCCGGACACTTTCGCCGGCGTCGCGCGCGATATCACGCCCGAGCGCATCATCACCGCGGCACGGCGCGGCTTCTTTCCCTGGTGCCACGTGGGACCGCTGAAATGGTGGACGCGCAGCGAGCGCATGGTGCTGTTCCTCGGCGAGCACCACATCGGCAAGCGCCTGCGTCGCGAGATGCGCAAGACGCAACTTCGCGTGACCTTCGATGAAGCCTTCGACGAGGTGATCAAAGCCTGCGCCGAGCCGCGCAAGGGCCGACCGCAGCTCACCTGGATCACGCCGCAGATCATGCGCCTTTACGCCGCCCTGCACGACCTCGGGTTCGCCCACTCGTTCGAAGTCTGGAGCGTCGACGGGCGTCTCGTGGGCGGCGGGTACGGCATCGCCGTCGGGCGCGTATTCTACACCGAATCGCAGTTCAGCCGCGAGAGCAACACCTCGAAGATGGGCTTTGCTTGCCTCAACTATCATCTCGCCAAGTGGGGCTTCGTGCTCAACGACGGCAAAGACTTCACGGCGACCATCGATGCCATGGGCTTCCGTTCCATCCCACGCGCCGAGTTCGAGGCCATTCTTGCCGAGCACGGCGCCGCGGGCGGGCATTCGCGCCCGTGGGTGGTGGAGGACGATCTGGCGACCGTCGCCGCCTGATGCCGGTAGTCGCGGTCAGATCGTCACGATGCCCGCGGCGGTGAGCACGCGCGCCGTATAGAACCCGACCCACCACATGAGCCAGAAGCCGACCTTGTTCGATACGATCGAGGCGAGGAGATAGAGCGCCGTCGCCTTCCAAATCGGCATGCTCCAGAAGCGGCGGTGAATAGCTACGAAGTAGGCCCATAGCAGCAGCGCCAGCGCGACCGAGGCGAGCGCCGACGGTGTGAGCCAATCGGCTTCCGTCATCGGCCCCCCGAAGGAGGACATGCCGATGCCGCCGAGCATGACGCGCACGAGGAACTCGTAAGCGCCATAGACGGGAGCGACGAAGCCCAAAGCCAGGCAGTAGAGCTTGAAGTAGGCATGGAATGGCCGCTTCACGGCGGCAAAATAGCGGAACAGCGCGTAGGCAAGCGCGAAGGTGATAGCCATGCCGACGTAGATGCCGACCTGCGACAGCACCTTCATCAGCGTCTGCATGCTCTCGCTGACCGGCGTGCCGTTCATGGGGACGACGACGCGCATCACGACCGGCACGAACAGCAGGCAGTAGAGCGCGATGCCGGTGAGCGCGAACGAGAGGTACCCGCGATAGCTTGGGTCCTCGGCAAAGTCGGTCGTCTGGCGTACGGGGGCGCGCAGGATCTTGAGATAGACGGCCGGGAAGCTGCGCCGAACGGGGGCCGCCGCCTGACCGAGAAATCCAAGCGAGCTTGCGCGCAGGTCGGCACCGCAGGAAGAGCAGAAATTGCTGCCCGCCGGCGCACCGCAATCGGCGCACACGCTCATCGTGGCGCCGGTCGACGCTGAGCTCCCTGTGTGCAGAATCATAGGCGCCCCCCTAAGCTGCTGGCGAACTCTAGCAGCGCCGGGTCGAGGCGCACAGCGCGGGTGGGTCAGCCGTTGAGGCGCCAGAGCTCGAAATTCAGCGCCGCCGAGAAAGAAACCCACAGAAAATACGGCACGAACAGCAGCGCAGCGGAGCGGCGGACCGGCCAGGCGAGGACGATGAAGGCGAGGATCGCCAGCCACAGCGCGCCCATGTCGATGAGCGCCGAGGTGATCTGCTTCTCGCCGAACATCAGGTACGACCAGGCGCCGTTGAGGCAGAGCTGCAGAAGCCACAGCCACAATAGCGGTCCAAAGCCCTGCGCGCGCCAGGCGATCCAGCCCGCGATGGCGATCATCACGTAGAGCACCGCCCACACGGGTGGAAACACGGTGTCAGGGGGAGTCCAATCCGGCTTCTGCAGCGCGGCGTAGAAGGGTCCCGGCAGGTAGGTCATGCCGAAGTACGCCGCGCCGGCGACAAGCGCGAGAAATACCAACAGCCCCGAGTATCTCGTCACTGTGCCGCCTCGACCTGCGGGGCGGCGCTCTTGCCGACGATCGACAGGCGTTCCACCGCCGCTCCGAGAATCTGCCCGAGCAGCTCCGAGTACCGCATGCCGGCAAAGCCCGCCATGAGGTTGACCTTGCCGTCCCAGCACCAGCCGGGATTGGGGTTGACCTCGAGCAGCTTGATCTCGCCCTTGGCGTCGGCACGGAAATCGAAGCGCGCATAGTCGCGGCAGCCGAGCCGCTCGAACAGGCGCGCCGAGTGCTCGACCAGCTGCTGCTGCTGCAGCTCGGACAGCTCGGCCTCGTGATAGGATACCTGCGTCCAGTAGGGGCTGTCGGGCTCCCACTTCGATTCATAGCCGAGGATCTTCGGCAACTTCGGATCGAGCTTGGAGAAGTCGACCTCGAGAATCGGCAACGCGCGCAGGCCCTGGTCGGGGTTGCCGACCAGCGTCACCGAGTACTCGGCGCCAGTCAGATACTCCTGCACCAGGATCGGCCGCTTGGGGAAGGCCACCCGCAAGCGCTCGAGGTAGTCGAGCAGCGCCTTCTCGTTGCGGACGACAGCGTCTTTGGTGATGCCCTGCGAGCTGTCGCCGTAGTTTGGCTTCAGCAGCGCCGGGAACACCGACGGCAGCGTCGCACCCTGATCGCCGGGCCGAACGTGCGTCTCGAGCGGCACCGGCACATCGAGCGTCAGGGCGACGGCACGCACCAGCCCCTTGTCGTAGCAGGCGGCGAGCGCCGACGGTCCGGCTCCCGTGTACGGCAGCTCGAGCGACTCGAGCATCGCCGGAACGTGCAGCTCCTTGAACGGGTCGTTGTTGAAGCCCTCGTCGCACAGATTGAACACGAGGTCGGTGCGCAGCTCGGAAAGATCGCGGTCGAGCGTTGCGTGGTTGTCGAGGTAGCGGAACTTGTAGGCCGGCAGCTCCGACAGGGCGTCCTTCAGGCGTCGGATGGTGTCGTGGTCCTCGGGGTTGAAGGCGCCCCCACGCTTCACCGTATCGGGAAGGCGCGGATCGCCCATGACGACGGTCACGTCGATCTGCTGCACCTTGCCGCGCGGCTTGCGCAGCAGCGCCGGCGCATCGGCCGACAACAGCAGGCGCCGCGCCATCATGCCCAGATCCTGGTCGCGATCCGACAGCGCCTCGGCATTGCCGTGGTGGCGCACATTACGAAAGCCGGTCTTCTCGAGCAGCCTGGCAATGCTCTCGCGCGTGTAAAGGCGCTCCGCATAGAACTGATCGGCAATGACGCCCAGCTCGTCGTGGACGATCACCTCGCGCGAGATGAGCCGTTCGCGATCACCCGAGAGCGAGCGCTCGCGGCACACGAAATGGTGCTCGTCGATCCACTCCCAGGAGCGGCGCTCGAAGTGATCGGCCATGTAGGCGCCGTCGGTGATGTCGAGCACGAGCTGACCGGACGGGCGCAAAATCTTGCCGACCGCGGTCAGCACCTTCTCGTCGTCCTGCTTGTTGGAGAAGTAGCCGAACGAGTTGCCCATGATGGCAACGCAATCGAAGCTGGTCTCGGGCAGGCGCGGATTGCGCGCATCGCCTTCCTTGAAGACGACCTGCAGCCGCTCCGATTGCGCGCGCTTCTTGGCCAGGCGCACGAGGTAGCGCGAGCGGTCGACGCCGGTGACGTTCTTGAAGCCGCGGCGCGCCAGCTCGAGGCAGTGCCGCCCCTGCCCGCAACAGAGGTCGAGGATCTGGCTGTGCGGCTGCACCGGCGCGGCGGCGAGAATGAAGTCGACATCGCGACGCGTGTTCTCCACGTTCTCGACGACATCGCCGTCGGTCTTGACGTAGAGAGCGTTGAAAAGCTTGCGCCACCACTCGGCGGGAAGATGCGCCTCAAGGTCCGCAACGGGGCCGAGGCACGAGCGCGGCGTAGGGCGCCTGGGGCGCTTCGCCTTGGCAACTGACGCCATGATGGACGTTCGTCCTCAAAGGGCCGCGCTCTGGCTCAGGGCCGCTTCTGCCCCCATCAGCCGGCGATCGGCCGAACAAAACTACAGGCCCCTCTGGCCTCGATAGTCGGCGAACTTATTTGCCAATTGCGACTTTGCAAGAGGCAACTTCGCTTTTTCCGCCTCCGCAGCGTCGCTCGTCGATCAAGGACGGTGTCGGCGCATTAGCGCGATGAAGAATCCGTCAGTGCCGTGCCGCGCCGGCGTGAGCTGCAGAGTGTCGTCGCGGCCGTCGGCGGAACGTGGCGGCACTGCGCCGATGCGCTCGGCCCAGGCCGTGGTAAACGGCTCGACCGCGAACTCCCCGTGGCGACCGAGAAAGGCTTCGACCTGGTCGCGGTTCTCCTCCGGGAGCACCGAGCAGGTCACGTAGGCCAGCGCGCCGCCCGGCTTGGTCAGGCTGGCGCCGAGGTCGAGGACGCGGGCCTGCTCGGCCTGGCGCTCGGGAATGTTGGCGGGCCTTACGCGCCACTTGGCATCCGGCTTGCGGCGCCAGGTGCCCGAGCCCGTACATGGGGCATCGACCAGCACCAGGTCGAAGCGCGGCCCCAGCGCCGCGAGCGCTTCCTCGTTCCCCGCTTCCAGCACCTGCACGTTGCGCACGCCGGCGCGCTTCAGGCGTTCGAATATGGGGCGCAGCTGCTTCCTGTCGGCGTCGTAGGCGTAGATCTGGCCCGTGTTCTGCATGGTCGCGGCGAGCGCGAGCGTCTTGCCGCCGGCACCGGCGCACAAATCGAGGACCTGCATGCGCGGAGCGGCACCGGCCAGCAGCGCGGCGAGCTGCGAGCCCTCGTCCTGCACCTCGAACCAGCCCTTGCCGTGCGCCGCCTCGGCTTCCAGATGCAGGGCCTTTCGGGCGCCCTCCGGCGCGGGGACGCGCACGCCGGTCGGGGCGAGCGGGGTCGGCGCCGCGCCGTAGCGCTCGAGCGCTTTGACGACCTTCTCCCGTGTCCCCTTCAGCGTGTTCACCCTGAGGTCGATGGGGGCGCGAGCGGCCAGCGCCGCGCCCTCCTCGGC
>NZ_WBUE01000061.1 GCF_009026145.1 Hyphomicrobium sp.
GAGGGGAACTGGGGGCGGTGGGTTTGGCGGCAGCCGGCATCTCGCCATCGAGAACGGCAATGGGCGTGTTGACCTTCACGCCCTCGGTGCCCGCAGCCACCAGCAGCTTTGCGATCTTGCCCTCCTCGACCGCCTCCACCTCCATGGTGGCCTTGTCGGTCTCGATCTCGGCGATGATGTCGCCGGGCTTGATCTGCTGCCCTTCCTCGACCAGCCACTTGGCGAGCTTGCCCTCCTCCATGGTGGGGGACAGAGCGGGCATCAGGATCTCGGTCGGCATGTCCTTGGCTCTCTTCCTTTGGTGAAAGCGCTTACAGTCTATCCATCACGCATAGCCGAAACCGGCAACCTGCGAAGCGCTTTTCTTCAATCGGCATAGCTGATCTGCGTCGGTGTCCACTTGGCCTTGCGGCGCGCAATGCGCGCGCTCGCGGTCTCGTCCTCGTAGACGACGGGCTCCGCGATGCGGCCGGCAAATTGGGGAATGGCAAGGCCGCGCACATTGAGAGCGGACCAGGTCCTGCCGCCCTCCTCGAGGACGACGCCGACGTACATCCCGCATTTCGCGCACAACAGGCTCGTCGCCGTGCGCGTTGCGAACCGGTAGGTGGTGAGCGCGCCCCGATCGCTCTCGATGAGCGCGCGACCCGCCGGATCGGACACCGTCATGGCCCCATGGCGCGTGCAGAACGAGCACTGGCACGCGCGCACCTGCAGCTCGGCGGCCGGCTTGCTGGCCTCGAGCGCGGCGCGGATGGCGCCGCAATGGCAGGTTCCGCGGAACGTTGTCGTCATCGCCTCCACCCGCAGCTAGCCTCGCATGCTCCGAGGCCGGTTGCGGAACCACGCCCACCGCCCGGCAATCTGCAGGCCCATGGCGAGATCCGGCGTGGCCGGCATGTCGACGAGCACCACCCTGATGTCGCGATGCTCGATCTCGCCGCCGGCTTCACGCGCCTCATCGTAGCGCCCGGCCTCGATGGCCCGCTGAAGGCGTTCGAACAGCGCGCGCGCCTGCCCGAACGCCGGGCCCGGCTCGAACAGGCAGATGTTCCAGGGAAAGTCGCTCTCGTCCTCATCGTCCCAGAGACGGCCGAGAACCTCCTCTCCGCAGACCAGCAGGAAATCCGGCGAACGATCCAAGGGCAACGGCTTGTCGAGCTGCCGCAGCCGCGCGCCCGGGCCGCCCCACACATGGCGGAGCAGGTCGTCCGCATCCACGTTCGCGTAGAAGGCCGTGTGCAAGAATCGCTCCGTCCAACCCATGGGGCCAGCCTCCTTCACGCGTAGCAGACGCTCTTGACGGCCTCCACCACCTGCTCGCTGCTCGGCAGCGCCAGACGCTCCAGATTGGCGGCATAGGGCATGGGTACGTCCGCACCCGTCACCTTGGCCGGCGGGGCATCGAGATAGTCGAAGGCCTGCATCGCCACCTGGGCGCAGATCTCGGAGCCCACCGAGCACACCGGCCAGGCCTCTTCCACCGTCACGAGCCGGTTCGTCTTCTTGACGGATTCGATCACGGTGGCGAGGTCGAGCGGACGCAGCGTCCTCAAGTCGATCACCTCGGCCTCGATGCCGTCCCCGGCGAGCTGGCCGGCGGCGTCGAGCGCATAGACCATGCCGCGGGCGAAGGAGACGATCGTCACGTGGCTGCCGGCGCGCACAACCTTGGCCTTGCCGATCGGCACCAACCAGTCGTCCATCTTGGGCACGGGGCCGGAGCTGCCGTAGAGGATCTCGTTCTCGAGCATGAGCACCGGATTGGGATCGCGGATCGCCGCCTTGAGGAGGCCCTTGGCGTCGGCAGGATTGGAAGGCGCCACGACCTTCATGCCGGGCACATGCGCATACCAGGCGGAGAAGCACTGGCTGTGCTGGGCGGCGACGCGGGCGGCGGCGCCGTTGGGGCCGCGGAAGACGATCGGGCAGCCGAGCTGGCCGCCGGACATATAGAGCGTCTTGGCGGCGGAGTTGATGATCTGGTCGATCGCCTGCATGGCGAAGTTCCAGGTCATGAACTCGACGATGGGCTTGAGGCCCGCCATGGCCGCGCCGACGCCGATGCCGGCAAATCCCTGCTCGGTGATGGGCGTATCGATCACGCGCTTGGGGCCGAACTCGTCGAGCAGACCCTGGCTCACCTTGTAGGCGCCCTGATACTGGGCGACCTCCTCGCCCATCAGGAACACGTTGGGATCGCGGCGCATCTCCTCGGCCATGGCGTCGCGCAGGGCCTCACGCATGGTCTGGGTGGCGGTCTCGGTGCCTGCGACCTCCGGCGCGATGCCTTGCGCCGGAGGAACTCCCTCCCCCCTCGTGGGGGAGGGTTGGGG
>NZ_WBUE01000016.1 GCF_009026145.1 Hyphomicrobium sp.
CGACGGCCACAACGCCATCGCTGCCAGGCAGGCCAGCAGCACGCCACCACGCGGATTTGTGCTCGGCAGGCTGCCACGCCAGCGCCGCTCGGCTTTGCCTGTTGCCATCAAGCCTTTTCCTCCTTGGCCGCCCGGCTCGCTGAAGACGCGAGCTACACCTTAGCTTTTCTTATCGGCCGGTCTGTTACTTTGTTGCAGTAAAAGGGTATGGGGTACCTCCCTTGTCAAGGTCTCCCGATTTTACTCGCGTACTTGTGACCTTTGCCGCGCTGCCACGTGGCAATAACCCCCTTGCAATTGCCCCCCTGTTCGGCACACCTAACCCCTAACACTATAACACTCTAAGCAGCGGCGAACGCGGCACCTGCGTCCAGGGGAAACGTCTTGATTGCTAAACGGTTTGTCATCTTCCTGTTGGCCCTGGCGCTGTCTCCGGCCGCCGTCCTGGCCGGACAGAAGGCGATCATCTTCCCGTTCGACCTCATCGACCAGCAGCAGCAGTTCGAGATTGGCTTGATGCCGAAAGGCCTCGACCCCGAGGACAAGCGGCGCCTCGAGATCATCACCGATGAGCTGACGAAGCTAGTCAGGGACAGCGGTCGTTACGAGGTGGTGGACCGCACCCCCATAGCGAAGGACATCGAAGACAAGTCGCCGATGTACAAGTGCAACGGCTGCGAGGACGATCTCGCCAAGAAAGTCGGCGCCGACATCGCGTTTATCGGTACAGTGCGCAAGGCCTCCGACGTGTTGTTCACCGTCAGCATCTACGTGCGCGACGTCGCCAACCAAAAGGTGATCCACCAGGGGTCGAGCGAAATCTACGGCAACACCGACAAGATGTGGTTGCGGGCGGTGAACTACATCGTCGACCGCCGGTTATATGCTGACAGAGGTGCGAAATGATCGACCGCCGCCGCCTCATGCTTGCCGGTGGTGCCGCCGCGCTAGCGGGCTTCGGGCTGCCGCTGCAGCGCGCCAGCGCTGCCGGCACGCTGCGGGTAGCTTCACTGAAGTTCGGCTCGTTGAGCTGGCTGCTCGAGACGATCCGCGCTGAGGGACTGGCAGACAAGGCCGGCGTCAATATCACCGTCGTCGAGGTGGCGACCAATCAGGCGGGTCCCGTAGCACTGCTCTCCGGCGAGGCCGATGTCATCGTCAGCGACTGGCCGTGGGCACTGCGCCAGCGGGCGTTGGGCGAGCACGTCAAGTTCGCTCCCTACTCTTCCGCCCTCGGGGCCGTCATGGTGCCGCCCGACTCACCCATCCAGAAGCTCGGCGACCTCAAGGGCAAAAAACTCGGCGTCGCCGGCGGCGCCATCGACAAGAGCTGGCTGTTGCTGCGCGCCTACTCGCGCAAGGAGCTGGGTACCGATATCGCCCAGCTGGCGCTGCCTTCTTACGGCGCCGCGCCGCTGCTCACCGAGGAGACGCGCTCTGGGCGTCTCGATGCCGTGCTCAATTTCTGGACCTACGCCGCGCGGCTACAGGGTGACAACTACCGGGCCATCATCGAGATGGATGACGTGCTGAAGGCGCTCGGCATCGCCCCTGTGCCTTCACTCGTCGGCTTCATCTGGCGCGAGGAGACCGAAGCCAAGAAGGGGACAGAGATCGCCACGTTCCTTTCCGCCGTGGAGCAGGGCAACGCCGTGCTCGCCACCTCGGACGCGGCCTGGGACCGCATACGCCATCTGGTGCGGCCGGAAAGCGATGCCGAGTTCGCCGCCATCAAGGCGTACTATCGCGCCGGCATTCCGACCCCCTGGACGGGGGCCGAGACGCGTTCGGCGGAGAAGCTGACGCAGGTTCTGGTTGACATCGGCGGTGCGCAGTTGCTCGGCAGTGACACGCAGTTCGATCCCAAGCTGTTCCATGCGGCAGGCAGTTAACGCGCCGGCGCGCGGCTTCAAGGTCGGGCGCCTCGGCTGGTCGTTGATCTCACTTCTTGCCCTCGTCGGGTTGTGGGAGCTTGCCGCGGTCATCGCCCAGAGCCGCTACCTGCCTGGGCCGATGACCGTCTTCGACGTCATGGTGCGCGAGGCCGAGGCCGGGGAGCTGTGGGGCAACATCGCCGCCACCCTCACCCGCGTCGCCTTCAGCTTCATCGTCGCCATGTTCATCGGCTCGGCCATCGGTTTGGCGCTCGGACGCTATCCCTTGGCCGACCGCTTCTTCGACGCCTGGCTGATCTTCTTTCTCAACCTGCCCGCGCTCGTCATCATCGTCCTCTGCTACATCTGGTTCGGGCTGACGGAGGTGGCGGCCATCACCGCCGTCGCGGTCAACAAGATCCCCAACGTCGCCGTCACCATGCGCGAGGGCGCGCGCGCCCTGTCGAAAGACCTCAACGAGATGGCGCAGATCTACCGCTTCGGCTGGTGGAAGACGCTGCGCCATGTGACGGTGCCGCAGCTGGCGCCGTTTTTCGCCGCGGCGGCGCGGTCGGGGCTGGCGCTGGTGTGGAAGATCGTGCTCGTGGTCGAGGCCTTCGGCCGCTCCGACGGCGTCGGTCATCAGCTCAACATCGCCTTTCAGCTGTTCGACGTGCCGATGATCCTGTCGTATGCACTCGCCTTTATCGTGGTCGTGCAGATCATCGAGATGGCGATCCTGCAGCCGCTCATCGCGAGGGCCAGCAAATGGCGCCGCTGAAGCGTCCGCTGACGGTTCGGGTCGACAGGAAGGTGTTCCCCGCCGTCGGGGGGCGGCCGGAAAACCTCGTGCTCAAGAACGTCGAGTTCCAAGTGGAGCCGGGCTCGTTCGTCGTCATCACCGGGCCTTCCGGCGGCGGTAAGTCGACGCTGCTCAACATCATCTCCGGGCTCGACAAGGAGTACGAGGGGGCGATCGACTTCGGCGGCAACAACGACCGTCTCGCCTTCGTGTTCCAGACGCCGCGACTGCTGCCATGGCGGACCGTCTACGAGAACGTCGCGCTGACCCTCCCGCCGGGCGACCCGCGCCTCGCCAACATCCCCGAGATGCTGAAGCGCGTCGGCCTCACGGACGCCGCAAACGCGTATCCGGAGATGATCTCGCTCGGCATGCAACGCCGTGTGGCGCTGGCCCGCGCCTTCGTGCTGGAGCCCGAGCTCTTGCTGATGGATGAGCCGTTCGTTTCTCTCGACGATCCGACCGCCCAGGGCCTGCGCGAATTGCTCGTCGAACTGTGGTCGAGGCGGCCGACGACGGTGCTTTTCGTCACCCACGACCGCCCCGAGGCCGTGATGCTCGGCACCCGCATCTTGCGCCTGTCGAACGGAGCTGCAACTATCGCCCAGGATGTTCCGGTGCGGCTCTCGGTGGTCGACCGGACCGACCGCGAAAAGGTGCGGGCGGAGCAGCGGCGCATCTTCGGCGAAGCTTAGATCTCAGCAAGATTGATGGAACACGTGCGCCCGACGGCGAGAATGCTTGCCAGCGTGATGGATGAGCGCGAGGCGCGCCTCGTCGCCGCGCTCGGCGCCGACATTATCGACGCGAAGAACCCCGCCGCCGGCGCGCTGGGCGCGTTGCCGCCCGCGGCCGTCGCGGCGATCCGCGCCTGCGTGCCACGCCACGTGCCGGTGAGCGCGACGATCGGCGATCCCAGTGATGATGTGGAGGCGAGCGCGGATGCAGTTGTGCGCATGGCGGCAGCGGGGGCCGACATCGTTAAGGTCGGTCTCAGCAAGGTTGCCGGGGCGGAGCCTATGCTGGAGCGGCTCGGCAGTCTCGCCCTGGGCGAGGTCCGCCTCGTCGGCGTGCTGCTGGTCGATCATGGCGTCGACCTCGATCTCGTCGCTGTGGCGCGCGCCGCCGGACTGGCCGGAATGATGCTCGATACCGCCGACAAGCGGCGCGGCGCTCTCCCCGACGTCGTCGCCAGCGACGCGCTGGCCCGCTTCATCTCGGCCGTGCATGCGGCCGGAATGTTCGCCGGGCTGGCGGGATCGTTGCGCGCCGAGCACGTCTCGTCGCTGCTCAGGTTGGCGCCCGACGTTCTCGGCTTTCGTGGCGGATTGTGCCGCCAGGCCGAGCGCACGGACAGTATCGACGCCGAGGCAGTGCGTGCCGTGCGCCGCGTTATCCCTGTTTGCGATGCAGCACTCGCCGATGCTTGCCGCGCGCCATTGTCGGGTGCTATGGCGCCCCGGCAGACGAAAGACGTGGCATGAGCGGCAAGCAGAGCATCACGCGGCGCGACGGCGTCGTCCTCGATCGCATCTTCGTGCGCGGCCTGGTGTTGCCCATCGCCATCGGCGCCTACGACGAGGAGCGGGGCATCACCCAGAAGGTGGGCTTCACCATCGAAGCCTCGGTCGGCGCCGGCGTGTCGCCGAAAGGCGACGACCTTAACGAGGTCCCGTCCTACGACGATCTGGTCGGAGCGGTGAAGACGGTGGTCGCCGCCGGGCATATCAATCTCGTCGAGACGCTCGCCGCGCGCATCGCCGACCGCTGCCTCGACGACAAGCGGATCGTGTCGGTGCTGGTGCGGGTGGAAAAGCTGGAGCGCGGCCCGGACGCCGTCGGCGTCGAGATCGTGCGCCCACGCCCTACGTGAGCACGTTGCACAAGCCGACCGTCGTCAAGCTCGGCGGCAGCCTCGCCGAGAGTCGGCGCATCGCGGCCATATTGAGGATCGTCGGAGCGGCGCGACGCTCGTGCGTGATCGTGCCCGGCGGGGGTTCCTTCGCTGACGCGGTGCGCGCGGCCTATAAGAAGCACAGGCTCTCGCAAGCCGTGGCGCACCGCATGGCCATGCTCGCCATGCACCAGACGGGCATGATGCTAGCCGGCATGCACGCCAGGTTGGTGCCGGTGGAGACCTTGGCTGATATGCGGCGTGCACTTGCCGACAGCCGCATCCCGGTATGGCTGCCGCTCAAGCTGAGCGCGAGGGACACGCAGATCACCGCCAACTGGAGAACGACTTCCGACGGCTTGGCCGCGCGCCTTGCTGAGCGGCTTGGCGGGGCATCGGTAGTGTTGGTCAAATCCTGTCGGGTCGATCGATCGGCCGCGCCCACACGCCTCGTCCGCGCCGGCGTCGTGGATCCGGTCTTCGCCGAAATCGTGGCGCGTGCGTGCCTCCCTTGGCGCGTGCTCGGCGCCGGCGATGAGGCGGAGCTGGCTCGGCTTCTCGCCGCTCCCCATCGATCCGGTCGACGGAGCCCGGCCAGGCGTGCTATCGCGCGCCACAGATGACCGCATGCGGCGTCGGCGATGACGCGGTCGAGGCACGGCTCACATGGCGCAAAAGCTGCTTTTCCTGACCGGACGTCTCGCCGAGCCGCGACTGGCCGAGACGGTGGCGGCGATGGGGCTGCCGAACGGCTCCTGGCGCATCGCCAACCTCGGCATCAAGGTGGCGGCGCTGATGACCGAGAACATCGTGCGCAACCGCCTGAAGGAGCCGCTCGAGGCCGACCGAGTGATCGTGCCGGGACGCAGCCGCATGGATCTGTCGCACCTCGCCGAGCATTACGGGGTGCCGTTCGAGCGCGGGCCGGACGAAATCATCGACCTGCCGCAGTACTTCGGCCATGACGGCAAGCCGCCGGACTTATCGAAGCACGACATCCGCATCTTCGCCGAGATCGTCGATGCGCCGGCCATGAGTGTCGACAAGCTCGTCGAAAAAGGTCTTGAGCTGGTCGGCAAGGGCGCCGACGTGGTCGACATCGGCTGCCAGCCGGACGTGAAGTTTCCGCACCTGGAGGAGACGGTCGCGGCGATGAAGCGCGCCGGGCTGAAGGTGAGCGTCGATTCCGGCGATGTGGAGGAACTGCGACGCGGCGCGCGCGCCGGTGCCGACTTTGTGCTCAGCCTCGATGAATCGAACCTCGACGCCATCGCCGGCACCAGTTGCGTGCCGGTGCTGCTGCCAAGGCCGCACGGCGACCTCAACTCTCTCATCCGCGCCATCGATCTGTGCAAGGCAAGGGGCATTCCGCACATCGCCGATCCGGTGCTCGACCCGATCAACTTCGGCTTCATGGCCTCGCTCGAGCGCTACGCGCAGCTGCGCCGCGCACGCCCCGACGTCGAGATCTTGATGGGCACGGGCAACCTCACCGAGCTGACCGATGCCGACAGCCAGGGCGTCACCGCGGCGCTGCTCGGCATCTGCACCGAGCTCGCCATACGCAACGTGCTCATCGTACAGGTATCGCCGCACACGCGGCGCACGGTCGAGGAGCACGACGCCGCGCGCCGCCTGATGTATCGCGCGCGCGCGGACGGCAACCTGCCCAAGGGCTACGATGCCGGGCTGCTTTCGTTGCACGACCTGCGGCCCTATCCAGACACGCCCGAGCAAATCGGCGCGGCAGCGAAGGAGATAAAGGACGCCAACTATCGCTTAGAGTCGGCGGCCGACGGACTGCACATCTACAACCGCGACGGCCATCACGTCGCCGACGACCCGTTCGCGCTGTTCGACAAGCTCGGGGTCGAGAAGGACGGCGCGCACGCCTTCTACCTCGGCTACGAGCTCGCCAAGGCCGAGATTGCACGGGCGCTCGGCAAGCGCTATGCGCAGGATAGCCCCCTCGATTGGGGCATCGCCGCCGACAAGAAATCCGAAGACCTGACGCAGCATGCGCCCGAAGGGGCGACCCTCAAAGCCGCCCGCAAGGAGAAGCAGGATGCCGCGTATCGTCGAAACGATCGTGACGACGACGAACGCGCGGGGTGAGGCGCACATCGCGCCGCTCGGGCTGATCGAGGACGGCGAGCATTGGGTCATCGCCCCCTTTCGTCCCTCGCGCACGCTCGACAACCTGCACGAGGTCCCCTACGCGGTGGCGAGCCACACCGACGATGTGCGCGTGTTCGCCGGCTGCGTGACGGGGCGCAAGGACTGGCCGACGCGCCCGGCCGCGCGCGTCCCGGGCGTCATGCTCGCCGATGCGGTGTCGCATTGGGAGCTGGCGGTGGTGAAGGTGACGGAAGACGCACAGCGCCCCCGCTATGCGTGCAGCCTGGTGCACGAGGCGAGCCATAGGCCATGGCAGGGATTCAACCGGGCGCAGGGGGCGGTGCTCGAGTGTGCGGTGTTGGTGACGCGGCTGAAGATGCTGCCGCCGGAGAAGATCGAGGCGGAGCTGAAGTACCTGGAGATCGCCATCTCCAAGACCGCCGGGCCGCGAGAAGCGGAGGCATGGGGTTGGCTGATGGAGAAGATCGACGCATGGCGCGCGCAGCGCCCGCAGGGCGCTCAATCGAGCTAGCGATTGGACCCTGTGGCCAATGGCTTGAGGTTGCCGCAGTGATCCGCGCCGACGTTCTTCAAGGCGAGCGTCTCGAGCCCATGTCCATAGGGGCGCACAAGGTCGAGCGGCGCCTCACCGCGCCGCACCGCGCCGACTTCGCCGGCCAGGCATGGCCAATGCCAAGTGGCGTAGGGACCGAACACGTCCTTGACGATTTGTTCATCGCAGAGATTGCGGTCGGCGCAGTACTTGACCGCGTCGAAGTATTCCACGAACGCGAAGATCTCGCTCTGGGTGGGGCGGCGCTCGGCGCAATCATCCCTGCAAAAGATGAAATTGTAGAGCTTGTCGCGTAGCACCAGCATATGCGCACTCTGGAACTGCGTGACGAATTCGATGGCGGTCTTCGAGCGGTCGTCGAGTTGCTTGGCGACGCTATCCTCGTACTGCCGGTAGGTCGCATAGCCGCCGATGACGGCGGCGGTGAGCCCGAGCCAAGTCACGGCGATGCTGGAGATGTCCCTTATGCGCATGGTTTCCCCCCGAGGGAGCAGCATGTGGGCTCTTGGTATCATGCCTCTGCTCGCCGGGCGACCGCGGGACCGCGTGAAGCGGGGGCCCGAAGTTGGCGGATGGAGAGGATCGATGTCTGGCGCGCCGACCCGGCGCTGTTGCCTCGAGGCGTTCCGCACGGCTTTGGTGGGCTCTACAAGACGAGCTCGGTCCTGCCGCTGGCGAGGGCTTCCCTGGCAGCCTGGCGCAGTTCCTCGATGTGCAGCCAGATCTTCATCCTGACCTCGGCCTGGCTGTAGCGAATGCGCCACACCTGCTCGGCGTAGCGCCGGGTCACGCACAGCCGGAAGCGCTGCGCCTGCGGAGTGCGGCCCCAGATCACCGCCGTCTCGTCGGGCTCGAAGGCGATGTCGGTGTCGAAAATCAGCATGCTTGGCGGCTCTCGGTTCCCTCGCCGCCACCTAGGCTGTCGTGACGCCATTATGCATTGACCGAGATCAATGCGTCGCCCCCTAGCCCGTGCCCGGCCAGCAGGGCGACGGCGACGGCCGGGGCGCACCGTGTCACCCATTCGCGGCATTCATCGTTCGCCTCGATGAGGGCACCGAACGGGTGGCATGCACGGCCGAGCTCGCTGGCCAGGGTGGCGATCTCGGGCGCGCCGATGCCGGCGGCGATAACGGGTGCATGTGAGGACAACGGCACCGCCGCTAGGACCTCCTCTATGGCAGCGCGGATATCGCGCATCTGCTGCTCGGCGATTTCGCGCGCCGAGCGGCGCCAGGCCTCGAGGTCGGCGTCGATGGCGTCGCGGCCGAAGCAGCGTGCCAAGCGCGCGACGCTCTCCCCAACCGACTTGCCGCGGCCGTCGGCCGTGCCGTGCTGATCGACGCCCTCCGGCAGCTCGCCGAGGATGCGGCGCACGTCGGCCATATTGGCGAAGCCGCCGGCGGCAAGCCGCTGCGCGCGCCGGCGCAGCGTGGCGGTGCGGGCGACCGCACTAACGTCGGTGCGGGTCAGCCCGGTGTAGATGAGCTCACCTGTCGCCAGGCGCTCGCCGTCGGTGATGCCGCGCGCACAGACGCTGCCGCCGAGCACGGCCACGATGTCGGTCGTCGTCGACCCCATGTCGACGAGCAGGGCCTCGGGCATGTGGCGCGCGATCAGCGCGGCGCTGGCGAGAAAGTTGGTGGAGGCGACGTGCATCGGATCGGCGTGTGCGTGCTCGATGCTGCCGAAGCCGCGCGGGCCCGTCCAGATGCGCAAGCTGGTTCCCAGCAGATCCGTCAGTCGGTCGAGGATGGCGGCGACGCCGGTTCGCCGATCGGGGAACAGCTCGCACAACTCCCCCGTCATCGTCGCCGCGTGGATGTCGGCGCGCGCGGTGAGCGGCGCTGCCGCGGCGAACGCCATGTCGAGCTTGTCGAGCCCCTGCCACAGAGGGCAGGCGATCTGCCGCACGGCGATGACGCGGCCACCCTCGGCGAGCGCCACCTTGAGGTGCGCGCCGCCTACGTCGTATCCGGCCGTGATGGCCATGGCTCACCTTCGCGCCGTTGGGCTTTCTTGCGCGCCCGGCCGTGTTACACGAGGGGCGCGCGGAGGCAAGCTAGTGTGATGACCGAGAAATTTGCTATCATGAGCGGCGAGGTATCGAGCGAATTTCTCGATCTGAATCACACTAGCAACTATATGATTTTAGTGTCCCTTTTTCTTCCGAAGTTCGCTCCCCGCCCCAGCAGCAAACTCTGGCGAACTTCGGAATCGGGACGCTAGCCATGGACGTGATCCCGGTCATCGACGTGCGCCACGGCGTGGCGGTGGCCGCCGTGCGTGGGCAACGCGCCGATTACCGGCCGCTGGCGACGCCGTTGGCGCAAGGGTGCGACCCGGTCGCCGTCGCCCGCGGCTATGCAGCGCTGTTTACTTTTCCGATCCTTTACGTCGCCGACCTCGATGGCATCGAGGGCCACGGTCGCGATGCCGGCCTCGCCGCCCGGCTCGCGGCCGCGCTGCCCAAGGCGCGCCTCTGGATCGACGACGGCACGCCGCCCGGCGCTGCCGCGCGCCGCATCGCCGAGGAGGAGCACGCGACGCCGGTCATCGGCACGGAGAGCCTGCATGGTCCTGAAGATATCGCCGCGCTGCGGGCGCTGCCAGGCGATGCCTACGTGCTCTCGCTCGACTTTCGGAACGACAGTTTCGTGGGCCCAGCAATCGTGCTCGACGAACCGCAGCACTGGCCCGACAGCATCATTGTCATGACACTCGCCCGTGTCGGCTCGGGCGAGGGACCAGACATCGCTGCCATCGCGGCCATCGTCACTCGCGCCGGCAGCCGCCGCATCTATGCCGCTGGGGGCGTCCGGGATCGTGCCGACATCGTCAAGCTGCATGCCGCCGGCGCCAGTGGCGTGCTCGTCGCCACGGCGTTGCATCGTGGCACGTTAAAGGCCGGCGACCTCGAGGAGATCGCCGGCCTTTGATGGCGTAGCACGAAGGGCTTGAGCAGAACCGCGCGCCGGGGGTTCTACCCGTTCCAACGGCCAGAAAGCAGTCTACCCAATCGCTGCAGCAGACCCCTCTTCATAGGCGGGGCTTCATCCTGCTGTGGACGGTTTCCGCTTCAAGTCTTCGCACCGAACGGATGGTGAGCGGAGTTGCGCTGGGCGGTAACCTCGGCGGCGGTCGGCTTGCCGGCGACGGCGCGGGCGATCGACTCCTTCACGGCGCGATAGTTGTAGTCCTGGATCTTGGCGTCGTCGGAGGCTTCCCAGTGGATGAACACGCCGACGCAGATGAAGACGTCGTCAGCTTCCGAGGCTGGGATCACGCCCTCGGCGACCGAGTCCTGCACGGCCTTGGCGACGGCATACTGGGCGGGTCCGAACATCTGGACGGCCTGGCGGGCGTCCTTGATGGTGACCTTGTTGTAGAGAATCGTGTTCGGCTTGCAGGGGAGGTTCGGCGCGATCACCGCGAGCAGAGTCGTGAAGCCGTCCTTGTTGTTGGTCAGCGCGTTGCAGAACGCCGTCTCAGCGGCCGAGCCGCGCGGGCCCATGAGCAGGTCGATGTGGGCGACCTCGTTTCCATCACCGACGAGCGACTCGCCGATGAGCACCTTGTTGATCTTGGCCATTTCGGGGTTTCTCCCAAGCTATGAACACCACGAGCACCAACGCCACCCCGCCGAGGCCGAGCTGCACCGGTTCTGCCCAATTTCGAAAAGCTATCCTTTGTTATCTGCGTCCGGTGACGTTGTCCCCGAACCGGTTGGCCGGATAGCGGCGCGCCTTAAGCACCGCCCCTAGATAACGCGAGGCACCCTCCCGAGACAAGGGGCTACGGTGCGGTTGCCGGACCCAAGGCGTCGCATATGGAAGCGGCAAAAATAGTGGCTACAACGAGGTCCGCCGTGGTGCCGGGATTAACGCTGCGGCGCTTCAGGTCTGCATCGAAATCGCGCAGTTTTGGCAGCGTGTTGCGTTGCGCAACGGGGCGCCAGAAAGGCGACAAGGCCTGGGCCTCGCGGCGAACCTCGTTGGCGACGAATTCGCCATGTTTGCGAACAATGTGGCTGTCTGGAAATTGGGCAAGATAGGCCATGTCGAGCGTGGTGATCGCTAGCTGGTCATCGTGCGCCTCGGCGCGCGCGCGGCGCAGCTCGGGCAATCCGAACTCGAATATGTCGGCAAAGCCCGTCGAATAGTTGAAGGCGATGCGGTCGCGGTCGGCGGCCAGGTTCATCGCCTCGATGAGCCCGATGGTCGGCGGCACGGCAATATCCTGCTCGGGCGCCGCGCCGAGACCGCCTGGACGGGCACGCCGGATAGCGGCATAGGCGGCGGCGGCATCAGTGGCGTCGAGCGAGGCAAGCACCGCGCGCAGGCGATCGCGCAGACCGGCTTCGAGGGTCATCTCGGCCGCGGCGGCGAGCGGGGCACACAGCAGCAGGATGCCGAGATTAGTATTGCAGCCTGCGGCTGCGAACGAGGCCTCGACCGCGCGCAGGACGCGCGTGCCGACCTTCTCGCCGCGTGCAGCGACCCACGGCGCCGCCGCTTCGGCGCTCATCTCGAACTGCGCCACCTCCATGCCGTGACCGCCGGCATGCACGTGAACGTTGCCGGGCTTGAGCGCGGCCAGCTCGGCGCGGCAGGCGGCGAGAAACAACCCGCCGATCTGCGCCTCCTTCAGGCGGGGCATGGTTCGGAACGCGGCTCGGAACGGGGCTCTGGCGCCTCCCGCCGATGCTCGGCCACGGCGAGGAGGAAGTCCTCGATGATCGTCTCGGCGATGTCGACGTCGGAGACGCTCTGCAGCCCGCGCCAGGACGGGTTGCTGTTGACCTCGAGCACCAGCAGCCGCCCGTCGGGTGTGCGGATGAGATCGACGCCGGCGTAGTCCGCGCCCACAGCGGCGAGCGCGCCGGCAGCGAGCCGCGCCATCTCCTCGCTTGGAATGTGGGGGCTGGGCTCGCCGCCCTGGTGGACATTGGTGATCCAGTTGCCGGCGCGGCGGGCCATGGCCGCGACCACTCTACGGCGGGTGACGATGACCCGCCAATCCTCGAATGTGACGCCGGACGACGGCACGAAGTCCTGCAAATAGTAGATGTTGTCGGCAGCCTCGGGAGAGGGGAGGCCGGCGGCATCATCGACGCGCAGCAGGCCCTTGCCCTGCGAACCGAACAGTGGCTTGAAGATCAGCGGCCGGGCGGCCGAACGCACGTAGTCATCGGCTCCAGTGGGACCCTCCATGGTGCGGGTGCGCGGCGTCGGTATGCCCGCCTTGTGCAGCAGGAACGTCGTCGCCGACTTGTCGACGCAGCGCTCGATGGCGCGCGCGTCGTTCCATACGCGTACCCCGCTCTCGCGCAGCGCGTGCAGGATGCCGAGCCGGAAGGTGATCTGCTCCAGCGTGCCGGCCGAGATGGAGCGCACGAACACTGCGTCTGGCAACCTGCCATCGAAGCCGGGAATGTCGATGCCGCCTGCGAGCTGCGTATCGAAGGCGCAGCGAGGCAGCGACGTGACGACGACATAGGCACCGCGCGCCCGCAGCGCCTCGGCGAGGCGGCGCACGTGCCAATTGCCGCTCTCCTCCTCGAGGAACAGAGCGATGCGCAATCCGCTTCCGCTGTGCTCAGCGGAAGCTTTTATCGACGACATCTGGAGCAAGCTCGCCCGCGTGGAAGGATGAGCCCGTATCGAGGTTGGAAACGATGACCTCGGCAGGGCTGAACAGCATGGGATCGATTTTGTAGAAGTCGCCACCGGCCGCCGCGAAGATTTCGGCGAACGGCAGGCCGTAGGCGGAGCAGGTAGAGCTGGGCAGGGTCTGCGCCAGCTTTTGGGCCGCCTCGTCGCCGCCGCGCACGAATAGCTGCACGCGGCCGCCGTAGATAATGGCGTCGTTGGTGCGCCCCATCGCCTTCATGAAGTCCGGGATCGGCGGCGCAATGGGGGCGGTGCCGATGCCGTCCTCGATGTGCTCGAGCGGGAAGTGCAACTCGTGCGCCTTGTGCAGGGCGACCTCGAGCACGCGCGCGGCGATCTGCACGGTACCGGCGAGGCTGCCCGTCGGGGCGAAGAGGATGGTCAGATCGGTCGGCTGCACGCCGCATGCCGCCGCAATCATGCGGGCAACCGCTGCCGGCGGGGCCTTATCGCCTTCGATGACCAGCGAGGCCTTGCTATAGTGGTCGACGTAGCCGAGGTCTTTATAGAGCGCTTCGACGCGGGAGAGGGCGCGCGCGGGACCGGAGCCAAGGGCGAAGAAGCCGCTCTCCTGCTCGCTGATCTGCCAGCCGGCATACTGGCTGGCAAGGCAGGCGATGACTGGGTTGGTGGCGTGCACGGTGACGCCGAGCGGCCAGTGCTTGAGGCCCGAGGAGGTGTGCAGCGACACGGTGCCGAGACCGCCCATGCACACCTCGGCGAGGCGGCGTCCGGCTTCGAGCCCGCCTATCGCGCGCGCGCCGAGGTCGATGCACCGCTCGCCGGCGGTGCCAAAGGTCACCTCGCAGCGCAGGGCGCTGGCGTCGGCGACGATGCCTTCAACGAGCTTGGCTGCGCGCGCCGAAACGCTCGGGGCCGGGCCGTTGTATTTCTGCATTGTTGCTGCGCTCCCTGTTTGGCGCCTGTGCATACAGCATCTCACCCAGTACGTCCAAGCGCCGGTGGCAGCTCCGGAACGCCTCCTCGGCGGTCTCCCCGGCGGCAAAGACGGTGGCGATCGGACGGTAGCGCGGGATGCGGGTGGCGGGTGATGGGCGATCGGCTGTCCACGCTGGCCAGGAGAGGGAGGCGACGGCGAGCGGGCCGGGGTCGGCGTAGAGGACCGCGGCGGCACGGGCGCCGTTCAGTACCGGCAGCTGCGGCGCCCGCCCCTCGCAGGCGGCGAGATGCGCGTGGAACAACGACCCGGTGGCGTCGTCAAACACGTCGAGCGTGGCGCTGGGGCGCGGGTTGATGTCCAACAGATAGGGTGTCGTGCCGACCAGGAGAAAATCGAAGGCGACGAGGCCGACGAGACCCAGGGCGCCGCAGAGCTGCTCGACCGCGGCGCGTATCGACATTTCGATAGCGGGCGCGAGGCGCACCGGACCCACGGCGCCGCCATAGCGGTAGGGGCGGGGGCCGCAACCGACTATCCACTGGCGGCTAATGCCGACCATGTGCGCGCCGTCGCGCGTGGCAATGGCGAGGGCTGAAGCCGGCTCGCCGACGAGGCGACGCTGAAAGTAGCGTCGCGGGCTGCGCTCGGCGACGGTCGCCGGCACGATATGCGCGCCGCCGCTGCCGCCGATGCGCTTCGACAACCACTCGCCCGGTTTCTCTGGCGGTGCGAGGCGCGTTTCGGGATGGGCGATGGCGAGCGCATCGAGCAGCGCCCCGAGGGCTGCAGGGTTCTTGCTGCGCGCGACCGTCGAGGCGTCATTGCCGATGAGCCGATAGCGGCGCGCCAGCGCGGCAATAAGCTTGGGGCGGTCCTCGAAGCCGGAGCCGAGAACGAGCCCGATCGGAGGTCGCGCAGGCGCGGCGGCGAGCTCGGCGAGCGCGGTGAAGACCGGCTTGGCGTGAAAGCCGATGCGCGCCGCATCTTTGACGCAGCGCGCCTCCGCCGCGAGCTCGCCGGTGTCGCTGTCGCCGAACGCGTCGGCAACCAGCGGCAGGTAGCCCGCGCGCCGGGCGGAGGCGGCGAGCCCCCGCCCGGACAGCGCAGCGATGAGGATGGTCTTTGCCGTCAAGCTGTGAGCGTCCGCGCCAGCTCGAAGGCGGCGCGGAAGTCGAAGTGCACCGGCTTGTCGGAGGCGATCATGCGTTTAAAGAGACCGGACTCGGTCTTGTACTTGATGTCGCCGATGGCGAGCGGACCGACGCCGAGGGCGTTACATCCCGGAAGCGGTGCGCCGTCCATGAACAGCTCCATGCCGTCGACGCCGGGCGGTGGGACGGCATTGACGTCGGCGACGACGAGCAGGTTGTTGGCCTTCGCCTTGTTCTCCGCGCTGATGACGCGCACGCCGGCGGCGGCCGCGGCGAAGATCACCTCGGCGTCGGAGATGATCGCCTGCTTCGCCTCTTCCGTTTCGCCGGACTTGGCGATGAGGTCGACGCCGAAGCGCTGCTTGGAAACCTCGGCCGACCTGATGACGCGGTCGACGCCGCGGTGGGCGACGAGGGTCACCTGTGCACCCTCCAGCGCAGCGATGATCGAGGAGGCGAAGCCGACGACGCCGGTGGCGCCGAACACGGCGACGCGCAGCCCCTTCCAGCCGCGGTTGAACTTGGTGCGCAGCACGCGCTCGACGCAGGCGACCATGGCCGCAGCGGTCGTGAACGAGCCGGCCGGATCGGCGAAGGTGGAGAGACCGAACGGTGGCACCAGCGCCTTCTGCGCCGCATCCATCATGTCGAGAGCCAGGATGGCGTCCTTGCCGCCGATGAAGAGGCCGGTCCTCACGCCGAAGTTCGGCGGGCGCGAGAAGATCGCGTCCTGAGTGAGCGCAGTCACCTCCTCCAACGTCACGTTGATATAGGGGACGATAACTTTGTAACCGGCATCCGCTGCCATGTTCACGTCGAACGGAGACATGTGCTTCTGCGGCGAGAGCATGTGCAGAATCGGAGTGGCGTCGCTCATTTTTTGGTCTTTCCTCGGCTCTTTGAACCTATGTGCTCACGATCTTCTCGACGCTGGCGCCCCTGTTGCGCCCCCCGGCGACGAGGATCTCAAGACCCTCGGCTCTAGCGAGTCCGATGGAAGAATCATAGAGGCGGCCAGCAATTTCCTGCGAGGGTGCGAATGCGAACCCAGTCGGCCCCCACGAGCTCTGCCCGATCCCATATGCACCGGCAGCGCGTAGCGCTTCGACGACGCGTCCCACAGCCGGGCTGGTCCATGGGCTGCCGCCTTGTGCGCCTGCGAAATGGTTACCGACGATCTTCTGAATTTCCGTCAGTGCATTCCCGAAGGCGTCGATGTCCGTTTCCATAAGTCCCGGCACGAGCTGCATAAGGACGAGGCGGCACACGTTCGCTGCTGCAGCATCGGAGAGTGGTGGCAGTGCAGCGAAGGCCTGCGCTTCCGCTTCGCCGTGTACACCCGCTGTGCGCGCATCTATGACCAGCAGGGCGCGCCAGTCGTCGGGGAAGTGGGTGCGTACCAGGATCGGCGGAGCCTGATCGCGTGCGCCGCGGCCGCCATCGACGATGAAGCCGCCGTGCTCGAACGCCGCCATGCCGATCGCAGAGCGCGCGCCGCGGTCGACAATCTCGCCGAGGCGCGATGGGCTGTGCTCGATGCCTTCGAGCGTCATCAGGGCGGCGCCAGCAGCGAGCGCGAGCTGCGTGCCCGAGCCGAGACCGGCATGCGATGGAATGGCGGAGGCGATCTTCACCTCGTACGCACCACCCAACGAGAACACGTCGGCGAAGCGGCGCAGCGTAGCGATGGCACGGGCGTGGTCGGGGCCCTCACCCTTGTAGGTGCGGCTGCGTCTCAAGACCAGCTCGGTGCGGGGAACGTCGACGGCGAGCCCGATGCTTCCGAACATGCGCCCCAAACCGCCGTTCAGGTCGAGGAAGCCAAGGTGCAAACGTGCCGGCGCGACGACGCGTACGGCGCCGGGGTGGGCGCGCGGGCGCATTGCGGGCGCCTCAGATTGCGTTGCGTCGGCCAGTGGCATTACGGTTCAACCTGCTGGTGCGGTCCGTCCCTATAGCCGGAGGAGAGGACAATATGGCGGCTGAACGCGAAAAGCCCATGCCCGATGCCGAAGTCAACGCGTGGCTGCAAAAAAACCTGCCGAAGTGGCGCCTGGAGAATGGCTGGATCCGGCGGACATACAAGACGAGCGGGTGGAAAGGCACGCTGATGGTTATCAATACCGTCGGCCACCTGGCCGAGGCTGCTTGGCATCATCCCGATATCACGGCTTCCTATGCCTGGGTCGAGGTGCGCCTAATGACGCACACCGCCAAGGGTATCACGGCCAAGGATCTGGAGCTGGCCAAGAAGATCGAGGACGTCGTTCATTGGCAGCCGGGCAAGGAGGAAGGCCCGCTCGAGGGCACGCCCACGGGCGACATGCGCTTCGCTTACATAAAATACGATTGATCCATCTGGTAGGGTCGCCGCTTGCCTCGGCGCGGTCAGCGCGATAACGAGCACGGCTTTCCACCGCCGTGTCAGCGAGCCCCGATGTCCAGCGCCACGCCCACCTCCGCCACTCCGGCGTTCGACTGCATTCTGGCGCTGGGCTCTAACATCGGTGATAAGGCGGCCAACATCGGCAAGGCGATTGCGCTGCTCACCGAAAAGGGGGACGTGCGTCTCGTTGCGCGCTCGCGCAACTACGCGACCGAGCCGTGGGGCAAAACCGACCAGGACTGGTTCGTCAACGCCGCCATTGCCGTAGCGACCGAGCTCGATCCGCGCGGGCTGCTGGCCCGCTGCAAGGAGATCGAGCGGCGCATGGGGCGCGAGAGCACTGAGAAATGGGGGCCGCGCATCATCGACCTCGACCTGTTGGTCTATGGCGACGCCGCTTTCAGCGACGCCGAGCTGGTGCTGCCGCATCCCCACATCGGCGTGCGCGCCTTCGTGCTGGCGCCGCTCATGGATATCGCTCCCGACCTCGTCATCGGCGGCAGGAGCGTGCGCGCAATGTACGGTGCGGTCGATGCGACGGGGGTACGGCCCCTCGACTGAGCACAGATGAAAACGCCGCCGGCTTGCCGCCGGCGGCGCTTCTGAATTCCGTTGCGTGGCGCTTACTTGTTGCTGCCGTCGGCGTTGAAGGACGCGAGATAGGCGATCAGGTCGCCGCGCTCGATCTCGTCCTTGACGCCAGCGAACAGCATCTTGTTGCCGGGCACCTTCTTCTTCGGGTCCGCAAGATACTCGCCGAGCGAGGTCTCGTCCCAGGTGATGCCGGCGCCCTTCATGGCGGGCGAGTAGTTGAAGCCTTCAACCGCGCCCGACGCACGGCCAATCAAGCCGTTGAGCTCGGGGCCGACCTTGTTCTTGGCGCCGGGGCCGACCGAGTGGCACGGCGCGCACTTGGCGAATATCTTCTTACCGGCCTCGGCATCCTGCGCCGAAGCAACCGTCGGCAGCGCGAGCATGATACCCGCTGCGACAACCCACCTGAGCATCCCGATTTTCTCCCTGTTTTCGACGATCACGCGTCGTTGATGGCGCGCGTATCATCCAATAGCCATCGCGAATGTGCCAAGTCTTTTCTGAACTTGGACTGAACACGATGACGCACCCCCGGTTCCCCGAGGGCGCCGCTCAGGATTTGAACGATGGCCGCTCCGGCGAGTTAAGCGTCGCTCGGAACGGGCGTTTTCTCGACCGCCGGCTTGGGCGTCGCACCGCCGGGGCGGCGGTAGACGAAGGCCGGCGGGCTCTGGTGGGATTCAACATCTGCCACTTTCGCCCAATCCAGGTGCAGGGGCGACAGCGAGCAGGCCGGGTCGGTGTTGGCGGCATCGCCGGTCAGGGCGAAGGCCTGGCAGCGACATCCGCCGAAGTCGATCTCGCGCCGGGGGCACGACCGGCACGGCTCCTTCATCCAGCTCGTGCCGCGATACTTCTGGAACGCCGAGCCATTGAGCCAGATCTCGCCCAGCGGCTTGTCGCGCACGTTGTCGAACTCGAGGTGGGTGATGGATTCTGCGGCGTGGCAGGGGAGCACGCGGCCCGACGGTGTGATGTTGATGATGCCCCGCCCCCAACCGCCCATGCAGGGCTTGGGGAACTTGGCGTAGTAGTCGGGCACCACCGCGTCGATGACGATGACGCCCTTCAGCCGCTCGCGCTCGCGCTCGACGATGCGTGCCGCCTCCATGAATGCCTCGCGCGTCGGCATCAGTGACGCGCGGTTTTTGAGTGCCCAGGCGTAATACTGCACGTGGGCGATCTCGACGCGCCCGGCGCCCAGCTCGACCGCGTAGTTGATGATTGCCTCGACGCTGTGAATGTTGTGGCGATGGATCGGCGCATTGATCGTCAGCGGCAGTCCCAGCTCGCGCACCCAACCGGCCACGATCTTCTTCTTCTCGCTGCCGCCCTTGTAGCCGGCGATGCGGTCGGCGTTCTCGGCTGCCGTGTCGACATCCTGGATGGAGATCTGCACGTGGTCGAGGCCGCACTCCTTCAGCTTCTCCAGCCGGTCGCGCTTTAAAAGCACGGCAGCGGTGATGAGGTTCGTGTAAAGGCCAGCCTCGGAAGCCGTCTTGACGATTTCTTCGAGATCGCGCCGGGCCGTCGGCTCGCCGCCCGACAGATGCACCTGGAGAATGCCGAGCTGCGCTGCCTGGCGCATCACCTTCTGCCACTCCTCCGTCGTCAGCTCGGTGTTGACCTTCTCAAGCTCGAGCGGGTTGGAGCAGTAGGGACACTGCAGCGGGCAGCGATGCGTCAGCTCGGCCAGGAGGCCGATCGGGGCGCGGATGGCGCAAGACGGATCGGGCGTCGGCGAGGACGAGGCTTCGCAGCGCATTTCGCCGGCGTCCATCGTCAGCATCTCTTCCTTGACGTGCTTGACCTGGGAAGGGGCAGTTTCGCTCATGCCTTCACTACTCCCTTGTCGGCGAGGTCCTGCAACATCGCGATGATGTCGGCCTCTATTTCCTCCGGTGGTGCGTTGTAGTCCTTAGCTAGTTGTCCAGCGATGTCATGCACAGTCCGTGCACCATCACAAAGCTTCAAAACCTCGACAGCAATCGCATCCGGGTCGAATACGCGCTCAGGCGCCAGGATGAGCCAGCGGCCGCGGCCGGCGTCATGGCGCATCTTGATGTGGGGCGGCATGGCTGGCTTGCTGACGGCCGTGATGACCGTTCGCTGGCGTGGCGCCGTCTCACTCATCATTGCGCCTCCGGACGGAAGGCGCCGGGCGGAATATGGCCCTCGACGTAGGCATGCTGCAGCGCATCGAGCTGCACCCACAGCACGTTGCACTTGAAGCGGACCGCGTCGACGCAGGCCTCCTGCTCCTCGCGCGTCTTGGCGTTCTTGAGAACGTAGTCGAGTGCGAAGTCGGCGTCGCGCGGCGCCTGCGTGAGGCGGCGCTTGAAGTAGGCCATCACCTTGTCGTCGATGAAGTCATAATTCTCCAGCATGCCGGCGATGCGCTCCTTGTGGATCTTGGGAGCGAACAGCTCGGTGAGCGAGGAGGCGATGGCGACGGTAATCGGCTGCTCGCGCACGAAGGTGACGTAGGATTCTACCGCGAACTTGGTGGCCGGCAGCGCTCCCTTCATGGAGATGACGTAGTCGCGGTCGAGGCCGAGGCCATCGGTCAGCACCAGCCAGCGCTCGATGCCGCCCTCCTCCTCGCCGTAGCCGTCGTGGTCAAGCAGGCGGTGCACCCACTCCCGGCGCAACTCGCGATCATAAAGGCGGCTGATGAGCGCCGCGTCCTTGCGCGGTACCGCCGACTGGTAGCAGTAGCGGTTCAGCGCCCAAGCCTGCACCTGAGGCTTCTTCAGCTTGCCGCCGTGCAGCATGTGATGGAACGGGTGCTTGTCGTGGTAGCGCTCGGCGCCGACGGCGCGGATTGCCGCCTCGAAATCGGCGAGCGACATGAGCTCCTGCGCTTTGCGCTCGGTGCTCAAACGCTCCAGGCTTACCGGCTCACTCATAGGCGCACCTCCATGCCATCGTACCCGACTTCCCATCCCGCGCCATCGATGGCTTTGCGGGCGGGCGAGTTCTCGTCCAGCGCCGGGTTCGAGTTGTTTATATGCACGTATATGAGCCTTCCGACGCCCAGTTTTGAGAAGGCGGCGATCGATCCCGAGGCTCCCGACATGCTGATATGGCCCATTCGGGCTCCGGTTTTGTTAAGCAGGCCCTGCTCGATCATCTCGTCGTCGGTGAACAGCGTGCCATCGAAGAAGACGATGGATGCACCCTGCAGACGGGCGGCGAGCGTCTCATCTATGGCGGCGCAGCCGGGGATGTAAAAGAAGGACTTCTTCTCGGCCGGATCAGTAATTTTTAGGCCGATGGTGTCGCCTTCCTGGGTGCCGAAGTCACCCGAGGAGGTGTCCTCCAGGTAGAGCGCGACCTTGCCCGGCACGGCGAATGCTTCGATCGTAAGCCCGAGATCGACACCGGCGCCCTGCAGATCGAACGGCTTACCGAGCGCCATCTCGACGCGTGGAACGAGCGGCTCGGCCAGCACCTGGAACACCGAGTTGGTGCGGATGACGTCGAGGACGCGGTTCGTGGCATAGATGGTGAACGGCTGCGCCTCGCGCAGGTTGATGAGGCCGATGATGTGGTCGACATCGCCGTTGGTGAGCACCGCTGCCATGATGGGGCTGTGGCGCAGGCCGACCTTGGCATCGGCGTGCAGTTGCGGCGTGGCGTTGATTTGCTGGCGCAGGTCCGGCGAGGCGTTGAGCAGGGCCCAATTGACGCCATCGCGGCTGACGGCAAGCGATGACTGCGTGCGGGCTCTGAAACCCGGGGCTCCAGACCGCACGGCGGCGCAGTTGCGGCAGTTGCAGTTCCACTGCGGGAACCCACCTCCCGCAGCAGACCCCAGTATTTTGATGAGCATGGACGTCGTCTGGTTAGGGGCGCGCCGACGCCCGATAAAACAACGGCGGCCGAAGCTTCGACCGCCGTTGTCGGAAACTCACTGAGTTGGTGAGTTGATCGACAGTCGTTAGATGATGTCGATCTCAGCCGGCATATACGAGGTGACCTCGAGGCCAACTTCCTGCTCACGAACTGCGGGCTTCGTCCAAACCTTCATGACTTCCTCCTATTCGGCAAGATGCCGTCCAAAATTGGATGGCCCCGCCGAGGGCCCACCCACTGGAGCGCTTCCCTCTTGGTAGGGTCTCTCCAGTCCGCGGATCCAGAACACGCAAGCCCAGACCGCCATGGCGGCTATAAACCACAGGGCCCTTGGGAACGGAAGTCAAAGGCTCTCACAAACGCGTGTGCTATCCGTCATCTAATCGACACGCTGCGCAACGGCGCGGTGGTGAGTTCTAAGGTCGGCAATCGATCTGGCGCGCGCTGCCGGTCGCGGTGTTGAGAGCTCGGATTCGGCACGTGCTGCACGCCGATGCCGGATGGCCGGCGGTACACGGCAGCGCTCTCCCTTGTCAGGCGCCGTTGGCCAGTGCGACTTCGCCCTGGCGCCGCAAATCTATGCCCTTGTTATGCTGTGCATAGAAAAATTGTTCTTATCTTTCGATGGACTTGCCACGGCAATAGAAAATTCTACTTCGATAAACTATAAGAAGCGCACCGGCCGGACGGGTTGCCGTTGGGGTCGGTCCACCTAGTCGGTCCACCTATCGGTCCTTGGTCACCAAGCGCAGGCAGCGAAGGGTAAGGCGTTGCGGTACTTTCCGATCTTCTTCGATCTCGACGGCCGCGACGTGCTCATTGCCGGCGGTGGCGAGAAGGCTTTGCAGAAGCTGCGCCTGCTCGCCAAGACAACCGCAAGGCTCAGGATCGTCGCCGAGGATGTCAGCGCCGACATCGCCGCTGCTGGCATCCCAACCTTGGAGATCGCACGGCGCAGCTTTGTCGACAGCGATCTCGACGGCGTAGCGCTGGTGTTCGCCGCCAGCGACGATGCCAGCCTTGATGCCCGCGTGGCGGCTGCCGCACGGGCGCGCGGTCTCCCGGTCAACGTCGTCGACGGGCCGGGGGAGAGCAACTTTATCATGCCGGCCATCGTCGACCGCGATCCTATCGTCGTCGCCATCGGCAGCGAGGGTGCCGCCCCGATCCTGGCGCGTGAGATCAAGGCCAAGATCGAGAGTTGGCTGCCGGCGCGGTTCGGTCGCGTGGCGCAGCGGGCTCAAGCTTTGCGGAGCCGCGTGCAAGGGGCCATTGCCGATCCCGTCGTGCGCCGGCGTACCTGGGAGGCGCTCCTGCAGGGTCTGTGGCGCAACGCGGTCTTGGCCGACGATGCCGACACGGCCGAGCGCGAGCTCAGCCGCCAACTCGATGCCGCACGCGCCCAGGCGCAACCCGTTGGCAGCGTGGCGCTGATCGGCTGCGGCCCGGGCGAGCCCGACCTCATCACGCTGAAGGCGCAGCAGCACTTGCAAGCGGCCGACGTGCTGGTCGTCGATCGCCTCGTCAATCCGGCCATCCTCGAGTATGCACGCCGTGACGCCATCCGCATCGACGTCGGCAAAGAGCCGGAGGGCGATTCGGCCCTGCAGGAGGACATCAACCGCATTCTCGTGCGCGAAGCGCTCAAGGGGCAGCGCGTGGCGCGCCTCAAGGGTGGCGATGCGTTTGTCTTCGGACGCGCCGCCGAGGAGATGGCGGCGGTACGCGCCGCCGGCGTTCCCGTCCAGGTGGTCCCCGGCATCACGGCGGCGCATGCCTGCGCGGCGAGCGTCGGGCTGCCCGTAACGCTGCGCACCAAGGTGCGGCAGTTCGCCGTGGTCACCGGGGCGTCGGCCGACGGCCCCGTCGATCTCGACTGGCCGGCGCTGGCGCAGCCAGGCCAAGCCTTCGCCATCTACATGGGCGTGCGCACGGCGCAGCATTTCCGCGACAAGCTGCTCAGCGCCGGCGCCGCTCCGCAGACGCCGGTGGTCATCGTCGAAAACGGCACGCTGGCGAGCGAGCGGGGCGTGGCGACGGAGCTGGCGTCGCTGGCGCAGGCCGTTACCGAGGCCGGCATTCGCGGTCCGGCCGTCATCTTCGTAGGTCTCGACTGGGCTAGTGCCGGGCTGTCGCGCCCCGACAAGGTCGAGGTATACGGGATGCACCGCGCCCGCGAAGGCGAGCCCGCTAAGGCCGGCGTCGCGGCGGCGCATGCAGGACAAGGCCGCGCACCGAGGTGGTAGTCTGCCCTCATCGCGCAGACGGGAAATTTCGAGGAGGCGTTTGTGACCGCCCAACCGTTGCTTCCGAAGAACGCGCCGTTCACGCCGGAAGACATTGACGTTCTCAACAGCGTCGTAGCGCGCACGACGCCGCAGCAGCGTGCCTGGCTGGCCGGCTTCTTCGCCGGCTTCGAGGCCGCGCAGGCCGGGGCCCACCCGCAGCCGGCGGCTGCCGCCAAGCCGCGCCAGGCGCTCACCGTGCTCTACGCCAGCGAGAGCGGCAACGCCGAAGCCCTCGCCATGCGCACCAAGAAGCTGGCGCAGAAGCACGGGCTCGATGCGCGCGTCATCGACTTCGCCGATGCAGAGCTGAGCGTGCTCACCAGGGCCAAGAACCTCATGGTTTTCGCCTCGACCTGGGGCGAGGGTGATCCCCCCGGTCGCGCCGTCGACTTCTACGCCGCGCTGATGGGCGATGGCGCGCCGCGCCTCGATGGCGTCCGCTTCGCCGTGCTGGCGTTGGGCGATACGGCGTATGCGCAGTTCTGCGCCACCGGCAAGGCGATCGATGCGCGCCTCGAGGCGCTGGGCGGCACGCGCGCCTTCGATCGCATCGACCTCGATCTCGACTATGCCAAGCAAGCGGCGGAGTGGACCGAGAAGGCACTGGGAGGGCTGGCGCCGGCCGATGCCGCGGGCACGGCGACCGTGGTGCACGTCGACTTCAAGGGCGGCGCACAGCTCGCCGAGGATGATGAGCCGCAGTTCACCGCTGATAACCCACTCACCGGCGAGATCTCGACCCTCATCAACCTCAACGGCACCGGCTCGACGCGGGAGACCTGGCACGTCGAGATCGCGGCCGAGGCGCAGGGGTTCTCCTACCTGCCGGGTGACGCGGTCGGCGTCGTGCCGGAGAACGATCCGAACCTGGCGCTCGAGTTAGCCGAGGCGGTCGGCCTCGGCTCCGACGGGAGCGTCGTGCAGAAGCTGCGGGAGCGCTACGACATTACCACGCTGTCGCGCTCGCTCGTGGAGGCCTACGCCAAGCTCACGCAGCGCACCGATGTGAAGCAGCTGGCCGAGCCGCAAGCGTTCGCCGCCTTCGCCGAGGACCGGCAGCTCATCGACCTGTTCGAAACCTACCCTGAAAGGCTTGCGCCCGAGCAGCTGTTCGGCGTGCTACGGCCGCTCCCGGGGCGTCTCTACTCGGTCGCCTCCAGCCCCAAAGCGCACCCCGGCGAGGCGCATCTGCTGGTCGGCGCCGTGCGCTGGCAGTCGCACGGCAAGAAGCGGGGCGGCGTCGCCTCGACCTACTTCGCCGACCGCCGCAAGGTGGGTGATGAGGTGCGCATCTATGTCAAGCCGAACCGCCACTTCCGGCTGCCCGACGACGGCAATCGCCCGATCATCATGATCGGCGCCGGCACCGGCGTGGCGCCCTATCGCGCCTTCATCGAGGAGCGTGTCGAGACCGCTGCCGCCGGCAAGAGCTGGCTGGTCTTCGGGGAGCGCAACTACACCAATGACTTCCTCTATCAGCTGGAGTGGCAGGAGCACTTGGAGTCGGGGGCGCTATCGCGCATAGACGTCGCCTTCTCGCGCGATCAGCCGGAGAAGATCTACGTGCAGCAGCGGCTGTGGGAATCCCGCACCGACCTCCTCAAGTGGGTCGAAGAAGGGGCACACATCTACGTGTGTGGCGACGAGAAGGGCATGGCGCGCGACGTCGACGTGATGCTCTCGCATATTCTCGCCGAGACGGCGCGCGGCGATGACGAGGCGGGGCACGCCAAGCTGAAAGAACTAGCCAAGGCAGGCCGCTACCAGCGCGACGTATATTGAGGAGAGAGCCGACATGACCGTCAAGCGTTCGCGCAACGAGTCCCTCAAGGAAAACAGCCGATTCCTGCGCGGGACCATCGCCGACGGTCTCACACTGCCCGCGACCGGCGCCATCGCCGAGGATGACACGCAGCTTCTGAAGTTCCACGGCTCCTACTTGCAGGATAACCGCGACGTTCGCGGTGAGCGCACGAAGAAGAAGCTCGAGAAAGCCTTCATCTTTATGGTCCGCCTGCGTATCCCGGGCGGCCTCGTCAAGCCGGAGCAGTGGCTCGCACTCGACCGCGTGGCGACTGACTACGCCAACGGCTCGCTGCGCATCACAACGCGTGCCACCTTCCAGTTCCACGGCATCATCAAGTCGAACCTTAAACGCGCTATGCAGGCGATCAATGCGGTCGGCATCGACACCAAGGCGGCCTGCGGCGATGTCAACCGTGGCGTCATGTCGGTTGCCAATCCATACCTCTCCAAGGCGCACATGGAAGCCTATGAGCGCGCCAAGGATGTGAGCAACCATCTCGTCCCGCGAAGCGGCGCCTATCACGAAATCTGGCTCGACGGCGCGCGCGTCGATGCCGATGGCAAGCCGATCAGGGCGGAGGAGAAGGAGCAAAAGGAGGAGGAGCCGATCTACGGCACCTTCTACCTGCCGCGCAAGTTCAAGATCGTTTTCGCCGTACCGCCCGACAACGACGTCGACGTGTTTGCCCACGACCTGGGTTTCATCGCCATCCTCGAGAAGGGGAAGATCGCGGGCTGGAACGTTACGGTCGGCGGCGGCATGGGCATGACCCATGGGGACCCCAAGACCTTCCCGCGCACCGGCGATGCGATGGGCTTCTGCGGCCCCGATCAAGTTGTCGAGGTGGCCGAGAGGGTCGTCACCGTCCAGCGCGACTGGGGAAACCGCGAGAACCGTGCCAACGCGCGTCTCAAGTACACAATCGAGACGCACGGGCTTGCCGCTTTCCGAGCCGAGGTCGAGCGCAGGCTCGGCTACGAGCTCGGCGAGCCACGTCCCTATCATTTCGACTCGACCGGCGACAGGATCGGCTGGCGGCAGGGCCGCGACAAGAAATGGCACCTGACGCTCTTCATCGAGAACGGGCGCATCAAGGACAGGCCCGGCCATACGCTGCGCTCCGCCCTGCGCGAGATCGCTGAGTTCCACACCGGTGCCTTCGTGCTGACTAGCAATCAGAACCTCATCATCGCCAACGTCTCCGCAACGGCGAAGGGAAGGATCGATGCTGTTCTGAAGGAGCACGGCATCGCCATCGGCAGCGAGCTGTCGGGCCTCAGGCGCAACAGCATGGCCTGCGTGGCGCTGCCGACCTGCGGGCTCGCGCTCGCCGAGAGCGAGCGTTTCCTGCCTGAGCTGCTGACGGCGCTCGAGGAGTCGCTCGACAAGGCCGGTCTCAAGGATGACGACATCGTCATCCGCATGACCGGTTGCCCCAACGGCTGCGCGCGGCCCTACCTCGCCGAGATCGGACTCGTCGGTCGCAATCCCGGGCTCTACAACCTCTATCTCGGCGCGGCGTTCAACGGCGAGCGGCTCAACAAGCTCTATGCCGAGGACGTCGACAAGGCGCGCATTGTGCGGCTGCTGGAGCCGATTTTCGAGCACTACGCCAAGGAGCGCGAGGAGGGCGAGCATTTCGGCGACTTCGCCATCCGCGCCGGTTACGTGCGGGCAACGACTGCGGGCAATCGCTTCCACGCCGATCTCGCCTCGATCAAGGCCGCCAGCTGATCCTGCAACGTTGCCTCGCGCTCTAGCGTCATTCCGGCACTTGTTGCCGGGATCCGGCCCGCGTCTGGCGTAACGGCTAGTGGCGGAGGGGGTTGAGGAGCGAGAAGGCAGCCCAGCAGAGCACCAGTGCCAGCACGACGCGCAACACCCAGTCGGGCACCATGCCGGTGATGCGCGATCCGAGCGCGATGCCCGGCACCGAACCCAAGAGCAGCAGGCCGAGGATTTTGAGGTCGACGTTGCCCATGCCGAAATGGCTGGCGCCGGCGAGGAAGGTGAGCGGTATGGCGTGCACGATGTCGGTGCCGACCAGGCGCCGCGCCGACAACGAATGGTAGAGCGCCGTGAGCGCCACTACGCCGATGGCGCCCGCCCCGACCGAGGTGAGTGCGACAAGGACGCCGAGGGTAAGGCCGAGAAAGAGCGTGGGGACCTGGCGCACCGATGGCGGCGCGTCGTGGTCGGGAGCGCGCATCGCATAACGCTTGATGACGGGGTAGGCGGCGACGCACAGCGCGCTAATGATCAGGGCGATCGCCAGCACCTTGCGGATGATCGCTGCCAGCACGTGGATGTCAGGCTCAGCGAGATAGATCCAGGACAGTACGACGGCAGCGCCTGGAAGGCTGCCGAGGGCGAGCCAGCGCACGATCGGCCAGTTGACGTTGCCGAGCGCATGATGTCGCCAGGCGGCGCTCGCCTTGGTGATGGAGGCGAACAACAGGTCGGTGCCGACGGCGAGCACCGGCGAGATGCCGATGCCGGAGATGAGGAACGGCGTCATGAGCGAGCCGGCGCCTACGCCGGTGAGCCCGACGAGGAAGCCGACGGCGAACCCGCCAAATACGATGATGGGCCAGGCGCCCGAATGTAGAAATTCCATTTACGACAGGCTCGTGATCGCGTTCCGGGCGCCTCAGGGCGCGACCTTATCTGTTATCTTGGCTGGTTCAACCGCGGATCGCGGCGCGAGGGGCCTAAGAGAGGACACTGACGATATTCCGCAGGCTTAGGATGGCCACGACGCAGCCGACGATGATCATTAGCACCTCGTCGGGGAGCATTTTGGCCGCGTAGGCCGCGAACGGCGCCGCTACGACGCCGCCGATGATCAGGCCAGCGATGATCGGCCACAGCTCGAGGCCGATGGTCGCGACGAAAGTCGCCGAGATGGTAAAGGTGACGAAGAACTCCGCCAGATTGACCGAGCCGATGGCGTAGCGCGGCGTCGTGCCCTGCCCGATGAGGCTCGAGGTGACGATCGGCCCCCAGCCGCCGCCGCCGATGGAATCCAGAAGTCCGCCGACGAAGCCGAGCGGCGCCACACGCGAGGGCTCGGTTCCTGGCGAGACGCGCTGGCTGAGGGCCTTCCAAACGATCAGAAGCCCGATGAGCAGCAAATAGCCGCTGATGAACGGCTTGATCTTCTCGCCCGGCAAATTGGTCAGCAGGTAGGCGCCGATGGCGCCGCCGATCATGCCTGGCAGCGCGAGCCGCAGCAGCAGCTTGCGGTCGACATTGCCGAGGCGCCAGTGGGACGCGCCCGAGGCTGCCGTGGTGAAAGTCTCGGCGGCGTGGACGCAGGCGCTTGTCGTCGCCGGCGGAACGCCGAGGCTCAGCAGCACCGAGGAGGAGATTACGCCGTAGGCCATGCCGATGGCCCCGTCGACCATCTGCGCCGCGAAGCCGACGGCCACGAACAGGAGCAGATCATCCCACATCGTGTTGGCTCACACCTTCTCAGCTCTGGGTCCGCAAGCTTGATATAACGGATGCCGGACACAGGGCACGGCTGGTTGGAAGAGCCGTTAAAGCTCGATTTTCACCGGAATGCCGGCAGCGTGCAGCAGCAACGCCGCCTCGCTGGCGCGGCGCTGGAACTCGCGGCGGTCGTCATCGCTGTCGCCCAGGTCGCGGCATAGCCCGCGCTCCAATAGCTCGCGCGTCAGCCGGAAGGCGGAATCGTTGGCGGCATCGCCGGCCGTGGCCCTAGCAATCACGCCGCCCGCAACCGAGGCACCGGTTACCGCGTCGATGATGAGGAAGGAGCCCGTTGGCTGATTGTCGGCGAATTTATCGACGGCCACCGGGCGCCCCAACGTGATCGAGGCGATGGCGATGTCATTGACGGCACACTTCTCGGACGGCTGCGCGGCAAGGGTCTCGAGATCGAGCAGCGACCTGATGCTGAGCGTCGAAATGGGGGCCAGATCGGTGGCGGTGCGCAGGAAGTAGCCGGCGTTCGGATCGAACGGCGTCTCCCACAGCCACACAATGCGGGCCTCGAGCTGCGCCGCCACTGTTGGCAGACTGTCCGCGGCCGATAGGACGGCGCCGCGTGCCACGTCGATGTCCGCGTCGAGCTGCAGGGCGACGGCCTGGCCCTGCTTGGCGATCTCGAGGTCGCGGTCCATGGTGGCGATGCGCAACACGTGCGCGCTCTGCCCGCTCAGCGCGTCGGTGATGCGGTCGCCAACGCAAATGCAGCCAGAGGAGACCGTGCCGGCGAGGCCGCGAAAATCGAGGCCATCGCGGAGGACGGTTTGGACCGGCATGCGGAATGGGCCGCGTGCGGTGACGTCGCGCGAGGGGATGCGCTCGAGATGCTCGAGCAGGTGCGGCCCGGCGTACCAGGGCATGTGCTCGGACTTGCGGGCGACGTTGTCGCCGCCGACGGCGGAGACGGGAATGGCGATCGCCTCGCGGAAGCCGAAGCGCAGTGCCAGCTCGCGGAAGTCCGCCTCGATGGCGCGGAACTTGTCCTGCGACCAGTCGACGAGATCCATCTTGTTGACGGCAAGGATGAGGCGCTTGACGCCGACGATGTCGAGGATGGCGGCGTGGCGGCGCGTCTGCCGCTTCACGCCGTGGCGCGCATCGACCAGCATGATGGCGACGTCGGCGTGCGAGGCGCCCGACGCCATGTTGCGCGTGTACTGCTCGTGCCCGGGGCTGTCGATGACGACGAAGCGGCGCGTTTCGGTATCGAAGTAGCGCCAGGCAATGTCGATGGTGATGCCTTGCTCGCGCTCGGCGACGAGGCCGTCGAGCAGCAGGCTGAAGTCCGGGTGCGCGCCGCCGGTCGCCGCGTTCGACGAGCGGTTGATAGTCTCGCGCTGGTCGTCATAGAGGTCGGAGGCGTCCCACAGCAGGCGCCCGATCAACGTCGACTTGCCGTCGTCGACGGAGCCGCACGTCAAGAGGTGCAGGATGCCGTTGAGCTCCTGGTTGAATGCGGGCGCCAGATCCTCGCGCCGGATAGCCGTCAGCGCAGTCATCAGAAGTAGCCTTCCTGCTTCTTGCGCTCCATGGCGCCCGTCTGATCATGGTCGATGAGCCGTCCCTGGCGCTCGGATGTGCGCGCGCCGAGCGTCTCTTCGACGACGCTGTCGAGGCCGGCCGCCGTCGAAAGCACGGCGGCGGTGAGCGGCCAGCAGCCGAGCGTGCGGAAGCGCACGCTCTTCATCTGCGGAACCTCGCCGGGCTGCAGCGGTAGTCGATCGTCGTCGACGACTAGCAACTGGCCATTGCGTACGATGGTGGGGCGGCGGGCGGCGAAGTAGAGCGGCACGACTTCCAGCTTCTCGCGGGCGATGTAGCGCCACACGTCGCGCTCGGTCCAGTTGGAGAGCGGGAAGACGCGCACCGTCTCGCCGGGGCCGAGGCGTCCGTTGAGCAGGTTCCACATCTCCGGGCGCTGGCGGCGCGGGTCCCAACGATGGCCGGGTGAGCGGAAGGAGAAGACGCGCTCCTTGGCGCGCGAGCTCTCCTCGTCGCGGCGCGCGCCGCCGAAGGCGGCATCGAAGCCGTACTTGTCGAGCGCCTGCTTCAGCGGCTGCGTCTTCATCACGTCGGTGTAGACGGACGGTGCGTAGTCGTACGGGTTGATGCCGCGCTTCAGCCCTTCCTCGTTGACGTGCACGATGAGATCGAGGTCGAAGTCCTGCACCGTCTTGTCGCGGAAGGCGATCATGTCGCGGAACTTCCACGTCGTGTCGATGTGCAGCAGCGGGAATGGTGGCTTCTGCGGCCAGAATGCCTTGCGCGCCAGATGCAGAAGCACCGTCGAGTCCTTGCCGATCGAATACATCAGCACCGGCTTGCGGAACTGCGCCGCAGCTTCGCGGAAAATATGGATCGACTCGGCCTCGAGCATGTCGAGGTGCGAGAACTCCGCAGTCATGCGGCAGCATCCTTCTGACGGGGCCTGTTGTGCAGGCCGCATTCCTTACCGTCTTCGTTCTCCCACCACCAGCGACCGGCGCGGATATCCTCGCCGGGCTTGATGGCGCGCGTGCATGGCTGGCAGCCGATGGAGGGGAAACCGCGGGCGTGCAATGGATTGACCGGAACGTTGTTGGCGGCGACGTAGGCCTCGAGCTGCTCGAGGCTCCAGTCGGCGATGGGGTTCAGTTTGACAAGGGCGTTCTCGCTGTCCCATGCGGCAAAGGGCACATGGGCACGGCCGGCCGACTGCTCGCGCCGCAGGCCGGTGACCCAACCGGCGGCGCCGGCGAGGGCGCGCTTCAAAGGCCTCACCTTGCGCACCTCACAGCACGCCTTGCGGTTCTCCACCGCAAGGCGGAACCCATAGATGCCGTCGCGCGCCACCAGCTCCTCGACCTCACGCGCATCGGGGAACATGACGCGGATCTTAAGGCCGTAGCGGTTCTCGCTGGCTTCCAGCGTTTCGAGCGTCTCGGGAAAATGGCGCCCGGTGTCGAGGGTGAAGACATCGATTGCCGCGCCGCTCGTCGCGATGGCATTGAGCACGGCCTGGTCCTCGATGCCGAGGCTGGTCGAAAAGGTAACGCGGCCGGGCACCGAGCGGGTGATCTCCAATAGGCGCTCCTCGAGGCCGCCGATGGCCGCCAACCGCCGGTCGAGCGCTATCGCCTCGACCGCCATGTCGGGCGGCGCGGCGCGGGCAGTGCGCAGGGGAGGCCGGGCGCCCCGCGCCCCTCTGGCGCCGCGCCCAGTGGAGGTTTTCGTCGGCATCTTGAACCCTTGGCTGGAGCCCCGAAAATAGGGGAAACCGAATTCTACTTAAAGCGTCTGCCCTAAATAAAAATAGGATCGCATTCCAGATGGTGGGGCGCGGAGAAAATTTTTCCCAAGCGCGAGCTTCGTGGAACGGTGTGCCGCCCACATCGGGATGGACTCTCGAAGGCAAGGCGCACGCCCAGATCGTGTCGGCCGCCGGCTGCAGCCTAGGGCAGTGCAAAGGGCGACCGGGTTGGGGAGAGAGCCATGCACAACTTGTGCGCAAACCACATGTCGCACCCGTCCATTTCCCCCGCCACGAAGCGCGAATCAGTGTCTCAGCAATTCGAGCATCGGGACCGGCAATTCAAGTCACAGATTTATCGCAGGATGTGTGCCCGAGTTGCTCCGGCGAAAATATGGGGATGAATTAGATATGAAGAAAATGCTTATACTTCCGAGGCTTATTTCCTGCCATTTAATGTGGACATCCGCGTGACATTCCGGCCTCTGCAGCATCGGCTGAATAATGCCCCTGGCGAGTTGGTTAACAGATGGTATTCTCGCGACCGCTTCGTGATGGAGCCGGACATGAAGAGGGCTCTTCCATGTTCCAGCCCCTGGGCGAGGCAGCAAAAAGCAAACGTTGAGCAAGTAGCGGGGTACCACAATGGGGGATTCCTCTAAGCGTCCCGATTTTCCGCAGTTCGACCCACCCGTCGATATGACGAGGGAACGGGCCGAAGAAGCCGGGATCGAGGTCTTCGAGGTTGTCGGATCAATTAAATGGTTTGATGCATCAAAGGGTTACGGTTTCATAGTGCCCGACAACGGGCTCGCCGACATCCTGCTCCACGTCACCTGCCTGCGGGCGGGTGGCTATCAGACGGCCTACGAGGGAGCGCGCGTGCACGCCGAAGTCCTGCGCCGGCCGAAAGGCATGCAGGCGTTCCGCATCCTCAGCATGGACGAGAGCACGGCCATCCATCCCTCGCAGCTGCCGCAGCGGACGCACGTCATCGTCACGCCGGAAAGCGACTGGGAGCGGGCCATGGTCAAGTGGTTCAACCGGGTGCGCGGTTTCGGCTTCTTGACGCGCGGCGAGGGAACGCCCGACGTATTCGTGCACATGGAAACGCTGCGGCGCTTCGGTTTCACGGAGCTGCGTCCGGGTCAGATGGTGATGGTGCGCTGGGGCCACGGCTCGAAGGGCTGCATGGCTGCCGAGCTCAGGCCCGACGGACAACCCGGACTGCCGCCAACGCACTGACAAGGGCGATGGCTCAATTGCGAATTCGGAGCAGGGCTGCCCATGGGGCGGCCCTGCTTTTTGTAGCGGTCATCTCCACGGCGCTCATCGCGCCGGCCGATGCGAAGATGCGCATCGACCGGCTATGGCTCGTCCCCGCCAGCGGACAAGAGGTGCCGATCGACATCGAAATTGCCCAAGCGCCGGAGGAGAAGTCGCTGGGGCTGATGTTCCGCACCGAGCTCGCCGACAATGAAGGCATGCTGTTCCCCTACGGCGAGCCGCGCGAGCTCTCCATGTGGATGCACAACACCTACATCCCGCTCGACATGCTGTTCATCCGCCCCGACGGCGTCATCCATCGCATCGAGACGCGGGCCGAGCCGCTGTCGGATCGTGTGATCAGCTCCGGCGGTGAGGTGTCGGCAGTGCTGGAGCTTCCCGGCGGTGCTGCCGCGCGGCTGGGCATCAAGGCCGGGGACCGCGTCCGCCATCCACTGTTCACTGCGCCCAAGCCCTGAGTTCACTGCGCCCAAGCCCTGATCCACCGCCGCGCCGCCCGTCGGATACGCCGCGTTTACTAGGCCGGTGGCATCGCGTAGAACCCCTCTGACGTCGCGCGTCGGGGCGTAGCTCAGCCTGGTAGAGCACTTGCTTTGGGAGCAAGGGGTCGCGAGTTCGAATCCCGCCGCCCCGACCAAGAGACGCGACGGTCGTGAAATGCGAGGGGCACGATGGTGGCGCGTATTTTCAAACCGGCCAAGACGGCCATGCAGTCGGGCGAGGGCCGCACCAAGGAATGGGTGCTGGAGTTCGCGCCCGCGAGCCCGCGCGAGATCGATCCGCTGATGGGCTGGACGGGCACGCGCGACATGCGCGCCGAGGTGCAGCTCGCGTTCGACACCAAGGAAGAGGCGATCGCCTACGCCGCGCGCGAGGGCATTGCCTACGAGGTGTTCGCGCCATCGCCGCGCAAGATGATCCGCAAGTCCTACGCCGACAACTTCAAGTACGGCCGCATCGGGCGCTGGACGCACTAACGATCGAAGTCTCTTCCTGCACTCCGACAGCCTCGGTTACACGTCCGGTTACCGCGTCCGCTCGAGCCGAGCTCCGGAGGTGGAAGGGATCGACGGGGTGTGCGCCAGGCCATAAGAGCGCTAGTTGCTGCTCGAGGCGGGTTCTTCTGACGCGGACGCCAACCTCGGCCCGCTTCTATCGCGAGACCAGTTGATCAGAACTGATCGAGGCCAATGAGCTCCGGGAGGCTCTGCTCGGGCACCTTGTGAGCGGCGTGGCGGCTCTTTATTCCGCGCTTATGCGGGGCGCGCATAATCCGTATCGAATCCTTATGTGCCGAGGCCTAGCTCCTCCACGTCGAACCCGACAGGAGGAAGCACAATGTTGGATCTCGTCTATCTGGCGCTCGGGCTAGGCCTCTTCGGCCTCATGGCCCTCTACTCGGCCTGGTGCTCAATCGACTGACGCCCTTCCCGAACATCTCGATGATCTTCCTTTTGGCGGTCGTCTTCGCCGCGGTCACGTTCGGCATTTGGCCGGCCGTCTACGCATCCGTTCTCTCCTTCCTGGCTTACAATTTCTTCTTCATCGAGCCGCTCCATACGTTCACTGTCGCCAAGCCGCACGAGCTCCTGGCGCTCTTCGTCTTCCTCGCCGTCGCGGTCGTGATCTCGACGCTCGCCGGAAGCGTACGCGACCAGGCGAGCATGGCGGCGAGCCGCATGCGCGCCACCCGGCGTCTTTACGAGTTCACGCGCAAGCTCTCGAGCGTCGCCGGCTACGACGACATCCCGGAAGCTGCCGTCGCTGCCATTCACGCAAGCCTCGCCAGACCTGCCGTGGCGCTACTCGATCGGCGGGGGGAGCTGGAGCTGCGCGCGGCGTGGCCGCCGGAGGAGAGGCTCGATACCGCGACCATGACGGCGGCGCGCTGGTCGCACGAGCGCAACGAGCCGGCGGGAGCGGACACGACGACCTTACCGGCCGTGCCGTGGTATTTTGTGCCGCTCAAGACGGCGCGCGGTACGTTTGGCGTCATCGGTATCGGCCGTGACGGCGATGGCCGCAGCCTCGATGCTGAGGCGCGTACCCTGTTCGAGACGCTTGCCGAGCAGACCGCCGCGGCACTCGATCGCGCCTCGCTTGCGCGCGAGATGGTCGCGGCCCGCGGCGCCGCCGAGACCGAGCGGGTGCGCAACACGCTGCTGGCCTCCATATCGCACGATTTCCGCACGCCTCTGGCCTCGATCCTCGGGTCGGCGACAAGTCTCCTCGAATATGGGGACAAGCTCGATACCAACGCCAAGAAGGAGCTGCTTGGCCAGATCAGAGGCGAAGCCGAGGATCTCGACGAGATGGTCCGCAACCTGCTCGCCATGACCCGTATCGATGCCGGGGCACTGGAAGTGCAGAAGGACTGGATCGACCTGCGCGAGCTGGCCGAGAGGGTGGCCAGCGCCGCGCGCCGGCGGGGCGCCGCGCAACGCATAGAGGTCGTGCTTCCCGCCGACTTGCCGCTCGTCCGTGCCGACGCACGCCTTGTCGAGCAGGCGCTCGGCAACGCCGTCGCCAACGCCGTGGCGCACACGCCGCGCGAGACGCGCGTCGTGATCGACGCCGATGTCGGGGGCGGCTCCGTGGCGCTGCGCGTGACCGACGATGGACCGGGTATCCCTGCCGAGGTGCTGCCGCACGTTTTCGAGAAGTTCGTCCATGCCGCACCATCGGAACCGGGATTGGCTGATGGCGGCGAGAGCACCGGTCTCGGTCTCACCATCGCCAAGGGCATCATGGATGCGCACGGGGCCTCGATTGCTGCGGTAAGCCCTGTAACCAAGGGCCACGGCACGCGCATCATCTTCACGTTCCCCCTGAGCGAGACATCCAAATGACGGGCAAGACCCGCGCGCTAGTGGTCGACGACGAGGCGGCGATCCTACGCTTTCTCAAACCAGCGCTGGAAGCCAACGGCTACGAGGTTGCCGCTGCGATGACCGTCGGCGAGGCGCTGAAGGGCATCGCCAAGCAAGCACCCGATGTCGTCGTGCTCGATCTCGGCCTTCCGGATGGGGACGGCAAAGACGTCATCCGCCAAGTGCGGCAGTGGTCGGACGTACCCATCATCGTGCTCTCGGCGCGCGAGCGCGAAGCCGAGAAGATTGAGGCGCTCGACCTCGGCGCCGACGACTTCGTCAACAAGCCGTTCGGGATGGGCGAGCTGATGGCGCGGTTGCGCGCCGCGCTCCGGCACCGCGCGCAGCGTCAGGGCGAGACGACCGTCCTGAAGCTCGGCCAGATCGAGATCGACACCGTCCGACATCGTGCCACGCGCGCCGGGTCCGAGCTGAAGCTGACGCCCAAGGAGTTCGAGCTCTTGGCCTGCCTGGTGCGGCATGCGGGCAAGGTCATGACGCACAGACAGCTGCTCATGGCCGTGTGGGGCCCTGCACATGCGCAGGATACTCAATATCTGCGTGTCTACGTAGGGCAGCTGCGCCAGAAGGTCGAGGAGGACCCAGATGATCCCAAGATCATCGTGACCGAGCTCGGCGTTGGCTACCGCCTCGCTGAGGCGTGACTTCAGCTCATGGCGGATGCTGTCGAGGTCATAATCTCGGTCCCCTTCCGCCTGTGGGGCTATACCCTCGCATCTTCCGCCATCCCGCGTGGTCGCTGCGGGCGGATCTGAGAATGTGGCGTCTTCGGGCTTTGCGGTGAGCTAGAACTCGAGCGCTGGGCTTCGAACCGGCTCGCTAGCGCATTCGCGCTTGCTGCGGGTCATTGACGGATGGGCGGCGTTCTGGTGTTGTCTGCACCCCCACTAGGAGAGGCCCGGCCGCTATACGAGTCGGCCTGCGAGGTCCGTGCTCGAAATCTTCATCGTCCTGTGCCTCGTCGTCTTGAACGGCGTGTTCGCTCTGTCCGAGCTGGCGATCGTCTCGGCGCGCCGCGCAAAGCTGAGGGCTCTCGCCAAAGCCGGGCGCAAGGGGGCGAGAAGCGCGCTCGCGCTCGCCGACGATCCCGGCCGGTTCTTGTCCACGGTGCAAATCGGCATAACCCTCGTCGGCATCCTCGCCGGCGCCTTCTCGGGCGCGACGCTCGGCATCGAGCTGGAGGATTATCTGATCGCGCGTGGCCTGCCACGCGATGTGGCCGAGGCGCTGGGGCTTGGCGTCGTCATCGTTGCCATCACCTACCTGTCGCTGATCATCGGCGAGCTGGTTCCGAAGAACTTGGCGCTGCGCAATGCCGAAGCCATAGCCTGTGCCGTCGCGCCGATGATGACCGTTCTCGCGCGCGTTGGTTCTCCCTTGGTGTGGCTGCTCGATAGCTCGACCAAGCTCGTCCTGCGCTTGACGGGGCAAGCGCCGCAGCCGGCCGCGGCGGTCACCGAAGAGGAGATCAAGACGCTCGTAGCCGAGGCCGAGAGCGCCGGCGTCTTGGAGAGCGACGAGCGGCAGATGATTGCCGGCGTGTTGCGCCTGGGCGATCGCGCCGTCCTCGGCCTTATGACGCCGCGCACCGACGTCGATTGGATCGACCTGGCCTCTGACGAGGCCGACATCCGGGCGCGGCTGATCAGTACCGGTCACTCGCGCCTGCCGGTCGGCGAAGGCTCGCCCGACGCAATGATCGGCGTCGTGCAGACGCGCGAGCTGCTCGCTGCGCTCCTTGCCGACAAACCGCTCGACGTGCGCGGCCACGCGCGCCAAGCCCCCATCATTCCGGAGACCATGGATGCGCTCGACGTGCTGCAAGTGCTGCGCGAGGCGCCGGTACCCATGGCTCTGATCCACGACGAGTATGGGAATTTCGAAGGCCTCGTCACGCCGGCGGACATACTCGAGGCCATTGCCGGCGTCTTTCATTCCGATGCCGAGGGTCGCGAGCCCTATGCAGTCGAGAGGGACGACGGCTCATGGATTCTCTCCGGCGCGATGCCGGCCGACGAAATGGCGGAAATGCTGGAGATCACGCTGCCCGGGAGCCGAGACTACCAGACTGTTGCCGGCTTCGTGCTGGCGCTCCTGCATCATCTTCCCGTGACAGGGGAATCCGTCGCTGCGTTCGGCTGGCGCTTCGAGGTCGTCGACCTCGACGGCCGCCGCATCGACAAGGTGCTCGCCACGCGCATTCAGGCGCTGCGCCGCCGACAGGCCTGAGCGTCGGCGGAGCCCCAGCGTCACTGGAAGAGCACAAGCGCCTTCTCGACGGTGTTCCAGATTCCCCAGGCGAGCGGGATGCCGACGAGCAGCCAGAACAAGGTGGACTTGAAGGTGATGCCGCCCATGCCGATGCCGTAAGAGCCGGTTCTCACGGGACCCGTCGCCTCATGCAACTTGGCCAGCTCGGCGGCGACGTCAGCCTCGCTCATGTGCCATTTGTGGTTGACGGGGTGTACGAGAAGATTGGCGATGAAGCCAACGACCAGGAGCCCAGCCAGAGTGTAAAAGATGGGTCCGTAGATCTGGTCGGGCGCGATGCCGGCGGCCTGGCGCGTGTCGTGCATGTAGTTGACGATGACGGGCCCGACGATGCCCGCCGTCGACCAGGCGGTGAGAAGCCGTCCGTGGATGGCGCCCACGAACTGGGTGCCGAACATGTCGGCTAGGTACGCCGGTATGGTCGCGAAGCCGCCGCCGTACATGGAGGCGATGATGCAGATCGCGCCCACGAACACCGCCAGGAGCTTCCACTCGGCCGCGAACGAGGCCAGCACATAAAGCGCGGCGCCGAGGACGAAGAAGATGAAGTAGGTGGTCTTGCGCCCGAGGTGGTCGGAGGACGAGGCCCAGGCAAAGCGGCCGAAGATGTTGAACAGGGAGATGAGACCGACGAAGCCGGCGCCGACCGCCGCTGCTTTTGCCAGCAGAGCCGCATTCTTCTTGAGCTCGAGGTAGCCGATATCCGGGCTGCCGGCCAACGCGCCGCCGAAGGTCTCCTGCAGCATCGGGGAAGCAGCGCCGATAATGCCGATGCCCGCCGACACGTTCATGGTCAGGATGATCCACAACAGCCAGAACTGCGGGGTCTTGTGTGCATCCTTGAGGTGTACGTTGTTGGAGGTGATCATGCGGTTGCCGTTGGCCGGCGGCGTCCATCCCTCGGGTTTCCAGCCGGCGGGCGGCAGGCGATAGCCGAAAGCGCCGATCAGCATGAAAGCGAAATAGATGGCCGCCATGGCAACGAAGGTCTGCCACACGCCGACGTCGGTTGCCGAGCGGAAGCCGCTCCACTCGAAGGAAAAGTCGCCGATCGAATAGGCGCCGCCGCTGAGGCCGTTCATCAGGATGGCGGCGAGCGGCGAGCCGATCATGGCGCCGCCGCCGAAGCCCATGATGGCCATGCCGGTCGCCATGCCGCGCCGGTCCGGGAACCATTTGATGAGCGTCGATACCGGCGAGATATAACCGAGGCCGAGACCGATGCCGCCGATGACGCCGGCGCCGAGCCACATCAGCCACAGCTGGTGGATGTAAACGCCGAGCGCGCCGATGAGCAGGCCGCCGCACCAGCACAGCGCCGAGACGAGGCCCGCCTTGCGCGGACCTACGCGCTCCAGCCACCCGCCCCAAATCGCCGCGGAGATGCCGAGCAGCAGGAAGAAGAACGTAAACATCCAGCCGAGATCGAACTGGCTCCAATTGCAGTCGGTGGCGGTCAGGGCGTGCAGGGTGCCGATCGACTTTTCGGTGAAGGTGACGGCGCCGGCCGAGCATTCGGGCAGCGGCTTGCCGTCGGCACCGAGGAGGGCGCCCTGCAACGGCTTCCAGAACACCGAAAACCCGTAGGCCATGCCGATGCACAGATGGATGCATAGTGCGGCGGGCGGGACGAGCCAGCGGTTGAAGCCGGGTTTGGCAATGATGCGCTCTCGGGAGAGCAGCGGCGCGCCGACTTCCTCCGCGGTTACAGTGCTGGCCATGGTGCGTTCCCTTCCCCCGAAGTCCCATTTTTGCGGCGGCTGGCGCCTGGCGCCGCCGCTCTTCTCCCTTTCTTGGCATGGGTTTGCCGTCACGATCAACGAATCTGGTAGGCGGGATGGGGTGCCGGCGAATGCCATGCCCGCCAGAGGGGGCAAACGCGGATCCGCGTGCGGGGCGCCTGGCGCCCCGCTTCCTCACTGTGCCGCTAACGGACTATTGGCGCGCGTACTTTATGCCGCCCGCTCGCTGCTCAGCGCCGTATGCGGGGCATGATGGCCGTCGACGCGGAAGGGGATGCACTCGGCGGCGAGCCGGTTGGGGCCCATGCCATCGAGGGCCGCGAGCATGCGTCCCTCGCGTTTGAGGAACGTGTCGGCCAGCGCGACGAAGCGCCGGTTGGGCACGGCCGTGTCGGAGGCACGCCGCAACGCCAGGGCAATGGCTCGCTCGGGTGCCTGCGGATTGAGCGCACACAGGGTAATGAAGGCGGTGGCGGTGGAGCGGCTGAGGCCGGCGTAGCAGTGGATGAGCAGCGGCGCCCGCCGGTCCCAGCCGCGGACGAACTCGATCAGCTGGCCGACGTGCTGCTCGGCGGGGGCAATGGCGCCGTCCCGCTCCTCGACGATGTCGTGCATATCCAGTCGCAGATGCCGCTCGGGCGCCACACCGGCGGGTGTGAGAGGGGCAAGTTCGGCATTGATGGCGCTGATGAGATGGCGTGCGCCGCTATGCTCGAGGACCTCCGGGATGTGCCTCAGCGCGCAGACGTGGACAGAGGCGGAGGGCTTAAGCTGCATGATCGAATCTTTCTGGTTTCCAATGCTTAGGCGGGGTGTGCCAGCGAACCATGACCGTTTCAAGAAGCCGGCGTTCGTGGTCGTGTACAGGGCGTAGTTCCTGGCAACTCAGTGGCTTGCCAGCCCGACGCGGGCGGCTTATCCACGTCACTCACCGTGCGGTAGGGCTACCATGATATAGGTGGCCAGCAAGGGATCCCGTAGCTCAGTTGGATAGAGCATCTGCCTTCTAAGCAGAGGGTCGCAGGTTCGAATCCTGCCGGGATCGCCACCTTGTTTCAATTCCTTATGAGCGCGCTGCTGCCTTCATTCTGAAGCGCTTTTCTTGGGCTCATTCTGAATTTTGGCCGCTGTCTGTTCCCTTTCGACCTACGCACGCCGCTTGCGGGCATTATCGCGCATTTCTCAGCCTGCTGCGCAACGCGCCGACTTGGGAGCGGGCGACGAAGGACTATGGCCGCATAAACGTGCCGGTGCTGATTGTCTGGGGGGACTGCGACTGGGCGAAGCCGTCCGAGCGGGAGCGTGATAGCCGTCTTGTTCCCGGTGCCGCGACGGCGACGGTTGCGGGCGGGGGACATTTCCTGCCGCTCGATCGGCCGCACGAGTTGGCGGAACTGATCATCGGCTTCGCCGCATCGATTGATCCAGTGATCCCACGCTGACTTCGCGGCGCGACGCATCGGGCGTCGATTTCGCCGCCCGCAAGGGTTCGTCAGGCAACTTCGTCGATCGGCGCTAGGGCAACCGCAGCACCACCTTGCCGACGATACGCGAGCTCAGCTGATGGAGTTGAAGCCTGCGCATTAGGGGACGCAGCCCCAACGCGGCGACGAGCCTCCGCGCCGCATTGTACGCGGTGCAAACCGCCCACGCCGCCGGGCCAAGGGTTCGGACGTTGAAGACGACTCCTTGCGGCGTGTGCAACGGATTGCCGGTCCAGCAATGGCGCGACGGCATTGGCAGGCCACGGCGTTGGCGTGCACGGTTGCCGAGGCCATGGATGGACGAGGCGAACGCCGCACTGGAACTGACGATCCGCGGCGCGACACCGAAGATCTCGAGGCCAAACCGCCAAGGCTGCCGGAAATCGGTGTCAACCGGCCAGTACCTCTTGAGCGGGCACAGAAATCTTTTCGCCCCCGTGCGGCTGACGAGATAACCGGTGGTCGTTTCAGGCACGCGCGAATAGCGGACGATGCGGCGGCTGTCGTCGAGCTCGGCGATCGGCTTCACCGCGCGGTTGCTGTCCTGACAAATGTGGACGATGTCCCAGCCGGCCGGCAGGTTATCGAGCACATTGGCGATGATCTCGCGCATGTTGGCAGGAAGTACGGCATCGTCTTCGAGGATAAGCGCGTAGTCCAAGTCGCGTTCGACGATCGATTGCATTGCCGTTAGGTGACTGGCGTAGCAGCCAACCTCGCCGGGCTTCAGCTGCGAGTGCAGCTTGCCGTCCGTGAAGAAAAAATCCTTGAGCTGTGCAGGAACTGACAGACCCTCTACGCCGACAACCCGCTCGGCGGGAAGCTCGGCCAGGCGTAGATACTGACGGATCGCGATCCGCCGCGCCTCGTCAACCTCTCGGTTGATGTAAAAGGTTGGAATCGCATTCAGATTGAGAGCGCGGGACGCTTGCGCATTCCAGGCATCCCAGCCGTCGCGGGCGGCGTCGCGAGGGAGCCTGGCTGCGGGTTCAACAAGCATACACGACAACTCCACTTACGCGGATACAAGAACTGCCGCACGAGCGCTCAGGCTTGATGTTCTAGCATCGTGAATATCCGTTAGGCGAGCAGGTTCTATCGGGCGCCGAGCTTCCCTGCCTAATTGTTGCGCAGCTGCCTCGCACGCCGATGCGGCGCTACTTGGGTGGCCGACTGCCGATTCTGTGCAGAACTTTCAACAAACGGCGGATATGTGATTCGATGCACTCGCGCCCCTGGCGGCCAGCCTCTAGTCCTGGGCGAGACGATAATGACCGGGGTGCGGGGCCATGCGGCGCAGTATTTTAGACGTATGTCTGTTCAATTCTCCCTTCCACACGTTGCGGGCAATGTTCTGGAACATAAGGACTTTGGGCTTTACTTGGTGGGCGTGGTGTCTCGCGAAGAATACTTGCACCGCACTCGGTGAGTATTATTGCAGCGCGGGCGATGCATTAGGCGTGCGGCCCAAAACCATGCGTGTCGCCGCTCGGATCTTGCGCTGACTAGCTAGCGAGAGGGGCCAAGCACCCTTCCCGACTCCCCGCTCAGCTTTTGTCGATGAGGAGGACGACCTTGTCCTCGGCCGGGTCGACAATAGCGAGCTGGTCGTCGGCGACGAAGTACCGGCACGGGCCCAACTCATCCGCCTCCGAGAGCACCGGTTCGGGGAACTCTTCAAGCTCGATATCGCTCGGCACGCTCCAGCCGACCCGCAGATCCGCGACGTCGACCTCACGTCCGAGGCGGACCGATCCCAAGATGAGCTCGCGCTCGTCCGCGCTAAGGTGGATGTCGGTCGAGCACCTGCCGCCGGACCCAGCCGCCGCATGTCGCCGCGGGGTGGCCGGAATGACGGCGACGACCTCGTAGGTATCGGGGTCGCAGATGACGTATTCGTCCTCGACCCAGACGTACACGTAGTCCCGATACTCGGGGACGATATCGATAACCGCGATAGGCACAGGGACGAAGTGCCAGTGGCGCGGCAGGCGGCGCCCGATCGATATATCGATGTCGACGTCGGTGTGGTGCTTTGCGTCGGTCTTGTCGCGGAAGGCGCTCTGCACGCGGTCGCGCTTGTCATCCGAGAGCTCGACCTGCTTGACGCGCTCCGACTTGTCGGTAGGGGCAGCCGTGTCGGCATCCTTTCCGGTGACGCTATCCTGCGCCTCCTTATCCTCCTTATCCTCCGTCTGCTTGGCCGCGTCCTTGACCTTGTCCTTGGTGCGCGCCTGAGCATCGTCCTCGTCCGGCTTCCCGTCGAGCTTGGCGCGCTCGGCGGCCCTCTTCGACGGACGCGTGTCGTCCGCCTTCGCACGCTCCTCGTCGGCCTCGCGCTCGGCCCGCGCCTTAGCCCTATTGCCAGCGTCTCCACCACGATCGGAGTCGTCGGCATCCCGTTGACGTTCACCTCTATCGCCAGCCGGGCCTTCGGCCGAGCGGCGCGCCGGCGGCGTTTCGGTTGCTTCGCGCGCGGGTCCGGGCTCAACCGCGGGACTGTCCCCGCCGCCACCCGCGCTCGGGCCGGCTCGCTCCGCCGGCGCTGCAGGACCACCTAGGTCCGGCCCGCCCCCCATTCCCGCTGGTCCTTCAACTCCCGGACCGCCGGGGGCTGGCCCGCCCATCCTGCCGTCTGGCCCTCCTTGTGCGTACGCGCAGCCCATGGCGCTGAGCATGAGCGTCGCGACTAGCGTCATTGTTGTTCTCATCTTGACGTCTCCATTCGCAACAAGAGAGCACGCATCATGCGAACTCGAGACGCCAACGGAGTGTGCCGATTAAGTGTTCCCGGGCGCGGCCTGCTGACCAGTGCTTAGTTGGCGCGCGGGCGGTGAACCAAATGGATCGCCGTGAGTTGATTGCCTCAAAGAGAAGCTGGTCTTCGTCGGTGGACGAGCGGGCGAGCGTCACCCCGCCAGCAGCTTGATTGCCGGCTTCACAGCCGCCGAGGCCGCGCGTGCGGCACTAGCCAGAGAGCCTACTTATCGTCGCTGTAAGGCTGCTCGCCCTCGACGTACGGGCGCACCTTGCGCCACAGGCGATGGTAGTCGTTCGCATACCGGCGCTGCTCTTCGATATCATCGGCGAGCCGCGACGCTTCCCGCAGCCGCTCCATCTCGCTCAGCGCCTTTTCGACCTGCTCTCTCGTCATGCGAGGCTCCTCGTGCCCGACCTCGGGCGGCGTGAGGCAACGCGCGCCATCGGCGAGAGATATATCGCCAGTCTGCCCTGCTGAACAACGCACAACATCCGCTATTCATGGCCGGCAAAGCAGGAATGCTGCAACACATATCAGCGGCGTTGCGAATTGCTAACGATCTCCCGGACATTCTCGTTGAGGAAGCTCGCCACGCGCCAGGCATTTGCACGCAAGCTCACCCATACCGGCTACAAGGATCGGAACCTCGCCTTCCGGCGCGTGTTTGCCTAACGAGCAGCGCGCGGATCGGTTCTCAGGGTTCACAAACTTTGCTGAGGTCCATATGCGCACAGCAGTCGCATCTATAGTCGCCGCTGTCCTAGCCGTGAGCAGTTCGGCCCATGCGCAAGAGCAGCCGGGCTTTGGGCCAAACCCGAAGCTGCCTGAGCCGCAGTATTCACTGTTTCCGACCGTCAACATCGCCCCGGCGACGAGCTGGCGCGACGGTGCCAAGCCGGCGCCTGCGGACGGATTGAGCGTGATGGCATTGGCGACGGGCCTCGAGCATCCGCGCTGGCTCTACACGCTGCCCAACGGCGACATTCTGGTCGCCGAGACGAACGCGCCGCCGAAGCCGGAGGACGGCAAGGGCATCAAAGGCTGGTTCATGAAGCTCTTCATGCGGCGTGCCACCGGTCCGGCGAAAAGCGCCAACCGCATCCGGTTGCTGCGCGATGCCGACGGCGACGGTGTGGCGGAGGTCGATGAAGTGTTCCTCGACGGGCTCAACTCCCCGTTCGGCATGGCACTCATCGGCGACAGCTTCTATGTCGCCAACACCGATGCCGTGCTGCGCTTTCCCTACAAGGATGGCGAGATCATCGGCGCCGGGGTCAAGGTGACCGATCTCCCCGCCGGTCGGCTCAATCACCATTGGACGAAGAACATCATTGCCAGCCGCGACGGCAAGCGGCTTTACGCAACCGTCGGCTCCAACAGCAACGTCGGCGAAAACGGCCTCGACAAGGAGGAGGGTCGCGCCGCCATTTGGGAGATCGACTTGGAGACGGGCAAGAAGCGGATCTTCGCCTCCGGGCTGCGCAATCCCAACGGCATGGCCTGGGAGCCGACGACAGGTCAATTGTGGACCGTCGTCAATGAGCGCGACGAGCTCGGCAACGACCTCGTCCCCGACTACCTGACCTCGGTGAAGGACGGCGGCTTCTACGGCTGGCCCTACAGCTACTGGGGCCAGCACGTCGATACGCGCGTCAAGGAGCAGAAGCCCGACCTCGTCGCCACGGCGATCGCGCCCGACTACGGCCTCGGTGCGCACAGCGCGGCACTCGGGCTGACGTTCTACGAAGGCACCCTATTGCCCGAAGACTATCGCGGTGGCGCATTCATCGGCCTGCACGGCTCGTGGAATCGCGAGCCGCGCGCCGGCTACAAGGTGACCTTCGTGCCATTCGCCAACGGGCGCCCGTCCGGACCGCCGAAGGACGTGCTCATCGGTTTCGTCGACGGCGAGGGCAACGCGCAAGGTCGCCCTGTGGGCGTTGCGGTAGACAAGACGGGGGCGCTGCTCGTTGCCGATGACGTGGGCGGCCGCGTGTGGCGCGTGACGCCGGCCGCTGGCGCGCCGGCGATACCTCGCGCGGCATCTCAGTAAGCGTTCTACAAGCGGAAAGCTGCGCCCATGCAGGGCGTGCATGGCGTTCCAGGTGTGCCGCGTGGCACAGCGGGAACGTCGCGTGAGCGGTAGTGGTTGTGCAGCGACACAGAAGTGGAGTTCGCAAGATGCCGCTCTTCTTTTTGCCCTTCCTCTATTCGCAGCTGTTGCTCTCAAGCGCGACCAATTACTGGACCGAGGCAGGCGAGGAGTACTACAGCCCCTCGCTGCCTTCCCCGGAGACGATCGCGCAGGTCCTCCGCTGACCTAGGGTGGTTGTTTCTGTGGGGTGCAGGGCCTACACAGGGCGGCTTCACAAGCCGCCAGGTAACCAGCCTATGCCGCTCCTCCGCTTCGACCTCATCGAAGGCCGCACCGACACTGAGATAAAGACGCTGCTCGACGCCGCGCACCGGGCGATGCTCGCCGCCTTCAACGTCCCGGCGCGCGATCGCTATCAGATCGTCAACGAGCACAAGGCATCGCGCATGGTCGTCGAGGATACCGGTCTCGGCATCCCGCGCACGAGGAACATTGTTGTGGTGCAGGTGATCACTCGCCCGCGCGGCAAAGAGGCGAAGCAGCGATTTTACCGGTTCCTCGTCGAGGAGCTGCAGAAGAGCTGCGGAATCGCTGCGTCCGACGTCATGGTATCGATGGTCGAGAACACCGACGAGGACTGGTCGTTTGGCCTCGGGCGGGCGCAGTTCTTAGACGGCGACCTCTAGCTCGCGACACTATTCGCGGGGCTTGGGGGCGTGCTCAGCGAGCAGCGAGCGCAGCATGCGCACAACGCGCGAAGCGGGACCGCTGGAGCAGCACTGGAGCGAAATGCGCGCGCCCTCGAATAGCAGAAAGACTTCGTCGGCGAGTTGGTCGGGGTCTTCATAGCCGGCTTCGCGGAAGAGGGCGACGAGGCGGTTGCGCTTACGCGTCTTATAGTCGTCGATGATCTTTCGTGCCGGGTGGTCGAGCTCGCGCATCTCGACCGCCGCATTGGCGATGGCGCAACCACGTTCGCCGCCGTCAGTGAGGACCTTCTCGACGTATCGCACCCACCCCTCGAGCTGGGCATTCGCATCGCCGGGATGCTCACGCGCCAGGGCCTCCCAGACGTCATCCCCCTCCTTGGCAAGCTGGTTGAGATAGGCGGCGATCAGCTCGTCCTTGGAACCAAAGTGACGATAGAGCGTCATTTTGTTCGTGGCCGCGGCCTCTGCGATGGCTTCGACACCCACGGCGCGGATGCCATGGCGGTAAAATAGCTCCCTAGCGGCCGCGAGAATGCGCTCGCGGGGTGGCGGCTGTGCGGGTTCTGCTGTGCGGTTAATGGTGCTTACCATGGCCTCTTGACATAGGGTGTGACCGGTCAGTATACGAGAGGGAGTTACCGGTCAGTAACACAGTGTGCGGACGCTGTCATGCTCTTAGTTTCGCCGCACCGCACCAAATCCCGCGAGTATATCATGCAGCCAGCCAGCACCGTGCAGCACAAAGCCACGCACCCGGATGGTTTGAGGCCGGACGAGGCGAGACGCAATATCCTGTGCCTGACGAGCAGCCCCCGGCGTGACACCTCCTATTCGAGCCTTGTGGCTATGCGGGTGTTGCGGGAGCTGCGTCAAGTCTATCCAGACGCCACCGTCACGATTCGCGATCTTGCACGCAATCCCCTTCCGCATATCGACGAGGACTTCGTCACCGCTACCCGGTCCATCGCAGGCGCGCGCACCGACCGCCAGCGCGCGCAAGTTGAGCGCTCGGATGCGCTGATCGACGAGCTGTTCGCCGCCGACGCGATCGTCATCGCCGCGTCCATGATCAATTTCGGGGTGCCGTCGACTTTGAAGGCGTGGATCGACCACGTCGTCTGCCCTGGACGGACGTTCCGTTATACCAACACCGGCTCGCAGGGGCTGCTGCGCGGACGCCGCGCCATCCTCGTATTGTCTCGCGGCGGGATCTATTCGGGCGGCCCGCTGCGCTCGTTCCAGCACGACGAAAGCTATTTGCGCTCGGTCCTCGATTTCATCGGCATCACTGACGTGCAGTCGATCATTCTCGAGGGCATGGCGCTGGGGCCGGAGTTTGCCGAGCGGGCCGTCGATGCCGCCATGCGGCGGGCAGCGGCCGTCGCCGGTGTCCTCGCTGCCGCGTAGCCGACCGTTACACGACGCATTCTCATCGCACCGGGAACGCAAGCGCGCTTCCAACACATCCAACGGATACCTATGCCTATCTTACCGATTGCCCGCCTTGCCGTTCCTTTGTCGCTTGTCGCTGCGCTGCTGGCGGGATGCGGGGAAGCCCAGACGGAGGCGCAGGGCGCGCCGCCTCCTCCGCCGCAAGTCAGCGTCGCCAAGCCGGTGCAGAAGATGGTGACGGAGCGCGACGAGTACGTTGGGCGGTTCGTTGCCTTCGACTACGTCGAGGTGCGCGCGCGCGTGTCGGGCTATCTCGAGAAGATCCACTTCAAGGACGGCCAGATCGTCAAGCAGGGCGATCCGCTGTTCACCATCGACCGGCGACCGTTCCAGACCGTGCTCGAGCAGGCCAAGGCCGCCGTAGAGCAAGCGAAAGCCAACCTCGCCTTCGCCGAAAGTGATTTGAAGCGCGGCGAAAGCCTGCGCACGGGCACGACCATCACCCAGCAGGCGCTCGATCAGCGCTTGCAGGCATCGCGGGTCGCCGCGGCTGCCGTGACATCGCAACAGGCTGCGGTCGAGCAGGCCGAGCTCGATCTGAGCTTCACCGAGCTCAAGGCACCGATCTCCGGGCGCATCGGCGACCGGCGCGTCTCGATCGGCAACCTCGTGTCGGGCGGGTCGACGGGTAGCACCACGCTTCTGGCGACCATCGCCTCGATCGATCCAATCCGTTTCGAGTTCACCATGGATGAAGCGTCGTACCTGCGCTACCTGCGTATGGCCAGCAGCGCGGCCTCGAGCGCCGCGAACCGCGGCATGTCGCTTCCTGTTCGTCTCAAGCTGATCGACGAGGATGCCTTTACGCACGAAGGCACCATCGACTTCGTCGACAACACGATCGACCGCTCGTCAGGCACTATTCGCGGCCGCGCCCTGTTCGCCAACACCGACGGCCGTCTGACTCCGGGTATGTTCGGGCGCATCCAGATCGCCACCTCCGCGCCCGCGACTGCGCTACTCGTGCCGGATTCCGCCATCGGCACGGAGCAGGTGCGCAAGTTCGTCTATGTGCTGAGCCCCGATAACGTGGCGACGCCGAAGTACGTTACTCTCGGCCAGGTCGTTGACGGAATGCGCGTCGTGCAGGGGCTGCAAGCGGACGACACCATCATCGTGAACGGCCTGATGCGCGTGCGTCCGGGCGCCAAGGTGACGCCGGAGCAAGTCGCGGCCGAGGCGGGCAGCATTCGCGCGACCTCGTCCATCCGCACCAACTAAGGGCACGCCGCGATGCGACTGTCGCACTTCTTCATCGACCGGCCGATTTTCGCCAGCGTGATCTCGATCATCTTCGTGATCGTAGGCGCGGTGGCGTTGGGCCGACTGCCGATCGCGCAGTATCCGGATATCGCTCCGCCGGTCGTCAACGTCACCGGTCAATATCCGGGCGCCAGCGCCGAGGTCGTCGCCAACACCGTCGTTGCGCCGCTAGAGCAGCAGATCAACGGCGTCGAGCGCATGCTCTACATCTCGTCGAACTCGACGGTCGACGGGCGCTTCACGATCTCGGTGACGTTCGACCTCGGAACCGACCTCGATACCGCTCAGGTGCAGGTGCAGAACCGGGTGGCGGTCGCGCAACCGCGACTGCCGGCGGACGTGCGCAACATCGGCGTGACGGTGGCCAAGGCCTCGCCCGACCTGATGATGGTCGTGCACTTATATTCGCCCGACCAGTCGCGTGACACGCTGTTCATCTCCAACTACGCCAGCGTCAACGTCGTCGACGTGCTGAGCCGCATCCAAGGCGTCGGCTCGATCACGGTGTTCGGCAGCCGCGACTACTCGATGCGCGTATGGCTCGATCCCGACCGGCTGCAGTCGCTCGGCCTTACCGCCAACGACGTGACGAGCGCGCTGCAGCGTCAGAACGTGCAGGTAGCGGCCGGCATCCTCAATCAGCCGCCTGTGACGCAGCCGGGGGCGTTCCAGATCTCGGTGCAGACGCTGGGGCGCCTCGCTGACCCCAATCAGTTCGGCGAAATCGTCGTCAAGCAAAGCAACGATGCGGTGGTGCGGCTGAAGGATGTCGCGCGCGTCGAGCTAGCCGCGCTCGACTACGGCGTCAACTCCTACCTCGACAAGAACCCGGCCACCGGTCTCGGCGTCTTCCAGCTGCCCGGCTCGAACGCCATCGACACGGCGGAGAAGATAAAGGAGACGATGGCCGAGCTGTCGAAGAGCTTTCCGGCCGGACTCAAGTACGACATCATCTACAACCCGACTGACTTCATTCAGCAGTCGGTCGACGCGGTCGTGACCACGATCCTCGAAGCGGTGCTCCTCGTCGTCCTCGTCGTGGTGCTGTTCCTGCAGACGTGGCGCGCGGCGATCATTCCCATCGTGGCCATCCCCGTGTCGCTCATCGGCACGTTCTTCCTTTTGGCGGCGTTCGGATTTTCGCTCAACAACCTGTCGCTGTTCGGACTGGTGCTGGCGATCGGCATCGTCGTCGACGATGCCATCGTCGTCGTCGAGAACGTCGAGCGCAACATGGCGAAGGGGCTGAGCCCGCGCGAGGCGGCCTACCGCACCATGGAAGAGGTGGGCGCGGCGCTGGTCGCCATCGCCCTGGTGCTCACCGCGGTGTTCGTACCCTCGGCCTTCATTACCGGCATCTCCGGCCAGTTCTACCGGCAGTTCGCGCTGACCATCGCCGGCGCAACGATCATCTCGCTGATCGTGTCGCTGACGCTGTCGCCGGCGCTGTGCGCGCTGCTCCTCAAGCCGCACGGCGAAAGCCATCGCACGGCCTGGTACTTGTGGCCACTGCGCGCCTTCTTCGCTGTCTTCAACTGGAGCTTCGACAAGCTTTCCAACGCCTATGGCCGGGTGGTCGGACGGCTGGTGCGGCTGGCGGTCATCATGCTGGTCGTCTACGTCGGCGTCATCGCCTACGGCATGAACGAGTTCCGCAAGACTCCGATCGGCTTCATTCCGGCGGTCGATGGCGGTTACCTCATCACCGTCACGCAGCTGCCGCCCGCCGCCTCGCTGGCGCGCACCGACGAAGTCAATCGGCGTGCCGTCGAGCTGGCGCTACAGGTGCCGGGCGTCGCGCACGCCGTGAACATCGTCGGCTTTTCCGGCGCCACGCGCACCAACGCACCCAACGCCGGAGCCGTGTTCGTGGTGCTGAAGCCGTTCGAGGAGCGGGCGAAGGACCCCAACCAGTCGGCGCAGGCCATTCAAAAGGCACTCCTGGGGAAATTCTCGGCCATCCAGGACGCGATGGTGCTCGTCGTCGCGCCGCCGCCGGTGCGCGGCATCGGCAACGCCGGCGGCTTCCGCATGATGATCCAGGATCGCGCCGGGGCGGGCCCGGGAGCGCTGCAACAGGCCGTCTTCGCGATGATGGCGAAGGCGAACCAGACGCCGGGCCTGCAGCAGGTCTTCTCCTTGTTCGAGAACGCAACGCCGCAGCTCTATCTCGACATCGATCGCGTCAAGGCGCAGATGCTCGGCATCAACGTGACGGATGTGTTCACTGCGCTGCAGACCTATCTCGGCTCGGCCTACGTCAACGACTTCAACCTGCTCGGCCGTACGTTCCGTGTGACGGCGCAAGCCGACAGCGCTTACCGCGCCGAGACCAAGGACGTGCTCAAGCTTCGCGTGCGTAATTCGGCTGGCGACACGGTGCCGCTCGGTAGCTTCACGACGGTGCACGACATTTCGGCGCCATCGCGCGTTCCGCGCTACAACCTCTATCCGGCGGCGGAGCTCGACGGCGCGGCGGCGCCTGGTTATTCGCAGGGGCAGGCGATCGATCTCATGCAGAAGCTAGCGGCAGAGACGCTGCCGCAGGGCTTCGGCTATGAATGGACCGAGCTCGCCTACCAGCAGATCCGCGCCGGCAACACCGCAGCGTTCGCGTTTGCGCTCGGCGTCGTGTTCGTGTTTCTCGTGCTCGCCGCCCAGTTCGAGAGCCTGACGCTGCCGCTCGCAGTCATCCTCATCGTGCCGATGAGCCTCATCGCCTCGATCACCGGCGTGATCATGCGCGGGATGGACAACAACATTCTCACCCAAGTCGGCTTCATCGTGCTCATCGGATTGGCCGCCAAGAACGCCATTCTGATCGTCGAGTTCGCGTCGCAGCTCGAGGACGGGGGACGCAACAGGTGGGAGGCAGCGACGGAGGCGGCGCGACTGCGCATGCGGCCTATTCTCATGACGTCGCTGGCGTTCATCCTGGGCGTCGTGCCGCTGGTGTGGGCGGTGGGTGCCGGCGCCGAGCTGCGCCAGGCGCTCGGCACCGCCGTGTTCGCCGGCATGATCGGCGTCACGTTCTTCGGCCTCATCTTCACGCCGGTGTTCTACGTCACCTGCCGCTGGGTGGGCGGACTTTTCACGCGCCGCCTGCGGCGGGCGCCAGCAGAGCCGCCGGGCAGCGTCCAGCCGGCCGAGTAATGGGCGCAACGTCAGGGAGAGCGACATGGCCCGTGCAGATCGGGCCGTCCAGACGATGATCTTGTTCGCTGCGCGGGATACGGCCGCGCACCTTGGACGTTCCTTTTGCAGCCTGAGTGATTCCTCTGCACCCAGCAAACTCTGAATAGCGAGGCGTCAGATGATCAAGCTTTCCGTCAACGGAACTGCGGCGGAATTCGACGGCGACCCGTCGATGCCGCTGCTGTGGTTCCTGCGCGACGTGCAGGGACTGACCGGCACCAAATTCGGCTGCGGCGCGGCACAGTGCGGCGCCTGCACCGTCCACATCAACAGCGAGCCGCGCCGCAGCTGCGTAACGGCCATTGGCACGCTCGCAGGTGCCGAGGTGACAACCATCGAGGGAGCCAGCGGCAAGGAGACGGACGCCGTACGCGCCGCGTGGGTGGCGCTCGACGTGCCGCAGTGCGGTTACTGCCAGTCGGGACAGATCATGTCGGCGATCGGCCTGCTCAGTGCGAACCCGAAGCCGACCGACGAGGACATCGATCTCGCCATGACCGGCAACGTGTGCCGGTGCTGCACCTACCATCGCATACGGGCCGCTATTCACGACGCGGCCGCGCGTCTGGAGGGCTAAGCCATGAACGTTCCGGTCTCGGCTGATCGGCGGCAGTTCCTGCAAGGCTCGGCCGCGCTCGGTCTCGTCGTCGGTTTCCACCTGCCGCTTGTGGGACGCGCGCGGGCCGCCGAGCCGGCCGGCGAGTTCGTCCCCAACGCGTTCATCCGCATCGCGCCGGACAACACCGTTACCGTACTCTCCAAGCACATCGAGTTCGGCCAGGGGCCGTATACCGGCATCGCCACCATCCTCGCCGATGAGCTCGACGCCGACTGGGCGCAGATGCGCGTTGAATCGGCGCCGGCCGACGTCAAGAGGTACGCCAACAGCGCGTTTGGCATCCAAGGTACCGGCGGCTCGACCGCTATGGCCAATTCCTGGGATCAACTGCGCACGGCCGGGGCCGAGGCGCGCGCCCGGCTCGTCGCGGCGGCGGCGAAGCAGTGGGGCGTCGATGCCGGCTCGATCAGCATCGAAAAAGGCGTCGTCAGGGACACCACGGGCAAGTCGGCGACCTTCGGCCAGCTCGCCGCATTGGCGCAGGAGACGCAAGTCGCCGGGCCCTTCCAGCCGAAAGAGCCCGCGGCCTGGAAGTTGATCGGCACACGCCTGCCGAAGGTCGATACGCTGTCGAAGACCAACGGCACGGCGATGTTCACCATCGACGTGAAGCTGCCGGACATGCTGACGTGCGTGCTGGCGCGTCCGTCGCGCTTCAATGCCAAGGTGAAATCCTTCGATGCGGCTCCGGCACTCGCGGTGCCGGGGGTCAAGGAAGCGTTCGCCGTCCCGCAGGGCGTCGCCGTGCTCGCCGATGGCTTTTGGGCGGCCAAGAAGGGCCGCGATGCGCTGAAGATCGAGTGGGACGAGAGCGGCACAGAGGCGCGCGGCAGTCAGGAGATCATCAAGGATTACCTCAAGCTTGCCCGCGTGCAGGGCGCCATCGCGCGCAACGACGGCGACACCGACGGCGCGCTGTCCGGGGCCGCGAAGGTCATCGAGGCGACGTACGTATTCCCGTATCTCGCGCACGCGCCGCTCGAGCCGAACAATTGCGTTATTCAACGCACCGACGAAGGCGCCGACCTCACCTTCGGCTCACAGTTGCAGACGGTCGACCAGGGAGCGGCTGCCGCCGTGCTCGGCCTCAAGCCCGAGCAGGTGAAGATCAAGACGCTGCTCGCCGGCGGCAGCTTCGGACGGCGCGCGACGCCGGCCGGTGACATGGCGGCGGAAGCGGCCGAGGTACTGAAAGGGGCTCAGCACAAGGGGCCGATCAAGGTGCTGTGGACGCGCGAGGACGACATCAAGGGTGGCCGCTACCGGCCGATCTTCGTGCATCGCCTGCGCGGGGCCATCGATGGTGAGGGCAATATCGTCGGCTGGGATCAGGTGATCGTGGGCCAGTCGTTCATGAAGGGCTCGCCGTTCGAATCCGGGATGGTGAAGAACGGCGTCGACCAGACCATGGTCGAGGGTGCCAGCACGCTGCCCTATCAGATCCCCAACCTGCGTGTGTCGGCGCACATGGCCGAGGTCGGTGTGCCGACGCTGTGGTGGCGCTCGGTGGGCTCGACACACACAGCGTTCTCGACCGAGACGTTCCTCGATCAGCTCGCCGAGGCCGCAGGCGTCGATCCGCTCGTCGTCCGGCGCAAGCTCTTGACCAAACATCCGCGGCATCTCGCCGTGCTCGAGCTCGCGGCCGAGAAGGCAGGATGGGGCACGCCGCCGCCGCAAGGGCGTGCGCGGGGTCTCGCCGTGCACGAGTCCTTCCACTCCTTCGTGGCGCACGTCGTCGAAGTGTCGATCGGCGAGGAAGGGCTGCCGAAGGTGGAGCGCGTCGTGGTCGCGGCCGACTGCGGCATCCCCATCAATCCCGATGTGATCAAGGCACAGCTCGAGGGCGGCATGGGGTTCGGGTTGTCGGCGGCGATGTTCGCCTCCATCGACTTGGAGGAGGGCCGCGTCGTGCAGTCGAATTTCCACGACTACCGCGTATTGCGCATCAACGAGATGCCGGATGTCGAAGTGCACATTGTTCCATCGAAGGAGAAGCCCACTGGCATCGGCGAACCGGGCGTGCCGCCCATCGCTCCTGCCGTCGCCAATGCGTGGTCGAAGCTGACTGGTCAGCGCGTTTTCACTCTCCCCTTCGCGCACTCGGCCGCCAAAGCCTAAGGAGGCAACATGCGTCCGCTGTCGATACTTCTGGCCGGCGCGTTGGTGATCATCGCCGTGGGCGTCGCCGTGTCAGCCGCGCAGCCCGATCCGGCCAAGACGCTAAAGTCCTTGCAGTCGTTCGCCTCGATCGCCGATGAGAGGCAGCGCTCGCTGGCGCTGTTCCAAGAGGTCGGCAAGGTGCTCACGCACGCGCGGTGCTTGAACTGCCATCCGGCCGGCGATCGCCCGATGCAGGGCGACAACCGGCGCCCGCACATGCCTTTGGTGGTGCGCGGCGTCGACAACTTCGGCGCCATCGGCATGCGCTGCACGACGTGCCACGGGCCGGCCAATTTCGATCCGGGCGGCGTTCCAGGCCATCCGGCATGGCATCTGGCGCCCATCGAGATGGCGTGGGTCGACAAGTCGCTGGGCGAGATCTGCGAGCAGATCAAAGACCCCAATCGCAACGGCGGCAAGTCGATGCAGGAGCTTGTTCATCACATGGCGGAAGACTCCCTCGTCGGCTGGGGCTGGCATCCCGGCGCCGGCCGCGAGCCGGTCCCCGGTACGCAGCAGGAGTTCGGAGCCCTGTTCAAGGCGTGGGTGGACACGGGCGCGGTTTGTCCCGCCACTTGAGAGCGAGGTGCGCACATGAATGTCATAGCTCCGGAGCGGCCCAGCAGGGTGGTTCGTGATCCATGGGAGGTGGCGCGTAGTTGGCTCGCCGAGCACGGCCGCGTCGCGCTGGCAACAGTCGTCTCCACTTGGGGCTCGGCGCCGGTGCCAGCCGGCGGTCAGCTGGTCGTTGGTCCGGGCGATCGCTTCGAGGGCTCGGTGTCGGGCGGTTGCGTCGAGGCGGACGTGCTCATCGAGGCGGCCGAGGCCATGCAAGCTGGCAAACCGAAGCTGCTCGAGTTCGGCGTCAGCGAGGAGACTGCTTGGCGTGCTGGTTTGCCTTGCGGGGGGAAGATCCAGATTCTCATCGATCCGCTCGAGCAGAGCCGCGATGTCGGCCTGCTCGATAAGATTCTGACGGCCCGCCGCGCGCGGCAGCCGATCGCCGTCGCCACCAATGTCGTGACGGGGCTGCGCGTGCTGCACCGCGCAGGCGCGGATATGCCAAGCGAGGTGGCGAGCTTCCTGGCGTCGGGGACCTGCGGGCTGGTCGCGTCCCCCGGCGGAGAAGTCTTCGTACAACCGCTCGTGCCGCCGCTGCGGGTCATCGTGGCGGGCGCGACGCACATCGGCCAGGTGTTCGCCGAGCTGGCGCGCCAGGTTGGATATTGCGTCACGGTCGTGGACCCGCGCGCGGCATTCGCCAGCAAGGAGCGCTTCGGCAACACGGCGGCGCTCGCGGAGTGGCCCGAGGCCGCGTTCGGGGAAATCGGATTGGATACGCGTACCGCCGTGGTGGCGTTGACGCATGCTTCCCACATCGACGACGAGGCACTCGCCGCGGCGCTGCGCTCGCCATGCCTCTACATCGGTGCGCTGGGTTCGCGCACGACGCATGCCAAGCGCGTGGAGCGGCTGAAGGCAGCGGGATTCAGCGACGCCGACGTGCAGCGCATTCATGCACCCGTCGGCCTCGCCATCGGAGCCAAGGGACCGGCGGAGATCGCCGTCTCGATCCTCGCCGAGATCATCAAAGTCGTCCGCGGTGCCAACCAAGAGTGACATTGCCGCGGTGGTGCTGGCTGCCGGTGCCTCGCGCCGCTTCGGCGAGGCCAACAAGCTGTTGGCGCGCATCGAGGGGCGCACGTTGATCGAGCGCGTCGTCGACGCGGTCGAGGCGGGCGGCGTCGGCGACATCGTCGTCGTTACCGGCTGGGATCGCGAAACGGTCGAAGAGACGCTGCGCGGCCGAGGGTTGCGATTTGCCCACAGCGAGCGCTGGGAAGACGGCATGGGCGCATCCATCGGCACGGGGATCGCGGCGCTCGATGCGCGGGCGTCGGCAGCCTTCGTGGTGCCGGGCGATATGCCGCTACTGACGGCGCAAGTCGTGGCGCAGCTCATCGATGCATTCGAGAGAGCCGGACGCGAGCGCATCGTGTTTCCCACGACCAAGGCGGGCGAGCAGCGCAACCCGGTGCTATGGCCGCGGCGCCATTTCGGCGCTCTCCTCGCGCTTCCGCCAGCGACGGGCGGCAAAGCGCTGCTTCAGTTGATCGCGGCGGAGTGCCTTTTGGTCCCGACCGAGGATGCGACTCTCAGCGACGTCGACACGGCGACTGAGCTGGAGGCCGCGCGCAAGATCGCACAGGAATGAACTCAGGCCTACTTCGCCGCCGTGAGCCGCTGGAAGCCGGCTTCGAGGTCGGCGCGCAGATCATCGACGTCCTCCAGGCCGATGTGGAGGCGCAAAGCCGGACCCTCGGGCTCCCACTTGGTAGCGGTGCGGTAGGGCTTGGCATCGAACGGGATCACGAGGCTCTCGTAGCCGCCCCATGAGAATCCCATGCCGAACAGCTTGAGCCCGTCGAGCATGGCGGCAACCGCCTTTGGGCCCGCCGGCTTGAGAATGACCGAGAAGAGCCCGCTAGCGCCGAGGAAGTCGCGCTTCCAGATGGCATGCTGCGGGTGACTGGGCAGGCCGGGATGCAGCACGCGGGCGACCTCCGGGCGGCCCTCGAGCCAGCGTGCAATCTCCAGGCCCGAGCGCTGGTGCTGGGCGAGGCGCGTCGCCAGCGTGCGCAGGCCGCGCATGCCGAGGTACGTTTCCTCCGATCCGGGGCAGACGCCCAGCTGCTCCTTGGCCAGTGCTATCTGCTTGGCAGCGCGCGCATTCGACGTAATAGCTCCGAGCATGGCGTCGGCATGGCCGACGATGTACTTGGTCGCCGCCTGGATCGAGACGTCGACGCCGTGATCGAACGGCTTGAAGTAGAGCGGGCTTGCCCAGGTGTTGTCCATCAGCAGCCACAGCTCGCGCTCGGCTGCGACGCGTGCAATGGCCGGGATATCCTGCACCTCGAACGTCTGCGACCCGGGACTCTCGGTGAAGATCAGACGCGTGTTGGGGCGCACGAGGTCGGCAATGCCGCCCCCGATCAAGGGGTCGTAATAGGTCGTCTCGACGCCAAGCTTGGCCAGCATGTAGTCGCAGAACTTGCGCGTCGGCTGGTAGACGCTATCGACCATGAGAATGTGGTCGCCGGACTTCACAAAGGCGAGGATGGCGGTGCTGACCGCCTGATACCCGGAGGCTGTGAGCGCCGTTGCGACGCCGCCCTCGATCTCAGCGATGGCTTCCTCGAGCGCCTTGACGGTGGGGGTGCTGGAGCGGCCATAGGTGAATTCCTGGTCGCGCTTCCACAGCTTCTCGACGGTTGGGAAAAGCACGGTCGAGCCGCGATACACGGGCGGGTTGACGAAGCCGTAGTTGTCATGCGGCGCACGCCCGGAATGAACGACTTTGGTCGCCGGGGCATGCGTGCGCGGGGGCTTTTTGTCGGAAGAGGAAGTCATCGGGCGGATCCTGGTCGCCGCGGCTGGCGGCCCGTGTGACGCAAGTTTCGGGCTGGGTCAAGGTCTTGACCCCATCCTCGTTCCGGGGGATTGAGCGGACGCCTGCCGCTCCGGTCAGGTTTACACTTCTTCCAACCGCAGCATCGTGTCCCTTGCGCGCACGCTGCGATCGCCCCACACTGATGCGACGTCATGAAAATGCTCCAGCATCTCCGCTGCCTATCGACTGCGGTTCTCGGACTTGGTGCGCTCCTCACCCTGGCCACCCCGGCGAGCGCCGCCGAAACAACGACGCTCGATTCCATCCGGGCGCGGGGCTACCTGCTGTGCGGCATCGGCGAGGTGCAGCCCGGGTTTTCTCACCAAAGCCCAACCGGGGAGCGCTCCGGCCTCGATGTGGACTTCTGTACCGCATTGGCGTCGGCCGTGTTCGGCAGCAAGGATGCGGTGAAGTTCTGGCCGCTGAGCGCCAACGATCGCTTCAAGGCGCTGCAGACAGGCGACGTCGACGTGCTGGCGCGCGGCGCCACGTGGACCTTGAGCCGCGATACCGAGCTCGGGGCGCGTTTCACAGGCGTGCTGTTCTACGATGGACAGGGCTTCCTGACGCGGCGGGGCAATGCCGTGGGCAGTGCCCTAGAGCTGTCGGGGGCCTCGATCTGCGCCCTGCCGGGGGCCATGGGCGAGCAGGGTGTCGCCGAGTTCTTCGGCGCACAGCGCATGCGCTATCAGATCGTCGCCCAGGACAACTGGGACGATCTCGTCAAAGCCTACTCGGCAGGCAGCTGCACGGTGCTGACGGGCGATGTTTCCCTACTGGCGGTGACGCGCAGCAAGCTGAAGACCCCCGCCGATCACATGATCCTGCCGGAGCTCATCACCAAGGAGCCGCTCGGACCGGCGGTGCGCCAGGATGATGCGCAGTGGTTTGCCGTCGTGCGTTGGACCCTGATGGCGCTGATCGAGGCAGAGGAGCTCGGACTGACCACGGCCAACGTCGACGCGGAGCGTGCCGCGACCGAGCCGAGCGTCCGCCGCTTCCTGGGCCTCGAGGCCAATCTCGGTCAGGCGCTGGGGTTGCCGCGCGACTGGGCCTATCAAGTGGTCAAGAACGTCGGCAACTACGGCGAGATCTTCGACCGCAACCTCGGCATGAAGTCCGACCTGAAGCTCGCCCGCGGGCTGAACAACTCATGGACCAAGGGCGGCCTGATGTATTCGATGCCCTTCCGCTGAGGCGTCGCGCATGACGTTTCCGTTTGCCCAAGCTGTCGATCCCGGCCTCATGCTCGCCGGCGTCGTCATGCTGGCGCTTCTGCTCACTGTCGTCGCGCTCGGGATGCGCAAGCGTCGGCGCCGCCTGCGCGGAAGCATGGAGGCCGCGCGCGCAGAGGCCGGGACGGCAGAGGCTAGAAAGCTGACTGCGCTCGACGGCGCCGCGTTGCTGGCCGCCGTTGGCGAAGCCGAGGCTAGCGGCCAAGTACGCAGGCTGCCCGGGCTCTATCTGTCGTTGGCGCAGTGGCGCCTCGAATCCGGCGAGACCGGCGCGGCGGAGGATCTCTTGCGCAAGAGCATCCGCGGTGCGACCACCGCCGACCTCAAGGAGACGCATGCCAGGGCACGGGTGGCGCTCGGCGACATCGCCCACGCCGGCGGCGATCTGGCCACGGCCTGCGAGCACTGGCAGATAGCGCGTGCGCTGTTCCGCGAGCTGCACCAGTCGCGCGACCATGACGCCGTCGATAGGCGCATGCAGCGCAACGGTTGCCCGACCGACTGGGTGCTGACGGACTTCTAGGCGCGCACCGCCGGGCTTCGTCACTTCATGAGAACTTCGACCTGTGCCACTTCGCCGTTGGCGAGGGTGAAATCGCGCTTGAAGACGCCCGAGCTGGACTTGGCCGTGACGGAGTAGGTGCCGGGCGCGAGAATGTGCGTCGGCAGGGCGCCAACGCTCTGCATCACGGGCTGGCCGTCCGGCGTCTGCACCGTCCACTGCGTGTCGGGCAGCGCCTCGCCGCCGACGCGCGTGACGAGCTTGAAGGTGACGCGCGCTGCGGAGTGGGAGACGGTCGCCTCCGTGAGCTTGCCGGCCTCGACCGTGACGTCGGCTTCGACCTTGGCATTGGCATCCCCGTAGCGCGATACGATGCGATAGATTCCGGCGTTGAGTCGATTGACCACGTTCGGCTTGGCACCGGCGAGCACACGCACGCGGTTATCGGACTGATCGCGCTCGCTCGATAGAATGTCGTAGGCGATCGTGTTGGCGGGCGGCTCGATGCCATCGACCAGCACCTTGACCTTGAGACCACCGGCATTGAGCACGAACTTTTCGCTGGTAGCGGCGCCCGCCGTCACCACGATCTTGCGGGTGATGTCGGCACGGCCGAACGCGGCGTTTACGATGTACTCGCCCGGTTCGAGATCGATCGTCGGACTGGCTTCACGCTTGGTCATCAGAAGCTTGGTTGCCGCGCGGGGATCGCGCGTCGAGGCGAAGATGCGCCACACGAGTCCCTGATCGATGCGTTGCCCATCAACAGTCAGGAGAGCAACGAGGCTCACCTGACCGCCGGTCGGTGACGTCCCATCCGCGGTGGGGGCGCGCGGCACGACGGTGGTGTTGGCGGGCAGTGTTGGCCCCGGCATCGCGGCGGATGGCGCCATGCGGCCGGTGTCGGGTGGGAAGGCGCCACGCAGTTGTGTGCCGGCGGCATCGGGGGCGCTTTCCTGCGCGCTCGTCGAAATGGCGCCGATGGCAACGGATGCCATGACGAGGAGAACGGTGCTGGCAGCACGTCGCCACAGAGTGGTGGAATGCCTCGGCATTTCCGCGATGGTCCTACGGCTGACGGTCAATTGGTCGTTACAACGTGACGAGCGTGGTCGAAATGTGACGAGCAGCATAGCCGTCGATTCGGGCCGCTTACTGTCCCGAAAAATCGAACGTCCTATGCTCGTTGGCTTTGACCTCGATGGCGCTGCGCAGCGGTGTTGCGGAGGTATCGGCGCTAACCACATAGCGGCCGGGCGCCAGCACAGCGGTCGGCTGCGGCTGACTGCTGCGAAGCACGATCCGCTGCTTCTCGTCCTGTACCTCCCAGAAGACATCGCCCGCCATGGTGCCGCTGTTGGCGCGTTTTAGCGTGAGGCTGCCGCCTTCGAGCGGGAGCGTGACCTTCTGGGCCTGGCCGGCGGTAAGCGTCAGCTCGGTGGCAGCAATGACGTTGCTCGCGCCGAGCGAAGCCTCAATGCGATATTGGCCGGCGGAAACCTGGAACTCCGGCTCCTTGGCAATCGTGCGGGCGACCTCGTGTGACTCGCCTCCGAGGCGAATGATGCGGTACGTGATCGGAGAAGCCGTCGTCGGCGGCTGCCCGCCGAGGGTGGCCGACAGCTTGATGTGCGCCAGCGACAGAGGCAGGGCGCGCTTGACGACGTCGCCGGCGCCCAAGGCGATCTGCTCGCGGACCTCGGCGGTAGGCGTGCGCGCGGTGACGTAGTAGGTGCCGGCCGGCAGCATGAAGCTCGGCGCGGGTGCCGCGGAGCGGACGACCTCGCGGCGTCCCTGCGGGGCGTCCGGGTCGTCCTGATAGAGAATGAACGTCACCCCGTCGACCAAGGGGTCTCCCGGCGCGGCGGCGGTACCGCGCGTGGCGCTGAGTTCCAGCCGTCCCGAGGCAAGCATCGAATCAAAGCTGGTGCCCGTCGCAGGCGCGATGGTGACACTGCCCTGTTGACGCGCGACGCCGCTTTGCGCCGTGACGGTGTAGTCGCCGGCAGGGAGCACGATCTCTGGCTGGGTATCGCGTCCGACCCATAGCGGCGCCCCACCGTTCTCTGCGCCAGTTGGAGTGACGGTGAATACAGGCGAGGCGAGGGGGGGAGCGGCGTTGGTCGGTCGCGCCCGCAGCTTCAGCACGCCACCGTTGAGATCGAGGCGGACCTCGGTCGCCTTGTCGGCGGCAACCTCGACCGTCTGGCGTGCATGTGCGAGCCCCAGGTGCGCTTCGACATCGTAGGTGCCCGCCTCGAGCTTCTCAAAAAGCGCGGCGGCGCGCGTGTCGCGGACGAGCTGACCGTCAGCGCCGGACTTCGTTATGCGCCAGTGCACCGGGGTATCCAGCGTCGCGCTGCTGGGGCCGAGGCCGGCCGACAGATAGAGCCCTGGCGGCGCACCGGCGGCGGGCTTCTCCGCTTCGGCTTGCGGCGTCTCTGACGACGGTGCCGTTGGGCTCGTTTGCAGGTGCGCAAGTTTGACCGCTTGCCCTAGGGCGGAATCAAAGCCTGCAGCATCTTGCGCATCCCAAAGCTTTCCGCCCGTCATCTGCGCGATGCAGCTGATGTGCGCCAGCTTCGCCTTGTCGAAGCCGAGGGCAATCGTGTGCACCACGAGATTGGGGCTGGCGCTAAGGATTTCACCAAGCGCCGTGCACACGTCCTGCCCGCAGTTGTCGATGTCGTCGGCAACGAGCACGATGCTCGCCGGCGTGGCGCCGGCAATGGCGTTGGCGGATTCCCGCAGCGCTAGGACCAACGGTCCCTTGCCCGTGGCATTCATCTTCTCGACGGGGACCGACAGGCGCTGCGGGCCGTCCACGTCCGGCGGGACGATGACTTCGGCATCGCCGCAGTTGCCGCGGCGGCGGTGGCCGAACGAGGCCAACCCTATGCGTGCGTCAGTGCGCAGGCTTGGCAGCAGCACGCGCAGCGCCTCGCGTGCCATCTCGAGCTTGGAGCGTTTGTCGGCGCCGAGATTGCCCCACATCGAGCCGGAGCCGTCGACAACAATAACCGCCGTCGGGGGCGCATCCTGGGCGCGCACCCCGGCGGCCAGGACGCAAACGGCAAAAGCGGCGAAAATCGTTGCGAGCGATTTCGAATGCGGCGGCATGCAATTCCCCGGCTGCGGACCCACGGGCGGGAGGGCGGATTCGGGAGCGAGGATAGCCGATCCCAGCCGACTGCGGTATTGGGGGCAGCGATCCCTTCGAGCAGCCTTAAGGCGCTCGCCCCTGCGGCGAATTTGGCTTGGCATCACGCCGTCGGGAAAGCTACGAGTGCGTGCCATGGAAAACCCCATCATCGCTTTTCTCTCCAAGCGTCGCTCGGTAAAGCCGGATCGGCTCATCGCTCCTGGACCAAGTCCGGCAGAGCTCACGACCATGCTGACCATCGCCTCCCGGGTGCCAGACCATAAGAAGCTGGCGCCGTGGCGGTTCATAGTCATCGAGGGCGAGGCGCGTGCGCAACTCGGGGAGGTCGTGGCGCAAGCCTGCATCGCAGCGGAGAAGGAGCCGCCCTCGCACGTGCGTCTCGAAACCGAGCGCTCCCGGCTGCTACGTGCGCCGCTGGTTATTGCCGTCGTCTCGCGCGTGACGGCGCACCGCAGTGCGCCCGAATGGGAGCAGATCCTTTCCGCCGGTGCCGCCTGCTTCAACCTCTGCCTCGCTGCCAATGCGCTGGGTTACGGCACCTCGTGGATCACTGAATGGATTGCCTACAACCAAGCCGTCGGCGCCGCGCTGGGCCTCGGCGACAACGAGCGCATCGCGGGGTTCGTCTACGTCGGGACGCCGGCGGAACGCTCCGAGGAGCGCGAGCGGCCGGCCCTGGCAGATATCGTCTCGCACTGGCGGGGGTAACTTTATTTTCATACCTGTGCCAGCCTGCGACAGGTCTTAACGCGATCTTCACCCTTTCCTCCGTAGCCTGATGCCTCCCCCTCTTTGGCGAGGGGTCAGGCCGTTTTCGGCACTGCATGCCGTGCGGAGTGACGCGCTTGAGTTCGCTATTTGAGATCCCTGCGCAGCTCGCCATGCTGCTCACGCTCGCCGCCACGACGGCCGGGCAAGAGCCTGCCGCGGCCGTTTCCCAAGCCGGGTCGCTGCATGCGCCGGTGGTCATCGAGCCGCTGGAGGGGCCGCTGCGTTTCACCGAGCGCACCTGGCTGCGGGCGCTACGCGAGAACCCGCAGCAAGCAGAAGACCTCGCGGCGCGCGTTTTCGTCACCAGCGGAGGCCGCTTCTACGTTCCGGTCGCGAGCGACCGGCGACGCATCCTCGAAGCACGCAATGACGCGTCGCTCGCCGCCCGCCTGGCGCGCGCCAATGCCGAGCGCAATGCCGTGCGCATGCGCAACGCGCTCGATCGGATGCCGGCGGCAACCGATCTCTACATTGCCCATGTATTCGGTCCCGAGACGGCGGTCAGACTCGTCAAGGTGGTCGGCACGGCACCCGATATGGCGCTGAAAAAGGCATTCCCAGGGCTATCCGCCAGCCTGCCCGAGCTCGGCCGCAGCGCCGCCGGGCCGATCACCGTGGGCCAGTTCTACCGGCTGCTCAGTGGCGCCCTGCGTGAACCGCCGCGGCTCGTCGCCATCGGCTTGAAGCCGACCGTGGAGGATCCGCCGCGACGGGATCTTATTGCCGAGCAGCTCGAACGCGAGGACGTGGCCTGGCAAACGGAAGTGAACCTGGCCAGAGCGGAGCGCAGCAGCGCTCAGTAGCGGAACTGCTCGGCCAGCACGCGCTCATCGAGGCTGTGGTCGGGATCGAACATCATGAACAACTCGACATTGCGGGCCTTTTCCACTTCCACGCGGGTAACGCCGCGCGTCTCGTAGTGGTCGGCAACGGCGCTGACCGGCCGCTTGTCCGCCTCCAGGACCTCGATCGTGATGCGAACCTTGTTGGGCAGCAGGGCGCCGCGCCAGCGGCGAGGGCGGAAGGGGCTGATCGGCGTCAGCGCCAAGAGCGGTGCATTGATGGGTAGGATCGGTCCGTGCGCCGAGAGGTTATATGCCGTCGATCCGGCCGGTGTGGCGACCAAAACTCCATCGCAGACGAGCTCCTCCATGCGCACCGTGTCGTCGACGAGGATGCGCAGCTTGGCCGCCTGATGCCGCTCGCGGAATAGCGAAACCTCGTTGATAGCCAGCGCCTTGTGCGCCTTGCCGGCCTTGTCGTAGGCGATCATCGATAGAGGGTGGATGCGGCTGACGTCAGCGTCGGCGAGGCGCTGGCGCAGGTTGTCCTCGCTGTAGTCGTTCATGAGGAAGCCGACCGAGCCGCGGTTCATGCCGTAGATGGGCACGCGGTCGTTCATGAACCGGTGCAGCGTTTGCAGCATGTGGCCATCACCGCCGAGCGCCACGATGGCATCGGCCTCGGCCGGGTCGCAGTCGCCGTAGATACTGGCCAGGCGCGTGCGCGCGCTGATCGCTTCGGGCATTTCGCTGGCCACGAATGCAATCTTGTCGAATTTGGTCTTCGGTTTTGGCATGGTTGCTATGAGGCGGCAGCGCGGGGCGTGGGAGGCTCGCTCAAGTGCAGGAAAACGACAAGTCCGTTCTGATCTACTCGACCTTTCCTTCGCCCGAGGCCGCCGAGGCGGTGGGGCGCGAATTGGTGGAGCGGCGGCTCGCCGCCTGCATCAACATCCTGCCCGGTATGACGTCAATTTATCGTTGGGAGAGCGCCATAGTGCGCGACAGCGAGGCGGTCATGATCATCAAGACGCGCGAGTCCCTCTCGGGCCGTGTGATCGATGAGGTTAAGACGCGCCATCCATACACGAACCCGGCGCTGGTCGTGCTGCCGATCACAGACGGCTCGGCCGACTATATGCGCTGGCTGATGGGCGAGACGACGGCGCCGGAACCGGCGGGAGAGCCGCCGCAGGACTAATAGACGCCGCCGAGGCTGAGCATGAGATTATAGCGCGGCGTGCCGGGGGCGGGACGACGGAAGCTGCCCGACTTCTTCTTAACCTGACGCTGAGGCCTCGGCGTGACTGCGGGCGGCGGTGAGACCGCTGCCGGCGACGTGGCGCTCGGCTCCAGCGCGGCGGTGGCTACGCCCGGCTGCCCGGGTGCCGTCGTGCCGGGAATGAGCGGCTGTTGCTGCGTCACCGGCGGGAATTCCTTCGGCGCGCCGATCGCCATGCGGCCCGGCAACGGCTCGGTGGAGACGACGCTGTTGGGCAGCGGCGTGTAAAGGCGCGTTGCCGGCTGCGCACCGTTGGCCTTCCACGGCAGCACTTCCGGCGCTGCGGCAACGGCGTCCTCGCCCTTGCCGCGCGGCTGCGCAGCGACGGTCGGCTCGTTGGCGCCGCACGAGCGCCCGGTGTGCGATTTGAGCAGCGTCAGCAGCAGGTAATCGGGCTTGTCGACCGGCAGGGCGGCGTTGGCGCGCGTCGTGAAGTCACGCATCGCCTCGCGCGTGTTGGCGTTCCACGCGCCATTGGCGCGTCCCCAATAGCAGCCGACGCGCTTCAACTGCTGCTGAATGTCGACGACGAGTTTGTAGCGGCTCTCGGGATCCGTCGGCTCGAGCGACCCGGAGGGGCCGGCAGCGGTTGGCATGACGCTCGTCTGCCAATTGGCAACCGACTCGACTTTGGCGGCAGGTGTCGGCGTCGCAGGTGCCGGTGCGACCGCAACGTGCGGCTTGCTCGGAGCTTGCGTAAGGGTCAGGGCAGGCGAGAAGCTGGCAACGCGCGAAGGAGCGGCCGTCGGGGCACGTGGGATGCGAGGCCGGCTGGCGGCCACGCGCGCCGCTTGGGTGCGCTTTGCCTGCTCGAGCTTTGCCTGTTCGAGCGAGGTGTCGCGGTCAACGGGCGCGGGGAAATACACAAACAAGCCGACGCCGATGCCTGCCAACAACACGAAGCCGCCAAGGCCACGCATAACGGTCAACTCCTTAACGCTTCCACTCGGCCAACATCGGGGCCGGGGCGTGAACGCGCGACAGCCATCAACGGTTCTGGCGCGCGAGCCTAGGTAGAAGCGATGACAATGAGCTTAAGACGCCGTGACAAAAACTTCAGTTCTTAAGTCCCTTCCGGGCCTTAACTAAAATAAATCCGCCCACGGGCTTATGCAACCCGCTGAGCTAACTTTATCGACCGCCGGGGGCCGCTGTCGCACTGTGCAAATCGCATCGTCCTGGGGGTAAGTCTTGTTCATGTGCTGAGCAATGTGTGGACAGCCGCGGGGCAGTTTGCGGGGCGGAATTGAGGCCGGATTCCGGCCTCTGAAGCTACAGGGCTGATTCTCTTAACAAAAGATTTCGAATCGCGTAGCAAAGGCAACCGAGGGGGCAGTTCCGCGTCTGTAAACTTGTCGCCTCGGCTCGTGGGGAAAGTTGCGCACAGGGGGAATCGAGCGGCGATGCCCGCCCGTGCCTGAACCCTCCCCTCGGGAAGAGGCTCCAGCTCTCGGCACGCCATCTGTGCGTGCGGTCGCCGGTCTGCCGGATGCCATTGGGGAATGGCGCCGGAGCTCAACGGACCGATCGGGCCGCACGCAGCAGCATGAGGTGCCCTGTATATCGTTGGAGATGGATAGTCTGTCCGTACCCGCCCTCCGGACAGGACAAGTCAAGCGCCGGCACCCGTGACGCGTCGACAGCCGGCGATCATAATTCATGAGGGCAAACATGAGACATGCTCTAGGCGTGTTGGGGGTTCTCGCGGCCGGCGTTCTACTCGCCGTTTCGTGCGCGATGAACTGGCGGTTTGGCGTCAGCCTCGGCAGGACCGAGTTCGACGGCCAGATCTACGGCGCGGCCAGCGCGGCCGCAGACTGCATGAAGGCACTCGTGCCTTTCTTCTTCTTCGCCGCAATACGCACCAGGATGTGGTCGCAGGCAGCCGCCTCCGCCCTCGTCTGGGTCGTGGTCACCTCCTATTCGCTGACCTCGGCCTTGGGACATGCGGCGTTGAACAGGCTCGACACTGCCGGCCAGCGCACCGCGACGTCAGATAGCTACAAGGATCATCGCGCCGATTTGGCTCGGGCCCAGGAGCAATTGTCCTGGATCCCGCAGCACCGCCCTGCTCAGGCGGTGCAGGCCGATATCGACGCCTTGAAAGGCGAGCGCCAGTGGGGCTGGACCGATCAGTGCACCAAAGCCAGCAACAGCAAGGGGCGTAGCTTCTGTCAGAAGTATCATGCTCTGTCGGCCGAGCTCGCTTCCGCGCAACAGTCGATCGCGCTCGAAGCTCGCATCGCCGACATCCAAGGCAAGATGGCCAACGTTACCGGTGCTGCGGTGATGTCGGAAGCCGATCCGCAGGCTGCGGTTCTGGCCAAGCTCGCCGCGTTGATCGCCCCGTCCATCAAGGTCGAGGACGTGCAGACCGCGCTCACGGTCTTCATCGCACTGTTGCTCGAGGTTGGTTCGGGCTTCGGTATGTACATCGCCTTTAGCCAGTGGCGCCTCTACGAGCGCCACACGCCGACCGCACCGCGTATGGTGCCGGTCAGCACCGCTGCGGCAGCGGTGGCGGCCCCCAAGGCCGTTGCGATAGCAAAGCCGCGTTCCGGCGCGAACGACAATAGGTCGACTACCGAGACCAAGATCGCGGCGCCGGCTCCACAGAGACTGATCGCTCCCGAAACGGATGTGGAGCGCTTCTACAAGGAGAGGATCGAGACACAAGACGGATCGAGCTTGACTGCAACTTCGCTGTACGAGGACTACTGTGCATGGTGTGAAGATCAGCAGAAAGAGCCGCTCGCGCTACCGACATTCGGTCGGGAGTTCGGTGAGCTCGGAGTCCAGAAAGCAAGGATCGCAGGAAGGGTGCGGTACATCGGCATTGCGCTGAGGTCCGCCGGCGAGCTCGAGGAGGATAAGAAGCTGACGGCCTTTGGCGAGAAGGCCGCCTAGAAATAGGCTTCGACGAAAGGCCGCGTGAGCGGCCTTTCTCATTTTCTGTATCCAGCTTGCGGAGGAGGGCGGCTCAGGCCGCCCTTTCTTTTTGCCCGGCAGGTGCGGCCGCCAGCCCCGAGATCTTCAGCGCGAACGCGTAATCGGCAGCCATCTCGCGCAGCTGCTCGTAGCGCCCGGAGGCGCCGCCGTGGCCGGCCTCCATGTTGATCTTGAGCAGGATCAGGTTCTCCGAGGTGTTCTTCTCGCGCAGGCGCGCGACCCACTTGGCCGGCTCCCAGTAAGTGACGCGCGGATCGGTGAGGCCGCCGTAGGCAAAGACGTGCGGATAGGCCTTCGCCTCCACGTTCTCGTAGGGGCTGTAGGAGTGGATGATCTCAAACTCCTCGCGGCTGGTGATGGGATTGCCCCACTCCGGCCACTCGGGCGGCGTCAGGGGCAGATCCTTGTCGAGCATGGTGTTGAGCACGTCAACGAACGGCACGTCGGCGATGATGCCGAGGAACAGCTCCGGCGCCATGTTGGCAACGACGCCCATCAGCATGCCGCCGGCCGAGCCGCCGTTGGCGACGATGCGGCCGCGACGCGTCAGCCCCTGCGCCACGAGATACTCACCGGCGGCGATGAAGTCCGTGAAGGTGTGCGCCTTGCGGGCGAGCTTGCCGTCCGTGTACCAGCGGTAGCCCTTGTCCTTGCCGCCGCGGATGTGGGCGATGGCGTAGATGAAGCCGCGGTCGACCAGCGACAGGCGCGTGGTCGAGAACGAGGCGGGGATGGAGATGCCGTAGGCACCGTAGCCGTAGAGCAGCACGGGCGCCGAGCCGTCGAGCGGTGTGCTCTTGTGATAGAGGATCGACACGGGAACGGTCTCGCCGTCGGGCGCCGGGGCATAAAGGCGGCGGGTGACATAGTCAGCCGGGTTGTGCCCGCTCGGCACCTGCTGGCGCTTGCGCAGCGTGCGCGACCGCGTCCGCATGTCGTAGTCGTACGTCTCCGCCGGCGTGGTCATCGACGAGTAGACGAAGCGCAGCGTCGCCGTATCGAACTCGTATCCGGGCGCGATGGAGAGCGAGTAGGCCTCCTCGGGGAACGCAATGACATGCTCGGCGCCGTCGGCGAACTGGCGCACGATGATGCGGGGCAGACTACCCTCGCGCTCGAGGCGAACCATATGATCGCGGTAGAGAACCGTGTCGAGGATGAGGCAGCCGGGCCGGTGCGGAATGAGCTCCCGCCAGTTTTCCATGCTCGGCACCGACACCGGCGCCTCGCAGATGCGGAAATCCTCGGCGGCCTCCGAGTTGGTGGTGATGATCAGCTTGTCGCCGTGGTGCTCGACCGAATATTCGTGTCCGGTCGTGCGCGGCTCGACGACCAGCGCTGGCTCAAGAGGCGCATCGGCATCGATGAGGCGAACCTCGCTCGTCTGATGGTCGTGCGCGTCGATGACGATGAACTTGGCGGACTGCGTCGATGAGACGGCGACGTAGAAGCCGATGTCCTTTTCCGCATAGACGAGAACGTCGTCCTCGACCGGCGTCCCGACGATGTGCCGGTAGACGAGGAGCGGCCTATGGTGCTCGTCGAGGCGCACATAGAATAGGGCCTTGCTGTCGTTGGCCCATACGACGCTGCCGCGCGTATCCGGAATGCAATCGGGCAGGTCGATCCCGGTGGCGACGTCGCGCAGGCGGATGGTGTAGAGCTCGGAACCCTTGTCGTCGCTGGCATAGGCGAGCAGGCGGTGATCCGGACTGTGCTGGAAGCTGCCGAGGTCCCAGTAGGGCTTGCCCTCCGCCTCGCGGTTGCCGTCGAGAAGCACAGCCTCGCCTTCACCGGAGCGGGCCTGACGGCAGACGAGCGGATACTGACCGCCGGCGACGAAGCTGGTGTAGTAGGCAAACGGCCCGTCGGGGGCGGGCACCGAGCTGTCGTCCTCTTTGAGACGCCCGCGCATCTCGCGAAACAGCTCTTCCTGTAGCGGAAGCGTCTCCGCCAGCTGGGCCTCGCAGTAGGCATTCTCGGCGTCGAGGTAGGCGCGGATATCCGGATCCAGCACGGCCGGATCGCGCATGACCTCCTGCCAGTTGTCGGCCTTCAGCCAGGCATAGTCGTCCACCAGCTCGACGCCGTGCCACGTGGCGACGCTGGGACGGCGCGGCGCGCGTGGCGGCTTGACGAAGGCATGACGATGGGCGGGGCCGTGCATTGTTCTCTCCACGCGAAAACCACCAGCAGTAAGTGGGGCCGCTCGTTCGCGGCTAAGCACTGGGTGACGTCGGACGGCACGCACCCGGAGTGGCAATGATCGTCCGCAGGACGGCCGAGGATGAGACGGATAGGGCTCGGGCTTGTCAACTTTGAGGAGATCAGCCGACCCACAACCTTTCCGCGCATGAAAGGATTGTCGAGTAGATGGGTCAGCTCAGATAAGGATTTCTGATCAAGAAGCAAGGCGATACTTGCTACTGAATGCGTCCCTGCTTGCATAGCGCACCGATCGAGCGAGCAAAAATCTTTGGAGCGCCAGCACTTAATGTGCGCAAGTGTTAAAGGCACGCCAGGGAACGACGTTAACAAACTTCGGAGCCAGAGGAGAGCCGCGCAAGATTATCCATACCAAGTGTATGCTCCGCACCTCTTGTTGACTTTACTTCAGACCGGTGCGAAAGCTGGCGGCTGGAGCGTATTTCCTCGCAGTTGACCGAGGTCGAGGTCTGTTCATTCTCGTCGAGGTCTACGCAGCCGAGGTATTCGATTGTCAAAAGCACGTCGTTGAATTGCGAAAAAGGGCATATCTGCAATCGCCTGGAGGGCGGATTGGAAGACTCATCTGAACCAGAACTCGTGGAGCTGACCGCCAAGATCGTTTCGGCCTACGTGAGCAATAACTCTGTCGTCGCCAGTGACCTGCCGCATTTGATCAGTGAAACGCACGCCGCCCTGAGCCGCGCCAGTGGTGGCTCGCTGCCCGTAGAGCGGGAGGAGCAGAAGCCGAAGGTGCCGGTGAAGAAGTCGGTGATGCCCGACTATCTGATCTGTCTCGAGGACGGGAAGAAGTTCAAGTCGCTGAAGCGGCACCTGCGCACCCACTACAACCTGTCACCGGAAGAGTACCGGGAGAAGTGGGGGCTGCCGCACGACTACCCGATGGTGGCGCCGAACTACGCGCGTGCCAGATCCGATCTCGCCAAGAAGATGGGTCTTGGCACCCGGCGCGAGAAATAGTTCCTCAGACCTTCCAGCACGCGTTGCCGCGCTGCGCCGGAACACGCCGGAGATAGTCGGCGACCTCGGCCCGATAGGCGCGCAGGAGCTGGGCATGGCGGGCCAGGTCGTAGGCCCAGTGCCCGGCGCGTCCGCGCTGGCGCTCCAGACGCAGAGCCCGGCGCATACGCGCGAGCAGCCTGGCGTGCTCAGCGACGCTCGTTAGTTCCATCTCGTGGGGCCAGAGCGGCAGCAGCCGCGGCAGATCTCGCCGGCGGTCGTAGCCATGCGCGGTGTCGGCGCCTGCGGCAGGAGCATTTTCGGTGGGCATCTGAAAGGCAGGGCGGTGAAAGGAAGTCGCAACCTTCGCACCGCCCTCGGTGCCGAGGATTAGTGCACCTCGGGAGCGACACTTATCCCCCCCGTTCACCCGCCCGGTAGTTTGCACACCAGGGAGTAGTGCTTCGCACGTATGATCCGCCGCAAGACGAACCCGCCTCGCCTCACCACCGAAAGCTGGAAGATGCTGCAGCCGTTCGCACGCCCAATTGACCCCACCGTCACGCGCTATTGTCGGCAACTGCGAAGCCCCCCTCCTCGACCGGCGGATGTCCGGCGCGAGGCTATCGAGCAAGCCGTGGTTCAGGTGTTCGCCGTCGCCGGCCATGACCTGCGCCGCACCACGCGGGGGCGCGCAAGGGTTGCGCTCGCGCGGCAGGTCGCCATGTACCTCGCGCACGTCGGCTGCGGCCTGTCGCTCACCGAAACCGGACGCTTGTTCGGCCGCGATCGCACCACGGTCGCGCACGCCTGCGGCGTCATTGAGGATCGGCGCGACGATCCGGTTTTCGACCGGGCGCTGGACCTTCTCGAGTGGGCGGTGCCGGCGCTGTCGACGCGTGCATTCACCGCGCCCGCGACCGCGAGCTGAGCCGCGATGTCCGCCGCACGTTCGAGGTCAAGAGCGCAGAGGCCGCGTGCAGCCGCCGCCGTCAACGCCGACGAAAGCCCCATCGCCTGGCTGCGCCGGCGCAAGGATCGCAGCGGCGAGGCGATGATCTCGCAGGCGCAGTTCGATGCCGGCGAGCGGCTGCGGGCCGACTTCTTCTTCGCGCAAATGACGCCGCGCACGACCACGAATTGGGCCTCGTTGTCTCCGCGGCAACGCGGTCGACGCTACGGCGCGGCGCGGCAAGCCGGCGCGGACATGCTCGACAACGCGGCGGCGGCTGGCGAGCGCGTGCGCCGTGCCCTGTCTGCCGTGGGCCCCGAGCTATCAGGGGTGCTGATCGACGTGTGCTGCTACTTGAAGGGGCTCGAGGAGGCGGAGCGCGACGCCGGCTGGCCGCAGCGCTCGGCCAAGATCGTGCTGCAGCTGGCGCTGACGAGACTGGCGCGCCACTATGGCTTGGAGACGGTCACCCAAGGCAGAGGCGCTGGCATCGTGCGCCATTGGGGCGGCGCCGACTATCGCCCGCTCTTCGACGTGCCTGCGGACGACGCCAGCTAGGTGGCGGGGGCGCCTTGTGCGCTGGCCGCTGCATCGGCGCGGACACGGGCGACCATCGAGGCAAGGCCATTCGACCGCTGCGGAGTCAGGTGCTCCTTGAGGCCCAGCTTGCCGAAGATCGGATCGGGATCGAGGGCGAGCACCTCATCGACGCTGCGTCCATTATAGATGGCAGCGAGGATGGCGATGAGCCCGCGTACGATGTGTGCGTCGCTGTCGGCAAGGAAGCTGAACTCCCGGCGGCCGTCGGCGTGCCTGGTGCTCGTCGCCAGCCACACCTGGCTGGCGCAGCCGCGCACCTTGTTGGCATCGGTGCGCAGCGCTTCAGGGAGCGGCGGCAGACCGCGGCCCAGCTCGATCAGATAGCGATAACGGTCCTCCCAGTCGTCGAGGACGGCGAAATCGGACGTGATCTCCGAAAGTGTCGGCAAGCAGCGTGCTCTCTTGAAAGGTTGATTGGTAACTATTCACATAGGTTGCCGAAAGGCAAATGCGCAAGGCCGGCGCCTGGAAGCGCCGGCCTATGTCGTGCCGTGGGGTGAACGGTACGGCTCAGACGCCGCTGCGCGAGGAGCCGCGCCAAGCAGGCTCCAAGTCGTCGGCGCGCAGCGTGCCACGCGGCGTCAGGTCGACGGTGGGCTCGATCAGGCTGCGGCTCTGATCCCTGCCGGTGTTCTTCATGACGAGCTCGTACGCCATGGCGGCGCCAAACTGCGCCTTCTTGACGAACCCGGCCCACAGCACGCCGGCCTGCTCGCAGGTGGGGCCGTTGCGATCGCAGAACGTTGCCGTCCAATGCACCGCCGAGGCCGCGCGGTTATAAAGGGCGGCTTGCTGCTCGCGGTCGGCCGGCAGGATGGCGACGACGACGGCGACGAGGATGCCTACCTTCAGAATGGACATGTTGGTTTCTCCAACCTGCTCCCAGTTCCCAGCCTCCTTCATAGCAGGGCGGTATCAACAAACTGCCTCATGCAAGCGGAAAAATTGCGTCCAATTGCATGCAATTTTTACGCATGCGCGCGGAGCTCGCGGCGACGCGAGGCCGGCGCCATCGCAACGTTCCGTCAATGAGAGTTAAGCGGTCGTTAACACCCACCCGCGCATACTTGCGGATCATAGTAAGCAGCGCGTGAGGGGTCGAGTGATGCTGCCGAAGCGGGTGACGGTGCAACTGCTGTCGTTCCTGGTGCTGAGCGGGGGCGTTGCCGCGAATGTCTTCTTCCTGCAGCCGAGCGGCCGCAGCGCCACGAGCGCGCGGGTGAGCGAGGCCACCGCCTGGAACATCGCCGCCATCGAGGCGGCCGAGTTCGGCGACACCGGCTCTATTGGAAAGCCTGCAGCGGCCAAGGCGCCGAGCGGCCTCAACCTGGCGGCGCTGAGCGTCGATGCCGCCCCGGCCAAAGGGTCCGGGCAGACGGAGGTAACGCGCGCGATACAGCGCGAGCTGCAGATCCGCGGCTACGAGACGGGCGCGCGCGACGGCATCGCCGGAGTAATGACGCGCGGCGCCATCATGGCCTTCGAGCACGATCACGGCTTGCCGCTCACGGCGCGGCCCAGCGAGCAGCTCCTGAAAGCGATCATCCTCGGCGAAGGCGGCAAGGCGCGCGGCAAGGGCGGCAAGGCGGAGACCCTCGAGGCGCAGGATGTGCTCCGCTCCGTGCAGCGCTCGTTGGCCAAGCTCGGCTACAAGCCGGGCCCCGCCAACGGTAAGCTGACGCCCGAGACGGCGCGGGCCATCCGCGCCTTCGAGAGCGATCAGGCGCTCCCCGAGACGGGGCGCGTCTCAGGACCGCTGATTGCGCGGCTGGCGCGCGTCTCGGGCGAGGGGCGCGTGGCCGCGGCCCCGTAAACGCTCGCGTGCTTGCCAGTATGGTGCACGGCCCTAGAGTGCCGGCCATGCGGCTGCGCGCGGAATTCTGGGTGAAGGCCTACATGCGCCGGTGTGCCATCGAGGGCGCATCGGCGGTGGTCGTGCGTCACGGGGATGACGACGCCGGCGCCATCTACATCAAGGTCGATCGTCTGGACGGCACGTGCCTGGTGTTCGGGCCGGCGCCCGCCGGCCTCGAGGGGGCAGAAAGCGACCGGCGCTGGGTCGCCCAGCTTGCAGCCGGCGGCGTTGAGTCCGCCAAGGCGGACGAGTTCCTGGCGCGCGAAGCGCGTTTCGATTCCGATCTCTGGGTAATCGAGGTCGAGGACCGCCAGGGCCGCCACTTCCTCGACGACAGTCTCGTGGGGTGATCGACAAATTCGCCCAGCCGACATGTGGGCGGCAGTGCGTAGTCGCCTTCTCGGGTGCTTTATCCCAGAAGCCGACATCGGGAGCCCCATGATGGCGATATCGAAGCCGTCGCACACAGTGTCCGCTGATTGCTGAAAAGCGGGCCGAAGCGGCGAATGCTCGGCGCGTGCTGACGACCCCGGTCGGAGATGGATGGTCTAGCGCGAGGCGTTCTCGGAGGCGGGGGCGTGCAGCGCATTGAGATTGAGCCCAATAAGCCGCCATCTGGGGTCGCCATTGCGCACAAGAATGCCAATCGGATCGTCCTCGACGGCCTTGTCGGAGGCTGCGTGCCGCACGTACCAGCCATCGCTCTTTCTTATGAGAAAGACCTGATGCGAGACGATCGTGTCCCTGTAGCGCTGATCTGCATGGACGAGGTTGGCGATGGTGCCGGACGGGATGCGCGCGAGCGCTTGAGGTAGGGCCTTCAGCGGCAGCACGGTCAGCGTCGCCTGCTTGGCGGGAAACGACCTACCCAAATGCTGCAACTTGAAAAGCAGTTGCCGCTTTCCCACTTCGGGGATCCCGCCCTGAAGACCCGCCAGGGTTTTGCGGAGGTACCACTTCCTCTTCGAAATAGTCTTGTGCACGTTGACAGCGTTTCGGCCTGCGACGTCGGAAGTGATATCGCGCAGATAACCTGCGCGCACGTTGTTCGGCACCCAGTCGAGCTCGACGAAGTGGTTGCGCGTGGCGTAGCCGATTTGTCCGTCCCTGTAGCGGATCTTCTGCAGGGTCCGCGTGGCCAAATCCAGGTCGCTATCCAGGGACAACGCCATCACGGTCTCGACGAATGTGGTGCAATCGAAGGCGTCAAAGCGGATCAGCGGATCGCGGTCGAACTCGCCGTCGAGACCCTCCCCAAGGGCTCCGAGCTTGTAAGGCACGCCGAGGAACAGTTGGCTGATGGCTTCCACGCGCTGCGGCAACGACGTGGCCTCCCGATGGATGCGGCGAAGCTCTTCCTGGACATGCGCGTTGCTCGGGGGCTGGAGCCGCCCCAACGGAGCGACAGAAGAGCCGCCGGCCACGACAGCGGTACTGAACAGGCTGATCGTGGCCGCAACCGCCACACAAGCTCCAGCCTGAATGGAGCGCAAACGCACGTCCCCCTCCCCCTCTTGCCGGCCGTTCGCGCTCCCAATGTAGACCGGGAAGCGGCGCTTGGCTCGGGAAACGTGAGCCCGCTCTCCTCGAATTCTATTTGGCAGACGGGAGCACGTGCATCAGACCCCTGCCGGGGAAGTCGACCGTCGAGCCTCCGCGTCACTCGATCCCGAAAGCGGAAGTTGGCTGGCGCTGGGTCGCCAATCTGTCGCCCGCCGGTGTCGAGATCGAGAAGGCGGACGAATTCCTGGCGCGCGAGGCGCGCTTCGATTCCGATCTGTGGGTAATCGAGGTCGAGGACCGCCAGGGCCGGCCCTTCCTCGATGACAGCCTGGTGTGATTCAGATCGAGAAATTCTCCCAGCCGCGCGCACGAGGGGAGCTTCGGATGCGGGACATCAGGTCGCGTACCTATAAACCGGTGGGCTTCTGCAAGCCCAAGAGCGGCCATCGAGGAGCCGATCGACCCCAAGTCGCTGTAGGGGCAGCAGCGGACATGTGGGCTGCAGTGGTTGTCGCCATGCTCGGGTGCTCTAGCGCATGAAGTGGACTCTGGCGGTCTCTGGTCGATTGGGCGAGTGGCGTCTTCGACCTCGTCCGCTGTTTAAGGTGTACCGGGCAAAGCAGCGGGGGTCTGTGCATATGGATACTCATTGTCATGGTTATGCCGTCATGCGCCGCATATACCCGCTCATGAAGTTCTCCGAAAACGGCCCCGATATCCCTTCAGAGCTCATCGATGCAGCGCTTCGCGGCGAGGTCGTCTTCCTCTGCGGGGCAGGCGTTTCCCAGCCTGACTTGCCGAACTTCGAGGACCTGACTCAGAAAGTTTTCGCCAATCTTGGCCTCGCAATGGATGCCGCTGAGCGCCACTCTTTCGAGGCGAAGCGCTACGAAGAAGCCCTCGGCTCGCTCTCAAGGCGCCTTGCTGATCGCAGAAGCCTCTACGATGCAATTTTTGCCGAGCTTGATGCTGACAAGGCTAGAAGCCTTCAAGTGCATGCAACGCTTCTGAGGCTCTCGCGCGACTTCGAGGGTAAGCCCGCGCTCGTGACTACAAATTTCGATACGCTCCTTGAGCGGGCGTTGCAGGACCAAACCAAAGCGCAGGTCCGCGACAAGAGCTTCGCGAGCGCTCAAGTTCCGGCTCCAGCAGGACCGCGCTTCGAAGGCATCATTCACCTGCATGGCAGGTTTGCAGACAAGAAGCTTGGACTGGACGAGAGCGATCTGGTGCTCACGAGTGCCGACTATGGTGACGCCTACCTCCGTTCGGGATGGGCGGCGCGCTTCCTGTACGATCTTGCGAGGACACGAACGATCGTGCTCGTGGGTTACAGTGCGTCCGATGCACCTGTCCGCTACATTCTCAACATCCTTGAGGCGGACCGAGAGCGTTTCCCCGATCTCAAAACGATATACGTGCTCGATCAGGCGAAGCCCAACAGTCCCAATCCATCGGCTGCATGGGACGCAATAGCTGTTGAGCCGATCCTCTTCTGCGTCAGCTTTGAGCAATTCTGGGCCGACATGGGCGCCTGGGCTGATCTTGTTGAGCTGCCGCGCCAATGGCGCAAGGAGAGACTTGCTGAACTCGCTGGCAGGCAGATTGACCAAGTTCATCCGTGGGAGTTGGACCAGGCGATCTGGATGCTGAGCCAGCGGGATGGCATGGAGCAGCTGGAGCAGCTTCCCTTCTCACCCCAGTGGATCGAGTTCATTAGAGCCCACGATCTCTTCAAGCCGAACAGTGGCTCGGATTGGGCGCTATGCAGGTGGGCGATCGCCCACTTCGAGAGCCCTCTCGCCTTCCAAGAAGTTTTGAAATCCGCTGGCGCTATTGGCGAGCATGCCGCCGCCCTACTGCTGCGAGGGCTCGACGACAAGAATCGCAAGCCTATCCCTCCTCATCTTCAGCGAGCTTGGCGCCTACTTGTGATCAGCTTGCGGCAGACCAAGCCGCATGATCGCTGGATGCACTATGGGGCCTTTGGAAGAGTGAAGGCCGACATCGCCTCGGGTGACGATCTGCGAGAAATCCTCCAGTTGTTCACGCCGACACTTCACCTTAGTGTGCCGTATTCCTCTTATGAGCCATCTGAAGAGGAGCCCACTCTATCGGCACTCTGCCGCCGCGAATTCAAGACGCGGGGACACCCCCAACTCGAAGATCTTCTGAAGGTTATCCCTCCCAACTCAGTTGCCATATGGCCGCTGATCCAGCTTGCCACTGGAGCACTTCTTGAGGCGCTGCTCTTGGCTCGCGACGCCGAGCGCACTGGCGCTCGTGATGATCTTGTCGGCTACGACGTTCCCTCCATCGCAGATCATCCACAGAATGCGCACCACGATGGATTCTTACCCCTAGTGCGCTTGTCGGCCGAGCTTTGGGTGCGGCTGTCGGCCATCGACCCTGCCAAAGCACGAGTCGTCGCTGAGACCTGGAGGCTAGGCGATTTTCCGATTGTTCGCAGGCTATGGCTCTTTACCATGCATCAAGACACCACCCTCAGTGCATCTGAGGTCGTCTCAGCACTTATCGCAATGCCTCTTGAGGACTTCTGGGATCACCGCAAGGAGATCATGGAGCTGCTCCGGGATCGAACCAAGGGTGCGCAGGCACTCGACGAATTGGCATCTCGTATCGTTGCTGGTCCACCACTTGATGAAGAACGGGATGAGAAGGTGCGGCAGCGCATCCGTGACAATGCCGTCTGGATCTATCTGCAGCCTTTTGCACTTGGGATAACGCCACCACCCTCCGCCGCAAGGCTAGCTTTGGACGATATCAACGCCCGCAAGAAGTGGAATGATCGACCCTTCGAGGAAAGCAATTTCTTCAAGGTATGGTTGGGCGATGTTCGGAGCGGGCCATTCGGTGATGCGGCGCCCCTTGCTCAAGCGCCGATCGAAAAGAGGGTCGAGATCGCGGCGGCGCTTGAGCAGCACCACACGTTTGATCAGTCCGATGTTTGGCAGGTGTATTGTCACGACGATCCCGACGGAGCCTTTGATGCTCTCGTGGCATCGGCCGGGGTCACCGCGCAGACCGATCGATGGCGGAGTCTTCTTTACGCGATAGTTGGGGTAGGAAGCGCAACAGAAGAGGCGAAGACACGCGGGGCGGCACTTTGTGTCCGCGTCTTCGACATTGTGGCCCAGCATCCAACCTACGAACTCAAAGATCTCTCGCATCCCCTCGTTGATCTCTATACCTACGCCGTAGAAGTTGGTGCCCCAGCTGCCGACGGGACCTGGGATTCCCTTTGGGAGTGCTCGCGTGTGGCCGATCAACAAGTGATCGAGGTCACCACGCACGAGGACCCTGGATATGAGCTGATATTCCAGGCCATCAATTCTTCTCCCGGTAAGCTGGCGCGTCTCATGGTCAATCGCCTCGGTTCAGCGTGGCAGTCGCTAGCGCCCGCCGATCAGGCGAGCTCAGAGAAGCGCTTTGCGATGATGACTGCAGACCCCTCAGCGATGGGGCAGCTCGCACGCGCTATTCTTGTCGAGTTCGTGGCGTGGGTTCACCATTCCCTTCCGCAGCTGATCGATGAACTGAAGCAGCGCATGAGTGGAAGCGATGCCGAAGGTTCGGCGTTGCGCTCCATATTGGTAGGCGCCAGTCCAAGTATCGGCGCGCCACTGATGGCGCAGCTGAAAGAACCGCTTCTGCTCGGCGTTGTTGAGCACAGGGGAGAGGGCGCGACGACATCGAATGCTGCTATGCGGTTGGTCGCCTATGTTTGCCATGACCTCGATCGTCCGGCAGACGATCCCGCACGGCTTGCACCCGGTGAACCCAAATCTCTACTCTCGAAGGCGAGGCCAGAAATTCGCGCTGAAGCTGCAGAAACATTGGCCAATTGGCTAAGCAGAGAGACAGAGCGTCCGCGGGATGAGCTTTGGCGGACGAAATATTCAAAGATGTTCCAGCAGCTCTGGCCTCCTGAAAGGCGGGCGCAGACCAACCGTGCGTCCCTGTCGCTTGCCAAGCTGACGTTCGCGGCGGATGAGGCTTTCCCTGAGGCACTCAGCAAGATCAGACCGTATATCGTCGCTCTCGACGAGGAATGGCCGACGCTCCATTTCATGACTACCGAAGATGCCAAGGCAATTGTTGATCGCTTCCCTCGTCAGGTGCTCGAATTGCTCTGGCTCTTGTTGAGGCCTGCATCAAGGGGGCAGTGTTCAGAGCTTGGCGAGACCCTCGACCGCATCAAGGCAGCAGAGCCATCGCTGGAGCGAGATCGACGCTTTCAACTACTTGAGACGAGGGCACTGCGACTCTAGTAGTCGGTATCCCAATCAAGTATGAGGCCTTGCGTTGGGAGCGCAATGACCGCTGCTGAAAGCAATGCGGTCGTGCTGCTCAGCCTCGACAACCCAAGTTGTTGATGTCCGCAAACTCGGCATTCCGAAGATCGCGACGGTACGACGGCTCAGGTCCAAAAGTCTGTTCAGGAAGAAACTGCGAAGCGGCTGACGTTGGTGGCGATGTCCGCCTAGGTCCGAAAGCCGCAACGCCAAAATCGTTCGCAGGCGCCGCGCCCACGAGCGCACCAACGAGCCACAGCCGCCGACCAAGTGTGCCGCGCGCTTTAGGTTTTGGTAACGCCTGGCGTTGCCAGCTTGTACACTGTGATTCGCACGGCTCATGACCAAGACGCTTGACGGCATGAGCGAATCGAGGGGCCGCCATGTCACGGGGGACGCACATGGCACAGATACTCAGCTTTCGTACCCCAGAGTTCAGAGCCAGCGACGCCGTGGGGCGGCGCGCTGGCTTTTCCGCCGAGGTCATCCTGTTCCCGGGCGTGCGCTACGAGCGCTGGGGCGAGCCGGACGCAACGTCGACCGGCGCCGAGCGCCGCGAAAGTCGCGACGTTCTCGAGCTCGCGGAGTAGTCACAGCGTAAGCGGGTCAAATCAGAAGGATCGCGCCGTGCATTGCGCGTCCTTAAGGGCGGCTTCGACTTGCCGCTGATACGAGAAGCCCTTGTCGGGCCCGCGCACGACGACGATCCCCTTCGTCGCCGATACGGCGGTGGGCGGCTGCACGTCGCGGGCAATGCCCCGCGACTCGGGCGTGACGCCGAGAAAGGCTTCCTCGGACGGCACCAGCACGAGCGACACCGGGGTGGGGCGCGAGGGGACGGAGGCGGTCGCGTAGATGTTGTCGCCCTGCGGTGTCACGACCGTCAACGTCCATCCCTGATCCGGCGGCAAGGTCGAAGATACGGTCACAGGACCGCCTGAGGTGTCGAAGCGGCACATGGCATAGCGCGCGTCGGGAGACATGAACGGCAGCGGCTCGGCGCCCGGCGCGGCTACGTTCAACACCTGCATGCGATTGACGGGCAGCCCCGGCGCAAGGCGGCTGTAGGCGGATGCTGCGGTCAGGTGCGGTGCCGCCAGCGTGGCGCAGATGTGCAAGATCCCGGCGGCGACGGGTGCCGCTAGAATGAGCTGCCAGTTGGCGCGCGATAGTGTGTCGGCGATCTTCATCGGCATTGCACGCGGCGGATCACGGGCATCGCTTTGGGTTCCGCCTCGGTCTTTCCGAGCATCGGCGTTCCCGCATCGAAGGTGGTGTACATCAAGGCAAGACGCCCGGCGCCGCCGGTCGGCAGCCAGTTGCCCGGACTCGCCTCGCGCCCCAGGGCAACGCCGAAGCTGCCGTCCGGGCGCAACGCGATCGACTGGCTCGTATAGGCGTAGCGCTGCGCGGCATTGGCGATGAGATCGCCGCGATCGTTGAAGACGGTCAGGCTCCACCAGTTATTGCCGGTGTCGCGTCCTTCGACGAGATAGTCGCACGAGGAGTGCAGCCGGTTGCCGTCGCTGTCGGTGTAGGCGAGGTAGGTGAGCGCGATCTCGGTGGTGAGCTGCAGCGTGCCGAGGCGCGCGAAGTGGGCACGCGTATAAGGGTCGGCATCGGGGCGGCCAGATGATGTCCAGCCGACCCAAGGCCCGTGCTTCTCGGTCGTCAGGCGCGTGCCGACGTCGATCATGTACCAGCTGGTGCCGAGGCCGAGGATCAGCACGGCGCCGATGAAAGCCGCCCAGTCGCCGAGGATCCCAATGAGGATCGAGAGGCGTTTCTGCAGCCGGTGCAGACCGACGTGAACGGGTGTGAGAGCGCTATGGGACAGCACGTGCGGGTGTTCCATCGAGCGGCGGTTGAGCTACGCCGAGCGTCGTGCGGCGCGGTTCAGTGCCGGGAGCGGTTCCGTCGGCGCGCTTGTTGCTTGGCGCGGTGGGGGCCGGTGCGGTCGGAGTGCTGCCAGTGCTACCAGGCGCGGTGGTCGGCGGCGGCTCGGCAATGCCGCCCGCCTTGCGCAGCGCCTGCGCGACCTTGCGCAAGGCTTCGCGCGTCTGGTCGGACATCAGGCTCGATGTCGTGCGCTGCGCTTCCCCGCCCGCGGCGGCGCCCTCCGGGCGCATGGCGGCGACGCGCTGCTGCTCGGCGACCTGCACCGGGTGCGGCTGCAATCCCGGGATGTTCGGGATGTTCATGTCGGTGTGCACCACCGACATGAACGAGTGCCACACCGGCGCAGCGTAAACGCCGCCCGTGGTGCCTCCCGCCATCGGACGGTTGTCGTCGTTGCCGAGCCATACCGTTCCGACGTATTTGCCGGTGAAGCCGACAAACCAGACGTCCTTCGGGCCGGTCGAGGTGCCGGTCTTGCCGGCGACGTTGGTGAAGTCGAGCTGCGCCCGCTGGCCGGTGCCCTCGGTGACCACCTTGTTCATCATCCAGTTGAGCTGCTCGGCCACCTTGCGCTCGACGACCTGCGGGGCTTCCGGCTCGTCGCGGTCGCGACTGTAGACGAGGTCGCCCTTGGATGAGACGAGATCGAGGATCGCATACGGCTTGGCGAGCTTGCCGCCGTTGGCGAAGGTGGCGATGCCGCCCGCGTGCTCGAGCGGGCTGATGCCGTAGTCGCCGAGCGCCATCGAGCAGGTCTTGCGGATGCCGGTGATGCCGACGCGGCGCGTCATCTCGATGACCTTGTCGCGCCCGACGGCGAACGACAGCTCGGCGGCGACGGTGTTGAGCGATCTGGCGAGCGCGTTCCACAGCGGCATGCGCCCGCCGCCGCCGTGGCTGCCACCATAGTTCTGCGGGTGCCAGCGGCCGCAACTGCGCGAGGCATCGCGCACCTGCGTCGTCGGCGTGTAGCCGTTCTCGAGCGCCGTGGCATAGACGTAAATCTTGAACGAGGAGCCGGGCTGCCGCCTGGCGTGGGTGGCGCGGTTGAATTGGCTCTCGCCGTAGTCGGGGCCGCCGGTCAGCGCGCGTACGGCGCCGTCGATCTCCATGAGCGCGATAGCGCCGCTGGTGACACGATTGCCGCGGTAGTTGCGCAGGGCGGTGGTGAGCGCCTCGTCGGTCGCCTTCTGCATGTTGAGGTCGACGGTGGTGCGCGCCGTCAGCACGTACTGGCCGCGGCCGGCGGCGATGCGCTGCACCTCCTCGAAGGCCCAGTCGAGGAACCAGTCGGGGCTGTTCGGGTTGCGGCTTTCGATGGTCTTGGCGGGATGCACGCGCGCCCAGTGCACCTGCCCCGAGGTATAGAATCCCGCCTCGACGAGATTGTTCAGCACCTCGTTGGTGCGCGCGCGCGAGGCCGGCAGGTTGACATGCGGAGCGTACTTGGTCGGCGCCTTGAACAGGCCGGCGAGCAGGGCGGCCTCGGCGAGATTGACCTGCCGCACCGACTTGCCGAAGTAATACTGCGAGGCGGCCTCGACGCCGAAGGCGCCGCCGCCCATGTAGGCGCGGTCGAAGTAGAACTTGAGGATCTCGCGCTTGGTGAAGCGGCTCTCCAGCAAGAGGGCCAGGAACGCTTCCTTGATCTTGCGCTGCAGCGAGCGCTCCGACGACAGGAACAGGTTCTTTGCCACCTGCTGGGTGATCGAGGAGCCGCCCTGCACGACCTCGTTGGCCTGCAGGTTGGTGGCGAGGGCGCGCGCGGTGCCGAAGACGTCGATGCCCCAGTGCTCGAAGAAGCGGCGGTCCTCGGTGGCGAGTGCGGCCTTGATCACCGAATCGGGAATTTCGTCGAGCGGCACCGCGTCGTTGTGCAGGATGCCGCGCTTGCCGATCTCGTTGCCGTTCTGATCGAGGAACTTCACCGCGAACTGGCCGGTGAGGAACTTGCCCTCGTTGAACTCGTTGAAGGCCGGGATGGCGAGTGCGAACATGACGACGAAGCCGCCGGCCCCCATCGACAGGGCTTCGGAGGCGGCCTCGTTGGCGAGCCGCTTCCAGCCGGTGATCTTGAAGCGGGCAAAGAAGCTGTTGCCGGCGTTCCAGTAGTCGCGCACCGCCGCCCAGGTCTCGGCGAGCGTCGAATCGATCTTGGAATCGAGGCCGAGCCAGTTGATGACCCGGTCGCGGCGCCCGCGCTTGAAGAGCCAGTCTTGCACGTCGTGTGAGTCCCGGCGTTGCATTGCGTCGCCTCATATGGCGCCGGCCTGGGGCGGGCATGAGGCACGACTCAGTCGCTATCGTCGAACGAGGTTACTTATACATAAGCCGGGGCGGAGATGTTAAGGCGGCAGCCGGCGCATTTATGAACATGCTTGTCCGGCGCTCGGCCGCGAAACGGGCCTCGTTGCCAGGCATTAGGCTCGCCTGGCTGCGGTGCGGCGGCAATCAGTAGCGTGCTACACGTCTTCTGCCGGAGCGTTCTCCGGCACGCCGTACCACGCCCTGCGCCAGTGACATGCCGGCCGGCACCAGTTGCAGCATCTGTCGCACCCCCTGGATGGTCTTGTGCCCCGGTTTGAGGGGTCCTTGCACGCCGCCCGCTCGCTCGGGGTAGAAGCGGGCGGGCCGTGAGGGGGCACCAACAACGGACAGTTGACCAACCAGTTCTAGACAGCTGTGACCCTAGGGCTCGATCTCTTTTTAAGCGCCTAGACACTGAGAGCGCCTGAGGTAGTTTCGAAGCAGATGGTGATTCTTAGCTGCCTATCACGATGCAGCATATCCGACTGATCCAGGATGGAATTGTCGTTCGCCACGGCGGCGTTGAGGAGCATTTGCGAGAAGCGCCAAAAGGCATCGGCTGCTCTGGGGAAGGTAGCTGCCATTGAACTCGCGGCGCGAATAGCCGATCTCGTCGCTTGCGAAACTGCGAGCGAACTCATCGATCTCTTCCCGGAGGATATCGTGGCGCTGAATCCAAGAGAGCGCGCGATCCGACTGAGAGCAGGACTAGAGCTTCGGTTCTGCTCGGGTCACGTTAAGACCCCGACTTCTGGGGCTGGCACCGATTGGTCACGCGTTACCCGCATCAAGATTATTGGCCTGGAGACCGTAGATGACTGAAGCTCTGTTTCAGCCAGATTGGTTGTCGAGGCCCGGTGATACCATTTCTACCTTGATGTCGCGACGTGGGTTTCACTCCGGACATCTAGCGATGTTGATGGGGAGAGAGCGGCGGTTCGTACATGGGCTGCTGGCGGGTAGCATCGGTATCAATAACGACATTGCTGCCTCGCTCTCAAAGCATCTCGGGGGGTCAGCAACGTTCTGGAGAACAAGGCAAAGGCAATTCGATTTGGCATTGGATCAGGCGGTAAGCGCGTTGCCACCCGAGAGGGCTAAAGAGTGGCTGCGCCTCCTTCCTCTGCGAGACATGCTGTCAGCGGGATGGGTTGCCCACGCCAAAGGCCGCGAAGCACTCCGGTCAGCCTTAGCCTATTTTGGAGTGTCGGGGCCGGATGACTGGAAGAGCCGCTACACATCGTTCGCCAATGCATTCTCGTACCGCTCATCGCCCACCTATGGGTCTAAACTCGGGGCGCTCTCGGCTTGGCTACGTCAAGCGGAAATCGAAGCCGAAGGATCGATATGTGTGCCGTGGAGCGCAGATCAATTGAGGGCTAACGTCAACGCAATCCGACGACTTACCAAGCTAAAGAATCCCGCATCTTTCATCCCAAAGCTAAAGGCACTGTGCGCAGACGCAGGAGTATCCGTGGTCTTCGTCCGTGCGCCGTCAGGGTGTCGAGCAAGTGGCGCAACTCGGTTCGTTTCAGTAGACAAGGCAGTCATCGTTCTCAGCTTTCGTCACCTCTCTGACGACCACTTCTGGTTCACGCTCTTCCATGAGATCGGGCACTTACTGCTCCACGGTCGTGACGCGACCTTCATTGATGGCGAGGCCGCTACCAGCTCTGCGAAGGAGAAGGAGGCCAACGACTTCTCTTCGAATGTGCTGATCCCCAGCAGTAGCTTAGAAGCCTTTCACTCTCTACGGGGTAATCTGAAAAGCATTGTGCGATTTGCCGTGTCGATCGACATTGCTCCAGGTATCGTTGTTGGCCAGATGCAGCACAACCAGCTGCTAGGCCCGGCGCAGATGAATTCGTTGAAGCGAAGGTATAAATGGGATGATATTCAGGCGGCTCTCGATTAGCCTCTAAAGTGGACGAAGCGTCGTGGACTCTTTTGCCAATTGCACAGTGAATCTTCCATAGCTTGCATGCCGATGTGCAAGAGGGCATCCAAATCCGTCAGCCACTCTTGGAGTTGTGGAGCGTCAATCGAGGCGTTCACGCGTCCCCCAAACAGGAGGCGCGCTCCCTTAAGCGGGCCGGTTGCCCCTTTCAGATATGCGGATCCTGGGGAGATCGGTGCAAGCTCAAGGCGCCCGACCACCGCGAGGAAGTCGAACTTACCGAGCCTTCCGAAGCTCGTAACGCGCATGGATTTGTAGAGGCGGTCGAAGTTGGAGTGAGGATCGTTTCCACCTTCGATCACACGGGTTATCAGCTGCTGGTGTGATAGCTGCGGTCCTACCCATTCGACGTAGCTTTCTACGACTGCGGCCGTCCCCCTCGCCGAATCATCGCGGAGGCTCTCATACTTGCGGTGATTGCTAAAGGCGCCTCCGATGCGGTTCGCGTTACGGGCAAGCCATCGTCGGAATGATGCCGGATTGGCGCTAACTTCTTCCCAGGTCCAAGTCTTGCGGCCCAGCCCTGAGTACACGTCTCTTAGGCGCTCCCAACCATGCCGAGCGTGTTTCCCGAAGTGGGTCGCCAAGAACGTCAGCCAAATCGCGTCGTCGAGACTGCCCTGCCTTAAGTGCAGCGTCGCTGCCATCTCAGGATCAAACATCGAACTATTAGGGTCGGCCCTAGCCGAGTCAATTTGGCGGCCCCTGCGTATGGCCGTGTATTCGAGCCGCCGCAAGCTCGCCTCCATCTGTAGGGCCAGGGCCTCTCGTGCATCATCCCGGTCGACACCAGGCAGAGGCCGCCGACGCGCCGAATACTCAGCCAATTGTGTCTTCCGGCGTTCAACTCTGGGCATGCGCTTGGGCCACACGTGTCACCTCGAACCAAGAGGGAGAATGAATTGAACGGGCGGCTTCACCACGCGAGGCTTCTTCCCCCGCCGGCTCTCAATGTACGGCCCGTAGGGCTTGAAGGACATCGCTGACTTGATGCTCTGTATTTTCGCGGCATCCCCCGACGCGGCGAACGCTTGTAATAGCCGGATGAGATCCCCCCAATAAGGGTGGATATCAAAAAACCTGGCGTCGAGATCGAGCCCGTTGCGGACCAACTCTTCCGCTTGAAGGAGCTTTGCGACCGCTGGCCAAGGATCGCCCGCTGGCATCGGCGGCATCTCGATAGAAGCTTGCACCGCCTCATTGAGATACTGCTGAGCTGCCTCTCGGTTGTTGTCATAGAGGTGCATGCTTCCCGCGAAGTGTTTGTAAATGCCAATGGCGAGGCCCAACGTGCGCGCGACTAGCTCCTGAATCATTGTGAAGCAGAAGACGTCATGCGGCAGCCCCTTAAAAGCGTCATTGGACCGCATTGTTACGAGCATGTGCAGCCGCCCTCTGCGGATCATGAATTGCATTGTGGTAGTGCAAGGCACTGCTTTGCATGCGCCAGATAGGTCCTCGGCGTTGAAGAGCTGAATGACTGCTTGACGTGTGTCGGGACGACTCTTGAGAAGGTCTATGATGGTGCGAAGCTGATCGACGGCTCTTTGATTGAAGAGACGGGGGCCGTAACCACCGAGTACCCTTTCCCCGTCCTCTGACTCTTTGACGTATGAGCTGCTGCCGGTCTCGTGGACACGCACCTAAGCTAATCGCATCTGCTCCTCGAACGCCACTGGGCTGACATAGCCCAGCGTCGAATGCCGCCGTCGGGGGTTATAGAACCGCTCGATGTAGTCG
>NZ_WBUE01000017.1 GCF_009026145.1 Hyphomicrobium sp.
CTATCGGCGGCGGGAGCCGCCGATAGCGAGGCGGCGCGCCCGGCGCCCGGCCAGCAGCAGCGCACCGCGCCGACCGGCTGCCCATATCGAGACGGCAAGCTGGAGCTGATCGTTTAGAGACAGCCGCGCACGGGCTCGGTGCTAGCCGGATGGTCGCCTGGTAGCCGAGGACTCGGGTTGCGCTAGGCCTACTGCTGCTGGAATGACGCAGCGGCCGGCGGCGGCGTGGTGCCCCGCAGCTGCACCGTCGCCGGCGTGCCGTCGCCGCCCTCGGGTGCAACCTCGACGGTGATAGGTGCAGCCTTCGCCGCTTCCTCGGTGCCCGGCTTCTTTTTCTTGCTGGCCTTGGCGGTGCGCTTCTTGGCGCCTGCCTTGGCGGCACGCACCTTGCGCTCGTTGCAGCCCCATGAGGTGACATCGTTGCGCACGCTCTTCACGGCGGCGGCAGTCGCCAAGGGCATGTTATCCAGGGTGGTCGAGCTGAACAGCTGCTTCCAACCATGCTGCTGAAAGCCGTACTCGAGCAGGCTGGCGGCGCGCACGTTGCGTTCGCCGCTGCTGTGATCGCCCAGCACGACGGCGATGATGCGGCGTCCATCGCGGCTAGCGGTGGCGACGACGTTGAAGCCGGAGTCGCACGTGAAGCCGGTCTTCATCCCATCGGCACCTTCGAACGACCGCAACAGGCCGTTGTGCGTGACCATGCGGCTCTTACCGAGGCGCATTTCCGGCTTCGCCCAGAGATACTCGTACTCAGGGAAATCCTTCAGAACGGCGCGGGCGAGCTTGGCCAGATCGCGCGCCGTCGTCACCTGATTGGGCGCCGGCAGGCCATTGGGATTGACGAAAACCGTGCGCTCCATGCCGAGCCGCTTGGCAGTGGCGTTCATCTGCGCGACGAACGCCGCCTCGCTGCCGGCGACGGCTTCAGCCAGCATCACGGCCGCGTCGTTCGCCGATTTGATGATGAGCGCGTTCAAGGCGACGTTGACGGTGAGCTCGTTGCCGACCGCTACGCCGATCTTGCTCGGAGGCTGCGCATTGGCGGCGGCCGAGCAGGGAATTCTCGTATTGAGATCGAGTTTGCCGGCCTTGAGTGCCTCGAACACGAGGTAGGCCGTCATGATCTTGGTGAGCGATGCCGGATACCAGGGACTATCGGCATCCTCAGCGTAGAGAACCTTGTTGTTGGACAGCTCGATAACGAGTGCCGGGCCGGCCGCGGCTTCGCGCGGGGCGAGAGCAGCGAGCAGCAGCAGGGTGACGAATGCGGTGCCGCGGCGCATGCAATTCCCCCGACAGTCTCTGACCTCGCCCGATACCACATTCGACGGCGCTGCTGCAACGCAGCGCAGGGGCCTTTCCCGCGCGGTGTGACCGATGGCGCACAGTGCATGGGCGGCCGCAATCGGCCGTCCATGCGAGTTTCGATGCGCACCGCCTCAGGTGGCGAGCGTGCGATAGGCGTGCGCGAAGGCGAGCATGGTGATCGGAACGCTGACAAAGATGCCGACGAACAGTGCCAGGAGGCCGAGCAAGTTGACGAGCAGCAGCGCCAGGAAGAGCAGCAGCAGCTGCCACTTGTGGCCCTTGGTGATGCGCCAGCTCTCCTTCATTGCTTCGATCGGCCATAGCCCGCGTTCGATCACGAGATAGGGAACGAAGGCCAGTCCCAACGCGATAATGACGCCGGGGACGATGAGGGCGAGGAAGCCCAACGCGATCGCGACGACGGTGAGAATGTGGGCGAAGAGGAAGCGCCAGAACGGCGCCGGATTCCACAGGTCGGCGATCTGCACTCCCTCGATGTTGTCGTGGGCGCGCAGCGAGAAAGTCGTAAGGCCCATGCCGACGAAGATCGAGACGACTACGCTAATGAGAGTAACGACGAGATCATACACGGTCATCGGCTGCGGGATGATCTTGCCGTCGGGTCCGAATTCCGGCTGCGGGCCGAACATGCCGGGGATTGCGGCGATGACCATGGCCAAGAGAAACGCCCCGATGAGAATCCAGGGTCGCTTCTTGAAGGTCTCCCATCCAAAGCGCAGGCAGTCTTCAACTGACAACGTGTGCATGTGCACCCCCCGTTGAAATCAGCTTCTCAATACGCTGGTGCTGAAACCAATTCTGGTGCGGTTCGCCGCAGCCAGTCCGAACGCTGCGCCGAGCCTACATGGAACCGCCGGGGCTGTGGAGGGCCCCGGCGGAGTTGTACGCTTGACGGATGAGCCCCGCTCGTGGCGCGTCGGCTAAAAGTTGATCAAGGCGCCGGTGCTGACGTAGCGGAAGTCATCGATCCCGCCGGGAGCAAATCCAGTCACCTCGGCCGTGTGCTCACGGTACTTGACCCACAGCGACATCGAGGCGGCGTCGATCTCCTGCACGGCACCCACTCCCCAGCGGGTGAACTCACCCGAAGTAGCGCCGGCGGCGAGGGCTGTCGGACCGAGCTGATCGAGGTACTGGCCCGATTCGCCATAGAGAACAGTATGGCCAAGCGCCAGCCACTGCCGGCGGATGCCACCCTTCACGTACCACTGGTGCGAGTTGGGCTCGGTAAAGCCGCCGGTGGTCTTCTTGCCGTTGTTGTCTTCCTGACCATAGGCGGCGTGAAGGAACAGGCCCGTCGCGAGGTGCTGGGCGTAGCCGCCGGCCTGGAAGAATTCCGAGTCCTTGCTGAAGGAGACGGGCGGCGGCTGCGTGTTCTGGTCGGTGTTGACCGAGTAGCCGACGCCGAACGCCAGCTTAAAGCCAGAGACTTCTCCCGTATAGCGGCCGGCGACCTCCCAATCGTCATCCTCGCCGTAGCTCGCCGAGATGGAGAAGCCGGCGAAGATGGGGCTGTCGTAGCGCACCCCGTTCATGACGATGCCGTCGCAGTCGCCGCCCCACGGCCGCTGCTGCGAATAGCAGTAGCCGAGATCGCCCCATTTGACGTTGCCGGGAACGAGGGCACCGTTGCTGCGCAGGAAGAACTCCGCCATCGAACAGCACGTAGTTGGCGATAACCTGCGTGCCGGAGAGGTCGGTGAACATGGCAGCGCTCTTCGACGCCAGCGCGTTCTTGCCTACGGCCAGCTTGCCGAACTCTTTGCTCGCAATGTACCAGTGCGACATCTGCAAGTTGAGGCCTTGATCGCCGCTCGGCGTGTTTTGGTTCGCGCCCATCGGATTGTCGTGAAGGTCCTGGATACGCATCAGGTATCCGGCCTTCCAGCCGGGCGCGATCGTCGCCTCTCCGGTGAACCGGAAGTTCGTCGCCTGCGTCGGGCCGATGTCCTGGATGTAGGCGTTGTGCTCGACGCCGTCGTCCCAGAACATGATCTGCTTGGTCACGTACCCGGTGACGGTGAGGGAGACCTTGCGGTTGCCCTTGCGCGCCGTCGTCGCCTCGAGCTCCGCGATGCGCTCCTCGAGATCGGCACAACAGGAGCCACCGAGGTCGGCAGCCGCCAGCGAATCCGGATCGAGCACGCACAAGGTCAAGGCGGCTGCGAACGCAAGTCGAGACAACGCGAACTGCTTATTCAAGACGAAACTCCCCCATGCCACATACTACACGCGCTACCCGGGCGTAACACCCGGATACGAAGAGCAATCTTCGACACCCGCCTGATCGAGGTCAGAGGACTGCAAAGCCGCGGCGCGCCGTGCAGCGGCGACGCCAATTAGGATGATGCATGGCCCCGCCGCTGGCGCTGCGGCAATGCGCTGCGCCAGCGTGGCGAGGCTGGCTGAAAGAACGAGCTCATCGCGGCGGGTGGCGTTAACTACTGCAGCGACCGGATGGTTGCCTGGCAGTCCGCGCGCCATGAGCTCGCGGCAGAGGTCACCGATGGTCGCCTTCGGCATATAGACGGCAGTCGTGGCTTTCGGGTCGGCGAGGCCTGCCCAGTCGAAATCATCGGGCAGCCGGCCGTTGACCGCGTGACCGGTAATGGCCTGGAAGCGGCGCGCGCCGCGGCGGCGGGTGAGCGGCACCCCGAGCCTCGCAGCGGCCCCCTGCGCAGCTGAAATGCCCGGGACGACGCCGAAGGCGATCCCGGCTTTGTCGAGGGCGACGATCTCCTCCTCGAGGCGGCCGAACATCAGCGGATCGCCGGCTTTGAGTCTGACCACGCGGCGGCCGGTTGTGGCGAGCGCCACCATAAGATCGTTGATGTCGCCTTGCCGGCAACCGCGGCCGTAGCCCTTCTTGCCGACATCGATGCGCTCGATGTGTGCCGGGGCCAGTGCCAGCACCTCCGGCGATACGAGCTGGTCGTGGAGGATAACGTCGGCGGCTTCTATGGCGCGCAGCGCCTTGAGCGTGAGGAGCTGCGGGTCGCCGGGGCCTGCGCCGACGAGCATCACCTGTGGGCCACGCGGACCTCCGCCGTCGGCGTGATCGGTGTCAGGATTGCGCGCGCGAGCTTGCTCGCCCAAACGCGAAGCTCCGAGCGTATGGCTCACGCGGCGCAGCAGCGAGCGGGCGAGCTCCAAGAGTACGGCCCAGTCGCTCGATGGTGCGGATAGGGCGTGCATCTGCGCGGCCTCTCAGATCGTGGTGACGGCTTCGCGCGCGGAGGCCGTTGCCGGTGCGCGTCGAGCGTCGAGGATGTTGCGGATTTCGGCGCGGCAGGAGCCGCAGTTGGTGCCGGCCTGCAGCGCGTCGCCGATCGCCGCCACGGTCGTGCAGCCCCGCGCCGCAGCAGCCGCGATCTCGTTGGTGCCGACGCCAAAGCAGGCACAGACGGTAGCGCCGCGGTCCACGGTGCCGTTGGCCGGCCGGCCGGCCATGACGGCAACGCGCGCGTAGCGCCCAGGACAGGAAGCGCCGAGCTGCTCGACCGCCCAGTCGCGCGCTACCGCCACCGGTTCGGGCGCGAAGAACAGCGCCGCGGAAAGACGACCGCCTGCATAGGCGGCGAAGCGGCGATGGCCGGTGTGGGGGTCGTGGTAGGCGCTCAGCACCGGAGCATCGCCCGCGAGCAGCCCGGTGACGAACGCGGACCAATCCTCGGGAGGCGCGGCGAGGGCGAGCTCGATACGCCAGCCGCTACTGCACCGGGCGATGGCCCAATACTCGGCATCGATGGTGGGCGGCTTGTGGCGCAGCACGCAAAACCCGTAGGTGGCGGCGACGAAGCGCTCGATGCGCGCCGGCACGCTCTTCAGCGCCGGTTGTCCGGAGATCGGATCGGTGATTGCGGTCGCCAGTGCGTCGACGCGCGCCCGCGAGGCAAATTGATCGTTCCAGTGCATGGGCACGAAAATGGTGCCGGGCTGCTGGCGCGGCGAGACGAGTGCGCGCACGAGGATGGCACCGAGGCCCGTCGAGACGCGCACGAGGTCGGCATCGGCGACGTGATGGCGCGCGGCGTCATGTGGGTGCAACTCCACGTACGGCTCGGCGCAGTGTTGCGACAGGCGCGGGCTCTTGCCGCTGCGCGTCATCGTGTGCCAGTGGTCGCGCACGCGCCCCGTATTGAGCGTCAGCGGAAATGCCGGGGCGATTTGTGCGACGGCGGGCGCCTGCACGTCGACGAAGCGTGCTCTGCCATCGGCGGTGAAGAAGCGGCCGTCGGCGAACATGCGGGCCGACGACGCGCTGCCGAGGGGATGCGGCCACTGGAACGGTTCGAGCGCATCGTATGCATCGCCGTCCGTCGCAGCCAGCGCGCCGATGTCGAAATCGCGCGCCCCGCCGTTCTCGAAGCCCGAGAGGGCGGCGTGCTCGGCGAAGATCTCCGCCGCCGAGCCATAGGTGAAGGCATCGGCGTGGCCCATGCGCTTGGCGACCTCGCACACAATCCACCAATCGGGACGCGCTTCGCCGGGCAGCGGCAGGAAACTGCGCTGGCGCGAGATGCGCCGCTCCGAGTTGGTGACGGTGCCGCTCTTTTCTCCCCACGCCGCCGCTGGCAGCAGCACGTGCGCGAGGCGCGCCGTATCGGTGGCTGCCGTCACATCCGAGACGACGACAAACGGGCAGGTGCGGATGGCAGCTTCGACGTTCTCGGCCTCCGGCATGGAGACGGCGGGATTGGTGGCCATGATCCACAGCGCCTTGATGCGGCCATCGGCGACGGCGCGGAACATGTCGACGGCTTTGGGGCCCGGCTTTGATGCCATGGTCGGGGAGCGCCAGAAGCGCTGGACGCGGTCGCGATGCTCCGCGTCCTCAATGTTCATATGCGCGGCGAGCATGTTGGCGAGGCCACCGACCTCGCGGCCGCCCATTGCGTTGGGCTGCCCCGTCACCGAGAACGGGCCCATGCCGGGCTTACCGATGCGCCCGGTGGCGAGATGGCAATTGATGATGGCGCTTACCTTGTCGGTGCCCGATGTCGACTGGTTGACGCCCTGGCTGTAGACGGTGACGGTCTTCTCGGTGGCGGCGAACAACGCGAAGAACCGCTCGAGCGTGGCGGCTGGTATGCCGGTGCGCCGTACGAGATCGTAGAGGTCGAGCATCTCGGCCGATTGCAGCGCTTCCTTGAAGCCGCTGGTGTGGGCGCCGATATAGCGGCGCTTGATCGAGCCGCAGCGGGCCAGATAGCGCAGCAGGCCGAGGAACAGGACGACGTCGCTGTCGGGCTTGATGGGAAGGTGCAGGTCGGCGATGTCGGCCGTCGCCGTGCGGCGCGGATCGATCAGCACCACCTTCATCCGCGGCCGCTTCTCCTTGGCTGCGGCCAGGCGCTGATAGAGGACTGGATGGCACCAGGCGAGGTTGGAGCCGGTGAGCACGACGAGATCGGCGAGCTCCAGATCCTCGTAGCAGCCCGGCACCGTGTCGGAGCCGAAGGCGCGCCTGTGGCCGGCGACGGAGGAGGCCATGCACAGGCGCGAGTTGGTGTCGATGTTGGCCGAGCCGATGAAGCCCTTCATCAATTTGTTGGCGACGTAGTAGTCCTCGGTCATCAGCTGGCCCGAGACGTAGAACGCAACCGAGTCCGGCCCATGGTCGCGGATCGTGTCGGCGAATCTGCCGGCGACGAGGTTGAGCGCGCTGTCCCAGCTCGCCCGCTCACCGTCCACCGTCGGAGTCAGCAGTCGGTCATCGAGCCCGATGGTCTCGGCCAGCGCCGAGCCTTTGGAGCACAAGCGTCCGAAGTTCGCCGGATGATTGGGATCGCCGCGCACCGCGACGTCGCCGTTGGCACTGATCTCGGCGATCACGCCGCAACCCACGCCGCAGTACGGGCAGGTGGTCTTGATGCGGCGCGGGGCGGCCATGTCCATGTTCAGGCGGCCCTATGCGCCAGCGCGTCGAGCGCAATGAACAGCGTATCGCCCTCGACCTTGACGGGGATGGTGCGCACGCAGCCCTCGTCGGCTCCCTGCGCCTTGCCGGTTTCCAGCGAGATGACCCAGTTGTGCAGCGGGCACGTCACCGCGGCGCCATGCACGATCCCCTGGCTGAGTGGGCCGCCCCTATGCGGGCAGTGATCATCGATGGCGAACACGCGGTCATCGGCGGTGCGGAATACGGCGATCTTGCCGTCCGGGGTATTGATGCAGCGGGCCCCGCGTTGCGGGATGTCGGAGAGTGTGCCGATGGCGATCCAGTTCATCGCTTCTACTCCGCTGCCTGTGCGACACCGACCGCCGCCAGCGGTCGGAACTCATGCTTGTGCAGGCCGGAGACGCGCTCCGACCACGGATCGACTTGGGCGAACTTCTGCGAGTAGACGAAGCGGTCGTAGAAGGCGCGGCGGCGCTCCATGTCCTCGAGCACCTGGCGACGGATCTCGTCGACGCCGATGCGCTTGGTCCATTTGTAGATGCGCTCGAGGTAGCGCGCCTGCTCGCGATACATCTGGACCAGGGCGACGATTACCTCGAGCGCCTCGTCCTCGGTCTTGACCAGGCCGAGCACCTCGGTGCCCTTGATGTCGAGGCCGGCGGCGCCGGCGAAGTGGATCTCGTAGCCGCTATCGACGCATACGACGCCGACGTCCTTGCACGTCGCCTCGGCGCAATTGCGCGGGCAACCCGACACCGCCATTTTCACCTTGGCCGGCGTCCACGAGCCCCACATGAACTTTTCGATGCGGATACCGAGGCCGGTGGAATCCTGCGTGCCGAAGCGGCACCAATCCGTGCCGACGCACGTCTTCACGGTGCGCAGGCCCTTGGCGTAGGCATGACCCGAAACGAAGCCGGCTTTGCCGAGATCGGCCCACACCGCCGGCAGGTCCTCCTTCTTGATGCCCAGCATGTCGATGCGCTGGCCGCCGGTGACCTTCACGGTGGGGATGGAAAACTTGTCGACCACGTCGGCGATGGCGCGCAGCTCCTTGGCGCTTGTGACGCCGCCCCACATGCGCGGCACCACCGAGTAAGTGCCATCCTTCTGGATGTTGGCGTGGGCGCGCTCGTTGATGAAGCGCGACTGGTAGTCGTCGGCGTATTCGCCCGGCCAGTCGCAGACGAGGTAGTAGTTGAGCGCCGGGCGGCACTTGGCGCAGCCGCACGAGGTCTTCCACTCGAGCTCCTGCATCACGGCGTGGATGGTCTTGAGGCCCTTGGCCTTGATCAGGCGGCGCACGTCGTCGTGCCCGAGCGAGGTGCACGCGCACATCGGCTGCACGGCGGCGGGGTTGTAGGCGTCGCCGAGCGTCAGCGTCATCAGCTGCTCGACGAGGCCGGTGCACGAGCCGCACGAGGCGGAAGCCTTGGTGTGGGCACGCACGTCATCGAGCGTCGTCAGGCCCTTCTCCTTGATGGTGCCGACGATCTTGCCCTTGCACACGCCGTTGCAGCCGCAGATCTCTGCGTCATCGGGCAACGCTGCAACGGCCGCCATAGGGTCCAGGGGGGACCCTCCCTGGTAGGCCTGGCCGAAGATGAGCGTGTCGCGCATGTCGGAGATGTCGACCTGCTTCTTCTTCAGGTCGTTGAACCACGCGCCGTCGGCCGTCTCGCCGTAGAGCACGGTGCCGATGATGCGGTTCTCCTTGAGGACGACGCGCTTGTAGACGCCGGCAGCGGCGTCGCGCAGCACGATCTCCTGACGGTCCTCGCCGTCGGCGAAGTCGCCGAGCGAGAACAGGTCGATGCCGGTCACCTTCAACTTGGTCGGCGTGTCGTTGTGCACGAAGACGGCGCTGTCGTCGCCGGTGAGGCGCGCGGCGGCAACGCGCGCCATCTCGTACAGCGGCGCGACGAGGCCGTAGACCTGGCCGCCGACCTCCACACATTCGCCGAGGGCGAAGATGTCGGGGTCGGTGGTGCGCATGCCGTCGTCGACGAGGATGCCGCGGTTGACATCGAGGCCGGCAAGTTTGCCGAGTGTGGCGTTAGGGCGGATGCCCGCGGCCATGACCACCAGCGTAGCGGGGATGATGCGGCCGTCGGCGAGCGCGACGCCCTCGACCCTGTGCTGGCCGAGGATGGCCTTGGTCGAGGCTTTGGTTAGGATATTGATGCCGCGGCCTTCCAGCTCGCGCTGCAGCATGTAACCGGCCGCCGGATCGAGCTGACGCTCCATCAGCGTGGGCATCAAATGCACTACCGTCACGTCCATGTCGCGGGCCTTCAGCCCAGCCGCCGCCTCGAGGCCGAGCAGTCCGCCGCCGATGACGACCGCCTTGGCGCGCGACTGCGCCGCCACCAGCATGGCGTTGACGTCGTCGAGATCACGGTAGGAGAGGACGCCTGGCAGGTGGTTGCCCGGCACCGGCAGGATGAACGGCACCGATCCGGTGGCGATGACCAGCTTGTCGTAGCTCTGCGTCACGCCGCGGTCGGAAGAGACAGTCTTCTTGGCGCGGTCGATCTCGGTGACCTTGTGCCCCTTGTAGAGCGTGATGCCGTTCTTGATGTACCAGCCGTCGCCGTGAATGATGATCTGTTCGTAGTCCTTCTCTCCCGAGAGGACGGGCGACAGCATGATGCGGTCGTAGTTGACGCGCGGCTCGGCGTTGAAGATCGTGACCTCGTAGCGCCCAGGTGCCCGCTCGAACAGATGCTCGAGCATGCGTCCTGGCGCCATGCCGTTGCCGATGATGACGAGTTTCTCTCCCATGGCGCTTATTCCGCTGCTTGGATGCGCAATTTCGGGCCGGCAGCCAGCCGCTCGGCACGCTTGCGCTTGATTTCGTCGAGAAGGGCCGGCTCCGGATTGGCACCGCCCTCGTAGGCTTCGAGGAAGTCGAGAAGCTCCTCGCGGTAGGCGTAGTAGTCGGGGTGCGACAGCAGCATCTTGCGCGAGCGCGGACGCGGCAGGTTCACATCCATGATGTTGCCGATCGTCGCGTTAGGGCCGTTCGACATCATCACCACGCGGTCGGCGAGCAGGATCGCCTCGTCGACATCGTGCGTGACGCAGATAGCGGTGACCTTGGTGCGCGCCCAGACGTCCATCAGCACATCCTGCAGCTCCCACCGGGTGAGGCTGTCGAGCATGCCGAAGGGCTCGTCGAGCAGCAGCAGCTTGGGCGAGAGGGCGAACGCGCGGGCGATGCCGACGCGCTGCCTCATGCCGTTGGAGAGGTCGGCGGCGCGCCGGTGCATGGTATCGCCGAGGCCGACGCGGTGCAGGTAGTATTCGACTATGTCGCGACGCTCTGCTGCGCTCGCTTTCGGATAGACGCGGTCGACGCCGAGCGCCACGTTCTCGCGCGCCGTCAGCCACGGCATGAGCGAGGGGGACTGGAAGACGACGGCACGATCGGGGCCGGCGCCGCTCACCTCGTGTCCGTCGAGCACAACGCCGCCGCTTGATAGCTTGTTGAGCCCCGCCGCCATCGACAGGACCGTCGACTTGCCACAGCCCGAGTGGCCGATGAGGGTGACGAATTCGCCCTTCTTCATTTTGAGATTGAAGCCGTCGACGACGGTGAGCGGGCCCTTCGGTGTGGAGTAGGTCTTGCGCACCTCGAAGAACTCGACGTAGCGCTCCTCGATCGGCGAGTGCGCCGCCTTCTGGTAGGCGAGCGGCAACTCGCTCTTTACCGTCTTGGCGGTAATCGGCGTGACATTGGGGAGCACCGGCTCGGCCTGCGCATTTGCGCTGCGGGTGGCGCCCAGCTCCATCAAGCAGGCGGTGACCTCGGCCCGGATACGGATGAACTCGGGATCAGAGTTCATGGCCCCCCGGTCGCGCGGGCGCGGCAGGTCCACCTTGAACGAGGGTCCCAGCGTGGCCCGCGGTCCCGGCGTCAGCGGGATGATGCGGTCGGCGAGCAGGATCGCCTCGTCGACGTCGTTGGTGATGAGGATGATGGTCTTCTTGGCGCGCTCCGAGATCTCGGCGAACTCGTCCTGCAGCTTGGCGCGCGTCAGCGCGTCGAGGGCGGAGAGCGGCTCGTCGAGCAAGATGATCTCCGGCTGGATGGCGAGCGCGCGTGCCACCGCCACGCGCTGGCGCATGCCACCCGACAGCTCGGCCGGGCGCCGATCGAGGGCGTGCGACAGGCCGACCATGTCGATGTACTTGTGGATGATGGCGCCGCGCTCGGTCGCCGACTTGCCCTTGTGCACGGCATCGACGGCCAGCGCGACGTTGCCGTAGACGCTCAGCCACGGCATCAGCGAGTAGGACTGGAAGACTATGCCGCGATCGGGACCTGGCCCGGCGATGTCCTTACCGTGGATCTTGATCGTGCCGCTGTCGGGCGCGATGAGCCCGGCGATGGCCGAGATCAGCGTCGTCTTGCCGGAGCCGGAGAAGCCGACGATGGCGATGAACTCGCCCTCGGCGACGGAGAGATTGAGGTCGGCCAGCACCTCGGTGCGAGTTGCGCCCTCGCCGTAGCTCTTGGACAGTCCGGTGATGTCGAGAAAGCTCATCAGTGCCTCACCGGCTGGTCTGGAAGGTGAACGCCGACTGCAGCGCGTACATCAGGCGGTCGAGCGCGAACCCGATGATGCCGATGGTGAGCACCGCCACCATGATGCGCGCCAGCGACGACGAGGAGCCGTTCTGGAACTCGTCCCACACGAACTTTCCAAGGCCCGGGTTCTGCGCCAGCATCTCGGCGGCGATGAGCACCATCCAGCCGACGCCGAGCGACAGGCGCAGGCCGGTGAAGATGAGCGGCAGGGCGGACGGCAGTACAAGCTTGCGGATGGTCGTGAACGTCGAGAGCTGCAGCACCTTGCCGACGTTGACGAGGTCCTTGTCGATGGAGGCGACGCCGAGTGCCGTGTTGATCAGCGTCGGCCACATGGAGCACAGCGTCACCGTGATGGCCGAGATGAGCAGCGCCTTGGGCAGCGCATCGCTCGGGTTCACGTAGAGCGCCGAGACGATCATGGTGACGATCGGCAACCAGGCGAGCGGTGACACAGGCTTGAAGATCTGGATCAGCGGGTTGATGGCGCCGTTGACCGTCTTCGACAGGCCGGAGGCGATGCCGAGCGGCACGGCGATGAGGGTCGCGATGATGAAGCCGAGGCCGACGGTCTTCAGCGAGGTCAGGATCTGATCGAAGAAAGTCGGTTTGCCCGTGTACACGCGCCACTTCACCTCTTCCGGCTTGCCGGCGGCAGCAAGGGCGGCGTTGCGCACCTCTTGCCGCTCGTAGAACGCCGCCTCCTTGGCGCGCTCGGCGCTGTGGTCGGCAAACAGGTTCAGCGCCTGCTCCCACACCTGCGCCGGGCCCGGCAGAGCGCCGAGCGAGGTATCGACGCGCGGGGCGAGCAGGCTCCAGGCGAGAATGAAGAGGCCGATGCCGACCAGTGGGACGAGCAGCACGCGCTTGAGCTCGCCGAGCTGCTCGCTGACGTTGTCGCCCGCGGCGATGCGCAAGAGCGGCGTCACCCAGCCGAGCCCGAGCGCATCGAGCCAACCGGCAGCCTTGTTGATGCGGGCGAAGCGCCTCTCGCGGCGCATGCTGCGCTCGGCCTCGGTGGCGGCGATCGTGTCGGATGCGGTGGTCATGGTTTCAAGTCCCGGCTCAAATGCTGTCTTGATTGGCGACGGCCGCCGCGGTGGCGGCCGTCGCGCGGGCAGCGGTCATCCCCCGACGACTTCGCTGCCATCGACCTTCTGCTGGCCCTTGAGGCCGATGGGCAGCGCGTCGATGTAGGCGTTCGGCTTGCGCCCGTCGTAGATGATGCCGTCGATGAACTCCGCCGTCGGGGCGCGATAGCCGTCCGCGTTCCAGGGGAAGTCGGCTTCCTTCGCCTTGCCTTCGGCGACGAGGAGCTTGGCCGCCTGCAGATAGATTTCCGGGCGGTAGACGTTCTTGGCGACGTTGGCATACCAGTCGTCGGTCTTGGCCTCCGGGATCTGTCCCCAGCGGCGCATCTGGGTCAGGTACCAGACGGCGTCGGAGTAGTAGGGATAGGTGGCGAAGTGGCGGAAGAAGACGTTGAAGTCCGGCACTGCGCGCTTGTCGCCCTTCTCGTACTCGAAGGTGCCGGTCATCGAGTTGGCGATGACCTTGGCATCGGCGCCGACATATTCGGGCTTCGAGAGGATCTCGACCGCCTTCATGCGGTTGGCGTTGTTGTTCTCGTCCAGCCACATGGCGGCGCGGATGAGCGCCTTGGTGAGGGCGAGCGTCGTGTTGGGATTCTTCTCGGCGAACGTCTTGGTGATGCCGAACACTTTCTCCGGGTTGTTCTTCCAGATCTCGTAGTCGGTGATGACGGGCACGCCGATGCCCTTGAACACGGCGGCCTGGTTCCACGGCTCGCCGACGCAGTAGCCGTGGATGGTGCCGGCCTCGAGCGTCGCCGGCATCTGCGGCGGCGGCGTCACCGACAGCAGCACGTCGGCCTTGATCTGGCCGGAAACGTCGCTCGGCGAGTAGAAACCGGGGTGGATCTTGCCGGCGGCGAGCCAGTAGCGCAGCTCGTAGTTGTGCGTGGACACGGGGAAGACCATGCCCATGTTGAAGTTCTTGCCCTCGCCGCGGAACTTGTCGACCACCGGCTTCAGGGCGTCGGCCTTGACGGGGTGCACGGGCTTGCCGTCGGCGACCGGAATGTTCGGCTTCATCATCGCCCACACGTCGTTGGAGACGGTCACGGCGTTGCCGTTGAGGTCCATCGAGAACGGCGTGACGATGTCGGCCTTGGTGCCAAAGCCGATGGTGGCGGCCAGCGGCTGGCCGGCGAGCATGTGAGCACCGTCGAGTTCGCCGCTGATGACGCGGTCAAGCAGCACCTTCCAGTTCGCCTGCGGCTCGAGCGTGACGTAGAGGCCTTCTTCCTCGAAGAAACCGAGCTCCTTGGCGATGGCGAGCGGTGCCATATCGGTGAGCTTGATGAAGCCGAGCTTCAGCTCGTCCTTCTCGGGCACCAGCGGCTCAGCGCGGGCGGTGACCATCGAAGCGAACGCCATAGCCGCAAAGCAGATCAGGAAGGCGAGGGTAGAGACCCACGAAGGGTGGCTTGGCTGGCTGGCTGCAATCCCCTGGGTGCGCATCAATCGTTCCCTTCGCTTGGTCCAAAACAAAAAAGCTGCCGGCCAAGCCTCTGCGCATGCGCAATGGCTGGGTCGGCAGCTTTGCCTGATGAGCGCCCGTCGTTGGGCGCGATCGATTTCCTAAAGAGCAGAAACCATGCCACTTTGGCATGTTTGATATTCTTGTTGAGATTCAGTGCGATAGACGATCAGCGAAGAGTCGGCTGGGGAGCTGGCAAGACCAAAGAATGGTCAGACTGGCGGGCAATCGGCGCAAAATTTGTGCATCGCACATGCGCCAATTTAGCGCGTCTGGGCAGCGATGTAGCTGTCGAGCTGGTCGGGATCGAAGCGCCCGCCGTCGAAGAATCCGTCGGGCCCAAGCGTCAGGCTGGCGCCGGCCGAGCCGACTGGCGTCGGTGCCGACAACGCCCCTTCGACCTTGGCGTTGGCGACCGGCAATGCGACGCCCAGCGGCTTCAGGGCAGCACGATAAAGATCGGGCCGATAGGTGTCGCGCGCGATGCCGGCATGCTCGGCAGTATGCTTCACCTGCCCCCAGCGGACCATCTGCGAATAGAACCACAGCGCGTGGCTCTTCCAGGGGAAGGTGGCCGCCTTGGCGAAGGGGACGAAGAAGTCCTCCATAGGCCGTATATCGCCACCGCCGGCGTCGAGCTGCCCCGAGAGTCCATGCAGCATCCACTCCGCCGGACGCGCGAGATAGGCATTGTCGGCAAGGATGTGCGCCAGCTCGCCGTGGTTGCCCCGATCGGCGCACCACTGTGCCGAGCGACACAGTGCGCGTAGCAGCGCTGCCAGCGCCTCCGGATTGTCCGCCGCCCACTTAGCCCCGGCGCCCAGCACCTTCTCCGGGCTCGAACGCCAGATGGCCGCCTTCACCGTGGCGATGCGCCCGTTACCGGCGACGGCTGCGGCAGTGCTCCACGGCTCGCCGACGCAGTATCCGTCGATGGCGCCGCTGGCCAGCGCGTCGGCCATGAGCGGCGGGGGGACAATGACGATGTCGACCTCGCGTCGCGGGTCGACGCCGCAGGCGGCGAGCCAGTAGCGCAGCTCGTAGTTATGGCCCGAGAACGGGTGCACGACGGCAAAGCGCAGCGCCGGCTCGCCGCGCGCGGCGCGGTCGGCGCATACCTGCTTGAGGGCGTGCCCGGTGGTTGCGGGGTTGAAGTCCGGCGTCGCGCCGCGCTCGAGCATCAGCGCCCACAACGCATTCGATACCGTGACCGCGTTGCCGCCGAGGCCGAGCGCCATCGGCGCGATGGTCGGCACGGCGAGCGGCGTCAGGCCGAGATTGGCCGCGATCGGCATCGGGGCCAGGACGTGCGCGACCTGGAAATGGCCGACCGCCATGCGGTCGCGGATGGTGGCCCACGATGTTTCGCGCACCAGCGTCAGGTCGATGCCCTCGGCGATGGCAAAACCCTTCTCCTTGGCGGCGACGAGCACGGCGCTATCGAGCAGCGGTATGAAGCCGGCGATGATCTGATGATTGCCGTCCATCGTCATCGATCCTCCGGCGGAGCGAGCAGCCCGGCGGCGGTGATCAGGCTCTCGGCGATCTCGGAAAGCTTGCGGTTCTGGTTCATCGCCGTCTTGCGCAGCAGCGCATAGGCGTCGGCCTCGGATAAGCCGCGCGTCGACATCAGGATGCCCTTGGCGCGGTCAATGAGCTTGCGGTTTTCCAGCTCGGAGCGCGCTTCCTGCAGCTCGTGTGCCATGCGCGCGAAGGCGTTGAAACGGCTGATTGCCATGTCGAGGATCGGCTTCACGCGTTCACGCTTGAGGCCGTCCACGACGTAGGCGGAGACGCCGGCGTCGACGGCGGCCTCGATTGCGGCCTGGTCGGAGCGGTCGACGAACATGGCGATCGGCCGCTGCACGGCGCGGGACAGCTGGAACATGTTCTCCAGCATGTCGCGGTTGGGGTTTTCCAGGTCGATGACGATGACGTCGGGTTTGATGTCGGCGATGCGGCGCGCAATGCCGGCGACATCGTGAATGACGGTGATGTTGTCGTATCCGGCGTCGCGCAGGCCGTCCTCGATGACCGCAGCGCGCAGCCGGTTTTCGTCGATAACGAGAATGGAAAGGCTTGTCGGCGCTGCCGGCATACGTTCGCTCTGTCGAGGGCGCAGCGGGGGTGAGACGACCGCGGCATGCAGGGAGCGCGCCTTAGCACGTGGCGGCCGCCGCGCAAACAGTCGCGTCGTCGTGGTGGTGCCCCAGGCCCGACTCGAACGGGCACGTCCTTGCGGACAACAGATTTTGAGTCTGTCGCGTCTACCGGTTCCGCCACTGGGGCTATTGCTGCGCCGCTAGTGTGATGATCGAGCAGTCCGCCAAATCATCTGCGGCCGGGTCGAGAAGCGGACTTCTCGATCTGAATCACACTAGCTCATTGATTGTCCTAGTGTCCTTCAGATCGCGAAATTCGTTCTACATCTGGCGGCGTAGGGCGACGAATTCCGCGATCAGGACACTAGGGCGTTCGGCAAAGTCGCGCGCATCATACTGGCGGACTTGTTCCCGTCAACGCCATGACTTGCACGGGAATTTGAGGCTGCGCGGCCAGCTGTCACGTACCGGGGCCGGAACCCGACTACCAGAGCGGGGGTTGTGCGCCAATGGGGGCAGCAACATGGAGGAATAACCAATGAGAGCAGAGCTTCTTGCCGTGCTGGCCATCGCTGCGCTCGGCGTCTCGGGTGCCATGGCGCAGACGACGGGCGAGAGCCCGGCCGATCCGACCCTGAAGCAGGAGGCACCGGCCGCCGATCCGGCACAGCCGGCTGAGCCTAAGGGAAAAATGCCGATGCGCCGCGAGTTGCCGATCGTGCCCGATCCCACGGCTCCATCGAGCGAAGGCGCCGGTGCGGGCACTTCCGGCGCGGACGCGCCGAGCGCGACACCGCCTGAGCAGCCGGGTGCTACACAGCCGGCGCCAGCGGAAGAGCCGAAGAAATACTAAGCCGGCTCTGGTCTGCGCTGGCCCACACCAGCGCCACCACCCCTGATGCAAGAGAGCGCGCTGCCGGAAGGCATCGCCGCTCTCTTTGCGCTCGATGACAGCCCGTGGCTAGTGCTTCATCGCAACCAAGAGCGGTGATTTCCTCGCTATGCGCAGGTCGTCGCCGAACTGGCGTGATAAACCTGCCTTGCGGGGGGCTCAGCAAGCAGCAAGAGGATGCCAATTTGCCCACGCCGACCACCCCGATGACCGAAGCCGTGTTCATCCGCCGCGTGCTGATCGTCGTCGGCATCCTCGCCTTCGCAGCGGCGCTCTACCTGCTATCCGACATCATGCTGCTTGCCTTCGGCTCGGTTCTCGTCGCCGTCGTGCTGCGTGCCATCGCCCAGCCGATCTACCGCGGCACCTCACTGAGCCGCCGCCTGTCGCTCGCCGCCGCGGGGCTCGGCGTCGTGGTGCTGCTCGGCGGCATCGGCTACCTGTTCGGAGCGCAGATCAACAGCCAACTCGCCACGCTCATCGAGCGGTTGCCGGCGGCTGCCGCCGAGCTGTCCAAGTCGCAGCCCTTTCTGTCCATGTCCGAGCTCGTCAAGGGCTCCTCGGTCGGAAATCTCGTAGCGAGTGCGCTCTCCTGGGGCACCACCGTGTTCGGGGCGCTCGCGACGCTGGTCGTCGTCGTCATTGCGGGCGTTTACATGGCCATCCAGCCGGACGTCTATCGCAACGGCTTCGTCATGCTGTTCCCCAAGCGCGTGCAGGGAAAGGTGAGCGAGACGATCGACGATGCGGGCGAGGCGCTGCGCCTATGGCTCGGCGCCCAGTTGCTGGCCATGATCCTCGTCGGCGTGTTGACCGGTGCCGGGCTGGTGCTGATCGGCGTGCCGTCGGCGCTCGCCCTCGGCTTCATCGCCGGCATGCTGGAATTCGTGCCCATTATCGGCCCGGTCGTCGCCGCGGTACCGGCGCTGCTGCTCGCCTCGACGCAGAGCTGGGAGATGGTGGCATGGACATTGGCGCTGTTCGTCGTCGTGCAGCAGATCGAGAGCAACATCATCATGCCGCTCGTGTCGGGGCGCGCGGTGAAGGTGCCGCCGGCGGTCGGCCTGTTCGCCGTCGTCGCCATCGGCATCCTGTTCGGACCGCTGGGACTGCTGCTCGGCTATCCGTTGGCCATCGTCACCGACGTCGCCGTGCGTCGCCTCTACGTGCGCGAGATGCTGGGTGAGAAAGTCGAGATCGCTGGTGAGACCGCCGTTGTCGAGGCGGCCCGGTCGAAGGGGCTCCCTACTTCCAGGTGTAAGTGACGCGGCCGGTGCGGTGGCGGTGCTCGGTGATCTCGACGTGGTCGCCGACGTGCGGGTCGGTCGTCTTCAATGCCATGACGTTGACGTGGCGGCCGCTGCCGTCGAGGGCGACTTCCACGGAAAGGCCCTCCTCGACCAGCTTCGTGTTGCGGACGTTGAGCGGAGCGACCGAGGTCACCATTGCTGGCACGCGGACATTGTCGACGCGGCCGTCGTAGTCCTCGTAGACGAAATAGGCGGCGACCAGCGCGAGGGCGACGGCGCCGATGCCGATCTTCTTCAGACGTTCGCGCCACAGGGCGCGCTCGAACTTGCGCCGGGTCTCCTCTCGCATCGTCGTTTCTTCCTGATTTGATTGTCGGTGGGTGCCGCCTAGGCGGCCATGGCCTGGCTGCCGACGAGGCGCACGATGTCGCTCATGATGTCGTTGAGCTGGAAGTTCTTCGGCGTGTACACGGCAGCAACGCCGAAGGCTTTCAGCGTGCGCTCGTCCTCCGGCGGAATGATGCCGCCGACGACGACCGGCACGTCGCTCAAGCCCTCCTTGCGCATGCGCTCCATCACTTCTTGCACCAGCGGCACGTGGCTGCCCGACAGGATCGACAGGCCGATGACGTGCGCGCTTTCGTCGACCGCGGCGCGCACGATCTGCGCCGGGGTGAGGCGTATACCCTCGTAGACGACCTCCATACCCACGTCGCGGGCGCGCACGGCGATCTGCTCGGCGCCGTTCGAATGCCCGTCGAGCCCCGGCTTGCCGACCAGGAACTTGAGGCGCCGGCCGAGCTTGGCCGACAGCTCGTCGACCGAGCCGCGCACGTTCTCCAGAGCGACGCTGTCGCGCGCCACGGCAGATTGCGCAACGCCAGTCGGGGCGCGGTACTCACCGAATACGCGGCGCAGCGTTGCGCCCCACTCGCCGGTGGTGACGCCGGCGCGCGCCGCGGCGATCGACGGCTCCATTATGTTGCGACCTTCCTTGGCGGCCGCCTCCAGATCGGCGATGGCCGCCTTCACTGCCTTGGCATCGCGCGCGGCGCGCCAGGCCTTGAGGCGCTCGACCTGCTCGGCCTCGACGGCCGGGTCGACGACCATGATGGCGCCTTCGCCGGCGGTGAGCGGGGACGGCTCCGTCTCCGTCCACTTGTTGACGCCGACGACGATCTGCTCGCCGCTCTCGATGGCCGACAGCCGCGCCGTGTTGCTCTCGACGAGGCGCCGCTTCATGTAGTCGATGGCGGCTACGGCGCCGCCCATCGCCTCGATGGTGGAGAGCTCAGCCTTGGCCTGCTCCTTCAACTCCTCGACCTTGCGGGCGATCTCCGTCGAGCCGTCGAAGATATCGCCGTATTCCAGAAGATCGGTCTCGTAGGCGACGATCTGCTGCATGCGCAGCGACCACTGCTGGTCCCAGGGGCGCGGCAGGCCGAGCGCCTCGTTCCAAGCCGGCAGCTGCACGGCCCGCGCGCGGGCGCGCTTCGACAGGGTGACGGCCAGCATCTCGATGAGAATGCGGTAGACGTTGTTCTCCGGCTGCGGCTCGGTGAGGCCGAGGCTGTTGACCTGCACGCCGTAGCGGAACAGCCGGTCCTTCGGGTTGGTGACGCCATAGCGGTCGCGGGTGATCTCGTCCCACAGCTCGTTGAAGGCGCGCATCTTGCAGATTTCGGTGATGAACCTGAGACCCGCGTTGACGAAGAAGGAGACGCGACCCACCACCGTGCTGAACTGATCGAGCGGCACTTCACCCGAGGCCTTGACGGTATCCAGCACGGCGATGGCGGTCGCTAAAGCGTAGGCGAGCTCTTGGACCGGTGTCGCGCCGGCCTCCTGCAGATGGTAGGAGCACACGTTGGTCGGGTTCCATTTGGGAACCTCGCGGTAGGAGAAAACGATGGTGTCCTTGATGAGCCGCAGCGACGGCTCGGGCGGGAACACGTAGGTGCCGCGCGACAGGTACTCTTTGATGATGTCGTTCTGGATGGTTCCGGTGAGCTTATCGCGCGAAGCACCCTGCTCATCCGCGAACGCGACGTAGAGCGACAACAGCCACGCGGCGGTGGCGTTGATCGTCATCGAGGTGTTCATCTGGTCGAGCGGAATGCCGTCGAGCAGTGCCCGCATGTCGCCCAGGTGGGATACCGGCACGCCGACCTTGCCGACCTCGCCCTTGGCCAGCTCGTGGTCGCTGTCATAGCCGGTCTGTGTCGGCAGATCGAAGGCGATCGAAAGACCCGTCTGCCCCTTGGCGAGGTTCTTGCGGTAGAGCTCGTTCGATTTGGCGGCCGTCGAGTGGCCGGCATAGGTGCGGAAAATCCACGGGCGGTCGGGCGCCCGATTCTCGGCCCCGCTCTTGCCTTCGCGCATACGTCAACCTCGGCTGGGTTCGGCTGTTCCCGTAAAGTACCCATAACCGTCGGTGCAATGCAAAATGATCTTTGCCGCAACGGGCGGGGGCGGCGAGGCTAGGCGCGCCGCAGATCGCGTTTGAACTGATGGCGCTCAACGCGCAGCCCAGAAAGAATGGCTGTGACGCGCAGGCAGAGCAGCAGCACGAACAACGCGAAAATGATGCCGAGCGTGCAGGCGACCACGATATTCGTCTCGCGGTCAGGCGTCGGGTAGAAGCCGGTGAGCTCGAAAACGTAGTTCGTAATGAGGGCGCCGAGGATGAATCCGGGGACAAAAATAAGCGCCAGTACGGTCCGCGACAGGACATGCAGGGTCAGCACCCCGGCCCAGCCGGAGAGCATGGCCACCACGACCAGCGTATAGGTATCGACGGTGACCGCTCTGTTCAGAAAATCAAGCATGTGCAGCTTTTCCAGGACTGCCGCGCCGTGCCCTCCGGCCCGCCGGCCGGGGAAAATGATCGAGCCTTTTAGGCGGGGCTGCCTTAAAGGTCCGTTGACACGATCGACTAGCGGCGCCACAGCCTCTTCATTGCAGCGCGAAATCGTGCTTGAAACGCCGTCAGATACGTGCGGCCATGGCGCCGCAATCTAGTTTCGCCGGCCAGCGGGTCCGGCGTTCCATCACGGGAGCCAAGAATGACGAGCCAAAGCGCCGCCAGGACGGAAATCGCCATGGGCGCACCGGCGACCGCCGAAAAGAAGGATCTCTATGAAATCGGGGAGATTCCGCCGCTCGGGCACGTCCCCAAGAAGATGTACGCATGGGCCATCCGCAAGGAGCGGCATGGCGAGCCCGACACCGCCATGCAGATGGAGGTGCTCCCCACCTGGGAGCTGGACAGCCACGACGTCCTCGTCCTGGTGATGGCGGCGGGCGTTAACTACAACGGCGTTTGGGCCTCGCTCGGCAAGCCCATCTCGCCGCTCGACGGCCACAAGAACCCCTACCACATCGCCGGCTCCGACGCCTCGGGCATCGTTTGGGCCGTCGGCTCCAAGGTGAAGCGCTGGAAGGTCGGCGACGAGGTTGTCATCCACTGCAACCAGGATGACGGCGACGACGAGGAATGCAACGGCGGCGACCCGATGTTTTCGCCGAGTCAGCGCATTTGGGGCTACGAGACCCCGGACGGCTCGTTCGCCCAGTTCGCACGCGTGCAGGATCGCCAGCTCCTCGAGCGTCCGCGCCACCTCACCTGGGAGGAGAGCGCCTGCTACACGCTGGTGCTCGCGACCGCCTACCGCATGCTGTTCGGCCACCGCCCGCACGTTCTGCGCCCCGGCCATAACGTGCTGGTATGGGGCGCCTCCGGCGGTCTCGGCTCGATGGCCGTGCAGCTGTGCGCCACCTCCGGCGCCAACGCCATCGGCGTCGTCTCGGAGGAGGACAAGCGCGATTTCGTTATGCAGCTAGGCGCGCGTGGCGTCATCAACCGCAAGAACTTCGATTGCTGGGGGGAATTACCCAAGGTCGGCACCCCCGAGTACGACACCTGGTTCAAGAGCGCGCGCAAGTTCGGCGCCGCGATCTGGGAGACGACCGGCAAGGGCAACAACGTCGACTTTGTCTTCGAGCATCCGGGGCAGTCGACGTTCCCGGTGTCGGTATTCATCGTCAAGCGCGGTGGCATGGTGGTCATCTGCGCCGGCACGACCGGCTATAACCTCACCATGGATGCCCGCTACCTGTGGATGCACCAGAAGCGCGTGCAGGGCTCGCACTTCGCCAACCTTCTGCAGGCGGCGCAGGCCAACAAGCTCGTCGTCGAGCGGCGCATCGATCCCTGCATGTCCGAGGTGTTTCCCTGGGACCAGATCCCCAAGGCGCACATGCGCATGCTGCGCAACGAGCACAAGCCGGGCAACATGGCGGTGCTCGTCTCGGCGCCGACCACCGGGCTGCGCACCTACGAGGACGTGCTCGAGGCCAGCCAGCGGCTACATAAGAAGTAAGGCCGCTACTGTCGTTTCCGGCTCAGCGCTCGCTGCCGCTCGCTTGGCCGGGAAGACGGTGGGGCGTGGTCAGCGTGCGCGGGTGGGCGAGGGAGCGGCGACCGGATCGAGCCCCATGGCATTCATGCGCTTGAATTCGTAGATGCCGCGATTGAGCTCGGCGCCGAGGATGACGATCACTGCCGTCATCTGGAAGAAGATCATCGCCACCATCAGCTGCGACAGGCCGGCATAGAAGCGGGTGTAGTCGCTGAGGTTGAGGTAGTACGAATAAAGGCTCGCGGCGAGCAGCCACAGCGCGGTCGACAGCAGCACGCCCGGCCAAACGTCCTTGATGCGGCGGCGTCCGGCGGCGAGCCACAGGTGGATGGCCAGAAGCTGCGTGGAAATGACGGCCGCGGCCGACGCATAGCGCAGCGTGGCGCCGAGCCACGTCGAGCGCATGAGCATGAAGGATTGGGTCAGCTCGGGATCGAAACGCGCCGCCAGTGCCGGGCCGACGACCACCACCCAGGTGAGCACCAGCATCGACACAGCGCTGGCGAACACGAACACCATGCTACGCGCCAGGCAGTAGAGGTAGGGGCGCTTTTCGACCACTCGGTAGGCGCCGTTGAGGGCGGTGCGCAGTGTCTCGATGGCATTGGTAGCAAAGAAAAGCGATAGCCCGGCGCTCGCGGTGAGAAGGTCGATACGGGTGCGCCCCATGATGGCTTCCACCTGCGGGGCAAGGCCGGCGGCGACGCCCGGCGGCAGGATCTGGAACAACTGCTCGACCGCCTGCGCGGCCAGCTCGCGGCCGCCGAAAATTCCGGCCAGGGCCCCGAGAAAGATGCAGAACGGAAACAACGACACCACGAACGAGAATGCTACCGCGCCCGCCATGGCGAAGCCGCTATGCTCGTAAAGCCGATAGATGGCCTCGAGCAAGGTGCGGTAGCGCTGCATTCCCGTCTCCCGGACGCTGTTGAATTGGGGCGGACCCTAGCGGCGCACTCGGGTGAGGTCTATGCCAGTGTTGCCGCGCCGCCGGCGAAACATCCCTCGAGCCTCCAGGTCATTTCACCCGGAGCGTGGACGGGGCGCGCCGGCTTTCCTAAAATGACGGCTCAACGGCAAGAAGCGGGGCCCGCGTGGCAAGCAGGAACGAGGATCGAAAGCGCGAGAGCGTCTTTACCGGCTACGAGCCGACGCGGCCCGCGAGGCTGCGTGGTTCGGGGGCCGAGCCGCCTCCGTTGCCGCCCCCGGCGAGCGAGGGCAGCGACGGTTTTGGTACGGCCGACGAGGATGGCCTGCGCATGCTCGCTGCCTTGGAGACCCTGACCAGCCTCGAGCCCGACTACTCCGATGAGCTGGCGGCGGAGGCCTCTGTCACCATCATCGAGTCCGCCGGCCACGACATTGTCGCTGAGGCGCTGGGCGCTGAGACGTCCAGCCGTCCGCTGCGGGCGCTGCTACATGGTGACGATCAGGTGCCCGAGTTGCTCCTCAATGGCTATGAGACTTTCACTGGCCCCGGTGACGAGGCCATGGTGGAGATAGTCGAGGCAACGCACGATTTCGCAGCTTTCGAGCAGTCCGCGGAGCCGCAGGCCGCCCAGCCCGCCTCGCTCGCCGAGCGCATTGCCGCCGTCACCGGGCGCGGCGCCGCCGGCAGTCGCTTCTTCAAGGCGCTGTCGGGCGGGTGACGAGCGCCCTGCGGCACCAATTGCCTTGACGACTGGTCCGGTTATTCTGCAACGCAACGCTCGAGCGGCGCCGATCGCGGCGCGCCCGCTGCAAAATTCCCAGGAGGGTTACGATGTCGACTGCGGTGAAGACGGCCGAGCAGGATCTCCTTGCAGCCGGCCCCGATGCGCTGCTCGAACGCGCCGGGCGCGCTGTTACCTCCGCCGACAAAGTGCTGCAAGCGGCCAAGTCGGGGGTACGCGCGGCGGTCGCCGCGGCGGGCGGCATCGACAACGCTCAGCACGCCGCGCATGGCCTCGCCTGGCTGGCGACGGCGGTAGAAGGCTTGCGGCAGATGCACGTGTGGGGCACACGCCTTGCCGGCGAAGGACGCTTCGGTGAGTTCGAGCAGCTGATCCTCGCTGCCGCCTTCGCCGAGTACTTGGCGCAGATTTCCGGCGGCATTCCCATGAGCCAGCTGGAGCTCGTCCGCCCCGAGCAGCTCGGGGTGTCGCGCGCCGATGTGCGCCGCTACGAGGATGAAGTCGCCGACATGATCGCCGCCGGCGGCACGCAGGCGGTTAAGGCGCGCCTGGCCGACCTCATCGCCGCGCAGCCCAACGCCGCCACGTTCGGCGATTCCGGCCTCGACGAGACACACGCCGCCATCCACGACCAGATGCGCAAGTTCTCCGAGGCCGAGGTGGTGCCCCATGCTCACGAGTGGCACTTGAAGAACGAGTACATCCCGCTCGACATCATCGCCAAGGTGGCCGAGCTGGGCGTGTTCGGGCTGACGCTGCCCGAGGAGTACGGCGGGCTCGGGCTCGGCAAGGAAAGCATGTGCATCGTCTCCGAGGAGCTGTCGCGCGGCTATATCGGCGTCGGCTCGCTCGGCACGCGCTCGGAGATCGCCGGCGAGCTCATCCTCAACAACGGCACCGACGAGCAGAAGCAGAAGTACCTGCCGAAGATCGCCAGCGGCGAGTTGCTGCCCACCGCTGTCTTCACCGAGCCTAACACCGGCTCCGACCTCGCCTCGCTGAAGACGCGCGCCATCAAGGAGGGCGACACCTACAAGGTCACCGGCCAGAAGACGTGGATCACGCATCCGGTGCGCGCCGATCTGATGACGCTGCTGGTGCGCACCAACCCCCACGAGCCGGGCTACAAGGGTCTCTCGATGCTGCTGGCCGAAAAGCCGCGCGGCTCGGATGCGGATCCGTTCCCGGCCAAGGGCATGACCGGCGGCGAGATCGAGGTTTTGGGCTATCGCGGCATGAAGGAGTACGACATCTCATTCGATGCCTTCGAGGTGCCGGCCAGCCAGCTCCTCGGCGGTACCGAGGGCCAGGGCTTCAAGCAGCTGATGAATACCTTCGAGGCGGCGCGCATCCAGACGGCGGCGCGTGCGGTTGGCGTCGCGCAGGCGGCAATGGACTTGGGGCTGAAGTATGCGCTGGAGCGGGTCCAATTCGGCAAGCCGATCTATTCCTTCCCGCGCGTCTACAACAAGGTCGTCATGATGGCGGTCGAGACCATGATCGCCCGCCAGCTGACGTATTTTGCCGCGCGCGAGAAGGATCAGGGCCACCGCTGCGATCTGGAAGCCGGCATGGCCAAGCTCCTCGGCGCACGCGTCGCCTGGGCCAACGCCGACAACGCGCTGCAGATCCACGGCGGCAACGGCTTCGCGCTCGAATACCCGATCAGCCGCGTACTGTGCGATTCGCGCATCCTCAACATCTTCGAGGGCGCGGCGGAGATCCAGGCGCAGGTGATTGCTCGCCGCCTGCTCGAAGGCGCCAACTGAAGGCCCCTCACATCGTCCTTTTGTCGCAAGCCGCGCGTGGACCTGCCCGTGTTTGCGGGGGCAGGCTTAACGGCCTTCATCTCTTTTTAAGCGAATTCACCGAAACGGCCGACGATCCGACTGCGCATTAATTTATGCCCCCTAAGTATCATTGCAGCATTCGACCCGAGCGCCCTCGTCGTTCGGGTCGCCGCTTATTACGTGTCAAAGAGTATCATTGATGTCTTCGAACGTTACGCCGAAGCCGCTGCCAACACCCGACGTCTCCCCGGAGACGCCGGTGGGGGCGGCCGCCGAGGTTGGCGCCCTGGAGCGACTGCAGCGGCTGAACGAAGAGATGCGCGCGCGTGCGCGCCCCGAGGTCGTCGAAGCTCCCAAACAGCGGGCGCCAAAGCGGCTGGGCGAGAAGGTCAATGCGCTGCGCGCGCGCCGGGGCGTGAAGTCGCTGATCGCCATCATCGTCGCCGTTGCCCTCGGTTGGTATCCACTTCAGCGTCTACTCGCCGCGACGAGCGCCGAGGCGACCGTCAATGCACGCCTCATCAACTTGCGCGCGCCGATCGACGGGAAGGTCTCGCTTGTTGCGCCTTCAATTGCCGTCGGCACCGAGGTGGAGCCGGATGAGCCCCTCTTGCGCGTTACCAACGTACGCGCCGACCGCGGCCGTCTCGATGATCTGCGCCGCACCGTCGATGGATTGCGGTCGGAGATCACGGTACTGTCGCAGCGCTTGGGGCAGCTGCAGGGCATCGAGAAGGACGTGATTGCGCAGCGCAATGCCTTCCAGGAGGGCCGCATCCACCAGCTCGAAGCGAAGGCCGCCGAGCTTGCCGTGCAGATTACCACGGCGGAGGCCCAGCATGAGGATGCCAAGGAGGCACTCGAGCGGTCGAGAAAGCTGCGCCAGTCGGGGTCGCACACCGTCGCCACTCTTCTCCACGCCGAGCGCGACTACAAGGTGTCGAAGCTCGCCATCGAGGCGGCGCGCATCCGCCTCGAGGGAAACAAGATCGAGCTCGAGGCAGCACGCAAGGGTCTATTCGTCGGCGACAGCTACAACGATCTGCCGCGTTCGGCGCAGCGCCTCGACGAGATCCGCCAGCAGACCGTCGAAGTCTCCAGCCAGCTCGACGAGCGCAAGGCGCGCCTCGCCTACCTCGAGAAGGAGCTCGTCGCTGAGACTGATCTTTTTACCGCGCATTCGCACGCGATCATCAACGCGACCGTGCGCGGGCGAATCTGGGAGGTGCTCACCGCCAATGGCGAGGAAGTACGCACCGGCCAGGATCTCCTGCGCATCCTCGACTGCGCCGGTGCCGTGGTGACGGCGACGGTCAGCGAGGCGGTCTACAACAAGCTCTGGGTGGGACAGCCGGCCCAGTTCCGGCTGCGCGGCGAACGCCAGCAATATGGCGGCAGCGTCGTCGGCCTGACCGGTCTTGCCGCCGCCGGCTCGAACTTCGCCATCGAGCAGACGGCGCTGACCCGCGAGCCGTACCACGTCACCATCGCCGTTCCGGGCCTCGCAGCGCGGCGCGAGTGCAATGTCGGTCGTACGGGACAGGTGACCTTCGATACGTCAGCGAGCGCCGCCAACGCCGAGCCGGCTCGCATCATGACCGCCGCTGCCGAGTGAGGCGACACCCATGGCCGTCGCCTCGGGCATGACGTATTGGGACGCGCTACTGCCGAGCATCGTGCTGGGCTTGTTGGCAGTGGGCATCCTGCCCTGGCTCAATCGCGGCAACACTCGGGCACGCACGGTGGCCATCGGCGTGTGCATATTTCTCGCCTGGCGCTACATGTTGTGGCGCATCACCGAGACGCTGCCCCCCGCCGATCAGACGCTCGACTTCGCCGTCGGTGCCGTGTTCACGCTGGTCGAGATGCTGTCGATGCTCGGCGCCACGTTGGCGCTCGTATTTCTGACCCGCACGAAGGATCGCACGCCGGAAGCCGATACCGACGTCGTATGGCTCAAGTCGCAGCCCGAGCAGCCCCTCGTCGACGTGCTGATCTGCACCTATAACGAGGAGGAAGCCATCCTCGATCGCACCATCATCGGCGCACTCGGTATCGATTACCCGCGCTATCGGCTTTGGGTCTGCGACGATGGCCGTCGTGAGTGGTTAAAGGAGCTCTGCGAGCGCCACTCTTGCGGCTACATCACGCGCGCCGACAACCGCCACGCCAAGGCTGGCAACATCAACAATGCCCTCGCTCACTTGGCGGCGCTCGAGGAGCGACCGGATTTCGTCGCCATACTCGATGCCGATTTCGTCGCCAAGTCGCAGTTCCTGACGCGGACCGTGGCGCTGATGCGCGAGCCCGACGTCGGCGTGGTGCAGACGCCGCAGCACTTCTTCAACCCGGACCCCATCCAGACCAACCTCGCCCTCACCCGCGTGTGGCCCGACGAGCAGCGCTTCTTCTTCGACGTGGTGATGGCGTCGAAGGATGCGTGGGGCGGCGCCTTCTGCTGCGGCACCTCGTCGGTGCTGCGCTTCGCGCCGCTCGTCGAGATAGGCGGATTTCCGACCGATTCCGTCACCGAGGACTATCTGGCTTCGCTGCGGCTCAGCGAGATCGGCTATCGCACGATCTATCTGAACGAGCCGCTGTCGCTCGGCTTGGCGCCCGAAGGGCTGAAGGAATACATCTCGCAGCGCGCCCGTTGGGCGCTCGGCTTCATGCAGATTTGCCGCGGGCCGAGCGGTCCGTTCAGTCTGCAGGTGGACACTCCCCTTCTGCAGCGGGTGATGCTGCTCGAGACGTTCCTGCACTGGTCGGCGACGCACGTGTTTCGTCTGCTCGCGCTCGTCGTTCCGGCGCTCTACCTGCTGTTCGATATCCAAGCCGTCTACGCCAGCGTGCCCGATGCTATCTCGCACCTGTTGCCCTTCTTCGTCGTGCAAGCGGCGATTGTCACCTGGCTCACGAAAGGGCGCGTGCTCCCCCTCATGGCCGACCTGAGCCAGCTTCTCGGCGCCACCGACATCACCAAATCTGTGTTCGCCGGGCTGTTCAAGCCGCAGGGACACAAGTTCCAGGTCACCGCCAAGGGCGGCGACCGCAGCAAGGGGTTCGTGCAGTGGCGGATGCTGCGGATCTTCCTGATCTACTTGGCACTCAACGTGGGCGGCATCCTGTGGGCCTTCCTTCTGGATGACACGCGATCGCTTGCGGATGCCAGCATCATCGCGCTGATATGGAGTTGGTATAACATCGTCATCCTGACGATGGCGTGCTTCGTCTGCATCGAGGCCTCGCAGACGCGCCGCGGCGATCGTTTCCTAAGCGATGAGCTTGCTACGCTCACCATCGGCGACGTCGTTCTCCGCGCACCCATCGACAACATATCGGTGAGCGGCGTATGGCTGCTGGGAGCGCTGCCCGCTCCGCTCGGCACTCGCGTTCGCATCCAATTCGACGCCATCGACACCGAGGGAGCGTTGGCGCGCGCCGACGCCAGCGGCTTCGCGGTACAGTTTGCTCCCTCGCAGGAGATGCACGCCCGCCTTGTCCGCCACGTCTATTGCGACGAATACGGCGGCAAGCTGCCCGAAATCAGCGCCGCCAAGGTGGCAGGCGCCGTGCTCAATCGCGTATTCGGCTGATGGCGGCTAGTGCACCGCCGCCGGAGAGCGGATGATCGTCACTGCCGCCAGCACGGCAACGAACAGCATGGTAAACAGGGCGGTGATGGCCGACGCCTCGAGGATGTCGCCGCTGCGCCATTGAACGCCGGCCGCATCGACCAGCGGCTCGCTCCCCTTGACGGCGTAGTTGACGACGAACTGCAGCGCGACCACGGCGTACATGGCAGTCGCTTGCATGTAGTAGCTCTTCGGCTGCGGCGCGCTTGGCTCCGGTGCGCGCGCCCGCATATAGAGGGCAAAGATCAGCATGAAGGCGAACACGGTCAGATACCAGCCGAGATAGTTCGACAGCGGCACGCCGAAAAAGCCGCCGCCGCCCTCCCAGACCCACCACTGACCGAAGGTCGAGACCGCCGGATCGAGCGTCAGGTCCCACAGCACCATGACGAAGGCGCCGATGGCGGGCGTCGCCAGCGTCGTCAGCGTATCGGAGCCGCGCTTGATGTCGGCGACGAGGACCGTGCCTAGTACCCACGCGAGGTAGCCGACGCCGAGGTAGGCCGGTCCGATGAGGAGCGGCACGTAACCGAGCTTCGGGCCGAGCACGTCGGTGTAGTGGTACGCACCGAAGGGAAAGCCGGTGGCGACACCGATGTTCTCCAACGCATTGCTGACCACGAGACAGATGACCGCGAACGCGGCGATGCCCTTGCCGCCGTAGCGCATCGCACCGTGCACGAAGGCGAAGGTGAGCATCACCGCCAGATGCAGCGAGGTGAGGGCAACGTTGGAGCGCGCAATGGCGACAAGCTCGACGAGCGCGAGGAGGACGACCAGCAGCCAGAGAAAACGGCGACACGCCATCGGTTGCCCTCGCGAATGCCGATCTGGCCCGGCTTCATGGAACGCTTGAAGGCGATGCCCCATGGCTTGATATTCCGTCGGCGCTCACCGAGCTATAGATTCCCCGCGGCCGCAAAGGCCAATCCACAGCGCAGCGACTGAGGGCACATGGTCCAATCGGTCATCGAGACGCGTTGGCACCGGCGGCAGTCTGGAGGCCAGCACGTCGCGCTATCTCGTCGATCGCGCCGGCGGCCTCGCCAGCCTCGAGGTGCTGACCGGCGCGAATGTGACCGCCCTCAATGGCAGCGGCGGTCGGCTCGAAGCCGTGCACTGGCATCACACGGCATCGGGCGACACGCGGCGTGCGCTCGGGCACCTGTTTCTGTTCATAGGCGCCGATCCCCACACCGAATGGCTCGACGGCTCGGGAGTGGCGCTCGATGGTAAAGGCTTCGTGCTCACCGGCGCCGACTTGAACGGCTCCGCAGGCAGGCCTTTGGAAACCAGTCGGCGGGGAATCTTCGCCGTCGGGGACGTTCGTTCGTGCTCCATCAAGCGCGTGGCTGCTTGCAACGTCTTCCACACGGTGCGATCACGTCGTCATGGCAGACCAGAACTCACCCCATCCGCGCGTTGTCTCGCTCATCGCCAGCTCCACCGAGATTCTGCATGCCCTGGGCGCCGGCGACCTGCAGGTCGCACGCTCGCACGAATGCGACTATCCGGCTTCGGTTCTGAAGCTGCCGGCCGTCACGCGGCCGAAGTTCGACGTTCATGGCTCGAGCGCGGAGATCGACAGGCGCGTGCGCTCGCTCGTCGAGCGCGGCCTCTCGGTCTACGAGGTCGACGCCGACGCGCTGGTAAAGCTCAAGCCTGACGTGATCCTCACGCAGGACCAATGCCAGGTGTGCGCCGTCTCGCTCGCCGACGTCGAGCGCGCGGTGTGCGAGTTCGTGCACGGCCGCCCGCGTATCGTATCCATGCGCCCGCACACCATGGCCGACATCTATGCTGACATTCGTCGCATCGCCGAGGCTATCGGTCGCCCAGAAGCCGGAAAGAAGCTCATTGCCTCGATGCAGGAGCGGCTCGCCGCCGTTAAGGCCGCCGTCGTCGGGCAGCCGAAAAAGCGCCTGGCCTTCATCGAATGGGTCGATCCGCCGATGTCGGGGGGGCACTGGATGCCGGAGCTGATCGATATGGCCGGTGGCGACAGCGTCTTCGGCACCACGGGCGAGCCCTCGCCATGGATCACCTGGAAAGATGTGTCGGTCGCCGCCCCCGACGTGATCCTCGTTGCCCCCTGCGGCTATGACATCGAGACAACGCGGCGCGAGGTGAGGCCGCTCGCCCGGTACGCCCTCTGGCAGGAGCTGCGCGCCGTGCGCGACGGCAACGTGTTTCTGGCCGACGGCAATGCCTACTTCAACCGCCCTGGCCCGCGGCTCGTCGAAAGCACGCAGATTCTCGCCGAGATCATGCACCCGGACGTGTGCGACTTCGGACTGCGCGGCAAGGCCTACATTGATCACAGAATGATCTCCGCGGGCGCGATCACCAACGCAAGTTAGGCCGTCATAGGCTGTCGTTCATGCGTCTGAGGCGTCGGGCGAGCCGGCGCAAGAGGTCGAGCGCAAAGCCAGGATTGCGCTCGACGAGGTAGAGAAAGGCGCGCTCGTCGATCACCGCGGCTTCCGTCGGCTCGCGGGCGATGGCCGTGGCGCTGCGCGGCGAGCCGTCGATCAGAGCCATCTCACCGAACGTGCCCCCCGGACCTATCGTATCCAGGACGGCGCCGCCGGACATGATCGCCACCTGACCGGAGCGCACGACGTACATCGTCGAGCCCTCGTCCTCCTGGGTGAAGATGCGCTCTTCGGGCTCGAAGCGTCGCAGCGGGTAGCCGCCCCGCACCAAAGCGTCGAAATCGAAGCCGTCGTTCGCCATGTCACGCGCCCAATAGGCAACCGCATACGCTGCAGTGCGAAAAGACTATGCCGCGACGGCGATCCCGACAACCGCCGTGCGCTTCTGCGCGCTATGCGTGGCGCCGCCGATACGCCGCGCGTCCCGCCAACCGCTGAATGACGGCAATCGGCGCGACAAACGGCCGATTTTCCTATATCGGCCTATACAAGGTGGGACGACTAGGACGGGGGACTGAGACATGGCAGCGACGAGGCCCGCATCAAGCTCTCTATGGGGCCGCGCGACCGACTACCTGTTGGGTCGCAACACGCTCATCGGCGTTGCCTCCATCATGCTGCTGCTCATCGCGGGCTTCGCCACCTGGCACGGCATGCGCGACTTCATCATCGGCGTATCGACATCGCCCGCCGCCAGCGCGCAGGAGCTGCCGGGCGGGCTGTCGTTCTCCAACGATTTCCTCGTCATCATCGTTGTCGTCGCCCTCACCTTCCTGATGTGGCTGATGTTGCGCGAGACCTTCGCGCAGGGGCGACGCTTCACCGATCGGCTGGTCACCTTTCCGCTCTACGTATTCCTCGCCATCTGGTCGATCGGCTTCGGCTACGGCTTCTGGTGGAGCCTCATCGCCGGCGAGGAGGCGACGCGCACCGGTCTTGCCGGCCTGCAGCAGGACGCGGGCGATGCGGCGAGCGCCGTCGCTGCGCGGCTCGACGCCGTCAAGGTCGGTCTCGACGGTGTCGTCACCTGGTCGGAAAGCCAGATGAGCCGCGAGGAGACGAGCGGCGGGTCCTGTGGCACCTCGTCGGGCGCCGGCCGCGGTCCGCTGTACAATGCGCGCGTCGGTGTGCGCGACCAGATCGCCTCGTTGCGTGACGGGGTGCAGAACTCGTGGATCGCGCCGGTGCAGGCCGACATCACGTCGCTGCAAAAGAGCGTCGCTTCGCTCGAAGGCGCTACGGTCGCCGAGCGCCAGGCGAGCTTCAATGCCATGGCGAGCAACATCCGCTCGCGCGCCCGCGACATCGCCACCCGCTCCAACGAGCTCGGCAAATCGACCGCCACCGAAATGCGAGCCATCGCGGCCGCGGTCTCCGTGCCGCCCGGGCAGAGCGGCTTTTCCTGCTACGACCCTACTCTGGCGCAGCGCTTGACGCAGGCCGCCGTGCAGGCCGACCAGCCGGCCGTGCTCGAGCTGCGCGAGGCGGCCTTCAACGAGGGACCGGCGGGTGTGGCCAACGCCATCAAGCGTCTGTGGGAGAACATCGGCACCTACCTGTCGAGCCTCGTAGGCTATGTCTCGGGCGAGGCGCCGGAGGCCACCACCAAGACGGGGCAGCCAATCACTGGGCGCGACATGATCGCCCTGCTCGCGACTATCGGCATCGACCTCGGCTTGCTCGCCCTCGCCATCCTCAATCCGCCCCCGCCGGAGAGCAAGCGGCCGTCATCGCAGGTCACCCGCCAGATCCGCGCCGCCATCAACACCGCCATCGAGCGCGCGCCGGGAGCGACGCTGGAGTGGGTACGTCGGCACTTCATCTACCACAAGGAGTCGTCCTACCTCGTCATCCCCAACCTCTACAGTTGTGACCCAAAGAACGAGGAGGAATGCGCCAGGGCGCTGGCCATGAACCAGCTTGCCGGTGTGCTCGACGATTTAAACCTGGTGCGCTGGCCGCAACGCGCCCGTTGGTGGAAGTTCCAGACGGGCGAGCTCGACAAGCTCAAGGCCGAGGAAAGCCAAGCGAGCCAGACCGATCTCACCGACATTCGTAAGCAGTGGATCGAAAAGCGGGGCGGCGAGAAGAGCGAGGACGACATCGCCTTCGAGAAGGCGCAGCCGATCCGCAATCACGGTCTGTTCTCGAAAGCCGAGAAGGCACTGACATTCGCCGGCTGGAGCGAACGGGCCCGCCGGGACATGGAGATCTTTCCGCTCGAGGATGTCGAGGGGCTGACACCCATCCTCATGGTGCTCGCCGATGACGGCACCTTCAAAGCCGAGGAGGAGGCGCAGGCAAAGGCCGCCGCGGCCAAGAAATCGTGGTTCTCGCTCGGCCGCGAAGCTAAGAGCGCGTGAGGGCGCTCAGCGTCCCTGCCACAGCCACACCGTCGCCGCCGCTCCGGCGACCGCGAGGATGTACGACAGCAGCTCCGAGCCGATCCCCAGAATGCCGGCGATGTGGTAGCCCATGAACGAGCCGGCGATGCCGACCAGCGCGTAGGTGATCTCACCGCCGCTGGTGGCGCCGGCCATCTGGCGCCCGAGCCACGTATGACCGTAGCGGATCATGGCGAAGCCGACCGCGGCTCCGAAGACGACGAGCAGGAGAAACGTGCCTAGAGCGCCCATGTGCGCACCTCTCAGCTGGTGGCTGGATGACGACGCGAATCACTCCCCGGCATTCTACCGGAGTTCCAGGCAATGCGGCGGGAAGCAGCAAGTTCGCGCGCCAAACGTGCCCACTGCCCCTGTTGAGGCGCTCTCAGGTGTCATCCTCGGCCTTGTGCCGAGGACCCAACTCTCCGCCTGCTCGGCAAAAAGACCGCGTGCGGCACAGATCGCCCGACCGACCACAACCCGAGCCTCTTGGACCGTGGATCCTCGGCACAGAACCGAGGATGACAGCGTTGGCGGCAGCGATGGTGTGCTCAAGCGCGGTGGTAAGGGTGGCCGGCGAGGATTGTTGCGGCGCGGTAGAGCTGCTCGATCAGCACGGCGCGCGCGAGACCATGCGGCAGCGTCATGGCGCCGAGCGACAGCTTGAGCGCGGCGCCCTGCACGGCTGCGGGCCCGTGTCCGTCCGGGCCGCCGATGAGAAATGCCAAGCCCTTGCAGCCGGAATCGCGTGTTTGCGCAATCCAGCGGGCGAAGGCGTCGCTCGACAGCGCCTTGCCGCCTTCATCGAGCACCACGCGGGCGCCCGCCGCGGCCGTGGCCTTGAGCAGGCGCGCGGCCTCGTCGGCCTTGCGCGCCGCGGCGGTTTCCGCGCGGCTTTCGCTCAGTTCGGAAATGTCGAGCGGGCCGAGGCCGAGTGAGCGCCCGGAAGCGTCGAAGCGCTTCTGATAGCGCTCGCAAAGCTCGCGCTCGGCGTCCTTCAAGCGGCCGACGGCGGCAACGATGAGGCGCATGGCCGCTCCTCCCGCCGGGAGTGCGGGCTCGTTACGTCGCGCCGTCGCGCCGGAGCGCCAGAGGCGGCGTCAGTGGGCGGTCGTCGGTTCGCCCGGCCGGTCCGCCGACCACATCTTCTCGAGGTTATAGAACTCACGCACCTCGTCGCGGAACACGTGGACGATGATGTCGCCGGTGTCGAGCAGAACCCAGTCGCACGCTTCCAGGCCCTCGATGCGTACGCGACCGAGGCCCTTTTCCTTGAGCTTGCGTCCGAGCTGCTCGGCGATCGCCCCGACGTGCCGGTCGGACCGGCCGGTGGCGACCACCATGAAGTCACCGATGGAAGACTTGCCTGCCAGATCGATCGTCACGACGTCCTCGGCCTTGGCCTCATCGAGCCAGCGGACGATTTCTTCGAGCAGGGCGGCCGGCTTCTGTCGTTGCGACAAAAGTTCGGCGTGAGGCGTGCCTTTGCGGGCACCCTCAAGTGCGGTTCGCATCGTGTGCTGGTTGTCCCTTCCTCATGCACCCCTTAGGGCCTGCGCCGTGGCGCTTTGCGCATTTTCAACGCCTGCGACGCTCTTCAGCGGGAGGCATCGAGCCAGCCCACCGAAGCAAAACATAAGGCCTCACCCCGCCCGGCAGCAATAGTTAATGCATGACGGGCGTGTGAAAGCGGCACGCCCGCTTGTAAAAAAGCGTTGTTATTACCGTGCGTTACGCTCGGTATCGCGGCGCAGGGAGGTCGAGGAGGCCTCCGACAGGCGCGTGCTGAGGAGGGTCCAGGCGGGGGGCGCCATGAGCGGGAGCAAGGCCGCGCGGCTTTCCGACACCCGGTGACGGGAGAGGCTGGCTGCGGCGGGCGAAGCCAGGGCCGGGAGCCGCCAGCCGGGCCGATCGACGATGGCCATCGGCACCAGGCGGGCGATCTTGCGCCACTGCTGCCAGCGGTGAAAGCCGGCGAGATTGTCGGCGCCCATCACCCAGACGAAATGTACCCCCGGCAGCCGCCGCGTGACGTGGCGGAGCGTCTCGTAAGTGTATGCGCTGCCGAGCGCGGCCTCGAAACCCGTCACCTTGATGCGCGGGTCGGTGGCGAACAGGCGGCTCGCCGCCACGCGCCGCGCCAGCGAAGGCAGGCCCTCGCCGCTCTTCAGCGGATTACCGGGCGTCACGATCCACCACAGCTGGTCGAGCTTGAGCCGGCGCAATGCCGTGATGGCGCAGGTGGCGTGGCCGGCATGCGGAGGGTTGAAGGTGCCGCCCATCAGGCCGATGCGCTGGCCGGCTAAGGCGAGCGGCACCTCGGTGCGCAGGTCGGCGGAGCTCGGTCGGGGGGATGGTCGGGACATGGCTCTTTGGCGGACGGCGTTGGCAGCGATTGTAGGCGCGCGGGAGCCCGGCGCGAACCCGGCAACCGATTGAATCTTCGCGTGGTCCAAATTCGACATGCAACTCCGGTAACGCCCCGGTCATTATTGCTCTGCCATTGCTGGTGCGACCGGCCGCCGCGGCCAGGAGGCGCGTCATGCGTAGACGGCAGTTTCTGACATTGCTGGCGGGGTCGGCGGCTATCGCGAGCGCTCCCGCATTTGCTGCAGCGGAAAGCCAAGGCAGCTCGCCGGCCATTCCGCATCTGCTCGACAGCTTCTTGAAGCTGCCCGGCAAGAAGAGCGCGCAAGTCGATATCGACGCGCCGAGCAGCCCGTGGCGCGTCACCTCCGATCCCGACGCAGAGCTGTTCTGCGGCAGCTGCTTCAAGACGTTCGTGCTCGCGGCGTACCTGCAGGAGGTCGAGGCAGGGCGCCTTAAAGAGAGCGAGCAGCTCGCCGTCGACGACGCCGTCCGCTCGCCGAGCAGCTCCGTGCTCGAAAATCTCACGGGCACGACGCAGGCGACGAGCGTCCTCGAGGCGATGATCGCGCACAGCGACAACACGGCGACCGACATCGCTTTGCAGCGCGTCACCCCGGCACGTGTGCGCCAGTTCATCGCCGATGCGGGTCTAACGAAGGCTCGCATTCCGGATTCGACGCGCCGCTTCTTCTCCTACGTCGCCGGCGCACCGCCGGGCGAGGACCTCGGCTGGAAGGCGATGAAGGCCCTCGTCGATGACGACAAGCCCGACACCTCGAAGTATCGACCGGCGCTCAATGACGTCGAGACGATGGCCGTGCCGGCTTCCGAGTTCGTCACCTACTACAAGCGCGCACTCTCCGGCGGATTCTTCGAAAAGCCAGAGACGCTGACGGAGTTCAAGCGCATCCAGGCGATGGCCGATGCTATCGCGCTCGTCGTCCCCGCCGATACGCCCGCTTTCATGAAGGGCGGCTCCATCGACTGGAATGGCTTTCATTGCATGGCGATAGCCGGGCAGATGATCGTGCGCGAGACGCCGGTGACATTGGCGCTGCTCCTCAACTGGACGGATGCCGACGGCGACCAGAAGCAGACGGTCGCCGCCTACAAGGATGCCGTCGCCGACGTTCTGAGCAAGGTTCACAAGCGACTGCTGGAGGCGCGCTCTTAAGCCATGCCGAGCGACAATATCCTCGCCTCGATCGTCCTCGCGCTGCTGCTGTTCGCGGCGCCGGCCGGACGCATTGTCGCCGGCGACGCCGAGGATGCGATCCGCGCCACGCTGCTGCAGTGGACCAAGGATTTCAACGCCGGCCATGCCGACGCCGTCTGCCAGCTCTTCTCGCCCGAGCTACGCTACGATTTCCGCGGCTATCCGGAGCGCGACTACGACGACGTGTGCACACGCCTACAGCGCTCGCTGAAGGATGCGAGCAAGCGCTACGCCTATAGCCTCGATATCCGCGAAATCATCGTCGCCGGCGACCTCGCGGTAGTGCGGCTGGCATGGACGCTGACTGTGACGCTGCCCAATGGGCAGACGGTCATCTCCGTCGAGCCGGGCATGGACATATTTCGTAAGGCCCCGGACGGCCAATGGAAAATCATCCGCTACATCGCCTACGAGGCGCCCGAGCGTCCGATAAGCAACGGCGAGTAGAACCCGCGAGGCACTGAAGGAGTTGTTGTTGTTGCGTCTGTTAATGGGTCGATCCCAGGAGGAGTCAAATGAACGCTAGATTGAGCATCGTTGCTGCGCTTGCGATTATGGCCGCCCCGGCCTTCGCGCAGGAGGCGCCCACACCTTCGACGCAGGAAACTGCGCCGAGCACGCAGACAGACCAGATGGCGCCTGCGACGCCCCCGGCCCCGGAAGCGCCCGCGGCGACCGAGCCGGCACCATCGCCTGCCCCTGCCCCGGCCCCTGACAAGGAAGCGGCTGCACCCGCGCCGTCCGGCGACGTGGCCGTCGGCGATCTCAAGGAGTCCGAAGATGACAGCAAGATGGTTGGTCCGCTGAATGCTTCGGTCGACAAGGTCGAGGAGATGGATGTCTACGACGCCAACGGCAAGAAGATCGCCGAGGTCGACTCCGTTCTCGAAGACAAGAATGGCGAGATCAAAGGTGTCGCCATCGAGTACGGCGGCTTCCTCGGCTTCGGCGAGAAGGGTGCTGTTCTGACGCTCGATCAGGTCAAGCAGAAGGATGGCAACATCGCCATCGAATTGACTGAGGACCAGTTGTCCACGCTGCCGGCCTGGGACCAGTAAGCGGTCTGATACAGGATCGTCGCGCGCGGCGCCTCGGCGCCGCGCGCAATCTTCGCCGTCGCCGTAAGGTACTGTTAGACATACGCGCAACTGGTACTTCTTTGAGCAAGCACGCCCATGCGGCATGCATTTGCCGAAGGCATGGGCGAACAATCGGAGCCGCGCGCTGTATTGCAGCGTCACAAACGGCAAGCGTGCTCAATAACTGAGCGCGGCGTCTACGGAACAATTTTGCCGCACCAAAGTCGCACAAGCTTTTATTAGGCACGCGCAGGCAGCTTTGTCGCTGAATTGCAGGCGGCGGAGCCATGGCGGAAACCTCGGAAACATGCACGGGCGAAGTGCGCCCTGGTGGTGCGCGTGAGTCAGCGCGACGCCTGTGGCAGCTCACCGTCGATGGTTGCTCGGCAGCATTCGAAGCCCTGCACAGCAAGGAGCTAGAAAGCGCCCGCGCCGAGGCCGACGCGGCCGCTGCCGACGCCGCTGCTGCCCACGCGCGGTTGCGCGAGGCGCTTGAAATTCTTCCCCAGGGCATTGTGTTCCTCGACAACGAGGGGCGCTACATCCTGTGGAACCAGAAGTACGCCGACATCTACAAGCGCAGCGCCGACCTGTTCAAAGTCGGTATCAAGCTCGAGGACACGCTGCGCATCGGCGTCGCGCGCGGCGACTATCCGGCTGCCAAAGGGCGCGAGGAGGAGTGGATCAGAGAGCGCCTCGAGCTGCTCTACAAGCCGGGCAAGCAGCATGAGCAGGTTCTCGCCGACGGCCGCTGCATCCTCATCGAGGAGCGGCAGACGAGCGACGGCGGTATCATCGGGCTGCGCATGGACATCACCGGCCTCAAGCAGCGCGAGGCGTCGTTCCGCTTGCTGTTCGAGGACAATCCCGTGCCTATGTTCGTGCTGCGGCGCGACACGCGAGCATTCCTCGCCGCCAATGCCGCGGCGCTATCGCACTACGGCTTCGCTCGCGAAGAGCTCCTGGCCATGAGCCTTCACGATTTGCGTGCCGCGCGCGACGAGCCGACCGAGGACGGCGTCGATCCGTCCGAGACCAGCGTCATCACCTCGAAGCACCGCACAAGCAATGGACGCACCATCGACGTCGTCGTGTTCTCCCGTCAGCTGGACTACGAGGGCACGCCCGCGCTGCTCATCGCCGTCATCGACATCACCGAGCGCAGGGAGGCCGAGGCGCGCATTGCGCATATGGCGCATCACGACGCCCTCACCGACCTGCCCAATCGCGTGCTGTTTCGTCAGCATATGGCCGATGCGCTTGCACAGCGCGCGCGCACGGGCAGCCTCGTCGGCGCGCTGTGCATCGACCTCGACAATTTCAAGCTGGTCAACGATACGCTTGGCCATCCGATCGGCGATAAGCTGCTGCAGGACGTCGCCGAGCGCATCAAGCGCGTGACGCGCCAGCGCGACACCGCCGCGCGGCTCGGCGGCGACGAGTTCGCGGTGCTGGTTCCGGAGGTGAAGGCGCCGCAGGAGCTGGCGGTGCTCGCGCAGCGGCTGATCGACGTCGTCAGCGAGCCATATGTTACCGAAGGCCACGTGCTGACGGTTGGTACGACCATCGGCATCGCCGTTGCCCCCACCGACGGCGAGGATGCCGATCGACTGCTGCGCAACGCCGACCTCGCCCTCTACCGCGCCAAGGCCGACGGCAAGTCGACCTTCCGCTTCTTCGAGCCCGAGCTGGACGCGCAGGCGCAGGCGCGCCGCCAGCTGGAGATCGACCTGCGTTGCGCACTCGCTGCCGAGGCGCTGGAGGTGCACTACCAGCCGCTCGTCGATCTCACCAGCCGCGAGGTTGTCGGGTTCGAGGCGCTGCTGCGCTGGCCGCATGCGACGCGCGGCTTTATCCCGCCTTCGGAGTTCGTTCCGCTCGCCGAGGAGACGGGCCTCATCACCCCGCTCGGCAATTTTGTGCTGCGGCGCGCCTGCGCCGACGCCAGCGCGTGGCCCGCCCACATTAAGCTCGCGGTGAACCTTTCGCCCATGCAGTTTCGCGTCGGCAACGTGTTCACCGCCGTCAGCGAGGCGCTGAAGGCTACGGGTCTGGAGCCCGAACGCCTCGATCTCGAGATCACCGAAAGCGTGCTGCTCGATCGTACCGATCAGGTGATCGCGCACCTGCACGCGTTGCGCGCCTTGGGCGTGCGCATCTCGATGGATGACTTCGGCACCGGGTACTCTTCGCTCAGCTATCTGCGCGCCTTCCCGTTCGACAAGATCAAGATCGACCGCTCCTTCGTGCGCGATCTGCCGGGCAACCGACATACTCTGGCGATCGTGCGCGCCATCCTCGGCCTTGCCGCCGGGCTCGACATGAAGGTCGTCGCCGAGGGGATCGAGACGCAAGCCGATCTCGCCTGCCTGGCTGCCGAAGGCTGCGAGGAGGGGCAAGGCTTCTTCTTCAGCGAGGCGCGGCCGCAGAGCGAGGTCTTGAAGCTGCTGGCCGAGACGCCGCGCCGGCAGGTCGCCTAGCTTTCAGCGCTTTCGCTTCTCGCGCTCCAGCAGCGCCCGCTTGCGCGCCGTGCCCCACCGGTAGCCCGACAGCGTGCCGTCGCTGCGCACGGCGCGATGGCAGGGAATGACGACGGCGATCTTGTTGGCGGCGCAGGCGCCGGCCACCGCCCGCACGGCGTCGGGTTGGCCGATGCGCTGGGCGATCTCCGCATAGCTGGCGGTCTTGCCGACCGGGATAGCGCGCAATGCCATCCACACCCGGTGCTGGAAGGCCGTGCCGCGCACGTCGAGCGGCAGATCGAGGCGGCCGTGCGGCGCCTCGATATAGTCGACGACCTTCGCAACGAGCGCCGCGAATTGGCGGTCGCCGACGCGCAGTCGCGCCTTGGGAAAGCGGTCTCGGAGCTCGCGGATAAGAGCATCCTCGTCGTCACCGAGCATGATCGAGCACACGCCCTTGGGGCTGGCTGCGACCATGACCAGGCCGAGCGAGCACGCCGCTGCGGCATAGCGGATGTCGGTGTTGGCGCCGCCGGCGCGAAATTGACTAGGCTTCATGCCCAGCGATTGGGCGGCCGCCGCGTAGAAGCGGCCGCTCGAGTTGAATCCGGATGCGTAGATCGCCTCCGTCACCGATTTGTCCCCCTTCAGCACCTCGCGCACGCGCTTGTTGCGCTGCGCGACAGCATAAGCCTTCGGCGTCACACCGGTGACGGCTTTGAAGACGCGATGAAAGTGATAAGGGCTCATGCCGGCGCCTTGCGCCAGCTCCTCCAGTGTCGGCGATGTCTCGGCCGCTTCGATCTGCCGGCAGGCGTCAACAACCTTCGCGGCGTTGGCATCCTGTGGCGCGGCCTTCGGCGTGCAACGCTTGCAGGGGCGGAAGCCGGCGGCCTCTGCTTCGGCGCATGTGGCGTAGAAGCGCACGTTTTTGCGCAACGGCTTGCGCGCCGGGCATGACGGCCGGCAATAGATGCCGGTGCTCACCACGCCAAGCACGAATGTGCCGTCAAAGGACTTGTCGCGCGCTAGCACCGCCGCCCAGCGGCGATCATAGGCCGATAGCGCGCGGCTGCGCGTTTTGGAGGCTGCAGGAGGCATGGGGCCCATTTTGATGTGTTCCATGCCCCAAACATAGGGTACCTGCCCGGTCCGCACACTCCGATCCTTGCGCTCGAATTCGCGCCGGGGTCCGTCCGCTACTGAGTAGCTGGTGCGGCGCCCTGCTCGGCGACGGTCTTCAGGTTCGCGAGGCCCTTCTCCATCTCGCCGCCGAGCATCTTCTTGCCGTTGAACACGATGCACATCGCCTTCATCAGGAAGTTCTGCTTCCCGCCCATGCTCCAGGTGACGACGGTCTGGTTGCCCTCGGGCTTGAACTCGAACTTCGAGCTGCTCGTGTTCTCGAACGGCTTGGTCATGGCGACACTGATATCGACCAATTCTGCCGGGCGGCTGTCGACAATGGTCATGCGGCCTTCGCCGATCTCGTCGTTGCCGGACCAGGTGAATGCCGCGTCCTTGCCCGCGGCCGGCCCCTCGAATCCGACCTTGACGTTGGGATCGATCTTCGCCCATGGAGACCAGGCGTCCCATTTGTGCAGGTCGTTGACCTGGGCGAACACCTGATCCGCCGGCGCGGCGATGGTCGCCTGCCGCTGGATAAGCAGCTCATCCGGCTGCATCGCGACGTAGCCGGCGAAGGCGGCAATGAGCACGACGATGACCGCCAGAATCTTCTTGAGCATGGCTTCGCTCCCTTGGTGCGCATTTTCTGGAAAGGCGCCACGGCAATCAGGCAATATCGCGGCGCATCTCAGCTGATGCCGACCTACAGTCCGATTGTGACAGGGAAATTGTCCCGCTAGCGGGCGATGCGGCGCGCCTCGGCGCGGTCCCAGGCGTTCTGCTCGGCCGGAGTGCACCACGGATTGCCGTAGTAGCCGAAGCGGCCGTTGAGGCGCGTGCAATCCTTGAGCGGCGGGGGCGAGGCGCGCCAGGCCTTATGGCGGCCTGCGTCGGCCGGCGGGGCGAGCCCGCTCGTCACGGCGAGGAGGAGGGCGATACAAGCCAGCGAACGCAGCATCCGACTACCTCGACTTTGGAGCTCACTTAGGCCTTATCTGGCCGTCCCCGCGCACCACGTACTTGAAGCTGGTCAACTGCTCGACGCCGACCGGGCCGCGGGCGTGCAGCTTGCCGGTGGCGATGCCGATCTCGCCGCCGAAGCCGAACTCGCCGCCGTCGGCGAACTGCGTCGAGGCATTGTGCAGAACGATGGCGGAATCGACTTCGCGCAGGAAACGCTCGGCGGCCGCTTCATTGCCGGTGATGATCGCGTCGGTGTGTTGCGTGCCGTAGCGGGCGATGTGCTCGATGGCGCCGGCTACGCCGTCGACGGTCTTTACGGCAATGATGGCGTCGAGGTGCTCGGTCGCCCAGTCAGCTTCGCTCGCCGGCTTGACCCGCGCATCCGCCGCTTTCGCAGCCTTGTCGCCGCGCACTTCGCAGTCTGCTTCGAGCAGCGCCTTGATAAGAGTCGGCAAGAAGTGCGCTGGCGCGGCGCTGTCGACCAACAGCGTCTCGGTGGCGCCGCACACGCCGGTGCGCCGCATCTTGGCGTTGAGCACCACGCTCACCGCCATGGGAAGATCGGCGTCCTTGTCGACATAGGTGTGGCACAGGCCTTCCAAGTGCGCGAACACCGGCACCCGCGCCTCCTTTTGCACGCGCTCAACGAGGCTTTTCCCCCCGCGCGGCACGATTACGTCGATGGCGCCGCCAAGGCCCGCGAGCATATGGCCGACGGCGGCGCGGTCAGGGGTCGGCACGAGCTGGATCGCCGCCTCGGGCAGGCCCGCACTCTTGAGACCCGAAATGAGTGCCGCGTGGATGGCCAGCGCCGAGTTGAGGCTTTCCGACCCGGCGCGCAGGATCGCCGCATTGCCGGCTTTGAGCGCCAGCGCGCCGGCATCCGCCGTCACGTTGGGCCGGCTCTCGTAGATGATGCCGATGACGCCGAGCGGCACACGCACGCGCTGAAAGGCGAGCCCGTTCGGACGCGTCCATTCGGCGAGCACGGTTCCGACCGGATCGGGCAGCTCGGCGATCTCCTCCACGCCCTTGGCGGTCGCGGCGACGCGCGCCTCATCGAGCAACAGCCGGTCGATGAAGGCCGCAGGGCGTCCCGCCGCACGGGCCGCGGCGAGGTCCTTGGCGTTGGCGGCGAGTATCGCCGGCGTCGCCGCATGCAATGCCTTGGCGGCAGCGCGCAACGCCTGCGTCTTCACCTCCGGTGAGACAAGCGAAAGCGCATGCGCGGCCTGGCGCGCCCGCCGGCCGATGGCCAGCATCGTCTCCTCGGTCGAAGCGTCGATGCGCTCGGGCTTGTTCATGCGCTCACTTCCGGTGCAGGGCCATGTCGTCGCGATGGATCAGCTCATCGCACCGCGACACCCCCAATATAGTGGCGATCTCGGAGCTTTTCCTGCCGATGATACGCTCGGCGTCGAAGCGCGCATAGGCGATTAGGCCGCGCCCGAGTTCGCGGCCGTCAGGGGCGCGGATGACCACAGCATCGCCGCGGTCGAAATTGCCCTCGACGCGGGCGACGCCGGCCGGCAGCAGGCTCTTGCCCGCCGCCAGCGCCTTCTCGGCGCCGGCATCGACGTGCACCTGCCCCTTGGGCTCGAGCTGGCCGGCGATCCAGCGCTTACGCGCCGTCATCGGATCGGAGTGGGCGAGGAACCACGTGCACGGCGCACCTTCGCCGATCGAGCGCAGCGGGTTCATCACCTTGCCGCTGGCGATGACCATGTGCGTGCCGCCGCCGAGGGCGACCTTCGCGGCCTCGACCTTGGTGCGCATGCCGCCCTTCGACAGCTCGGTGCCGACGTCGCCCGCCATTGCCTCGATCTCCGGCGTAATGGCAGTGACGACGTCGAGGCGCGTGGCATTGGCGTCGACATTGGGCGGCGCCGTATAGAGCCCGTCGATATCCGACAACAGCACCAGGCAATCGGCCGACACCATGGAGGCGACGCGCGCCGACAGGCGGTCGTTGTCGCCGTAGCGGATCTCGGTCGTCGCCACGGTGTCGTTCTCATTCACGACGGGCACGGCCTTGAGATCGAGCAGGGTCTCGATGGTGTGGCGCGCATTGAGATAGCGGCGGCGCTCCTCGGTATCGCCGAGGGTGAGAAGAATCTGTGCCGCGACCAGCCCGCGGGCGCGCGCCATGTCCTGATAGGCGTGGGCGAGGCTGATCTGCCCCACCGCTGCCGCGGCCTGGCTCTGCTCTAATTCGAGCGTCCCCTTGGGCAGCTTCAGGGTGTGGCGGCCGAGCGCGATGGCGCCAGAGGAGACGAGCACCACCTGCTTGTCCTGCGCGGTGAGCGCCGCCACGTCGTCGAGCAGCGAGGCGAGCCAGTCGGCTTTCAGCGTGCCCGTCGCCCGGTCGGTTAGCAGCGCCGAGCCGATCTTGACGACGATGCGGCGGGCATTGGTCCACTCGGCGCGCGCGGCGCCGGTCGCGGTTGTTTTTGCTTGCGGTTTCATGGCTTGCGCTTTGGCGCCGGTGCTCCGGTGAGGCTCAAGGCACGCCTGATAGCCCAGCCGCGCCAAAAGCGGTAGCCTCGCCGAAAAAACAGGGGCCCTCCCGGCCCTCATTAGCGTGGCGCTCATAAACAGGCGGTTGCTCCGGAGCACGGAGTGGCTCGCGCACGCGATTGAGGGAGCCCCAATGCATAAATGCCCGCACACGCATATCCTTGCGCTCACAACCGTACTTCTGACGGCGTCCTTGGCGGTCCATGCGTGGGCCGGCGCCATGGCCCCCGACGGTCCGCCGCCGACCCTCGTCCTGAAAGGGCACGCGGCCGATCTCGCCGGTGCCGCGTTCAGCCCCGAAGGTAGCAAGGTGGTGACGGCTTCCAGTGATGGCACGTCGCGCGTATGGGATGCCGCGACCGGCGCCATCATCGCAGTCCTCAAGGGCCATGAGGAGGCTGTGCGCAGCGCCGCATTCAGTCCGGACGGCAAGCGTATCGTCACCGCCTCGCGTGATGGCAGCGCTCGCATCTGGGATGCGGCCTCAGGCGCCGAGCTGGTTATGCTGGCCGGCCATGCCGGCATGTTGGAATACGCCGCTTGGAGCCCCGACGGCAGCCGCGTCGTCACCGCCTCGCGCGACAAGCGGGCAACCGTTTGGGATGCGGCAACGGGCAAGGTCGTCGCCGAGCTCATGGGGCACAAAAGCCCGGTGATGCGCGCTGCATTCAGCCCCGACGGGAGCCGCATCGTCACCGCCTCGACCGACAAGACGGCACGCGTGTGGGATGCGCTGACGGGCGCCGCCATCGCGACCCTTGAAGGCCACCAGCGCATGGTGCTTGGTGCAGCGTTCAGCCCCGACGGGCAGAAGGTCGTGACGGCAGGCAGCGACGAGATCGCCGCAGTGTGGGACGCCAAGTCCGGTGCGCGCCTCGCCTCGCTCGCCGGTCACGAGCGTGGCGTGCTGCACGTCGCGTTCAGCCCCGATGGAACCAAGATCGTGACCACCTCGAGCGATCGGACGGCGCGAGTTTGGGATGCGCGCACGGGTGCTCTGTTGCTGACGCTTTCCGGTCACGGGCGCCCGGTGATGGGCGGCGAGTTCAGTCCCGACGGGAAGCTGGTCGTGACGGCCTCGCACGACAAGAAGGCACGCCTCTGGGACGCCGCGACCGGTTCCCTGCTGGCCGCGCTATCAACCGACGGCAGCGAGGTGCAGACCGCGGCCTTCAGCCCCGACGGTAAGCGCATCGTCACCGCCTCGTTCGACGGTGTGGCCCGCGTTTGGGATATCAGTGCATTGGGCGGCGCACGCTGAGGTGCGCTTGCGCCTTCAGGCAGTCGCGCGGCGCACGTCGAGCGCCAGCAGTGTCAGGCTGATACCCTGCAGGAGCAGCGCGGCACCGACGATGGTGCCGAGCGTCCAACCGGCCGACGAAGGCAAGTCGAACAGGATCAGCAGCCCAGCGACGATCGAGATCACCGCCGACAGGATCAGCCAGCGGCGGCCGCTCGCGTCGCCGACGCCCCCGCCAACCATCAGCGAGGTGATGCCCTGGGCGACCAGCGTCACGGCGATGACCATCGTCAGCGAGACGAGGCCCAGCGTTGGATAGAGGAAGATGAGCACGCCGCCGACGATGAAGATGATGCCGCCCAGCATCTGCCAGGTTGCGTGGCTCCAGTCGCCGGCGCGGATGCCGTGCATGAGCTGCAACACGCCCGCCGCCACCATCGCCGCGGCGATCCAGATCTCGGTGGTCAGCGAGGCGGTTACGACGCCCATCGGCGTCGTCAGGATGAGGAAGCCGAACAGCACGAGCACGATGCCGAGGGCGAGCAGCCAGCCCCAGCTCTGATGCAGCTTTCCGCGCAAACCTGTCGTCTCGGTCATGGGTAGGGTCCCCGCCAGCCTTCTGTTGCCAGCCGGACTAGCACGCCATCTGCCTATTTTTTGCTAACCGGGAGCGCGGCGAGGACATGCCGCGCTGCCGTGGCGCCGGCAAGGATGGCCCCCGTATAGCCGCCGCTGCCGGCGTACGAGGAGGCGAGGAACAGCCGGTCGACGGGCGTTCTGGGCGAGCGGCCCGAGCCCTGCCAAATCGGCCCCGTGGGGGGCGTAGGGGCAAACCCGTACACCGCGCCGTCGGGCGCGTTGAGGTAGCTGCTGATCGAGCTGGCCGTGCTGAAAACGGAGCTGACGACGCTTCCTGCAAAGCCCGGGTAGACGCGATCGAGCCCCGCGACCAGAGCCTTCGCCCAGCGATCGCGCTTCTCCTCATAGGATGCGGCGTCCAAGTCTTGCCAGTTCGCCAGCCTGTCGGCACCGACCACCGACACGGGGAACGGCGGCCCGCCGAGGCCGCTGTCGATCGCCGAGTAGTTGACGACGGCGATCGGCGGCAGGGCTTCGCCGGGCAGCTCTGCCAGAATGGCGGCGCCGCGCCGATAGTCTCTGAGCGTCCGCATCCACTCCGGAAGCAGCATCGTCGAGTAGGCGGCCATCCCGAATTCGGCCGGTCGCTGCGCGATGCCGAAGGTCGCCGAGAACAGCGAGATCGATAGCGGCCGTTCGGCGTAGGGCGCAGAGAAGGCCTGCCGCTTCGTTTGCGGCAGCATGCTCGCTACCGCAGCCGGGGCGGCATTGCTGACGATGACGCGCCCACGCGCCTCTGCGCGTCCGCCTCCCTTGCCCTCATGCGCCACGCCAATCGGAAGGCCGTTGGCGTCGAGCAGGATTTCGGTGACGCGGCGGTGCAGGACAAGCTCGCCGCCGGCCGTCCTCAGCGCGCGTGCCAGCGCGTTACTCAGGCGCTGCGATCCGCCTTGAATGTAGCGGCTGCCGGATGCGATGTAGCCGCCCTGCGCGACCGCGAACAGGATCCACCACAGCGTATCGGGATTGTCGTGCCAGTAGAGCACGTTGGCGGCGAGTGCACACTTGGCGGCCTCATCCTCGCCGAAGGCCCGCTGCAGCCGCTCGGAGAGCGAGCCTCGCCAGCCGCTCACCACGGGGCCCAGCTTGAGTAGGGCCGAGAGCCCCGCCAAGGGGTCGTCGAACGCGGCGCGGCCTCTGCTCAACACGCCTAATCCGGTGGCGATGCGCTCCATATCGGAGAGCACCTCGCCTATTCCGGTCCGCAGCGCAGGAAAGCGCTCGATGAGCGCCGCGCGCGTGTCCCTAAAGCCCTCGGGGAGCACGAACGACGGACCGAGCGGGCCGCCGCGCGCTTCGTACACGCTACCCGTGGGGACCCAGGCGACTTTGTCGAGGACACCCAGGTCCTCGAGGATATGGTGCTTGGGATCGACAGGATCTTCGGGATTAGACGTCTCGTGCAGCGAGGCCTCGACGACGAGGTCGCCGGATTTGTAGGTCGAGGCGGCACCGCCGACGCCGTAGTTGCGCTCGACGAGCAGCGTCTTGCATCCTGTTTTGGCCAGCATTGCAGCTGCCGTAAGGCCGCCGAGGCCGGCGCCGATGACAATGACGTCGTATTGAGTGCTCATGCCGCCTGTTGCGCCTCGCCAACCCCTCTACTGCTACTTGCTTAATCCAGGTGGCAGACCGGCGGTAGTCGGCGCGTATCGGTGTGCTGGTTGGCGCTGTCAGCTCGCAATGGCGTCCTTGGCCGTATGTGCGGCGATGAAGGCGGTCATCTGATCGGCCGGCAATGGTCGCGAGAACAAATAGCCCTGCAGCTGGTCACAGCCCGACGTCTGCAGCCAGCGCTGCTGCTCCACCGTCTCGACCCCTTCGGCGGTGATGGTCAGATCGAGATCCTGGCCGAGTTTGATGATCGAGGCGAGGATGACAGAGCTGTCCAGCGGCTCGCCGGCGCCGTCGATGAAGCTGCGATCGATCTTCAGCTTGTCGAAGCCGAAGCGGCGCAGGTACTGCAAGCCCGAATAGCCGGTGCCGAAATCGTCGAGCGCCACCTTTACGCCGAGCGCCTGCAACCCGCGCATCTGCTCGTTGGCGCGCTTCTCGTCGGCGAGCAACACGCTTTCGGTGATCTCGATCTCCAGACGCTCGGCGGGGAACTGGCTGTCCCCGAGCACGTCGCGCACCACTCCCACCACATCGCCATGATGGATCTGCGAGGCCGACACGTTGACGGCGACGTTGATGCCGGGCCACGCCTTGCCGTCCTCGACGGCGCGACGCAACACGTGCTCGCCGATGTTCTGGATGAGCCCCGTCTCCTCGGCCAGCGGAATGAAGATCTCCGGCGATATGGGGCCGAGAGTGGGGTCCGTCCAGCGCGCCAGTGCCTCGACACCCAACACGCGTCTGCCGCTCGCATCCATCAGCGGCTGATAGAAGACGTTGATAGAGCCCTCGGCAACGGCACTTCGCAGAGCCATTTCCAGCATGCGGCGGTAGGTGACCTCGGCATCCATTTCCGGCGCAAAGGCGACCACCGTCTCCCCGGCCTCTTCCTTGGCCTTTTCAACCGCAAGCTCGGCTCGGCGCAACAGCTCATCTCCCGTATCGCCGTCGCGCGGACCGATCGCATAGCCGACCGAGACCGTGGCAAAGACGCGCGTGCCGCCATCGAGGTCGAACGGTTCTGCCAGCGCCGTCAAAGCGTCGGTGGCCAGCTCAGCGGCGGCCTTGTCGTCGAGGCCTGGCACCAGCATTACGAAGCTATCGCCGTCGGGCCGTGCAACGATGCCACCGGCACCGACGAGGCTCTGCAAGCGCCTGGCGACGGCGATGAGCACGCCATCGCCGACGGCATTGCCGAATGCGTCGTTGATCGACTTGAATTGATCGATATCGATCGACAGGACCCCGAGCGTCGACTTATCGCCTTGGATACCGTCGAGCAGGCGAGCAAACGCCTCGCGCAGCGCAACGCGGTTGGGCAGGCCGGTTAATGCATCCGTGCGCGCCGCGAGCGTCGCGTGCTCCTCGCTCTGCAGGATTTGCTTGGCCTGCCACTTGCCCCAGAGGATTAGAATATAGGTAAGGGCAGCGATCAGGATCAGCGAAATGCCGAGACCCGGCGCCACGCGCCGGATGAACTCCAGGCCGGGACGGTCCTTGCGCCAGGCGAGAGTGCCCACGGGAGCCCCGTCGAGCGATTTGACAACGTTGCTGGCGTCACCGGCCGGCGTCTCGTGCGTCACCCATTGCAGATCGCGAAAGCCGAAGTTTGCGCCCAGCCGCCTGGTGAACTCCTTGTCGATATCCTCGACGGCGACGAGCAGCATCGGCGGCTCGGTGACGTCGGAGCGATAGCCCCGGTCAGGCACGATGGTCGAGACGACGACGGTCGCCGGCCGGCCGCGGATGCTTCTGACATCGGCGACGGCCCGGTGCTGCAGCATGCTTCCATTGCCGAGCGGCACGTCGGTCACGACCACATTGTAATCGGCCGGCATCGATTGAGGAACTCGCACGGCCTTGAGCAGATCCTTGAGTCCTCCGCCGATGCTGGCAAAACTCGAGGACGCCGACTGATCGCTCGGCACGAAGCCGAAGACTGGCGTGTCGTCGCTGGCGAGCACGTAGATGCGGTCGTAGCCGAGAATCTGGCTGAGATAGATGCCGTAGAACGAGCGTATCCAGGACGTGTCGTGCTCGCGCGTCTTGTTGTACGCCTCGGTCCATACGGTCTGAATGCGCAGCTCGCGCGCCAGCGACAGCCCATGCTGATCGATAGCGTGCTCGATCGTCTCGCGCTGGCGGCTCAGAGCGATAGCATCGGCTTCACGCGCGCCGATCACCAGCGACGCCAGCACAATGCCGATCGACGCGGCCGCGAGGGCCGCGATCGGCAGGGTCACGAATGTGGTGGTCCGCTTCTGCAATCGGCTCACCCGGCGCGGTGCGTGCGTTCCCTATCGCTAAACGCGAAACTCGGCGTGGGCGCTGAACAAGCGGTAATTGCTGGGAAAAAGCCTGTCGGCGCGGTGAGCGGTTCGTTAACAAGTCGCCGAAGTCGGCCCCAAACGGGACACGTCCGAAGGTCGAAGATACATTGATCGTTAAGGGTGCCAGCGCGCCCTTGCCGCATGCGCCTCGGCGGCGTCGTCCTTTTTGGCGCGGCCGATCTCGCGGGCAAGGGCGAACAGCGCCTCGCGCACGCCTTCCCCCGAAACCGCCGACAGGACGAGCGGTTTCTTCTTCGCCGCCTTCTTCAAGGCTTCGGCGCGAGCCTGAAGCGTCTCGGCATCGACAGCGTCGCATTTCGACAGCGCGACGATCTCCTTCTTCTTGTCGAGCCCCGCGCCATAGGCCTTCAGCTCGCGGCGCACCGTGCGATAGGCGTGCACCACGTCCTCCTCGGTCGCATCGACGAGGTGCAAGAGAACTTTGGTGCGCTCGACATGACCGAGGAAGCGCGTGCCGATGCCGGCACCCTCGCTGGCGCCCTCGATAAGCCCGGGAATATCGGCGAGCACGAAGTCGATGTCGCCGGCGCGCACCACGCCGAGGTTCGGGTGCAGCGTCGTGAAAGGATATGCGGCGATCTTCGGCTTTGCCGCGCTCACCGCCGCGAGGAATGTCGACTTGCCGGCGTTCGGCATGCCGACGATGCCGGCGTCGGCGATCAGCTTCAGACGCAGCCAGATGGTCAGCTCCTCGCCCGGCTGGCCGGGGTTGACGCGGCGCGGCGCCTGGTTGGTCGAGGTCTTGAAGTGGGCGTTGCCGAAGCCGCCGTTGCCGCCCCTGGCCAGCAGCGCGCGCTCGCCCGGCTTGGACAGATCGGCGAGCAGCGTCTCTTGATCCTCGGCGAAGATCTGGGTTCCGGGTGGCACCTTGATGATGCAGTCGGCACCATTGGCGCCGGCGCGGTTCTTGCCGGCCCCGTTGCCACCCTTCTTCGCCTTGAAGTGCTGCTGGTAGCGGTAATCGATCAGGGTGTTGAGATTGTCGACGCACAGGGCCCACACATCGCCGCCCTTGCCGCCGTCGCCGCCGTCGGGGCCACCGAACTCGATGAACTTCTCGCGCCGGAACGACAGCGAGCCGTCGCCGCCGGCGCCCGAGGCGATATAGATCTTGGCCTGGTCGAGAAATTTCATCGCGCGCTTCTCCGCCAGCCGCCGAGCAGAGGGCGGCGGCGCGCGTATCTTATCGTCGGCACCTCGCTTTGCCGCGCTTCACACCATTGCGCGCCATTGCCGATGCGCCGGAAGCCTAGCTTGGCGATGACGCGCGCCGAGGCCGGGTTGTCGAAGAAGTGGCCGCAGGTGAGGCGGCGGAGGCCCAATTCGCCGAAGCAATAGGCCATCAGCGTGCCGGCCGCCTCGGTGGCATAGCCGTTGCCCCACCACGGCTTGCCGATCCAGTAGCCGATCTCGGCCTGTGCCGGCTCGCCGGCGATGTAGCCGACGGCGCCGATCAGCTCGCCGTCCTTCTCGACGCCACGCACGAACTCGTCGTCGCCGATGGAGGCGATCCACAAATCGGCGTCGATCAGCGAGTAGGGATGCGGGATGCGCGAGGTCATGCGCGCCACGTCCCAGTCGCCGGCAAGCGCGGCAATGCGGCCCGCGTCGCGGGCATCGATGGGGCGGTAGGTCAGACGTGGCGAGCGCATATGCACCGCGCTCCGATCTCATCCGGCAATTTCAAGCTGCCGGCGGGCCATGAAAAAGGGGGACGCCGCGACATCCCCCTTGCAATACCTTGGGCGGATTGCCGCGAGCTTACTCGGCCGTCTCGCTCTCACTGCCGCGTACCGACACGTAGACGCGGCCGTTGCGCTTGGTGTTGAACTCCACGGCGCCCTCGACGACGGCGAAGATCGTGTGGTCCGTCCCCATGCCGACGCCGGTGCCCGGGTGCCACTGGGTGCCGCGCTGGCGTACCAGGATGTTGCCGGGGATGACGCGCTCACCGCCGAAGCGCTTCACGCCGAGCCGCTTGGAGTGCGAGTCGCGGCCGTTCTTGGACGAGCCGCCTGCTTTCTTTTGTGCCATCGATCAGATCCTCGAATTACGCTGGCTGCCGCTTAGGCGCCGACAATGCTCTTGATGCGGACCGTGACGAGGTCCTGGCGGTGGCCGCGTTTGCGGCGTGAATTCTTGCGGCGGCGCTTCTTGAAGGAGATGACCTTGGGGCCGCGCGTGTGCTCGACGAGCTCGCCCACGACCTTGGCGCCGGAAACGAGCGGGGTGCCGAACTTGGGCGTGTCGCCGCCGATCATGAGGACCTCGGCGAACTCGACCTTGGCGCCGGCGTCGCCGGCGATCTTCTCGATGGTGATGACGTCGTCAGCAGCAACACGGTACTGCTTGCCGCCCGTCTTGATGACAGCGTACATGGCTATTCCTTCTTGCGTTTCCGCGCCCTATGGCGCCGCAGGCGAGCTGCGGACTTTATGAGATCGCCTCGTCGAGACGGGCGAACAGGCCTCGGGCAGCGCATTGCGCGCCCCGGTTGAGGGGGCGCGAGAAGGCGGGTTTATCGTCGAAGGCCTGCAGATTGTCAATCCGGCTCGGCATTTTGGCCCCCGGTGCGGCACACGACCAGATCCTAGAAATGATCGCCTATTCTACCCAGATCATGGCATGGCGGACCTGACCTCCGCGTGCCGAAGCGGAAGCGATGCAACCCTTAGATCCCATACCCGTCCACGACGTTGGCGCCGCCTACCCGCTGGAAACGCTAGGCCTCGAGACCGCGCGCGCCAACGCCCTGATCGACGGCGCCACGCGCGGCGTGCCGCGCACCGCCCTGCGCGCCCTCGATGCCGTCTCGCGCCGCTGGCTGGCCAAGCAGGACAGCGTGCACCTGGGTGAGATCGATGCCATTGCCGCTCAGCTGGGGCGCCCCGGCGCCTACTTTCTGTCCGTCAACTACGAGTGGGGCTGCACCTGCCGGGTCGCACCGTCACCGGAGGGGACAAGTGCCCGCCTCGTGCGCGTGCTCGATTGGGTGACGCACGGCCTCGGCCGCTACGTCATCGCGGCGCGCGTCGCCGGCGCCGCCGGACCGTTCGTGACGCTCACCTGGCCCGGCTACACCGGCGTGTTGCAGGCCATGGCGCCGGGGCGCTTTTCAGCGGCGCTCAACCAGGCGCCGATGCGCCGGCCGCTCGGCCAGTTCCATCTCGACTGGGCCGTCGGCCGCCACCGCGTGTGGCGCATGCCGCACTTAACGCCCGCGCACCTCTTGCGCGAGGTGTTCGAGACAGCACCCTCGTTCGCCGATGCCAAGCGCATGCTCGCCGAGCGGCCGATCTCGACCCCGGCCATCTTCTCGCTCGCCGGGCTCAAGCCCGCGGAGACCGCCGTGATCGAGCGTACCGAGGACGAGGCGCGCGTGCATGAAGGTATCAACGCTGCCGCCAACCACTGGCAGACGCCCGGCTGGCGGGGGCACACGCGCGGCAACGACAGCGCCGGCCGCGCGCGCCAGATGCACTGCGTGTCGACGGCGCTCGATCCGGGCTTCGGCTGGTTGATACCGCCGGTCCTCAACTGGAATACGCGCCTCGCCATGGTGGCCGACGCGCGCGAGGGGCGGCTCATCGCGCAAGGCTACGAGGTGGCAGGGCGCACGAGCACGCCGGCGACGGCGCCGCTCGAGCTTTCCACTTGAGCGACGCCGCGCCGTGATCAGCGCGCCAGGACGTCCTTGGCTACGTCCAATGCGTGCGTGATCTCTTCGGGCGTGAACTCGCAGCTGAGGAAGAACCGCAACCGGGCAGCGTTGACCGGCACGCCCGGCGACATGATCAGCGAGGTGTTGATGCCGCGCTCCAGCACCTGCGACACGGCCTTGGCGGCGCGCGTCGTGGAGCCCACCATGATGGGCAGCATGCCGATACCGATGGAGCGGCCTGTGTCGAGCCCGCGCGCCTTGGCCTCCCTGAGGAAGAGGGCGCCGTTCTCGTGCAGCTTCTTGACGCGCTGCGGCTCACGCTTGACGACGCGCAGCGCCGTGAGCGCGGCGGCCGTCATGCTGGGCGGCAAGCCGACCGAGAACACGAAGCCGGGCGCGGAATAGCGCAGAGTATCGATGAGCTCGCGGTTGCCGGCGATGTAGCCGCCGCACGAGGCATACGCCTTGCTGAGCGTACCCATCCAGATGTCGACCTTGGCGCCGGGAACGCCGCAGTGCTCGGCGAGGCCGGCGCCGGTCTTCCCGAGCACGCCGCAGCCGTGCGCGTCATCGACCATCAGCCAGGCGCCGTAGCGCTCTTTGAGCTCGACGACGCGGGCGAGATCCGGAATATCGCCTTCGGTGGAGTAGAGGCCCTCGATGACGACGAGCGCGTTCTTATACTTGATGCGCTCTTCGCGCAGGATCTTTTCCAGCGCCTCGAGATTGTTGTGGCGGAATGTCATCGTCTTCGCGCCCGACAGGCGCATGCCGACCACGGCGCTGTTGTGCACGAATTCGTCGTGCACGATGAGATCGTCAGCGCTCATGATCGTGCCGATGGTCGACACGTTGGCGGCGTGACCGCTGACGAACACCAGCGCGCCTTCGACGCCGATCGTGCGCGCAATCTCCTGTTCCAGCTCGCGGTGCAGCGGCGTGTCACCGGAGACCATGCGGCTCGCCGACACGGAGGTGCCGTAAGCGTCGATGGCGGCTTTCGACGCCGCGATGAGGTCGGGATGCTTGCTCAAGCCGAGATAGTCGCACCAGGCGAAGTTGAGCACCGGCTTGCCGTCGATCAGCGTGTGCCGCCCTTGCGGGCCCTCGGTCGAGCGGAAGAACGGGTTCTCGATGCCGAGCAGTGCACCGAGGTTCTGGTGATGCTTGATCGATTTATATTCCGGCAACGACGAGAAGGGGCTGGCGACCATGTCGCGGTCGAGCCTGGCGCGCAGCTTGTTCAGCGTCTGTGGCATGATGTTCATGGCAGTTACTCCTAAGCTGCGCGGCCGCATTGCCGCGCTGACCGATCAGAATCTCGAGTAGACACCGAGGTGAAAATCGAAGCCGCCGGTCGCGTCGTCTGACGCGTCGACCTTGTCGCCGCCGTTGGCCGGACCGTCGGCCGGAGCGTGCGGGAACGGATCTTCGAAGGTCGCGATGACGCCGAAGCGATCCTCGCGGATTAGGCCACCGAACGGATGGCCGGCGAATGGAGCCTGCTCCTCGACGGCATGCGACTCGTGCGACGGATAACTCATAGAACCTCTCCTTATGTCCTCGCGCGGGGCTCGCGGCGCGAAGTGGAGATGGTTTTAGGAGAATGATCGGCCTCGGCGCTGTTCCGGTAGGAACACCCCGTAATCAATGAAGGTAAAGGCGCGGCGGACCTCAGCCGGCGTTGCGCTTCTGCCCCGACCAGTCGACCTGTAGGGTCGAGAACATGACGACCGCTAGCATCACGAAGCCGGCAATGGCGCCGGCGAGCAGCGCATAGTCCTCGAGCCGCAGGATGAGGTACAAGAGCCCATATAGGACGAAGAATGCACCAGCCATGACGAGCCCCTTGTTGAGGCTCGCCTGCACCCGCGCCACATACAGAGACAGGAGCCCGCCGGTCGCTACGGCGGCAATGAGATAGGCGCGCAGGAAGCCGATCTGCTCGGCGAACGACAACAGCAGCACGTAGAAGAAGATCATCGTCAGGCCGACGAACAGGTACTGCACCGGATGCACTTGCCGCGCCGAGCGGATCTCGAGAAGGAACACGGCCATGAAGGCGGTGGCCAGGAACATCATGGCATATTTCGCGGCGCGACTGACGAGCTGGTAGAAGTCGACCGGCACGATGAAACGCACCCCGAAGCTGTAGGGCGCCATGCGCTCCAGCTCCTGCTCTCCGAGGCTCCACGCTTGCGGGACGCTGCGTGCCAAGTGCGGGATCTGCCAACGGGCAGCGAATGCGGCCGGGTTGAGCACACGGTCGTTGGGCAGGAAGGCGCCCATGAAGCTCGGGTCGCGCCAGTCGGATGTCAGCTCGACGGTCGTCTGCTGCGCCACGGGGGCGAATGTCAGCTCGGACGAGCCGTTGATCGTGAGCGAGAATTTGAAGTTGAAAGCATTGAGTCCGGTGGGCGTCGCATCGGGCGCCGTGCCGGGGGAGGCGAACAACTTCGTGGCCGAGGCAAGCCGCACATGGATGCCGTTGGCACTCGTCGCCGGCACGCCGATGCTCGGCTCGAAGGGGAGCGTCTCGCTGCCGTCGATGCTGAGCGAAGCGGCCGCCTTCAGCCCCGATACGTCGCTCACCGCCACTGCCAGCACCGCATCGCGCCAGCGCACGGATTGCGCATCGGCTACGACCTCGCTGATGTCGGGGGCTGCGAAGCTTCCCTCGAAATCGAGAAAGCCCGTATAGACCGCCACGTCATAGATCGAGCGGTGCAGCACCTTGGTGGTCGCCTTGCCGGTGATCTTGAGCGACTGCGGCAGAAACACCGCGCGCTTCTCCACCAACTCCTCGACGCGCTTGTCGCCCTCTCCCGTGATGCGCCGCACCGTGTAGGGGACGATCAGCAGCGGCCCGTCGATGTACTGCGAGCGTCCCCACTCGTTGGCCACGCTCTGGCGCACGCCCTCGGCGCGCTGCTCACGCTCGCCGATCAGCCCCCAGACCAGGAGAAGGGGAATCGTCAGGACCAGTATTAGTCCGCAGATGAGTAAGAATTTGAAACCGGGGCTGGCGAGCAGGCGCCCGACGGCGGCGGACAGGCTTTCCACAACTGGTCTCCACAGCGAGCAATATCGCGGCGGAGGAAATAGCAGGCGCGTGGCGCGAACAAGTCAGCAATTTGGCGGGAATTCCTGGAAATTTCGGAAGTCCGCGCCCCACGCGCGACGTTCTTGGGCGGCATCTCTGATGCAATCCTCGACAGAACTAGGCGGCACACTATATCTTACGATATCTTAGGGGGACCAACAGATCCGGAGCCCTATTATGATTGAGGAGAATTGGGTTAGGCGAAAATTGCAGGCGCTCCCTACGCTGGGGGCCAGTGAGGGAATCGGAGCTGTGCAGCGGGGCAGGATTAGCCGCGTTGTGCCCGGTAGACTCGTCTACGTAGAAGCGGAAACGGAGGAAACGCGGACCGCGACCCCGATCGAAACTTATGCCGTCAAGTTGAACAACGTGCTTGTCGAGCGTGCCGATAATTTGGCGCCATACCGCGGCGAATCCTTTGCGGAGTTGGGCTTGGCCGCGGGGGCGGAGGTATTCATTGTGAGGGGTTCACACGGTCCAGAGGTGAACGCGGTGGTGGTTCCCACCCAGCCCATGAAGCGCAGTCTGCGTCGCTACATCAAGCAGCCCTAGAATCCAGCAGCCCAGCCTATAGTCACTCAATTTTCGCTTTTCATTTTAGATGTCCGATGGCCTTCTGCCGGCTACTGCTCCGGCCCGCAAAGAACGAGTAGATCGAGAACTCCCGCAAGAGGCTCGGTCGTGGGGTCGCATACTGGACCTCACGCATCTCGAGGCGGGCGATCTGCTGTTGTTTCGCAACGTTCCACCTCATATAGACCGCGTCGCCAAAGCCATTGTTTCGGCGCAGTCCAAGGGCGGGTTGCATGAGCGCCACGCCCAATGGACACATGCAGCGGTCTATTTGGGCGACGGCGAACACGTATGTGAGGCAAACTTTGGCCTCGCGGGGTTTCCCCGCGGTGTGATCATGCGATCAGCGCATTGTTATTGCGATGGGACGTATGCAATTAGGGCCCGGCGTCCGCGAAATATGGATGAGCGGCAACGTCTGCGGATTGCGCTCGGCGCAATGAGTAACCTAGGCAAAGGCTATAGCCTTGGCCAGATTTTCAGCTTTTGGAGTGCGGCTCGTACCGGTCGAGGATTTTGGTCTTCCACGCCACGGGGACCTCGGTTCAAAGTTAGAGCCCTTGTCTGCTCGACGCTGTACCAAGACGCCTTCAATTTTGCCTATCAGGGAACGACAGTAAGGATGGGTTCCCTTTGTACGCCGGCGCACCTAAGCGCCAGCACGGATTTCGAACCGTCGGATCCCCAGTTGAACTGGCTAGAAATTGAGTAGGGCGTGAGCAGATCTCGCATCCGGGAGGCGCTTTAGGCGCTCGCCGCTTGCACCTCGGGAGGCCGCTCGTCGGTCCACACCTTGAAGGTCTTCAAGGTATGGGGGCCGAAGGAGTTGACCAGCGGCACGTCGGTGGCATCGCGCCCGCGCGCCACGACGATGCGGCCGATGCGCGGCGTGTTGTGACGCGCATCGAACGTGCACCAGCGGTTCTCCAGGTACACCTCCGTCCAGGCGCTGAAGTCCATCGGCGCCGGACTGGGAGGCACGCCGATGTCGCCGAGGAAGCCGTTGACGTAGCGGGCCGGAATGTTGAGGCAGCGGCACAGGGCGATCATCAGGTGGGCGAAGTCGCGGCACACGCCCTTCTTTTCCTCGAAGGCTTCCAGCGCCGTGCGCGTCCCCCGCGCATGCTCGTAGCCGAAGGTCAGGTGGCTATGCACGAAATCGCAGATGGCCTGCACGCGCGTCCAGCCCGGCTTGACGCTGCCGAACAGGTCCCAGGCGACTTGGCTGAGCCGATCGGTCTCGCAGTAGCGGCTGCCGAGCAGGAAGCTGAGCAGATAGTGCGGAAGCAGCTCGACGGGCACTTCGCGTGCGTGCGGCGCCACCTCGTCTGGCTTGCCGCTATCGACGATGGTGCCGTCGAGGCGCAGCATGATATCGCCGGCCGGCGCCATGAGCCTCCGGCACTGATTGCCGAACCCGTCGAGGTACATCATCGAGGGCGCTGCGGGCAGCGCGTGAAACGGCGCCTCCGAGTTGATGTCCTTGCGCCGCTCGGGATGCACGTCGAGCAGGCAGATCAATGGGGTGGCTCTGGGGACCGAGATGCCGATCTCATAGCCGTAGTTGATGAGCATATGGGGAATTCCTCTGGGCGGTGGCCGTAACGCGCGCCGGTCCGCGCGGTTCCTGCTCGAAGCAACGCTTTGTCGAGTGAGGGCCGCTGGTCTTCCGCGAAAAATCCGCAATGCGATCTAGGTAGCCATCGTAGCACTCGTGGCTACGCGGCGATATCGGCATCACTGTGCCACGGCGCGCATAATCGAGGCGGTTTCCTGCCCAAAATCGCGGCAGTGACACCCGAGACACCGTTGACAAAGCGGCCGCTCCCGTCTCATATTTCTGTAATGACAGAAACAAGTGTACATACTGACAGCTTGCCCGGCACGGTGGAGCGCTTTGTCGTGCACTGGGGCGAGATGGGCTCCTCGTGGGGCGTCAACCGCTCGGTCGCGCAGATCCACGCTCTGCTTTACCTCAGCGAATCTCCGCTCACCGCCGAGGACATCGCCGAGCGGCTGGGCATGGCACGCTCGAACGTGTCGACCAGCCTGCGCGAGCTCCTGACTTGGAACCTCATCCGCCGCGTGCATGCCATGGGCGACCGACGCGACTACTACGAGGCCGAGGCCGACATGTTCGAAATGGTCCGGCGCATTGCGCTGGGACGCAAGGCACGCGAGATCGACCCTGCGCTCGCCGTCTTGCGCAGTTGCGTCGCAGAGGTGAAAGCCGACGCCAGTGTTCCCCCGGGGATACGCAAGCGGCTCTCCGCCATGCTCGACTTCACCGAGACCGTCGATCGTAGCTTCGGCGAGATCATGCGTCTGCCGGCGCCGACGCTGATGCGGCTCATCCGCATGGGCGGCGCCATTGCCCGCTTCGCCGGGCGCAAGTCCCATAGGAAGCCGTCACGTGGAACGCGGTCGGCATGAACGGGGGAGACACGCCGTGCCGGCACTGGAGGAACGCAATTTAGTCGACGCGCAGCCGCCGTGCGATCTGGCCCCGGTCGCGCTGCCAGTCACATCGCCCGAGATCGGGGACTTACGGTTCCGCACGCTCGTCGGCGAGGCAGCCTGGGCGCAACTGCCCGAGGCCGTACGGCGCCGGTTCTCCAAATGCCTCGGCCCCGAGGAGACGCTCATCTACCAGGGCCGCGTCGTCGCCACCGAGCTATCGAGGCTGGGGCGCGTGCTGGCGTTCCTTGCCCGTGCCATCGGTTCGCCGCTGCCACTCACCAATGGCGCCACGGGCCCGGCACTCGTGGTCGTTACCGAGGACGCGCGCCTCGGCGGGCAGAGCTGGCTCCGGATCTACACGCGGCCAGGCCGCTTCCCGCAGGCGATCCACTCGGCAAAGCGCTTCTGCGGCCCCACGGGGCTGGAGGAATACGTCGGCTGCGGCATCGGCATGGCGCTGCGCATCAGCGTCGAGGAGGGCGCCCTCGTCTTCCGCTCGGCTGGCTATTTTCTCGCGTTGGCCGGCCGGCGCCTGCCGCTGCCGCGTTTGCTGCATCCTGGCCACATGCAGGTCGAGCACCGCGACCGGGGGGATGGCACCTTCGCCTTCTCGCTGGCATTGATACACCCGCTGTTCGGCTGCCTCGTGTACCAGCTTGCCGTCTTCCATGATGCGTGAGCGTGCTCGCGCAAGCCGGCGCGGACGGCTATGATCACCGCATGACTCGCCGCGCCGTACGTCTGATCTGGGTTCTGACCGGGCTGTGCCTCGTGGCCGGCGTGCTGGTTAGCGCGGCCATTTGGCTTGGGGCACCCGACCGGCCCTGGCAGCACGCCTTGAAGGAGCTTTCGACGCTGCTCGACGTGGTGGCGCTGCTGCTGTGGATGGGCATCTTCGCCATCTACTGGGCGCGGCGTCGGCGGCGCCCTTAAAGCACAGCGCGCCGGGACACCCCGCGGGCCCGGCGCGCTTCTCAAGTCGCAATTCCCGAGAGACCAAAGGGATTGCGATTATTCACTCGACGGGGAGTGACACCGTGTAGTCTCGCATTTGCGGCTCGGGCTCAGCCTGTGACCGCACCTTCTGCGAGTAGTCGACCTCGCACATTTCGACCGTGTCGTTGGCTGCCTCTTCCTCGCTTGGCGCGCCCCAGATCCACGGCATGGCGACATTCGCCAGCGGGTCCGGCTCGGCGGCGACCTGCTCCACGATGCATCTCACGCGCAGATCGTAGCGGATGCGCGCGACTTTGACGGACGACCGTCGAGCCTCGTCCAGCAGGCGGGCGGTTTCCTTACGCATTTGCGCCAGCGCGGCCCGCGCCGGAGCGTCTTTGCCACGGGCATTCAGCCCGGTCGCGGTCTGGGGCATTGCCCGGCCCGTTTCGTCGACAACTGTCCACTGGAAGCTGCCCGGCTGCGCCAGAGCGGCCTCGCTTGCACGCCACGCATTACTTGTCTGCGGCAATTCATCGGCAACTACCGGGAGCGATCCCAATAGAAATGCAATAGCAAGACAAGACGCTTTCAATTTACCACCTCTTCACATTCGAAGGCGACGGCCAATTTGCTACCATGCCGGCATCTGCCCACCAACGCGCCGCCCGGCGTTTTGCACGCTATGCACATGCCAGCGCCTCATTGTGCATTTCCCACCCAGGGGGCCTGCGGTTCGAAAGCCTGGTGCATGGCGGTACATGCACCCCCGATCGGCCGGTTGGAGAATGAAAATAAATGGCGCATTGGCAATGCGTTAACCACGACGCGCTGAGACTCTACTTTGCGCGGCGGTGGAGGGACGGGACTGTGACAGAGGCACTGAAATTGGTTGCATCCGAGTGCGCAGCAGCGTGCCGGGAGCGGGTTGAAAGCATGGCGCGGTCACATGATCGCCATTGGTGGGCCGGCGTCGGCCTTTACCTGTGGACCGCATTCTTGTTCGGCAATGTGATGGGCGAGATCTGGCGTCTTTTCGCAGCCCCGATGGCGTAATTCCGATCGGCAATTTCTACCCAAATGAAAAGCGCGGCATTCCTGGGAACGCCGCGCAATGCCGTCACAGATTCAATGGCGATGGCTTAGCTGGCGCGCGCCCGCAGCCGCGCATTGATAGCCTCGATTGAGCTGTTGAGAGCGCGCAGCCGCGCCCGGTTGTCGAGGTAGGCTTGGCGGCGCGCATCGCGCTCGGCCGCCGTCGGTTCACGCTGCAGGTGCTCGAAGCGGCCGAGGATGCTTTCGCACTGCTTCTCGACCGCGGTGACCTCGTCCTTCAGCCGCTCACAAGCCATCAGCCATTCGAGTGATTGCGTGTTTAGCATCGCACTGCCCTCCGCTCACCGTGACTGAGGCATTTTGTGGCCGGTGGTGCCGCGCGGGCCAGTTGCGAGCCGGGTTTATCCCCGCAATCCCCTGCGCGGGCTGCACTTTCGTCGTCGGACTGTACCCGAGGGAACAGGCAGGCCCACGCGGCGCCGCTACGGTCGGCTCATCAGGACATCAAGGAGCCCTCCAATGCTGACGGAAATCGTACAGTTGCTGAGCGAGCCGGACCGGTACTTCGTGACGGTGCGTGGCGGCGAGATTTACATCGAGCAGGGTGACTGAGAGCGGCCCAGGCCTGCCGCTCGGACAAGCTGCCGGCCTTTGCAGCGTTTGGAGCGCGAGCACTGCGCGCTCCGGCAGGTGCATGCCGCTTCGACCCCGGGCCGCCAGCAGGCAGCCGTCGACGCCTACCGTTGAGGCTTGTCAGGCCCACGCGTTTCTCTTAAGAGCACCGTTCCGAACTTCCAGGCGCCGCCGGCCGACCCAAATGCTCGCCGCGCGTACAGCCTGGGCGACAGGTTTGGAGAGGTGGCTGAGTGGCTGAAAGCACCGCACTCGAAATGCGGCATACTCGCAAGGGTATCGTGGGTTCAAATCCCACCCTCTCCGCCAACGGCCTGCCCTCTTTCGACAGCTCGCCCGCCAAGGCCAGCCGCCGCGATTGCTGAGGAGCGGGGGAACACCTGCCCGTGGCATTCGTTTCCGTGCAGCGCGGCGGGGCAGGGCCGGCAAAGGGCTCAGGTGCCAAGTAAGCGGCCATCAGCTTCGCCGCGACACAGCTGTTGGGAACCGAGGGCGCGTGCCCTTGGTTCGCCTAATGCGGAGGGCAGCAGGAGGAAAGCCGATGGCATTTCCTATCGAAACTGTCACCGATGCCGATCTGCGCTATCACTATCGGACCTACCGCGGCTTTGTGTTCGCGGTCCTTGCTACGGCTGCGCACGCGCTGCTCATTCTGGCGTTGCTCGCGTATTTCTTTGCTTGAGCAGCTCAGGCAAGGTCGAAAGACCCGTAGTAGCATCGCGCTTGACGCGGCTGAGCGTTCGCCGGCCAGATGCGCAGGTGCCCCTGTGAGTTGCCGGCGGCTGCAGAGTGCGATAGCGAGTACTTCGTTACCCGCCTCCCGCCCTCAATCTCACCTACCTGCGAGCGCTGACTTCATGAAGCTTGTGCGTTTTGGCCAGCCTGGCGCAGAAAAGCCGGGCCTCATCGATAGCCACGGCAACGTCCGCGACCTCTCCAGCCACATCCCAGACCTCACCGGAGCGACCCTGTCGCCCGCGTCGCTCGACGGGCTGCGCGCCCTCGACCCTGATACGCTGCCACTGGCGCCGGCCGGCGTCCGTCTGGGGCCGCCCATCGCCGGCACGCGCTCGTTCATCGCCATCGGCCTCAACTACGCCGATCACGCCAAGGAGACCGGGCAGGAGATCCCGGTCGAGCCGATCCTCTTCAACAAGCTCGCCAACTGCATCGTCGGGCCCAACGACGACATCATGTATCCGAAGAACTCCGATCGTATGGATTGGGAGGTGGAGATCGCCTTCGTCGTCGGCACGCGAGCCCGCTATGTCGAGGAGAAGGATGCCATGGCGCACATCGCCGGCTATTGCCTGTGCAACGACGTGTCCGAGCGGCGCTTCCAGGTGAAGCGCGCCGGGCAGTGGGTGAAGGGCAAGTCGGCGGAGACGTTCGGGCCGCTGGGGCCGTGGCTGGCGACGCCGGACGAGATCCCGGACGTTCACAACCTTGCCATGTCGCTCGACGTCAACGGCGAGCGCAAACAGACGGGCTCGTCGTCGACGATGATCTTCTCGATCCCGTTCCTGCTTTCCTACATCACGCAGTTCATGGTGCTGGAGCCGGGTGACGTAGTGACCACCGGCACGCCGCCGGGCGTTGGCTCGGCCAAAAAGCCGCCGGAGTATTTGAAGCCCGGCGATGAACTCGTCCTGCGCGTCGAGGGGCTGGGCGAGCAGCGCTCCAAGGTCGTCCCCTTCAAGCTGTAAGGGGCGAGCGCGGTCCCTCCACTGTCATCCTCGGGACAAGCCCGAGAATGACAGGATGGCGGTGTCCGACCCTCCGGGTCACCGCAGCAATACGCGCCGTCGTCAATAGGCCTGCTGCACCTTCGCCTTGTGCTGGTCGTGGCGCATCATTTTGCGCGTACGGTCCCAGTCTCCGGCCCCGAGGCTGCCCGCCGCCTCGCGGCTCTTGTTCTCGAGGTCGGTGAGTGCGCCGACGGATGCCGTCGGAGCCGGCGCCGCGCCGGAGGCGTACACGTCACGCGAGCGCTTGATGTACTCGGCGTTCTCCTCCAGCACCTTGCGCGCGCCCTCGATATCGCCCTTGTCGCGCAGCTCCACCGCCTGCTCGCTGTTCTCGGTGGCGATCTGCTGCGTCACCTGGCTCATCACCGGCTTGTTGAGGCCGTCCTCGATTTCCTTGGCATTGGAGGAGAAGCGCACGCTGGGCTTGGCCTCGGCGCGCGCCGGCTTGCCGCCGTTGTCGAGGTCGACGTAGGTGACCGATACGTCGGCGACATCGGCGGCGCCTTCGGTGCGCCCCTCTGGCGCCTCGAGCTCGACGACGACGTAGCGCTCGTTGTCCGCCTGCAGCTGGTTGAGCTTCAGCGTGACTTTGTTACCGTCGACGCTGCCGTCGCGGCCGAGGATGCGCTTCGGCGTGAAGCCCGCCCTGCACTCGATGATGATGGTGATGTCGCGCGCCGACACCGAGAGGGCGTCGCCGAACTCGCGGTCGAATATCTCGGCGAGGTCGCTCGGGCGCTCGACGAACACGTGGTTGCCGTCGGAAGCCGCGGCGAGACGCTGCATCAGGTCCTCGTTGTAGTCGAGCCCGAGGCCGATGGTCGAGACAGAGATGCCCTTGCTGGCGAGCTTGCGGCCGAGCTCGGCCAGCTCGCCGGGGCTCGACGGGCCGACATTGGCAAGGCCGTCGGAGAGCAGGATCACGCGGTTGACGTTGTTGTCGGAGACGTACTCCTCGACCTGCCGTCCGCCTTCCTTGACGCCATCGTAAAGCGCCGTGGTGCCGTCGGCGTGCAGCCGGTCGATGGCCTCGAGCAGCTTGTCGCGCGAATTGCGCAACGGTGCCGCCGGGCTCAGCACGTCCACCTCGTGATTGTAGGCGATGAGCGCGACGGTATCGTCGGACGACAGGCGCTTCAGCGCCACGCGCGCGCCCTCCTTGGCGGCCGCGATGCGCTCGCCCTGCATGGAGCCGGAGCGATCGATGACGATCGCCGCGTTGACCGGCGTACGCTTCTCGCGTTTGCCGGCAGCGAGGCTCTTCAAGCTGAGACGCAGGTAGACGTTGCCGGGCTTGGAGGCGGAAAGAACGGTCTGGCCGAGATCGGCTTCGAGCTTCAGCTCGGCGGCCCCGCCTGGGGCGGGCAAGAAGGAGGCGCTGAGTGCAATAACGAGCGCCGCGGTACGGATCTTCGACATCGCAATATCTCCTCAACTGAAATGAGCCGCCAAGCTAATGCTCTGCCGCGGCGGAAGCGGGCTCGGGCGATGGCGAAACGGCGTCGCCGCAATGGCTGAAAAAAGGGAATGCCCCGCGTTGCCGAGGCGCAACGCGGGGCACGGAATTGGCGAAGGCGACGGCGTTAGTTCAGCGTGCGGCTGCCGTCTCCAGCGACGCGCGCTTCGGCGCGTGGAACTTCGTCAAACCGCATCTCCAAGCGGCGCCAGGAGGCTTCATTGCTGCGCGCGCTCGCCCGTAGAGCGTCACCCAGTGTGCGCGCGGCCCCATAGAGCGCCGCCTGATCGTTGGACAGCCGCCCCGCGCCCGCATCGGCTTCCAAGCTTTCGACAAGGTCCTGCAGGAGCGACTCGTAAGGCCCGTTTGGGAGCAGCATGAGCACGGCCCAGTGCTGATCGAGCTCCTGATAGGCATCATCGAGCAGCTGCTGATCCCAGCTCGCCTGCGGCTTCAGTTTGCTCTTGAGCAGCCTGTATGCTTCGTCGAACGAAAGACGCGCCTCGTCCTCGCGTTTGCGCAGCACCGAATCGAGCGCCGAGTTGACGCGCCGCGCGCGGCCGAACGCATCGTTGGCGGCAATGGCAGCGCCATAGGCGGCGCCCGACACGCGTCCCCACGCCTCGGGCTTGATGTTCAACGCCGCCAATAGCTCGGTGAGGAATCCCTCGCGGATCTCGGTCGAGGGCTCGTCGTCGATGAGAGCCTTGGCCGGCTTGTGCTCGATAGCCCGCGTGGAGTCGGGAATGAGGCTGCCCCGCCGCTCGCCACCTTGACCGATCCGCGGACGCGCGTAGTCGGAGAACAGCGTGCGCGCGCGGATGCGCGCCAGCGTCTTGTAAAGGTCGCGGTGGATCCAGAACTCGTGGGCGTTCTTGCCGCGCCGCTGCACGCGCCCCAGGGTGGCGCCGGCGTTGAGCGTCGAGCGCACCGTGCGCTTGTGCTCGTCCGCCACCTCACCGAGATTGATCTCGGCGGTGAAGCCGCGGTCCTCGTCGATCGGGTGCATGTAGTGCAGCACCGTCTCGGCGTTCTGGTTGATGTCGGGCAGCAGCGCCACGCCGACGATCTTCTCTAGCTCGGCCAGATCGACGTTGGCCTTGTCGGCCTCGAACGAGCGCTTGGCGACGATGGAGAGGAACTCGTACAGCTCGGCCCGCACGAGATAGCGGCCCTGCGCCTCATCGTACTCGACGGCGTTGATGGTTGCGCCGGCGTTGAGCACGCCCAAGACCTGCCGCTCGGCGTGCGCATCGAGCAGCTCCGGGCGCACCTCGGCCATGAAGCCGGACGCATTGGTGATCGGCCGCATGGCGTTGAGCGTCGCGCGCGCGTTGTCGAGCGTGTCGGGGAGCAGCGCGTTCTCGACGATGGCCTCGAGCTGCTGTGAGTTGCGGCCCTTTGCCGATGGCACGTCGGCGAGCGGCGAGCGCACCGCGTTGGCGCCGAACAGGCCGGTCATGAAGATGAGACTATCGATGCCGATGGCGATGGCCAGCGCCAGGTAGGCCAAGCGGTTGCCGTCCTGGAAGGCATTCCAGGAGACGACGAAGCGATGCGCCTTGTCGTCACGATTCATCTCGGCAAAGCTGATCTTGGTGCGCAATTCGTCCGTCTGCCGGCTGGGCAGGCCGCTGTCGGAAAGGCACTTCACCGCAAAGCCGAACAACGCATCCGTCGAGCGCTGCGCGGCGAGCTTGTCGCCGCCGACGCAATTGGCATTGAACGCCTTGGTGCCGGCCTGCAGCGTGAACAACGCCGCCGCCGCCTCGCTCGCCTGCTTCGGGTCGCAGTCGATGCCGGCCACCTTCGGCTTCGTCACGTCGGCCGCGAACATGGCGCTGTAGAGCTGCGAGCAGCGCTGCTGCACCTCGGCGAGGTGCGCGGCATCGGGGCGCTGGCGGAACTCGGCGCGTGCCGTCTCGAAGGCGGGCAGCACGCGGCCGGGGTCGATGCGTTGGCTGGCGTCCTCGCCGGCAATATTCTCCTGCACCATGCGGATGCGCTGCGCGGCGGTTTCCTCCTCGCCCTTGTACTTGGCGAGCTCGCCGTCGATCGAGGCCAGCTCGCGCTTGATCTGCGAGATGCGCGCCTCCGCCGTGTCGAGACGCTTCTTGGCGTCCTTCACGCGGTCGTCCTGGATCTTGTAGGCGGCCTGCATCTTGCCCAGCTCGCCCATGAGCTGGCGGTAGACGGGGCCGCGGCCCTCCTTGAGGGTTCCCTCGACGCCCTTACCTTCGGCCATGGCCTCGACGCGCTTGGCGTCGATCGCCTTGGCGCGGCTGTCGAGCTCGGTCTTCGTTGCCGCGTAGTCGGCGGCGAGCGTCGCGCGATCGCCTTCGAGGCGGGCGAGCTCGTCGGTCAGCGACGTCTTCTTGCCGGCGATGCCGGCTTGGCCGCTCTGCGCCGTGGTGATGCGCTCCTGCTGCTCCTTGATGCCGCGGTTGCGCGCTTCGATCTGGTCGTTGAAGTACTTCTCGATCTCGCCGGTCGAGCCCTGCGCCGCCCCTGCGAGGCGGTCGAGCTGGCCCTCGTAGGCGTGCCAGCCCTCGCTCTGGAACAGCGCCGAGGTCTGCTCCAGCTCCTGGTTGGCGATGGTGGTGCCGATGTCGGCGATGATGCCCGAGACCTGGTTGGTGGCGCGCATCTCCGACACGCGCTCGCGCTGGTCCTGGGGGAAGACGACGTTGAAGCGGCTGTCGAAGGAGAAGAACACCGAGGTCGACATGCAGGCGAGGAACATCACCCACAGCATCGAGTTCTTGGCCATGATGCGCAGCGCCTGCGCGTACGGCGCAACGACATCGGTGCGCGCGAACACGGCTATGAAGCCGAGCACGCCGAAGATGAGGCCGGCGGCGGTAAGCGCCTTGATCCAGTAGTCGGCCTCGATGCCGTATTTCCACTGGTAGAAGCCGACAGCGGCGGCGAGCAGCACCACGGCAAGGCCGATGACGACGATCAGCGGCGCGGTCACCCGAGCAATGCCCGAGCGTGGCACGGTGCTCATGCCGGTGGCGAAGCTCTCGCCGATCAGCCAGGCGACGATCAGCATCACGCCGTGGATGCCGAAGGTGAACATGAACGACAACACCGGCTCGCCGGTGAAATTCGTCATGCCGTCCCAGGTGGTCCAGCCGCCGGCCAGGGAGAGGGCGACGGCCGCCGTGCCGAGCATGGCGAGCTGCCAGTAGGTGAAGAACACCTCCTCGATAACGCGCCACAGCCGCGGCCCCACCTTGAACAGAGCAATGAGGGCGGCGATCACCACAACGGTCAGGAGAATGCTGCGCGCGTAGGCGGCCGGGTTGGCCATTACGGCGTCCAAAGCCTGCTTCACGTCCATATACAGTTCCCGCTTAGCCGGCTGACGCCGGATCCAGCATGCCGCGATTTCACAGCGGCGCAAAGGTCACGCGACGATGCACGATGACCACAGCTCCTGGCCACTTCGGGGCAGGATTGCGGCGATCCCATGCACGAGGACCTGATTTTGGGCTCTCCGACTGGGCCAGGATTGTCGAGCGTCGCGCGCTGGAGAGAATTGGGGTCGACACCCCGTCGGTGCAAGCGGCACCTGCGCGCGAGCTCGGCGGCGACGGTCGCGCCTCGCCGATTATTCAATGCGTGTTGCGGCGTTAGACAGCTTCGAACAGGGCCGCGAGCCCCATGCCGCCGGCGACGCCCAGCGTCGCGATGCCGAGCGGCGGTCCCTTGTTCTCACCGCGTGCGAGGCGGGTGAAAAGTCGCGCCACGAGCACCGAGCTCGCAGCAGCGAACGGGTGCCCGCGAGCCAACGCGCCGCCATCCGGATTGACGAGGTCCTCATCGACCTCAAGGCTGCGGATGAGGGCAATCGCCTGGGCGGCGGAGGACTCACTCATCTCAATGACGCCGATGTCGGAAGGCCTGTAACCGTTGAAGCCGGCTTTCAATTTCTGCATCGCTTCGATGGGTGCGGCCGCCTCGTTGTCAGGCGCCGTGCCGCGCGCAGCGTGTGCCACGAGGCGCAAGCCGCGCGGCTTGCCGAGCGAGGCCCACACGCTCTTCGATACAACTACGGCCATCGCCGCCCCGTCATGCAGGCTCGAGGTGTTGCCGGGCGTCAGGGTGCCATCGGGCAGGTAGGGAGCCTGCTGCGCCAAATCCTTGAAGTCGGGTGCCACGGAGCTCTGGTCGCGCGCCTCTTCTGCGTTGGCGCGCAGAGGGGCGATCTCGCCGATGAAGCGCTTACCCTCGCGCGCCTGCTCGGCCTTGAGATGCGAACGCAGCGCGTAGGCGTCCTGCTCGGCGCGGCCAATGCCGAGCTCCGCCGCCAGCGCTTCGGATGATTCGATGTGGGCCGGGCCTTCGCGCTCGTCGCCGGAGCCCGGCTCGTGGCTGAGAAAGCGGGGAAGCTGCTGCAGGCTGCGCGGCTTAGCCACGCGCCAGGGTGCCATGGAGATTGCTTCGGCCCCGCCGGCGACAATGGTCTGCGCATCGCCAAGCGACACGGCGCGCGCGGCGGCGAGGATGGCATCGAGGCCGGAGCCGCACTGACGGTCGAGCGTGGCTGCTGGTGTCGTCTCGGGGAGCCCCGCGGCCAGCGCGATAAGCCGCGCCGGGTTGCCCCCCTGCGTGGCGTTGCCGACGATCAGCTCGTCGACCTGCGCAGGCTCGAGACCGCTATCCTGCAATGCAACACCGACGAGCGGCGCGCACAGCTCCTCGATGCGCCGGTTCCTGTGCAGGCCGCCGACGCGACCGATAGCAGTGCGCCTGGCCGCGACGATATACGCGGATTGAGAAGGCATATTTGCTGTTTATGGCTCTCGAAAATTGACACGCGAGAGAGCTTCGACATGGCGCCACAGTCCGGCACCGGCTCCCGACTTCCATTGTCCGGTGCCGGCTAGCAACCATATGATGGTGGCGGAAAAGGGATGGCGCGCGGGTAGGTTTATGATCCGTTTCCCGCATCCGCCTATGCCGCGCAGGCGCTCTGGTATACAGTGACTCAAACAGAAACGCTTGGGATGAAACGATGACCGAGGCCACCGCCAAGCAACATAGTGCGTCGTCGTTGACCCAGGCGGAGCGCAAATTGGCAAAAGCCGTCGAACGAGCTAACCAGGCATTTACCGAAAAGAACCTGCGCTTTACCAAACTGCGCCAGGACGTTTTCGAGGAGATCGCCGCTACGCACGCTTCGATCGGTGCCTATGACATTCTTGCCAAGCTGGCCGAGAAGGGCACCCGCCTGGCGCCGATCTCCGTCTACCGTGCCATCGATGCGCTGCTCGAGGCCGGCGTCATCCACCGGCTGGAAAGCAAGAACGCGTTCTTCGCCTGCCGCCGGCTGGACCATCGTACCGGCCGCCGCCCGATCTTCCTGTCATGCGAGAAGTGCAACACCGTGCAGGAGGTCGACTCGGAGGGCATCTTCGACACCATTGACCGCCTCTCGCGTGAGGCGTCGTTTCAGCCGCGGGTGAAATTCGTCGAGGTCTCCGGGCTGTGCCGCAGTTGCCAGGCTAAGAAGGACTAAACCGCCGATGCCGGAGAGCGATGGAGTGGCCATGGCGGCATCACAGCCGTGCGGCCACGGTCGCGGTCACGTCTGCGCGCATGCGCATGGGCGTGCGCCAGATGCCACGCCGTTCGATGCGACCGCGCTCATCTCGGCGCGCGGCGTCGGCATCTTTCGCAACGGCCGCGAGCAGCTCATCGACGTCAATCTCGACATTCATGAGCGCGAGATCGTCACGCTCATCGGACCCAATGGCGCCGGCAAGACGACGCTGGTGCGCGTGCTGCTCGGCCTGGAGAAGCCCGATCGCGGCGAGGTCCGTCGGCGCCGCGATCTACGCATCGGCTATGTTCCGCAACGCTTCGATAGCGATGCGGTCATCCCCATGACGGTCGAGCGCTTCCTCATGCTCGGCAGCGATGACAGCGCAGACCGCATCAGCAGCATGCTGGCGAGCGTCGATGCAACGTCCGTGCGTCACCAGCAGCTCGGCGAGCTGTCGGGCGGCGAGCTACAGCGCGTGGTGCTGGCGCGTGCGCTTCTGCGTCGGCCGAATCTCTTGGTGCTCGATGAGCCGGTGCAGGGCGTCGACTACACCGGCGAGGCCGATCTCTACAACCTGATCGGCAAGCTGCGCGATGCGGCCGGCTTTGGCGTGCTGCTCGTCTCACACGACTTGCACATCGTCATGGCGCGCTCCGACCGCGTCATCTGCCTCAATCACCACGTTTGCTGCTCCGGCGTCCCCGAGGCGGTGGCGCAGCATCCCGCCTACGGGCGCCTGTTCGGTCCTGAGGCGGCGCGCGCCTTTGCCGTCTATCGCCACCGCCACGATCACAGCCATGACCTCGCCGGTGTTCCGCATCCGGTAACGGAAGAAGCGGCGGACGATCCTGCAGGCGGAGAGAAGTAGTGCTCGAGCCGTTTCTCGTCCGCGCTCTCATCGCCAGTCTCGGTCTCGCCGCCGTCGCCGCGCCGCTCGGCTGCTTCGTCGTCTGGCAGCGCCTTGCCTACTTCGGCGAGACGGTCGCGCAGGCGGGGCTCATCGGCGTCGCGCTTGGGCTGGCGTTACAGATGGATGTTACGTGGGGCGTGCTTGTCGTCGCGCTGGCCGTCGCTGGGCTGTTGCTCTGGTTCGGCCGCCAGAGGCTCGTCGGGCTCGACTCGATCCTCGGGCTCCTGCATCACGCGGCGCTTGCCGCCGGCGTCATCGCCACTTCGATGATCAAGGGGGCGCCGGTCGACCTCACCGGCTTCCTGTTCGGCGACGTGTTCGCCGTCACCGCCACCGACGTCGCGGTCATCGTCATCGGCGGAGCCGCAGTGCTCGCCGTCGTCGCCTGGCTGTGGCAGCCGCTGTTGCGTCTGGCTGTGCATGAGGAACTGGCCGCCGCCGAGGGTGTCGATCGCGAGACGGTGCGCACGGTGTTCATCGTGTTGCTCGCCGTCACAATCGCCGTTGCCATGAAGATCGTCGGCATCCTGCTCGTCATGGCCTTCCTCGTCGTGCCGGCGGTCGCCGCCCGGCCGCTGGTGGGCACGCCCGAGCGCATGGTGCTGTTAACCGCCCTCATCGCGGCGGCGAGCGTCATCGTCGGACTGTGGCTGTCCGCCACAGTCGACAGCCCCGGTGGACCCTCGATTGTGATCGTCATGTCCATCGTGGCCGGGCTGTCGCTCAGCTGGGCCGCTTTTGGGCGCCCGGGGGCGCGGGGGCCGTAGGGAGGAGTGGCGCCGCCCTCTGGCCAAGTTGTGGGCGCTGGATTAGTTAGACGCTTGGTGCCACTGGCGGAAATGAGAGCCATGCAGGCTTCGGCCACCGAACCCATCGCCTCTCGGCGCAGATCGCATGTCGTCCGCGTCGCGGGTGTAGCGGTCGGCGGCGGTGCGCCCATCGCCGTGCAGTCGATGACCAACACCGACACCGCCGACGTCGAGGCGACGGTGGCGCAAGTGGCGGCACTCGCCCGCGCCGGCTCCGAGCTTGTACGCATCACCGTCGATCGCGACGAGGCGGCCAAAGCGGTGCCGCACATCCGCGACCGCCTGGCGCAACGCGGCGTCACGGCGCCGTTGGTCGGCGACTTTCACTACAACGGCCACACGTTGCTGGCCGACAATCCAGCCGCTGCCGAGGCGCTCGACAAGTACCGCATCAATCCCGGAAACGTCGGCTTCAAGGATAAGAAGGATCGGCAGTTCGGCGCCATCATCGACACGGCGCTGCGCTGGAAGAAGCCGGTGCGCATCGGCGTCAACTGGGGCTCGCTCGATCAAGAGATATTGACGCGGCTCATGGACGAGAACGCCCGCTCCGCCGAGCCCAAGGACGCGCGCGCCGTCATGCACGAGGCCATCGTGCAGTCGGCGCTGATCTCTGCCGCTCGCGCCGAGGAGCTCGGCCTCACCGCGGGCGACATCATCCTGTCGGCCAAGGTCTCTGCCGTGCAGGACCTCGTCAGCGTCTACACCATGCTCGCTGCGCGCAGTGCCTACGCATTGCACGTTGGCCTCACCGAGGCTGGCATGGGCTCGAAAGGCATCGTCGCCTCGACCGCCGGCATCGGCCTCTTGCTGCAGGCCGGCATCGGCGACACCATCCGTGTGTCGCTGACCCCCGAGCCGGGCGGCGACCGCACGCTGGAGGTGCGCGTGGCGCAGGAGATCCTGCAGTCGATGGGGTTGAGGTCGTTCATGCCGGTCGTCACGGCCTGTCCCGGCTGCGGCCGCACGACCTCCACTGTGTTCCAGGAGCTGGCCCGCAATGTGCAGGACATGATCTCGGAGCGCATGCCCGAATGGCGGCGGCGCTATCCCGGCGTCGAGACGCTGAACTTTGCGGTGATGGGCTGCATCGTCAACGGCCCGGGCGAATCGAAGCACGCCGACATCGGCATCTCGCTTCCCGGTACCGGCGAGGCCCCCGCCGCCCCGGTATTCGTCGACGGAAAGAAGTCGACAACCCTGCGCGGGCCGAACATTGCCGCTGAATTCCAGAAAATCGTGGAGGACTATATCGAGCGCCGATTCGGCGCGTCGGCATCGGTCGAGGCTCCGCCGCCGGAACGGCATAGGGCTTGAGGCGCGGTCGCGCCTTTTGGGGGAACGACAATGACAAGAACAACAATGCTCGCCTCTCGCTTCGCCGCGCGTGCAGCTTCAGCGAGCGTGCTGCTCATCCTTGCTGCCTGCTCTGGAACATCGTCGTTGCCCGATACTGATCGCGTGTTCCTCTCCGCCGCCGGCAGCTGGGACCGCAATCGCGATGGCATGGTCACTTGCGAGGAGTGGAAGGCCTATGCCGCCGAGCTGTTCGACGGCGCCGATGCCAATCATGACGGCAGCCTCGATCGCACCGAGTATGCCAAGGTCATCTCCACCGATCGCATGTTCGAGACCGTCGACTTCGGCTACTACGACGCCAACGGCGACGGCAAAGTTGCACGCACCGAGTTCGTCGACAAACCGAACCGCGCCTTTGCGCTGCTCGACAAGAGCAACGAGTGCAGGCTGACGGCGAGCCAGGTTGCCGGCGCGCGCGCCCACACCGAGCAGATCTTCGATTCCAAGAAGCCGGAGTCGGGCGATCCGCGCGAGAAGGACAAAGGTGGCCCCGGGCTTTAACGGCAGCCTCCTTCATTTAGCCCCATGTGGGGCCATCCGGCCCACGCATCGCCAAGCTTAGGTCATTGGTCGCACATAGCTTTCCCCCAACACCGGACCGCCCGCATGGCCGGTTCGCGGGAACTCCGCAACGAGACCCGCGTTTGCCGCTCGGTTAGCAAACCAACGGGGATTACTCGCCATGAAACAAGTCCTGTTGGCCGGCATCGCCGCCGGTGCGTGGTCGAGCGCCGCCCTCGCGGCCGACCTCGGACCCTACCGTCCGCCGCCGCCGGTAGAACCCATCTATGAGCCGGTGCGCGCCGGGCCCTGGGACTGGCAAGGGCTCTACTTCGGCGCCAATGCCGGCTACGGATGGGGCAATGACAATGGTGCCGCATTCAGCGGCGGTGGCAGCGGTGCGCTCAACCCCGACGGCTGGTTCGGCGGCGGTCAGATCGGCTACAACGCACAGTTCGGTGCCCTGGTGCTCGGCCTCGAAGCCGATCTGCAGGGCGCCGATATCAGCGATACGACGACCTTGAGCGGCGGGCTTACGAACGTCACCACCGACATCGAGTGGTTCTCCACGTTGCGTGGCCGCATCGGCTACGCCGCCGGCCCGGCACTTCTCTATGTCACCGGCGGCTGGGCGTTCGCCGACCTCAATCAGAGTGTCGCTGCGCCGGGCGCAACTTTGACCAGCGACGATTGGGAAACGGGCTATACGCTCGGCGGCGGTATCGAATGGGCGTTTGCGCCGAACTGGTCGCTGAAGTCGGAATATCTCTACGTCGATCTTGGCGATCAAACCTTGTCGAGCCCCGCCGGCACCTACACTACCGAGACCGACTTTCATACCGCGCGCGTCGGCCTAAACTACCGCTTCTGAAGTCGAACGGGGCAACAAGGCGTCGCTCGAGCACCGAGCGGTGCCTTTCTTGCTCTTGTGCTTCAGTATCCGCGGCTTGCCGTGAATTGCGCTGCCTCGATGAGAGGTGTCGCGCGAGCGCCGAAGCGATTGAGCTCGCGCGCAGCACGGCCCACCGCCTCGGTCAGTCGTGCGCGCGCTTCGACGATGCCGATCAGCGAGACGAGCGTCGCCTTGCCGGCGGCGCTGTCCTTCCCCGCCGCCTTGCCCATCACCGCGGCATCGCCTTCCGCGTCGAGCAAATCGTCGGCGATCTGAAACGCCAGACCGAGACCCTCGCCGTAACGCTTGAGCGCGGCGCGCTCCTCGTCCGAAGCATGCGCCAGCACGGCGCCCGCCTCGCAGCAGGCCGCGATAAGGGCGCCGGTTTTCAAGCCCTGCAGGCGCCGCACGTGCTCAGCCGTTAGCTGCTGCGGCTCGCCGCGCTTTTCCGCTTCGAGGTCGAGCATCTGCCCGAGCACCATGCCGCGTCCGCCGGCTGCGTGTGCGAGAATGCGCGCCAGCTCGGTGCGCACCGCCGGATCGGCATGCGTCTGCGGACGCGCGACGATTTCAAAAGCGAGTGTCAGCAGCGCGTCGCCGGCAAGGATTGCCGTCCACTCGTCGAACGCCCTGTGCACCGTCGGGCGCCCGCGCCGCGTGTCGTCGTCGTCCATTGACGGTAGGTCGTCGTGAACGAGCGAATAGCAGTGCACGCATTCGAATGCCGCCGCCGCATCGAGCACGGCCGGTGCCTCGAGGCCGAACAGCCCCCCGCTCTCGATGACGAGGAAAGGGCGGAAGCGCTTGCCGCCGTCGAGCAGCGCGTGGCGCATGGCCGCGCCGAGGCGCTCGCCCTTTTCTGGCCCGCATTCTGCGAGCAATTCGGTGAGGCGCCGCTCGATATGCCCCGCGGCGGCGCCGAGCCTTTGCACGAACGTCATTTCGGATTACCTACTAGCGTCGGGCCGGCCCGCCTCACGCCGTTTGGCGGCGGGCGACAGCGCTGCGGATATAGCACCGGGGCGATGCAAGCACAGTATGGAAAGGTCCGATCCTCCTCGGCCGGCCGTCGCCAATACGGCTGCGGCGAATTCAGAGCCAGCGAAACCGGCGGCCGACGGCACAGGTTTGCCTCCGGACGAGAGCCCTGTCGACTCGCCGGCGGAGGCTGAGCCCGACACGATCGAGCGCGCCCACTTTGAGGCGTTGGACCGCGAGACGACGCAGCCGGTGAGACGGTATCCGCAGGCGCCGGTCGATGTCGCGCATGCCGTCGACTACCAGCCGCCCACTCCGGTTGCCGCCGACGCGCCGCCTTCCGAGGAGCCGGTCCCGAGTTGGACGCACGTCCTGGAGGAAGCGCTGACCCCGCCAACGCCGGGTAAGTCGCCAGCGGAGCAGCCATCAGCGCAAAGCACGCCCGCTGAACCAGAGGAGATATCGGCGCCTGCTAGCCCCGATGGGCCATCCGCCGCGGCAGAGCCGCTCATCGAAACGCCGTGGCCCGATCCGTTGGAGACGACACCGCCTTCGGCTGCCGATCCAGCCGCCGAGCCGGCAGAAGCGAATTACTTCACTGTCGAACCGGTTCCATTCGCGGTGCTGCCGCCATCCGATCGGCGCCCGCCGATCATCCCCCAAGCGGCGCCCGCACCCATCGAGCAAGTGCCGCCGCGCGACGAACCGGCCGCTGCCGAACCGCCTCTCGCGGAGCCGGTCTTGCACGAGCCGGTCCGCGCTGGGCCGGTGGCGCATGAGCCATACCAATCGAAGCCAGAACCCGAGCCCGAGCCCGAACCCCAATCGACGCCACATCTGGCGCCTCCGGCGCAATCAGTAAGGCTTCAGCACGATATCGCGGCTGCCTGGTCGCCGCCGCGCCCGATGCGCCGCGAGCCGACGTTCGAGCGCAGCGAACCGGCGCTGCGCAGCGCTGCCGTCGCGTCGCCCAACACGCAGCAGGCGCCCGCGCGCGACTACCGGGACATGGTCCGTCGGACAGCCAACGTCGCCTTTCTCGTCTTCTGCGGCTGGTTCATCGCCGTACTGCTGTTGATTGCGGCTTACCGCTTCATCAACCCACCGGTTTCGGCGTTGATGGCGCTGCAATGGGTGAGCGGTACGCCGATCCACAAACAATGGGTGCCGCTCGAGCGCATCTCACCCAACCTTACGCGCGCCGTGATCGTCGCCGAGGACGGCCGCTTCTGTCAGCACTGGGGCGTCGATTTCGTGGAGGCTGCGAACGCCATTCGTCGCGCCACCGACGGGTACCCACGGGGCGCCAGCACCATCACCATGCAGGTGGCGAAGAACCTGTTTCTGCTTCCCACCAAGAGCTATCTGCGCAAGCTGATCGAGATACCGCTCACCTTCGCCATCGAGCTGGCCTGGCCGAAATGGCGCATCCTCGAGGTTTACCTCAACATCGTCGAATGGGGCCCCGGCATCTTCGGGGCCGAGGCTGCCTCGCGGGCCCACTTCGGCCGCTCGGCCGCAGGCCTCAGCACGCGTCAAGCGGCCCAGTTGGCGGTCGTCCTGCCCAACCCGATCGTGCGTGATGCCGGCTCTCCGAGCCCACGCACCGCGCACCGGGCCTCGGTGATCCAAGCCCGCGCAGCGAGGAACCGCGAGGCCTCCTTTTGCGTCGATCGCCGCCGTTAAGGCTCGCCAAGGCTCTGGCACTCCCCCCGGAATGTCGTTATAAGGCGCCCCACGCGCGCCCCGGCCCGGATGAGCCGTGCGGGGTGTCGATAGGATTTGAGCTTCCCATAGCCGGGGTTTGGACGGGCTTGCGAAGGCCCGAGCGCGGCGCATTTAGCCCCGCACCACCCGGACTCAGCACGGAGTTAGACGATGGCAGTTCCGCGGAAGAAAGTCTCGCGCATGAAGCAAGGCATGCGCCGCTCGCATGACGCGCTCACCTCCCCGACCTATATCGAGGACAAGGACTCCGGCGAGCGCCGCCGTCCCCACCATATCGACCTCAAGACCGGCAAGTACCGCGGTCGTCAGATCCTCGCGCCGAAGGCCGACGTCTGAGCTGATGCGGCGGCGACAGCGTGTCGCTGGGATGGCACGCCAAGCGCCCTTTCGGCGTTGCAGCGGCAATGCCCGCGTGGCAGAAACGGTCTGCCAAGGCTGACCGTGCCCGGCTCAACAGGGGGAATGCGTTATGTCGCTCAGGTCGATTCCGTCCATTGTCCTCGCGTTCATCCTCTATAACGCGGTGGTGTTCCTGTCGGGCGGCACGGATGTCCTGAACAGCGCGCTGTTCGAGCTGAACATGCTCAGCGGCGGCGTCTGGCGCTTCACGGTCGGCGACCTGATCATCCTTGTCACGCTGTTCCTGTTGTTCGGCGAGCTGATCAAAGCGACCTACACGAGCACAGCCTCGCTCGTCGATCACGGCCTCTCGATGCTCGTCTTCATCGCCTGCCTCGTCGAGTTCCTGCTGGTGCCGCAGGCAGCAACGTCGACGTTCTTCCTCGTCATGGTGGCCACCGCCATCGACGTCGTTGCTGGCTTTACGATCGGCATCCGCGTGGCGCGGCGCGATCTCTCCATCGGCGGCGTCGAGCACTGACCGAGCGGCGCGCCGCCGGCGCTCGCACCTGAAATGAAAAAGCGATCGCTCTGGCGATCGCTTCTTTTGTCAGTGCTTCGTTGAACGCTCAGTCGCGGTCCTGCGACAGCTTGTCGATCTTTTGTTGCATGTTCGCGAGCTGCGCTTTGAGCTCGCTGATCTCGTTCGGATCGGCGGCCTTCGCCTCCGGCGCGGCCTTATCGCCCTTGCCCTCGCCACGCTTGCCTGGCATGCCCGTGAACGGGCTCCACATCGATAGTGCCTGCTCGAACATCTGCATGTTCTTGCGCGCCTGGTCCTGATAGACCTCGAACGCCGCGGCCGGGTTGGAGAATGCGGTGGCGAACTGCGCCCGGATCTTTTCCTGCTCCTTGACGAGGTTCTCGAGACTGAACTGCAGATAGCCCGGCACCATGCGGCCGATGCTGTCGTCATAGAAGCGGATGAGCTGGCGCAGGAACGGAACCGGCAGCAGCGTCTGGCCGCCTTGGCGGTTCTCCTGCTCGACGATGATCTGCGTAAGGACCGAGTGTGTCAGGTCGTCGCCCGTTTTCGCGTCGTAGACGACAAAGTCCCGATCCGAGCGCACCATCGCCGCCAAATCTTCGAGCGTGACGTAGGTGCTCGTCTCCGTATTGTAGAGACGGCGGTTGGCATATTTCTTTATGACAACCGCTTCCTTTTTGTCGGCAGGCGCGTCGGGTTTGTTCAACATTGCAGGAGCCGCCAGAGAAGGTTGTTGCACTGCGGCAGCGTAACACACCCCCACCTATCGGTGCCAGCCGTTTGTGTTGACCGTAGGGGCCAGATGGCGCATTAGCTGGCGGCAAGCCTAAGCTTTGGTAATACGTGGTTTACACCGCGGCCGGCCAGGGCCCCGAGGACGGACAGCGTCCGCGCGGCGCGGGACGGCCCAATGAGATCTTTGCGCTTGAGGAGGCGCCTTTTCGGATGAGCGACGACAACACCATCGTCATTGCCAGCGCGGCGCGGACGCCGGTCGGCTCGTTCAACGGCTCGCTGTCGAGCCTGCCCGGCCATGAGCTCGGCAAGATCGCCATCAAGGCGGCGATCGAGCGGGCCGGCGTGCAGCCGGGCGAGGTCTCCGAAGTAATCCTCGGCCAGGTGCTCACCGCCGGCCAGGGGCAGAACCCGGCGCGGCAGGCCTCCATCGCCGCCGGCATTCCGGTCGACAGCCCAGCCTGGGGCATCAACCAGGTGTGCGGTTCGGGCCTGCGCGCCATCGCGCTCGGCGCTCAGCAGATCCAGTCGGGGTCGGCGAACATCGTTGTCGCCGGCGGCCAGGAGAGCATGAGCCAGTCGGTACATGCCGCGCATCTGCGCAATGGCACCAAGATGGGCAACCTCGAGTTCGTCGATACGATGATCAAGGATGGCCTGTGGGATGCCTTCAACGGCTACCACATGGGCACCACCGCCGAGAACGTCGCGCGCCAGTGGCAGATCACGCGCGAGGATCAGGACAAGCTCGCCGTCGCCTCGCAGAACAAGGCGGAGGCCGCCAAGAAGGCCGGCAAGTTCAAGGACGAGATCACGCCCGTCACCATCAAGACCAAGAAGGGTGACGTCGTCGTCTCCGATGACGAGTACATCCGCGACGGCGCCACTCTCGACAGCGTCGCCAAGCTCAAACCCGCCTTCGACAAGGCCGGCACCGTCACCGCCGCCAACGCCTCGGGCATCAACGACGGCGCCGCCGCCGTGGTGCTGATGACCGCCGCCGAGGCCAAGAAGCGCGGCATCAAGCCTCTCGCCCGCATCGTCTCGTGGGCGCAGGCCGGCGTCGATCCCTCGATTATGGGGACGGGACCCATTCCCGCCTCCAAGAAGGCGCTGGAGAAGGCCGGCTGGCAGCCCAAGGACCTCGACCTTATCGAGGCCAACGAGGCTTTTGCCGCGCAGGCGTGCGCCGTCAACAAGGGCGTCGGCTGGGATACCGACAAGGTCAACGTCAACGGCGGTGCCATCGCCATCGGCCACCCGATCGGCGCCTCGGGCGCGCGCGTGCTGACGACGCTCGTACACGAGATGAAGCGCCGCAACGCAAAGAAGGGCCTCGCTACGCTGTGCATCGGCGGTGGCATGGGCATCGCCATGTGCGTCGAGCGCGACTGATCGAGAGCAAACGCGGGCAGGCTCCGGCCCGGTAGGCTGGAGCTCACGCCGCGCCCCAATCAAACCAACAAAAGGCCAATTCGAGAGAGGTATTTCATGGCTCGTGTCGCGCTGGTGACGGGAGGGACGCGTGGCATCGGCCACGCCATTTCCGTTGCCCTCAAGAACGCCGGCTATCGTGTCGCCGCCAACTATGCCGGCAACGATGCCGCCGCACAGCAGTTCCAGGCCGAGACGGGCATCCCGGTGTTCAAGTGGAACGTCGGCGACTACGCCGCCTGCGAGGCCGGTTGCGCCCAGGTGGCGAAGGAGGTCGGCCCCATCGACGTGCTGGTCAACAACGCCGGCATCACGCGCGATGCCATGCTCCACCGCATGACGAAGGAGCAGTGGGACGAGGTGATCAGCGTCGATCTCGACAGCGTCTTCAACACCACGCGCCAGGTGATCGACGGCATGCGCGCCCGCAACTTCGGCCGCATCATAAACGTCTCCTCGATCAATGGCCGCAAGGGCCAGATGGGGCAGACGAACTATTCGGCGGCCAAGGCCGGCGTGCACGGCTTCACCAAGGCCTTGGCGTTCGAAGGCGCCGCCAAGGGCATCACCGTCAACACCATCGCGCCGGGCTACGTTGCCACTGAGATGGTCGCCGCCGTGCCGAAGGAAGTGCTCGACACCAAGATCATCCCGCAGATTCCCATCGGCCGCCTCGGTGAATCCGAGGAGATCGCGCGCGCCGTCGTGTTCCTGGCGGCGGACGCTGCCGGGTTCATCACCGGCGCCTGCTTCGACATCAACGGCGGCCACTACATGGCCACCTGATCGCTGCAGCACCAGCCTGTAAAAATGAAATGGCCGGGCATGATGCCCGGCCATTTTCATCTGTGGGCCTGTCGGTTGACTGCCGCCCTATCCCCGCAGGCGCGTGCGAATGATACGTGGGAACTCGTCGCCACCGGTGCCCGTGGCCTGCTCGGAGGCGGGCTGACGGCCCTCATCGAGACTCCACCAACGGTCGGCGCGCACACCCTCGTTCTGGGCTGCATCTGGTCCGACGCCGAGCAGCTGCGGCTGCCGTGAAGGCGTATAGCCGCCCTGGGCCGCGGCGGCGGCACGCTGCGGAACCGGCGCGGCGAACCATGCTTCGATCAGGTCGAGCTCGTCGGCCGATAGGCTGAGCCCCTGACCACGGCAGCGGGCCATGACGAAGTTGCGGAAACGCGAGGCGAACAGGCTTGGGGAGGCGCCCTGGTCGAACCACGGATCCGCCTCGCTGACGACGTCGAGCACGAAACGCACGTCGTCGCGGCGGATGTCAATGCCGACATTCTCCGCACGCTTGACGATATTGATCAGCGTCTGCTGACCGGCAAGGCCATTGGCGGCAATCTCCTGCGCCATGACGTCGAAGAGCGTGCGGTAGTCCTGAGGCGACAGTGTCGGCGCCTGGCTCGCCTCGTGGATGCGAGCGATGGACTGCTGAATGGCGGCGGCACCCTGGGCCGTGCGCTGCGCGCCGGCAGGTTGCTGGCGAGGCAGCCCCGGCTGGCCCGAGAGGGTTTCGGGCTGGGCCGGGGCCAGCGGTCCGCGTTGCGCCGGGGCGGGGGCCCCGGTCTGCGCAGCGACAGGCCGCTGAGCTGGTTGTGCGCCAAAGAGGGGGGCGAGCGCGCGCTGCAAGGGCGCCTCGGCACGCGTCGGCTCGGGGCGGGCGATGTCCGCCCGTGGGTCGACGCGCGGTTGCATCTGCGTTTCGATTCTGGTTTCGATCCTGGGCGCTTCGCTCTGCGCGGCCCTGTTGGCGTCGTAGACGAAATAGGGTGGCTGGGCGGTGAGGCGAATGTCCTCGGGCAGACCCCGGGCGAGCAGATCGCGGAAGCTGCCCGTGCCGCCCCAGGCGCCGCCGACGGTCTTCTCGTGACCGAGGACGCGCACACAGCGGTCGGCCAGTGCCTCGAGCGGCATCGGCTGGTCGGCCGCACGCACGGCATTGGCGACCTCGGTAAGGATCTCGTTGCGCACCGCCTCGATCGAGGCGGCGCTCGGCAGGGCCTGCGGCTCGCCTCTCTGGCTCTGGTTCGTCAGCTGGCCGTCGATCAGCAGTGCCAAGAAATCGGCTTCGCGGATTTCGGCGTCGCAGATTGCCGTGTAGGGGGCTGCCGTGTGGTCGTTGGAATAGATGACCGTGCGCCGGGCGTGCGAGCGCAGGCGATGCAGCACCGGCGTGAAGTCGGCGTCGCCAGAGAGAATGACGAATTCGTCGAAGCGGGTGTCGTGCGTAAGGATGTCGCGCACATCCATTACCATGCGGATATCGGCGGAGTTCTTCAGCTGCGCGGTGAGCGGCGGGCAGTCGACCACCTCGAACCCGGCGCGCAGGAAGTGGTGGCGCACGAACGGGAACGAGCTCATGTCGGTGGAGTTGTCGCTCTGATTACGCCGCGGCACGGGATTGCCATAGCAGCGGTTGATGACGATGCGGCGCTCAGTCTCGATGGCGGGAGCGTTGGTCGGCGTCATCAGTGCGCCAGTTGCGATCTCCTTGAGCCACAGGCCGGCATCCTTCGAAAAGCGCTTGGCAGCTTCCTCGCTCTTGCGCTTCAGCGACAAGTAAACGTTGTCGTAGTCGACGAACACCGTGGTCAGAATTGGCCCTGACGACTCGCGCTTCATAACCGGCATCCCCCCGCGTGGCCGTAAACAAATGGATTGCGAGGACTTTTTGGTGAGTCGCGCCGAGGCGGCAACCGTCCGTTGGTCAGCGACACGGGAAAACTGTTCGCGAACGGGCGCTTAGTGGATTGTACGGTTGAGCATTAGCGGTGGAAAACGCGATTGTGAGCTTTGCAGGCAACAGAGTTACGCGGGGCTTGTGCAACATCTCAGCGGCGCGGGGGAGCAAATCCTTCCGGCGCCAGCTCGAATTTGTCGAACATGAATCCCGGCGCCACCGTGCAGCCGACGAGCGTCCAGGCGCCGAGGCTCCGCGCGCTCTGCCAGTAACCCGGTGGCACGACCCTTGCGGGCGTTGGCCGGCGGCAAGATCGGTGCCGAGCATCATTTCGATCGCGCAGCCGTCCGGCGGCGCCATCGATAGCGCCAACGGTGCGCCGGAATGCCAGTGCCACACCTCCGCCGTATCGACCCGGTGCCAGCGCGAGACTTCCCCCGCCGCGAGCAGAAAGTAGATTGCCGTCGAGGCGGCGCGCGATCCATCGCCGCGATCATCGCGAAATGTCTCGCGGTAGTGTCCGCCCTCGGGATGCGGCGCAAGATCGAGCAGGCGGATGACGTCGGCAGCGCCAAGCTCAGACATCGGCACTAGTGTCCCCATTCCGAAGTTCGCCAGAGTTCGCTGCTGGGGCGGGGAGCGAACTTCGGGATGATAAGGGACACTAGAACCATGGACCTGCTAGTGTGATTCAGATCGAGAAATTCGCTCGATACCTTGCCGCCGATGATGGCGAATTTCTCGATCATCACACTAGCTCTTGTTCTTGCGTTCGCGGATAGCCGCGAACACGTGCCAGTCGGGCGCGTACAGCATGCCGAGCTTGGCGCGGATGGCGGTGACGTGCGGGCGCAGAAAGGGATTCGTCTCCAGCTCACGATCGAGCCGCGTTGGCAGCGTCGGCTTATTGTCTTTACGCAGCTGATCAACCTCCTTGGCGCGGTTGACGAGCGCCAGGTTGTCGGGTTCCAGCGTCAGCGCAAAGCGGGCGTTGGACTGCGTGTATTCGTGGCCGCAGTAGATCTCCGTGTCGCGCGGCAGGCGCATGATCTTCTGCATCGAATTCCACATCATCTCGGCATTGCCCTCGAAGATGCGGCCGGCGCCGAGAGCAAACAGCGTGTCGCCGAGGAATGCCACCTTGGCAGCGGGAATCCAATAGGCCACGTGGCCCATCGTGTGTCCGGGCGTATCGATGACCTTGACCTCGAAGTTGCCGAACTTGATGACGTCGCCTTCGGAGACCTCGACGTCGATACCCGGGATGCGCTCCGCTTCCTCCTTCGGCCCGATGATGGTGCAACCCGTCGCCTCCTTGAGCTGCAGGTTGCCGCCTGTGTGATCGCTGTGGTGGTGGGTATTGAGGATGTGGGTCAGCCTCCACCCCTTGTCCTCGAGCCGCTTCAGGATCGCCTTGGCGTCGGGCGAGTCGATGGCGGCCGTGACACCGGCCTCGGGATCGTGGATCAGCACCGCGTAGTTGTCGGAAAGACAAGCAAACTGTTCTATTTCGAGCTTCGGCATTCGTACCGGCTCTCTTGCATTGCATGCGAGGACGAAGCGCGAAGGTAGCGGCGCCCTACCGCGATGACAACGCGGGTAGTGCAACGAGGCTTGAAATGCGCCGGGAAGCGGTCAGATTGGCGGGCGACGCAACAGGACCCGAGCCATGCAGCTCGACGTCGACGACCTGCAGGAGTTCTACGCCACGCCGCTCGGGCAGACGGTGCGGCGGTTGCTGACGCATCGCATCCGCGCGCGCTGGCGCGGCCTGCATCGCTCGACGCTCATCGGCCTCGGCTACTCGTCGCCCTACCTCGGCGCCTTCCGCGGCGAAGCGCAGCACCTGGGAGCGTTGATGCCCGACAGCCAGGGGGTCGTGCGCTGGCCGCGCGAGGGAGCTTCACAGAGCGTTCTCGTCGATGACGACCGACTGCCGCTGGCCGACGGATCGGTGGATCGGCTCCTTGCCGTTCACTGCCTCGAGGTCGCCGAGCGCACGCGGCAGCTGTTGCGCGAGATGTGGCGCGTCCTGGCACCCGAGGGCCGCATGATCCTTGTCGTGCCGAACCGGCGCGGGGTGTGGGCGCGCCTCGACAACACGCCCTTTGGCCAGGGGCGCCCTTACAGTCGCCGGCAACTCGATCAGCTTCTCGTGGGAGCGATGTTCACGCCGCTCGATTGGGGCGGCGCGCTGTTTTTTCCGCCGCTCGGCCGCCAAGTGCTGCTGCGCTCGTCGACGGCGTGGGAGCGCGTGGGTGCCAGCGTGTCGCCCGCCTTCTCCGGCGTGCTCATCGTCGAAGCGAGCAAGGAGCTCGTGGCGCCCATCGGCAAGCCGGCGAAGGCAAGGCGCCTGCCTCAACTCGTACCGTCCGCCAGCCCCGCGCGCCGCGACCGCGCTTGATGGCTTCGGGCCATTCAACCCCTCACCCAGAAGCGATCGGAAGATCGCTCCCGACCCCTCCCTCTGGGAGAGGTTGTGTCTCGCATGCGGCTTGCGAAGGCAGTGCCTCTCCCATGGGGAGAGGTCGGCGCGAAATGCGTAAGCACTGAGCGCCGGGTGAGGGGATGCAGCGCTATCTGGCTTCGTCGCGGCGCTAGCCGGCTTCACGGAAGCGCTGCGCCGTCTGCAGATCGACCGACACCAGCTGCGAGATGCCCTTCTCGGCCATGGTGACGCCGAACAGCCGGCTCATGCGCGACATGGTCATCGGGTGATGCGTGATGACGAGGAAGCGCGTCGCCGTGTCCGCCGCCATGCTCTCGAGCAATCGGCAGAAGCGGTCGACGTTGGCGTCGTCGAGCGGCGCATCGACCTCGTCGAGCACGCAGATCGGCGACGGGTTGGTCAGGAACACCGCGAAGATCAGCGACAGCGCCGTGAGCGACTGCTCGCCGCCCGATAGCAGCGACAGGGTCGCCGGCTTCTTGCCCGGCGGCTTGGCGATGATTTCGAGGCCGCCTTCCAAAGGATCCTCGCCCTCGATCATTTCGAGGCGCGCCTCGCCACCGCCGAACAGCGTGGTGAACAGCTTGCGGAAGTGCGCGTCGACAGCCTGGAACGCATCCTCGAGCCGCTTGTGCGCCTCGCGATTGAGCTGCCCGATGGCGCTGCGCAATTTTGCGATGGCGTTCTCGACGTCCGCCTTCTCGGTGTCGAGGCCGGCGGCCTGGATGCTGAGCGCCTGCAACTCCTCGTCGGCGGCGAGATTGACGCCGCCCAGCCGTTCGCGGTCGGCCTTGAGGCTCGCCAGTTTGCGTTCGACGTCGGCGAAGGCGGGCAGCATTGCGCCCGGCTGAATCTCGGCAAGGGCGAGGCAGCCTTCCGGCGCGATGCCGAGCCCCTCGCGGATCTGCCGCGAGATATCCTGCCGCCGCGTGCGCGCGCCTTCGAGGCGCGCTTCTGTCCGCGCGCGCCCTTCGCGCGCTTCGGAAACCGCACCCTGCGCCGCCCGCAGAGCCTGCACGCCGGCCTTCAAGGCGGTGTCGGCCTCGGTGAGGGCGTCGGCGGCGACCTGGCGCGCGAGCTCGGCTTCGGAGAGCGCGCTCATCAGCTTGCCGCGCTTTTCCTCGATCATCGCCGGTACGTTGGCGAGGGCCTTCAACTCACTCTCTGTTTCGACAAGGCGCGCCTTCAAGGTCTCGATCTGCTGCTCGGCGCCGGCCGAGCGCGTCGTCCACCGTTCCCGCTCGACGCCGATGGCGGCGCCGCGATCGGCACGCGCGCGGCGATCGCGCTCGATATCGCTCAAGGCCGCGCGTGCTTCGGCTAGCGCCAGGCGCCGCGCCTCGGCTTCCGACTTGGCTGCGGCCAGCGCTGGCTCCAGATCCTCCGCGGCGGCGACAGCAGCGACCGCTTGCTCGGCCTCGCCCAGCCTTTGCTTAGCGACGACAAGCTCTTCCTCAGCGCGCGCCCGCGCGCCCGAAACCGCGGCGAGCTTGCTTTCCGTCTCGCGCGCGGCACGCTCGATGGTGGTGAGGCTGTCGCGCGTTTTCGCCAGCATGCTCTGTGCCTCGCGGCCGAGCT
>NZ_WBUE01000048.1 GCF_009026145.1 Hyphomicrobium sp.
GCAATGGCGGTGTCGGGGGGCGGCGGGGCGGCGCGCGCGTCGCGCACCGGCTCATTCTGCGTCGGCTGGTTGGGCCGAACAGGCGTTGACCGAGGCGGTGCGGCTGCACTTGAGATCTCGGGGTAGGGGGCCGGTGCAGCTATGAACCGCGCCGGGATGCCAAGGGCCGGTGCAAAGCCGGCCGGCATCTCGACGACGGCGCGCGACCGGTGCGACCAGCGGTCGGCGTATTCGCCCTGGAAGCGGCCGCGCCAGCGCTCGGGAGGGCCCGGCGGCCCATCACCGGGGCCCATGCCCCAGAAAGGGCTCATGCGCAGGCGCAGGTGACCGTTCTCGACCCACGCGCGACCGGTCATCTGCTCGGATGCGGCGGCGATCACGGCGAGCCACGGCACGCGTACGCCGCCACAATCGAGGTCGAAACGGTGCAGCAGCCATGTTCTGCACAGGTTCGGGTTGAAGGGGGAGCAGGCCGTAAACTGGCGCTGCTCGCGCGTGCCGTAGATCCGATAGGCCTCGTCGCGGGACGGCATGAGCGTGACTCTCCCGCCGCCGGCCGAGCATGCATACGGCATGACGAGCTGCTCTTGCGCCGACACCGCCGTGCCGCAAAGGAACAGAGCGGTCGCGACCAGAATTGCCGCCGTCCGACGTTTCGAGATTGCCGACGCGCGAGCCAAGGGGGTCCACCTGACATTGCTGGGCGCCGCCTCGACTCGGGCGGGCGCGATGGCGCAAACATCGCTCGGACATTGGCAGCTTTGTGGCTGAGGCCGCCGGCATGCGCCTTAACCATGCCGCCGTCCGCAGGATGGCCCCGACCAAAGGTTACTGGCGCCTCCTGACTGGATGCCCGCGGTGAGCCTCGCTATGACAGGCTGGGCAGGATGCCAGCATTGTGCGGGAGGAGATGATTCATGGGTGATTTCGACGGCAAGGTCATTCTGGTCACGGGGTCGGCCACAGGTCTTGGAGCCGCGATTGCCGTCGGGGCGGCGAGGCGCGGAGCGAAGGCGGTGGTTCTCAACTGCACGAAGAGCCTCAAGGAAGCGGAGGCGACCGCAGCGGCCGTCCGCGCGGCCGGGGCTGAGGCCGTGATCGCCCAGGGTGATGTTGCCGAGGATGCGGACTGCCGCAGGATTGCCGATGCCGCCGCTCGCTTCGGCCGCCTCGACGCGCTGGTCAACAACGCCGGCATCACCAAGCAGGTGCAGAACCATGCCAATCTCGATGGGCTATCGAAGGATGATTTTCTGCGCCTTTACGCTGTGAACACCGTCGGGCCCTTCCAGATGGTGCGCGCCTGTCGCGCCCTGCTGGAGGCGGCCGGCCGATCGAGCGTGCTGATGACATCATCGATCGCTGCGGTGACCGGGATCGGCTCATCGGTGGCGTATGCCGCCTCCAAGGGCGCGCTCAACACGATGACACTCTCACTCGCCCGTGCGCTTGCGCCGAAGATCCGCGTCAACGCCATCTGCCCCGGCTTCATCGATACGCGCTGGTTCAGCGACGCATTCGACGCCGAGACGACGGAGCGCATCCGCAGCAATATCACCAGGACGACGCCACTGCAGGTTGCCTCGACGCCGGAAGACATTGCCGATGCCGCGCTGTTCCTGATTTCGGATGCGGCTCGTCATGTGACGGGCGAGACGCTGCTCGCCGACGCGGGCTTGCATCTCGGGCCGTCGGTGCGCGCGCGCTGAAGGCCGCCGGCCTCTGCCGCATTACTTCGGAGGTAATCGACGGCAGGACGCAGCTCCGCGATTCTGAGGCCCACAAGCCAACGGAATAGGAGCCGTTCCCATGTCCCACCTTCGTCCCTCGACGTTCCTGCGCCGCGCTCTCATCCTGGATGCAGCGGCAAGCGGCGCAACCGGTCTGCTGATGATTGCCGGCGCAGGTCTGCTGGAAGGCCTCCTCGGCGTGCCGGCGCAACTCATGCGCGGCGCAGGACTTGTGCTGGTGCCCTACGTCGTCTTCGTCGCGTGGCTCGGCACGCGCGAGACGCTGACGCGCGGCGCCGTTTGGGCCGTCATCGTCTGCAACGCCGTGTGGGCAGCCGCGAGCTTCCTGCTGCTGGCCGAGGGGTGGATTGCGCCCAACCTGCTTGGATATGTCTTCATCGTCGGCCAGGCGCTGGTCGTCGCCCTCTTCGGGGAGCTGCAATACATCGGGTTGCGCCGGCCGATGGCCGCCGCGGCCTGAGCCGAGTGGCTGTACGCCCCTCTCTCCGTTCCCGACGGGGAGAGGCGGCGACGCACAAGGGGGCGGTTATTGATCAGATGGCGGCCCTTCGCGCAGGAAATGGTTTAGGTTAAGCCGAGTCCAGCAGGAGAAGCCGGCGATGGTGGCGTAGAGTAGCCATTGTCCGGGTTGCAACACAACAGGATCGGCTCCGTGCGCTTCATTCTCATAGCGATCGCTCTCACTCTCGGTGCTGCGCAGGCGCTGGCGCAGCATGTCTTTCAACCCGCACGTGGCACTCCGCTCAGGGCCGAGCTGATGGATGCGGCGCGGCCGACCTTCGAAGCCGAGATCGGCGGGAAGATCGAGTTCGTGGTGCGCCGGCTTAATGTCTGGGGCGACTGGGCCTTCGGTGACGTCACGGCGCAACGGCCCGGCGGCCGGCCGATCGATTGGCGCCGCACGAGGTTTGCAGAGGATTTCAAGGAGGGCATGTTCGACCCGGCCGGATCGTTCTTCCTTCTGCGCAAGACCGGGCGGCAATGGGTGGTGGTCGAGTACGCCATAGGGCCGACCGACGTTGCCTGGGATGGGTGGCGCCAGCAGCGCAAGCTGCCGCAGGCGCTGTTTGAGCGCTGAGGTCTCAGCTCAACCGCCGCGTCGGAATCGACCAGGCGATGGTCGCTCCGATCGCCGCGAACCCGGCCATGGTGAGAAATGCCGCACGGAATGCGACGGCGATCTCGCCGCGCACAATCTCCTGGCGGGCTGACGGCACCGACGCCATGGTGTCCGCTCCCCGCTCTATCATGCTGGCGAACAGGCGTGCCGTCTCCGGCTGGCTGTGGGCGACCACGGCGAAGAGAATCGTACCGACGAGGGCCGTACCGACCGCAGCGCCCACCGAGCGCGAAAGCTGAACGGAGGCAGCGGCCGAACCGAGCGTGGCCTTGTCTGCAGCGCTCTGCACCGTTACCTGCACCACCCCCATGACGGTGCCCATGCACAGCCCGCTCAAGAAGAGCAGGACGGATAGTTGTGGGTGGCTGAAATTGGCGGCCCAAACGCTCAGGACGACGAGGCCGACTGTCGCCCCCATCAGGCCGATCGAGGGAAATATCGTGGTGTAGCCAGTCCGACTGACGATGCGGCCGGTGGTCATCGAGCCCGTGCCGAGGCCCAGCATCAGGGGCAGCAGCAGCAACCCGGTCTCTGCCGAGGAGGCGCTCTGGCTGACATGCAGATAAAGCGGCAGGAACGTGACGAGCGAGACAAGCACGCCGCCATGGCAAGCGGCGAGGGCATCGCTGCGCCAAATGGTGGGCTGGCGCAGCAGGTGGATGGGCAGCAGGGGATAGGAGGCGCGGCGCTCCTGGCGGATCAACAGGGCCAGCGAGGTCAGGGCTATCGTGATCAGAATGAGGAATCTGGTTCCGGCGCCGGAATTCCAGCGCTGCACCTGCTCGAGTGCGAGCAGCAGCGGGGCGATGAAGCCCACGAAGAAGAAGAGCCCGAGCTTGTCAAACGTCCATGATTGCGGATTTCCCTGGCGCTGCACCAGCCGCAGCGTCATCAGAACGGCAACGAGGCCGAGCGGCAGGTTGACGAGAAATATGCTGCGCCAGCCGAAATGATAGGTGAGGTAGCCGCCGACAACGGGGCCGAAGGTGCTGGAGGTGACGATCACGGCGGCGAGGTAGCCCTGGTAGCGGCCTCGCTCACGCGGCGGGATGGTCTCGCCGATCAGCGCCTGCGACAGCGTCATGAGGCCGCCGCCGCCGAACCCCTGCAGGACGCGCGCAAGCGCCAGCATTTCGACGCTGGTTGCGACCGTGCACAGCAGGGACGCCGCGATGAAGACCGACAGCGCGATGAGCATCATGCGCCTGCCGCCGAACACGTCTCTGAGCTGGCCGTAGACGGGCGCGGCGATCGTGGCGGCGACGAGATAGGAGATGACCACCCAGGAAATCCGGCCGACGCTGCCGAGCGAGGCGGCGATTGCGGGCAGTGCGGTGGCAACGATCGTCTGGTCGACCACCGCCAGGAACATGGGCAGCATGATTGAGGGAAAGACGGTGAGGAACAAGCGGCCGGTCGTTGGCTTGCTCTCGACGTCGTCTTTCATGCGCTTTCCCTGGCGTCGCCTGCTCAGCGCATCGCAGCAATCCAGGCGAGCAGGAGAGGTCGATTGACGCGCGCTGTGTGGCGCGCCTTTCCTGCCTATACTGCACCGGCAACCTGGCGCAAAGCCGGGATGGGCCCATGGCCGAGGACAAGAAGCAGCAGCCGCGCCTTGTCGACGTCAACGAGAAGGCGCTGGCCGAGGCGACGGACAAGGCCTGGCGGAGCCCGAACCAGGGAGCGGCGAATCGCGGAGGATGGCTGCGCGCGATCCTGCTGCTGGCGCCGCGTGCCTTCGGCGCCTACTGCCTGCTCTGGCGCTGGATGGCGCCTAGAACTGCTTGGTCAGCGACAGCCGGAACGAGCGCGGCTCAAGCGGGTGAAAGTGACTGTCGTTGACGCCCGCCGCTGCTTCACCCATCAGGCGCGAGGCGTAGTAGTAGTCGATCTGGCTCGCCTTCTGGTCGAGCAGATTGAATCCGTCCACTCTGACGATCAGACCGTCGTCGAACTTGTAGCCGAGCCGCGCCGACACCGGCATGGACGCGTTGGAGCGCACGCTGTTGTCCTCGATCAGCGGCCTCGGCCCGAAATAACGCACGCGCACCCCGCCGAACCAGCCGCCCATGAGGTTCTCGAATGAGAGTGAGGCGCTGACGACGCCCTCGGTGGCACCGGGGATGTAGCGGCCCGGTGCTCCGGGATCGTCCTCCAGGAAGCGCGCGCGGGTGTAGGCGGCGTCTAGATCCAGCGTCAGCCAGGGCAGGAGCTTGCTGCGCAGGGTGTATTCGAGTCCGATGCGGCGGCTCGGCCGGCTTGCCTCCGTGGTGCCGGCATCGCCGACGAACACGATCTCGGAGTCGAAGTCGAGGATGAATGCGGCGAGCGTGCTTTGCATCGCCTTCGTCGGCTCGGACCTCAGGCCGATTTCGGCGCCCTTGGAGCGGACCAGAAAGGGGACCGCCTGAGCCGACGCAAGCGAGACCGGATCGACGGTGATCACGGTCCCGCGTGCGTCGTTGCTGTGGAAGCCCGTGCCGGCGTTCAGATAGAACTCGGTCTTGGACCAGGGGCCGAGCACGATGCCGGCCTTGGGGCTCAGGATGGCATCGATCTCGCTGCCGGAATTGGCGCCCAGGTTGCTCGACACGTCGGCCGAGAAGAGATCGCCGCGCAGGCCGGCCGTGGTGCGCAACCATGGCGTCCAGCGCAGCGTGCTCTCGCCGAATATGCCGACGCTGAATTCCCGCGCCTGGTCCTCCCGCACCGTCGAAAGCACCGCGCGCTCCCTGGTATTGTAGAGCCCGACCTTGATGTCGTCGTATCTGCTCTGCACGCCGAGCGTCGTCTCGCTCTTCACGCCCGCGAACGCCGTGCCGAAAAAAGTCCTGCTCGCGCCGGCACCGCCGATCCAGCGGTGATCGGTCTGCTTGAACTGGTCGCCGTCCACCGGGTTGCTCAGCAGATAGGTGAAGTTGTTGAACAGCGCGAGGTCGCTCTTGATGGCGTAGGCGCTCGCGCGCGTCAGCGTGTCCGCAGTGCGCTCGCTCCAGCGGCTGGACAGGCTGAACCGCTCGGCCTCTCCGCCGTCGGTCGAGTCGATGTTGCCGTAGCGGCCGATGAGGCCGGAGTCGACGGCACGCCGGGGAATCTGGTCGGTTGCATACCATTTGCCGGAGTAGGCCATGCCGGTGATGGCAAAGCCGTTGTCGTAGCTGCCGCGGGAGTAGCGCATGACGCCGTTGAGCTTGCGCAGGTCGTCCGGCCGCTCCCACGGTCCATCGAAGCGTACGACTTCTCCGGCGACGAGCATATTGCCGCCGTTGCCGACCGGGGCCGACATGCCGGCCACCGCGCGCCGGTGCCCGAAACTCCCGAGTTCGACCTGCGCGAAGTTCTTCTCGAGGCGGTCGACAATGTCGAGGTGGATGGCACCGGCGGAGGCGAAGTCACCCTCGGCGGCAAAGTAGGGGCCCTTGCGGTACAGCAGTCCGCGCATGATCTCCGGGATCAGGAAGCCGGTGTCGGCGTATCCCTGGCCGTGCCCATGCGTGCGCATGTTGACGGGCATGCCGTCAACGGTGATGGCAAGGTCTGTGCCGTGGTCGAGATTGAAGCCGCGCAGGAAGTACTGGTTGGCCTTGCCCTCACCGCTGTGCTGCGTGACGATCAGTCCCGGCGTCGCCTCGAGCAGTTCGCCCGTGCGATAGATCGGCTGCGACAGCAGCTCGCTCCGCGGCGCCACGCCCTCGCTTCCGGAACGGGCCTGTCCGAGCAACGCGCTGCTGGAATATGGCGACTGGTCCGGTTCCTCCTCGGACGGCTCTTGCGTCTGCGGTGCGGGTGCGCTCTGCGGCGTCGGGGCCTTCCGCGCCTTCGGGCGCTTGGGCGGTGCGGTGACCGTCAGCTCCGGCAATTGCTGGGATTGCTGCGCTGCGATGTGCCCAGGCCACGCAAGCCACGTGCTGACACAGACAATGACCCAACCTGTACGCACGAGACCCCCATCCCCACCAGCGTCGGCGACCCCGACGCTAGGGAAATGCCCGGGTAATGTCCAACGATCGTCGACGTTTCGGCGAGCATGTCATCGCCGAGCGCGGCGTGCGCCACGGGAAGCTCGTCATGACGCCGGCCGACATCGAGACCGGGCGCCACGCGCGCGGCGAGACGCACGCTCATCAACACATTCGGGTGAGCTAGTCGCCGCCTGTCTCAAAATTCACGAGGCCATAAAAAGCTAATAGTTTCAATGAAATGAAGCGTCACGCGACTGTTACACAGACCCGCTAGAACGGCGGTGCGCCAGGGGGCGCTGGCCGGCCACGAAGAGTACAAGGCGGATGTGGCCGCCAATCACCCAATCAGGGAGATTAGCGTGAGACACAAGACTATGGCCCTCACCGCGGCCGTCGCCGCGATGGGCGTTGTCGCGTTTGCTGCTGCGGCATCGGCACGCGACCAGATCCGGATCGTGGGGTCCTCGACGGTCTATCCGTTCACCACCGCTGTTGCCGAGCAGTTCGGCAAGTCGGGCGCGGGCAAGACCCCGGTGGTCGAATCCACCGGTACCGGCGGCGGCATGAAGCTGTTTTGCGCGGGTGTCGGCCCGACGCATCCTGACCTTACCAACGCGTCGCGGGCGATGAAGAAGGGCGAGTTCGAGGACTGCCAGAAGAATGGCGTCAAGGATATCGTCCAGATCAAAGTCGGCATCGACGGTTTGACGATTGCGCAATCGAAGGCAGGACCGTCCACCAAGCTCACCATGGAGCAGGTGTTCCTGGCTCTTGCCGCGCAGGTGCCCGACAAGGACGGCAAGCTCATCGACAATCCCTACAAGAACTGGTCGGACATCGACAAGTCTCTGCCCAACATCAAGATCGAGGTTCTGGGTCCGCCCCCGACCTCCGGCACGCGCGACTCGTTCCATGAGCTGTTCATGGAGGAGGGCGCCAAGAAGATCCCGGCGCTGGCGGAGCTCAAGAAGAAGGACGGCAAGGCTTTCGACAAAGTCTGGAAGTCCATGCGCAAGGACGGCCCCTATGTTGAGGCTGGCGAGAACGACAACGTGATTGTCCAGAAGCTCGAAGCCAACAAGAACGCCTACGGCATCTTCGGCTACTCGTTCCTTGAGGAAAACACGGCGAAGCTGAAAGGCGTGGTGATCGAGGGTGTTGCACCCGACTACGACAGCATCTCCTCCGGCAAATACAAGGGTGCGCGACCGCTGTTCATCTACGTCAAGAAGCAGCATGTCGGCGTGATCCCGGGTATCGACAAGTTCGTCGAGGAGTACGTATCGGCGAAGGCGATGTCGAAGGACGGCTACCTGGCGCGCAAGGGCCTCGTGGCGCTGCCGAAAGCGGAAGCGGACAAGATCGCCGCTGCGGCCAAGAGTATGGCGGTCCTCACTGCCACCGACGTGAAGTAAGCCGGCGCAGCGGCGAGGAGGCCAGCCCTGTCCACTGGGGGCTGGCCTGCCCCGGCTTGCGGTGCGTGCGTGCATATGTTGACTTAGCCGCGCCGGCCCTGGCGCGGAGGTGCCCCGGCAGCACGGCTGGGGGTCACCAAGGGATCGGCGGTCATGGCCGGCATGTACTTCGTTTCGTTCGCTTTGCTGGTGGTTGCCGGTTTCCTCGTGGCGCGATCGCGGGCGCATGGCTTGGCGTCCGGCAACCTGGGCTCGCTGCATTCCCTTCCGATCTATCACGGCCTGTTCACGGCGGTCGCGGTCCTCGTGCCGATGCTCGTTGTGTTCGCGATTGGGGCGCCGCTCGTGATCCAGATGGCGACGTCCAACGCCTTGAGCTACTTCGGGCCTGAGGTGGCCGCCGATGCACTGCGGCGTGGCGCGGCGCTTCGCGACATCCAGAACGTCGTCAACGGGCAACACGGTACAAGCGCGATCTCCGAGGCGCTGAGGAAAGCGGCCGACAGCTATGCGAGCACGCTGCGGTTAGGCAACTGGATCGTCTACGGCAGCGGTGTCGGCTTGGGTCTCCTGGGGCTGGTTGTGAGCCTGGGGCGCATCGGCCCGGGGTTTCGCTCTCGCAACTATTTCGAGCGTTTCGTCCTCGTGGTGCTGATGGCCTGCGCGGCGGTCGCCATCATGACGACTATCGGCATCATCTTCTCGGTAGTGATCGAGACCTACAGGTTCTTCTTCGATCCGGCTCTCAAAGGCAGACCGACAATTGTTGAGTTCCTCTTCGGCACGGAATGGAATCCGCAGGAAGCGCTGCGCGCGGACCAGGGCGACATCAAGACTGCGTTCGGTTTCATCCCGCTGCTGACGGGAACGGTTCTCATCACCTTCATTGCCATCTGCGTGGCAGGCCCGCTCGGCCTTTTCTCCGCGATCTATCTGTCGGAGTACGCCTCGCGCCCGGTGCGGGCCTGGGCGAAGCCGGTGCTGGAGATTCTCGCCGGCATCCCCACGGTCGTGCTGGGTTTCTTCGCCGCGCTCACGGTTGCGCCCTTCATACGCGGGTGGGGCGAGTATTTCGGGCTCGATGTCGCCTCGGAAAGCGCGCTCGCCGCCGGGCTCGTGATGGGCATGATGATCATCCCCTTCATCTCGTCTCTGTCGGACGACGTCATCAACGCCGTGCCGCAGTCCCTGCGTGACGGCGCCTACGGGCTGGGGTCCACGAAATCGGAGGCCATCCGCAAGGTGGTGCTGCCGGCAGCCCTGCCGGGCATCGTCTCGGCGTTTATGCTGGCCATCAGCCGAGCCATCGGCGAGACGATGATCGTCGTCATGGCCGCCGGCCTCGCCGCCAACCTGACCTTCAATCCGCTTGAGGCTGTCACGACCATCACTGTGCAGATCAAGACCATTCTCGTGGGCGATCAGGAGTTCGACAGCGCCAAGACCTTGGCGGCGTTCGCCCTGGGGTTCGTGCTCTTCTTCGTCACGCTCATGCTGAACATGGTCGCCCTGCACATCGTGAACAAATACCGAGAGCAGTATGACTGACATCGCGATCTCGCCGGAGCGTGCGAAGGCCCGGCGGCTTGACACGGCGTCGGATGCAGCGCTCGCGCGCGTGCGGCGGCGCTATCGGGCGGAGGCGCGCTTCAAGGCGTACGGAATTGCGGCGCTTCTGCTGACGGCCGTCTTTCTGGTCGTCCTCGTCGCTGACATCCTCATGAGGGGACTGCCGGCGTTCGTTCAGCATTCCCTGGTGCTCGACGTTGCCGTGCCCGCCGACGCGTTCGGTGCGCCTGGTGACCGCGATCCCGCCAAGATCCGGTCCGGCGACTACTTTCCCATTACCAGGGATGCGCTCAAGGTCGCGATCCCCGGCATCGAGGGGCGCAGCGCCGAGCGCACCCTGACGCGGCTGCTGAGCACCGGTGCTGCCGACGAGCTGCGCAGGCGATTGCTGGCCGATCCGGCATTGGTCGGAGCCACGGTGAAGGTGCCGCTGCTGCTGTCGGATGATGCCGATCTCTACTTCAAGGGCGCGGGCAGCAAGATCGTTTCGCAGCCGGCGCGGGGCACCGCCACCCCGAGCGGCACGAGCGGCGAGATCACCGTCCTGACCTCGGCCAATGACTTTGCCGGCGAGCTCGTGGCGATCAAGCGGGCGCTGCGGGAACGGGCTCAGAGGCTGGCGGCAGAGGCCGACCGCCTGCAGCGGTTGGGATCGAGCACGGTAGAAGCCAGGATCGAGGAGCTGCGCAAGGAGGCGGCCGAATATCGCGACCGCTATGAGAGGCCCGACGTCGATGAGGAGCTCGACGCTCGCATGCCGAGCCTTCTGGTCGCCATCAACGGTGGCTTGGTCAAGATCACCAGGATTGCCGCCGCCGGGATCACCGGCGAGGTTCTCCTGCCGCTGTCGTCGGCGTCCGAGGCGAAGCCCGGCGAGTGGCGCATCGTCAAATACGCAACGCCGGAGAGCAACCGGAAGGTCACGGATCAGGAGATCGCCTTCCTCGAGCGTTTCAGGGAGCTCGGCAAGGTCGACCGGCACTTCAACTGGTTGTTCTTCACGTCGGGCGACAGCCGCGAGCCGGAGCTGGCCGGCATACTCGGCGCATTGGTCGGCACGGCGCTGACATTGCTTGTTACGCTCGTTCTGTGCGTGCCGATCGGCGTCCTTGGCGCCGTCTATCTGGAGGAGTTCGCGCCGAAGAACCGGTTGACCGCTCTGATCGAGGTCAACATCAACAATCTGGCTGCCGTCCCCTCGATCGTGTTCGGCCTGCTCGGCCTCGCCGTGTTCCTCAACTTCTTCGGGCTGCCCCGCTCGGCGCCCCTGGTCGGCGGCCTCGTGCTGGCTCTGCTGGTGCTGCCGACCATCATCATTGCCGCGCGTGCGGCGCTGAAGGCCGTGCCGCCCTCGATCAAGGAGGCCGCGCTCGGCGTCGGCGCTTCGCATCAGCAGGCGGTCTTCCACCATGTGCTGCCTCTGGCCATGCCCGGAATCATGACCGGCGCGATCATCGGCATGGCGCACGCGCTGGGCGAGACCGCGCCGCTCCTGATGATCGGCATGATCGCCTTCATCGTCGACGTGCCCAAGGGGCTGACCGAGGCTGCGACCGTATTGCCGGTGCAGATCTATCTGTGGTCCGACCTGCCCGAGGTGGCCTTTCAGGCCAAGACGGCGGCGACGATCATCGTGCTTCTGGTGTTCTTGTTCGTCATGAATGGGTTGGCGATCTGGCTGCGCAAGAAGTTCGAGCGCCGTTGGTGAGGCTGGGCTGAGGGGGTATGGTTATGGACATGGCTGTGCAGCGCGACTTCACTTCGGCTGAGACGTCGCCCGTCGCCGGCGATGGCAGGAAGGCCAAGGTCGTGGCCCGCGATGTGAACGTATACTACGGCGAGAAGCACGCGCTGCAGCATGTGAACGTCGACATTCCCGAGCGCGGCGTCATGGCCTTCATCGGGCCGTCCGGCTGCGGAAAGTCGACCTTCCTGCGGTGCATCAACCGCATGAACGACACCATCGCCATCTGCCGCGTCACCGGCAAGATCGAGATCGACGGTGCCGATATCTACGATCCCAGGCTCGACGTGGTGCAGTTGCGCGCCCGCGTCGGCATGGTGTTTCAGAAGCCCAATCCGTTTCCCAAGTCCGTGTTCGAGAATGTCGCCTACGGTCCTCGCATCCATGGTCTTGCGCCATCGAAGGACGACCTCGAGGAGATCGTCACATCGAGCCTCAAGCGGGCCGGGCTGTTCGACGAGGTCAAGGACCGTCTGCAGGATCCAGGCACGGGGCTGTCGGGCGGCCAGCAGCAGCGGCTGTGCATCGCGCGGGCCATCGCGGTGCAGCCCGAGATCATCCTCATGGACGAGCCTTGCTCGGCTCTCGATCCGATCGCGACTGCCAAGATCGAAGAGCTGATGGAGGAGCTCGCAGAGGCCTTCACGATCGTGATCGTCACCCACTCGATGCAGCAGGCTGCCCGCGTCTCCCAGCGCACCGCATTCTTCCATCTCGGAAGCCTCGTCGAGGAAGGACCGACGGAGCTGATATTCAACAAGCCGAAGGATCAGCGTACGCAGGACTACATCACCGGCCGCATCGGCTGACGCTTGCGGGAATGGGCATCAACAGCGTTCCAGGCAAGCGGACACGGCAGCATGTTCGGGCTGAGGCTTCGGTCGAAAGCAAGAGCTGAGAAGGAAAGTCTTATGAGCGAGCACATCGTCAAATCCTTCGACCAGGAGCTGCAGACGCTCGACAAGAAGATCGCGCAGATGGGCGGCCTTGCCGAGCAGCTTCTGGCACAGAGCTTCGATGCGCTGGAGCGGCGCGATCCCAAGCTCGGTGAGGGCGCGGTTGCCGGCGACCGGGCGATCGACGTGCTGGAGCGCGAGGTTCAGGAGCAGACGATCCTGATGATTGCGCGGCGCCAGCCCGTGTCCAACGACCTGCGCCAGATCATGACCGTGCTGAAGATTGCCGGCGACCTGGAGCGCATCGGCGACCTAGCGAAGAACATTGCCAAGCGCGCGCTCGCCGTCTCGGGCGAGAACCACCCCAAGTCCCTGATGACGGGCCTGAAGCATATGACCGAGCTGGCGCTGCGGCAGCTCAAGGATGTGCTCGACGCGTACGCGGAGCGCGATGCCGACAAGGCGCTCGGCGTCTGGCGGCGCGACGAGCAGATCGATGCCATGTACAATTCCCTGTTCCGCGAGCTCCTCACCTACATGATGGAAGACCCCCGCAATATCGGGCTCTGCACGCATCTGCTGTTCGGCGCCAAGAACATCGAGCGCATCGGCGATCACACCACCAACATCGCCGAGAACGTGTACTACCTCGTGCACGGCAAGGCGCTGATGGACGATCGTCCCAAGGGCGACGACACGAGTTCGACGCTGATCCGCAAGGAATGAGCTGGAACGTGGTGCCGTGAAGGATATGTCGCCGCACATTCTGGTGGTGGAGGACGAGGCGGCCATCGCCGAGCTGGTGCGCTACAATCTGGCGGCGCAGGGCTACCG
>NZ_WBUE01000018.1 GCF_009026145.1 Hyphomicrobium sp.
ACCCCTAACCCCTCCCCACCGGGGGGAGGGGAGTGCATTGGCGCCAAGTTCAACATGGCGGCCTACGCCATCGGCCGTGCGGCCGCGATGCGCCCTCAGCATCCCGCGTTGCTGGTCATGTCCGAGGCCGATGCAGCGCCCTCCGAGACGTGGACGTTCGCCGCGCTCGAGGACGCGGTGCTGCGCATCGCCGGGGGCCTCGAGGCGGCCGGTCTGACGCCCGGCGCGCGCATTCTCATTCGCCTGGAGAACACCAGCGCCTATGCGCTTCTGTTCTTCGGCGCCATCGCCGGCGGCTTCGTTCCGCTGCCGACGTCGGCGCAGCTCACCGCGCGCGAGGTGCGCTTTCTGCTCGCCGACAGCGGTGCCGAGGCGATCGCGCTCGGCGGCGATCTCTCCATGGGCGAGCGACCCGCCGGCGTGCGCGTCTTCGACGCCGACGACATCGCGCGCATGCTGCGCTCCGGCCCGCGCGCCGCTTACGCCGACACCGCGGCCGATGATCCGGCCTTTCTCATCTACACGTCGGGGACCACCGCTTCGCCCAAGGGCGTGCTGCACGCCCAGCGCTCGGCGTTCGGGCGTCGGCCAATGTATCAAGGCTGGTACGGCATCGGACCTAATGACCGCATGCTGCACGCCGGGGCCTTCAACTGGACCTTCACGCTCGGCACCGGCCTCACCGATCCGTGGGCCAATGGTGCGACGGCCGTCATCTATACCGGCGAGAAGGATCCCGCCGTGTGGCCGCGCCTCATCGCGCAGACGGGCGCGACGCTGTTCGCCGGCGTGCCGGGCGTCTACCGGCAGATGCTGAAGTACGCCAATGCCTCGCGCGGCGATCTCGGCGTGCTGCGCCACGGGCTGATGGCCGGGGAAGCGCCGCCGCCCGGACTGTTCGAGGACTGGGAGGCACGCACCGGGCGCCCGCTCTACGAGGCGCTCGGCATGAGCGAGATCTCGACCTACGTGTCGTCGGGGCCGGGCGTGCCCCGCAGGCCCGGGGCCGTCGGCAAGGCGCAACCGGGCCGACGCTTGGCCGTGCTGGCGCTCGAAGGCGGATCGGACCCGTTGCCGGCCGGCGAGGAAGGTCTGCTCGCCGTGCACCGCTCCGACCCGGGACTGATGCTCGGCTACTGGCGGCGCCCGGCCGAGGAGGCCCTCGTCTATCGCGGCGAGTGGTTCGTCGGCGGCGATCTCGCCGCCATCGACCCCGAGGGCTACGTGTTCCACCGCGGCCGTGCCAACGACCTGATGAAGGCGCTCGGCTATCGCGTGTCGCCGCTGGAGGTGGAGGCAGCGCTCGCCGAACACCCTTCAGTCGCCGAGGTCGCGTGCGCCGAGGTCCGCGTGCGCGCCGACGTCAGCGTCATCGCCGCATTCATCGTGCCGTGCGCCGGCGCACAAATCGACGCCAGCGACATCGAGCGCTTCGCCGCCGAGCGGCTCGCAGCCTACAAGCGCCCGCGCGCCATCGTCTTCGTCGAGGCGCTGCCGCGCACCGCCAATGGCAAGATCATGCGCTCCGCGCTGCGCCTCCCGGACGGTTTGTCCACAGGCTAGCGGCTGTGGCAGCGGCGCCGCGGCCGGGCTTTTTTAATCGCGCACTTTGCGCGCGCAGCAAAATAGAGTGGTAATGGCAGCAGTGCTGGCGTCCGGAGTTTTTCCGGGGCTGCCGACGTACAGCATTGAGTGGAGGCAAAGCATGCTTGACGAGCTGATCCAATACCTGGGCGCGCATCCTGGCGTCTTGACGGCGATGGGCATCACCGCGGTGCTGGCCGTCGTCGGGCTCTGGTACGTCGTCTCGCACCACCTGCAGGCGATCATGATCACGCTGCTCTCCGCCGCCGGCATCGGGTCGGGGCTGCTCGTCCTCTATCGCGGCTTCCGCACCGACATGAAGGACCTGATGGGCATCGGGCTGTTCCTCATCGTCATCTTCCCGATCATCTTCTGGCAGGCCGTCAAGCTGATCGAGCCCACCGAGCCCGAGGCGCGCACCGGCCGTCGCCCCACGCCCTCGCGCGCCTTCTTCAAGCGCAAGCTGAGCTGATCGCGGCGCTGTCATCCCGGCCAAGCGAGGATCAGCCGAGCGCGAGCCGGGACCCAGCTAAGAAGCGCGTAGCTCCTCATACGAGGCTTCGCCACACCTTACGCTGGATCTCGGATAGCGGCTTGCTGGCACTCGCCGCTTTCGGGATGACAGAGGTTTCTCACGCCGCCTTCTTGGCCTTGGCGGCGACGGCGGCGAGCTGGCCGATGAAGGCGCGCACGCCCTGCAAGCGCTCGGCCGGCAGATCCCATTCGGCGCGATAGACGAGCTTCTGGTCGGGCTGCACCTTGAGGTGGCCGCGCGAAGCCTGCACGAAGGCGACGAGCCCCTCGGGATTGGCGAACTCGTTCTTGTGCAAGCCGACGACGGCGCCGCGCGGGCCGGCGTCGACCTGCGCCACGCCCGCCTGCCGGCATAGCCCCTTGATCTCCATGACGTCCAAGAGGTGCTCGACCTCCTCGGGCAGCGGCCCGAAGCGGTCGAGCAGCTCGGCGGCGAAGCCATCGATCTCCTCGCGCGTCTCCAGGGTCGACAGGCGGCGGTAGAGCCCGAGGCGCAGTTGCAGGTCGGCGACGTAGGTCTCCGGGATGAGCACCGCGGTGCCGAGCGAGATGGTCGGGCTCCACTGCTCCGCCACCCCTTCGAGGTCGCCGCCCTTCATCGAGGCGACAGCCTCCTCCAGCATCGACTGATAGAGCTCGAAGCCGACCTCGCGGATGTGGCCAGACTGCTCCTCGCCGAGCAGGTTGCCGGCGCCGCGGATGTCGAGATCGTGCGAGGCGAGCGAGAAGCCGGCGCCGAGCGTGTCGAGCGACTGCAGAACTTTCAGCCGCTTGTCGGCACCCTCGGTGAGCGCCTTGCCGACCGGAATGGTGAAATACGCATAGGCGCGCGCCTTGGAGCGGCCGACGCGGCCGCGCAGCTGGTAGAGCTGCGCAAGGCCGAACATATCGGCGCGGTGCACGATGAGCGTGTTGGCGTTTGGCAGGTCGAGGCCGGATTCCACGATCGCCGTCGACAACAAGATGTCGTACTTGCCGTCGTAGAAGGCGGTCATGATGTCTTCCAGCTCGCCGGGGGCGAGCTGCCCGGTGGCGCGCGCGAAGGTCAGCTCCGGCACGGCCTCGCGCAGGAAGTCGGCGATCTCGTCGAGATCGGCGATGCGCGGGGCGACGTAGAAGCTCTGCCCGCCGCGGTAGCGCTCGCGGCGCAGCGCGTCGCGGATGATCATCGGATCGAACGGCGAGATGTAGGTGCGCACGGCGAGGCGGTCGACGGGCGGGGTCGTGATCAGCGACAGCTCGCGCACGCCGGTGAGCGCCAGTTGCAGCGTGCGCGGGATGGGCGTCGCCGACAGCGTGAGGACGTGCACGTCCTCTTTCAGCTTCTTCAGGCGCTCCTTGTGGCCGACGCCGAAGTGCTGCTCCTCGTCGATGATCAAGAGGCCGAGGCGCTTGAACTCGATCGTCTTGCCGAGCAACGCGTGGGTGCCGATGACGATGTCGATGGCGCCGCTCTTGAGCCCTTCCTTCACCTCGGCCAGCCCCTTGGCGCCGACGAGGCGCGAGGCCTGTGCGATGCGCACCGGCAAGCCCTTGAAGCGATCGGTGAAGGTCTTGAAGTGCTGGCGCGCGAGCAAGGTCGTCGGCACCACGACGGCGACCTGCAGGCCGTTCATGGCGGCGACGTACGCCGCGCGCAGCGCCACCTCCGTCTTGCCGAAGCCGACGTCGCCGCATACGAGGCGATCCATTGGCCGGCCGGCGGAGAGATCGCCGAGCACGGATTCGATGCTCGTGTCCTGGTCCTCGGTCTCCTCGTAGGGGAAGCGGGCGACGAACTCGTGGTAGGCGCCTTCCGGCGCGGCGACCGAGGGTGCCTCCTTCAATTGGCGCAGAGCCGCGATCTTGATCAGCTCGGAGGCGATCTCGCGTAGCCGCTTCTTGAGCCGCGCCTTGCGCGACTGCCAGGCGACGCCGCCGAGCTTGTCGAGCTGCGCGTCGGACTCGTCCGCTCCGTAGCGCGACAGGAGCTCGATGTTCTCGACCGGGAGGAAAAGCTTGTCGCCGCCGGCATAATGCAATTCGAGGCAGTCGTGCGGCGCCCCCAGCACGGTGATCGTCTTGAGGCCGGCGAAGCGGCCGATGCCGTGGTCGGCGTGCACGACGAGGTCACCGACGGAGAGGCTCGTGGCCTCGGTCAGGACGTCGACGGCCGAGCGCTGCTTGCGGCGCGGGCGCACGAGGCGGTCGCCGAGGATGTCCTGCTCGCCGATGACGACCAGCTCCGGCGTCTCGAAACCCTGCTCCATGCCGAGCACGCCGATGCCCGTCACGCCTCCCGGAAGCGCCAGCGCCTCGGCGTAGGACTCGACGCGCTTCACGTCCTTGAGGCCGTGGTCGGCGAGCAGTGTCGCGAGCCGCTCGCGCGCACCGGGCGTCCACGCAGTGACGATGACGCGGCGGTTCTCCCCCTGGATGCGGCGGATGTGCCCGACGACGGCATCGAACACGTTGACGTCGCCCTGCTGGCGCTCAGCGGCGAAGCTGCGCCCCCCACGGCCGCGCCAGGAGCGCACGTTCGGCGCTTCCAATTCCTCGAACGGCGTCAGGCGATAGGAGCGCCGCTCCGCTACCGCAGCGGCGAAGGCAGCGCGGCCGAGGAACATGCGCTCCGGCGGCACCGGCTTATAAGGGGGCCCGCCGAACTTCTGCTCCTCCAGCGCCTCCATGCGTGCATCGTAGTGCTCGGCGATCTGGTCGAAGCGACTTTCGGCCGACTCGTCGGCGCGATGATCGAAGCTCACCGGCACGCCGGGGAGATAATCGAACAGTGTCTCGAGGTGGTCGTGGAACAGCGGCAGCCAGTGCTCCTGGCCGGGATAGCGGTGTCCGGCGCTGACCGCCTCGTACAGCGGATCGTCGCCAGTGGCGCCGCCGAACAGCTCCACGTAGCGGGCGCGGAACAGCTTCTCGGCTTCCTCGCCGAAAGCGACCTCGCTCACCGGCATAAGCGCCAGCTTCTGCACCGGCTTGGTGGTGCGCTGCGTCTCGACGTCGAACGCCTTGATCGTCTCCAGCGTGTCGCCGAAGAAGTCGAGCCGCACCGGGCTCGCGCGCCCCGGGGGGAAGAGATCGAGGATGCCGCCGCGCACCGCGTACTCCCCCGGCTCCATGACGGTGCCGGATCGCGTGTAGCCCATCAGCGCCAGACGATGCGTGAGGCGCGCCATGTCGACGCGCTGACCGGGCGCCAGCGCCTTGAGCGTGCGCTTCATGAAGCTGCGCGCCGGCACGCGCTGCAGGACGGCGTTGACGGTCGTCAGCACGACGGTCGGATGCTTGCGCGTGGCCAGCGCCAGCTTGGCCAGCGTCGCCATGCGGCGGGCGACGATGTCGGAGTGCGGCCCGATGCGGTCGTAGGGCACCGTATCCCAGGCGGGGAAGGCTATGACGCGCACCTGCGGCGCGAAGAACGACAGCCCCTGCTCCAGGGCTTCGAGCCGGCGGTCGTCGCGCGCCACGTGCAAAAGCGTGCCCGGCGCCTTCTCGGCGGCGGCTTCACCCACCAGCTGGGCGAGCACGAGCGCGTCGAGCGCCTCCGGCACGCCGGAAATGATGCGCGCCGTGTGATCGTCCTCCCTCACGCGAGCCGTCATTTCGTCTCCAAACCTGCGTCGGGCGCCGCCGCCCCTAATCCGTGATGGGCGCGCAGCGCCGCGACCAACTCTGCAAACTCGCCCATATCAACTGCGTTTGAACCTTGCGCGAACCATTGGTTGAGCAGCGGATCGGGCAGCGCCAGCAAGCGCTCGAACGCCCCCAGCTCAGCGTCCGACATTCGCGCAAGATGCGCCTCCGCATAACGGCCCAGAATGATGTCCATCTCCTTGGTGCCCCGGTGGCACGCACGATAGGCCGCCCGCCGACGGCGCATCTCCAGGTCGTCACACATTGATGGTCCGCTCTCTTGGATAACCCCGCGCCGAGACTTGACGCCACGCGGGCGCACCGCCAACTTGCCGGGGCCGGGACGTTGATATAGCGCCCGTTTCTCATCGCGCAAAGGGCAGACGGGACGGGCGTCCCTTGGGCGCGACGCGACGCTTTCCCCGCGCCGTCCCGCCGATCTGTCGAGGCCTCAGGTAGCCCATGCGGCCCATCGAGCTGACGCCCCTCTTCGCCTCGCTGCAGTCCCTGTCCGGCATCGGGCCGCGGCTGCTCGTGTTGATGAAGAAGTGCGTCAACCTGCCCGCCGGCATCACCGAGCCGCGCGTGCTCGACCTTCTGTGGCATCTGCCGACCGGCGTCATCGACCGCCGGGCCGAGCCGGCCATCGCCGAGGCAGTCCCAGGCAGCATAGCAACGCTGAAGGTGCGCGTCCTCAAGCACAAGGCACCCCCGCGCGGCAACACCCGGGCGCCCTACAAGGTGCAGGTGGAGGACGACACGGGCAAGCTCGACCTCGTGTTCTTCCACGCCGAGCGCAAGTTCATCGAGCGGCAACTGCCAGTCGGCGAGGAACGCTACGTCTCGGGCCGCATCGAGCTTTATTCCGACAAGCTGCAGATGTCGCATCCCGACTACATCGTGCCGCCGGAAGCGCGCGGCGAACTGCCGATGCTGGAGCCGGTCTACCCACTCACCGCCGGGCTATCGGGCAAGATCGTGCAGAAGGCGACGCGGCAGGCGCTGGAGCGACTGCGCCCCGTCCCCGAGTGGCAGGAGGCGACCTGGATCAAATCGCGCGGATGGCCGACGTTCGGCGACGCGTTGCAGCGGTTGCACAAGCCGGCGGATGCGAGCGACGTCTCCCCGGCCGGAGCACCCTGGCAGCGGCTCGCCTACGACGAGCTGCTCGCCGGGCAGCTGGCGCTGGCGCTGGTGCGGCAGAACTTCAAGAGCCGCCCGGGGCGCAGCGTGAAGGGCGACGGACGCGTGCGCGCGCGCCTCGCCGACGCCCTCCCCTTTGCCCTGACCAACGCCCAGCGCGAGGCCATGCGCGAGATCGAGGCCGACATGGCGGCGCCGCGCCGCATGCTGCGGCTGCTGCAGGGCGACGTCGGCTCGGGCAAAACGGTCGTGGCGCTGCTCGCCATGGCCATCGCCGTCGAAGCCGGCGCGCAGGCGGCGCTGATGGCGCCCACCGAAGTGCTGGCGCGCCAGCACCTCGAAACCATCGCGCCGCTCGCCGACAAGGCGGATTTACGCATCGCACTGCTGACCGGGCGCGAGAAGGGGCGCGCCCGCAAGGACATCCTGGAGCGGCTGGCGAGCGGCGACATCGACATCATCATCGGCACGCACGCGCTGTTCCAGGCCGACGTCGTCTTCCGCGACCTCGCCTTCGCCGTCATCGACGAGCAGCACCGCTTCGGCGTGCACCAGCGGCTGTCGCTGCAGTCGAAGGGCAACGGCACCGGCACCGACGTCCTCGTCATGACGGCGACGCCGATCCCGCGCACCCTCGTCATGACGCACTACGGCGACCTGGATGTCTCACGCCTCACCGAGAAGCCGCCCGGCCGCAAGCCGGTGGTGACCAAGGCCATCCCCACCGACGCCATGGAGCGGCTGATCGAGCGCCTGCGCGCGCAGCTCGCCGAGGGGGCGCAGGTCTACTGGGTGTGCCCGCTGATCGAAAGCTCGGAGGCGTCGGAGCTGGCCGCCGCAGAGGAGCGGCACGCGCATCTCATCCAGCTCTTCGGCAAGGAGAGCGTCGGGCTGTTGCACGGCGGCATGCCGGACAAGGCCAAGGACGCCGCCATGGAGGCGTTCGCCTTGGGGCAGCTCAAGATCCTCGTCGCGACGACGGTGATCGAGGTGGGCGTCAACGTGCCGAATGCCAACATCATGGTCATCGAGCACGCCGAGCGCTTCGGCCTCGCGCAGCTGCACCAATTGCGCGGGCGCGTCGGGCGCGGAACGCGAGAGAGCTTCTGCATGCTGCTCTACAAAGCCCCGCTCGGCGAGACGGCGCGCCAGCGCCTCGAGATGATGGAAGCCACCGAGGACGGCTTCCTCATTGCCGAGAAGGACCTGGAGCTGCGCGGCGGCGGCGAGGTATTGGGTGCGCGCCAGAGCGGCATGCCGGGCTTCCGCGTCGCCGAGGTGCCGGGCTTCGAGGCCCTACTGACGGCGGCGCGCGATGACGCGCGCATGATCCTTACCGCCGATCCGATGCTGTCGAGCCCGCGCGGGCAGGCGCTGCGCACGCTGCTCTACATCTTCGAGTGCGACGAGGCCGTGCGCCTGTTCCGCGCCGCGTAATCGCGCCCTCAACTCCTACCGTCGCCTCCTACCACAGCTTCTTCGCGAGCGTGTCAATTATGTCCTGATTTACCTCGAGCTGGTCTCGATTAACTTGAACTCGCTGTGTCGCAACACTCAGGGTTCCAGATTTCATCGTTGAAAAAGGCGTGCCGCGCGCAAATGCGACAACTCCAGCCGTCTGGAAATCGCGGATTTCAAACATGCCATCCTCGATACGCTTGAATGTGAAGTACTCAGGATTCGTCTTATGGACGGCCTTCAAGTCGGATTGGATACCGTCCAATACCGCTGCGTACCCTTTAGCGGTCCTAACGTATTGGGTTAGTCTGTTCTTTGCCACTAGATGAATTTTCGGCGATGGTATTCCTGCGCTTTTCATGCGTGTATGAAAGTTGTGTTTTGCGTAGATTTCAGAGGGGAGCTTCATTCCGTATATTAGGCTTAGGGCATTCTGGATCCCCCTCCGCGATGAGTCGTCAGCCGTAACGGGCAGCACGAGCCTATGACACGCCGCAAGCGCAATTTGCGTGTACATTGAAAAACTAGGGTTCATGTCAACGAAGCAGTAGTCGAAGTTGTTGTCGCAGGCATCTACGAAATCTCTTAGCCAACTAGCCACCTTTGACCAACTATCCGTACCGGGAATCTGTGTATTCGCCAGCGTTGAAATCGCGTTTGATTGCAGTTCGAGAAGTGGATCACCGGCGAGCAAACGAATATTGTCGGGAATCTTTGAATTGAATTGCGACGGCGTCGAAATGAAACCGATCGGGTCAATGGAGCCGGAGTCGTAGGGCTTGGGAAGGCGATCTTGGAAGTAACCTCCCAATGATCGGCGAAATGTATCTCCGTGGAGACTCAAAAGGTTCTTGCCACCTTCGTTCTCCTGTCCGCCGAGGAATAGCTCGCTTAAATTTGCCTGAGGGCAGACGTCAAACACGAGGATGCGTCGTTTCGGGTCATGAACAGCAAAAGCGCAGATGGCCTGAAACGCTAAGCTCGTTTTTCCCGTTCCACCCTTATTATTCCAAAATCCAAGAACCTTCATCGCTGGGCTCCGTACAATATCTACATCATAAATGTAGCCCGGCGACATCGTAATGTCAAGTACCTACTCGCGCGTTGCGCAGTTGCGACGTCTTTGTGTGCGACGAGGCGGTGCGCCTGTTCCGCGCCGCGTGAGGAGTTCGGAGTGAGACAATGGCCGGCAAGGCGTCCAAGACGTCGGCAAGGATCGCAAGAAAGGCAGCCGCCAAACCGGTCGCGGCAAAGGCGAAGTCGAAACTCGGCAAGGCCGCGAAGCCGGTCCTGCTCGCAGGCGGCAACCCGCAGATCGCCAAGGGCTACGGCGACGCCCCGGTTGCGGCCTACATCACCGCCATGCCGGGCTGGAAGCGCGAGGTCGGGCGCCGCCTCGATGCCCTCATCGTGGCGACCGTCCCCGGCGTGCGCAAGGCGGTGAAATGGAACTCGCCCTTCTACGGCGTTGCGGACCAGGACCAGGGCTGGTTCCTCGCCTTCCATTGCTTCACCAAGTACGTGAAGGTGACTTTCTTCCGCGGCGCGTCGCTGCGTCCTGCTCCACTCGGCGCGTCGAAGCACAGGCAAGTGCGCTATCTCGACATCTACGAGGGCGGGCTCGACGAAGCCCAGTTCGTCGCCTGGGTGAAGCAAGCCAGCCAATTGCCCGGCGAACGCATGTGAGCGGGAGGCAGCGAGGTGCGTGCGTGGAGAGAGAACTGGACCATGACAAAGCAAACGCATCACATCGACTTCGACAAACTGAAAGACTTCGCGCACGTCGGCGTGCGCCGCGCCGTCATCTTCATGGGGCTCGGCCTCAATGCCGCACACCGCGAAGACTTTTTGGACTATGAGCTAAGCAAAATTCCCTCGAGCAGCGGCGAGCGGCGATTCCCCATCCAGTTCTTCCCGGAAGCGCTTCCTGCAGAGCGCGTGAACTACTTCAAGGCAGAGTTCGCTCGATGGATTCAAGATTGTTGCTTATGCGATCTCCTAGAGCATCATGCGCTCTTTCTCGACAAAATCCACCTTCACGCGCTTGTCGTCTATAGGTCGCTCGGTAAGCTCGTCGAAAAGGATGACCCAGAAAAGCTACACAACAAGTTTCGACATGAAGGCATCCCCGGTAAACACAAATCGCTGCATGAGCGATTTGGGATTGATCCGACGCACAGTGCCACCATTGACCAGCTATACGAGGCACGGAACGCGCTGACTCACGATTTCGGAGTCGTGCTTCCTAAGCGCTGCGACGCGAGCGGCAAATTTGTTTTGCGTTGGCCCAAGTTCACCTTCATCGGCATTGGCAACGAAACAGGAAAAGAGACGCCGCTAGCGGCCATGATCGGCGAACGAACCACGGAAGAGACCACAATTGCGCTTCGCGTCGAACAGCGCGAAACCACCTACAAACCAGGCGAACGCATTGAGGCCCGCACGGAAGATTTGGAAGAGGTCTTCCATTTCTTTGCGGGCTGGGCGATCCCTTCCACCCTCACGGCGTTCGTCGATTTCCTTGCAGCCAACGGCATTAAGCCGGAGAGCGCGAACACCTCCCCAGCATAAAAGCGCAAGGCCGTGCTCGAAGTGGCGCGGACCGCATACGACCATGAAGAAAGCGACGGCAACCACCATGAAGAAGAGCAAGAGTGGCTCGAAGGAGGGAAAGGCAGCGGACTCTCCCTCGCAGCTCATCGATGCGAGGATCGCGGCGCTGAGCGATTGGCGGGGCGAGACGCTGGCGCGGCTGCGCGCGCTCATCCAAGAGGCCGACCCCGAGGTCATCGAAGAGGTGAAATGGCGAAAGCCGTCGAACCCCATGGGCGTTCCGGTGTGGGAGCACGCCGGCATCATCTGCACCGGCGAGACCTATAAGGGTGTCGTGAAGCTCACTTTCGCCAAGGGCGCCGCGCTGGACGACCCTGCAGGCCTCTTCAACGCCAGCCTCGAAGGCAACGTGCGGCGCGCCATCGATATCCGCGAGGGCGACAAGATCGATGCCAAGGCGTTGAAGGCGCTCGTTCGCGCCGCCGTGGCCCTCAACACGGGAAAGCGCGCTGCCGTTCGACCAATACGGTCTCGGACTGGCCGCTCCCGAAAGACACCAAAGCGCGCTCGAAAAGCATCGTGAAACCGGCCGGGGTGCAGGCTATGGGGCCGGGCCACCGGTGATCTTCGGCTTGCGCCGCGCCTGCTCGGCGAGGTCGCGCAGCTTGGCTTGGCTCTCCGGCGTCACCATGCCGGCGGAGATGATCACCTTCGCCGCGTCCTCGATGTTCATGTCGAGGAACACCACGTTACGCCGCGGCAGGAAGCAGACGAAACCGGTGGGCGGCACGATGCCCGTCGGCATGAACACGGTGAGTAGATCCTCCTCCCCGCCCGGCATCACGGCGCCCACCTCGCCCGTCGTCTCGCCGGTGACGAACACGATCGACCACAGGCCCTTGGAGGGAAACTCGATCAGCCCGACTTTCTGGAAGGCCTGATTGGGCCCGGTGGCGCTGACCACGGATTCGAAGATCTGCTTCAGCGCGCTGTAGACGTTGCGCACGATCGGCATGCCGCCGAGCATCTGCTCGCCGAAGGAGATGAGCGTGCGCCCCAGCAAGTTGGCGGCGAGCGCGCCGATCAGCGTCAGCGCGATGATACCCACGACGAGCCCGAAGCCCGGGATGGGAAACGGCAGGTAGGTGTCCGGCAGATACGCCGTGGGCACGAACGGCTTGATCCACGCGTCGGTGACGTTGATGAACCACCACGCGAAGTAGATGGTGATGGTCACCGGCCCGACGATGACGAGGCCGGTGAGGAAGTAGTTGCGCAGTCGCGCACCGAGGTGCCAACCGCCGCCCGAGGGGTCCTCGCGCACGAGCTTGCGCAGGCCGGCGCGCAATTCGGCCGACGCTTCGTGCGGACCTCTGCGGGGATCGGCTGGGCTCATCGAAAATCCGGACGGATCTGTGGCCAACGAGTACGCGCCTCGCGCCGGGTGGATGTCGTCCTCGGCCGAGGTTGCCGGACTTTCCCACGGATTGCCCGCCGGCGTAAGGGCGCAGCATAGGCCCTACCGCCTAACGCTTCGGCAATGCCGGTGCCTTGACGCTATTGGGTGACAACCAGGCAGTCGAAGCCGTCGGCCCGCAGCGCGCCGCACAATTGCTCGGGCTCGTTGGCGCTGGCGTAGGGACCAAGGCGCACGCGGTAGAAAGTGCCCATGCTGCCGATGACGGATTCATCGACCACGGGCTGGCGCCCGCCGAGCTGGTCGCCATGGCGTCCGACCAAAAGACCTGCCAGCGCTTCGGCTTCCGAGCGCGAGCGGACAGCGGCAACCTGCAGGCGAAACTTGCCCGACGGCGCTGTTCGCGACTCGGGTTCAGGGCCGGGGGCGGGATTGCGCGGCGGCTCGGCGACGGAGGCAACCTGCGTGACGAAGGGCGAGGCGATCTCGGCAGCGCGTTTCGGCGCCGGAGCGGCGTTGGCAACGACCTCCGTCGTGCCGCCCCAACCCGCACTCGTCGACTCGGGCGGCGGCGCGTTGCCGGCGATCGATGCCGTGGTCGCGGGAGGCTCCTCCGCCTTGGGCTGGCTCGATGAGCCGCCGCCGAACAAGCTGGAAAAAAAGCCGCCAATGCCGCCGGAGCTCGATGGCGGCGTCGGCGCGGCGGCCGCATTCGAGACCGGAGCCGCAGGCGCGGGCGCCCCGCCCCCACCCGACATCGCCGTCTGCCAACCCGGCGGATCGTTGCTCTGCCCGGGCATCGCCGGCGCCTCGGCATAGGCCGACTGCGGCACCGGCGGTACGTCGCTGACGCCAGATTCGTTATAGGCGAGGGCGCGTGCCTTGATCGCATCGGCGCGCTCCGCCTCCGACAATCCGCCCTTGAGCCAAAGCGCGCTGGTCAGATCCGACACGGCAAAGCCGGGCTTGCCGAGCTTGCGAAACGTGAGCCCGCGGTAATAGAGCAGACGCGGCATCTGGCTGCTCGGCAGGCCACCGCGTATCGCGGCCTCGAAGGCGCGCAGCGCTTCCTCGTACTTGCCGACCCCGTAGGCTTTGATGCCGCCGTCGAAGGCCTGCTGCACGAGCGCTGCGCTCTTGCTCTTCTCGTCGGCCGCCGCGGCCGCGGGCGGCGAGCCCTGCTGCTCTTTCGGCGCAGCGGTCGATTTCTTGGGGCCGGACTGTTGCGTGGGGCCGTCGAACGCGGCGGCGGGCAAGGCGAGTGCCGCCGCTGCCGCTGCGAACATCAGATTGCGCAGAACGTCCCCCATCGTCTGACCAGAACTCCTGCTCCCACCGCCCCGTCCAGGCGGAACCGTAAGCCAAGCCCAATATAGAGGCAAATCCGGGGCCGCGCGGGCGCCGCTTTTCCCCTATTCGACCGTCACCGACTTGGCGAGATTGCGCGGCTGATCGACGTCAGTCCCCATCATCACGGCCGTATGGTAGGCGAGGAGTTGCACCGGCACGGCGTAAAGCAGGGGATTGGCGAATTCCGACGCCGTCGGCATGGCGATATGGGCGGCAACCTTGCAGCCGACCGCCTCCGGCGGCGCATCCGAGATGAGGATGATCTGGCCGCCCCGCGTGGCGACCTCCTGCATGTTGGAGACCGTCTTCTCGAACAGCTCATCCTGCGGGGCGACGACGATCACCGGCACGTTCTCGTCGATGAGCGCGATGGGGCCATGCTTCAGCTCGCCGGCGGCATAGCCTTCGGCGTGGATGTAGGAGATCTCCTTCAGCTTCAGCGCGCCTTCGAGCGCCAACGGATAGCTCGTACCGCGGCCGAGGTAGAGCACGTCGCGCGCCTTCGACAGCATGTGGGCGATGGCCTCGTACTGCTCCTCGTTGCGCAGAATGGTCGAGATGTGCCGCGGCACCTCGATGAGCGCCTGCACGAGCTTGCGCTCTTCCTCACGGCTCAGCAGGCCGCGAGCCCGCCCGAGGCCGAGCGCCAGGCAGGCGAGAACCGAGAGCTGGCAGGTGAAGGCCTTGGTCGAGGCGACGCCGATCTCGGGGCCGGCGAGCGTCGGCAGCACGACATCGGATTCACGCGCGATCGAGGAGGTGTGCACGTTGACGACCGCGGCGATGCGCTGGCCTTCCGCCTTGGCGTGGCGCAGCACCGCCAGCGTGTCGGCGGTCTCGCCGGATTGGGAGACGAACAGCGCCAGGCCGCCTTCGCTGAGCGGCGGCTCGCGGTAGCGCATCTCGGAAGCGACGTCGATCTCGACCGGAAGGCGGGCGTAGCGCTCGATCCAGTACTTGCCGACGAGGCCGGCGTAGTAGGCGGTGCCGCAGGCCGAGATGGTCGCGCGCGGCAGGCTCGCCGCATCGACGCCGAGATCGGGGATGGTGACAGTGGCTTCCGCCATGTCGATGTAGTTGGCGAGCGTGTGGCTGATCACCTCCGGCTGCTCGTGGATCTCTTTCGCCATGAAGTGGCGATGGTTGCCCTTGTCGACGAGCAGCGAGGAGGCCACCGACTTGATGAGCGGCCGCTCGACGCGCTTGCCGCTGCGGTCGAAGATCTCCACGCCGGAACGGCGCAGCACCGCCCAGTCGCCCTCATCGAGGTAGGTGATGGCGTCGGTGAAGGGGGCGAGGGCGATGGCATCCGAGCCGAGGTACATCTCGCCCGAGCCGTGACCGATGGCGAGCGGGCTGCCCTGGCGTGCAGCGATCATCAGATCGTCGTGGCCGGCAAAGATGATGGCGAGCGCGAAGGCGCCCTGCAGGCGCCCCAGCGCCTGGCGCACCGCCTCCTCGGGGCCGAGGCCCTTCGCCAGCTCGTCGGCGACGACGTGCACGATCGCCTCGGTGTCGGTGTCGCTCTCGAACACGTACCCCTTGGCACTGAGCTCGGCCTTGAGCTCGCGGAAGTTCTCGATGATGCCGTTGTGCACGACCGAGACCTGCCCGTTCATGTGCGGGTGCGCGTTGCGCTCGGTGGGACGGCCGTGCGTTGCCCAGCGCGTGTGGCCGATGCCGGTGCGGCCCAGAAGCGGCTCCTGCAGCAGCCGCCCCTCGAGGTTGCGCAGCTTACCCTCGGCGCGGCGGCGCTCGAGATGCCCGTTCTCCACGGTGGCGATGCCGGCCGAGTCGTAGCCGCGGTACTCCAGCCGACGCAGGGCGTCGACGAGGTCAGTGGCGACGGCCTTTTGCCCGATAATTCCGACGATGCCACACATCCGATCCGAATCCTTGAAGCTTGCCGCTATCATACTGCTAGCGGCTGCTTAATATGTCGCTCAAATCACAGTGTGTTGCTGCGACTTTCCGGCCTCGCGGCACCGAGTTGCCGGCTCAATTCCTAACCAGCTTTTGCCTTCCGTTTCGCCATCATGGCGCGGAACTTGGCCGCCCACCCCGGGCGCTCCTCCTGGCTGGAGCGTTCGAGCGCCAGCGCGTCGGCGGCGACGTTCTTGGTGATGACGCTCCCCGAGCCGATGTAGGCGCCGTCGCCGATCTTCACCGGTGCCACGAGCGAGGTGTTGGAGCCGACGAACGCCCCCTCGCCCACCTCGGTGCGGTGCTTGGCGAACCCATCGTAGTTGCAGAAGATCGTGCCCGCCCCGATGTTGGCGCCGGCACCCACCGAGCCGTCGCCGAGATAGGATAGGTGGTTGGCCTTGGCGCCGGCCCCCAACGTCACGTTCTTCACCTCGACGAAGTTGCCGACGTGCACATCGGTGCCGAGCACGGCGCCCGGACGCAGGCGCGCAAACGGGCCGATGCGCGCGTTCCTGCCGATGCGCGCGTGCTCGAAATGGCAATTGGCCTTGATCTCGGCGCCGTCCTCGACGGTGACGCCGGGACCGAAGAACACGTTCGGCTCGATGACGACGTCGCGGCCGATCTTGGTGTCGTACGACAGCCATACCGTTTCCGGCGCGATCAGCGTGGCGCCCTCGCGCATAGCGGCGAGGCGCGCGCGTCTCTGGAAGATCGCCTCGGCGGCGGCGAGCTGCTCGCGCGAGTTGACCCCCAGCACCTCGTCCTCGCTGCACGTCACGACGGCCGCGCGCGCTCCGCCGGCGCCGGCGACCTCGACCGCATCGGTCAGATAGAACTCGTTCTTCGCGTTCTTGTTGCCGATGCGGGATAGCACACCGAGGATGTCGCCGAGACGGAAAGCCATGACGCCGGAGTTGCACAGGCGCACGCGCCGCTCGTCCTCGCTGGCGTCCTTGTCCTCGCGGATGGCCCTCACCCATTTGCTGTTGTCGGTCAGCAGGCGGCCATAGCCGGCCGGATCGGTGGCCGTGAAGCCTAGAACGGCGATGCCGGCTCCATCATCCAGCGCCGCGCGCATGTCCTCGAGCGTAGAGGCGAGCAGGAGCGGGGTATCGGCGTAGAGCACGAGCACGTCGCCGGAATGCCCGGCGAGCGCCTCGCACGCCGCGAGCACGGCATCGGCCGTACCGCGCTGCTCCGCTTGCACGAACACGCGGGCGTGTGGGGCGTGGACCAAGGCCTCGGCGCGTACCGCCTCCATTCCGGGTCCGACGACGACGGCAAGCTTGTCGGCCTTCGTCTGCTGCGCGACCGCGAGCACGTGCCCGAGCATGGAGCGGCCGCCGACCTTGTGCAGCACCTTCGGCAGCGCCGACTTCATGCGCGTGCCTTGGCCGGCAGCAAGCACGACAACGAGCAATGGTGGGCGGCTCATCAAGCTCTCGTCTTTGCTTTGATTGACGATGACGTGTTCAGTAGCGGCGGCGACAACCGACCGGACGCACACGACGGGGGGACTGAGATCACCCGACAAGTCTATAGCGGCGGGTGGCACCGCCCAACAAGGCGGCTGCAGTGTGTCTGCACCTGTTGCTTTCCCCACTGTCGAGCATGTGGCGGCACAGGCACAGTACACGGAATCGGCCCCGCATTTTCAATGCGATGGCAGGGCCGCCCGCGCCGTCCACAGGCACCGCACTGCACGCTCCGGTGGCCACGTTGCCCGTTCGGGGCGACTCACGGACTCTCCGCTGCATGATTCCGAGGCAGGCGCGCCGGGATCGCAACGAGCCCGTCCAGCCTGCCCAATGCTCAGGCCCTGTGCCGCGTCAAAACCCGTGGAAGCAGCAGAATGTCCGCCCACTCGTCTATCGGCCCGGCGAGGCGCCGCACGTTTACACCTTACGTGTGGCTCTACCTGCTGGCCGCCATCATCGCCACGGCCTATCTCGTCTTTATCGGCGCGCGGCCGGATCTCGTCGCGATGTGGCGTGCCAAGCCGAACGACACGCAGGCAGCGCTGGTCGAGACGCAGCGCACCGTCGAGCGCGCCCTCGCCGATATCGATCCCTTGAAGCAGGGGCTCGGCGAGATGAAGATGGATGTCGCCAACGTGAAGGTCGGCATGCAGGAGGCGGCAGAGCGCGACCGCATCCTGCTCGAGAAGGTCGAGACGCTGGAGCGTGCTGCCGTGCAGGCGAGCGAGAAGGTGGCCGCCGCAGCCCCCGCGCAGCCGGCGGCGAAGAAGCAGGTCGTCGCCAAGGCTCCCGAGGCGACGGCAAACGCTGCTGCCGCAACGGCGGCGAAGCCGGCCACACCGACGGCGATCGAGACCGGCAGCATCGAGCACAAGAAGGCGGCGGCGCCGCCCAAGCCGACGCCGGTCGGGGTGCTGCTCGCGACGGGGCCATCGCTCGACTCGCTGCGCTTGAGCTGGACCATCCTCAATGACCGCCACGCCGCAACCGTGAAGTCGCTGCAGCCCCGCTACGTGGTGAGCGGTAAGGCGGACGAGCGCACCTATGGACTTGTCGCCGGCCCGCTCGAGACCATCGCCGACGCCAAGGCGGTGTGCAAGACGATGACCGACAACGGCATCCCGTGCGAGGTCAGCCAGTTCCGCGGCAACGCCTTCTAAGCTGCGCGACACAAGCGGAAGCAAGCTTAGCGTGCGGCTGTCGTTTTGCAGGGTGACAGCCGCGCCTAGGGCGCGGCGCGCCTTGCGCGCTGGCCCGCTTCGCGGGCGAAGATGTGTCGAGGTCTTCTTGGCCGCGAAGCGGCAAGGGCCCAAGGGGCCCCGCGCCTTAGGCGCGGTCCTCAGCTCGCGCGGTGCTCACCGCAAGCAAAGCCTCCCTCAGCTCGTGTCAGACTGCTAAGGCTCCTTCACGCCGAACGTGTCGCAAGCCTCTACGTCGCCGGTCTGCGCGCCACGCAGGAACCAGCGCGTGCGCTGCTCGGTGGTTCCATGCAGACCGGCGCGCCGCACGGTCGCCGGCGGCTGGCCGGCGAGAAGGGCGTCGTCGCCGATGTCGGAGAGCACGGCAAGCAGATCGGCACGGAACTGGTTCGAGGTCGCCCATGCCGGGCTGTCATGGATCCACACGCCGGCCAGGCAATCGGCCTGCAGCTCGAAGCGGCGGACGTGCTGATGTGCGTCGTCGGGTGCGGAGTAAATCGCCTGGCTCAGCACGTGGAAGCGCCCGTTGAGGTTCTGGATGTGGTGGCCGATCTCATGGCCGATGAGGAAGGAGATCCCCGCCTCGGCCTGCCGACCGAACTTGCTCATCAGTCGGTTGGCTGCGTCCGTTCCGACGAATACGGTGCGGTTCCCGCTGCAGTAGGCCGGCCCGTCGCCGGTGTAGAGGCCGTAGCAATTGTCGGGGGCGAGACGCGACACGAAGCGCACGTTGACGGCCGCCACCTCGATGGCGCGCTGCCCCATCAGGCGGCTCCAGGTGGCGACGGAATCATCCACCGCGCGAGCGACGATGGCGCGCAGCCGCAGCTCGGGAGGCGGCGATCCTGTCTCGCTGGGGTGGGAACCGGCAGGAATTTCAATCGCTTCGGATGGCTGCGCACCGGCGAGCTGACTTTGCATTGTGATAACGGAAATGGCGCCAACCCCTGACAGGGCTGCTGCGAGCGCGAAAAAGATCCACTTCCGTCCTTCCATGACGCAAAGCCTTTCGGCAGCATAAACTCCATTAAGCCAGCAACGGTTGCGCACCCCTTATCCGTCCCTCAAAGACTGCTCGTATTGAAGGTATCGCACTGGGCGACCTCCCCGCCCTCGAGCCCTCTCTTGAACCAGCGCACGCGCTGTGCGGAGCTGCCGTGGGTGAAGGCATCGGGCACCACCTGCCCCTGCGTGCGGCGCTGGATCATGTCGTCCCCGATCTGGCTCGCCGCGTTGAGCCCTTCCTCCACGTCACCCGGCTGCAGGCGGTTCTTCACTTGATCGTTGAGGTTCGCCCACACGCCGGCAAGGCAGTCGGCCTGCAGCTCCATGCGCACCTGCAGTGCGTTGGCGTCGGTCTCATCCGACTGCATCTTCAGCTCCTGCACCTTGTCGGCGATGCCGAGCAGCTTCTGCACGTGGTGGCCGACCTCGTGCGCGATGACATAGGCCTGCGCGAAGTCACCGGGCGCCTCGAAGCGGCGCTTCAACAAGTCGTAAAATGACAGGTCGATGTAGATCTTGCGGTCGAGCGGGCAATAGAACGGCCCCATCTGTGCCACGCCGGTGCCGCAGGCGGTGCGCGTCGCGCCGGTGAACAGCACCATCGCTGGCTCGGGGTAGCGTTTGCCGAATCCCGCGAACACTTGCGTCCATACGTCCTCGGTGTCGGCCAGCACTTGCGAGACGAACCGCTTCATGTCGTCCTCGGTGCGCACGCTGGTGCCGCCCGGCAGCCCGGGAATTTCCGGGCCGCGGCTCGCCTGCCGCCCGGGCGCCTTCGGCACCTCGGACTGCGGCATTTGCGGCACCTGCGGGTATTGCCCCTCGCTCAACAAGTCGAGCGGGTTGATGCCGAGCAACAGCATGATGACGCCGATGATCAGCAAGGTGCTGAGGCTGATGCCGCCGCCGCCGAGCGGAATCTGAATGCGCGTGCCTTCTGCACCACCGGGAAATCGACCCGGGAAGCGAAACATCGGTCCGCGCTCGCTGCGCCGATCCTCGACGTTTTGGCTCTCGCGATCCTGATCACCGTAGCGCATGGCGCATCTCCGATGTTTCAACGGAGCTCAAACCGAGGCATGGGCGACGTCCGTCGGCGTCACCGCGGAGCATATTGTGCCCGGGGAGGCCGAGGGGTGACAAGTGCCAGCCGACGTTGTGCCACCGGCCGGCCCGCTCAGCTATCGGCCTTCGCTGGCGCGGGAAGGGCCGGCGGTGCCTCGGAGGCGACGACCCGCGCCTTCGACTTGCCTTTCAGCAGGCTGCGCACCGCGCGCGAGCAGGCAACCACGCCGTTGTTGGCATAGTCCTCGTGGTTGCGTTCGATTTCCCGCGGGTCGTAGCGGTAATTGACCATCAACCCGCAGCCTTCGCGCAGGCTCTTTTCGGAGGTGTCGGCGAGAAAGTTGATGCGCTCGAGCCGGGCACCGTTGCCAAGGTGAAAGCGGGCGACGGGATCGACCGGGCGGCCGTCGGCACCTTTGGCGTTGAGGAAATAGTGGGCGGCAAGGGGCAGCAGCGCAGCTTCGATATCGGCGAGCTCGACGTCGCTGGCTTCCTCCGGCCAGCCCGTGCGCCGCATGGCAGCAAGCAGCGCGCGCGCCTCGCCAGCCATCGTCTCGTCTTCCTTTTCGGCCGCGGCGCGCTGCAGCCAGGCGGCGAACTGCGGCACAGGCGACAGGGTAACGAAATTCTTCAGGCTCGGCTTTTCGCGCGCCAGCTCCTCGACCACTTGCTTCAACAGGAAGTTGCCGAAGGTGATGCCCTTGAGCCCTTCTTGGCAGTTGGAGATCGAATAGAAGACTGCCGTAGTCGGCGGTTTGCCCATCGTCTCCGCGTGCGGCTCCTCGAGCACCTGCCCGATGGCCTCCGGCATGTCGCGCATCAGGGCAACCTCGACGAACACCAGCGGGTCATCGACGAGCGAGGGATGGAAGAAGGCGAAGCAGCGGCGGTCGGCCGGATCGAGGCGGCGGCGCAGATCGTCCCAGCCCTGGATCTCGTGCACGGCCTCGTAGCGGATGATCTTGTCGAGGATGGCCGCCGGGGTGTTCCAGTCGATGCGGCGCAGGACGAGGAAGCCGCGGTTGAACCACACGTAGAACAGGCGCCGCAGATCGGCGTCGACGGCAGCGAGATCGGCCTTGTCGGCGGGGATGCGCAAGAGATCACGGCGCATGGCGACGATCTCGGGCGTGGCGCCGGGAGCAAGATGCAGGCGGCGGAAGAACTCGATGCGCGGGCTCTCCAGCGCCTTCTGTAGCGTGGCGAGCGAGGCGGCCGATGGTGCATCGAGGTGCGCCTGCGCCGCCTCGGCGACGCGCGCGGCGTCGGGTTGCATGTCCGTCGCCAGGAAGCCAAAGAAGCGCAGCCGCTCCTCGGCGTCGAGCCGCGCGTAGCGATCGAGAAGCTCGCGAGCGATGGCGACGCCGGAGGCCTCGCCGCGACCGGAAACGAGTGCGCCGGCGAGCTCCTCGACATCCTCACCCGCATCGATGCCGAACAGCGACTTGGGCAAGAGCGAGCGTCCCTGCTCGGCGACCGAGCTCAGCAGCTCCTGGAGAAACGAAACGTTCAAAGCGTGGTCCTTCCGCCTGGGCCGACGATGAGGATAGCGCGGCCGCTCCGCGAGAGGACTGCAGCACAGCGGCACACTTTGGCAGGTGGTGGTGGCCGTCGTGCGGCTCAAGCGGTGCCGTTCAGCGCCATTGCCCGATAGGTGAGCACACGCCGCGATTTGGTCCACGGATCGGTGAGCAGCCGGAAGTCGGCGTAGTGGGGCAGCTCGCGATGCGCGCGGTACGCCGCCTCGTCCGTGTAGATCTGGTAGAGCAGGTAGGCGGCGCCCTCGAGCGGGTCGACCGAGATGTCGTATCTCTGACATCCGGGCTCGCGGTCGAGACAGGTCTTAGCATGTGCGCGCAGCGCTTCGCTCAACTCCTCCTGCCGGCCGGCTTCCGCCTCCAGAAACACGACCACGACATACATGCAGCCCTCCCTTCACAGGCTCGCCCCCCGGCGCCGGGGCGCCCGTTAACCATTCGTAAACCTCTTAGTATGACATTTCATTAACCAACCTCGAGGCGTCCATGGAAAGCCTGGCAAGCTGCGACCGCATGACGTCGAGCCTCTCGGAGGCCAATAACGACACCGGCCGGACGGCCTTCTGCGGCCCCTACGTGCTCTCCGCCATCACCGGCTATCCGATCTCGAAGATCGAGGAGATCATCCGCGCCGAGCGCAACTCTGCGCGCAAGACGGTCGTGAAGGGGACCGGCGCCGACGAGGTGGCCGCCGCGCTGGCCCAGTTCGGCTACGAGATGTCGCTGAAAGAGACCTACATGGCCAAGCCGCGCAAGGAGCGACCGACGCTGTGGGCATGGATGCAGAAGCCGCGCAACGTGTGGGCGCACTACATCCTCGCCGTGCACAAGGGCAAGGAAGGGCACTGGATCCTCGTGAAGGGGGTCAAGATGTGCGACACCTACACCGAGGGGCGCTGGACCTTCGTCGTCGATGGCCCGCACCGCGGTGCGCGCATCATGGAGATCTTCGAGGTGCGCAAGTCGCTCGCGGCTTGAAGAGGCAGCGCATTCGATTCACGATCGCTGTGCCACGGAGAAAGCGCCCCTTCCAGGATCAGGCGCCGGCGCCGAGGGCATCGAGGACCGGGCACGAGAGTTGGGAGCCCGGCTGGCACGCATCGGTCATCTTGGTGAGTGCCCGCTCGAGCCTCTTGAGGCTTCTGATCTTGCCGCGGACGTCTCCGAGATGCCGTGCCGTCATGTCCTTTGTCTCTGCACAAGCCATACCTCCGCGATCGGCAAGCTTGAGTAGAGTACGGACGTCCTCGAGCGAGAACCCGAGCTCGCGGCCGCGCCGAATGAAACCGAGCCGGCGCACATCGCCCTCGTCGTACGTGCGATGCCGACCCTCGGTACGTGGCGGATGCGCCAGCAGGCCGATGCGCTCGTAATAGCGGATGGTCTCGATATTGACACCGGTCCGCTCGGCAACGCGTCCGATCAGCAATGGCTTCATCGTGGGCCTCGCATCCATGCTGGAAAATTCCGCGCTTGCATCTGTAGTAGCTACAGATTGTAGGCTTCTCTTGGGCCGCCTTCCAGGGCTCGTTGTTGAAACCTGGCCATGAGACGAGGAGATACGCGGATGCTTGCGAAGCTTACGATCGCTGCTGCGATGCTGCTGGCGCTCGGCGCAACGGCCTACGCGGTGTGCCCGCTTTGCCCGTAACCCACGCGCGGTCCCTAAAGCTCGCCAGGCCTATGCGGTGGAGCTGAGGTCGACCATCACCTGTCCAGCCTGCGGTCGTGCCTCGGTCGAGATCATGCCCACGGACGCGTGCCAATACGTATACGACTGCAGGCATTGCGGGGCGCGGTTGACACCGAAGAAAGGCGAGTGCTGCGTCTACTGCTCCTACGGCTCGGTGCCCTGCCCTCCCGTACAGCAAGAACGTCAAGAGCGTGCAGAGCTGTGACGCGATCTTCGAAGGTGCACAATGGCGCTGCCGATCGCGACATAATGTGTGTGCGATCACAGGGCCGACCATGCGATCCTCATAAAGTCCTGGCGGGAAATGGCGCAAGGCGACTAGATACGCGAGACCGTCTGCAACCCGAGGGACGACTCGTATGCCGCGCTGCTTCTGTGTCACGCTCGCGTGCTCGCTGGCTCTGGCGATGACGTGCCCATTGCCCGCGCGTGCCGACGACGCCGCGACTATTGGCGCTTGCCTCAAGTCCGAATACGAGGCCGGCCGCGACGCGCACGTCTGCATCGGCCGCGTCTCCGACCCCTGCCTCGAGACGCCCGATGCGCAGTCGACCGTGGGCATGGTCGATTGCATCAACCGGGAAACGAAGATCTGGGACAACCTGCTCAACGACGAGTACGGCCGGCTGATGAAGATGCTATCCGCCAAAGCGGCCGAGGACGTGTGCAAGGCGCAACGCATCTGGATCACGTCGCGCGATGCAGACTGCGCGGTGCCCTACGAGATCTTCGAGGGCGGCACCATGGCACAGCCGATCGCCGCCAACTGCGTGCTGGCACACACGGCCAATCGGATGATGCAAGTGCGCTCCTGGCTGGAGATGGTGCAGCCGGATCAGTAGCGGAGCTCAGTCCTTGGCGCGCTCGACGTAAGAGCCGTCCGCCGTCATGATGACGACGCGCGTGCCGGCGCCGATGTGCGGCGGCACCATGATGCGCGCGCCGTTGGAGAGCTTCGCCGGCTTATAGGAGGAAGAGGCCGTCTGCCCTTTGACCACCGGGTCGGCCTCGACGATCTCCAGCGTGACGCGCGCCGGCAGCTCGATGGCGATCGGTACGCCCTCGTGCATCGACACCGAGCAGGTCATGCCTTCCTGCAACCACTGCGCCTGGTCGCCGACGACGTCCTTCGACACGATGATCTGGTCGTAGGTCTCCGGGTGCATGAACGTATAGCCGTGGTCGTCCTCGAAGAGATAGTTGTAGTCCTTCTCGTCGAGGTAGGCGCGCTCGACCTGGTCGGTGGTCCGGTAGCGCTCCGTCACCTTCACGCCATCGGCGATGCGGCGCATCTCAAGGTGCGTGACGGGCGTGCCCTTGCCGGGGTGGATATTCTCGGCGTGGATGACGACGGCGAGCTTGCCGTCGAGATCGAGCACATTGCCCTTGCGCACCGATGAGGCGATGACCTTAGCCACTTAGTTCTCCATTGCAGGGGCCGGCGCCGGCGCTAGGCGCGCTCGTTGACGGCCGATAGGGGGAAGCTCGGGCGCTCTCATACCCTTTCCCGGCTGGGCTGTCATCCCGGCCAGGGGTGAGCTTTTCTGGCTTTCCCGGTCAGTGAGCGCGGGCCGCGGACTCTAGAACGTCATCCCGGCGCAGGCCGGGATCCACGCAAGTCTCCACAGAGCATCCCGCTGGCCGGTATTGCGCGGAATCGGCGCCACGATTGAGGCATTACTTTCGATCTTCACCATGAGAGATCGTTGAAGCTGGCGTAGATCCCGGCCTGCGCCGGGATGACGGAGTGTGCCGGCCAGTAGGATCAGCTAGAGAAGCGCCATGAGCACAGACCGCCCCTGGTGGACCCCCGCGACGCACGCCGACCGGCGCCCGCTCTTGCTGACCCGCGCGCGTATCAAGGCGGCCATCCGCGCCTGGTTCGAAGCGCAGGGCTTTGTCGAGGTCGAGACCGGCTGCCTGCAGATCTCGCCCGGCAACGAGGCGCATCTGCACGCTTTCCGCACCGAGCTGGTGGCGCCCGACCTCTCGCGGCGCACCCTCTACCTTCACACCTCGCCCGAGCTCGCCTGCAAGAAGCTGCTCGCCGCCGGCGAGCGCAACGTTTTCACCTTCGCACCCGTGTTCCGCAACCGTGAGCGCGGCGCGCTGCACGCCCCCGAGTTCACCATGCTCGAGTGGTATCGCGCCGAGGCGCCATACGAAGCGATGATGGATGACTGCGCGGCGCTACTGAAGCTTGCCGCCGAGACGGCCGACAACCGCTTCGTATCCTGGCGCGGCGTCACCTCTAATCCCCGCGCTGTGCCGGAGCGCCTGACCGTCGCCGCGGCCTTCGCGCGCTATGCCGGCGTCGACCTTCTCGCCCGCATCGGCGCCGACGCCAATGACCGCGATGCGCTCGCCGCCGCGGCGGAAAGCGCCGGCATCACGCCGCGAGACGACGATACCTGGGCCGACATATTTTCCAAGCTGCTGACGGCGCTGGTCGAGCCCAAGCTCGGCAACGGGCGCCCAACCCTGCTCACCGAGTATCCGGCGAGCGAAGCGCCGCTGGCACGGCCGTGCACAGGCGACCCACGCCTCGCCGAGCGCTTCGAGCTCTATTGCTGCGGCGTCGAGCTTGCCAACGGCTTCGGCGAGCTGACCGATCCCGAGTTGCAGCGCCGCCGCCTCGAAGCCGAGATGGACAAGAAAGAAGCGCGCTATGGCGAGCGCTATCCGATCGATGAGGATTTCATCGCCGCGCTGGCGGCTATGCCGCCCGCTTCAGGTTGCGCGCTTGGCTTCGACCGCCTCGTCATGCTGGCCACAGGCGCGACGCGCATCGACCAGGTGCTGTGGACGCCAATGTCTGAGCGCTGAAAACCCCCGCTCGCCGGCCCGGGAGGCCAGCGCATTCATTGCGAAACTCCATCAACGACGGCTATGCCGCCGCCGACATGAAGCGTTCGACGGTCGCCGCGAAGTGACCGCACCAGTCCTTGCTGGCGACGACCGGCCATACGCCGTGGGCGCCGTTCTCGGACTGCGGGAGCGGAGGATTGAACCGGCACAGGCCGGCGTTCTTTTCCTTATGGTGCTTCGCAGCGGCTTTGCTGTGATTGTCGTAAAATTGGCAATTGCCACAAGCGCAGGTGGTCATGTGTGCCTCCTTGTCCCGGGTCCCGGGATCGAACGCAGCCGGCCGCTGGACGCCCAGCGCTGGCTGCTCGAAAATATCTAATGGCTCGCCGGGCCGACACAAGACCGGGCCACGACGCGCATTTTTTCTGGGGATCCTCGCTACGCACAACCGCCACATGACGCAGCCGCGTTCTGGACAACGCAGCGCGAACCGCCATATTTCCCGCATGGCTAACGCCCGTGCCACGCGCCTCTCCGAGAAACAGTTCGCGCAGATCGCGCGCGCGCTGGCCGAGCCGCGCCGCTATCAGATCCTCGAGCAGATCGGCGGCGCCGCCGAGGCGCTCCCTTGCGCCGCCCTGCTCGATCAGCACGAGGTGAGCGCGGCGACGCTTTCGCACCATCTCAAGGAGCTGGAGACGGCCGGGCTCATCGACGTCACGCGTTCCGGCAAGTGCATGAGCATGACGCTCAATCGCGACGTGCTGCGCGCCTACCTGTCCCGCCTAGCCAAGATCTAAGCGCAAGTTTGCCGCAGCGGACGCCGTTCCGCCGCCTCCTTGAACCACCCCAGATCGATACTTAGATGGGCATCATAGTACGATGATTGTCTAATTGTCGAACCGGAAAGGACGGGTGTCATGGGCAAGCTTGCAGGCAAAGTCGCCGTTGTTACGGGAGCTTCCAAGGGAATCGGCGCCGGCATCGCCAAGGCCTTGGCGGCCGAGGGGGCCTCGGTCGTCGTCAACTACGCGTCGAGCCGCGACGGGGCGGAGAAGGTCGTTGCCGAGATCGCCGCCAAGGGTGGCAAGGCCATAGCGGTCGGCGGCGACGTCGCCAAGGCAGCCGACGTCAAATCGCTGTTCGACGCGACGCACGAGGCCTTTGGCAAGCTCGACGTGCTGGTCAACAATGCCGGCGTCTATGAGTTCGCGCCCATCGAGGAGATCAGCGAGGCCACGTTTCACCGCCAGTTCAACATCAACGTCTTGGGGCCAATTCTAGCGACGCAGGAAGCGCTCAAGCACTTCCCGCCCGAGGGCGGCTCGGTGATCAACGTGAGCTCGGTCGCGGCCTTCAGCCCCGTGCCCACCTCAGCCGTGTACTCCGGCACCAAAGCCGCGCTCGACACGATCACGCGCGTGCTGGCGCTCGAGCTGGGTGCGCGCAACGTGCGCGTCACCTCTCTCAATCCCGGCCTCGTCGAGACGGAAGGAACGCACAGCTTCGGTGCCATCGGCAGCGATTTCGAGAAGCACACGGTTGCCAACACGCCGCTGCGGCGCGTCGGACAGCCGGAGGATATCGGCAAGGTCGCCGTGTTCCTCGCCTCCGACGATTCACGCTGGATCACCGGCGAGCGTATTGCGGTGTCCGGCGGCTACCGCTGACCGACAACCGCCCGCACGAATTCGACAAATTGATCGGCGGCCAGCCGTTGGGCTGGCCGCTGTGCCATGCCCAGTGCCTACTGTCCGAACTTGAAGCTGTTGAAGCGGTAGTTCATTCCAGCGCGTACAAGTTGACCGTCGGTGTCGACAGTCCAAGTGTTCGGCCCTCCGAGCGTGCTCGCGGGGGTCGTGACGCTGATGCTCCCCAGGTCATAGTAGAGATACTCGACCTTGGCGGTCCAGCCTTGCTCAATCGCCGCCTCAAACCCGCCGCCAATCGTCCACCCGTTGCGAAATGACGAGCTCGAAGCGCTGGCGATCGAGGCGTCGCACGTAATATCGTCGCAACTCTCCAGAACTGACACCGTCGTGTCCGAGCCGAGGTACCCGCCCGTAACGTACAGCATCCAGCCGTTCATTAAGACACCGAGCCGCCCGCGCAGGGTCATATAGAAGTCGTGGTCGGTGCTGGTCGATGCTTCATAGCCCAGCGGGACGAAGGCCGTAGTTGCGCTGCCCGCAAGCCCTAGATATCCCAGATCGCCCTCGATGCCGTAGAGCATCGGCCCCAGCTGCCAGTTGTAGCCGAGCGTGGCGCCCGCGACGACGCCGCTCGGGGCGGAGCTCCAATAGTCGTTGAGCGTCGCCCCGGAGCTGTCGGTCGCCGTGGAGCTGCCCCAGGCTCCACCCAGATGCGCACCTAGATAGAAGCCAGTCCAAGATGGAGCGGTCGGAGTAATGGGTGCGGCATAGTCGTAGGGATCGCCGTCGCTCAAGGCCCGCTCGGCTGCTCCGGCGATGGAAACGCACGCAACAAACACGGCAAGCAAATGACGACGCATAAACGCCTCCTCACAATCCACGGACTAAGGGGACGCATGCACTGGAAGGCGCCATCCGTACGCCAAATCGGGCGGCTCGTGGCGGAGTTGTCCAATCATGTCCCCACAATCAACAAGACGCGCGTGGAACTCTTGCCACTGTGGTACGGGCGGCACGCTATGCTCGGCCACGCGTTCGATGCTTGACCGGAAGCCGCGATGACCGCATTCCGCAGAACCTTGACGACACCGAGCGATCTCGCCGATGCCGGCCTCGTTGCGGACGCGCGCGCGGGGGAAATTGCTGCGGTGGGCGCGCGCTACGCCATTGCCATCACGCCGGCGATGGCCGAGCTGATCGACGCATCCGACCCCGCCGATCCCATCGCCCGCCAGTTCGTGCCCGATGTGCGCGAGCTCGCCCGGCATCCCGCCGAGGACCCCGATCCGATCGGTGACAATCTCAAGAGCCCGGTGCCGGGCATCGTCCACCGCTATCCCGACCGCGTGCTCCTGAAGCTCGCCAGCGTATGCCCCGTCTATTGCCGCTTCTGCTTCCGCCGCGAGATGGTCGGCCCCGGAAAGAGCGCAGCCCTCTCCGAGGCGGAGCTTGCCGCGGCGCTCGACTACGTGCGCGCGCGCCCGGCGATCTGGGAGGTGATCCTCACCGGCGGCGACCCGCTCATCCTCTCGCCGCGCCGCATCGCCGAGGTGACGGCGGCGCTCGGCGATATCGCCCACGTCAAGATCTTGCGCTGGCATTCGCGCGTGCCCTCGGTCGCCCCCGAGCGCATCACCACGCAGCTCGTCGAGGCGCTGAGCTCGGCATCAAAAACCGTGTACGTGGCGCTGCACGCCAATCATCCGCGCGAGCTCACGGATGCGGCACGCGACGCCTGCAAGCGGCTGATCGACGGCGGCATTGCCATGGTCAGCCAGAGCGTCCTGCTCAAAGGGATCAATGACGACGCCGACACATTGGAGGCCCTGATGCGCCGCTTCGTCGAGATGCGCGTCAAGCCCTATTACCTGCACCACGGCGATCTCGCTCCCGGCACGGCGCACCTGCGCACGACCATTGCCGAGGGGCAGGCCCTGATGCAGGCACTGCGCGCTCGCCTGTCGGGTCTGGCGCTGCCGACGTACGTCCTCGACATCCCCGGCGCGCACGGCAAGGTGCCGATCGGGCCCGACTACCTGCACAAGGTGGATGGCGGCGCGTACGCGATCGAGGATCGTGCCGCGCGCATGCACGCCTACGAGGACGTATGCGCCGCGCCCGCCGTGCTCGCTCCGTAAACGGACTTGGCTTGCGCGCAAAACTGAGCTGGGTCAGACTGCCGCACCGGCGACAAGCGAAGCCCGCCAAGAATGCTTCGGGGCCGCGACCAAGGGGAGACACAATATGAACGAGCAGGCCAAGCGCGAGACCTTCTTCGGCGCCTGTCCGCACGACTGTCCCGACACGTGCGCCATGGTCTACGAGGTGGAGGGCGGCAAGCTCGTCAACGTCAAGGGTAACAAGGAGCATCCGATCACGCGCGGCACCCTGTGCGTGAAGCTCAAGGACTTCCACGATCACCACGCCAACCCCAACCGGCTGCTGTACCCCCTCCGCCGTGTCGGCCCCAAGGGCTCGGGACCGAACGGCGGCAACAACTTCGAGCGCATCACCTGGGACGAGGCGATCAGCGAGATCGGCCGGCGGTGGCGCGAGATCATCGCCGAATACGGCGCTGAGGCCATCATGCCGCAAAGCTATCTCGGCAACATGGGCCTGGTGCAGGGCATCAACTCGGGCGACCCGTTCTTCAATCGGCTCGGCTCGACGGTGAACGAGAAGACGTATTGCACGTCGGGCTCGTCGTCGGCCTGGCTGTTGACCTATGGCCCGACCGGCGGCGTCGACCCCGAGAGCTTCGTGCACTGCAGGTACATTGTCATCTGGGCGTGCAACTCGATCTCGACCAACCTGCACCACTGGCCGTTCGTGCTCGAGGCGCAGAAGCGCGGCGCCAAGGTCGTGGTCGTCGACGCCTATAAGTCGCGCACGGCGAAGGCCGGCGACTGGCACATCTGCCCGCGCCCCGGCACCGACGGGGCCCTCGCCATGGGCTTCATCAACGCGATGATCGCACAGGGCCTGGTCGACCAGGACTATGTCGACAAGTACGTGGTTGGCTTCCCCGAGCTGAAAGAGCGCGCCAAGCAGTTCACGCCCGCGTACGTCGAGCAGGTCACCGGCGTGAAGGCGGCGGACGTCGTCAAGTTCGCGCGCGAGTTCGCCACCGCGCAGCCCTCCGCCATCCGCATCGGCGTCGCCATCGAGCGCTCGGCGGGCGGCGCCCAGGCGGCGCGCGCTGTCTATGCCATCCCGGCGCTCGCCGGCTCGTGGCGCCACGTCGGCGGCGGCATGCTGCAGCTGCCGCTGTGGGACTTCCCCGTCGACTGGGTGAAGGCGGCGCGCCCCGACTTCATCACGCCGGGCACGCGCGTGGTCAACAACCTGCGCCTCGGCCAGGCGCTCACCGGCGAGATGCAGCTCGACCCGCCGATCAAGAGCCTGTTCGTGTTCTGCACCAATCCGGTCAGCCAGTCGCCGGAGACCAACAAGATCGTCGAAGGCTTGAAGCGCGAGGATCTGTTCACCGTCGTCGCCGAGCACTTCATCAATGACACGGCCAAGTACGCGGACATAATCCTGCCCTCGGCCATGGCGGCGGAAGCCGAGGACATGATGTGGTCGTGGGGCCACTTCTACTTCACCTACAATCAGAAGGCCGTCGACCCGCCCGGCGAGTGCAAGCCGACGAGCGAGATGTGGCGGCTTCTGGCGAAGGAGATGGGCTTCGACGACCCGGTCTTCAAAATGACCGATGCTGAGCTGTGCGAAGCCTACATCAACTGGGCCGACCCGAAGATGGGCGGCATCGACATGGGCCACTTCAAGGAGCACGGCTATTACCGGATCGATGTCGGGCCAGTCGACACGCGCACGCCGCACGCGGAGGGCAAGTTCCCAACGCCGTCGGGCAAAGTCGAGCTGCTCTTGAACGACGCCAAGAACTTCGTCGCCCCGCCGTTCCGCGCCATGTACGAGGGCGAGCAGGACGGCACGCCGCTCGATCCGCTGCCTGGGTATCAGCCGGTGCGCGAATCGCCGGAAACGAATCCCGAGCTGGCCAAGCGCTACCCGCTCAACATCATCTCGCCCAAGAGCCACGCCTTCCTCAACTCGTGCTACGCCAACGAGCCGCACAAGATCAGAGTGCAAGGCGAGCAGTTCGTGATGATCTCGCCCGTCGATGCGGCCAAGCGCAACATCCGCGAGGGCGATCCGGTGCGCGTGCAGAACGACCGCGGCGACTTCCAGGGCGTGGCGCGCGTGACCGACGACGTCAATCCCGGCATCGTCGTCGCCACGCTCGGCTACTGGCGCCAGCTCAATCGCTCGGACGGATCGGTGAACTCCATCTCCTCCGATGCCTGGTCGAACATCGGCCGCGCGCCGACGTTCTCCGACAACCTGGTCGAGGTCACGCGCGTCAACTGATTGGCGCCTCCGCGGAGACGAAGACGCACCGTGGCAATCCCACGGTGCGTTTTCGCGTCTAGGCGCACGAAAGACACGCAGAGCGATTCTTTTGCAGCCCACAGTTGTGCTCACAGCCGAATCTACCGACGTTTGTTAACAGTGTTTTTCCATCCCGTACCTGTGGCGGTCGCGTCTTTCGGCTCGCGAGCCTTCACTCACGCAACCCATAGGCCAGCAAATGATTGCCTTTCGCGGACTTCTATGCGCTGCCTGTTTCGCAGCGCTTGGGATTAGCGTCATCGCAAGCGCCGGCGAGTTGCCCGCGGTTTCGGGTCCCAACGGCAAGCTGAGCGTCGAAGGCGGCAGCTTCGATGATGACGGGGCCGGCATCGCGCTCGGCAGCTTTGCGCTTCCCCTCGGCCACGCCTTCGGCCTGCAGGCCGACGGCGCGCTCGGCACCATCGATGGTGAGACGATGGGCGGTGGCGGGCTGCATCTCTTCACGCGCGATCCGTCAAGCCACCTGTTCGGCGTCTATGGAAGCTACCATACGTGGGACTCCGTCGACATCTGGCGCATCGCTGGTGAAGCGGAGCTCTACCTCGGCCGCTTCACGCTCGATGGACTCGCCGGCTATGAGAGCGTCGATGTGCCCAGCACCATCGGCGATCTCGAGGTGCTGACGCCCGACGATAAGCACTTCTTCGCGCAGAGCGACCTCGCCTACTACATCACTGACGATTTCAAGGTCTATGGCGGCTACCGCTACCTCAACGAGACGAGCTTCGGCTCGGCGGGTGCGGAATACCTTATGCGCGGCCACGAGGTGCCGCTGTCGCTGTTCGCGCGCGGCGACTTCGGCGACGAGGATTACACCAGCATTACCGGTGGCCTCAAAGTGTACCTGAGCGGCGATCCTGACAAATCGCTCATCGACCGCCACCGCCGCGACGACCCGGACATCTACTTGCCAGTATTTCCCAAGCTCGTGACCCGGACGGCACAGAGACAGCCGCAGTGCACACTTGTCGGTGGAGGTTCATACCAGGTCGCGAGCCCGGCGAATGGCCAGTGCATCTGCCCGTCTGGATCCGCGCTCGCCGGACAGCCTCCCGTGTTCGGCTTAGGCAGCTACCACTGCGCTGTCTAGCACTTGCGCTTGACCGGCACCCGCCCACGCGGCAGCGTGCGCCTCGCTTCAACGCGAGGGCCCATGAGCGCAACGGATTTCGGTCTGGTCGGCGACATCGGCGCGACGAATGCGCGCTTTGCGCTCATCGCCCCCGACGGCGCCCTGTCGCGCCACGCCAATCTCCTGTGCGAGGATTACAGCGGGATCGGAGCCGCGATCGAAGCCTACCTGGCGCAGGCGAATGCCGGCCGACCAGCGCACGCGATATTGGCGGTAGCCACCGCGCCGGACGGGGACCGCGTCAGCTTCACCAACAATCCCTGGACCTTCTCCATAACGCAGCTTGCCGAGAGCCTCGGCGTGCGGCGGTTGCGCGTCATCAACGACTTCCACGCCAACGCGCTCGCCGTGCCGCGCCTCGCGGCAAGCGACCGCGTCAAAGTCGGCGGCGGCGAGCCGGTCGCAGAAACGCCGATGGGTGTCATCGGCCCCGGCTCGGGTCTCGGCGTCAGCACCGTCGTGTGGACAGGGACGAGCTACATGCCAGTTCCCGGCGAGGGCGGTCACGTCACCATGGCGGCGGCCGACGACGCGGAGGGCGAGGTGCTGGCGCTCTTGCGCAGGCGCTTCGATCACGTCTCGGCCGAGCGCGTGCTGTCGGGGCCGGGGCTGGTCAATCTTTACAATGCACTGTGCGAGATCGGCGGCAGACCGTCTCCCGGCTTGACCGCGGCACAGATCACCGACCCGGCAACGGCCGCCGAGGATGCGTGCGCGAAGAGAGCCGTCGCCATGTTCTGCGCCATGCTCGGTACGGTTGCAGGAAACCTCGCGCTAACGCTCGGTGCCCGGGGCGGCATCTACATCGCCGGCGGCATCGTGCCGAAGCTCGGGGCAGCATTCGCCCAGTCGCAGTTCCGCGCCCGCTTCGAGGACAAGGGGCGCTTCCGCACCTACCTGTCGGCCATCCCCACTTTCGTCGTCATACGACCGGACGCGGCCCTGCTCGGCGCCGCCCAAATGCTCGACACCGATTAGAAAACACCACCACATTTGATCTTTGAGGCGTTGACGGCAGCTTGTGCCGCCGCCAACTAAACGGACAGGACGACGGCTGAACGGGGATCTGGCAAACCGTAACAATGGAGGTGGCCATGAAATCCACGGTCAAGACTGCAATGCACAAGGGTGCAGAGTGGGTCGGTCCGCAGACACCCGTCACCGAGCTGGCCAAGAAGATGCGCGAGCTCGATATCGGTTCCATTCCCGTCGGTGAGAACGATCGGCTCATCGGCATGGTTACCGACCGTGACATCATCTGCCGCGGCGTCGCCAACGGCGGCGACCTCAACAAGCTGACGGCGCGCGACGTGATGACCAAGGGCATCGTCTACTGCCGGGACCACGACAGCATCGACGAGGCGCTCGGCATCATGGAGAGCAAGCAGATCCGCCGCCTGCCGGTCATCAACGACGACAAGCGTATGGTCGGGATACTCAGCTTCGGCGACATCTCGCACGCCGCTCCGGCAAAGCTCGCCGGGGAGCTGATGGCAGCCTGCTCGGCGCACCACGAGTGAAACTTGTCGATCTCACCGCGGCACGAGCGAAGCGCTCGGCCGCGGCGCTGTGAGCGTCAGGCGGCCGTGCTCGAGCCTTCGTCGCCAATCAGCAGGGGCGGCTCGTGCAGGTAGCGCGTCGCTTTGCGCTTGGCCTCGATGTCCTGCCACACGAGCGCTACCTGCTCCTCGGTCAGCCCCGCTGCACGTCCCACCTCGGCCGCCGCTATGCCGTGCTCCAGGCCGTAAAGGCATAGGTCCATCTGCCCGTAGGGAAGCGCGAAATAGAACTCCTCCTGCGTCTGTGCCATCGACCAGGTGTCGGTGGTCGGCGGACGCTGGCGGATTTCGGCCGGCACGCCCAGCTCCTCGGCGAGCTGATAGACCTGCGACTTGTAGAGGTGCGCGATGGGCTTGAAGTCGGCGGCGCCGTCGCCGTTCTTGACGAAGAAGCCCTGATCGTACTCCAGCCGGTTCGGCGTGCCGGCCACGGCGTAGTTCAGGCGGTCGGCGTGATAGTACTCGAGCTGCTTGCGTGTGCGCTGCTTCATGTTCGTCGCCGCGACGACCGCCTGATAGACGTGGATCGGCATGCGCGCCTCTTTGCGCTCGCCGGACGGCGTCTGCACGACGAGCTTGGTGAGGCTGTAGCGGTTGCCGTGCAAGGCGTTCGACAGCACGACCTTGCAGCTCCAGTCGGGTCCGTAGTCTGGGAAAAGCTCGCGGATGGCCCCGTCGCGGCGCAGGTAGCAACCGGCGGCCGCTAGCGTCGGCGCTATGTCCTCCACCACGTGGCGGATGCCGTATGTCGCGGCCACGAGCCGCCCGAGACGCAGGCTCTCCGGATCGGAATCCTTCTCCGGCATCAGCACGGCCATAACGTTGCCCGGCCCGAGCGCGGCCGCGCACAGGGCGGCGGTGACGCTGGAATCCACGCCCCCGGAAAGGCCGATCACCGCGCCGCGGCGGCGCAGCCGGCGTAGGACCTGCTCGCCGATGCCCTGCGTGATGGCACGCACGGCAGCGGGCGCGTCGAGATGCAGGGCCTCGGCCGTGAATTGGCCCGCGTGACCGGCCGGCGCCGTATCGTCAGAACGTAGCGTCATGCGACTTTCCGGTTTGGCTTTCGGCAACGAGGCGGCGGCTGATCTTTCCCGACTCCGTCTTCGGCAGCGACGGGCGGAACTCGACGAATTTGGGCAGCATGTAGTCTTCCAGGAACCGCGCGCAGTGGCGCACCACATCCACCTCGGTGAGAGCGGCATCCGGCTCGCGGGCAATGACGGCTTTGATGGCACTGCCGAGGATCGCGTCCGGCACGCCTATGACCGCCACCTCGGCGACGCCCGGCAAGGCGTAGATGACGTTCTCGACCTCCTTGGGAGCGACCTTCTCGCCGCGCGATTTGATGATGTCGTCCTTGCGGCCGACGAAGTACAGGAAGCCTTCCTCGTCGGTACGGAACAGATCGCCCGTATGCAGCACGCGCTCCCACGCGTGCGGCCCGGGACGCAGCGCGCGGGCCGTGGCCTCGGGGTTCTCCCAATAGCCCTTCATCACGTGCGCGCCGCGAATGACGAGCTCGCCGATGATGCCCGGCCCCACCCTGTTGCCATCGTCGTCGACGACATAGGCCTCGGTGCCGGGGATGGCGATGCCCACCGACGAAATGCGGTTCTTCAGCTCATGCGGCGGCAGCCAGGTGCAGCGCTTGCATTCGGTGAGGCCATACATGGAGTAGAGCGCCACGTGCGGGAACAGCGCTTGCAGCCGCTCGATGTGCGCGGGCGGCAGCGCGGCGGCGGTGTTGGTGATGTAGCGCAGATGCGGCAACGCGCCGGGCGCGAGGTTGCGTTGTGCGATGAGGATGGCGGCCATGGTCGGCACCAGCGGCAGACCCGTAACCTTCTCCTCGGCGGCGCGATTGAGGATCACCTGCGGGAAGGCGAACGACTTTTCGAGCACCAGCGTGGCCCCGACCTGCACCGCCATCAGCACCTGATAGAGGCCGTAGTCGAAGGCCACGGGGAGCACGTTGAGGATGATGTCGTCGGCGGTGTTCTCGAGGTAGGTAGTGATCGAGGTCGAAGCGGCGACGACGTTTTGATGCGTCATCATCACGCCCTTCGGGAAGCCTGTGGATCCCGAGGTGTAGATGAGCATCGCGAGATCGATGTCGATGCCGGAAGCGCCCTTGAGCAGCGAGAACGACGGGGCGGTGAGCACGTCGTTCCAGTGCGCAAAGCCGTCGCGGTCGGGCGCTACCTCGCCGTCGGCGACGATGGTCAGCGCAACCGACGGAGAGGCGAGAACGGCATCGGCGGCCACGCCGGCGATCTTCTGTTGCGTGATGAGCGCACGGGCGCGGCAGTTGTTGAGAATGTAGGCGAGCTTGTCGGCCTTGGTCGTAGGGTTAACCGGGCTGAACACCGCACCCGCCTTCAGAACGGCGAATATCGAGACAACCGCCTCGGCGCTGTTGTCCAGGAATAGGACGACACGATCGCCGCGACCGACGCCGCGCTCGATGAGGCCCTGGGCCAGCTCGTCGGAAATGGCATCGAGCTGGCTGTAGGTGAGGCGCCTGCCCGAGGCGGTCAGCGCCGTCTTGTCGGGGAAGCGCTCGGCGCTCTGGCGCAGGAACATTTCAAAGCGCATTGGCGGGGCTCCTCATGACGGCAGGCACCTAACCTCGGTGAATGGCTCACACCGCAATGGCGGTTACCTGCTCGGCTTCCTGCTTGCCGGCCACGTAGTCGGCAATGCGGCTCACCGAATCGAGGTTTTCCGGCACGATCTCCTCGTCCTCCACGACGATGCCGAACTGGCTCTCGAGGTAGGAGACCAGCTCGAGAATGCCGGTCGAGTCGATGAGCCCGGCGGCCAGCAACGACTCCTCGTCCCCCAGCCGCACGCGGCCTTCGCGGAAGAGGAAGCTCATCTCGATGAATTCGCGGATCGATCGTTTCAAGTCGTTAGCCATGACGTACTCGCTCACTGCGTTAAGGACCGGCCGGCGTGGCCGATGCGGCGCCTGCTTGGCTGCGCCAATCTTGGGATGGGGAAGCAATCGCTATGCCATGGTTTCCCGGTGCACCGGCGACGAAAGCGTCGTGCCAAACCTGGGTCGACAGGATGCCGACGAAGGCGAGGTTGTCGCGGAACCCGGTCGAAGCGAGCTTGTCGCACTTCTCGACCAGGCGCGCGACGAGACCGGCATCGAAGTAGCCGGCGTCGCTGACGTTGGCGCGCGACATGTGATCGAGCACGGCGGCGCCCACCCGCGAGCGCAGGAAGGCGCGGCTCTCCGGCGCCCGGTAGGGCTGCTTCGGCCGCTTGGCGATGACATCGGGCAAGAGGTCTTTGACGCTCTGGCGCAGGATGTGCTTCTCGACGAGGCCCTTCAGCTTGAGCCGCGGCGGGATGCGCGCGGCGAGCTCGATCAGCCGATGGTCGAGGAACGGGAAGCGGCCCTCGACCGCGTTCGCCATGCCGACGCGGTCACCCTGCGAGGAGAGGATATAGCCCGGCAGCAGGTACGCGCTTTCAAGGTACTGTGACTGCGACAGCGGGTGCCAGCGCGCGAATTCGGCCGGCAACTGGTCGCGCATCTCGGCGAGGGCATCGTAGCTGCCGATCTCGGCCCGCAGGTCGGAGGAGAAGAAGCCCTTGGCGCCGGCGCTGGTGCGGAAGCGCGGCAGGTGCGAATAGAGCGGATCATCGAGCGTGCCCTGCTGGCCGCCGAAGAACGCCTCGAGGTAGCGCTGCGACTGGCTCTGCAGGCGCGGCATGTACGGGTAGAGCTTGCGCAGCAGCAAGGGGCGCAGCTTGGACGATGGTTGCGCGGCGCAGAAGCGGCGCACCTTCGCTTCCTTGAACACGTCGTAGCCGGCGAACACCTCGTCCGCCCCCTCGCCCGTCATCACCACCTTGAACCCGCTGTCGCGCACCAGCCGCGACAGCATGAGCATCGGGGCCGGCGCGGTGCGCATGATCGGGCGCTCGGTGTGGCGGATCAGCTCCGGCAGCACGCCGGCGATGTCGGCGTCGCGGCACAGGGTCACCGAGTGCCTGAGCTCGAGCGCTGCGACCATCTCCTCCTGGTAGAGGCTCTCGTCGAACTCGGCGCTCTCGAACGCCACCGAGAACGAGCGCAGCTGGTCGGGCACGAAGCTGCGGATGGCGGCCGTCGTGATCGAGGAATCGAGCCCCCCGCTCAAGTAGGCGCCGATCGGCACGTCGGCCCGCAGCCTGATGCGCACCGCGTCGAGCAGCAGGGCGCGCACCTCCTCCGTCAGGCGTGCTTCCTCGGCCGGCGTAACCGGGCGGTCTTCGCCCGCGTCGGGGTATTCGAAGCGCCAGTAGCGTTTCGTCGATATGCCCTCGCGGGTGGCGACGAGCACATGTGCCGGCGGCAGCTCGGCGATGTCCTTGAACGGAGTGCGCGGCGCTAAGGGAAACCAGAACGTGAACATCTGATCGAGAGCGATCGGATCGAGCGCAGCGCTGATGCCCGGAACCTCGAGCAGCGCCTTGACCTCGGAGGCGAAGGCGAGCGCACCCTCGCGCACCGCGTAGTAGAGCGGGCGTACGCCGACGCGGTCGCGCGCCAGCACCAGACGCTGCTGGCGGCTATCCCAGATGGCGAACGCGAAGTCGCCGTTGAGCGCCTCGACGCATTCTGGGCCGCGCTCCTCGTAGAGGTGGACGATGACTTCCGTGTCGGAGGTGGTCTTGAAGACATGCCCGCGGGCAATGAGCTCGGCCCGCAACTCGACGTAATTGAAGATCTCGCCGTTGAAGGTGATCCAAACGCTGCCGTCCTCGTTGCACATCGGCTGGCGCCCGCCTTCGACGTCGATGATGCTCAGGCGGGCATGTGCCAGCCCGACGTCTCCGTCGAGGTAGCTGCCGTTGCCGTCGGGACCGCGGTGCGCCAGCCTGCCGATCATGCGCGCCAGCAGGCCGCGGCGCTGCTCCGGCGCCACGCCTATTCGATAGTAGCCCGCAATCCCGCACATGACCGAACTCCCGAGCGCCAGGCGCCCCGTTTACGCAAACTCTCCGCCGATGAGGCGCGTCCAGGATTCGCCGGCAAGACCGGTGAGCAACGCGCGCGAACCACGCACCTCGTTGAGCAGCGCCTTGTCGCGCGCGTGCATGACCATGGCGGCCCCATGAAAGAGGACGCAGCGACGCGCGATCAGCGCATCGAGGAGGGCGGCGTCGGCGCGGCCCCTTACTCCGACGCAGCCGAGCGATGCGGCGTGACGGAATAGATTGTCGAGGGTGACGCCAACTGCCTCGGGCAGCGCCAGCACCTGCAGCACGCGGGCCACCTCGCCACGGCGCGCATAATACAGATAGCAGCCGACCGGGCCGCGGCCGCGCGCGTAGACGACGCGCCGGTGCAGCTCGCCGTACCGCTCCTTGGTCTCAGCGTGCGCGAGCAGAAACGACAGGTCGGGCGACTGCCAGTCGGGATGCAGCACGTAGCTGCCGCTCAGCGCGGGAATGATCTCGGCCAGCTCGGCACTCGTGGCCTCGGCATCGCGAAAGCCCGTGGTCTCAACGGGAGCTGCCATAGGATTGCGCCCCCGCGCCTCGATCAGGTGATCAAAGCCGGAAGCCGCCGGGCGCAACAGCGATGCCGGACGAAACACCTTGCCGGCGGCGGCGATGGCGAATCCGGCCGGACGCAGCACACGCAACCAGTCGAGACTGGAGGCCGCCAGGCGCTCGCCACCCGCCTTCTCCCACATGCGCTGCGAGATATCGTTGGCGGTTTCGCTGAACGAGAGTTCCTGCGGGCCGGCAAGGAAGGCGCGCAACAAACGTGCCCCGGCCGTCGGATGCTCCTCGGGCCGATCCACCATCAGCGAGCCGGCGATGGCGGCCTCGATCGTCCGCCCCTGCATGAGCAGGCGGCGCGGCCAGATGCCGATGAAGCCGCGCACGTCGCCTTTGGCATCGAGGAAGACGCGCGAGCGCGGGTCCGACCCTGCGGCGGCGCGGCCGAAGATGACTTCCTCGAAGTAGCTGGCCAGCCCGTTGCCGCGCAGGCGCTTCCGCCCCTGGAAAACGCGGGCAAACATGCCCGCGACGGCGCGCACATCCTCACGGCGGCAAGTGCGAATAGTCTCAGCCATGGCCACCGTTCACAGTCTGCACCTTCAACGCGAGCCTCACCGGCCTTGCTCCACGCTGGAGCAGCGTCCCAACTTGGAGCGCCATTCGTCCTGGTTGGCGCACCGTCGAGGTCCAAACAGCGCGGTGAGACGGATCATGCATAAGCCAGACCAGCATTAACCCCACGCGGCTCTTGCCCCTGCGACGCGGCGCGACGACCGGGCGGCAGCAACGACCGTGAAGGTGGGCGCCAGAGTGTTGATAATTTGAATACGCGGATTAACCGTGCCGCTGCTGCCGCCGACCGCGCCGATGCTCAGAATGGCCCGTTTTCATTGGCAAAACGGCGGGTGTGCGCGCGTGCTCGAATGCTTGCGGCGCGGCGCGCTTGGGAGCGACTTTGGCAACGAATGTGAAGGCATGCTTAGGAATACATTAAGCGGATCGCCGACGCGCGGGGGCCGGGTAGCGGGACGAACAACGTCGAATGGCTGATGTTGCGAGATAGTCAGAATCCGAACTCGTACATCAACGCCACGCGGCACATCGCCGACTCTTCCTCGTCTGGCGAGCCGTCCTTCTCGATCATTCGACTCGAAAATATAGATTGCGCAGCGGCAGGCGACTTGGCCGCGCGTGCTATCACCGACAGGCTGTCTAGCGCCGCGCCGAGGCGCGCTGTCCGATGTCTTCAGCCAGGTAGTAGCGGTTGACCCAGCCTTTGAGGCGCCCATGGCGGACCGGGCACCAAAGATCACGGCAGGCGCCGATGATCTGCACCCCACGCCCACTCGCGGGGATGGCGCCGATCGCAAGGTGATACTCGGACGGCCCGCTGCGCACATTGAGCGTGTCGCCGTCTCCCACTCCGGCCACGCGGAAAGAGACGAGCGCCGCCTGAGGCTCTGGCTGCGGCGCGGTGGGCGGCGTCCGGCGGGCGATCTTGCGCGGCGCCGGCGCCGGTGCTGTGGGAGCCGCCTTCGTCTGCCGCGGCTTCTCGACCGCGGCGTCCTCGATGCGCGAAGGTGGCTGCTCGTCGGTGGGGGCGATGCTTGGCTCGCTCTCCTCGTCGCGCATGCCGAGCATCAACGGCTCCGCCGCCCTCGGCTTCGGCGCGAAGACATTACCGAGACCGGCGGTGGCGAATTGTGGTTCCGGTGCAGCCTCGACCGATGGCGGCGCGCGCTCCGCATCCGCCGGCACTGACATGGCTGTGGCCTGCGGCTCGGCGTCCTTTTCTTTCTTCTCCGGGCGTGGCGGAGCCGCGGCGACGATCGACGGCGCCTCGGTGATGGTGGCGGTGCCGCTCTCGCCGCTTCCCTCGGCCCACTGAACCCGGTTGCCCTCACGGTGCAGGACCATGCAGCGCGGCTTGGCGTCGAACCAGCGGAACCATTTCATGCAGAGCTTGTCATCCTCGGTCCACCAGCGGCCGCGATCCTTGGTGGCGCCGAGCGTCAATCCCAGCGCGCCCGCCTCGGCGGACATCAGGCCGTCGGTACCGACCTTGACCGGAATGGCGATGCTCAGTGGCGTATCGATCTCGAGCAGCGCGCCCGGCATGGCGCGCTTGATGTCCTCGCTGGTCATGCGGACCGGCTCGGCTATCGCGGCAGTGGCGCCGCCGAGCACACCGATCACCGTGACCAAACGCAACATCGCTACTCCTACGCGCTCCGTGGGGAGCCTTTGATGGTATGAGAAAGTGGCAAGAAGCCGGTTGAACGGCCGGGAATCTCCTCGCCACGAACAATCCGCCACCGTGCCCCTTCGCAGCCGCATTGTGCGCCGACCGTGCGGCACGCGGAACGAGTTGAGGCTGCACGTCGACAGCGAATCCGAGCCGTGCGCCCCGCTACCCAATACGCGTTTGCGGCGCCGCACGGCTCAAGGCGCTAAGATGGCGGCTAAGCATTAAAGAGTGGTGGGCGAGCCGGATGCGGCTGCGCAAGCCCGCACGGGACCGGACGAGGGCGTCAGCCGCCCCGCTCCACGTGTCAGCACATTGAGAAGATTGGTGGGTGATGAAGGACTCGAACCTTCGACCCGCTGATTAAGAGTCAGCTGCTCTACCAACTGAGCTAATCACCCGCACCGTCGATCGACGGCCCGTCATGACCGCATTGCGGCGGGTGCCCATCCGCACGACCAAGACGGCAAAAGGGCCCGCCGCGCGAGCCCTCGTCGCAGAAGCCTCTAGCACCATGGGGGGCGCCTGTCCAGCAGCGCGCTAGCCCCCGGACGAGAGCGCTGCCGCGGGCCGCTGCCGGCGCCTAAACCGCGTCCGACGGGGCCAAAATCCGCCCGCCTATGCGGCGCCCGCGCTATGGCACCGCCCGCCGCCTCTGCTACATAAATGCAGAGGTGCGAGTCGAGCACCGATTCAAGATGCGTGCTGGCGGCATGAGGCGTGCCGTTGTCCCTCACCCCGTCCGGTGACCCATGGACGAGCGACGAAAGGTCCCGCGCCGACGCGTCCTCAAGGAGGGCAAGATCGTCTACGCCGATGGCCTGCGCGTTCTCGATTGCACCATCCGCGACATGTCCGAGAACGGCGCGCGCCTTCTGATCGCCAACACCGTCGGTCTGCCCGATACCTTCCAGCTCTACGAGAAATCCTCCGGCCTGCTCTATCCGGCCTCGATCGCCTGGCGGCAGGCGAACGCCATCGGCGTCAATTTCGAAGGTCCTGCCACCAGCATCCACGACCCGGCCAACAAGCGCTATGCGCGGCTGAAGTTCACCTGACGCCGATGCTTACGGCCGCATCAAAAGGTGCTCGTGATCGTCGAGGCCGGCGAGGACCGCTGCCGAGCCTTTGACCACGCAGTGCATAGGGTTCTGCTGGACGTGGAACTTGACGCCGACGCGGCGGGTCAGCGCGGCGTCGAGCTTGTCGAGCAGCGCGCCGCCCCCGGTCAAATGGATGCCGCGCCGCGCGATGTCGCCGAGGATGTCGGGCGGCAGATCCTCGAGCGCACGCTGCGCGAAGTCGGCGATGGCCTCGACCGGCTCGGCGAGCGCCTCGGCAATGTCCTTGGGGCGCAGCACGATGCTCTTGCCGCTGCCCTGGCGCAAATCGCGGCCGCGGATATGCACCTCGGCCGTGCGGCCGTTGGCGGTCGCCAGCGCGGTGCCGGCCTCGATCTTGATGCGCTCGGCGTTCACCTCGCCGACCAGCAGTTGATGGCGGCGGCGCACGTAGCGGATGATCGCATCGTCCATGGCATTGCCGGCCACGCGCAGCGTGCGGGCCGAGACGATGATGCCGTTCGACAGTACGGCGATGTCCGAGGTGCCGCCGCCGATGTCGAGGACCATGGCGCCGCCGGGCTCGCCGATCGGCAACCCGGCGCCAAGCGAGGCGGCGACTGGCTCGGCAATCAGATACACCTTGCGCGCTCCGAGCGAGACGGCGGTGTCATAGACCGCCCGCCGCTCCACCGGCGTTGCCTGCGCCGGCACGCAAATGAGAATGCGCGGGCGGCGAAAGCCGAGCATGGTCTTGGTGCGCTTGATGAACTGGCGCAGCATCTCCTCGGTGGCGACGAAATCGGCGATGACGCCGTCGCGCAGCGGCCGCACCAACTCCATGCTCTCAGGCGTGCGGCCGATCAGCGCCTTGGCCTTGCGGCCGACCGCCAGGATCTCACGCGCGCCGCGGTGCGCGCGGACGGCGACTGCGGACGGCTCGTCGATGATGATGCCGCGACCGACGACGTGCACCAGCGTGTTGGCCGTGCCGAGATCGATGGCAATATCGTCCGAGAATGCGCTCGCCACACCCTGTAGCATTGCCCGCTCGCATCTTCAGAGGCGCGGCCGATCACGCCCGCGCCGCGTGACAGAGCAGATTTAGCGCTTTTCCTCCGCCCACGCCATGCGCGGGACGTGGAGACGTCGCTGCAACGAAGGTTGCAGCGACGCCATATCTCTCGTGCGGCTACAGCGCCTGCTGCTGCACGCGCGCGGTTTTCTGCCGCTTCACCATCAGCTTGTTGAGCGCCGACACGTAGGCGCGCGCCGAGGCGACCATCGTATCGGTATCGGCGCCGCGTCCCGTCACCATGCGCCCGCCCTCCTCGAGGCGGACGGAGACCTCGGCCTGCGCGTCGGTACCCTCGGTCACGGCGTGCACCTGGTAGAGATCGAGCTTTGCTTCGTGCGGCACCAGCAGCTTGATGGCGTTGAAGGTGGCGTCCACCGGGCCGTTGCCGGTCGACTGCACCGTATGCTGCACGCCCTCGATGTCGAGCGTCAGGGTCGCCGACTGCGGTCCCATGTTGCCGGCGATGACGGTGAGCGAGACCACTTTCATGCGGTCATGCATGTGGGCGATGCCCTCATCCACCAGCGCCTCGATGTCCTCGTCGTAGACGTGCTTCTTGCGGTCGGCGAGACCCTTGAAGCGCACGAAGGCGTCCTCGAACGCGTTCTCGCCCAGCTCGTAACCGAGCTCCTTCAGCTTGGAGCGGAAGGCGTTGCGGCCCGAGTGCTTGCCCATGACCAGCGAGGTCTTGCCGACGCCGACCGATTCCGGCGTCATGATCTCGTATGTCTGCTGGTACTTGAGGATGCCGTCCTGGTGGATGCCGCTCTCGTGTGCAAAGGCGTTCCGCCCGACGATGGCCTTGTTGTACTGCACCGGGAAGTTGGTCACCGCCGAGACCAGGCGCGAAGCGCGCGACAGCATCGTGGCATCGATGCCGGTGTCGTAGGGGAGCCGGTCGCGGCGCGTCTTGATCGCCATGACGATCTCTTCCAGCGCCGCGTTTCCGGCCCGCTCGCCGATGCCATTGATGGTGCACTCGATTTGCCGCGCCCCGGCGCCCAGCGCCGCCAGCGAGTTGGCCACCGCCAAGCCCAGATCGTTGTGGCAATGGGTCGAGAACCTGACCTTGTCGGAGTTCGGCACCTGTTCGCGCACGATGCGGAACATGGCGGCGTACTCGTCGGGCGTCGCGTAACCGACTGTGTCGGGCAGGTTGATTGTCGTGGCCCCTGCCTTGATGGCGGCATCGACGCACTGGCAGAGGTAGTCGATGCCGGTGCGGGTGGCGTCCATCGCGCTCCATTCGACGTCCTCGACCAGGTTGCGCGCGCGCGCCACCGTGGCGGTAATGATCTCCAGCACCTCGGCCTCAGTCTTGCGCATCTGGTGCGCGAGGTGGATGGGCGAGGTCGACACGAACGTATGGATGCGCCCGCGCTTGGCGTGCTTCACCGCCTCGCCGGCGCGGTCGATGTCGGCGAAGATGGCGCGCGCGAGCCCGGCGACGGTGGCGTTTTTCACCTGCTTGGCGATGGCGGATACGGCCTCGAAGTCGCCTTCCGAGGCAATGGGAAATCCCGCCTCGATGATGTCGACGCCCATCTGATCGAGGCACTCGGCGACCTCGAGCTTCTCCTCGAAGGTCATGGTGGCGCCAGGGCATTGCTCCCCGTCGCGCAAGGTGGTGTCGAAGATGACGACGCGGTCGGCGTCGGCGACTTGTCCGTCGGACTTGTGCGGATCGGTGCTCATCGGCTTCTTCTTTCGCTCGGGGCCGGCTCCTGAGGAGCGGCATTGAACCATCAGCTCGCTCAACTTTTCATCCCCTGAGCACTCGTCCCGGGTTGACCGGAACCATCAAGGCTCAGGGGCTGCTAAGGAGGTTCAGTAGCTGAAGAAGATACGCCGACGGCGCACGGCGGATGGGTTCCGCGCGGGAAATGCGATTGCCGTCAATGACCAAGATCTGGCGCATAACCCATCTCTTAATACATCACCGCAACTAAGGCTAGTGTACCTGTTGGCAGGGCGGGGACGTCGTTAGCGAACGGCTATCGGCGGGCCAAAGGCATGTGGTGCCGTCATCGCTTGAGGCCAATCACCACCCCGCCGCGATTGCCGCTGGCGACATCGCCGGTCAGGGCCGGGCCCCGACGGCCTCAAGTCCAGCAGGTCGGGCGGGCCTCGGTCGCCAGCGTGCCGTCGATGACCCGGACGGCGCTGCCGCCGATGCGCACCGTTTCGAGCCGCCCCCCGGCGACGACGAGAGTCAGCACGATGGCGCTCGGGCGCCCCATCTCGTGCCCCTGCTCGATCATCCGCCGGTGCGCGCCGTCGGGCAGCCCGTCGAAATCGTGCACGACGCTGGCAAAGCACACCGCCGCCGACCCGGTCGCCGGGTCCTCGGGAACGCCGAGCTGGGGGGCGAACATGCGGGCGTGGAAGGCGGCGCCGCTGTGCACACACTCGCGCGTGTAGAGATAGACGCCGCCGAAGGTATGGCCGGGGAAGACGCTCGCCCACTGGGCCGGCTCGATGCGCGCCTTGGCTATGGCCTCGAGACCCGCCACCGGTACGAAGGCGAAGGTCGTGCCCCCCGACAGGCATTGCGGCGTGTGATTTTCAAAGCCGATCTCGCGCGGCAGCAGCCCGAGCGCGTCGGCGATGCGGTCGCGGGACGGCGGCGTCACCGCTTTCTCGGGGAGTTTCGGCGCGTCGAACTCGGCGAACGGGGGTTGCCCGGGCCGCAGGCGCACGCCGACGCGCACGGTGCCGATCGCCTGCTCGAGAACGATGATGGCGTCGCGCTCCCCGTTGACGGGCGAGGTGCGCAGCTGCGCCAGCAGGATTGCCGTCCCCAAAGTCGGATGCCCGGCGAACGGCAACTCGCGCTCGGGCGTGAAGATGCGCACGCGCGCCGAATGCGCAGGGTTCTGCGGCTTCAGGACGAAGACCGCCTCCGATAGGTTCAGCTCGCGGGCAATCGCCTGCATCTGGTCGGTGCTGAGGGCGTCCGCCTCGCCGACGACGGCGAGCGGGTTGCCGCAGAAGCGGCGATCGGTGAAGACATCGAGCGTGTGCAGCGGCAGCGGCATGCGGGGCATGATCCCTTGAAGCGGGCGCACTCTGCCCAATTATCAAGGCCGGTCAAGCGGGCAGTACCGTGCACACCAGGGCGCGCGCGTGGGGCGGCATGCTCGATTCGTCAATGTCGGCGCGGCTGCGGATGGGAACAATGTCGTCGAGCTCGGGCTCGGGCTGGCGCCTGAGGTTGGCCAGGATACGCCCGCGCAGCTCGCTCGCCGGCAGCGCGCTGCGCCATTCGATGGCGACAGCCACCTTCAGCCCGACGCGCGCCACGAGGTAGCCGGGCACGCGCTGCAAGTCGTCGGCCGCCAATCCCGTTTCCTCGGCGAGCTCGCGCGCGATGCTGGCATCCATATCGATCGTACCGCCACGCACATCGGCCGTATCGATCAGACCGCCCGGCGGGTAGATGCGCCCGGAGTTGAGTTGTCCCGGTCCCTGGCGCCCGAGCAGCACGTAGCCATCGGCCGACCGAATGAGGGAGGCGCCGAAGGCTTCGCGTACGGGCTCCGTGAGCGAGCCCGGCAGCGCCCGCCAATAGAGGAAGGTCTTGAAGTCGGTCCTGAACAAGGTCCCGATCAGCCCTGCGCCGTCGAGGGCGTATTCGCGCATCAGGTAGACGGCGCCATCGAACAGCTGCGGGTTTTCGGTCGAGCGCCGCCGCCAATCGCGGGCGATTTCCTCGCGCCTCTCGGCCAGCGGCCACTGCCAATCGGCAACCTGCAAAGCGCAGCGCCCGACGCGCACGCAGTCAGTCTCCATCGCCGACGGTTGCAGCGTCATCGCGTCCAACGCTCCTGGTAGAAGCCCGAGAAATTCAACCCCTCACGTTCCATCTCTGGTCTGAAATCTTAGTTTCGCCGTGAACAAACCATGCTGGTTCCACGATGAAGGGGTGAACTTCAAGTGCGAAGGCAAGGGGGTGCCGAGGGGGACTTTGCATACGCCTTGCATAGCCGATCACGCGACGGCCTGGCCGCGTCCGCTCACCTGTGTGAGCCATGACGTCACGTGTGGATAGCGCGCCCGTAAAGCCGCACGAACCGCACGTGCGGGCGCCCGAGTTCGAAATCCGGCGGCGTCACCGCTCGTGATGCCGCTGGAGCGGACGGTGGAGGTCCCCGCTTCTCCGCCGTCCGTTTCTTTGCGCGCTCTGTTGGCAAGGCGTCGCCTCGCACCAGAGCTAGCCTGGAAGGCTCGCGCGGCTGTAGCCCAACGCTACCTCCCCAGAGTGGCTGCGCGGGCTTTCTGGCGTCGCGCGTGCCGCTTCTGCCTTACAGGCAGCCGAGCATCTTCGATCCACAGGTATAGTAGTTGATCATTTCGGCCGCGCAGCACGGCTGATCCTTGCCGCAGCGCCAAGTCTTGATCTTGCCGCTGGCCGTCTTGTGCTTGCAGATCTTGGTCGCATTGGCGGCGTCGGCCGTGCCGGCCGACAGCGCCAGCGGCGCCGCGGCGAGCAAAGCGGCAGCGGCGATGGATGTGAGAACACGCAACATGGCTGAACTCCCTGATCGTCCCGTCTTGTGGGGCCATCAGTATGCGCCAAAACGGCGAGAGTTGCAGTTGCAGCCGGGCCTCAGTTGCGCGACTTGTCGACCAGCGCCTTGGATTTGATCCACGGCATCATATCGCGCAGGCGCGCGCCCACTTCCTCGATCGGGTGAGAGTCGTTCATGCGCCGCGTCGCCTTGAATTTGGGCTGGCCGGCCTTGCATTCGCGAATCCACTCCGACGTGAAGGCGCCGGTTTGTATGTCCTTGAGGATTTTCCGCATCTCCTCCTTGGTCTGCGCGGTGATCACGCGCGGGCCGGAGACGTACTCGCCGAACTCGGCCGTGTTCGACACCGAGTAGTTCATGTTGGCGATGCCGCCTTCGTAGATGAGGTCGACGATCAGCTTCACCTCGTGCAGACACTCGAAGTACGCCATCTCCGGCGCATAGCCCGCCTCGACCAGCGTCTCGAAGCCGGCGCGGATCAGCTCCACGAGACCGCCGCAGAGCACCGCCTGCTCGCCGAAGAGATCGGTCTCGCACTCTTCCTTGAACGTCGTCTCGATGATCCCGGAGCGCCCGCCGCCGACGGCGGAGGCGTAGGACAGGAACAGGTCGTGCGCGTTGCCGCTCTTATCCTGGTGCACGGCGATGAGGCACGGCACGCCGCCGCCTTTGAGGTACTCGCCGCGCACGGTATGACCGGGCCCCTTCGGCGCCACCATGCCGACGTCGAGGTCGGCGCGCGGCTCGATCAGGTTGAAATGCACGTTGAGGCCGTGCGCGAACATCAGCGCGGCGCCCTTCTTCATGTTGGCGGCGAGGTGATCGCGGTAGATGTCTGCCTGCAGCTCGTCTGGCGTCAGCATCATAATGACGTCGGCCCACTTGGCGGCCTCGGCCACCTCCATCACCTTGAGCCCCTCCTTCTCGGCCTTCTGCGCGCTGGCCGAGCCCTTGCGCAAGGCGATGGCCACCTCCTTGACGCCCGAGTCGCGCAAGTTCAGCGCGTGCGCGTGACCTTGGCTGCCGTAGCCGACGATCGCGACCTTCTTGGCCTTGATGAGATTAATGTCGGCATCACGATCGTAATAAACGCGCATGGCTTCCTCTGTGGTTCTAGCTCGTAGCGATATGCAGGCAGCGGGGCCGCGGGTGCGGCTGCGGTGGCGGGCCGGCCGCTGATCCCGGGCCGGCGGCGGTTTTTCTGGCAGCTCCTTTAACCGCTCGCCGAGCCGCGGCCAATGGCGGCGATGCCGGTGCGCGACACTTCGACGAGGCCCAGCTCGGTCATGATCCCTATGAATTCCTCGAGCTTTGACGGCTTGCCGGTCACCTCGAACACGAAGTGCTCGGTCGAGGTGTCGACGACTTTGGCCCGAAAAATCTCGGCAATGCGCATCGCCTCGATGCGCTTTTCGCCCTTGCCGGCGACCTTGATCAGGGCGAGCTCGCGCTCCAGTGCCACGCCCTCGACCGTCAGGTCGCGCACGCGGTGCACGGGCACGAGACGCTCGAGCTGATGCTTGATCTGCTCGATGACGTCGGGGGTTCCGCGCGTGACGATGGTGATGCGCGACAGGTGCTTTTCGTGCTCGGTCTCGGTCACGGTGAGCGAGTCGATGTTGTAGCCGCGCCCCGAGAAGAGGCCGATGACGCGTGCCAAGACGCCCGGCTCGTTGTCGACGAGGACCGACAGCGTGCGCGCGACGACCGCCTGCGCCGCGCCGGGGCCCACGTAGTGGCTCTTGGATAGGGGCTTGGCGATGTTCGTCATTTTTTTTCTGGGCTCGTTTCTGCCGGGCTCGCCTTTTCCGCCTCTTTGCCCTGCGGGGTGAGGCGCGGAACCGGCAGCTTGGCGTCCGGGAACAGGGTCTGGAAGAACAGCGGAAACCCGTGCTCGTCGATGTTGCGCTTGAACTCGGCGATGCGCTCCTTCGGAATTTTGTACTGGGCGAAGGCGGCGCTCACACGCCGGGTCATGGTCGCCGCCAGCATGTCGGGGGTCGGCGCCCCCATGCGCTTCAGGGCATCGGGCGACATGCGCGAATAGATCAGCGACAGGATCTGCGTTTCCAGGTAGTCCTGCGCGATGCAGGCCTCGAACGCCTTGGTGTAGTCCGTCGACAGGCTATGCGTCCGATAGCAGGCGTCGATGAAGATGAAGGCCCTGGTCGCGCCTTGCGTTTTCTGCAGCTGCGCGAGCCGCGTCGCCGCTTCCTTGATGTTGGCAACCTGATCCCAGTCGGGGTCGCGCGCGGCGACGAGCGAGGTGGTGCTCATCCCGACCAGGCTTGCCGCGGCCAGCGCGAGCAGCACGCGAGTGCGCGCGCCACGCCGCTGGCACGGCATCTCACCGCAGGTTTCGCGCGCGCCGCTCGACATCAGACCAGCACCTTGCCTTCCTCGCCGATGGCCTGCTCGACCTCCTCGTCGGAGACATCCTCGCCGAGCAGCATCTCGTTGTGCGCCTTGCCGGACGGGATCATCGGGAAGCAGTTGGCGAGCGTGGCGACGCGGCAGTCGAAAATGACCGGCCCCTTGGTGTCGATCATCTGCCGGATCGCATCGTCGAGCTCAGCCGGGTCCTCGCAGCGCATGCCGGTCCACCCGTAGGCCTCGGCGAGCTTCACGAAGTCGGGCAGGCTTTCGGTATAGCTGTGCGACAGGCGGTTGCCGTGCAGCAACTGCTGCCACTGGCGGACCATGCCCATGTATTGATTGTTGAGGATGAACACCTTGACCGGCAGGTCGTACTGCACGGCGGTCGAGGCTTCCTGGATGTTCATCAGGATCGAGGCGTCGCCGGCAATGTCGATGACCAGCGACTTGGGGTGCGCGAGCTGGGCGCCGATCGCCGCCGGCAGGCCGTAGCCCATGGTGCCGAGGCCGCCGGAGGTCATCCAGCGGTTCGGCTCGTCGAAGTGGTAGAACTGCGCCGCCCACATCTGGTGCTGCCCGACCTCGGTCGTGATGTAGGCGTCGCGGTCCTTGGTCAGCTCGTACAGCCGCTCCACCGCATATTGCGGCATGATCACGTCGCGGGATTTCTTGTAGCTGAGCGACTTCTTGGCCCGCCACCCATCGATCTGCTTCCACCAGGATTTGTGCGCCGCCTTGTCAAGCTGCGGCGCCTTCGACTTCCAGATGCGCAGCATGTCCTCGAGCGTATAGGCGACGTCGCCGACGATCGGGATGTCGACCTTGACGTTCTTGTTGATCGAGGACGGATCGATATCGATCTGGATCTTCTGCGATCCCGGCGAGAAGGCGTCGATGCGGCCGGTGATGCGGTCATCGAAGCGCGCGCCGACGGCGATCATCACATCGCAATCGTGCATGGCGAGGTTGGCCTCGTAGGTGCCATGCATGCCGAGCATGCCGAGCCACTGCTTGTCGGAGGCCGGATAGGCGCCGAGCCCCATCAGCGTCGAGGTGATGGGAAAGCCGGTGAGACGCACAAGCTCGCGCAGGATCTGGCTCGCCTTCGGCCCTGAATTGATGACGCCGCCGCCAGTGTAGAACACCGGGCGCTTGGCGCGCGCCATCAGGTCGACGGCCTCGCGCACGACGACCTGGTCGGGCTTCACGCGCGGCTTGTAGGTCTTGTGGGCGATGTTCGAGGGGCCGACGTAGTTGCCGCTGGCGAACTGGATGTCCTTCGGAATGTCTATGACCACCGGACCGGGACGGCCCGCCTTGGCGATGTAGAACGCCTCATGAAGAATGCGCGCCAGATCGTTGACGTTCTTCACCAACCAATTGTGCTTGGTGCACGGGCGCGTGATGCCGACGGTATCGCACTCCTGGAACGCGTCGTTGCCGATGAGGTGCGTCGGCACCTGCCCGGTAATGCAAACGATGGGAATGGAGTCCATCAGCGCGTCGGTGAGACCGGTCACCGAGTTGGTCGCGCCGGGGCCGGAGGTCACGAGGGCTACGCCCACCTTGCCCGTCGAGCGCGCGTAGCCTTCGGCCGCGTGCAGCGCGCCGCCTTCCTGGCGGACCAGGATGTGCTTGATCTTGTCCTGCTGGAACAGCTCATCGTAAATCGGCAGCACGGCGCCGCCGGGGTAGCCGAAGATATGCTCGACGCCTTGATCGGCCAGCGCCGCGAGCACCATTTCGGCGCCCGTCATGGTACGTGCCATTGCCAACTCCGAAAGATCAGCCCCGCGCCGCGGTTGGCAGGCACGGACTTGGCGCGGAAGCTAAGGCCGCCCAGACCCGGGGTCAATGCAGCGATTGAACAAAAGATACGAAATCTCCAGCAGACATTTCCATTTCGTGCGTGCTTATCCGTTTCCACGCAATCATATTGCTGCGCGCCCACGTCGCTTGCCGCTTGGCGTACTGGCGCGTCTCCGCCTGCCCGGCAGCGACCGCCTGCTCGCGCGATAGCTCGCCGGCGAGGTGGCGCAGCAGCGGACGCACCCCCAAAGCGGTCATGATCGGCAATGTCGGATCGAGCCCCAGCGCCTCGAGTTGCAGCACCTCATCGAGGGCGCCCTGCTGCATCATCTGCACAAAGCGCGCGTCGATGCGGCGCCAAAGCTCCGCGCGCTCCACATCGACGACGAGCGGCACCGTCGCAGCAAGATCGAGTACGGGCTGGCGCGGCATCCGCTGCCACTCGGCGAGCGACAGCCCCGTGGCATCCAGCACCTCCAGCGCGCGGACGATGCGCTGCGTGTCGCCGGGCGCCAGGCGCTGCGCCATGTCGGTATCGCGTGCGGCGAGAGCGGCGTGCACATGGGCGGCCCCCTTCTCGGCTGCTTCCGCGCGCCAATGCGCGCGCACCTCCTGCGGTATGCCGGGTATCGGGGAGAGCCCCTCGACCAGCGTCTTGAAGTAGAGGCCGGTGCCGCCGACGATGATTGGGCGCCGGCCCGCGCGTTGCGCCTCCGCGAGCGCCCCGGCGACGTCCATGGCATAGCGTCCGGCCGAGTAGCTCTCGCGGCCACTGACGAAGCCGTAAAGCGCGTGCGGTGCGCGCGCTTCCTCCTCGGGCCCCGGGCGCGCGGTCAGCACCCGCAGCTCGCGGTAGACCTGCATCGAATCGGCGTTGACGACGACGCCGCCGACATGCTCGGCGAGGCGCAGCGCCAGGCCGGATTTTCCGCTGGCGGTAGGACCGGCGATGAGTATGGGACGCATATCGCTCATGCGCTGACACCTAGCGCAGCGCGAACGCGACAGCCATGCCCATGCCTGGATCAGTAATTGACCGTCGAGCGCAGGCCGAACACCGCTGCATTCGGCACCGCGGTGGTGGGGTCCTCAGGGTCGCCCACGTGGCCGCCCGGGTTCCAGAAGTATTGGAAATCCGGCTGCAGGGTCAGTCCCGGCATGATTTGCGCCGCGTAGCTCACCTCGAGCATGCCTTCGAAGCTCGGGATCACCGGAAATCCCTGCTCCTTGTTGTAGTCGATGATCTGCGCCGAGACGCCGGTATAGGCAAAGCCGATGCCCAGCAGGTCGTGCGGGCGCGCCGACCACACGCCGTCGAGTGTCAGGCCCGCCTCCCAATAGAGCTCGATCATGTTGCCCTCCGACGGGGCACCGATGATGCGGCCGAACACGGCGACGCCCTTGGGATCGTCATCTCCCGGCAGTCGATAGATCATCTGATCGAGAACGAGGTAGAGGGCATGATCGTGCTCGGCCAAGACGCCGGGGACAGGCTGCAGACCGATCGGCAGGCCGGCCGATCCCGTCGCCGTCTGCTCGAAGCTGCCGTAGAGCTTCCACCCCCCGAGCTTCAGGGTTCCAGGCAGCGCGCCTTCGCCCTGGTTGTATTTGATCGCCGCCTCGATAAAGAGCAGTGGATCGTTGAGCGGAAAGTCGAGCCCGTTGGGGTTGCACTCCTGCGGCAGGTCCGCGGCGCAATCGCCAGCCGGATCGCCACTAAACACGCCGACGAGAAATCCGAGGTTGTCGGTTGGGTTGAAGGAGAGCCGCACGGCCGGCGCGGCGAGCGGATAGGCGGGACCACCGTCGGGGATGTTGATGCCCGCGATCGCCGGCCAGCCCCAGGAAGCGTTGAGGAAGGCGCCCGCGCCTTCACTGATCAAGAATTCGCTGTCGGCGGACAGCTGCCCGAAGCGGAGCGAAAGATGGTCGCCGAGCAGCTTCTGCTCCAGCCACAGCTCGAACAAGCGCGTCGAGGCGAATGCCTCTATGAAGCTGACAGGCATGAGAGCGCCGAGGTCGGTGGCGGTGATACTGCGGCCGTGGATCTGATAGCCGTTGGTGAAGAATGTAAGGCCATCCCAGCCGATCATCTTCTCGAGGTCGACGCTGAGCGCCACCTCGAGACGTCCGTCATAGAAGGCCTCCTGCGCAAAGCCGCCCGTGGGATTACCGAGCACCTCGCCGATGTAGTTGATGGCGTAGGTGATGCCGCGCCCGGCCAGCGCCGAGCGGATGCCGCCAGGATCACCGAACTCACGCGGGAAACTGACGGCGATCGAGGGCTCTGGAAGCCCGGGGATACGATCGCCTTCCTGCTCGATGGTCTGCGCCATGGCCGGCTGGGCGCCAGCCCACGCCAGCACGAACAGCGCGCACGCCGAAGCGCTCCGGCGCCGCCGCCCGCCAGCCGCACCGAAGTTGTCCGCCACGCGACGCGGCTGCCGAGCCATGCTCGCTCCCAGTTCGCCATTGCCGAGACATGCCTGGACGCCGTCCAGGCGGGGCATGCCGGGGCGTGCACACAGCTGCGAAAATTCGCACGATTCGTTTCCCCCAAACCCATATCCCCGCTGCGAGATGCTGTACGTCCACTCAGCTGCAAATAATTGTCATGAGCAGAAATAAGGTGGAGACATACGCGTGCGTCCGCGTGCGCCAGGAGCCGGCTCGGCGCCGCGGCGTCCATTGCCCGGCACGCTGCGACAGCGATTCGCGCCCCGCATGTGCAACGCGCATCGGCGCAGCGGGCTTGTCGCGCTCCACCGAAGCCGCTAGCCATTGACTTACGGTCTACGGCGACGCGGGCGTGCACCGCCACCAGCGAAGGAGAAGTGCGCATGGCAGAGGAGGCAATCGTCGCGCAGGCGGGGCCCTATCAAGTCGAGCTCAGCGAGGGAAAGCCATACTTCTACTGCCGCTGCGGACGCTCCAAGAATCAGCCCTTCTGTGATGGCTCGCACAGCGGCACCGGCATCGAGCCGTTGCGCTTCGTCGTCGACCACACCGGCACATTCAACATTTGCGGCTGCAAACAAACGGATGACGAGCCGTTCTGCGACGGATCGCATCTTTTGCTCTAGAGTGCGGGAGGTTCGGCGACCGGGGGAAGCATGGAATACTTCGTTCAGCAGCTGATCAACGGCCTGTCGCTCGGCGCGATATATGGACTAATCGCCATCGGCTACACGATGGTGTTCGGCATCATCGGCATGGTGAACTTCGCCCACGGCGACGTGTTCATGGTCTCCGCCTTCATCGCCCTCATCCTGTTTCTGATCCTGACGCAAATTCTGGGCGTCGGCGCGCTCGGCCTGGCACTCCTCATCGTGCTCGTGCTCGGCATGGCGCTCACCGCGCTGTGGAGCTGGGTCATCGAGCGCATCGCCTATCGTCCCTTGGCGGGCTCGTTCCGCCTCGCGCCGCTGATCTCCGCCATCGGCATGTCGATCTTCCTGTCGAACTTCGTGCAAGTGGCGCAGGGCCCGCGCAACAAGCCGGTGCCGCCGATGCTCAACGACGTGATCAGCGTTCCCATCGGCGCCGGCTCGGTCACCATCTCGGAAAAGCAGTTCCTCATCTTTATCGTCACCGCGGTGCTGCTCGTCGCCTTCTGGGCGCTCGTGCAGAAGACCAAGCTCGGCCGCGCCCAGCGCGCCTGCGAGCAGGACCGGCGCATGGCCGCCCTGATCGGCGTCGACGTCAATCGCACCGTGTCGCTAACGTTCGTCGTCGGCGGCGCGCTCGCCGCCGTCGCCGGACTGATGTTCATGACCTACTATGGCGTCGTCAATTTCAGCGACGGCTTCACCCCGGGCGTCAAAGCCTTCACCGCGGCGGTGCTCGGCGGCATCGGCTCGCTGCCCGGCGCGGTCATCGGCGGCCTGCTCATCGGGCTCATCGAGACTATGTGGTCGGCGTACTTTTCGATCGACTATAAGGACGTCGCGGCGTTTTCCATCCTCGCCGTCACGTTGATCTTCATGCCGTCCGGCCTGCTCGGCCGACCCGATGTCGAGAAGGTTTGATCCATGAGCGCGGGCAGCCAGGGCGGGCTGCCGCCCGTATCGGCCGCAATTCTGACGGCCGCCAAGGACGCAGCCGTTTGGGCGCTCGTCGCACTCGGACTGTGCTTCCCGCTCATCGCCTTCCGCACCGAGCGCGACCTCTCCCTGCAGACGGTGCTCGAGGCGCGGCCGCTGCTCGTAGCGCTGATCGTCGCTGCGGTATTTCTGGGCCGGCTCCTGTGGCGCCTCTATGCGCACCCCACGCGGCCACGGCGCGTGCTCTTTCCGCCCCTCGATCTATCCGATCATCACAAGGTCTGGCTGCCGCGCGCCGGCCTTGCCGTGCTGCTGCTGTTCCCGTTCCTCGCCTTGCTGCTGACCGGGCAGGGCGGCGCGGTGAAATGGATCGATAATTTCGGTGTGCAGATCCTCATCTACGTGATGCTCGCCTGGGGCCTCAACATTGTCGTCGGCCTCGCCGGGCTGCTCGACCTCGGCTATGTCGCGTTCTATGCCGTCGGCGCCTACGCCTATGCCATCATCGCCACCTATGTGATCCCGGCGACCGTCCCCGTGCTCGGGCCGTGGGCGTTCTGGATCTGCCTGCCCATCGCCGGCATCCTCGCCGCCTTCTGGGGCTTGATGCTCGGCTTCCCGGTGCTGCGCCTGCGCGGCGATTACCTCGCCATCGTCACACTGGCGTTCGGCGAGATCATCCGCCTCGTGCTCATCAACTGGGTCGACCTCACCAACGGCAACGTCGGCATCCAGACGCCGCGCATCACGTTCTTCGGGCTCCCCTTCGGCTCGCGCACCGGCGAGACGACGTTTGCCGACGTGTTCCACCTGCCCGGCTCGACGACCGTGCACCGCTCGATCTTTCTCTATTACGTCATCCTGGCACTGGCGCTGCTGGTCGCGTTCGTGACCCAGCGCATGCGCAGGTTGCCGATCGGGCGCGCGTGGGAAGCCTTGCGCGAGGACGAGATCGCCTGCCGCTCGCTCGGCATCAACACCGTCAACACCAAGCTCACCGCCTTCGCCATGGGCGCGCTGTTCGGCGGGCTCGCCGGCGCCTTCTTCGGGGCCCGCCAGGGCTTCGTCAATCCGCGCTCGTTCGAGTTCATGGAATCGGCGACGATCCTCGCCATCGTCGTGCTCGGCGGCATGGGCTCGCTGGTCGGCGTCGCCGTGGCCGCCGTCGCCATCATCGGCGGCATCGAGCTGTTGCGCGAGCTCGACTGGCTCAAGTCCATCTTCGGCCCCGACTTCGACCCCGGCCAATACCGCATGCTCATCTTCGGCTTCGCCATGGTGCTGATGATGGTGTGGCGCCCGCGCGGCCTCATCGCCTCGCGCGAGCCCTCCATCGCGCTGCACGAGGCCAAGGCTGTCTCCGGCGCCCACGTCAAGGAAGGGCACGGCTGATGCGCTGGCTGCGCGACCCGCTGCTCGTCGTCGAGGGCCTCACCATGCGCTTCGGCGGTCTTGTCGCCGTGCGCGATCTGTCGTTCTCGGTCGGCCGCGGCGACATCACCGCGCTCATCGGTCCGAACGGCGCCGGTAAGACCACCGTGTTCAACTGCATAACCGGCTTCTACAGGCCGACGAGTGGGCTTATGGCGCTGTCGACCGGCGCCCCCATCGAGGCGGAAGCCGTCGCCCAGCTCACCGCCTCGAGCCGCCGCTACGCGTGCCGCGATGGTCGTATGGGGAGCGACGGGCTCTTCCTGCTCGAGCGCATGCCGGACTTCGAGATCGCGCGGCGCGCGCGCGTCGCCCGCACGTTTCAGAACATCCGCCTGTTTCCCGGCATGACGGCGCTGGAGAACCTAATCGTCGCGCAGCACAATCCGCTGATGCACGCGTCCGGATGGTCGCTGCTCGGCCTCCTCGGCGCGCCCAGCTACGCGCAGGCGGAGAAGGCGGCGGTCAATATGGCGCGCTACTGGCTCGACCGCATCGAGCTGACGCACCGCGCCGACGACGCGGCGGGCTCGCTGCCCTATGGCGATCAGCGCCGCCTCGAGATTGCGCGCGCCATGTGCACCGACCCGGTCCTGCTTTGCCTCGACGAGCCGGCCGCCGGGCTCAATCCGCGCGAGAGCACGGCGCTCAATACGCTGCTGCGCGCCATTCGCGACGAGCACGCCACCTCCATCCTGCTCATCGAGCACGACATGTCGGTGGTCATGGAGATCTCCGACCACGTCATCGTGCTCGAATATGGCTTGCGCATCTCCGACGGCACGCCGGACAGCGTGCGCAACGATCCCAAAGTCGTGGCGGCATACCTCGGCGTCGAGGATGAGGAAGTCGCACGCGCCGAGGCGGAGGTGGGCTTATGACCGCGCCGCTTCTGTCGCTGCACGGCGTCACCGCCTGCTACGGCAATATCGCCGCCCTGCACGACGTTGGTCTCGATGTGCCGGCCGGTGAGATCGTCACGCTCATCGGCGCCAATGGGGCCGGCAAGTCGACCTTGATGATGACGATCTTCGGCAACCCGCGCGCGCGCGATGGACGCATCCTGTTCGAGGGGCGCGACATCACGCAAATGCCGACGCACGAGATCGCCCGCCTCGGCCTGGCGCAATCGCCGGAGGGGCGGCGCATCTTCGGCCGCATGACGGTCGAGGAGAACCTGCGCATGGGCGCCGAGTTCGCCGGGCATGGCGATTACGAGCGCGAGCTCGCACACGTCACGGCGATCTTTCCGCGCCTGCGCGAGCGCCTCAGCCAGCGCGGCGGCACGCTATCGGGTGGCGAGCAGCAGATGCTGGCCATCGCGCGCGCCCTGATGAGCCGGCCCAAGCTCCTGTTGCTCGATGAGCCTTCGCTCGGCCTTGCTCCGCTCATCGTCAAGCAGATCTTCCAGGTGATCGCCGACCTCAATGCCCGCGAAAAACTCACGGTGTTCCTCGTCGAGCAGAACGCGTTCCATGCCCTGCGCCTCGCCCACCGCGCGTACGTCATGGTCAATGGCGCCATCACGCTGCGCGGCACCGGCCAGGAGCTGCTGGCGAGCCCCGAGGTCCGCGCCGCCTATCTCGAAGGTGGACGCCGCTAGTGTGATGGAACGGATGCGATGAGCTTCTACGACACCGGCGCCAACGGCCCCTGGATCTTCCTGTTGGTGACCGTGCTCATGGGCGGCTCGGCCGCGCATGCCACCGGCTCGGCCATCGCATCCACCTGGCGCCCATCCTGGCAAGTGCTGGGGGCGGCGCTGCTGCTCACGTTGGCGGTTCGCTTCTTTCACTACGCCCTGTTTCACGAGACGCTGCTTTCGCTGAAGAATTTCATCGTCGACTACATCGTGGTCGTGACCGCCTGCGCTTGGGGCTATCGCATGACGCGCGTGCGCCAAATGGTGGAGCAGTATCCGTGGGCATACGAGCGCGCCGGATTGTTCTGGTGGCGGCGCCGGCGGGAGTCGCCGACGCAAACGACCCCGCGGGGATGACTTTTGCCCCAATTCGGACGAACATGCGCACCATTGCCCGCCGCGCTCCCGCGCGCCCGTCGTCAGCACGAGAGGACCTCATGAAATCAGCAGCGACCCTTGCAGCCCTGGCGCTCGCCTTCGCCGCCTTGTTCGCCGGCTGCGACAGTGGACCGGAGAAGCTGAAAATGGGCGTCGCCGGGCCGATGACCGGGACTGATGCGGCCTTCGGTGCGCAGCTGAAGAACGGGGTCGAGCAAGCCGTCGCCGACATCAACGCGGCAGGCGGCATCAATGGCCAGCAGATCGAGCTGTTCGTCGGCGACGACGCGGCCGATCCGCGCCAGGGGGTCTCGGTCGCCAACAACTTCCTCGGCGAAGGCGTCCATTTTGTCGTCGGACACTTCAACTCCGGCGTCTCCATGCCGGCGTCCGAAGTCTACGTCGACAACGGCATCCTGATGATCACGCCCGCCTCCACCAACCCGATGGTGACCGACCGCAAGCTCTGGAACGTGTTCCGCACCTGCGGCCGCGACGATCAGCAGGGCGCCGTCGCCGGCAAGTACATCGCCGACAACTTGAAGGACAAGAAGGTGGCGGTTGTCCACGACAAGACGACGTACGGCAAAGGTCTTGCCGACGAGACGAAGAAGGCGATGAACAATCTCGGCGTGACCGAGGTGCTCTACGAAGGCGTTAGTGCCGGCGAGAAGGACTTCACCGCCCTCGTCTCCAAGCTGAAGAACGCCGGCGTTGAGGTGCTGTATTGGGGCGGCGTGCACACTGCCGGGGGCTTGGTGCTGCGGCAGATGCGCGATCAGGGCGTCGGCGCCCTCTTCATGTCCGGCGACGGCATCGCCAGCGACGAGTTCGCCGCCATCGCCGGGCCCGGCGCCGAAGGCACGCTGATGACGTTCGGTCCCGACCCGCAGAAGCGCCCCGAGGCAAAGGAGATCATCGAGAAGTTCGAGGCGCGCGAATACAAGCCCGAAGCCTATACGCTGTACAGCTACGCCGCGGTGCAGATCCTCAAGCAGGCGATCGAGGCAACGCAATCGACCGACCCCAAGACGGTGGCCGCCTACATGCGCACCGGAGTGACGTTCAACACCGTGATCGGCGACATCGCCTTCGACGAAAAGGGCGACATCAAGCAGGTCGCCTACGTGATGTACACGTGGCTGAAGCAGCCGGACGGGCGCCTCACCTACGTGCAGAACTAGCGCGAAATAGCAGGCCCATACAGCGGCGTGCATCGCGCCGCTGTCCTCGTTCTATCGAGTGAGCCGTGGACGGCTGGGAGTGTGATCAATCGCGGCCTTGCGAAGCGGCCATGCACTCCGCAACGAGACGCTTCTCGATCAGTGCCAGATCGTCCGGCACCTTGATGCCCGCCTGACGATACCCGCGGATCTTGGCTTGCACCTTGGCGTAGCATTCGCGTGGATCGTCAGTCTGCTCGAGCTCGGAGTTGAGCTGGGCAATTTCTCCTTGCATTTGGTTCGACATTACGCGGCCTTTGCCCTCAATCATTTCCTGCCTTCGTGCGCCCGGTAAGCCGGGTCGTATCGATCACCGATATAAGAGTCTGTTGGCATGCCCTAAGTAACTTTTCGTTTCACTTACGCAGTATCAAGAGTAGAGCGCTGACTTCAGTGGCTAACGTGACAATGTGCCCACAGTCACCACTGATGCAGCGCAGCGTAAGCGCCCGCCGATTGTGGCAATATCTGGTTCGCGCAGTGGCGTTGTTGATCGAGGTCAAGCGACTCTTGTGTGCGTTGCAGCAACGGCATGCTGCATGTGGACTTTCCGCCCGCTCTCGCCTCGCTCGATCGCGACCACCGAGTAATGCCGCCCCAATTGAGCAGCAGTCGCTAGCGATTGAAGCCTGGGGCCCGCGTCTGCTAGGGCTCCGCTTCCCCTCCGCGAGGCCACCACATGATTCCGCGCTACAGCCGTCCCGAGATGGTATCGATCTGGGACCCCGAGACCCGATTCCGCATCTGGTTCGAAATTGAAGCACACGCCGCCTCCGCCATGGCCGAGCTGGGCGTCATCCCGGGCGACGCCGCCAAGAAGATCTGGGACAAGGGCCGCAACGCCAAGTTCGACGTCGCCCGCATCGACGAAATCGAGCGCGAGACCAAGCACGACGTCATCGCCTTCCTCACTCACCTGGCGGAGATTGTCGGCCCCGAGGCGCGTTTTGTGCATCAGGGCATGACCTCCTCGGACGTGCTCGACACCTGCCTCAACGTGCAGCTGACGCGCGCCGCCGATCTGTTGATCGCCGACGTCGATGCCCTGCTCGCCGCCTTGAAACGGCGCGCGTTCGAACACAAGACGACGCCGACCATCGGCCGTAGCCACGGCATCCATGCCGAGCCCGTTACCTTTGGCCTGAAGCTCGCCTACGCCTATGCCGAGTTCGCCCGCGCCAGGGAGCGGCTGCTCGCCGCGCGCCAGGAGGTGGCGACGTGCGCGCTGTCCGGGGCGGTCGGAACCTTCGCCAACATCGACCCGCGCATCGAGGCCTACGTGGCGGAAAAGATGGGCCTCAAGCCGGAGCCAATCTCCACCCAAGTGATCCCCCGCGACCGGCACGCGATGTACTTCGCCACCCTCGCCGTCGTCGCCGCCTCGGTCGAGCGGCTGGCGACCGAGATCCGCCACTTGCAGCGCACCGAGGTGCTCGAGGCCGAGGAATACTTCTCGGCGGGACAGAAGGGCTCCTCGGCCATGCCGCACAAGCGCAACCCGGTGCTGAGCGAGAACCTCACCGGCCTTTCTCGCATGGTGCGCGCCTATTCCATCCCGGCGCTGGAGAACGTCGCCCTCTGGCATGAGCGCGACATCTCGCACTCCTCCGTCGAGCGCATGATCGGACCGGATGCGACGGTGACGCTCGACTTCGCGCTCGCCCGCCTCACCGGCATCATCGACAAGCTCGTCGTCTACCCGGAGAACATGCAGAAGAACCTCGACAAGCTCGGGGGGCTGCACAATTCGCAGCGTGTGCTGCTGGCGCTCACGCAGGCCGGCGCCTCGCGCGAGGAGGCCTACGCACTGGTGCAGCGCAACGCCATGAAGACTTGGGAGCAGGGCAAGGACTTCCTCACCGAGCTGAAGGCCGACAAGGAGGTCACGGCCAAACTGAGGCCGGCCGCGCTCGAGGCGATGTTCGACCTCGGCTATCACTTCAAGCACGTCGACACGATCTTCAAGCGCGTGTTCGGCACTTAGCGACCGCCGCACAGGCTTTCGCAGGGCACGCCGTCCCCGTCGCGATCGAGCGCGCGAACGCCACAGCTTGATAGGTAGAATCGCGCTTCCTCGCATGAGAGCATCTGCCCGCACTTGCGCTTTGCGCCGCAACTTGCAGCCGGCGCTGGCGGCGACATGCCGTGCTCAATTGGGGGGCGCTCGGGCAGCGCGCTGCCGGCACCGCGCGGCATTGGCTGATCGTCAGGTGGCAGAAGCGACGGCGAGCCTGCCCCGCGACGCTGATCATATTCCTCGAGCGTGTTTCCACATACGTTTTCGCATGGGATGCCGTCGTTGTCGGCGTCCCGCTCGGATTCTCCGCACACCGTGAAGTGGTGGGATGCCTCGGCGCAGCTCGACATTTTGGTGCAGTATTTCTCGACGCAATCGAATGCGTGCACGCCGGGCACAAGCGCGGCGAAGAAACCGAGCGGCAAGAGCTTGCGCGCCACGAGCATGGTGCAAAAATTCGAAAAATGACCGGCGGTAACGTCCAACTGTATCCAAGGTGACAGCGATCTGCCGACAATAACCTCCTCGTGCAATGGTAGATCTAATTTCATCAGGGACGAGGGGAGCCCGATGCTGCCGACACTGGATCGCGCATTCTATCGGCGCCTGGCCGTCACTGCGGCGGTGCTCATCGCCTACCGCCTCGGCTGCCACCTCCCTGTTCCGGGGCTTGATGGCGAAACGCTCGCCCTCTTGTCTCAATCGAGCGGCGGAGCGACGGAGCGCCTCTCACTCTTCGCCCTCGGCATCATGCCGCTGCTCAACGCGCTCATCTTCGCCGAGATCATCAAGCTCATCGCGCCCTCGGTGCGCGCGTGGGACCGTCTGCCCCATATCGTCCTCGGCCTCGCCCTCGTTATGGCGCTGGTGCAGGCCGGCGGCGTCGCCTCGGCATTGGAGGAGGTGACCGGGCTCGTGCCGGAACCTGGGATCGGATTCCGCATCGTGAGTATCGCCACCCTGATGGCCGGGGCGGCACTGATCATGGCGCTTGCCGGCATCATCGATCGCGCCGGCCTCGGCAGCGGCGTCTGGCTCTTGTTTCTCACCCCGGTGCTGGCCGAGTTGCCGAGCAACCTCGCGGCCATTGCGCTGCTCTTCGAGGAGGGAAGCTATCCGCTCGCCGCCATTCTGGGCAGCGCCGCCTTCACCGTCCTTGCCGTCGCCGGCGTCGTCCGCCTCATGCGCGCCGCGCCCGGCTCGGAGGCCACCGCCACGACCTGCGCCTTTACCCCGCTCATCACCTATTCAGTGCTCTCCTGGCTGTTGTTCGTCGTCGGCTCGCTCTTCACCTTGAGCGTCCAGGGTGCCCTCACTGTGATGGCCCCCGGCAATCTCGTCCGCTATGTGGCGCTGGCGGCCGTCGTCATCCTCGTCAGCTGGCTGTATGCGCGCTCCTACCGCGACGCCCGGCAGCTCGTCCCGCTGCCTCCGGCGGCGATCGGACTGACGCTCGCTGCCATTGCTGTGGCGGCCGAGCTGCTGCAGTCGGAGCTCTCAACTGTCCTGCCGCTCGGCAGCGTGCAACTCGTTGTCGCCGCCGTGGTGGCGACGCGCATGCTCATCGATTGGAAGCTGGTCGGTGCCGACGCGCAGCCCGCCGAGGCCGCAAGCTGACCTCAGTCCCCGGGCTTGAATAGGTAAGTGGCGCGCGCCATCACCGCGTTGATGTGCATATCGCCGCTGATCGACGGCGGCCCATCGCCGATGGAGGTGTCGGTGCCGCACGCCGGGCAATTGGGCGAAGCGTCGAAGCTCAGGCTGGTATAGCTGTACTCGACGCCGAGGATGACACTCGGCCAATGCACGCACTCGATGCCGCCGCCGATCGTCCAGCCGTTGGCAAACGTCTCATCCGAAGCGGTAATGCCGACAACGTTATCGGTCAGCGTCACGGCGGCATTGCCGCCGGCCCAGCCGGCCTTGCCGAATACCAGTAGCTGGCTCCACGCGTAGCCGACGCGCCCCTCGACGGTCGCCAGCCAGTCGAGTTCGGTCGTGTACGTATCGATGGTCGGGAAGAACGGGCTGGGCCTGGTCTCCGACAGGTCGGTCCCCGAGAACGACAGCTCGGCGCCGAAAATCCATTGCCCGTGCTGCACATTGGCGCCGCCGATGATGCCGCCGGCGAACCCGCTCGGCGAAAAAGTCGAAGTTGTGCCAACAAGCGTCGGACCATTTAACGTGAAGTAGTTGGGGTTCTGCGCCCAGTCGACATCGCTCCACGCGCCACCGAGCTTGCCGCCGATGTAAAGGCCGCTCCAGTCGGCGACATAGGGACTAACCGTCGTGCCCGCTACAGGCATGCCATCGGATCTGGCGGGCGCGAGGCTGAAGACCAGCGCGCCCACAGCGACCACAATCGTTGCGAGCGCCTGCAGCGATCGGCTGTCTGGCATCGCCAGCTCAGTCCTCGGGCTTGAACAGGTAGCTGGCGCGCGCCATCACCGCCGAGATGTCGGCGCCGCCGGAGACCTGGCCGGGCGTCGCGAACGGGATGCCGGCCAGGCACAGCGGGCAATCCGGCGAGGTGCTGAGGCTCAGGTAGGTGTAGCTGTACTCGAGGCCGAGGATGACGCTCGGCCAGTGCGCGTACTCGATGCCGCCGCCGAGCGTCCAGCCGTCGGCGAATTCTTCGTCGGTCGCGACAAGCCCCCCGTTACGCGTCGTGGCCATGGTCATGGTGGCGTTGCCGCCGGCGAAACCGCCCTTGCCGAACACCATCACCCGATCCCAGGAGTAGCCGATGCGCCCCTCGACGGTCATCAGCCAGTCGATATCGGTGGTGAACGTGTCGGTCGCTGGAAAGAAGGGGCTGGCGACCGACTCCGACAAGCCGGTTCCGGAGAAGGAGAACTCGGCACCGAAGATCCAGTTGCCCATCTGCAGGTTGGCGCCGGTGATGACGCCGCCGGCGAAGCCGCTCGGGCCGAAGTTGGTTTGGGTGCCCGGAGGGACGGCACCTCCATCGTCGAAGCCGCCGAGATCCTGCTCCCAATGCGCATCTGCCCACACGCCGCCGAGCTTGCCGCCGACGTAGACGCCGCTCCAGTCGGTGACGCACTGACAATCCGTCATCGGCGTGCCGGGCACCCATCGGCCAGGCTCCCCGGGCTGCCATCCGTCGGCCATGGCCGGCGTGTCGAATGCGAGCGCCCCCGCTGCGGCAGCAGCCAGCGCCAGGTGGCTCAAGGCCCGCAACTTGCCCATGCTTCTCCACCGGTTGTTCAGTGCCCCTTGTGCACTTCTACGGTGAGTCGCTTATCCCTCATAACTCCGTACACGCGGCGCGCGCCGCTTCCCACAGAGACCCCATGAAGACCTCGGACGCCGACATTCTCATCGTGCCCGGCTGGCTCAACTCCGGCCCCGATCACTGGCAATCCCGTTGGGAGCGCAACCTCAAGACCGCACGGCGCATCGAGCAGGACGATTGGCACGCCCCGCGCCAGGACGAGTGGGTGGCCAATATCGTCGCCGCCGTCGGCGCCGCATCGCGCCCTGCCGTTCTCGTCGCCCACAGTCTCGGGGTGGTTGCCGTCGCGCATGCCGCCGCGAAGCTGCGACCCGGCTCGGTGGCCGGCGCCTTCCTCGTCGCGCCGGCGGACGTCGACAACCCGCAAGGCTGGCCGCAGAACCAGGGCCACGCCTGGCCCGAGGGAAGCTTCGGCTTCGCCCCGGTGCCCATGCACGAGCTGCCGTTTCCCTCGCTGCTGCTGGCGGCAGCCGATGACCCCTACTGCTCCCAGGAGCGGGCGAAGGAGTTCGCGCGCGCCTGGGGTTCGAATTTTGTGGATGTAGGGCAGGCCGGCCACATCGCCGATGGGTCGGGCCACGGGCCCTGGCCCGACGGCCTGTTGCGCTTCGGCAAGTTCCTCGCCGGCCTCAAGGGCTAGCCGATCAGGCCTTGCCGGCCGCCTCGATATCGCTCACCGCCTTGGCCAGCATCTCCTGCATGGTTGAGCGGATCTCGGCGTCCGACACCTTCACGCCGGCGATGGCGAAGTCATTGTGCAACTTGCGAAAAACGTCCTCGTCCCCCTTCTGCTCGAGGTCGGCTTTGACGACCGAGCGGACATAGTCCTGCAGCGCCGCGCCCATGATTCCGAGCTTGGCGGCCGCCCACTCCGCCAGGAGTTTGTTGCGCCGGGCCTCGGCACGAAACTTAAGGTCTTGATCGAGCGCAAATTTCTTCTCGAATCCCTTCTCGCGTTCATCGAACGTGGTCATTCCGTCTCTCCACTAGAACGTGTCGCCGCAGGGCCGCGCGGCAGGCCGGCCAAGGTTGCATCTCCCGCCGCCCAATCTGCGGCCGCGGGAGCCATAACCCGGGCACTCCCGGCGTTCAATGACCTGTTCCCGGCCATTAGCGACACTTGCGACCTTTCCGATCCTTAAGATTGTTTCTAGGGATGGCTTCGGCTAGTGTCGGAGGCGGGTGTCCGACCTTGCCAACCGACTCCCCAATGCGGCCCCTGCAGACAAGATCAGTCCGTAATTTCAATGACTTGGCTCTTGCCGGCAGGTCGTCTCCATCGTCGCAGAACAGGTAATTTTCCAGTCAAAGGACAAAGGCTCAATGAACAGGCGTCGTCGCATCTACGAGGGCAAGGCCAAGGTGCTTTATGAAGGCCCCGAGCCCGGCACGCTCATTCAACATTTCAAGGACGATGCCACCGCGTTCAACGCCAAGAAGCACGCGCTCATCGAGGGCAAGGGCGTGCTCAACAACCGCATCTCCGAATACATCTTCCTGCGTCTCGGCGAGATCGGCGTGCCGACGCACTTCATGCGCCGCCTCAACATGCGCGAGCAGCTGATCCGCGAAGTCGAGATCGTGCCGCTCGAGGTCGTCGTGCGCAACGTCGCCGCCGGCTCGCTGGCCACGCGCCTCGGCTTGGAAGAGGGCGTGCAGCTGCCGCGCTCGATCATCGAGTTCTACTACAAGGACGATGCGCTCGGCGATCCGATGGTGTCCGAGGAGCACATCACCGCATTCGGCTGGGCGACGCCGCAAGAGATCGACGAGATCATGCAGATGGCGCTGCGCATCAACGACTTCCTGGTCGGGCTGTTCCTCGGCATCGGCATCCGCCTCGTCGACTTCAAGGTCGAGTTCGGGCGCCTGTGGGAGAACGACCAGATGCGCATCGTGCTCGCCGACGAGATCAGCCCCGACTGTTGCCGTCTGTGGGACATCGCCACCTCCGACAAGCTCGACAAGGATCGTTTCCGCCGCGATCTCGGCGGGCTGCTCGAAGCCTACCAGGAGGTCGCGCGCCGGCTCGGCGTGTTCACCGGCAATCGCCCGGCGAAGGGCGCCGGCCCGGTGCTCGTTGCGTCCAATCCCACCGCCAACGGCAAACCCAACTAAGCACGGCAGTAGGCAATGGGCAGTAGGCAGTAGCCAGCTCATCCCTACTGCCCACTGCCTTACTGCCTACTGCCGCGAGAGCCTCATGAAAGCCCGCATCCGCATCACGCTCAAGCACGGTGTCCTCGATCCGCAGGGCAAGGCCATCCAGAACGCGCTTGCAGCGCTCGGCATCTCGGGCGTCGAGGACGTGCGCCAGGGCAAATACATCGAGGTGCAGCTCACCGAGACCAGCGAGGAGCGGGCCAAGGAGACAATCGAGCGCATGTGCCGCGACCTGCTCGCCAACAGCGTCATCGAGAACTACAGCTACGAGCTGGCCTCCTGACGATGCCGCTGACCCGGGCGACAGCTTGGTTGGCAAGCACGATCGTTCCGACAGCCGTGGCCGCGCAAGGTGCCGCGCCTCCGACGCTCGATTGCGAGCTCGGATTTCAAGGCCTGCAGACGCAGGCCCGCGCGCTCGCCAACGCTCAGTTCAGCCAATATGGCGGTTTTGACTTGGTGACGCAGGCGGCGCCGGACACGTGGCGCGTCGAGATCTTCTTCACGACGCGCTGGCACCCGGCATATCCCGCGGTCGCCATGCGCACCCTGCGCAAGCAGGTTACCGGCGTCTGGACCGCGGAAAGCAAGGCGTGCGGCTACGGAGACCAGGCACAGTTCGCGGGGCTGGTCGAGGACATGAAGGCGAGCGATAAGCAGCTGACCGATGCCTCGCGCGCCGAGGTCGAGCGCAGGAAACAGAGCCAATCGCCTCTCGCCCCCACGCCGTGATAGACACGAACCGGAGATTTTGAGTCTGAACATGCTGCGCGCCTCCGTCATCGTCTTCCCCGGCTCCAACTGCGATCGCGACGTCAAGGTCGCGCTGGAGAAGATCACCGGCTTTCCGGTGAACATGGTGTGGCACGGCGATGCTTCCGTGCCCGCCTCCGATGTCATCGTGCTGCCGGGCGGCTTCTCCTACGGCGACTACCTGCGCTGCGGTGCCATGGCCGCGCACTCGCCGATCATGCGCGACGTCATCGCCAAGGCGAAGGCCGGCACGCCGGTGCTCGGCATCTGCAATGGCTTTCAGGTGCTGTGCGAGTCGGGGCTCCTGCCCGGCATCCTGATGCGCAATGCGTCGCTGAAGTTCATCTGCCGCGACGTATTCTTGCGCGTCGACAACGACAAGACGTTCTTCACCAAGTGCTACCGCAAGGACCAGGTAATCCGCCTGCCCATCGCGCACGCCGAGGGCAACTACTTCGCGGACGAAGAGACGCTCGATCGCCTCGAAGGCGAGGGACGCGTCGTGTTCCGCTACTGCAATGCGGCGGGCGAGGCGACGACGGAGGCCAACCCCAACGGCGCCCAGCGCAACATCGCCGGCATTTGCGATGCGGCTGGGCGCGTCGTCGGCCTGATGCCGCACCCCGAACGGCTGTTCGAGCTCGCGCTCGGCGGCGCCGACGGGCGCCGCATGTTCGAGAGCGCGCTCTTGAGCGCCCTCGAAGTCACCGCCTGACTTCAAGGAATGTTTACGTGCCGTAACGATGCTGCTAAGCCAGCGGATGAGTTGATTAGGCAAGAAGAATGACGACCGACGACGCAGGTCAGTCTAAGAAGCCCCTCGCCGAAGACGAGGTAGCTTTTGACTACATCAAAGCCAGGGACTTTCGAGTTGTGTGGGCCGATGGAGCCATCGGGGGGGTCACCCCCAATGGATTGATCCATCTTGCGCTTTACGCTGAGCGACAAGCAATCCCCCAACGACAAGTCTACGCTATAGAACCTATCGACGCGACTACAGGTAAGCTTGGCAAAGAGGTTCTCGCCAAGCGCATCTCACGAGGCTCGATCGTTCGCGAGATGGCGTGTGATGTGTTTTTGACACCTCAAGCCGCAGAGAATCTAGCCAAATGGATAGCGGCGCAGTTGGCCGAACTCAAGAAGCTGCAGGATACTGAAGTATGACATTATCTCAGCCTTCGGCAATCGGTTCCAGCGGGCGCTACTCGAAGATATTTCGCTCGTCCTCCTCACACTCTGCGGGCATTTATACTCCGTCTCCTCGCGACTTCATCAAGTCATTCGACGCTGTTTTGAGCCGGTGGGAAAGCGAAACAGCCTTTCTTTCTGATCCCGACGCCATCACGGGTCATCCAAGCTATAAGGCGCTTGTCGCCAATGCAGAAATCGTAACCCCCCTCATTATCGCCGAACTTAAGAAACGGCCGTCATTTTTAGTATGGGTGCTCGACGACGCCTTTCAAATACGTCCCTACTCGGCGGAGGCCGTAGGTGACCTTGAGGCAATGAGCAAGGCATGGATTGCGTGGGCGGAACAGAATGGACGATCAATTTAAGGACTATTTCCCCAAGCTTACTGATGTCGAGAAAAAGAAAACTAGCGAGATAGACCCCAAATATAATTGTATAGCGTGGGCATTCAGAGACACTACTCGGCATTGGTGGCCAAACCAGAGACGTTCGTACTGGCCTCATCAGGTTGCTGGAAAGTCGACTCTGGAGGCCTTTCAGGAGTGGTTCGCCGCCGATGGGTGGGAAGAGACTACTAATACCAAGCTTGAGCTTGGATATGAGAAAGTGGCGCTGTTTGCGAAGGAAGGCGTTCCGACTCACGCCGCCCGACTACTCGACACCGGGCTTTGGACCAGCAAACTTGGTCAGCACATAGACATCTCACACGCAATCGAAGAACTCGATGGCCCTCAATATGGGGCCGTCCTTAAGGTCTACCGAAAGCTACGAAGAGAGTAAGGCGGGCGCCGCATGTTCGAGAGCACGCTGCTCAGCGCGCTCGAAGCGACGGCATAAAAAAGCGCGCCGGACCCGAAGGTCCGACGCGCTGGCCACCTCGCCGAAAAGGGGCCTTGTGTTTAGCGGGCAGCCGGCGCATAGGCCGTCTGCTGCATCGTGCTGACCGACATCGCGGTGGCGGACTGCGCACAATAGAACGCCAGCTCCTTGCCCTCGCCCGTGTCGAAGCGCACGTGCTGACCTGCCTTTACCGAGGCGCGGAAGCGCGTCGGCGTGACACCCAGGATTTCCTCGTTGGCCGGCTCCTCGCCGACGACGAGCGTCAGCTCGCAGACACCGTTCTTCGGCGTAAAATAGCCCACGGCGTGCTTCGAACCGACGTGCAGGCTGATGCCGTGCAGGGGCTTGAAGGTCGTGGACGGCTCCGAGGCGGCGATACCGGCCCCGATAGAGGTGAACCCGGCAAGCATGGCGGCAACAACAGCGCCCTTTTTGATCGCGGACATGCTCCAGCTCCTTCTGCTGCAAAGAGGAAGTCCAGGCCGGCGGAGGGGTACGGGGGGAAGCGTCCGACCGGCGCAAGAACAAAGTTAAGCACTGGACTCCCCATCGAAAATGGAGATTGTTGCAATGCAGCAATGCGAGCATAACAGCGCGCAACTGTCGCGGGTAGGTCCCCCTTCCCACCCCCGCGGGTAGTTCGCGGAACCGGTGGTGAAGCGGCGTTTTATCTGCTCATGTCGTCGTTTCCAGCTGCATTGTCGGATGTCAAAGACAGTATGCGCGAGACGCTGAGCCGGGTACGACAGGACGCCGCGCATTGCCGCCGCTGCCCGCTTTGGCAGCACGCGACGCAGACGGTGTTCGGCGAGGGACCGGCGCGCGCAGCCATGATGCTTATCGGGGAGCAGCCCGGCGATCAGGAGGATCTCGTCGGCCGCCCGTTCGTCGGCCCGGCGGGGCGCGTGCTGGACGAGGCGCTGGAGGCGGCAGGCATTCACCGCAAGGATGTCTACGTCACCAACGCGGTGAAGCACTTCAAGAACGAGCCGCGCGGCAAGCGCCGCCTGCACAAGAAGCCGAACGAGGCCGAGATCGACGCCTGCCGCTGGTGGCTGGACAAAGAGCGCGCGCTGGTGCGCCCGCGCCTCACCGTCGCGCTCGGCGGCTCGGCGGCAGCGGCGCTGCTGGGGTCCAAGGTGAGCATCGGCAAGATGCGCGGGGTGCCGATTCCCGCCGCGCCCACGACGCTGTGGATCACCGTGCACCCCTCGTACGTGTTGCGCATCCCCGATCGGCCGGCGCGCAAAGCCGAATTTGCCCGTTTCGTCAACGATCTCGCCGCTGCCGGCGCCTGGCTCGCGGCGCACCCGCGCATCCCCGCCTAAGCGGGGCGACAACGCATTTGTCGGCCGCTATAAGCGCAAATCGCTGCCCCGAGCCCCGAGCGCCCGCGCATGGATGCCAAGACCGAGAGCATGTCCGAGAGTCGTTTCGAGATCACCCCGGAGATTGTCGCCGAGCATGGGCTGAGCCCCAGCGAATACCAACGCCTTTTGAAGATTCTCGGCCGCACCCCGAGCTTCACCGAGCTCGGCATCTTCTCGGTCATGTGGAGCGAGCACTGCTCCTACAAATCTTCGCGCGTCTGGCTGCGCACCCTGCCGACGACCGGCAAGCAGGTCATCCAGGGCCCGGGCGAGAACGCCGGCGTCGTCGACCTCGGCGATGGCGACGCGGTCGTGTTCAAGATGGAAAGCCACAACCACCCCAGCTACATCGAGCCCTACCAGGGCGCTGCGACCGGCGTCGGCGGCATCATGCGCGACGTGTTCACCATGGGCGCGCGCCCCGTCGCCAACCTCAACGCGCTGCGCTTCGGCGCCCCCGAGCACCCGAAGACGCGCCACCTCGTCGATGGCGTCGTCGCCGGCATCGGCGGCTATGGCAATTGCGTTGGCGTGCCGACGGTCGGTGGCGAGACCAACTTCGACAAGGGCTATAACAACAACATCCTCGTCAACGCCATGTGCGCCGGCCTGGCGAAGACCGACAAGATCTTCTACTCGGCTGCGAAGGGCGTCGGCCTCCCGGTCGTCTACGTCGGCTCCAAGACGGGACGCGACGGCATCCACGGCGCCACCATGGCGTCGGCCGAGTTCGACGACAATTCGAACGAGAAGCGCCCCACCGTGCAGGTCGGCGACCCGTTCACCGAGAAGCTGCTGATCGAAGCCTGCCTCGAGTTGATGGCCAAGGATGCCATCATCGCCATCCAGGACATGGGCGCTGCCGGCCTCACCTCCTCCTCCTGCGAGATGGCCGACAAGGGCGGCGTCGGCATCACCCTCGACCTCGACCACGTGCCGCAGCGCGAAGCCGGCATGACCGCCTACGAGATGATGCTGTCGGAAAGCCAGGAGCGCATGCTCATGGTCCTGAAGCCGGGCTCGGAAGCGGAGGCGGAAGCCATCTTCAAGAAGTGGGGGCTCGACTTCGCCATCGTCGGCGCAACCACCGACACCGGGCGCATGATCGTCACCCACCGCGGCCAGGTCGAAGCCGACATCCCCGTCACCACGCTCGCCAACTCGGCGCCGGTGTACGAGCGCCCGTGGTTCCCGATTCAGCCGCCGAAGATGATCCTGCCCGAATGGGTGCCGGCGCCTAACGCCATCCTGGAAACGCTTCTGACCCTGATGAGCGGCCCGGCGCTCGCCTCGCGGCGCTGGATCTGGGAGCAGTACGACCACATGGTCATGGGCGACACGCTGCAGCGCCCCGGGGGCGATGCCGCCGTGGTGCGCGTGCACGGCACGCAAAAGGGCCTCGCGCTCGCCTGCGATGTGACGCCCCGCTACGTCGCCGCCGATCCCGCCATGGGCACCAAGCAGGCCGTAGTCGAGACCTGGCGCAACTTGACCGCCGTCGGCGCCGACCCGCTCGCCATCACCGACAACCTGAACTTCGCCAACCCGGAGCGGCCCGAGGTGATGGGCCAGTTCGTCGGCGCCGTGAAGGGCATGGCGGAGGCCTGCAGCGTGCTCGACTACCCGGTCGTCTCGGGCAACGTCTCGCTCTACAACGAGACCAGCGGCGTCGGCATTCCGCCCACGCCCGCCATCGGCGGCGTCGGCCTCGTGCCGGACGTATCGCGCATGGCCGACCTCAAGCTGAAGCGCGAGAACGATCTGTTGATCGTCATCGGCCGCGAGGCCGGCCACCTCGGCCAGTCGCTCTACCAGGAGCTCATCACCGGCAAGCTGGAGGGCGCCCCGCCCCCCGTCGACCTCGCCGACGAGATCAAGGCCGGGCGCCTGGTGCGCACGCTGATCCGCGAAGGCAAGGTGTCGGCGGTGCACGATATCTCGGACGGCGGGCTGCTCATCGCCATCGCCGAGATGGCGCTCTCAGGCGGCATGGGCGCCGAGCTGTTCGCCTACGAGGGGCGGCTACCGGCACACGCGGTGTGGTTCGGCGAGGACCAGGGCCGCTACGTGCTCAGCGTCGATCCGATGCTGGCCGAGGAGGTCTTGGAGCGGGCGCGGCTCCTGGCGCTACCGGCGCGCATCGTCGCCCGCACCGGCGGCGAGGCCATCGGCTTGAAGGGCGAGCCGGCGCTGCCGCTATCGGAGCTGCGCTCGGCGCACGAGGCCTGGCTGCCGTCCTACATGGCCGCCGCGCACTGATGTTCTCGTCTTGTTCTTGACGTGCGCGCGGCCGCATGTCAGGCTGCGGGCATGACCGAAGAGATGGCCAACCTGGTGCTCGAGCAGCTGCGGCACATCCGTCAGCGGGTGGACCGCACGGATGAAAAGGTCGATACGGTCATACTGCGTCTCGGCATCATCGAGGGGCACGTGGCGAATTTCCACGTCAGCGAGGCCGGTCAAAATCTCGAGATTGATCGGATCCGAAATCGATTGGACCGGATCGAGCGGCGGTTGGAACTCCCGGAAAGCTGATTGATGCCGCGGCCTCACGGCTAGGCGCCGCCGCGCCCGCGCACCGGCTGCAGGCGGTCCGACTGGGTGCGCGCGAACTCGGCCAGGCGCTTGTATTTGATGGACATTAGGCGCAGCGCGCGGCGGCGGTTGGGATCCTGCGTCGTCTCGGCGACGAGCTTGGCCTCCGCCGCCAGCTTGGTCAGTTTCTCCGGCGCCTTGCTCATCGCTGCCCGACACTCCTCTCAGCGCCGCAACGCACGACCGCGGCCGATGTTCCAAGCGGCGCCGACACGCCGATGAATGCGTGCCGCGGCTGGCCGGCGGGCAACAGGCCGCGGCGGCGACAGGGCCGTTGGGATTGCAGGCAAATCGGCTTATGTTCTCTACAGGACTAGTTTCCCAAGGAGATGCGCCGATGGCCATGGACGCCGGCGAGATCGAGCGGCTGATCAGGGCCAAATTCCCCAACGCGCTGGTGGAGATCCGCGACCTCGCCGGCGACGGCGACCATTACGCCGCCCACGTCGTCGCCCCCGAGTTCAAGGGCAAGACCCGCGTGCAGCAGCATCAGATGGTGTACGAGGCGCTCGGTGGCCGCATGGGCGGGGCGCTCCACGCTCTCGCCCTGACCACGGCCGCGCCCTGAGACAACTGCCACGTTTAGCCCCGCGGCACCGGTTCAATTGACTTCCTGGCGCCAATCCACACATTGGCGCTCCAGAGGCCGGGCCGCATGACGCGCCCGGCGATCAGGCATTCAACGAGGCCCGCAAGATGACCACCCCGCAGCAGGATGTGCAGGACTGGATCCGCAACACCGTCGCATCGAACGACGTCGTGCTGTTCATGAAGGGCAACAAGAACATGCCGCAGTGCGGCTTCTCGGCCCAGGTCGACCACATCCTGCGCCTGCTCGGCGTCGACTATAAGGACGTCAACGTGCTGGCCGACATGGGCGTGCGCGAGGGCATCAAGGCCTTCTCCAACTGGCCGACCATTCCGCAGCTCTACGTCAAGGGCGAGTTCGTCGGCGGCTGCGACATCGTCCGCGAGATGGCCGAGGCGGGCGAGCTGACGGCGCTGTTCGACGACAAGGGCGTCGCCTACGACAAGTCCAAGACGCTGACGGCTTAAGCGGCTCGTTCCTACGCCGTCATCCCGCTGTAGAGCGGGATCCACGCCAGCTTCAGCAGACGCTCCTGGCGATAGTCGGCAGGACGCTGCAGCCGTTAGCAGTGCCTTCGCCGTGGCGATCGTTGCGACTTGCGTGGGTCCCGCTCTACAGCGGGATGACGTTGAGTGGGCTGCGAAGTGCCCACAACGCTGCCCTCGCCGCCCTTCGCTGAGCTCTGAATCGGCCCAAAATCGAAGCCTGGAATCACGGTACCATTCTCCTTCATCTCTCTAGGAGAAATGGCATGCAAATCTTAGCGCTCTTGGCCCTGACGGCGATAATTGGCGGCGCGCTCTGGTACGTTTTCACAACTAAGATCGAAGGATTTGGTCCTCTCACGACGGGTCTACCCATCGTCCTTGCAACTTTGTACGTGGCTGCCCTTGCTATCATCTTCGACAAACTGGCCACAGATCACATTGCCAACATTCTATTTGCGGCAATGGGGTATGGCGGCGGCTTGCTGACCACTACATTATTCTATGCAAAGTCGCGGTGAGCGAACCCCAAAAGCCTGATGGCAACCACAGGCTCTACCGGCGTCCTCGCGCTCACCGCATATGCCCGCCACTTCGCCGCGCCTCCTACCGGCCCTCATCGTAGAGTTTTCTATGAAGGATTCGGAAATGGCGCCGCAACTGATCTGTCGGACCGGCACAATCAAAAATGGCCGCCGCCTTCTTTGCGTACGAATAGAAGTTCCGCTTACCTAGATGCGTAAATTCGCGAAATAGCTTTCTACGATAGGTCTTATCCGGCTGCCCGCCCGCTCGCACGGCACCACGCGCCGCATAAGTCATTCGCCTGTAATACCTTGATAAAGTGCGCGCACGCAAAAGAACCCTGCGCCCATCAAAGGTAAATCCGAGATACGTCACTGCCGCATCGCAGAAAAGTCTACTACCCTCTCTGCGAAAATTGCATATTTCAGTTTTCTCCTCGCTAATCTCTATTGCGGACCCCAATTTTTTGATCTCCTTGAGGACGAAAGACAGCATGGCCTTCGCCGAACTCGGCTGGCAAACAATGATGATGTCATCGGAATAACGTCTATAAAGCCCACCCCGCTTGACCACTCTAGTCCGCACTGCATGGTCAAATTCAATCATAAAGATATTTGAGAGCACTGCAGAAATAGGAGAGCCCTGCGGAATTCCATAAGGGGCGAAGTTTCGTCGAATAATGTCGCGATTTACGCCATCGCCGCCGCGAACCTTTTGGCGAAATTCAGCGGCGGTACACAATGGCCGCGGAGGCGCATCCCGGGAGAACCCCAAACGGAGCGCCAATTCTTCCGCGTCAACCCACGAGTATCGCGTCATTGCCTTGAAGACAGCGAACCAGTCTGGCAGCAGGTAGTTTAGACCAAGAACGGTTAGTAAGTTCGCTTTCAGCGCACGGTGATCTATGCTGTCAAAAAACGAGCTGATATCGAGACATATAACGGTCGATTTGCGCCTTCGTCCAATATCGCTAAATACCTCTGCAGCCATATCGGCGTTCGATCCGAGTCCGCGCCGGTAACCGATTACTGAGTCAGATAGGTTGTGTAGGTGGAGATAATGCTCATATGCATCTTCGGCCATTTTCGAGTAATACCCGAAAACATAGCCATCCATGTGTGAGCAATATTTTATCGGACGTGTTTTTATGCTAGCCCTATTGACCCCGGCAATAGTTCTAAACTGCCTCCTTCGATCCTCAAACCCGAGGAAGGGCCAGAACGCGCGAGACGCGACGAACCTCGGGTCACGCACTCGCAGTTCTGCGCTCGAAAAGTCCATCGGCAGATCGAAATGCGCAAACGCCTTGCGCCTGTACCAACCATCTTGTCGTGGGGGCTTGCGGCCAGCCGATCTGCGCTTAGCAAGTCCGGAGGGGCGCTGGTTCGCGTCTACCAATGTCCCCCCCGGAGCACAACTTATCTTCGGACAAGCCGTCGCGGATAACGCTTTGCGCTACAATGTTGAAGTCGGTAACGCTGTGGCGATCTTCAGCTACATAGAGCTGTCGATCACGCTGACCATCTCGTGGTTGGCTGGTGTTGCCAATGCACTTGACGGAGGTTACGCCTTCCCCTTCGGCCTATTTCGTCCAAAGGCGAACGAAAGGTAAGTATGCGCGTCATTAAACTCAAGTGCGGATCAAATATTGTGCACGTTTTAGGTAGTTGCCATTGATTCTACGCGTTTTTCTTGCCGATGCACGCAGCCTCGGCACCAATGGCGCTTGTATGAGGTATCTTATCCCCGCCCTCTCCGCCGCGCGTATCCTCCCCCCATCCCTGCCCAACTGGGACGCATCAGCTGAGCGGCCGACGCGGGGCAGGGAACGGTGCCCGGCTGAGGCGGCGCTGCTCCGTTCGCAGCGCCGACGCGAGACTAGCTCTCTCACAGGCCGGGGCCGGAGATCGAGGCTGTGCAGAATGGCAACAGACTGCACGGACGCCCGTCGGCAACGGCGCTCCCGCATCCAACTTTTAAGGAGCGCGGCCGCTAGAGGTCCTGAGCGATGATAGCCCGGCCGCTAATACCCGCCGGGTAGGACCGAAGGCCCGCTGACGATGACGTGCACCCTCGGCACGGCAGCAGCCGACGCGGGCGCCGAAAGGCTGCCGGACTAAACAAATGGATGGCGGTCGTTTGGCGCCCGCGCTCCCTCTTTCGTTGCGCCAACCGACTCGCACTCCGGCGAGCCGGCCGGTTGGCGCGCTCGCTCTTTGAAAACCTCGGGGCTGATGGCTCGCGAGACCCATGACATTTGCGCGCCTGTCATCCCGGGCGAAGCGAGCGTCATGGCGGAGCCATGCTTCGCATGGACGCGAGCAAGACCCGGGATCCAGCGCAAGGAGACACGAAGTGACTATGGAGCTTCGCACTTCTCTGCTGGTTCCCGGATAGCCGTCGCTGCGCTCGGCTTCCGGGATACAGGCGTGAAGTTGTCCCCGGGCGCGGGGCGCGTGGGATCATCGGCGCGCAAGGCAACGAGGCGGCATGGCATGGCGGCGCAGAAGAACGGCAAGGCGAACCACGGGGCGGGAGGCTCGGGCATCTTACTCAGCAACGACCCGGAGGCCTTCGAGGCCGAGTTCGCCGAGCGCATGCTCGCTTCGGCGGCCGGGCTGCCGCGCGTGTGCGTCCTCAATAAGTGCCGCCGCCGCAAGCGCTGCTTCGGCCCGCTCATCGGCGGCGATCTGCCCTGCAAGCGCCTGCACAGAGGGCTCGCGCGAGCGCGGTTCAAACGCGCGCTGAAAGTGCTCGGGTTGGCGCACCTCAACGAGGACGGCACGCCGACAAAGCGGCAATAGGCAATGGGCACTTGTCATCCCGGGCGAGCGAGGGAACCGAGCGAAGACCCGGGACCCAGGAGAGGAGCGCGCAGCTCCGCCTATTGTGGCTTCGCCGCGCTTTACGCTGGATCCTGGATCGGCGCTCACGCACCGTCCGGGATGACAGAAGGGAGAACCACTGCCAACTGCCAACTGCCAACTGCCCACTGCCAGCGCCGGAGGCGCCCCCGGCCCTAGTTTTGCCGCGCCGCCTTCTTTCAGTGACGCGGACGCGGCCCGCCACTACCATCGCCGCTCGAGGCACTTGAGGACGAACAAGACATGCGGCTCGGCGGCAGGCGCTTTCTGTTGAGCTTCGCCATCATCGGCGCCGCCGTGTGCCTGGCGCTCGGCATCAGCCTGCCGATCCTCAAGCTGACCAAGTTCGTGTTCTGGTCGAGCGAATATTCGCTCATGTCGACCGTCGGCGTGCTCCTGCAGCAGGGCCAGACGTTCCTCGGCCTCATCGTGCTCGTGTTCTCGATCGTCTTTCCCATCGTCAAGCTGCTCTACCTGTTGCTCGTCTCCACGCTCCCCGCCGCCGAGCTCAGGCGGCACGCCAAGCGCCTCAAGGCCATCGAGTGGATCGGCAAATGGTCGATGCACGACGTGCTGGTGCTGGCGCTGATGATCTTCTTTTTGAAGAGCCAGGGCGTCTACGACGCGGCGAGCCTGCCCGCCGTCTACTTCTTCACCGCCGCCGTCGCGCTGATGATCCTGTCCTACGCCTGGCTGAAGATGGACGTCGCCGCGGCCGGCAGCATGGCGATCGAACCGCAGGTGCCAAAGCAGCTGTCGGTCGTGCGCAACTTCCTTCTGAGCTTCCTCATCATCCTCGCCACGGTGTTCTTCGCCCTCGGCGTCATCCTGCCGGTGATCCGCTTCACCACCGTCTACGTGTGGACCAACGAGCACTCCATCGCCACCATCATCTGGGCGCTGTACGAGAGCGATGAGTACTTCCTGTGCGCGGTGGTGTTCGCGGTGTCGATCTTCTTCCCGTTCCTGAAGCTGTTCTACCTGTTGACGCTCGTCACCTCGCCCGACCTGTCGCCCGAGTTCCGCCGCCGCTCGTTCTCGACCATGGAATGGCTGGGGCGCTACTCGATGACCGACGTCATGGTGCTGGCGCTGATGATCTTCTACGTGAACTCGTCGGGCTACACGGAGGCGGTGGTCATGCCCGGCGTCTACTTCTTCGCCGCCTCGGCGTTGATCACCATGCTCGCCTACGGCTGGGCCAACACGGTGCCGCCGCGCGGCGATCGTGCGCAGGCTGCGGCTGCCGCCGATGCGGCCCCCGCCGGGGGTGAAATCGTCACGCTGCCGACCAATCCGGGGCGCCGACACCGACCGTTAAGCAAGGAGGCAAGTTTCGGCGCGCCGGTCGCCGACCCCGAGCCGCTTTAGGCTGCACTTGCCGCTTAAGGGCAAGGGTTCGGCAACGCCCGCGCCGTAACTCTTAGGGCCAGGGCTGCAGCTACGGAGAGTTGCCATGGCGGAGACGGAGACATTGACCTCGGAACAGGCGTGGAGCATCGAGCCGAGCGATTTCCCCCGCAACGGCAGCTCGCGCGACGTGCTGGCGTTTCTGGTCCGCTACGCCGTGCTCGCCCCATCCGGTCATAACACTCAGCCGTGGCGCTTCGTGCTCAGCGACGACCACGTCGACATCGTCGCCGACACGAGCCGCGCTTTGCACATGGTCGACCCGCACGACCGCGAGATGACCATGTCGTGCGCCGCCGCCGCCGAGACCATGTTCGCGGCGCTGCGCGCCTTCGGCCTTACGGGCGCGCTGACGCCGCTCCCCGTTGCGCAGGCGCCCGACGTCGTCGCCCGCGTCACGCTTTCCCCGCAGCCGGCGGGCGGCGCCGAGGACTACGAGATGCTGGACGCCATCGCGTCGCGCCGCACCGTGCGCCGGCCCTATGCCGACACGCCGGTGCCGCCGGGCATGCAGACGCTGATGCGCGAGGCGGCGCGCCCGTTCGGCGTCGAGCTGAGCCTGTTCGAGGACACGGCGGTGAAGGACGCCGTCGCGGAGCTGGTGGTCGATGCCGATCACATTCAGTTCGCCGATCCGGCGTTCCGCGACGAGCTCGCTGCGTGGATGCATCCGCTGACCTCGCCGGCCGGCGACGGCCTCGCCGGCCCCGGCTTCGGCTTTCCCGACTGGGCGACGCGTGTCGCCGCAACGCTGTTCCGCATGTTCGACCTCGGCAGCGCCGTGGCTCGTATGGACAAGCCCAACGTGCTCGGCGCGCCGCTGCTCGGCGTGTTCTCCACCCCCGGCGACACGCGCGCCGACTGGGTGGCGACGGGGCGCGCGCTGGCCGCCGTGCTGCACGTCGTCACCATGCACGGGCTGGTCAACGCCTTCCTCAACCAGCCGATCGAGGTGACGACCATCCGCCCCAAGCTCGCCGAGCTCGGCTGCCCGGGGCGCACGCCGCAGCTCCTTTCCCGCTTCGGCTACCTCAAAGAGGGCATCGCCATGCCGCCGCACGCGGCGCGCCGCCGGCTCGACGAAGTGCTCATCGCCGCCTGAAACGACAAAGGCCTCCGCATCGTCGGAGGCCTTTGCATTTCGGATGCGGTTGACGCCGGTCAGCGCGAGTAGAACTCGACCACCAGGTTCGGCTCCATGTGCACCGGGTAGGGCACGTCGGAGAGCGCCGGAACCCGCAGCAGCTTGGCCGCCATGCGGTTGTGGTCGGCCTCGACGTAGTCGGGCACGTCGCGCTCGGGGCTCTTGATGGCCTCGAGCACGAGCGGCAGCTGGCGCGACTTCTCCTTCACCTCGATGACGTCGCCGACCTTGCAGCGGTAGCTCGGCACCGTGACGCGGCGCCCGTTGACCGTCACATGGCCATGGCTGACGAACTGGCGCGCCGAGAACACGGTCGGCACGAACTTGGCGCGATAGACGATAGCGTCGAGCCGGCGCTCCAAGAGGCCGATGACGTGCTCGGAGGTCGAGCCCTTGAGACGCGAGGCCTCCACGTAGATGCGGTGGAACTGGCGCTCGTTGAGGTTGGCGTAGTAGCCCTTGAGCTTCTGCTTGGCTTTCAGCTGCTGACCGTAGTCGGACAGCTTCTGCACGCGGCGCTCGCCGTGCTGGCCGGGCCGCGACTCGCGGCGGTTGATGGGGCTCTTCGGACGGCCCCAGATGTTCTCGCCGAGGCGGCGGTCGATCTTGTGCTTGGCGCGGATGCGCTTGGTCATGGTAACAGCACTCCAACGGTTGCTATGTTGCGTGGAGCGCCCCCTCCTCTGCTCCCCGTAGCTCGCGAGCCTAAGGAGCCGACAGGCAGCGCCGCTCGTGTGGGCGCTGCCGCAGGTGCGCAATAAGAACGCGGGCCATTAACCTATGGCCCGCGTCCGGATGGCTAGATACCGATTGGCAGCGGCGACGTCAACCGCCGCGTCTGGGGCCGCCGAAGGCGACCTATTTCGCCGCTGGCGCCGCCGCCGGCTGGGTAGCCGCGGTGGCAGGCGGTGCCGCGCCGGCCGGGCTGCTCGAGGCCAGGTCGGGCCCGGTCTTCACGTAGGCGGCGATCAGCTCCTTCACCTTCGCCTTCTGCTCGGCCGAGCAGGTCTGCGCCGCCTTCTGCGCTTCCTCGGCGACGACGACCTCTTTTGCCGCCGCTTCCTTGCCCTTCTCGCCGCCCTCGGGCTTCTCAACGAGCTTGATGCGGCCCGTGAGCAGCATAACGACCGTCAGATGCAGCTGGTTGATGTACACCATCTGCTGCGGCGTCCATTTTTTGCTCTGCGACTGGCGGCGCATCAGCGAGCTGTGATTGTCGCCCTGCTCCTGCGCCAGTCCGCACACCTGCGCGTGCGCCGACAGACGGCCGGCGCGGATCACCTCGCGCGCTACGTCGAGCGGAATGAGGATCTCGTCGCGCTTCGTCTTGTCGATGAGGATCGTTTCACCGTTGGGCTTGGTGAAGCGCTCCGGCGTCAACGTCCACGCGTACTCCATGAACGTGCGCGTCGCCTTTTCGCTGAGCTCCTGCGCGCTGACGGGCACCGCCGCCAATGTAGCGGACATCGCCACCGCGCATGCCCAACCCCTCCCCGCCCATTTCATGATCCGCATCTCCTGAAACTGTCCCTGCGTTATATTGTTACTCTTGGCTCACGCCGCGATCATCCGCGCGGCCAGAGCAGAATTCGCTCGTTGGGAGCGGCATCGCTCAGCTCAAAACTTGGCCAGATCATGGCGGCTAAGTTGACGGCTTGCGGGCATGTCCCTTGCCCTTGGCGAGCGTTGCAACAATACCACGCAAGGTGCGGACTTCCTGCTCTGTGGCGCCCATACGCGTCAACATGGTGCGTAGATTTCTCACCACAGTGGCACGCTTGTGCGGCGGATTGAAGAAGCCCAGACGGTCGAGTTCCCCTTCGAGATGCTCGAAGAATCCGATCAGTTCGTCTTTCGTCGCTGGACGGTCGGCGCCCATGTAGAGGCCGGCCTCGATCGGCTTCTCGTAGGTGGTTACGCGCCCGAGACTTTGCGCATCGCTGCCCCGCATCCACTCGTAGCCGAGGATGAGCACCGCTTGCGCCAGGTTGAGAGAAGCGAAACGAGAATTTACCGGAATCATGATGAGCGCATCGGCATTGGCGACCTCGGATGTCTCAAGGCCTGAGCGCTCGCGCCCGAACAGCACCGCACAGCGCTCGCCTCGGTCGATGCGCCGGCGCATCTCGCCGACCGCCTCGATGGGCGTCATCACCGGCTTGCGCAAATCGCGCTGGCGCGCCGTCGTCGCCGCCAGCCAGTTGACGTCGCCGATGGCGGCTTCGAGCGAGGGGAAGGCGACCGCATCGTCGATGACGTAGTTGGCCCCGGAAGCGGCGATGCGCGCCTTCTCGTTCGGCCAGCCGTCGCGCGGGGCGATGAGGCGCAGATCGTCGAGACCGAAGTTGGCCATGGCGCGTGCCACCATGCCGACGTTGTCGGCGAGTTGCGGCTCCATCAGAATGACGGCCGGGGTCTCGCCGGCATCGGCAAACGCCGCCCCTTGAATGTGCGCGCGTCGAATGCCGTGGCGCAGCTTGCGCAAGATGCGCCGCGCCCAGAACCAGTAGTTCTCGCCCGACCAAGTCTTCTCCAAAGCCGCGAGCGCCGGTGTATGGAGGGTGCCCTCGCCCTGGCCGAGAAGGCGCACCTCGCCGTCGCCGACGACGATCTCCTTGTAGCGGGCGATGAAATCGTCGAGCGAATGGATGCCGAGCGCCTCAGTGCGCCGCTTGCAGCCGGGGCAGGTCGCTCCATCCCCTTCGCAGCGCAGCTCGGCGCAGTAGGTGAGCAGCGGCTCGAGACTCGCCCGATCAAGACCGGGGATGGCGAGTTCCTCAAGTCCGACATCTATGGTGCGCTCGTGGCAGACGCGCACGACCTCGCTTACCGGCCGTCCGCTCGCCGCGACGACCGGAGCCGGCGTGCCGTCGAGAATGGCAGTCTTGATGATCAGTAGCTGTTCGGCCGTCACTGGCATGAGGCTTTGGCATGCATGGTCGCGAAGAATGAACCCTCCCCATAGCAAACCGGGCACAGACAACAAGGTCGGTTCGGGCGAGCCCAATGTGGGAAGGGGCCATTCCCTCCTCGTCCTACTAATTACCAGTCCAACCGCGGCGCCATTGCTCCCTTGTTGCGGCGCAACACCGCGGATATGGTGCCGGGGAAATCCACGCCGCGCTGTCTAGCTGAGGCCCGAATGCACAAGATCAAGGTGACTGGAACCGTCGTCGAGCTCGACGGCGACGAGATGACCCGCATCATCTGGAAGCTGATCAAAGACAAGCTGATCCATCCCTATCTCGACCTGCCGATCGAGTACTACGACCTGTCGATCCAGAGCCGCGATGCCACGGGCGACCAGGTCACCATCGACGCCGCCAATGCCATCAAGAAGCACGGCGTCGGCGTCAAGTGCGCGACCATCACGCCGGACGAAGCGCGCGTCAAAGAGTTCCATCTGAAGGAGATGTGGAAGAGCCCCAACGGCACTATCCGCAACATCCTCGGCGGCGTCATCTTCCGCGAGCCCATCATCTGCCGCAACGTGCCGCGCCTCGTCCCCGGCTGGACGCAACCCATCGTCATCGGCCGCCACGCCTATGGCGACCAGTACCGCGCCACCGACTTCCGCTTCCCCAGCAAGGGCACGCTGACCATCAAGTTCGTCGGCGAGAATGGCGAGACGATCGAGCGCGAGGTGTTCAAAGCCCCGGGCGCGGGTGTCGCCATGGCGATGTACAATCTCGACGAGTCCATCCGCGAGTTCGCGCGCGCCACCTTCAACTATGCGCTGACCCGCAACTACCCCGTCTACCTGTCGACCAAGAACACTATCCTCAAGGCCTATGACGGACGCTTCAAGGATCTGTTCCAGGAGGTGTTCGACGCCGAGTTCAAGGCCGAGTTCGACAAGCGCAAGCTGACCTACGAGCACCGGCTGATCGACGACATGGTGGCTTCCGCCCTGAAATGGTCGGGCGGCTACGTATGGGCGTGCAAGAACTACGACGGCGACGTGCAGTCGGACATCGTGGCGCAGGGCTTCGGCTCGCTCGGCTTGATGACGAGCGTACTGATGTCGCCCGATGGCAAGACCGTCGAGGCGGAGGCCGCGCACGGCACCGTCACGCGCCACTATCGCGAGCACCAGAAAGGCAAGGAGACATCGACCAACTCGATCGCATCCATCTTCGCCTGGACGCGCGGGCTCGCCCACCGCGCCAAGCTCGACGGCAACGCGGCCCTGGCCGAGTTCGCCGCGGCCCTCGAGCGCGTGTGCGTGCGCACCGTCGAATCCGGCTACATGACCAAGGATCTGGCGCTGCTCGTCGGGGATCGGCAGAAGTGGCTGTCGACCACAAGCTTCCTCGACAAGATCGACCAAAACCTGCAGGTGGAGATGGCCAAGGCCGCGTAGACGCGACTAGCCGTTGGGGTGCAGGCTGAGCTCAGAGATGCCGACGGCGATGTTGAGCCCTTCCTGCACCTGCCCGCTGAGCGGCTGCAGGGCAATCGAGTGCTTCAGGCCGCCGACGAGCGCGTTGGCGCCGACGCCGAGGCCGACCGTCGCCTCGGCGGAGACACCGCCGTAGTTGCCGGCGAGTGCACCCGACGGGATATCCTGCGACGGCGCGAACACGGTCCACACCATGTACGAGCTGCCGGTGAAGCCGAGATCGATGCCGAACTTGGTGATGGCACCGTGGTAGCCCTCCTTGGTGCCGTTGATGCCCTCGAACTTGCAATCGAGATCCTTGCTCGAGCCGAACACGAAGCCGGGGCCGCCGGCGACCTTGCAGGTCAATACGCCGATCTCCACGTGCGCGGCGCCCGCGGGAAGTGCAATGCCAAACACTGCGGCGCTCACGCCAACGGCAAGGCTCGCGAGGCGTAGGGTCAAAGTCGAGCGAAGCATGCTGGTCCCCCGTGCGGTGTTGGCTGCATTAGGACGCGCCGACAATGCGGCAATCGCATGAGC
>NZ_WBUE01000049.1 GCF_009026145.1 Hyphomicrobium sp.
CCGCCCGCTGCGCCCGCACCCCCACCTGCCCCACCTGGACCGGCTGCCGGCGAGCTCGAGGCGGTGCTCGCCAAGGCCAAGGCGTATCGCCCGCTGGCCCAGCACGTGCTGGCCAAGATCAAGGCGGTGAGCCCCGCCGCCGCCTTCGCCGTTCGCGAAAGCTCCGTCGCCATCGGCGCCCCGGCGCCGTTCGCCGTGCTCGCCATCACGGCCAAGGAGCTGCGCCTGCACCTGGCGCTTCCCGACCACCCGTTCGACGACGCCCTCAAGAAAGGCCAGGCGGGCGGCGGCCTTGGCAAGGGCGAGGCGCTCTCCCACATGCTCGTACTGACGGACGCCCGCCAGGTCGACGAGCGTCTGATGGAGCTCGTTGTGCTTGCCGCCGCCAAGGTGAACGGCTGAAGGCGGAACCATCGAATAGCCCGAATTCTGCCCCCCAGTGCGGCCCATTGCTTGGAGGCATTTGCCATGTCCGCCGACGCTCGTTGGCCCAGCGCCGCGCTCGCCCTCGCCGCGCTTTCTGTTTCGACCCTTTCGCTACATGCCCAGAGCGCCCAGCGCGACGCCATCGCCGAGCTGATCGACAAGTCGGCGCGCGCGGCGAAAGTCGAAAAGGTGGCCGAGACGACCTCTCCGGCGACGGCAGCAAAGCCGCTCGTCGGCCCGCCCGCTCCCGCAACCGCGCCCGCCGCTCCTGTTGTCCCCAAAGATCCGCGCGAGGGTGAGCAGGCCTACGAGCAGGCGCGCCAGCTGATGCTCGCCGTCGATTCCATCCTGCGCGAGGCCGCCGAGCAGCGCACCGAGGCGCAGAAGCTGCCCGGGCGCGACGAGTTCATCTTGACGCCGCTGTGGACCGAGACGCGCGAGGACCGCGAGCAGCGCATCCGCGCCCTCCTCGATTCGGCGCTCGGCATCGTCACCGACGTGCCGATCGTCGACATGCAGAAGAAGGTCGAGGGGCTGCGCCAGAACATCCGCGACATCGAGGCCGACATCGCGTCGATGAAGGAGAAGCAGATCACGGCGCCCAAGGACGCGATGCTGCCCGGCGTCTTCACCGACACGGTCTCGAGCCTCGACGGCAACATCAAGGATGCGGAAGCGCGCATCGAGAAGAACCGCGACGCGATCGCCAAGACCAAGGTCGAGATCGCCGGCGCGCTCGCCAAATCGGGCGTCGAGCTCACCCCCGATCAGGTCGACCTGTTGCTCGACAGCGTGCTGTCGGGCGATCTCGTGCGCCTCGTCGCCACCTTCAACGCTGCCAAGGTGATCGACACCCAGCTCGGCAAGCTGCTCTCCGCCGCTGGCGACAACATGAACTCGGCGCGCAAGTACTTCGCCATGCACGCGGCGCTGTTTGCCATGCTGGTGCACGCGCAGGGCTCGGCCATCGAGAAGATCGACACCAACTACATGCCGAAGCTCGACGCCATCATCAAGGACATCGCGGCGGCGCAGGCCAAGACGGCGCGGCTATTGCAGGCCGAGAACCGGCCCGATCAGAAGCGCGCACTCGAAGCCAACCGCGACGCGCAGAAGGTGGCTGCCGAGGCGGCCAGGGGCTACCGCCGCTACCTGCAGGGCCAGCGCGAGCAGATCGCCAAGGCGAGGACGCGCGCCGTGCACGACTTGCGCATCGCCGACAACACCTACGAGACGGTAGAGGCGAGCTTCCAGTTGAAGAACCTGATGCGCGACAGCGCCGCCTCCTTCGAAGCCATCCAGAAGCTCGAGGCGCCGACCTTCGACCAGATCTTCAAGAACGAGGAGCTGCGCCAGGAGTTCGAGAACCTGACGAGGCGCCTCGACGCGCCTTCGAGCTAAGCGTCACCTTAGCCCCTTTGCCACGCTCCGATTGGCGCGCGCCTTCGCCAAGACCTGCGGCCCGCCGCACACGGCTCGCTGCCCAAATCCAACCGCAACTGACGCGCTTGAGCATTTGTCTCTGCTCAATGCCGTCGCTGCTCGCCGGTGAGACGGCTGAAGTGTCCCTATCCACAAGCGTTTCGCGGGCGGCCGATAGCGCTGAGGCAGGAAGGGCTACACTTGCGCATTATTCACCACGGCGAACCGAGCGGGGTTGGACATGCCTAAGTCGAGCACTCACGCGGCAAGGATCACAGCCGAAACTATCGAGCTCGCGGCTCTCATGCAGGTCAAAGCGCTCGCCTACGATAGCGAGCATCCCGATAACCCATTCGGCACCTCGACGGCGGCTGCTTACGCGGACGCCATCCGCGCTCTCGCCCTCGAGACGGAGCAAGACGAGCTTGCCATGCTGATGATGGAGGCAAGCATCCGCGTCATGCAACGCCTGCTTCTCGCCCAGGCAACCACGCGTCTGCCGGTGTGATTTGCCTAAAGGCTCGACTAGGCATCGTCACGCCGGCCGTCTCCTGAGCCTCTCGTGACGGCGCGGTTCACGTGCGATTGCAGCGCCGACAGTGTCTGTTGCGCGAGAGAGCTGTTGAGCCGGCTCATTTGTTCGAGACCGGATTGATAGTCCGTCCACGCTGTCCGGACGTAGTCGGCACAGGTGCGGAACATCTCCTCGGTCGTGGCACAAGCGGCAAGCTGCTCGGGCATCCCCAGGTCCTCCTTGAGACGCCGATTGATGAATGAGGTCCACTCCTTATTCATCGCCGCAATGCCTTCGTATAACTTCCCGCTCACCTCGGCCACGGCCTCGAGCGTTGGGCGCTGCATCTCGAGAAGTGGTTGGCCCAAAAGTGCCTGCGGGTTTTTTGGACCGCGTTGGTCAGATTCTCTCATGGGGCCCTCCATTCCGGCGGGGAGCGCACAGCAGCGGTGCCCCGTGCCGGCTTTGGCTATAACTGGTGGTGAGGACAGCGGTTCCTGATGCCGAAAGTGTTTCGTATCCTCCACGTCCGCAGGAGAGCTTTTGCTACTTTTGTTCTTGGCCCTGAGTGGAAGGCGCCGAGATGTTTTCCGTCCTCAGCCGACAGTTGATGCCGCTGTCGCGAGGTTGTCCCCGACCTGTCGCGTTCATTAGCCGTCGCTAGACCGCGACCTCGATGTCGCGTCCGCTCACGCGCACCTCGTAACACGTAACGGCATCATACGCCGGGGGCCCGAGAACCTCTCCCGTCCTGATGTCGAACCTAGCGCCATGCCACGGGCAGATCACTTCGTGGCCCGAGATTTCTCCCTCGGCCAATGGCCCCTCCTCGTGCGTACAAGCGTTGCTGAGAGCGAAGAAGTTGCCGTCGACGTTGAACAGGGCAATGTCTGTGCCCTTCACGGTCACCAGCAGGCACTGGCCCGGTGCAATCTCATTGGTGCTTGCCACCTTCACAAATTCAGCCATGGATCTTTTTTCTTGCCATGGCGGCTAACGCCCCATCGGAAAAATCAAGCCCCGCCGAGCTGCTCGCTTCAACGGGGCTCCTGTCATCTATGACCTGCCCAGCAGAGCCGGGCTCATGAGGCGAGGCTCTGTGATCCGGGCCCAGATCCCGCCCTCGCACGAAGTCTGTCAGATTTTGCTGTGTGCGGCCCAGAAGGCGTGGCCAACTGCTGCAGCTCGCTATCTGAGCCGTGACCCCGCATCAGCGCGAGGTCGAAGGTGACTTCCCGGTGGAGTCATTCAGCCTCCTTCCGTTGTTTACCCTTGCGATAGCCGTCCTCGAAACCAACGGTACTGCCGGGGGGCGGGCAACTCGGATTTCCATTTCCGATGCGCGCCTGGCCGGAAGCGACGGCCGTCACATCATCAACTTTGGCTCAGCCGGGCGGAGTGTCAAGCATTGTAGTGGCCGGCTCTCGCGCTGACTCTTGCTCATTTTCGGCGGCCTACGCGTCATTCGCGCCCGACCTGCTTGTGGCCAAACCGAACTGCCGCGCGTTCAGTGTCGATGAACGCGGCTTTGCGGAGCACGGCTTCGTCATGACAAGGCTGCTGGATTGTTACCAGGATGGCAGTCGTTTGGCGCCCGCGCTCCCGCGAGTTTGCGAACGCGTGCCCCCGGCTGCGCCGACGGCAGTTGAATCTCCCCCTCACCCGCTCGCGCATTGGAGCATGCGCGAGCGGCCTCTCCCCGCCGGGGAGAGGCTAACCGGGGAGAGGCTAAAGAGACGAGGCGACCCTCACGGCAAACTGTGAGCCACGAAGCAGCTGACGGCTGGGTCCTCGGGTCATGCCGGAGGCGTGCTTCCAGCATGAGGCCGAGGATGCGAGGATGACGGCGGGGAGGAGCATCGGGCGGTTGCGCGAGCAGGTCGCCATTTGTCGGGCGGGAGCAAAAGCGCACGGCGTCAAAGCGCATGGAACGCTGGCCGGGCCGCGATCGTTGCGCCCAGAGAGGACGAGGCCGGCTGGTGCACAAAGAAACACAGGCGACATTTCGCTGGCTGCGGGCGGGGTTGAAAGAAACGACCGACCCGATCGCGCGGGAGCCGCTGCCCGAACGTTGGATCGAGCTGGTCTGCCAACTGACCGAGGAAAAGTCGGCGCGGCCAGCCGAGGCGCCGCAGCAGCCGAGCTCGCGCCCATCAGGTTCGAGCTGATGCTACAGATGGGGTATCCAGCCGCTACCGACGCCCTCTAATCGGAGCCCCAGTTCTCCAGGCGCTCCTTGAGGCTGCGAGCGGCCCTGAACTCGGTGCCTTCCTCGAGCTCCTCGCCCGCTTCGCGCGGACCGGCGACAAGGCCGAGCGCACTGGGTGCGAGCGGAAGCGGGGTGTCACGGTCTTTGTCCATGCGTGTCTCCAGGTTGAAGGTTACGCACGCAAAGCTGGTGCAGAAGAATTCGCCGGGAGGAGATTGGTTCCCGTTGCCGTGAACCCCGGCGAAGCCGCGCCCTGACGCCTTAGGCCGCCGCGCGGCCTAACCCCTGTTAACCCTCGGCCGCCCGGAGCGTTCGTTGAGGCTTGTCAATGCACGGCGGGCGCGGGGGCGACATGATCCTTCCTCCACTCCTCAGGGCCCGCATGAGGGCCGTATGCCCAGCTGGATGGAGGCACCGTGCAGAGGCTGGTTATCACGAGCGAAGACTTCCAGGCGCTGCGCATCGCTATCAACGCGGCGCTGGTGGAGGTGGGCGAGCGTGAGATGGAACTGTCGGTGGCCGACATCACGCTGCGCCTCTTGGATGCCTACCTGATGGGCGAGCGCGATCCCAAGAAGCTCGCCGACGCGATCGTGTTCAACACTGCGAAGGGCTACGTTAATTGAGAAAGCTCTGCTCGTCACGATGGAGGCAGCGTCAGCGGCGGTACTGCACGAAGGGGCTCAGAGAAGCGATGCGGTCATAGAGGCGGCGCGCGGTGCGGTTGTCCTCTTTCGTCGCCCAGTAGGTGCGCGTCGCCCCGCGCATGTCGGCTTCCTTGTAGACCGCCTCGATCAGCGCCCGCCCGGTGCCGTGGCGGCGCGTGGCTCGGTCGACATAGAGATCCTCCAGATAGCAGTACGTCGTCGGTGACCAGGTCGAGCGGTGGAACAGCGCGTGCGCGAGTCCGATGGGCCGATCCTGCGCGTCGACGGCCACCAGGCCGAGAAAGCCGTCCTCCTGTTGCAGCAGCCTTTGCCAGGTGAGCACGATCACATCGTCGGGCACCTTCGCCTCGTAAAACCGGATGTAGCCCCTGAACAGGGCCTCCCACGCCTCGCGGTCGCCGGCCTCCAGCGGGCGGATTTTAACGTCGCTTTCGCTGCTCATGATCCCCTTCACCTCAACCACAGCGTCGCCAGTCCGAGAAACGAAAAGAACCCCACGACATCGGTGACCGTGGTCACGAACACGGTCGAGGCGACGGCGGGGTCGAAGCCCATGCGGTCGAGCACCAGCGGAATGAAGATGCCGGCCAGCGCCGCGGCCAAGAGGTTGACCACCATAGCCGCACCGATGACCAATCCGAGCTGCTCGGTGCCAAACCAGGCGACCGCGATCAGCGCCATGATCAGCGCAAACGCAAGACCGTTGATCAGCCCGACCGCCGTCTCGCGCAACACGACGCGCACGATGTTCGCCGGATTGAGCTCTTTTGTGGCGAGCGCACGCACCGTGACCGTCATCGTCTGCGTGCCGGCGTTGCCGCCCATCGAGGCAACGATCGGCATAAGAACGGCCAGCGCCACCATGCTTTCGATGGTGGCGTCGAACAGGCTGATGACCGCGGAGGCGAGGATGGCGGTGAACAGATTGACGGACAGCCATGAGAAGCGCGGCGGGGCGATCTGGCGCACGCTGTCGCTGAGGCGCTCGTCGCCGACGCCGGCCAGGAGCTTGGCGTCCTCGTCGGCCTCCTGCTCGATGACCTCGACCACGTCGTCGACGGTGACGACGCCGACGAGGCGCTCGTTCTTGTCGACGACGGGCGCGGCCATGAGGCCGTAGCGCTCGAACTGGCGCGCGACCTCCTCCTGGTCGGCTGTGGCCAGCACGATGTGCCGGTCGGTCTCCATGATCCTATCGACGGGAACGTCGCGCTTGGTGCGCAGCAGGCGCGAGATGTCGACGCTGCCGAGCAGGTGAAAACCTGGGTCAACGACAAAGATCTCCGAGAAGGTCTCCGGCAGATCCTCGGTGTCGCGCGCGAAGTCGATGACCTGGCCGACGGTCCAGAACGGCGGCACGGCGACGAAGTCCGCCTGCATGAGGCGGCCAGCGGTCTCTTCTGGGTAGAGCAGGTTGCGCTGCAGCGCGGCGCGCTCGCCCTGCGGCAGCTGAGCGAGAATCTCCTTCTGATCGTCCTCCTCGAGGCTGCCGAGAAGGTAGGCGGCATCGTCGCTGTCGAGTTCGGTGACGGCTTTGGCGAGCACGTCGTTGGGCAGTGCTTCGGAAAGCTGGTCGCGCACCTTCTCGTCGACCTCGGTCAGCACCTCGAAGTCGAAGTCCGGCCCCAGCGCCTGGATGAGGCCAACCCGCTGCTCCGGCTCGAGTAGCTCGATGAGGTCGGCAAGGTCGGGGCCCCTAACGTCGGCGACCAGAGCGCGCACCTTGGTGGCGTCGCTCGCCTCCAGCGCCTCGGCGACCGCGCGCACGAGCTCGGCCGTCGGCGCCGTCCCGCGCTCGCGCGCGGCGATCTCCTCGGTCTCGGTCATCGAAGGGCGCACTCCGGGAACGTCGGGCAACGCAGACCGCCGCCCGGCATGATTTGCTCGCATCACGCGCGTGATGCATCGGCTTTAGCACGTCAGCAGCGGTCGTACAGTCTGGTGCGTGGTTGCAACAACGGGAAGAAGATGTCCGACAGAGGGAAGGATTTACAGAAAATCTTAGCGGTTCGGGACTACTAAGGCGTTTGGGGTGGATGCGCCACGCGCGCGTTGCTGTTGTCCAGCGAACGGTTGTGCGAATGCGGCGGGTTGAGGCGTTGGTGGTCGGGTGCGTTTGCCTGCTGCTATGCGGCGGGCCAACGGCACATGGCGCGCCGCCCGTCGAGGCCTGCGCCACCTCTGCCGACAAGCTCGGGCTGTCGCGCATCGTCGAGGTCGACACGGCGGGCGGGCCGCTGTTCGGTCGCGTCGCCAGCGGCGGCTACGACTTCCTCGCCGACGGCGAGGTTGTACTCACCTTCGACGATGGGCCATTGCGACCCTATACCCGCGCCGTGCTGAAGGCGCTGGCCCAGCACTGCACCAAGGCGACGTTTTTCATGGTCGGCCGCATGGCGGTCGCCGACCCGGCGATGGTGCGCGAGGTGGCAAGCCAGGGGCATACGGTTGCGTCGCACACCTGGTCGCACGCCAAGTTGCAGGGTTTGGCGGCCGATAAAGCCAAGGATGAGATCGAGCTGGGCTTCAGCGCCGTGGCTCAGGCCCTGGGGGCGCCCATGGCGCCATTCTTCCGCTTCCCTTACCTGCGCCCGAGCCCAGCGTCGGTCGACTACCTCAAGACGCGCAACGTTGCGAGCTTCACCATCGACGTCGACTCGCGCGACTTCCGTACGCGCGATGCCGCGGCGGTCGAGAAGACCGTGCTGACCCAGCTTGCCGGGCGCCGCAAGGGCATCATCCTGTTCCACGACATCCAGCCCTCCACCGCACACGCGCTGCCCAGCATCCTTGAGGAGCTCAAGAAGCGTGGCCTCAAGGTGGTGCACATTGTGCCGAAGGAGACTGCGGCAACGCTGGCCGAGTACGATGCGCAGGCAGCTAAGATCATCGCCCAGAAGATGGCGGCCAAAGATCCCCTCGCCTCGCGCGCGCTGACCTGGCCGCAATCGAGTGGCGACCCGGAGCGACTTCCTTGGGCGGTGCACAAAGCCGCCGGTGCACCTGCACAACAACAGGCCACAACCGAAGCTACAAACAAACGGGCGACCGTGCCATGGTACAAACAGTGGCTTGTGCCATGAGCGGTCGAAACGAAATTGTTTGCGTAATCTTCATTCCGCAGGTGCCGAACGATCGAGGTGCATTTTGATGCGTCGCTTTTCTCTAGTGCTGTCGCTTATTGGCGCCGCGTACCTGGATCCTGCCTTGGCAGAGGAGGCTTGTCCCAACCCGCAAGGCGCGCTCGGCGTGTCACGCATCGTTGAGATCGACGCCAAGACGGGGCCGCTGTTCGGCGGCTTCACAAAATACGAGAAGGAGCCGCGTTTCCTCGAACCGAAGGAAGTGGTGCTGACCTTCGACGACGGTCCCTTGCCGAAGTACACCAAGCCCATTCTCGACGCGCTCGACAAGTTCTGCACCAAAGCGACGTTCTTCTCTGTCGGGCAGATGGCCCAAGCCTATCCCGACATGGTCAGGGAGGTGATGGGTCGCGGCCACACCATGGGCACGCATACCTGGTCTCACCCCTTGAACCTGCGCGCGCTTTCGCTCGCCAAAGCCGAGGATCAGATCGAGCGTGGCTTCGCCGCCGTAGCGCTCGCCGCCGGGCAGCCGATCGCGCCTTTCTTCCGCTTTCCGGGGCTGAGCGATTCAGGCCCCCTGCTCGCCCACCTGCAAAAGCGCGGCATCGCCGCCTTCACCGTCGACGTGGTCTCCAACGACAGCTACATCGGCAGCCCGCAACGGCTCGCCGCGCGCACGCTTGACCAGGTCGAGCGGCAGAATGGCGGCATGGTGCTGTTCCACGACATCAAGGCTTCTACCGCTGCCGCGCTGCCCACCATCCTCACCGAGCTGAAAAAGCGCGGCTACAAGGTCGTGCATCTGCGCTCCAAGTCCGTCTTCGAGCCACTACCGGCGCTGACGGCCGAGCTGGAGGCGAAACGCCTGACGGCCGAGGCGAAGAAGGCCGGTCCGAAGAAGGGTGAGGCGGCAGCGGCCGAAAAGCCCAAGCTGGTTCCGTTCTACGCCGCCATCGCGGCTTCGAACCTCGAAGCGCAGAGCGAGCCGCAAGTGACGCCGCTGGCGCCGGAAGCCCGCGAGCGCGTGCACGCCGGCGGCACGCATGCGACGGCCAGCACGCCCGTAGCCAGCCCCGATGAGGCGGCGGGAGCGGTTACGCAGCCGGCGACGCCAGCGCGCAGGAAGCACGCGCGCAAGCGGCACAAGCCAGATAGCGATCCCTTGAGCCTGAGCAACGCGGTCAACGGCCGCTGGTAAGGCGCCGCCCCTTCAGTCCCGCATGACGACACCTGCGGCCGCGAGCGTACGGCGAGCCTCCTCGAGGCTGTGCTCGGGCGAGCCGGACGCGTCGACATGGTGCCAGGCGATGGCGCCGAGGTCGTAGCCGAGCTGCTCGTGCACGACGCGACGGTCGGCGTCGGAAGCGTCGCCGCGGCGGTGCTCAACGCGCGAGATCAACGTCGCGGCCGGCGCCTCCAGCCACAGACCGACGAATGCGCAACCCGCCTCGCGCGCGATCGCCTCCACCGTTTCGCGCTCGTCCTGCTTGGCGAAGACTGCGTCGACAATGGCTGCATGGCCGGCCGCGAGCGCGCGCCGCGCTTTGTCCTCGACGATGCTGTAGACGCGCTGCGCCGTGCCAATGCGGTAGTGCTGGCGGTCGAGGCGTTGGGTTTCCGGCACCCCAAACAGGCGCTTGCGCTCTACGTCGCTGCGCACGTGCAGCGCGCCGGGAGCTGGGCCGACGTGCGCGGCGAGCAGTGCGGCGAGCGTCGACTTGCCGGTGCCCGAAAGACCGCCGATGGCGATCAGCAGTGGGGGCGGCGGCGCCAGATAGGTGCCAGCGAGCTCTGCGTTACGGCGGATTTCACCGCGCAGCGAAATCTGCTCCTCGGCAGCGAGCTGCTCGCTGCGCGCCATCGCCACCACGGCGCGCACACCGGCGCGGCAGGCCAGGAAGAGCGGCAGACAGGCGAGGCCCTCGATCTCGCCGCCGACCGGCCCGAAGGCGACATAGGCGTTGAGCACGACGTTCGCTGCCTGGCGGTCGCCGCGCGCATCGAGGTCCATGAGCAGGAAAGCGAGGTCGTACAGCACGTCGATGGTGGCTAGCGCCTCGCTGAATTCCAGCGCATCAAAGGGAACCGGCAGATTGTCGACGAGCACGATGTTGCCAAGATGCAAGTCGCCGTGGCAGCGGCGCACGCAGCCGGCATTGCCGCGCTCGCCGAGCAGCGGCTTGATCCGCTCGAAGGCGGCGACGAGGCGCGTGCTGACATCGGCGTGCCCGTAAGCCAGCGCGCCCGATAGCTGATCGACGACCGGCGCCATGATGTGCGCGCCGTCGCACGCTTCCGCGATCGGACTGTCCTGGTGATAGCGCGCGACCATGTCGGCGAGCGCCTTGGCGAGATCTTCAGGGATAGGCCCCTGCTCCTCGCGGTGACTGAGCACAGCCTCCTGCGGGAAGCGGCGCATGTGCACCGCCCATTCGACGATCTCGCCGCGGCCGCCAAGCTGCAGGCGCCCGTCGGCGCGCACGATGGGGACCAAGCCGAGATAGATATTGGGCGCATGCGGTCGATTGATCTCCATCTCGCGCACGGCGGCGGCATGGCGCGCGTGCAGCGTGGAGAAGTCCACGAAGCGCAGATGCACGCGCTTCCTCAGCTTGTAGGCGTCCTCGCCGACGAGAAACACGCGGGCGATGTGCGTCTCGACGACGTCGACGGGCAAATCGCCCGAGCCGTAGGTCGCGGGATCGCGCAGGAAGGCGCAGATCTCGCGCTCCTCGTCGTCGGCGAATGTGAACACCGAGTCGACCGGCATCGGGTCACTCTTGAGGTTGCGACGCTCAGGACCGACTGGAGACTACAAGCGGATGACGCTCCGTGCACACGCTCTGGCGCCGGCAAAGCCAAGGCAGCGCCCTGACGCCCTATGTGTCGCTGCGCCGGGAGAACTCGGTCTGCCCGCCAGTTGCCAGGATGCGCGCCTGCTCGATCCAGTTCTCGCGCTCGATCCGGCCCTTGAAGTCGAGGATGCGGCTGATGCGCTCGATATCGGCGCCCGTCCAGTTGGCGACCTGCTCGTAGTACGTGATGCCGAGCGAATTGAGCTTCTTTTCGATCAGGATGCCGATACCGCGGATGCGCTTCAGATCGTCCGTCTCCCCCCGCGCGCGCGGCGACCGAGGAGCATCGGGGCTGAGCAAGGCCTCGGAGCGCACCGAACGCAAATAGCCGACATCGGCCGTCGGCTGCGGTTCGGGCGCCGCCGGTATGGGTACGTCGCGACCGAGCCGTCGCGAGTAGTAGGTCTCACCGCCCGTCGCCAGGATCTGCGCCTGACCGAGCCAATTCTCCTGCTCGATGCGGCCGGGAATGCCCAGCCGATCGCTCAATGTCGCAACATCCGTGGCGTTGAGCGTCGCCAGCTCCTGGAAGTGGCGGATGCCGAGCTCGTTCAGCTTCTTCTCGATGAGAACGCCGATGCCGCGGATACGTTTGAGGTCATCGCTTGGTCCGCGTGGTGCAGAGCTTCTCGGCAGCGTGCCTGGCTCGGCGGGCCTGGGCGCCGACGCCGGCTGCGCGGTAGCCGCGGGGGCGAGCGCCGCCGGCGCGGTAAACTCCGGCACCGGCAAGCCGCGGTCGACACGGCGCGAATAATAGGTCTCCCGGCCGGTGGCCAGGATCTGCGCCTGGCCAAGCCAGTTCTCCTGCTCGATGCGGCCCTTGAGGCCAAGCGTCTCGTTGAGGCCCTTGACGTCGGCGGCCGTCAGCGCTGCCAGCTCCTGGAAACGGCGGATGCCGAGTTCCTTGAGCCGCTTCTGCATGACGACATCAAGGCCGCGGATGCGCGTGAGGTCATCGCTGGGGCCGGCGCCGCCCTGATCAACTTTGACCGGCGCGCCAGAGCCTGTCGAAACGGAGACCTTCGAAATCGGCGGCATCGCTGGAGCGGGGCTCGGAGCCGCAGCGGCTGGGGCGGCA
>NZ_WBUE01000019.1 GCF_009026145.1 Hyphomicrobium sp.
CGACATGCAGTACGTGCTCGACCGCGCCCGCGTGGTCGGCAGCGAGCAGCAGTTCCTCGTCGGCGTGCGCGTGCTCTCGGGCGCCATCAAGGCGAACCAGGCGGGGGGCGCCTATGCGTTGCTCGCCGAGCGGCTGATCGATGCCGTGCTGCGCGCCGTCGAGCGCGAGCTGGCGCGTGCGCACGGCAAGGTGCCGGGCGGCGGCGCCGCCGTCATCGCCATGGGCAAGCTTGGCGGCCGCGAGATGACCGCCGCCTCCGACCTGGATCTCATCGTAATTTATGACTTCGACGACACGGCCCTGCATTCGGCCGGCTCGCGGCCGTTGGCGCCGACGCAGTATTACGCCCGCCTGACGCAACGGCTGATCAGCGCCCTGACGGCGGCGACGGCCGAAGGTACGCTGTATGAGGTCGACATGCGGCTGCGCCCCTCCGGCCAGCAGGGGCCGCTCGCCACCCAGCTCAAGACCTTCATCGACTACCAGAAGAGTGCGGCGTGGACCTGGGAGCACATGGCGCTGACCCGCGCACGCGTCATCGCCGGGCCGCCGCAGTTGCGGGCGAGCGTCGAGGCGGCGGTGCGTGCCGCGCTGGTGCTGCCACGCGAGCGTACCAAGATCGCCGCCGACGTGCGCGACATGCGCGAGCGCATCTTCAAGGAAAAGGGCACCGACGACATCTGGGAGCTGAAGCAGGTGCGCGGCGGCCTCGTCGATGTCGAGTTCATCGCCCAGTACCTGCAACTCGTTCATGCCGCGGCGCATCCCGAGGTGCTCGACCAGAACACCCTCGAAGCCTACCGCAAGCTGCGCGACGCCGGCCTCTTGGCCCAGGACCATGCCGAGGTGCTGATCCCGGCGACACGCCTGTTGCACGATCTGACGCAGATCCTGCGCCTGTGCCTGGAAGGCGGGTTCGACCCGGCGACGGCGCCCTCGGGCCTCAAGGAGTTGCTGGCGCAGGCCGGCGACGCGGCGAGCTTCGCGCAGCTGGAGGCTCGGCTAAAGGAGGCTCAGGGCCGCGTTTCCGAGCTATTCCGCCTGCTTATCGTCTGAGGCAAGGGGGCGCCCGGATATCCTCGGCTGGCCGACGGATTTTGGCCCGCTGCCCCGTTGATTGCGTCGAAGGGGCCGCGGAAGCGGTCAAATTGGGCCCGCCGGCGAGGTCACAGAACCGGCCCAACAGGCGCTAGACTGGAGCGGAACGTTCGGTGGCCATGTCGAGGCTAGCGGTGGCGACGAAGACAACGGGGCCCGACGCGCACGGAGATCGCGTAATGGGGGTGGAGGCGAGCGAGGACGCCGCGCTGGTGGCTGCCGCCGCGGAGGGTGACGCCGCCGCGTTTCGCACCCTTGTCGATCGCCATCTCTCCGGTGTTCTGGCGGTCGCCCGCCGCATGCTGCGCGACGACGCGGAGGCGGAGGACGTGGCACAGGAAGCAATGCTGCGGCTGTGGCGCTCAGCCGACGGTTTGGAGGTCGGCGCCCTCGGGGTGCGCCCGTGGTTGCGGCGCGTGGTATCGAACTTGTGCGTCGACCGCATGCGCTCGGGCAAGCGGCTGACGGTGGTGGAGGAAGTGCCGGAGCGCGCCGAGCCGGCAACCCAACACTCACAACTCGAGGCGCAGGATACGAGCCAGCGCGTCGATGCCGCCTTGAAAGCGCTCCCCGACCGGCAGCGGACGGCGCTGACGCTCTTCCACTACGAGGGGCTGAGCCAGATCGAGGTCGGGCAGATCATGGGGATATCGGACGAGGCGGTGGAATCGCTCCTCGCCCGGGCGCGAAGAACCTTGAAGGCGACGTTGCGCGATGAATTGCGCGAGCTGCTCGCCGACGGCCAGTACGAGTGAACTTGAGAAATTAGAGACGAGACGAAAGCGATGACGAAGAAGTACAGACAGGCAGAGGATAGGGAGGCGCTGGCGCGCCTGCTGGAGGTCCATGGCGCCGATCGCACGCGCTGGCCTGCCCGCGAGCGGTTGCAGTTTGCGAGCGTCATCAGCGAGGACAAGGCGGCGGCGCGGCTGTTGGCAGAGGCGCAGGCGCTCGACCGGCTGCTCGATAAGGCCCCGCGCCCGAGCGAAGCCGGCATCGACGCCCTCAAGGAGCGCATCATGGCGGCGGCGCTGCGCACGCGCGAGCCGCAGCTGACCGTGATCACGGGCAGCAAGCCGGCGTCCGTAAGGACGTGGCCGGCGCAATGGCGCCGCCCGGCGTTGGCGGCGAGGTTTGCAGAGTTGCCGGCGGCGGCGGTGCTGGCTGCGTCGCTGGTGCTGGGCGTGATGCTGGGCTCGGCCGGCACGTTCGATGCGACGGTGCAGGAGGTGGCTCAGGTTGCCGGCTTCGGCAGCACTTCCGACGGCTCGCAACTCGCGCTGGGTGACGAGGCCTACGGCCAGACGGACGAGGACCTGCTATGACCGATGCAACTCAGCCCTCGCGGTTCTCGCCGCGCACCCTGCGCTGGGCATTGGTGGCGTCGCTGGCGCTCAACGTGCTGATCATCGGCGCGGTGGTGGGAACGTTGTGCTTCGGGCCTGGTCCGCATGGGCGGGGCTTCAAGGGCTCGCCGCTGATGGGCTTTGCGCGCACGCTGCCGCGCGAGCGCTCCGACTTTATCCGTCAAAAGTTCGCCGACGCGCAGCCGAACATGGAGGCAATGCGCAAAGGCGTGCGCGATGCGCGCGCTGCCATACGCGAAGCGCTCATGGCCGAGACGTTCGACCAGGCAAAGCTCGATGCGGCGCTCGACGGTATCGTGCAGGCGGAAACCAACGTCACGCGCGCCAGGGTCACCCTGTTCGGGCAGACCGTCAGCCAACTGACGCCGGAGGAGCGGCGCCAGCTGCACGACTGGCTGGAGAAGCGCCGTCCGCTGCACTAATTCCGTATTTGCCTAGACAACCAGCGCTGCCGGGCGAGGGTACGCGTGCGGCAGCGTGCGGCCGGCGAAGAAGTCGGGCTGCACCGCGCGATCGAGCACGGTGACGGCGCGCCAGCCTCCGGCCGAGGTTTCGATCTCCAATAAGGACGTCCCCTGCATCTCGAGCAGCGTGCGCGCCAGACAGATGGCCAGGGAGCCGGCGCGCGGAACCACGTTGGGTTGCTCGCCGCTCACCGAGACCACGACCTCGATGAGCTCGCCGTCGGCGACCGCCAGCAGCGACACGCGCCCGCCGGGCACCGCCCGCGCCACCGCCTCCGACAACACGTTGACCAGGATCTGGCGCAGCGCACGCGGCTCGCCCAGCACCTCGATGTCCTCGGGCATCGCCAACTCGAGCGCAACGTCGCGCAGGGCGGCCTTGCGCTCGATGAACGCCCAGGCATCGGCAATGGCGTGACCGAGCACGCAGGCGCGTGGCGGCTCGGGAGGACGCGGATTGGTGAGGAGGGCGGTAAGCGCCAGCGTATCTTCGGCCGACTTCAGAAGCTCGCCGGCACTGTCGCGGATGTAGCGCACGTAGTCCTGGTAGCGCTCGTTGCCGAGGGGGCCGAACATCTCCAGGGCCATGACCTCGGAAAAGCCGATGACGGCATTGAGGGGGGTGCGCAACTCGTGATTGATGCGGGCCATCAGCTCCGCCCATTCATGTTTGGAAATGAGCGCCGGCTGCGGGCGGCAGCTACGCAGCGGCCGGGGGTGGGCCGATGACGCTGCTTGATAGGCGATCTGGGAGTGGTGAGGTGGTGCGGCGGGGTGGGGGACGGCGAAGCTGGGCGGCACCCTTGGTTTGCGCGCCGCCGAGACAGTGCCGGCGAGGTTGGCACCGGCGCCGAGCACGGCGAGGGTGATGCCGGTCAGCAGCAGGACGGCGGCGGTGAAGCTCGTCGGCAGGAACGGGGTAAGGGCGCCGAGGCTGACGGCGGAGAGGGCGAGAAAGACCCCCGGCTGGGTGCGCAGCACGGCGCGGCGCAGGGAGGCGAGCAGGTATCTTGCCGGTTTCAGCCGCGCAAAGACGGCGTCCGCGAAAGACGGGCGCGCGCGCAGGCAGGCGGACGTAGTCCACGCCATCCTTTTCCCCCGAATTGTTCTTGAATGCCTTGCGGACCCGAGCGAATCCGCCACCCCGAATCACCAGCTTCAGTTCACACCATCGCGAATCGGCTGTCGAGAGTGAATAAGCCCTTCGGCGCCATAAATTTTCCGCGCCTACGCTTCGAGCACACGCAGCACAATTTCCTGCACGTCCGGCGACAGCGTTTTGGCGCGTGCGATGCGCTGCAGGGCCTTGCGTGCCTTGGCCCGGCGGCCGCTTTCCAGCGCGCGCCAAGAGCGCAAGGCGCCGAGCATGCGTGCGGCGATCTGCGGGTTGAGGCGATCGAGCGCCAGCACCTGATCGGCGAGGAAGGCATAGCCGGCGCCATCGGGGCGGTTGAACTGCACCGGATTGGTGGAGCCGAACTGCCCAATGAGGGCGCGCACCTTGTTGGGGGCGGTGAGCGAGAACAGCGGATGGCGGGTGAGCGCCTTGACGCGGGGAAGAGTGCCGGCGAGGGGCGAATGCGCCTGGGCGGCGAACCAGGTATCGATCACGACGTGGTCGCCCTGCCAGGTGGCGTAGAAATCATCGAGCGCCACCTTGGCCTCCGGCCCGCCGCGCGCGGCGAGGAGGAACAGCGCGTGGGCGCGGTCGGTCATGTTGCTCGCCTTGGCATAGTGCCGTGCAAGACGGGCGACGTCGGCGGGGGTGCCGCGCGCCGTCAGCAGCGTCAGCGCGGCGTTGCGCAGGGCGCGGCGGCCGGCGCTTTGCGCATCCGGCGAGTAGGGGCCGCGGTCTTCCATCTGCCGGTAGAGATCCTCGAGCTGGGGCCCGAGCGACTTACCGATCAGCTTCATGAGCTGGCGGTGGGCGCGGTGGATGAGCGCCGGGTCGACGTTCTTGGCGATAATGCGGGCGACGTCGGCCTGCGTCGGCAGCTTCAGCAGCTCGGCGCGGTACGCGGGCTCCAGGCCATCGCCTGCCAGGGCAGAGCCGAGCGCGCGCGCATAGCGCGCCCCGCGGCTCGACCGCCTGCCGGTCGATAGGTTGGCGACGCTCTCCACCAGCGTGCGAGCGGCATAGGCGTTGGCCGCTTGCCAGCGGTTGAACAGATCGCTGTCGCTCGCCATCAGCAACTCGACATCCTCGTCGGGCAGGTCGAGCGTCACGTTGACGGGGGCGGAGAAGCCGCGCAGCAGCGATGGGACGGGTCGCGATGGCACGTCGATGAAACGGAAGCTCTGCTTGCGCTTGGTGAGCGATACAACGCCATCCTCGATCGCCACCCCGCCGTCGAGCTTCAGGTCGAGGTCGTGACCGTTGGCACCGAGCAGCCCCAGTCGCACCGGGATGTGCATCGGCTTTTTGTTGGGTTGTCCGGGCGTCGCCGGCAGGACCTGCTCGATATCGAGGTCGGCGGTCTTCTTGTCTTTGTCGTAACGCAGGTTGGCGATGAGCTCCGGGGTGCCGGCCTGCGAGTACCACAGCTTGAACTGGGAAAGATCGACGCCGTTCGCATCCGCAAAGCAGGTGACGAACTCATCGACCGTCGCCGCCTCACCGTCGTGGCGCTCGAAATAGAGGTCCATGCCGTTGCGGAAGCCGTCGCGGCCGAGAACGGTGGCGATCATGCGCACCACCTCGGCGCCCTTCTCGTAGACCGTCGCCGTATAGAAGTTGTTGATCTCGATATAGCTCTCGGGGCGAACGGGATGCGCCAAGGGCCCAGCGTCCTCGGCGAACTGGTGCGTCTTCAACTGGCGCACGTCGATGATGCGCTGCACCGTGGCCGAGCGCTCGTCGGCCGAGAACTCTTGGTCGCGGTAGACGGTGAGACCTTCCTTCAGACACAGCTGGAACCAGTCGCGGCAGGTGATGCGGTTGCCGGTCCAATTGTGGAAGTACTCGTGCGCGACGACGCTCTCGATGGCCTCGAAGATAGTGTCGGTGGCCGTCTCGGGGGAGGCGAGGATGAGGCGGTCGTTGAAGATGTTGAGACCCTTGTTCTCCATCGCCCCCATGTTGAAGTCGGAGACGGCGACGATGTTGAACACGTCGAGGTCGTACTCGCGTCCGAAGCGCTCCTCGTCCCACCGCATGGCGCGCTTGAGTGAGTCCATCGCCCAGACGGCGCGCGCCTCCTTGCCGTGCTCGACGTAGATGGCGAGGTCCACGTTGCGGCCCGACATGGTGCGGAAGCTGGAGCTGATGGGCGCCAGATCGCCGCCGACGATGGCGAACAGGTAGCAGGGCTTGGGGTGCGGGTCGTGCCACACGGCGTAGTGGCGGCGGCCGCTATCGAGGATGCCGCGCTCGACGAGGTTGCCGTTGGCGAGCAGGACGGGCGCGGCATTGGGATCGGCTTCCAGGCGCACCGTGTAGGTGGCGAGCACGTCCGGCCGGTCGAGGAAGTAGGTGATGCGGCGGAAGCCCTCGGCCTCGCACTGGCTGCAATAGACGCCGTTGCTGCGGTAGATCCCCTGCAGCGCCTTGTTGGCCTCGGGATTGACGTAAGTTGTGATGTCGAGCGTGAACGGCTCGGTCGGCGTCTTGCTCAGCGTCAGCGCCCGGTCGGTGAGCTTGTAGTCCTTCTTGCCGAGCGGGTCGCCGTTGAGGGCGATCTCGCCGAGCTCGAGCTGCTCGCCGTCGAGCCGCAGCTGCTCGCGCCGGCCGACCGCCTTGGGGTTGGCCCTGACCGACAGCCTGGCGCTAATGCGCGTGCGGGTCGGCTCGAGCGAGATGTCGAGGTGAACGTGATCGATCAAGTAGGCCGGGGGGCGGTAGTCCTTGAGGTGGACCGGCCGGGCAGTCTCGAGTTTCATAGCCTCACCGTAGCGCCGCCGCCCGGCTTTTTGCGGGCCGCGAGTTACAACCGATCGTGACTATAGGGGGGTGGGCTTAGCGCGTCATGACCGGCGACCGTGGTTGGCACGGAAGGCGGAGAATTAACAGGGAATTGCGACGCTCGCGGCCAGCTGAAATCAGCGCACGGCGCCCATTGCTGCCGCCTTAATTGTCTTGCAGAGCAGATGCGGGGAGATCGGCTTCGACAGGACCATCTGCTGGTTGTCGCGGCGGACCAGTACGCGCGGGTAGCCGGTGAGGACTACGAAGGGGATGTGGCGCGTCTCGAGTGCCGTCTGCAACTCCTCGCTGGTCTTGTCGGCGAGGGCGTAATCGAGCAGCGCCACGTCGACTGGCTCGCGCGCCACGACCTCGAGCGCCTCCGAGGCCGAGTCGAACGGGCCGACGATCTCGGCGCCGGCCTCCGACAGACGGTCGCAATAGTCCAGCGCCTCGAGCGGCTCGTCTTCGACCACCAACACCTTCCACCCCTGCAACTCTACGGAACTATCCGTTGCCGGCATGGCACGCACTCCGTATGCGTTCGCTTTGTGCACTTGCTTGCTGGGCCAACGGCGGCAAGGTGAAATCGTTCCGGGCCGGAAGCTGGCGTCCGATCACCCTTGCGAGCACTCTGCGCTGCACTAACGGCCCCGCGCCGCGGGGGCGTTCCGGTTGTAGCGATTTCCGCCTAACCTCCCGGCGAGCGCATTCGATAACTGTCCACTATATTGGACGGCGGTGGCGGTTTGCGCTGGGCGCGCGGTAAAGGCTGAGAGCGACGTGGCCGTAAAGGGCAAGGCATTCCTCTATCTGCGCGGCGCCATGATCTTTCTGGCGCTGCTGCTGCCGATGCTCTCCCTGCTGCCGCTGGGTTGGCTGTGGCTGTGGGAGCGCGGCTACGCGCTCTACTGGCTGGCAGCGGCGTTCATGTTGGCGGTTATCGGCTATGGGGCGCAGCTCTTCACCCTTCGCCGCATGCTGCGCCAGACACCGGTCGAGGCGCCCGACGAAGGCACCGAAACGGTGGCCCCCGACCCATCGTGGACGGCGCGCGAGCAGGCGGCGTGGACGGCGGTGGAATCGATCGCCGCCGGCGTGCGGCCTTCCGAGCTCACCGACCGCGATCGCGTTTTGAACCTCGGCGTGCGCACCATCGAGGCCGTCGCGCGACAGATCCACCCTGAGGATCGCAACCCGCTGTGGAAGTTCACCATCCCGGAGGCCTTAGCGCTCATCGAGCGCGTCAGCGCCGATCTGCGCCCGTTCGTCATCGACAATATCCCGCTCGGCGATCAGCTGACCGTCGGGCAAGTCTTGAAGATCTACGGCTGGCGCTCGGCCATCGGCATCGCCGAAAAGGCCTACGATATCTGGCGGCTGATCCGCCTCGTCAACCCCGTCACCGCGGCCGCGCAGGAAGCGCGCGAGCAGATCACCAAGCACCTCTATGCCAACGTGCGCGACCAGCTCGCGCGCCAGCTCGCCCGCGCCTACGTGCGCGAGGTCGGCCGCGCGGCGATCGATCTCTATGGTGGGCGGCTGCGCGTGTCGGAGGCGGAGCTGGCCGGCCACGTCAGCGCCTCGACGCGGCGCGACCGCAGCCAAGCGTTGGGGCGGGCGGAGCCGCTGCGCATCCTCATCGCCGGTCAGGCGGGGGCCGGCAAATCGAGCCTCGTCAACGCGCTGTCGAGGGAAGTGCGCGCGGTGGTCGACGTCCCCGGGGGCACGCGCGACTTCCAGGCCTACGAGGTCGAGCTCGAGGGCCTTGCGGGCTCGATGGTGATCGACAGCCCGCGCCTCGGCGCCACGCCCAAGGAGCAGCGCACGTTTGCGGCGAAGGCGGGCGACAGCGACCTCATCGTGTGGGCGCTCGCGGCCGACAAGGCGGACGCGCGCATCGATCTCATCGCGGTCTCGGGCATCCGCAATCACTTCGCCAAGCGCCCGCACCGGCGTCAGCCGCCGATCGTCGTCGCACTGACGCACATCGACAAGTTGTTGCGCCGGGTTCCGGGTGAACACGGGGAGATCGATGCCGGCGATCCCATGGTCGTCGAGATGGTGCGTATCGTCGCCGAAGGCCTGGGGGTGCCCAAGAACGACGTGGTGCCGGTGAGCCTGGCGCCGGGGCGCGCGCCGTTCAACATCGAGCAGCTGTCCATGCGCATCGCGGCGCGCGTGCCCGAGGCGCGCCAAGCGCAGCTTCTGCGGCTGATGGAGGACGCGGCCCCGCGGTGGAGCGTGCGCCGGCTGCTCGGCCAGGCGGGCAATGCCGCGTGGTCGGCGGCGCGCTCGATGACGCCGACCATCTTCAAGAACTGATCAGGGGTGTGCCGCCGGCGTTCAGCGGCGCAAGCGCCGCGCGGCTCCGAGCCCGAACAGGAAGGCCGTACCCACCAGCTGCAGCGCGCCGAAATGGTCGACGGCTTCCTTGGTTTCCTGATCGACGGCAGTGACGGCGGTTGACGCGGGCGAGGCTTGCGCCCGCCGCCGCTCCTCGACCTTCTCGATCATCCAGGGGACGGAGAGGCTGACGATCCCGACCGCCGCGCAGGCGCCCGCCAACAGCGCCACGGCGCGCAGCGCGCCCAGCTTCGGTTCGGCGACCATGTACGCCGCGATGAGGGCGAGGACCATCGCAGCGAGGAGAAATGCCGCGCCGATCGCACCCCACGTCAAGCGTCGCGAGACGTTCTCGATGGCGCTGTGCGTGGCGCGGCTCGCTGCATAAAGCACGGCTTCCCCGATCATGCTCCCCTCCGGCGCTTAGCGTCTGGCGAGCAGGGCGAGCACGAAGCCGATGCCGGCGGCGATGCCGGCCGCTTGCAGCGGATTGCGGCGGATGCTGGCGGCGAGCTTGTCGTACTGCTCCTGGGCGAAGGCCTGAGCCTGCTCGACGCTCTCGTCGAACTTGTCCTGTGCCGCATGGGCGAGATCGCGCGTCGGGCGCGCACTGCCTGGCGTCGGGGTGCTCGGGCTGTATTGGGTGTTCATGGCTGGCCCTTCTTGCTAGCGCGACAGGATGAGGCCGAAGACGAAGCCGATGCCGGCGGCGATGAGCGCGGCCTGGGTTGGATTGCGCCGGATGGCGGCCTCGATATCGCTGACCTTTTCCTTCGCCTTGTCCTGCACGTCCTCGACGCTGGAGCCGAGCTGCTCGGCGGCAAGGCGCTTCACGGACTCGGCCAGGCTGGCAATGTCCTCGCGCAGCGCCTGAATGTTGTCTCCAACGTCGGCGGCGGCCGAGCGGGAACCGGGTGTGCCGGTATCGGGAGCGCGGTTGGTCGACGAGAATTGCATGGACGTCCTCCTCTTGCCGGGTGGGGTCCCGGGCCTTCCGAAATCGGAAATCAATGACCTACGCAAAACGTCAGCGCGGATAAACGTGTTCCGCGCCATTGCGCTGGCCTAGTATACTACTTAGTCGAGGAACCGATCATTCAATCAAATCGTTCAAATGCGCACAGATAGCAGCGCCAGCCAGCCAAAAAGAACAGAGGAGGAGAGGGTGATGGTCAGCCCGGCGAAGGAAGTTGGTTCGGCAGCGCGCTCCGCCCAAAATTCGGCCGAGGCAACGCTGACCGAGTTGCGCGATGCCGTCTCCGCCATCGCTAAGGAAGTTGCGGATATCGCCGAACGGCGCACGCGCGCCGCGCGCCAGAGCGCCGCCGAGACGGCCGAGGTGGGCGCCGTCGAGTTGCGCCGTGCCATCCGCCGCCAGCCGGTGCTAGCGATGGCCGTGGCCGCTGCCGCCGGCGCCGCGCTCGCGCTGCTGATCGCGCCGCGGTCGCATCGTTCGTCGCCGGCGCCGCGCTGGGATCGCTGGGCGCCGAACCTCACCCGCGCCGACCTCTACGACCTCGCCGACACCATTCAGCGCTCGGTGTCGCGCGCGGCGAACTCGGCCGCGGCTCCCATCACGCCGGCGTTCGAGCGCATGGTCGATGCCATGAGCCGCGCCGACACATCGGCGGTGAACTCGATCATCGAGAAGGCGAGCACTTGGTTCCAGAAGGCGCAGGAGAAGGCCAAGCAGAAGATGGGATGATTCCTCGTTCCAACCGTCATCCTCGGCTTTATGCCGAGGATCCAGCCTTCCCTTCGCTCCGCACGCTCGCCGATGAATTTCGATTGTTGAAGCTCGCGGCGCACTGGGTCCTCGGGACAAGCCCGAGGATGACAGTTGTGGAGTCTAACTGCGGTCGGCGGGGAGGGGGATGAACTCGTCGGCATCACCGGGCACGGGCGCAAAGCGTTTTGCCTTCCAGTCCGCCTTGGCCGCGTCGATGCGGTCCTTGGAGGAGGAAACGAAATTCCACCAGATGTGTCGCGGGCCGTCCATCGGCTCGCCTCCGAGCAAAATGAGGCGCGTCTGCGCGGTGGCGAGGATGGAGATGCGGTCTCCGGGCCGGAAGACGAGCAGCCGGGCGCCGCCGAAGCTCTCGCCGGCAATGTCGATCTCTCCCGAGACGATATAGATCGCGCGCTCGTCGTAGTCGGCATCGAGCGGCAGCACGGCGCCGGGCGCCAGCACCGCCTCGGCGTAGAAGCTGGGGTGCGGAAACTCGGCCGGCGAAGTGTGCCCGAACAGCTGGCCCATGACGACGCGCACGGTCTTGCCCTCGCCTGCGATGCGCGGCAGCTGCGCGGCGTCGTAGTGGGCAAAGGTCGGTGCGCCTTCTTCGTGCGCGGCGGGCAGCGCCGCCCACGCCTGGATGCCGAACAGGCGCGGGCCTAAAGCGCGCTGCTCCGGGGAGGTGCGCTCCGAGTGCACCACCCCCGCGCCGGCCGACATGAGGTTGAGCTCGCCCGGCCTGATGGCCACGGCGCTGCCAAGGCTGTCGCGGTGCATGATCTCGCCTTCGAACAGGTAGGTGACGGTGGCGAGCCCGATGTGCGGATGCGGGCGTACGTCGATGCCGCTGCCGACGAGAAACTCGGCGGGTCCCATCTGGTCGAAAAAGATGAAAGGCCCGACCATCTGCCGGCCGGCGGCGGGGAGCGCGCGGCGCACCGAAAAGCCGCCGAGATCGCGGGCGCGCGGCACGATGACCTGCTCGAGCGCGTCGCAGGCGCGCTTATCGCCGGGCCGTGGATCGTCGGTTGGCAGCCAGCTCATCTTTTCCGCTCCTATGCCGATGCATATTGTATATGTCGCGGCCCGCAACAATCGCGCAGAAACGAGAGGTGTGAAATGCCGGGCAGTCTCGAAGGCAAGGTCGCCATCGTCACGGGCGTCAGCCACGACGGACAAGTTGGGCAAGCGGTGGCCCAGGCGCTGGCCGCGCAAGGCGCTTCGCTCGCCGTCTGCGCACGCACCAAGGACAACGTCGAAGCGCGCGCCGCCGAGCTGAAGTCTGCTGGCGCCAAGGTGATACCCGTTGCGGCATCGCTGACGGACGAGGCGCAAGTCAAAGGTCTGGTGAGCGAGACGCTCGGCGCCTTTGGGCGCATCGACATCGTCGTCAATCTCGCCGGCGGCCTCACCATCTACAAGCCCTCGACCGAGGTGAGCGTCGAGGAATGGATGCGCGAGGTGGGCAACAACGTGCTGAGTGCCTTCCTTCTGACGCGCGAAGCCTTTCCACACCTCGCCAAGGCGGGCGGCGGATCGGTGATCAACTTCGCGCGCGCCGGCAACGCGCAGGCCAACATGCTGCCCTACAACGTCGCCAAGGCCGGCGTCGTGGCGCTGACGCGCACGTTCGCACTCGAGGGCAAGGACGCTCATATCCGGGTCAATGCGGTAGCGCCGGGGCTCGTCGACACCGCCTCCAACGTCGCCATGATGAAGCCGAAGGACACCTCGAAGTGGGCGCAGCGCGGCGAGATCGCCGATACCGTGGTGTTTCTCGCCTCGCCCGCCTCGCTCGGCATCACCGGGCAGGTGCTGGACGTGACCGGCTGGGGCCTCGCTTAGGCAGGAAGGCGCGCGTCGAGCTCTTCCTTGCGCCGGACCAATCGCCGCAAAGCCTGCAATTCTTGCTTCACGGCCTCGTTCTCGGGATCGCGCAGCGCATACGTCAGCGACTTGTGGATGGCCTCGACATCAACCGCCGCACCTTGCGCAATCTGCCGGTTCACGAGTTGCAGCCCGTGGATCTTCACCTCGTCAGAGTGGTTCTCGATATTGAACAAGAACGACTGCGGAAGCGCCCTGATTTGGGCTTCGCTGCAGAGATCGAGCAGGCGCTTTTGAGCGGCAGCGTAGTTGTTGGGTGCGGAGATCGGCTCGACGGCGACCGCCAGCATCTTGGCCCTCGCGGCGGAGAGTTCGCCTCCGGCCAGGTCGCCGATGAGCAGGAGCGCGATGTTCCATAGATCGGCAACGATCGCCGGTTTGTGGTCGCCTTGCTTGATTTGATGGCAGGCGCCGCTGATGATGCCGTTGCGCAGCTCTGGTTTGAGCGAAGCGTGCGTCTCTTCGAGCAGCAGCTTCACCCGGTTTAGCCCCCAGCTCTTGTTCGCCTCGCTCTGGTCGGCAAGGTGGAAGATGAAGGTCTGCGGAAACGTTAGAATGCGCGCGTAATAGCAGGTGGTGAGGTAGCGGCGCCGGGCGATTGCGACCGGATGAGAAATGGCGCCGCGGATCATGCGTCGCTTCATGAAGCCGGGAGCGCGGGCAGCACGCATCTGCAGGTACGTTAAGGCCTTGCCGTCCGGCATGGCTTGACTGTCCTGCGATTCCAGCGCCTGGCAAAGCGCATCGACGTCCACCCATTGCTGCATCAGCAGCCGAAACACGCCGAAGATCCATGTACCGGTCGCGAAATAGAGCCCGAGGCGGAAGCCGATGGCTTCGGGCGTGGAGGCGAAGGCGAGCTGAAAGTCGTGGTCGAGCTGCTCGAGCGCGAATTGCACGATCCCGCCGATCAGCGGCATCTGATGCAGGCAGACCAGCACGTATTCCAGGTATTCGCAGGTCGTGCTGGCGCAAGAAAATTGCGTGTGGGCCTTGATGATGGGCGCTCCGTGCAGGTCGAGATGCTGGCAGAGGAGCCCCGCCAGAAAGACGAGCGCGAGCGATGCGATGGTCAGCAGGCCGGCCCTGCGCACGCAACTGATCGCCGGCAGGATCTTCTGATCCTCCAAGATCAGGCCGTCCCAGTATCGTGTCTCCTCGGAGATGATCAGCAGCGCCGAGACGATGATCGCGATCTGCAAGAGGAGAACAGCGAAAGTCGCGTGCAGGACCCAGGGTCGATCGACAAAGTAGAACAAACAGGCAAAGATGGCCGCGTTGAACCCGATGAGCAGGGCATGGCTCGCGCGTGAGAGTCTGCCGTCGCGCTCGTGCGCGCCAAGCATCCAATCCAGAAACCTCACCAACGGCCGAACGGTCCAAGAGAGCGCAGCGCGTGCATGCTGGAGCATGATTCCCCCGAGCGAAGAGGCTCCCGCCCATCCCCAAGAGGGGCGGCACGGGAGCCGAAACCAAGGCGGCGGATCGGTGGTCGCGGCGCTAGTACGCGTTCTTGATCTCGATCAGCGCGACAATCGACCGGGCGCGGTCGGGATCGAGCCTGAGGCTGCGCGCAAGCTGCTCGATGTAGGCCTGCTCGCTCAGTGTGATGGCACGGTCGGCGAAGACAAGGTCGACGGCGTGAGCGAAGACGGACTCGGCCCTGACCCTGACGAGTTCTCCCTGTTCCGAGCTGCCGAGAATCGACGAGCAGGCCGCTCCAAGGATGGTTTCGAGACCGTCGCGGTTGATCTTGTCGTCGATGTGCTTCTGAAGCTCGGCGATCCTGGCGAGCGTAAGCTTCGAGAGGGTGCGCGTACGCAAGGCGAGTGCGGACAACTCTTGCGCTTCTTCGGGGCTGACGACGTCGTCAGCGCGCGCGGCCCCTATCAGGATCGTGAGAAATGCTTCCTCGTCGGATACGACGGGCGTCTCACGGCCAATACGGAACCAGCCTCGGTTTGGCTTTTCCGCGTCCACGGCCGCCTTGGAGAAGAAGCTCTGGGACCTAAAGACGACGTTGCTCTCCGGCATGCACAACTCCTTTTACTCTGTATTCAGCATAATACAACCAGGAGTTGTGGACAAGATTAGGGCGCCATTTCCCAAGACGTCGATTTTTCGGTCCCAGGTCTTAGGGGGCCGCCGCAGCGCGCGCGGGAGCGGCCGGCGGCTCTGCGCGGCCCTGGGCGAACTGGTTATAGGCTTCGAGCGCGTGCGCCGCGTACATCACCGACGGCCCGGCGCCCATGTAGATGGCCATGCCGAGCGTCTCCAAGATCTCCTCGCTCGTGGCCCCGCGCTCGGACGCTGCCTTGGCGTGCAAGGCAATGCAGTCGTCGCAGCGCGTGGCGACGCCGATGGCCAGCGCGATGAGCTCCTTGGTCTTGGTGTCGAGGGCGCCGGTCTTGAGGGCTGCCTGCGCAATGCTGGAAAACGCCTTCATCACCTCGGGGGCGCCGCCGCGCAGCTGGCGCAGGCCGGCGCTCAACGTGCGCGTCGTCTCGATCCAGTCCTTCGACATACTGTCCTCCGTCTCAGATGCAGTCGTTCAGCGCCGGCTCTTGGAAGGCCGCCGCTCGCGCTTCGTATATTCACGAAAGCTAATTTAGGAGTCTCTTATATGGCATCAAGCGCGGCTTAGCGCCACATCGCACGCATCTTGGCGCCGACGTTGATGCGTATGCCGGAGGGGCGGCCGGGCGCATTGACATTGCTCATGGCCGGAGGCCAAGCGGTGGCTTCGAAAAGCTGCACGAGCGAGCTCGGGATGAAGCGCGTGCGCGCGGCGTAGACGTGGCGGTCGCCGCGGGCGTTCTGTGCGTGGGTGTAGAAGCGCTGCGGGACGAGGAGATGCAGATCGTCCTTGGCGCGCGTCATGGCGACATAGAGCAGCCGCCGCTCCTCCTCGATCTCGGCGCTGGTGCCGGTGCCGAGGTCGGAAGGGATGCAGCCGTCGACGACGTTCAAGACGAAGACCGATTTCCACTCCTGCCCCTTGGCGGAGTGGATGGTCGACAGGATGAGGTAATCTTCGTCCTTGAGCGGTGGGCCGGCCTCGTCGCTGGTCGCATCGGGCGGGTCGAGCGTGAGCTCGGTGAGGAAGCGCTGGCGCGAGGCATAGCCGGCCGCGATCTGCTCCAGCTGCAACAAGTCGGCGCGCCGGGTCGCGGCATCCTCGTGCATGCGTTCGAGGTGCGGGTCGTACCAAGCGCGCGCCTGGGCGATGTCGGCCGGCCATCCGGCGCCGTCGCCGTCGCCGTGCAACGCGACGATGGTGGCGACGAAGCCGCGCCACTCGGTATCGGCAACACGGGCGGGGACCGGCATCTGCGCCAGCGCCTCGATGGGAGCGGAGGCCGCCAGCATGCCATCGAGCGCGCGCTGCGCGGTCGTCGGTCCGACGCCGGGCAGGAGCTGCAACAGACGGAAGCCGGCGACGCGGTCGCGCGGGTTCTCGGCGAAGCGCAACAGGGCCAGCACGTCCTTGACGTGGGCGGCGTCGAGGAACTTCAGGCCGCCGAACTTGACGAACGGGATGTTGCGCTGGGCGAGCTCGATCTCCAGGGGTCCCGAATGGTGCGAGGTGCGGAACAGCACCGCCTGCTGCTTTAAAAGCGCACCCGCCTCGCGGTTCTCCAAGACGCGCTCGACGATGTAGCGCGCCTGGTCGGTTTCGTCGCGCACGGCAACGAGGCGCGGCCGCTCGGCGCCGTCGCGGTCGCTCCACAGGTTCTTGGTGAAGCGCTCGGCGGCAAGGTCGATGACGCCGTTGGCGGCGGCGAGGATCGCTTGCGTCGAGCGATAGTTGCGGTCGAGGGTGACGACCTCTGCCGGTGGATCGAAGTGCCTGGGGAAGTCGAGGATGTTGCGCACCGTTGCGGCGCGGAACGAGTAGATCGCCTGCGCGTCGTCGCCGACCACGGTGAGGCCGCGGCCGTGGCGTTTCAGCGCCAGAAGGATGGATGCCTGCAGGCGGTTGGTGTCCTGGTATTCGTCGACCAGCACGTGATCGAAACGGTCCCCGACGTCCGCGGCGAACGACGCATCGCTCATCGCCTGTGCCCAGTAGAGTAACAGGTCGTCGTAATCGAGCACGTTCTGGCGCTGCTTGGCCTCGACGTAGGCGGCGAACAGCTCCTTCAGCTCCTTCGACCAAGCCGCGCACCACTTGAACGAAGCGTTCAGCACATCATCGAGCGGCTGCTCGGCATTGACGCAGCGCGAGTAGATGGAAAGGCAAGTGCCCTTGGTGGGAAAGCGGCTCTCGGTCTTGGAGTAGCCGAGCCCGTGCCGCACCAGGTTCATCAGGTCGGCGCTGTCCTCGCGGTCGTGAATCGTGAAGGCGGGATCGAGGCCGACCTGTTCGGCGTACTCGCGCAAGAGACGCGCGCCGATGCCGTGGAAGGTTCCGGCCCAGGCGAGCGCGTCCGTCGTCGCCCCGCCGCTGGTGCCGAGGACGGTGCGCGTGATGCGCTCGACCCGGCGTGCCATCTCCACCGCGGCGCGGCGTGAAAACGTCATCAACAGGATGCGGCGCGGGTCGGCGCCATTGACGATGAGGTGGGCGACGCGGTGCGCCAGCGTATTGGTCTTGCCCGAGCCGGCGCCGGCTATGACGAGCAACGGTGCGGCGGGCGCCGTGTCGCGCGCCCCGATGCCATGCTCGACGGCGCGCCGCTGCTGCGGATTGAGCTTTTCGAGATGGGCGAGAGTCATCGGCACACTGAAGCCGATTCTCGTTTTGTTCACAAACGCGGACGCGCTCTTCCGCATCGATTGCTGAGGAGCGGAACGGTGCCGCGCGCGTGCCGTTCTACCTGGCACTAGGAGATCTTCGATGGCAGGGACGAAAACCGATCAGTCCAAGGAAGTCGGCGGCTTCAACCCCGAGCGGCGCAAGGAAAAGCCCAAAAAACAGGTCGGGCCGGCGCCCACCGACGATCCGCGCCACAAGGCCACTCCCGATCTCAAGGACAAGATCGAAGAGAAGACCACCAAGCTGCCGCCTGATTGAAGCGCCAACCCGAAGCAGCGCGCCGGCGCGCGAATGATTAAACTGTAGCGGGCAAAGTAAACCCGGCATCTCCGCAGTGCTCTAACTTCGCATCCGCAGCAGCGACGGGTGACCGCATGCCAAGCAAGCTCGCCAAGTACCGGTCGAAACGCGACTTCGAGAAGACGCAGGAGCCGAGCGGAAGCGCCAAGGTCCGCAAGACCGAGTACCCGCGCTTCGTCATCCAGAAACACGACGCCTCGCGGCTCCACTACGACCTGCGGCTCGAGCACGACGGCGTGTTCAAGTCGTGGGCGGTGACCAAGGGGCCTTCGCTCAATCCCAAGGACAAGCGGCTCGCCGTCGAGGTCGAGGACCACCCGCTCGACTACGGCGACTTCGAGGGCACGATCCCCAAAGGCGAGTACGGCGGCGGCACGGTGATGCTGTGGGACCGCGGCTACTGGCTCCCCGAGGGCAACGAAAACGTCGACGAGGCGCTACGCAAGGGCGAGCTGAAATTCGTGCTCGCCGGCGACAAGCTGCAGGGTGGCTGGGTGCTGGTGCGCATGAAGGGCGACCGCGACGGCGGCAAGCGCAACAACTGGCTTTTGATCAAGCACAAGGACCAGTGGGCATCGAGCGACGGGGACGCGGCGCTGCGCAAGGACAAGTCGGTCGCCTCCGGTCGGACGATGCAGCAGATCGCCGGCGGCAAAGGCAAGGCGCCGACGCCGTTCATGCTGGGCCGCAAGCACGCATTCAACCCGGACGCGGTATGGAACACGAGCAAGGGCGAGCCACCCGACCCGCCGCCGGCGCGCAAACGTCGGGCGCCGCGCGAGAAGGCGGCGCGCAAAGCCGCCAAGGAGGATGCCGGGGGCGATACGCTGCTCGGCATCACCATCTCCAAGCCCGATAAGCCGCTGTGGCCGGCCGATGACGGCGAGGCGCCGGTAACCAAGCTCGAGCTCGCGCGCTATCTCGACGAGGTCGGCGACTGGATGCTGGAGCACATCGAAGGGCGTCCGTGCTCGGTCATCCGCGCCCCCGACGGCATCGACGGCGAGCGCTTCTTTCAGCGCCATGGCATGCGCGGCATGTCGGATGAAATCGACCTCGTCAGCGTCTCCGGTGACCGTGAGCCGTACATCGAGATCGACAGCGCCGAAGGGCTGATCGCCATGGCGCAGGTGGCGGCGGTCGAATATCACCCATGGAACTGCGCACCGTTTGCGCCGGACATACCGGGACGGCTGATCTTCGATCTCGACCCGGCACCGGACGTCGACTTCGACGAGGTCGTCGAGGCGGCAAAGGAGATGCGCGAACGGCTGGAGGCGCTGGGCCTCGTTGCCTTCTGCAAGACGACGGGCGGCAAGGGTCTGCACGTTGTCACGCCCTTGAAGGCCGGCAAGGCGAGCCGCCTCGGCTGGGACGAGGCTAAGACGTTTGCACACACGGTGTGCGCGCAGATGGCCGAGGACAGCCCCGACCGCTACCTGATCAAGATGACGAAGAAGCTGCGGGAGGGGCGCATCTTCCTCGACTACCTGCGCAACGACCGCTTCTCCACCGCGGTGGCGCCGCTGTCGCCGCGCGCGCGACCCGGCGCGCCGGTGTCGATGCCGCTCACCTGGGTGCAGGTGCGCGCCGGGCTCGATCCAGCGCGCTTCAACATCCGCACCGCGGCCAAGCTCATCGCCAAGAGCAAGGCGTGGGAGGACTACGGCGAGGCCGAGCGGCCGCTGCACAAGGCGGTCGAGCGCCTAGTGCGCGCGCACGTGCGGACCGACCTTGCATCTGTAGAATAGCTTTGGGTTGTCGCCTGGACGCCGAGCTGCGGCTGCGGTTCCGTGCCAAGATGCATGGTGCCGGCACCAAGCTTAGGATGGCGGACCATGCACCTGATCGAGATTCTGCTGCCGCTGCGCGATGCGAACGGTGAGCCGTTCCCCGCCGCCTACTACGACGAGCTGGCCGACCGCCTCACCAACGCCTTCGGCGGGGTGACGAGCTTCCTGCGTGCGCCGGCGGAAGGGCGCTGGCATGGCGGCGGGGCGACGCAGACGGAGGACATCGCGGTGATGGAGGTGATGGCGCGCAGCTTCGATCGCGAATGGTGGATGGCGCTGAAGGACGAGCTCAAGGCCAAGTTCCGGCAGGACGAGCTGATCGTGCGCTGCCAGATGGTGGAGCTGTTGTAGGGATGGCCAAGCGCATTGCCGCGATCGAAACGGTGCCGCCGCGCGAGCTGCGCGCGCTGCGTCTGGACGAGCTGCCGCACGCGACCGTGGCGCTCGCCAAGTTTCTGCTGGGCAAGGTCTTGGTGCGAGATAGCAAGGAGGGTCGCGTCAGCGGCCGCATCGTGGAGACGGAAGCCTATCCGCCCGGCGACCCGGCCTGCCACGCACGCAGCGGCCGCACGGCGCGCAACGCCTCACTGTTCCTGCGTCACGGCCACATCTACGTCTATCGCGCCTACGGTACAGCCATGATGCTCAACGTTTCCAGCGAGGCCGAAGGCGTGGGCGCCGGGGTGCTGATCCGCGCCGCCGAGCCGCTCACCGGTATCGAGGTGATGCGGCGGCGGCGCGGGATCGACGATGTCTACCGGCTGACGAAAGGTCCAGGGTGTCTCGCGCAGGCGTTCGCCGTCGATCTCGGCCTCGATGGTGTTGCGTACGATGCGGCGAATTCCTTATGGCTGGCGGACGACGGGTTTGGCGTCACGAAAGTCGGCCGCTCGGTGCGCATCGGCATCACGCGCAATGCCGACAAGCCGTGGCGCTTCTTCATCCACGGCAACCGCTGGGTGAGCGGCCCGGCTCGGCTCAACGACGGCGCAAAGTAGCCGCGGCTCAGCTCATGCGGTGCTCGCCGGGGCTGCTCCAGTAGCGGCCGAGCGCGTTGTCGAGCGACAAGGCGCCGGCCCCGTACTTCATCAGGAACAGCAGGCACACCGCCCACACGCCGTGCGTGTCGAAGGCATTGGGGTAGACGAAGATCTCGATAACCAGCGTCATGACGAGCAGGGCGGCGGCCGCAAAGCGCGTCAGCAGACCGGCGAACAGCAGCAGCGGCAGCGTCAGCTCGGCGGCGGTCGCCATGTAGGCAGCGATCTCGGGCGGGATGAGCGGCAGCCGGTACTCCTCGCGGAACAGGGTGAGCGTGTTGCCGTCGGCCCAGCCTTCGAGCTTCAGGAGCCCGGAGCGGAAGAAGACAGTCCCCACCGATATGCGCGCGATATAGGCGATGAGATCGTCGGGGATGGCCTTGAAGGCGGCGATGGTCGTGTTGGCTAGGTCGCGCATAATAGTGCTCCCTGAGGCGTTGCATCGAAACGGGGGTTGCAGGGTCGGTCAGCCGACGGGCGGACCCCGACGATGGCACCGGCGCGGAACAGTGTCGCCAGCGCGGCGGTGAGATCGAACCTGGCATCGATCTGCGCCGCCAGCTCGGCCGCCAGCTGGAGCGAATGCCCGGCGGCGAGGCCGGCAACGAAGGCGTAGGTGCCCATGCCGATGCTGAAGACGCTCACCTCGTAGAGCGGGCGTACGATCAGCACCGCCTCGGCCTGCGAGGCATCGACGGGGCGCACGCTGGCATCGTGCGTGTTCGTCCGCCAGATGCTGAACACCGCGTGGTGCGACGCGAGCAGCGCGCACGAGGGATGCAGATCGAGCGCGGCGTCGAGGGCTTGCTCGCCGAGCCGAGCCAATGCCGCCGCATCGACGGGCCGGGCGTCGGCGGAGTGATAGACGGCGCAGATGCGCCATTCGAGGCGCGCGACGTCGGGCAGATACGGCAGCGACTGCGCGGGCGCGAACGTGGCGAGGAACGCAGCGAACTCCTCGCCGTACTCGATAAGCACCGGCGAGGTGGGCGGTGAGCGCTCGATGAACACGCGCGCCATGGCGGAAAAGAACTCGTCGCCGACGAGCCGGGCGACGACGGGGAAGCGCGCCGCAAGGCACGCGGTGAGACTGGCGAACACGTTGTTGCGATAGATGCCGAAGCGCTTGGCGGGGGGCGCGCTGCCAGGCTTCTCGATGCCGGCGGGCAGGCCGCCGGTGCGCCATAAGAGGGCGCGGGCGAAGTCGTCCTGCTGGGCGGCAATGGAAAGGGGATGCAGATCACGCCGCACGGGATGCCCCCTCACGAGGTAGCAGAATGCGTTCGGCCTTCATGGCCTCGGCATAGAGCGTGCTCCATGCGGGAATGTCGTTGTCCCATTCGATGAGCGTCGGCACCGCGCCGGCGCGGTCAATGGCGCGCGCATAAAGGCCCCACACCGCCTCGCGTACGGTGCGGTCGTGGACATCGATGAGCAGCGGGCGGCCATCGTCGTCGGCAATCTCGGCGTAGCCGGCGAGGTGAATCTCACCCACGTGCTCGACGGGGAACGCGTCGATGTAGGCGACGGGGTCGAAGCGGTGGTTGGTCGCGCAGACGAAGACGTTGTTGCAGTCGAGCAAGAGACCGCAGCCAGTGCGGCGCACGAGCTCGCCGAGGAACGCGACCTCTGACATGTCGGTATCTGCGAAGGTGATGTAGGTCGACGGGTTCTCAATGAGAACGCGGCGCCCCAACGCCTCCTGCAACTCGTCGACGTGGCGTGCGACATGCGTCAGCGTCGCTTGGTTGTAGGGCAGCGGCAGCAGGTCGTTGAGGAAGTTGCCCTCGTGTGTCGACCAGGCGAGATGCTCGGAGACCAGCCCCGGCTCGTAGCGCTTCACCAGCGCGGCTAGCTTCGCGACGTGCTCGCGGTTGAGCGGCTCGGCGCCGCCGATCGACAAGCCGACGCCGTGCAGGGACAACGGATAGCGCGCGCGCACGCGCTCCAGCACGTGATGCGGCCAGCCGCCGGCGCCCATGTAGTTTTCCGGGTGCACCTCGAACCAGCCGATATCGGGGAAGGCATCGAGCACGTCGCGGTAGTGCTCGGGCTTGAGCCCGACCCCGGCGCGCGCCGGGATCGGGGTGGGGCCGAATTGTCCGAGCGCGTGGGCTGCAGACATGGCGCGCTCACGACTTGGAGGGTTGCAGAGCGCCGGCGCGCGTCGAGCCGTCGGGCAGCGTGACGGTGGTCGTCAGGCAGGTGCCGGCGGGGACGTACTTCCATGCGCCCTTGTCGTAATCTGACTTGGAGGTGCCGGCGCACGAGTTGTTGCCGGTGGAGGCGCAGTCGTTCTTGCCGGCGGCGCTGATGCCGTAGCACTTTTCCTTCGCGGCATCCTCGGCCAGCGTCGCCTGCGACAGCGCGGTCACGCCGGCAATCGCGGCCACGGCCGACAGAAGTGCGGTCCTGGTATTCGCCATTGATGATCTCCGTTCGTTTGAGGGAATACGGCGCTTAGGGCGCCGACGGGTAGAAGGGTGCCGCCGCGCCCGCGCGCCGTGAAATGCCGGCTGGCTATGGATTCGATGCCGGGCGGCGGCTGGCGGCGGCCGATAGCGAGGGGCTATGGATTTGAGAGAAAGGCAATATTTCCGAAATCAGCGGCGCTTCCGCATGATCCGGACATGGCGGGAAGGCTCGCAGATGAGCCACCCCCCGCTCCGCGTTTCACAGGCTCCCGCGATGGAGACAGACCATGCAGACGACGATCATCCTCACCTCGCTGCTCGGCGCCGTGCTGGCGACGACCGCCTCTATTGGTGCGCGCACCGGCTCAGCCGTCACCGCTGTGGCCGACCGGCGCTGATGGGAGATGCGAATACAGGAAGCAACCCGCGCAGACACGCCAACGGAACTTCAACCTCGCCAGGCGAAGATGCCGCGATTGTTCATCACGGCGACGTCTGAAGCCGCGGAAGGACTGGAAGCCGGAGCCTCGCGCCCGGCTTCCAGATCGCCTCGCGTTCACGATGTGGAGATAGGTCGGATCGCAGCAACGGGCGCCACGAGCTAAGATCCTCGTCGCGCTCGGTTAGAGCTAGCAAGCAAGAGAACAAGGCAAGGCCCGGTGACCACTCCCAACACGCTCGAGCAAGCCTTTGCAGACATCTGCGTGATGGACGGTCCGCTGAGCCGCAAGCTGGCCGCCTATTCGCAAAAGCTACAAGAGCTCAACTTTCCCTTCGCCGAAGCCTACGACACGCTGGTCGCGCGCCTTATCGACGGCGGCATCGGCACCGGTGCGCCCAGGGTGGGCGAGGCAATGCCGCTGTTTGTACTGCCCTCCCGCACGGGCGAGCTAGTGCGGCTCGATGAGTTGCTGGCTGACGGGCCGGTGGTGATCAGCTTCAACCGCGGCCACTGGTGCCCGTTCTGCAAGATCGAGCTGCGCACCGTTGCCGCCTACCACGCGGCGATCGCCGAGCGCGGCGGCCGGGTGGTGTCGATCCTGCCCGATCGCCAGGGCTTCCTCGGGCGGCTCGACGCCGACACGCAAGGTAAGCTGATGATTCTCACCGACGTCGACAACGGCTATGCGCTGTCGCTTGGCCTCGTCTTGTGGCTGGGGGACCGCCTCAAGGAGCTGATGCGGGGCCGCGGCGTGCATCTCGACCAGATCCATGGCAACGACGGCTGGTTCGTGCCGCTACCGGCAACCTTCGTCGTCGCCGCCGACGGCACCGTCGTCGCGCGCCACGTCGATCCCGACTTCCGTTTACGAATGGAAATCGACGAGATTATCGACGCGTTGCACCGCGCTGGGGCCCATAGTACGCAAAGGCATGGGTGACTTTGTCGAAGACGCTTGCACGATGACCGATCCAAGCCCGCTCGAGGAGGCTTTCAGGAAGATCTGCGCCACCGAGGCGCCCTTGAGCGAGCGGCTGGCACTGCTCACCGCGGCGGTCGAGAGGCATGGGCAGCCGTTTGCTGTTGCCTACCAGACCCTCATCGACCAGCTCAAGGGTGCGGCCGCGGGGGGAACAGCCCCGGCCGTAGGGGAGCAGCTGCCGCCCTTCCTGCTCCCCGACCACACCGGGCATCTCGTCGGCCTCGACGAGCTGCTCGCCAAGGGGCCGCTGGTGGTCAGCTTCAACCGCGGCCACTGGTGCGAGTATTGCGAGCTCGAGCTGCGCGCCTTTGCGCAAGCCCACGCCGATCTGGCTGCTCGCGGCGTGCAGGTCGTCTCGATCATGCCGGAGCGGGGGGAATACACGCGCAAAGTGCGCGCGCTGACGCACGACACCGTGACGGTGCTGTCCGACATCGACAATGGATACGCACTGGCGGTGGGGATCGTGATGTGGCTCGGCGAGAATGTGCAGGCGCTGTATCGTAAGTTCGGCATCGACATCGAGCGCTACCAGGGCAACGGGGCGTGGTTCGTGCCCATACCGGCGACCTTCGTCCTGGATCGCCAGGGGCGCATTCTCGCCCGCAAGGTCGACCCGGACTTTCGCAGCCGCATGGACATCGAAGAGATTCTAGACACGCTCGAAGTGGCAGAAGGCGAACCGCAACGCTGAGAAGTGCGTTCTGTCGAGGCAGGCGCAATTCCTCTGGCGGTTTCAACCCGCCTGGACAAAAATGAGCGGGCGTCGCGATTTCGGAGATGAAGATGGCAGAACCATCGATAGCCGAAATACTCGAGGAGACGACCGAGAGGTGCCGCAACCTCGATGCGCCGCTCGCCGGGCGGCTGCAGGCCTTTGCCGACGAGGTGCGCGCCCTCAATGCCGAGTTCGCCGATACGGTCGAGCGCATGATCGACCGCCTCAAGGCGTCCGGGGCCGGCGAGAAGGCTCCCGCCCCCGGCGAGCCGATGCCGGAATTCATGCTGCCCGATCAATCCGGCCGGCTGGTCAGCCTTGCCGAGCTCATCGCCAACGGCCCCGTGGTCGTCGCCTTCCATCGCGGCCACTGGTGCCCATACTGCCGCATCACCGCCGACGCGCTGACGCGCATTCATGGTGCCGTGCAGGAGCGCGGGGCCGAACTCGTCGTCATCACGCCCGAGATCGAGCGCTTCAACGAGGAGCTGCGGTCGGCGGTGGGCGCACGCTACCCAGTGCTGTCGGACATGGACAACGGCTACGCGCTGATGCTCAACCTGGCGTTCTACGTCGGCGACGAGAAGAAGAAGCTGATGAAGTTCGCCGGCTGGAACATCCCCCCCTACAACGCCAACGACAACTGGACGCTACCCATTCCGGCGACGTTCGTCGTCGGCAGCGATGGGCTCGTCAAGGCGCGCCATATCGATCCGGACTACCGCAAGCGAATGGACGTCGAGGCGATCCTCGAGGCGGTCGCGGCCGCGCGCGACTGAGCTCACGCAGCTTGGGCGTTACCTTCGAGCCGCGACCAGTCGGCGGCGCGCAGCATCTTGATCAGCGTGCTGGCGGCCATGGACCGCTGACGCCCGGCAACGGCGTAGGCGTACACCGTCCTCTCCATGTCGAACCCCTCGACCCCGAGCAGCGCGAGGTCAGGGGAGGCGACGCTGCTTTCAGGCGCGAAACCGACGCCGAGGTCTGCCGTAAGCAGCGCCACGAAGTCGGCGTCCGAGCCGGCGTTGTGGGCCGTCGGCACCTCGACGCCCGACACCGTGAGGAACGTGGCACCTTGCCCGAAGTCCTCGCAATAGGGGCGAAAGATCAGCTTTTCCTTGCGCAATTCGTCGGCCGGCACCGACGCCTGCCCGGCAAAGCGATGCGTCTTGGCCGCCACCAGTCGGTAGGATTCGGTAAACAACGGCCACGACTCCAGCCTGTCCCAGGCCTCCGGCAGCTTCCCGGCGACGGCGAGATCCACGCTGCCCTTCTTGAGGTGCTCGCTAACCTCGGCGCTGGTGCCGCGCACGAACTTCAGATTGAGACCCGGCATGGCGCGCACCAATTCCTTCAGGAAGGGGAGCACGATCTCGATGTTCACCGTGATGGGCAGCGCGATCGACAGCGGCGCCAGGGCGCCCTTCTTGATCGAGGTGGCGACCTGCTTTGCGGCCTGGGCGCTTTCGTAGCACTGCTGCATCAGCGGCAGCATGCGGTGTCCGAGCTCGGACAGGTGCGTGAGGTTGCGCTCGCGACGAAACAGCTCGCCGCCCAGCTCCTCCTCCAGCTGCTTGATGGCGCGCGTCAGCGACGGCTGCGCGACGTGACACTCCTCGGCGGCGCGGGTGAAGTTCAACAATCGCGCAACGGCCAGGAAGTATCGGACCTGGTGCATTTCCATGCGGGACACCAAACGCCATCGAGAGCGGTGGCGAAATTCCTGCGGGCGGGGCTGGTCGTCAAGCCATAGCTGCTTGCTATCGATTTCGGACCCATACGGCATTTCAACTTACAACTTCTTACGGCTAGCGTCGCTGTCGAACCACCTCCCCCTGACGGTCTCCCCCGCCGTCAGCCCTGGACCCGGGGCCCTCGTTTCCCTCCCGAGCCTGCCCCGGGTCTTCCTTTACGGTGGATCGATGGAGAGCAAGATGCTGGACAAGCTCGCGAACGACAGGTCGGACCACGCTTCCGCACTGGGTGCCGATCTGGTCGGCAAAGCGGCGGTCATCACCGGCTCGACCAGCGGTATCGGTCTCGGCATCGCGCACGCCCTTGCCGCGAGCGGCATGAAGGTCCTGCTCAACGGCTTCGGTGAGCGCAGCGAGATCGACCGCACCGTCGCCGAGCTGGCGGAAATATACGGCGTCGCCGTCGGCTACTCCGGCGCCGACATGTCGAAGCCGGACGACATCGCCGGCATGGTGCAATTGGCGCAGGAAAAGTTCGGCGCCGTCGATGTACTGGTTAACAACGCCGGTATCCAGCACGTTGAAGCGGTGGAGACTTTCCCCATCGAAAAATGGAATGCGATCCTTAGCATCAATCTGTCGGCAGCTTTCCACGCCACGCGCGCCGTCATCCCCGGCATGAAGGCGCGCGGCTACGGGCGCATCATCAACGTCGCCTCCGCGCACGCGCTTGTCGCCTCGCCCTTCAAGTCGGCCTACGTGTCGGCCAAGCACGGCATCGTCGGCCTGACCAAGACGGTGGCGTTGGAGACCGCCGAGCACGGCATCACCGCCAACGCCATCTGCCCCGGATATGTTCTGACGCCGCTGGTTGAGAAGCAGATCCCCGAGACGGCTAAGGCGCGCGGGCTGACCGAGGAGCAGGTGATTCGCGACGTGCTCCTGCACGCGCAGCCGACGCGCCAGTTCGTCACCACCGAGGAGATCGGCGCGCTGGCGGTGTTCCTGTGCTCGCGCGCGGCGCGCTCGATTACCGGCGCCGCTATTCCCATCGAAGGCGGTTGGACCGCCCAATAGGCGGGACCCGCCCATCGCGATGTGCGCCTTCCCGGCTGCTTGCCCGGAGGGCGCGCTCGCCTGCGCACCGGGGCGAGAGCGATAGCCGCGGGCTATCGATACGGTCGCCAATCGGCATTTCAAATCAACGGCTGAGCACGGGCATCCTTGGGCCATGGGCGCACCGCGTTGCGCGCTCTCTCAACCCCTTTGCTAAGGATGCTCCCCATGACCTCGACCAAGCTCAACCTCGCCCTCGCCGCGCTCGCGGTCGGCACGCTCGCGCTCTCCGCACCGGCCTTCGCCGGCACCTGCCCGGCCGGCAAGACAACGACCGACGGCCAGAAGGCCGGTGCCACCGCGCATCAGGGCGTGGCCGAAAAGCTGCTCGGCCAGATCGATCTCGCCAAGGAGAAGATCGCCGCCGCCGGCCATCACCTGCGCATGCGCCGCCTCGACATCAAGCCGGGCGGCGAGGTTGCCTGGCACAGCCACGGCGACCGCCCGGCGCTCGTCTACGTCGTGTCCGGCACCATCACTGAATACTCGAGCCACTGCGAGGTGCCGATCGTGCACAAGACCGGCGAGCTGTCGATCGAGCAGGGCGGCTTGTCGCATTGGTGGAAGAACACGAGCAAGAAGCCGGTGGTGCTGATCTCGGCCGACATCGCGCAGGATCCCGAGCAGAGCGGCATGTAAGCCGCCGCACCGGGCAGCGGGGCGCCGCTTCCTTGCCGTCTCTCTTCGGCAGGAACGGCGTCCCACCTCCGTACAAGATCCGAACGCCTAAAGCCGGAGCCCGCATGACCGAGATCGCCAGCCCGACCGCTCTGCCGCAGGCGGCGAACCATAACGGCGTCATCGACGGCACGCTGCGCTTCGTGGTGATCGCCACCATGGCCTTCTTGACCGTCGTCGATCTGTTCGCGGCGCAGGCGCTGCTGCCGTCGCTGGTTGAACGCTACGGGGTCTCGCCGGCGGCCATGGGCCTTGCGGTCAATGCCTGTACCTTCGGCATGGCGGCGGCGGGTCTGGCGGTGGCGCTGTTCAGCCGCCACATCGACCGGCGCCGTGGGATCATTCTCAGCCTAGTCTTGCTGGCGGTGCCCACCGCGCTGCTGGCGCAAGCGCCCAATCTTGCCGTGTTCGCTGCCTTGCGCGTCGTGCAGGGCCTGTGCATGGCGACGGCCTTCAGCCTCACCCTCGCCCACCTCGGCGAGCGCTACACGGCGGGAGAGGCGGCGGGGGCATTCGCCGCCTACATCACCGGCAACGTGGCGAGCAACCTCATCGGACGTCTCGTCGCTGCCGGCGTCGCCGACCACTTCGGCTTGGCGAGCGCGTTCTATGCCTTCGCCGGGCTCAACCTGCTCGGAGCCGCGCTCGCTTACGTCGCGATTCCCGTACGGCGATGCACGGTGAGCGCCGGCATGCCGATGATGGAGGAGATGCAAGGCTGGCTGACCCATTGGCGCCACCCATCCCTACGCGCTGGGTTCGGCATCGGCTTCTGCATTCTCTTCGCCTTCATCGGCACCTTCACGTTCGTCAATTTCGTTCTCGTGGCGCCGCCATTGTCGGTCGGCATGATGGAGCTCGGCGTCATCTATTTCGTCTTCCTGCCTTCGATCCTGACGACGCCGCTCGCTGGCACGGTCGCGGGCAAGATCGGTACGCGCAATGCGCTGCTCGCTTCGCTGGCGGCGGCGGCCCTGGGTCTGCCGCTGCTGCTTTCGACGCGGCTGTCGATGGTGCTCTCGGGTATGGTGCTGGTGGCGGCGGGAACGTTCTTTGCCCAGGCGTTGGCCACGGGCTTCGTCAGCCGCACCGCAAGCCATGACCGCAGCGCCGCCAGCGGCATGTATCTCGCCAGCTACTTCGTCGGCGGCCTCATCGGCACCGCCGTGCTCGGCCAGATCTTCGATCGTCTGGGGTGGCCGGCGACCGTGACGGGCATCGGCCTGGCGCTGGCGGTCGCCGCCGTTCTGAGCTGGCGCGCCGGTGGTGCCGGCGCGGCCGGGCGCTAGCGGAAGGCGGCGACGCGCGCGGCACCCTCTAGGATCGCCCGCGCATTGTCGGCCATCGCATCGCCGGCGGCTACGCCACGCACTTTGATACGCGGATTGGACCACACGGCGAGGCGCGGGCAACCGTCGCAGCTCTCCTCATAGCTCATCATGGTGCGCCAGTCCTTGCCCGACACGAAACCATGCCCGAACGGGAACGGCTGCTTGCCGTCGTCGAGCGCCAGGTCGTGCCGCGCCCCGATGATGTGGCCGATCTCGTGCGCCAGCGAGTAGCTGAGCGCGGCGCATTCGTGATGCACGACGGTGAAGGCGCGATCGGCGGGCGGTGCCACCGCGGCCGAAAGACCACAGCCGTTGGGGTCGTGCACGATGAGCGCGGCGATGTCGGCCTTGTGCTGATCGCGCAAGGCGTGCACCTCCTCCATGTAGCCGTCGCCCTTGTCGGCGAAGCGGAACACGTGCTCGAAGTGGGAGCCGGTCTCGGCGTAGTCGGTCTCATAGGCATGGGCGAGGCGCAGGCGCACGTTGTCGATGCCGCTGTTGCGGAACGACTGGTTGGCCTCCTCGACGGCGACCTCGATCAGATCGCGCTTGATGTCGGTGTAGTGCTTTGCTGCCTGCGGCGTGTAGGCGACGATGAGATCGATGGTGACCGGCTGGCGCCCCTGCTGAGTTGAGGGCGCGGGAGGAACCATGAGAGCGACCTCCGTATCCTTGGCCCGCGCTTTCGGCGCCGCGTCCTGCAGATTGCGGATCGGCTCCTGCGGGCGCTCGGTTTTGCCGGCCGGCGGCTTGCGCAGCATGCCGGCATCGCCCTTGGTGACGAGCGGGTCTTCGCGCATGTGCATCTTGTCCATCAGCGGCTTGCCCATCGGGGCGTGCTCGGGTGGCAGCTTGCGCGGCGACATCTCAACGACGCCGTGCAGGTTGTCGCCCAGGTTCTTCACCACGTAGTGGTGCCCGCGGTGCGTGATCTGGCCGGACAGGCGGCCGCTGGGCCACCACAGCAGCGTCACCGGATCGTCGGTGCCGACGACGGTGCCATGCCAGACGTAGCCCTCGGGGGTCTTCTCAATGTGCGTGCGCCGCGCCTTGATCATCGTCGTGGCGTCGAGCGCGATCGTCAATTCGGGCGCGGGCTGCGCAGCGGAGGGCGCGCGCATGCCCTTGGTCAGCTCGTACTCCATGACCTTGGGGTCGGGGAGCTGCATCATCGAAATGCCCATGGCGGCTGGCGAGCTCATGGCATCATGCATCATGGCGCTTTGCTTTTCGGTCATGGGGGAGGTGGGATCCATAGGCATCAGAGCGCGGCTGGAGGCATCGTCGAGGGCCATGACCTCGATGCCGTGCGACGCCGCGGCTGCCTTGAGCGCATCGACGCGCTCAGACGGAACCAACCACATCTCGGCGTCGGTCATCTCGAGAGGCTCGCCGGAAGGCGCGCCCGCCGCGCGCTTGACAGCTTCGTAGGCGGCGCTTCCCGGCGCGGGCAGATGCGAAAGGATGTAGCCGTGCATCTCATGCGAGCGCATGCCGTCGACGGCGAAGGCGAGCGGCACGCCGATCAGGGCCGCCGCAAACAGGGCGGCGCGCAGCGCGCGTTTGTTGGAGACAGCTGGCATGGTGTCCTCGCGATCATGAGATAGAAAAAGGGGCCCCGGCTGACCGAGACCCCCAGCTTGGGAAGGTGGCGAGTTACTTGCTGGACTTCGCCTCCATGTCGGCGATGATCTGATCCCACACGCCGTGCGGCGAGAAGCTGTCGCCGGCCTTGCACGAATTGTAGGCGTCGAGCGACTTGCGGACGGCGTCGGCGAGCTCGTAGCCGCTCATCTTGTCGACGTAGATCGACATCTTGCCCATGTGGTTCTTGAAGCCGCCGTCGCAGTCGGTCTTGGCGAGCGCGGGGGCAGCCGTCGCCAGCAATGCAGCGGCGAGCGCAGCAAACAACTTGGTCATCGTAGATCTCCTTTGATTTTTGCAACCGCTCCAGGGGTGGGCGGCTGACGGGGAGGCTACGGACGAGCGGGCGAGCGCTGAAATATCGATTGGGTTTGGTTTCCATAGCTGCAGGGCATGAAACGAAGCGGGGAGGCATCGATAGTCGGTGTCTATCGACATCTGAGCCAATCGCTATTTCAGCAATGGCGACCGCTTCCGCATGCTGGGTGCAGGATTTCGCAAATCCACCTGCATGCCCCGAGGAGATCGCCATGCGCGCCCGCAACCAAATCTTCACCTGGTTCATCGCCCTTGCCGCTGCGTTCGTCGTGCGCGCGCTTCCGGGCGAGATGGCAACCGCCGCCACGGCCGACGACGGCATCGTGCGCGTCGCGAGCGCCTACGACGTCGACGAGACGGTGCGGCGCCTGCAGGCGGACATTGCGCAAAAGGGCATAAAGTTCTTCATGATCGTCGATCAGACGCAGCTCGGTGCCGATGCTGGTATAAAGCTCAATCCGTCGAAGCTGCTCATCTTCGGCAATCCGCCGCTCGGCATCCAGTTCCTGACCGCCAATCCGAACGCGGGGCTCGATTGGCCCGTGCGCCTGCTCGTCACGCAAGATGACGCCGGGCGAGTGTGGGCCGTATACTCGGACTTCGGCTGGATCGCCCGCCGTCACGGCATCACCGACCGCGAGGCGCAATTCAAAATGGCGTCCGAGGTCATCGCCTCGATCACCTCCAGCGTCGCGCCGAAGCACTGAGGCGCGGCGTCAAAGCCAACGGGAGGATGTCATGCGTCACGAAGCAAGCCTCAACCGCCCGAAAGCCGGCAACGGCACGAAACAGACGCACGCTACCGACGAGCACGGGCGCATCGTTGTGGTGTTGCAGGGTGGGGGCGCGCTCGGCGCCTACCAGGCTGGAGTCTATGAGGCGCTGCACGAGGCGGGCATCGAGCCCGATTGGATGATCGGCACATCGATCGGCGCCATCAACGCCGCGCTCATCGCCGGCAACGAGCGCGACAACCGCGTGCCGGCGCTGCGCGAGTTCTGGCGCCGCATGGCGCACAAGTCGATATGGCACGAGTGGGCGGCGTGGCCGCGCTTCGTGCAGTCGGCATCCTACCTGACGACCCTCACAGCAGGGTTGCCGGGCTTCTTCGTGCCCAACCCGCTCGCCTTTCTCGGGCCGCACGTGCGCCTCGGCTCTGACAACGCCGGGTTCTATTCGACAGCGCCGTTGGAAAAGACGCTAAGCGAGCTGCTCGACTTCTCGCTCATCTCCCGCAATAAGCCGCGGCTGACCGTCGGCGCCGCGCACGTGCGCACCAGCCGCATGCGCTACTTCGACAGCCGCAACGAGGAGCTTTCCGTCAAACACATCCTGGCGTCGGGTGCCCTGCCGCCGGCGTTCCCTGCGGTGCGCATCGACGGCGAGCTGTACTGGGACGGCGGCATACTCTCCAATACGCCGGCGGAGGCGATCTTCGACGACAACCCGCGCGTCAACTCGCTCGTCTTCGCCGTGCACATGTGGAACCCGCAGGGTCCGGAGCCGGAGACGATTTGGGAGGTGCTGCACCGGCAGAAGGACATCCAGTACTCGAGCCGCGTCGCCACGCATATCGCGCGCCAGGCGCAGATCCATCGCCTACGCCACATCATCCGCGAGCTGGCGGCGCTGCTGCCGGACGAAGCGCGTCGCAGCACGGCGGTCAAGGAGCTGACGACTTACGGCTGCCTCACCCGCATGCATATCGTCAGACTGCTCTGGCCCGGTCACGATACCGAGGACCACACCAAGGACGTCGACTTCAGCCCGTCGGGCATCCGCAAGCGCTGGGCTGCGGGCTACGAGAAGACGATGCGGGTGATCGAGGGGGCGCCGTGGACGGGCACATTCGACCCCATCGAGGGCGTGTACCTGCACGAGCTGATCGAGGAGGAGCAGATGGAACCCGCCGCCGGACCGATGATGGTCGAGGCAAGGGCTTCGCTCGCCCTCGACGATGCCGCCGCGCGCCTGCAGGGTGGCGCATGCAGCGTGAGCGCGAGGGATGCCGCGACCCGAGCCGCGCATATGAAGTGACATCGGATGCACCTCACGTCATGACGCGGCCGAACGGCCGCCGTGAAGGCCAGCGCAGACTTCTACTTGCGGGTGATCGCCAGCAAAGGTGGCTGTCTCGCCCAGCCATCGGTCTCTGCCAACGTGGCGCAGACAAGTTGAGGCCAAAGGCGTGCTCAGGTGGGTTTGATGATGATCCCTTCGTCGCCACGCAGGTTAATGCGCGTGGAAATGCGCTCGCCGGCGCGGCCTGGATGCGTCGAGAGCTCAATCGCTCCCGCCAAGTCCCGGTCAAAACCGACAGCTTTGGGTGCGGAGCCCAGGTTGAGCACGACAATGAAGCGCCTGCCGCCCGAGGTGCGCGAATAGGCAAGAACATCACCTTCGACCGCCAGCGGTTCCCAGCCCCCCAGCGAGAGCGCAGGCTCCCGACGCCGCAACGCGAGCAGCGCGCGTGTCAGGTTGAGCATGGACTCCGGGTTGCGCTTCTGCACATCGACGCTCATCGCAGGGTGAGCCTTGCCTAGCGGCAGCCAGGGACGGCCGGTCGTGAACCCGCCGTTGTGAGACGCGTCCCACGGCATCGGCGTGCGTTCCGGATCCCTTCCCTGGCCGGGGACGACAAGGCCGAAGGGGTCGCGCACCTCTTCGTGCGGGATCGTCACATCCTCCAGTCCGAGCTCGTCCCCATAGTAGAGCGTCGGGGTGCCGCGCAGCGTCATCAGCAGCATCATCGCGACACGTGCCTGGTCCGCGCCCAGGCGGCTAGCGACGCGCTTCTGATCATGATTGCCCAGCACCCAACTCGGCCATGCGCCCGGCGGCAACGCCGCCTCATAGTCGCGGATCAGCCGGAGAACTTGCGCCGGCCTCCAGTCCACCCACATCAAGCTGAAGTTGAAGGGCAGGTGCACTCCCGTAAGGTTCGGGCCGTAGTACGCGACGAGACGTTGCAGCGGCAGATAGATCTCGCCGATCAACAGGCGCTCGCCGGGGCACTCGTTGAGCGCTTGCCGCATCTCCGCGATGATCGGCAGAACTTCCGGCTGGTCCGCGCTGCGGATGGGCAACAGGCGTTGATGCGGTGGGTCTCCATCGCGAAAGCGGGGGTTGAGCGGATCGTCGCGGAACTGTGCGTCTTCGATGAGGTGCCAGAGCACATCGACCCGAAAGCCGTCGACGCCGCGGTAAAGCCAGAAGCGCAACACGTCATACATTGCCGCGCGCACACTCGCATTTCGCCAGTTGAGATCTGGCTGGCTGGCGAGAAACGAGTGGCAATAGTACTGCCCGGTAGGCTCATCGAACTCCCAAGCGCTCCCGGCAGGAAGGCTCTGCCAGTTGTTGGGCGGGCCGCCGTCAGGGTGCGCATCGCGCCAGATGTACCAGTCGCGCTTTGGGCTATCGCGCGAGGAGCGCGATTCCTCGAACCATGGGTGCTTGTCGGAAGTGTGATTGGGGACGAAATCGAGGATGATGCGGATGCCGCGGCGGTGAAGCGCCTCTACGAGCCGATCGAAGTCGCTAAGCGTGCCGAACAGCGGATCTATGCCGACATAGTCGGCGACATCATAGCCGAAGTCGGCCATCGGCGAGGGATAGAAGGGACAGATCCAGACTGCGTCGACGCCGAGCCATGCGAGGTAGTCGACACGCTCGAGAATGCCGCTGAGATCGCCGACGCCATCGCCATCGGTGTCCTGGAACGAGCGCGGATAGATTTCGTAGATGACCGCGTGCTGCCACCAGGGTCGCTCGCTCACCGGTTTGCCTCCCATTGATGCGCGCCCGCACCGGTTTCCGCCAACGCCTGCTACTCAGCCGATCGCTGGCGATTCGAAGTCCAGCGATCGCAAGCTGCGCTGCACCTCGGGGCAACTCATGAAGAGTTTCCAGAGCAGGCCGGAGCGATAGTTCTCGATCATTACGATGATGGGGCCCTGGTCGATCCCGATATGCGATGGTGCGCACCAATCCAAGGTCTCGCTGAAGGCATCGACAAATCCATATTCACTCCAGATCTTGCTGCCGAGGCCATAATAGAAGTGCCGCAAGGCGCGCATGGAATGCTCGGGAGTATACGGGAAGGACGACAGTGCCGCGGTAGGCGAGATTACGCCCAGGTCGTGGGCTGGATCGTGCGCGTGGTAGCCCAAATGGTCGTCGCTGGCAGTGAGGCCCCAGCAGTCGCGCCCGTAGCCTTTGAATTGGCCGGGATTGCGAATGCAGTGCTCGCGATTGATGAGCGTGTGATTGACGTTCTGCTCCCAATAGTCAGCATAGCGATCCTTCAGCCCGCGTGGATCAAGACCCAGGAACGAGTAGTGGGCAAAGCACAACGGGCCGCCATAGTCGGGTCCGAGCGGCAGGCAAACGCCGTAGAACTCCTTGCCGTTCCTGAACTGAGCGCCCTCCGCCCATCCGCGATGGTACGCATCGGCCGCAATGGCGTGAGAAGGTGAGGACGCCGCCAGCACGTAGGTGATCAAGCATTCGTTCCATCCGCGGATCTCGAGGCCGATGTCCCACGCGTAGCGCGGGCTCCAGTGCCAGTAGAGAGCTTTGGCACCGCCGCGCGTATGCCAGCTCCATTCGACGTCCTGCCACAGCGCATTGATCTTGGCGCGCAGCTTGTTTTCCTTCGCCGTGTCGCGAGCGAAGTATTGCCTTGCGCTCAGCAGGCCCATGCAGAGATACGAGGTCTCGACAATGTCGCCGCCGTCGTCCTTGCCGCTGAAGGGGATCGTTGCGCCAGTCGTACCGTGCATGAAATGCGGAAAGACACCGTGGTGGCGCTGGGCCTTTTCCAGAAAGTGGACGATTCCCAGCAGTCGATCGGTGGCAGCTGTTCTGCTGATCCAACCCCTTTCGACGGCGACGATGATCGCCATGATGCCAAACCCGGACGCCCCGGTTGCGACGACCTCGGGATCAAAGCTCGGTCTTGGGTCGCTGCGGTCGCGCGCGAGCTTGCTGATCGGGTGAGCAAAGTCCCAGAAGTAGCGAAAGGTTTGCCGCTGGATCAGCTCGAGCAGCGCGGCATCGTCCAGATCGTCTTTGTATTTCATCGGCCGCCGCATCCCTCCGTTGGTCTGCGCGAGGGGCCGCGACCATGTCGTTGACGTGAGCTGTGCCTAACGGCCATGCTTTGAGCTCTCTCGTGGGCGAAGGGACAGACGCGGTCCTTTTGGAACGCGGTGCAGATTGAAAGTCCGATTGTAGAAGCCGTCGTGCGCGGGCGTACGGCACGTGCAGATGACGGAGGTTCCCGCCAGCGGCCCATTGAAGAAATCCATCAATTGCTGACGGTGCCGCGGTTCCAGGGCGCTCAAGGCGTCGTCGAGAAAGGCCCATTTCGGCCTCTGCAGCAGCAGGCGCGCGAAGGCGAGGCGCTGCTGCTCGTCAAGCGAGAGCATCCGGTCCCACCGCTCGTCGCGATCAAGCGACGATGCAAGATAGTCGAGGTCCACCTGCTGCAGAGCCGAGCGGATAGCGGCGTCGTCGAAGCCGCCGGGTTGAAGGGGGTAGGCGACGGCGGTGCGCAGCGTCCCGAGCGGCAGATAGGGCCGCTCGTAAATGAAATGCATGCTGTCCCGCGGCGGAACGAGGATTTTTCCCGTGCCCCACGGCCAGAGGCCAGCCAAGGCGAGCACCAACGCGGTCTTGCCCGAGTGCGGCTCGCCGACGATCAGAATGCGCTCACCCGGCAGCACTTCGATGTGTGTGTCATCGAGCGCGGCAGCCCCCTCGGGAAGCGACAGCGTGACGTTTTCCAAGGCGAGATTGCCCGCAGGATGATTGACGATCTCAATGTTTGGCACGTCGCGGTGGAGTTGCTCGAGCGTGAGGAGAGCGTCGCGGAAGGTCACGACTCGGGAAAGCGTGGCGCGCCAGTCTGCGATCCCGGCAAAATTGTCGACAAACCATCGGAGTGACTGCTGCACCTGGTAGAACGCGCCCACCACCATCATCAGCCCGCCGAACGACAAACTGCCGCCGAAGTAGCCGGGTGCCGCAACGACGATCGGCACCACGAGCGCAAGCCAGCCGTGCCCGGATGTGATCCAGGTGAGCTTCGTCAGGCGGTAGGCAAGCCCCCGCATGGTGTCGATCAAGCGACGGAATATTCCCTCGATGAGCCGGCGCTCGTCGGCCTCGCCACCGTAAAGGGCGATGCCCTCGGCGTGCTCGCTATCTCTGACAAGCGCGAAGCGTAGCTCGGCTTCCTGGCCGTAGCGCACGCTGTGCAATTGGATGAGCGGGCGGCCGACGAGCCAGGTCAGCCAGGAACCCGCAAGCGCGAAGGCGAGCGCGCACCAGACCATGTATCCCGGGATTGAAAAGGCGCGCTCCCCCACCACGAACACGACTTGCGCGGACAGCACCCAGAGTACGCCCAGAAAGCTCAGCAGCAGCAGCGTCGCCTGTAGAAACCCGACGCTGAGACCCGCCGTGAGCTCGGTCAGATGCCGGGCATCCTCCTGCATGCGCTGGTCGGGGTTGACGCCGATCTCTCCTGCGAATTGGAGCCGATGCGCGCGACCCGGCACCAGCCATTCGTCGAGCAGATCGCGGGTCAGCCACTCGCGCAGTTTCACTTTCAGCAACTCGTGCAGCAGGGTCTGGCTGACAACCAATACGAGGAGGACGCTGACGATGATTAAGAATACCAGGAGCTGCCAACCGAAAGCGGGCAGATCCTTTTGCTCCAGCGCGTCGTAGAAGCTGCCCTGCCAGACGTTGAGCCTGACCTGCCCGACGGCAGTCGCACAAATGACGATGACGATGCCGATTGACAGCAAGATAACCATGCGCCGCTCCGCCGAGTCGACGAGCGAGGGCAGCAGCGACCGGAACTGTGCGAGCGCGCCGCTCGGATTGTCTTTGTCTTTTGTCAACGCCGCAGGCATTTTCTGTACCTCGTCAGCTCGTTCACGGCAGGGTAGCCTCAAATCGGTGCCCCAGGATCATGGCTCACTACGAAAGGCGGAGCCACCGGGTCGTGTCCGCTTGCCGGCCCTGGCGAGAGGCAACAGATGATGGCGCAGCCAAGAATGGGAGGTCGGTATGCACAACCGAGCAACACTTGACCTGGCGATTGGACTTCTGCTTCGTGAATTGTGCGAAGAGCGTCATGCGATGCGGGAGCAGGTCGCGTCGGTCCTCGAATTGACCGATCTTGGCGTCACGCGCATCGAGAACGGCGAGGAAACTCTGAGTGCGGGTGGACTGATCCTGTTGCTCAGCCTCTTTCAACTGACCTGGGAAGAGTTTCTCATGCGCCTGAGGGCGCATCTCCCCGACGCCGAATCTGAAATTCTGGAGTAGTGGACGGCCTCCTGCTTCAGTGCGTCTCGGCAATCGGCACAATGCAGAGATTATGGCGCGCATCTTAACGCTCACCCTGAGCCCGGCGATCGACGTTTCGACTTCGGTCGAACGTCTGATGCCCGTTCACAAGCTGCGCTGCGGGCCGGTGCGACGCGATCCCGGCGGCGGTGGCATCAACGTTGCGCGTGTCATTCACCGGCTCGGCGGCGATGTCGCTGCCGTCTATCCGGCGGGCGGCCTTATCGGTGCGCTATTGCACAAGCTCGCCGATGCGGAGGGCGTTCGCAGCCACACGGTGCCGATCGCAGAGGAGACGCGCGAGAACTTCACCGTGGTAGAGGGGGTGGGCAGTCAGGAGTATCGCTTCGTGCTCCCGGGGCCGCAATTGAGCGAGGGAGAGTGGCGCGCTTGCCTTGAAGCCGTCGTTGGAGCCGGGGAGCGGCCCGACTTCATCGTTGCCAGCGGGAGCCTGCCGCGCGGGGTGCCCGCCGAGTTCTTCCGCGTTCTGGCCAAGACAGCCAAGGGAAGGGGAACGAAGCTCGTCCTGGACAGTACAAAGCCCGCTCTGATGGCTGCGCTCGAAGAAGGCATCCACCTTATCAAGCCCAACCTGCGCGAATTTCGTGAGCTGATGGATGAGCCTTTGATGAGCCGGCGGGAGTGGATCGATGCTGCGCGGCGACTGATCGCGCGCGGCGTCGAGCGCGTCGCGCTTACATTGGGCGATCGTGGCGCCTTGCTTATCACCCGCGAGGAAGCATGGTTCGCCGAAGGACTGCCGGTCAAAGCCATTAGCTCCGTCGGCGCCGGCGACAGCTTTCTTGGTGCGATGGTTTGGGCACTGAGCGCCGGCCACAGCCTTCCGGATGCTCTGCGCTATGGCATCGCGGCGGGCTCCGCGGCTGTGCTTGCGCCGGGAACGAGCCTTTGCAGTGCACATGACGTTAAGCGGCTTCTCCAGGAGGTGGAGGTCGAGCAAGCTTGATGACCATTCAAGCGCGGTCGAGGGCCTTGGAGGCACCGAGCAAACCAACCCAAGAGATTGACCAGGCCTGGACCGGATATGTCCCGCTCGGCGGAAACGTGGGCAGCGTCGGCGCATCCGCTCCAGACCGCCTTCGCTGCCAACAGGATCGGTTCCGGCGGCGGTTGGAACCAGCGCACTGACGCCGGGTCCGGTGCCAGGCCCGATGAGGCCAACAGGGGCATCGGCGATGGCGGTGCCGGAGCCGACCTGTGTTCATTCTCTCGCAGGTAAGGAACCGCGGCCGCGTGGGCTGCGGTGCGCAGTTCGCGCAGCCAACCCTTTTTCTCAGTTCTTCAATCGATCACTGCCTGGCCTCGGCTGCGGCGACGTGCTCCTTCACCGCAATGAAACTATCGGGAGTGACAGAGATGGAGTCGATGCCGCAACGGACGAGGAACTCGGCAAACTGCGGATGATTGCTGGGCGCCTGCCCGCACAGGCCGACCTTGGCACCGCTTTCGTGCGCCCTCTCAATGACGGTGCGGATCAACCACGTCACGGCCTCGTCTTGCTCGTCGAACAGGGGTGCAAGGTCGGCTGAATCGCGATCCACGCCGAGCGTAAGCTGGGTGAGGTCGTTGCTGCCGATTGAGAAGCCGTCGAAGCGCTCGGCGAAAGCCTTCGCCAGGATGACGTTGGAGGGGATTTCGCACATCACATAGACCTGAAGGCCGTTCTCGCCCCGCTTGAGACCGTGCTCTGCCATGACCTCGAGGACGCGGTCCGCCTCCTTCGTCGAGCGGCAAAAGGGAATCATGACAACGACGTTCGAGAAGCCCATCTCCTCCCGCAGGCGGCGGATGGCCCTGCATTCGAGCGCGAACCCTTGCTGATACTTCGGGGAGTAGTAGCGTGAGGCGCCGCGGAACCCGAGCATCGGGTTTTCTTCCTTGGGCTCAAACTGCGCACCGCCGATCAAATTCGCGTACTCGTTAGTCTTGAAGTCGCTCATGCGGACGATCACCGGCTTCGGGAAGAACGCGGCCGCGATACGTCCCAGCCCGCGCGACAGGCAGTCGACGAAATAGTCGCGCTTGTCGGCATAGCCGCTCGTGAGAGCGCTGATCGCTTGCTTCGCCTTCGCATCCTTTAGTGCGTCGTACTGGGCGAGCGCCATGGGATGCACTCTGACGTGGTTGCTGACGATGAATTCCATGCGCAGGAGCCCGACTCCGTCCGCCGGCAGACGCCACCAGCGGAAGGCGGCGGCAGGATTGGCGAGGTTGAACATGATCTGCGTACGCGTCGCCGGGATCTGCTTCGGGTCTATCGTCACCGTTTCGAAATCCGCCTTCCCCTCGTAGACGAAGCCTTCGTCTCCGCCGGCACAGGAAACGGTGATCTCCTGCTCGTCCTTGAGGATCTGCGTTGCATTGCCCGTGCCAACCACGGCTGGCAGTCCGAGCTCGCGGCTGATGATGGCGGCATGCGATGTACGGCCACCGTGATCGGTAACGATGGCGGCCGCCCGCTTCATGATCGGCACCCAATCGGGATCGGTGGTCGCCGTCACCAGGATGGAGCCATCTGTAAAACGTGCGATGTCGCGCGGGCTTTCAATGCGCTGCACGCGCCCGGCGACGATGGCACTGCCGATGCTGAGGCCTTTGACGAGACTGCGCCCTTTCGACTTGATCTTGTAGGAAAGAAAGGCGGCGGTCCCTTTACGCGATTGCACGGTCTCGGGTCGCGCCTGGACGATGAATATGTCGCCGCTCTCGCCATCCTTCGCCCATTCGATGTCCATGGGCAGGCCATAGTGATCTTCAATTGCGCATGCCCAGCGTGCGAGGGTCAGAATGTCGGCATCAGTGAGGACGAATGAGGCGCGCTCGGTATCCGAGGTCGGAACGTTCTGCGTGGTCCGGCCACTTTCGCTGGCATAGACCATCTTCTGCTTCTTGGTTCCGAGCTTCTTCTCGACGATGGGGACGAGACCAGGAGTGGAGAGCAGAGGTTTGAATACCTGATACTCGTCGGGGTCGACGGCGCCTTGCACGACGTTCTCACCCAATCCCCAAGCGGCATTGATGAGCACGATGCGGTCGAACCCTGTTTCGGTGTCGATCGAGAACATTACTCCGGCGCCGCCGAGATCGGAGCGGACCATGAGTTGCACCCCGATCGACAGAGCGACCTTCATGTGGTCAAAGCCCTTCGTCTGACGATAGATGATTGCGCGGTCGGTGAAGAGCGAGGCGTAGCAACGCCGGCAGGCGTCGAGCAGCATTGCTTCGCCGCGAACGTTGAGGAAGCTCTCCTGCTGCCCTGCGAAGCTTGCCTCTGGCAGATCTTCTGCCGTGGCGCTCGAGCGCACGGCGACATCGGCATTGTCTCTCTCCGCGCGCCGGCAGAGGGTCGCATAGGCCGACTTGAGCGCCCGCTCCAGGTCGGGCGGCCACGCGGCGCCGAGAATGGCCTTGCGGATCGCCCCACCCACCTCCGGGAGAGTTGTCCTGCCCGCCGCGAGTTCGGACAGCCTGCGTGCAATCATCTCCCGCAAGTTGTTCGCGTCGATGAATTCCCAATAGGCCCTAGCCGTGGTCGCAAAGCCCGCCGGGACCCGTACCCCCTTCGAGCCGAGATTGCGCACCATCTCCCCAAGAGAAGCATTCTTGCCACCGACGCGCGCCACATCGCCACGCTTCAAGTCCTCAAACCAGAGAATGTGGGGGCTCGTTTCCAAACTATTGATGACCTGCCATGCGTAAATCCGAAGTGGCTGTGCTGGTCTTCACGACATGATCCGGCCACAACTCTTTTAGCTGCATTTGCCCAATGACGTCGCTGATCTCACCGGGGCGACAGTGATGTGCAAGGAGTGCGAAGGCGGCGCGCGGCCGGCTCTGGCGGAATCTGACGCGGCAACAGCGCCAACGTCACCTAATCTAGGAACTGGCCGATACGCTCGAAAACACTGTCCGAGTCTCTTCACCTCGGCATTGCGCTTGAACGTATGCCAGCGTGCTCTAGCGACGCCTATTCATCTCACGCTTCCTTTGAGCCAAGATGAATCTGCAGCTCATCCTCATCAGGCGCCATCAAGAAAGTTGCTCACATTGGTCATGATTGTCCTCCGTTGCTCGGCCTTTTGCTAGCATGCCTTGGAACCCCCGCACTGACATAGGTCAAGGTTAGGAGATCAGCGGGGAGTTGCGTTCTCGCGCAGGGTCAGGACCAATGCCAGCCGCTAAGAGGCAGCCGTTACTCAGCAGAAGATACGGCGTTTGGAAGTCCGGCTTGCGGCGGGCACTTTCGCTTGTTCTCGATCGGCTGTTCGTCGCACGTGACACCGAATCGGGCGCTTGCGTCATCAGTCAGCGGCTGCAGCGTGACCGCGCACGAGAGCGGCTGTCCTGAGGCATTAGAAGTGCGTAGCCGGATGCTGCGTCCCACACTCAACGGGAATCGGAAGGTGCAATCCTCGCCCTTGGGTTGGAGCAACACGATGATCTGTTCTTCGTTCTGCGTAATGTGCTCCACGGTGAATGTATCGCCCTCGTCGCCCAGCAGCACGGTCTGACCGGCGAGCACCGGGAACGAATTATCGCTGTCGAGCGCATTCGTGGTGACGAGGGGAACCGCGAGGCTGCCGATAAGCAAGAAACGAATCATCTGCTGTTGCGCCTCATGTCGCATTCATTGTGCCCATAAGCCGCTGTGACCGGCGCGGGCGGTACGGTCCGCTCGTCGCCATCGCAGAACACGTGTTCCTTGGCATCGAGGCGACGGATGCTGGTTTGCGCCAACCGCTCGTCGAATGATCCAGCAACGAAGCTAGAAGGTTCGCGCCCGGCGCTCCGCATGTAGTTGATCTGCGCAGCAGGCATTGGCTCCTCCCTCATTCACGTCTTCGCAGATGTTAGCGAGGGCCATAACGCGCACTTTGCCAGCCGCGTGCCAAATTGTAAGAATGCGTGACAGCGCCTTAGAATAGACTTTGATCGGATTTGTATGCATCTCGATCAAAGGAACGCACCTCAGGAAGTCATCGCTTCAAGAGCTTCTTGAGCTTGGCGAGCGGGCGCGTGTTGACGACGTCGCCTGCTTCGAGCCAGGCACGTCGCGCCTGATCGATGCCATAGCGCATGTAGCCAAGCTCGTGCGTCGTGTGTGCGTCGGTCGAGACAGCAAGCTTGAGGCCGGCTGCCTTTGCCGCGTGGGCATGCACGTCGTTGAGGTCGAGTCGGCTGGGCTCGGCGTTGATTTCCAGGCAGCAATTGCGCTCTTTGGCGGCGGCGATCAGACGTTCCATGTCAACCTTGTGGGGTTCGCGCTTGCCGAGCAACCGCCCAGTCGGGTGCGCAATGATGTTGACGTGAGGATTGTCCATCGCCCGGATGATGCGCTCCGTCTGCGCCTTCCGCGACAGGTCGAACTTGTAGTGCACCGCCGCCACGACAATGTCGAGGCGCGACAGGATCGAGTTTGAGAGATCGAGCCGGCCATCGGCAAGGATATCGACCTCTGTTCCTTTCAACAGCGCAATCCCGGCCAGGGTCTCATTCACACGGTCGATCTCGTCGATCTGCTGGGCAAGGCGTGAGGCATCAAGGCCGTGAGCGATGGTCACGTGCCGGCTGTGATCGGTGATCGCAAGATACTCATAGCCACGCTCTTTGGCCGCTGCGGCCATCTCGGCAATGGATGCGACCCCGTCGCTCCAATTGGTATGGGCGTGCAGGTCGCCGCGGATGTCCGAGGTATCTACGAGCTTGGGAAGCCTATGCTCGCGGGCAAGATCGACCTCGCCGCGATCCTCGCGCAGCTCGGGAGGTACATAGTCGAGGCCGAGCCTGGCATAGACCTCCGCTTCAGTCTTGCCGGCGAGGCGTCTCATGCCGTCATACAACCCATACTCGTTGAGTTTCCAACCTCGGTCGTTCGCCAGGCCGCGCAAGGCGATGTTGTGAGCTTTGGAGCCGGTAAAGTAGAGCAACGCCGCTCCGAAGCTCTCTGCGGGCACCACGCGCAGATCGACTTGCAGGCCTGAGCGCAGGATGACGGTCGTGCGGGTTGGCCCGTGTGCCGCAACCTCGGCAACGCTCTCGTATTTGACGAGGCGGTCGCCGAGCGCATCTAGCTGGCGGCCAGTCGCCACGATGTCGAGATCGCCGACTGTCTCGCGGCGCCGACGGAAGCTTCCCGCGACGGCGATGTCGCCCGCGGCTAGATGCAGATAATCGAGCAGGGAGGTCGCCTCCGCCTCAGCCTCGGATAGCTTGAAACGCTTCTGCGTCCTGGTTGCCTTACTGAGCGCGGCCAGGATCTTCTGCTCCATCTTCTCGCCGAATCCGCGCAACTCGCTCAACTTTCCGGCCTCTGCGGCGCGGCGCAGATCCTCCAGCTTGCGGATGTGCATGCGGTCGTAGAGGAGCTTGACGCGCTTCGGGCCGAGCCCTGGCAACTCGGCCATGGCGACGAGCTCGCCGGGCAGCTTGCGCTTCAGCGCTTGCAGAACATCGAAGCGGCCCGAGGAGACGATCTTGGCAATTTTTCCCGCAAGGTCCTTGCCGATGCCCGGCAGCTCGGAGAGCTCCTCGCCGGCCGCGAGCAGGCTCACAACGCTGCGCGGCAAATTCTCGATGGTTCGCGCGGCGCGGCGATAGGCACGGGCGCGAAACGGGTTGCCGCCCTGGATCTCGAGCAGCTCGGCCGTCTGATCGAAGATGGCGGCGATCTCGGCGTTTTGGATCGGCATGCCTTGCGCCCATCAAATTGGCTGCGGCCAATACAAGCCCGTCAACTGCCTTCAGCCCTTGATGCAGATCAGTGGACGCAGGCCCGCAACGTGCCGCGCAAGAGAGGAGGTTTGCTTCCGGACGCTCACTCCTGATCCATCTTGTTGGACGCGTCTCTTCGTGGTCGCCGCTTTGGAGCGGTCTCGGCTGCAAAGGCGTTAGAGAACGTTAAACGATAGGTGACAGCGTTTCGAGACTGTGGAACAAAAGAGAGGTCAGAACGGGGGTTGAACGGCATCCCATTGACCGGGTGACGTCATGACCAAAAACGGGTTTGGCCAACCTGTCCCTGAGGCGTCCCTGCATCAGCTTGCAGCGATCCTGAAGTCCGCTATTGACGCCATCATCTCGATTGATGCGCTTGGCACCATCGAGAGCATTAATCCAGCGACCGAGAGGATCTTCGGATACACGGGTGCCGAGCTCATCGGGCAGAACGTCAAGATCCTGATGCCGGAGCCGTATCGGAGCGACCACGACAGCTTTATCCGCCAGTACCGCCACACCGGGCAGCGCAGGATCATCGGCATCGGCCGGGAGGTGACCGGGCAGCGCAAGGACGGGTCAACCTTTCCCATGCACCTCTCGGTCAGCGAGTATGAGATTGGCGGCAAGCGTCATTTTGCTGGCGTCGTGCGGGATCTAACGCACCAGGCACGGCAAGAAGAGGCGCTGCGCCGGTCACAACGCATGGATGCGCTCGGCCAGCTCACCGGAGGGATTGCCCACGACTTCAACAACCTGTTGACCATTATCATCGGCAGCCACGAGCTGGCCGAGGAAACGCCGGACCCAGATAAGGTGCGCGAGCTTATGCGCCGCGCCAATGAAGCGGCCCACATGGGCGCGAGGCTGACTAACCGTCTCCTCAGCTTCTCGCGCCAGCGTAAGCTGGAGCCGGCCGTCATCAACCTCAACGAGCACGTCCTTAACATGCTGGAGCTGCTGCACCGGTCCCTCGGGGAGACCATCAGCCTTACGACGTCATTGGTCGGCGATTTGTGGAGCGTGCGCGTCGATCCGAGCGAGATCGAGAATGCCGTACTCAACCTTTCGCTCAACAGCCGCGATGCCATGCCGCAAGGTGGCAACCTGAGCATCGAAACGCGCAATCTGAAAGTCGTCAGCGATGATGCGGAGCGATACGGTCTTGCGACTGGCGAATACGTGGCGCTGACGGTCTCCGACACCGGCTTTGGCATGGCCCCTGAGATCGCAGCGCGCGCCTTCGAGCCTTTCTTCACGACAAAGCCGGCCGGCCGCGGCACTGGGCTCGGACTTGCCAGCACCTACGGGTTCGTGAAGCAGTCAGGCGGCAACGCCACGATCCACAGCGAGGCCGGCCGCGGCACCACCGTGAACCTCTATCTGCCGAGACACGGGCCGCAAGGTCTTCTGCGTGCGAATATTTTTGAGGGGACGCCACGCGCCGCCAACGAGCTCGTGCTGGTTGTCGAGGACAATCCCGAGCTGCGCGCCTTGACCCTCGAACGCTTGAAAGCCCTCGGCTATCGCGCCATCGAGGCCGACGGCGGTCCTGCGGCATTGGAGATAGTCGAGGCGGGAGAGCCGATTGATCTGATCTTCACCGATGTCATCATGCCGGGCGGGATCACGGGCTACGAGCTGGCCGCCGCCGTTCGGGAGCGCAATCCAGCAATCAAGATCCTCCTTACCTCAGGATATGATCCCGAACTTGCCGTCGAACAGGACGCGATGGCAGACGCTTTGAAGGTGCTGCGCAAACCCTACAAACAAGCCGATTTTGCTCGCGCGCTGCGCGACATACTTGACCCCTGAGCGTCGCAATCAGCGAGCGGTAGAATGTCCGTGTCCCCGAAGACATGCCGCGGCGCGATCCACATGCGCTTGCATCACCTTGGGCTGATAGTGCTCAGTGAGCAGGGCTCGGTTGCAATATCCATCTCGACTCCTCATTCCGCCAGCGCAGGCTAGTGAGATTGCGTGGCGGGGCTCAATTGAAAGATCTGCCCGGTACTCCCAATCGACGCCAGTTGAGGGCGCTCCTCCGGGAGCCGTTCGTGCTTACCGATCACGAGATAACCCTGCGGGTGCAGGTGCTCCAGCGTCTTCTCCAAGACCAATCGCTGGAGCGACGGCGCGAAGTATGTGAATGCAACATAGCGGTTGAGCACGAGGTCGAAGAGGCCGGAGGGCATCTCAACGCGCAAGTCCTGCAAGAGAAACGTGATGTCCTTGCGATGCTGTGGTCGCACGCAGAAATGATCCCCGGACCTATCGAAGCACTGAGCAGCGATGTGCGGTGGTAGATCGTGCAGGATATGCTCGTGATAGCAGCCTATTTGGGCACGCTCGAGCATGGTCCGGTCGATGTCTGTTGCAACGATCATAATGGCGGCACCGGGTAAAGACGGCACGGCCTCGAGATCCCAAAGGATCTTCAACGTATAGGGTTCCTCTCCGGAGGCGCATCCTGCCGACCAGATACGGGCAGGTCGATTTTCGCGGATTGCTCGACGCGCGATGTCAGGCAGAACGCTTCTCCGCAATCGCTCGAACACGTCCCGGTCGCGAAAGAAGCGGGATATCGTGATGTGGCAACATTCATCGAGCACGCGCCACTCATCAGGGTCCGTTTCCAGAAGCTGGCGATAGGCTGCGTATCCTTCGAGGCCGAGCTCCGCCATGCGGCGCCTGATGCGCTTGCAGACTTGGCCACGCACCTTTCGAAAGCCGGTCCATCGCATGTCGAGGCGCGGCAATGCCCACTGTAGGAAGGCTACGCAATCAGCATCCGTCATTGACTGCCTCCTGTTGGGGAGAGCGGCGCTCCACACAATAAGAGGCTTTGGAAAGCCGATCTGCTGGGACGCCACCCCGCAGCCGCACCAGGAACGGGGCCTTCGCCCACGCGTGCGAGGCACTCCCATGAGCCTGGCCGCGGAGCAATACACCCTCACGTTCAGCTTGGTTCCATGCACGCCACGAGCTGCTCCTCGCCTGGTTCAGCGCGCGCGGCGCGAGGCCTTAAGATGCGCCTCGAATCTGGGCGACAGAACTTCTGCCGGTCCTTCCTCCTCGAAGCGACGATCGCTCACGCGTTCGGCGCGGACGAGCTTGGCACGCTTCCATGGCGCTTCAATGATCCGATGCTGGGGCTGGAACCTGGTCTTAACGCCAAAGGCCTGCTGCGCAATATCTCGGGCGGCATCTTCGCTGTCGGCGCGGATAATGGCTGCACCGCGGTGCGAGCTTGCCTCCCAACTCGGATCCACTAAGTCGACCGGGGTCAAATGCCAGATAGCCATTTTCGTCTCCCTGCATTTCCGATCGAAGCCTTCATCACAGGCTGGCACGAAGCCCGTTTCCATCAGACCGATCGCAAGCGCATTGAACCAGTGCGTGGCAGCATGCGACGAAGCGCTATTCTTTGTATTTGTTTTGAGCCTCCAGCGCCGATTGGATGCGCCAGTACATTCTCGATGGATGGCACTGGAAAGCGTTGACGCAGGTCAAGGCATGTAGTTGCGAGTGGGTCAGCCTGCAATATTGCATTCGCCACGTGACACCCAACTTGGGTGGGTAGAGTTGCCGGGTGCTCAAAACGAAGTCACTGCTCTCTGGAGCGCGTTAAACGGAACGTATGAGGGCAGTTGATCGAAACATCCCGCATTGCCAGCACTCAACTCGGCGCTCGGCGTTCGTGAAGTGCGGAGACGCGGCTGGGCGCCGAACCGTTCAAGAGCTCGAGGTAGCAATGACCGATCGCAAGCTCGCCTACATCGCAAAGAACCATGCGGCGGCCCTGAAGAGCCTCAAGGCCTAGACCCATGGATTGGCCGCTCATAAGCAAGTCTGCTTCAGCCGCGAGGTGCCCTGCAAACCTTGTCGACTACGGCGAAGCCTATGGCAGCTTTACCTGGGAAGCTGCGCGACGGCAGCTCGCCGGTCTACCGCACGGAAGCGGGCTCAATATCGCCCACGAGGCAGTGGACCGCCACGTGCTCGACGGCCACGGCGATCGCGTCGCCTTGCGGTGGATCGCAAAGGAGCGGTCCACTAGGAATTACCGCTACAGCGAACTTGCGGAACTCAGCAACCGTTTCGCCAGCGCGCTGGAGACGCTTGGAATAGGCCCTGGACAGCGCCTCTTTACCCTCCTCGGCCGTGTGCCAGAGCTCTACGTCACGGCGCTTGGCACCTGGAAGCGCGGCGCCGTTTTCTGCCCGCTGTTCTCAGCCTTCGGACCTGCACCTGTGAAGGCGCGCATGCTCATCGCAGAACCCAAGGTGCTGGTCACGACCAGGCGGCTCTATGAGCGCAAGATCGCGCCTATCCGCGGCGAGCTACCGTTTCTGAAGCATGTTATCCTCGTGGGCGGCGGCGAAGGCGGCCATGATTTTGATGCCCTGATTGCGGCTGCATCGCCGCGCTTTACGATCGCAGCAACCGATCCGGAAGCTCTCGCAATTTTGCACTTCACGAGCGGGACGACAGGGCGCCCAAAAGGCGCCATGCACGTGCATGGAGCAATCATCGCACACCGTGCCACGGCACGCTTCGCGCTCGATCTCAGAGGAGATGACATCTTTTGGTGCACAGCCGATCCGGGGTGGGTCACGGGAACCTCCTATGGCATCATCGGCCCGCTTTCCCTTGGCTGCACGGTGATCGCCGATGAGGAAGAGTTCGACGCCGAGCGGTGGTACCGCACGCTGGAAGAGGAGAAGGTCAGCGTCTGGTACACGGCCCCGACGGCTATCCGCATGTTGATGAAGGCCGGCGCAGATCTGCCGAAGAGATTTGACCTCTCTGCGCTCCGCTTCATTGCCAGCGTCGGCGAGCCGTTGAACCCTGAAGCCGTGGTGTGGGGAGAGCAGGCGCTCGGTCTGCCCATCCATGACAACTGGTGGCAAACCGAAACCGGCGGCATCATGATCTCCAACTTTGCATCGATGGATATAAAGCCCGGGTCGATGGGGCGCCCGGTGCCGGGCATCGAGGCTGCCATTGTCGAGCGCACCGACGCGGGGCTGCGCATATTGAGCGAGCCAGATCACCAGGGGGAGCTGGCATTAAGAGCGGACTGGCCATCAATGTTCCGCGGCTACCTCAAGGAGGAAGAACGCTACCGCAAATGCTTTGCTGATGGCTGGTACCTTTCTGGTGACCTCGCCAAGCGCGATGCCGACGGCTATTTCTGGTTCGTCGGGCGCGCAGACGATGTCATTAAGTCGGCCGGACACCTCATCGGCCCCTTCGAGGTCGAGAGTACGCTGATGGAGCACCCGGCCGTGGCCGAGGCTGGCGTCATCGGCGTTCCCGATCCTGTTGCGGGCGAGGTCGTCAAGGCCTTCGTCGCCCTCAACGCCAGCTACGGCGAGAGCGAGGAGTTGAGAAAGGAGCTCCTGGCACACGCGCGCAAGCGATTGGGCCCAGCCGTCGCTCCGCGACTGATCGATTTTCGCTCCAGTCTCCCAAGAACACGATCGGGCAAGATCATGCGCCGGCTGCTGAGGGCCCGGGAACTGGGGCTTCCCGAAGGTGACACGTCCACCCTGGAGGGCGCCGAATGACGAAACCCCACATGCCCAAAGTGCACTTGGACCACGAGCATGGGCTCGCGCTGCTCGGCCAGATGATCCTCATCCGGCGCTTCGAAGAAAAGTGCGCCGAGCTCTACGGTGCTGAGAAAATTCGCGGCTTCCTCCATCTCTATATCGGCGAGGAAGCCAACGCCGTCGGCGTGATGCAAGCCTTGACCGCCGATGATGCGGTCGTCGCGACCTATCGCGAGCATGGGCACGCCCTGGCTCGTGGTCTCCCAGCGAAGGAGGTGATGGCCGAGATGTACGGCAAGGCCTCTGGCTCAAGTCGCGGGCGCGGCGGCTCCATGCACATATTTGACGCGGGCCGCCGGTTCTATGGCGGCATTGCCATCGTCGGCGGCGAGCTGCCTATAGCGGTCGGCCTCGCCCTTGCCGATAAGATGCAAGGGCGCGAGCGGATCACCTGCTGTATCTTCGGAGAAGGGGCAGCAGCCGAGGGAGAGTTTCACGAGTCGCTGAACTTGGCGGCATTGTGGAAACTGCCCGTGCTCTTCGTATGCGAAAACAACCGCTACGCGATGGGCACGGCGATTGAGCGTTCCGAGTCAGTAACCGATATGTGCGTGCACGCGCAGAGCTACGGCATTGCCGCCGGGGCAGTTGATGGCATGGATGTGGTGGCGGTGGAGGCGGCTGCGCGACGGATGGCGCAAGAGGTTCGTGTGGGCGGCGGTCCGAGGTTCATCGAGAGCAAGACCTATCGCTTCCGCGCCCACTCGATGTTCGACCCCGAACTCTATCGCAGCAAGGCTGAGGTGGAAGAGTGGAAGAAGCGCGACCCCATTGTGCTGTTCTCGCGCTGGCTACACGACGCCTGCCTTTTGCACGAGGCAGACGTGCAAATGATCGAGAACGACGTTGCGCGGGTGGTTGAGGAGGCCGTAGCCTTTGCAGAGGCGGCGCCTTGGGAGCCCGTCGAGGATCTGCTGCGCGACGTATATGCGCCGCGGACGAACACGGTTCCCCATCTATGACGCGCATGCGCAAGATCACCTACCGCGAGGCGGTGCGTGAGGCGCTCAAGGAGGCACTTGAGCGCGATGAGCGCGTGTTCCTGATGGGCGAGGATGTGGGCCGCTATGGTGGTGCATATGCGTGCTCAAAGGGGCTTCTGCAGGAGTTCGGCGAGCAGCGCATTCGTGACACACCGCTCTCCGAGTCAGGCTTCGTCGGAGCTGGTATCGGCGCGGCGCTTGGCGGCATGCTCCCCATCGTTGAGATCATGACGGTCAACTTCAGCCTGTTGGCCCTCGATCAGATCGTCAACAATGCCGCCACGCTTCGACACATGTCGGGAGGCCAACTATCCGTACCAATCGTGATCCGCATGGCAACGGGCGCTGGCCGCCAGCTTGCCGCCCAGCATTCACACAGCTTTGAAGGCTGGTTAGCCCATATCCCCGGGATCAAGGTCGTGGCGCCGGCGACCGTCGCAGATGCGCGCGGCATGCTCTGGACCGCAATCATGGATCCAGACCCGGTCATCATCTTCGAGCACGCGACGCTCTATAACGAGGAGGGGGAAGTCAGGGCGGAGGGCGACCTCGCCGTCGACATCGACCACGCCGTAGTAAGGCGGGCGGGCCGCGATGCCACCGTAATCACCTATGGGGGGAGCCTGACAAAATCGCTTGGTGCCGCCGATCAGCTCGCGGCCGATGGTATCGACTGCGAGGTCATAGACCTGAGAACCCTGAGGCCGCTTGACGACAAGACGATCATCGCGTCGGTCGCCAAGACACACCGCGCTGTCATCGTGGACGAGGGATGGCGCTCGGGCAGTCTCTCGGCAGAGATCAGCGCGCGCATCATGGAGCAGGCGCTCTACGACCTCGATGCCCCCGTTGCGCGCGTATGCAGTGTCGAGGTGCCAATCCCCTACCCACGCCATCTCGAAATTGCAGCAACTCCACAGGTGGAAACAATCACCGCGGCGGTCAGAGGAGTGTTGCGGAGATGATCGAGTTCCGCATGCCCTCCTTGGGGGCCGATATGGAAGCGGGAACGCTCGTCGAATGGCTGAAGAAGCCTGGCGATGTCCTGAATCGCGGCGACATCATTGCCGTTGTCGAGACTCAAAAGGGGGCAATCGAAATCGAGGTTTTCAACGATGGTGTGCTGGATCAGACTCTCACTGACATCGGCGAGAAGGTGCCAGTCGGGCGGGTGATTGCTACGATCAGGGCAAAGGACGAGGCACCGGGCCTCGCACCGCGTGCGGCGGTGCGTGACACAGCTCGAGAGATGGCAGCACCGAAAAAAGCTGCTCTCGTGGCGGGTCGGCAACCTGAGCCCGCTGAAGCTCGTGCTGCAAAGGTGCAGATCACGCCCGCTGCACGCCGCCGCGCTCAGCAGCTCGGCATTGACCTCGCGGCGGTCAAGCCAGGGCCTGGCGGCGTCGTCGGTATCGACCAGATCGAGGCTTCACGGCACGTCACGAAGGGACGTCCGGGCATCGCGTTCGACGAGATGCGCAGTGCCATCGCGGCTGCAATGGCGAGGTCGCACCGGGAAATTCCGCACTACTATGTCACGTCGATGATCGACGTTTCGCGCCTCATGGCTTGGCTGGAGGAGGAGAATGCAATTCGCTCCATCCCGGCGCGACTGATTTACGCCGTCCCGCTTATGCGGGCTGCCGCCCTCGCTCTTAAAAGAAACTCTGAGCTCAACGGCCACTATGAAGAAGGAAAATTTCAGCCCGCCGAGCATATCAATATGGGAGTTGCCGTGGCGATGCGCGGGGGAGGCCTTATCGCGCCAGCGATCCTGGAAGTGGAGACCCTCGCGATGGATGACTTGATGGAGAAGCTCAGGGACCTGATAACGCGGGTTCGTAGCGGGCGCCTCAGAAGCTCAGAGCTGTCGCAAGGCACGGTGACCTTCTCCAATCTTGGCGAGGAAACCGCCGACACGGTCCTGCCGCTGATCTATCCGCCGCAGGTAGCGATTATCGGCTGTGGCCAGATCGCCGAACGTCCGTGGGTCGACAAGGGAACCCTCAGCGTGCGCCGGACTCTGTCCGTTTCGGTCGCGGGAGACCATCGGGTGAGCGACGGGCGGCGGGCAGCACAATTCCTCACTCACTTTCAGCAACTCCTGCATAGCCCGGAAAAGCTGTGACCGACGCCGAACTCGCACAACTCGTGAAGTCTGCTCTCTTGAAGGTCGCGCCTGACCTCGAAGGAGAGGAGATTGCCGCCGAGAAGCGCTTGCGTGACCAGTTCGAGGTGGATTCGATGGATCTGCTGAATTTCGTGATCGAACTGCATAGGGTAACCGGCATCGAAATCCCCGAGCGCGACTATCCAAAGCTCGAGACGCTTGCCGGGTGCGTCAGATACCTCAAAGCAAAGGGCTTTCGGGCTTAATTTGCTCCCTCATCGATGCTGTTGTGCTGCGCTTTGCGCCGCGCCAGCGTGATCGAATTAGAGCCCACGTTGATCTTGGTCATGGTGCCTGAGTTCGGCGTTGTTAGCGTTGTCGTGTGCGTGACCAAGGGAGGTACGCGTGAGCGAGCATACCATGAGGTCCTTCAATCAGGAGCTCGACGGCCTTAAGGCTCAAGTCATGAGCCTAGGGCGTCTCGCGCAGGAACAACTGAATGGGGCGCTCGATGCAGCTGGCAAATTGGACGCAGGATTGGCCAAGCGGATTTTGCAGCGCGAGCCCGAGGCCAATCGCATGGCGCTCGATATCGACCAGTTCGCCATTCGCCTACTGGCTCTGCGCCAGCCCGTAGCGAATGATTTGCGTGCGGTGCTGTCCGCCCTACGGATGGCGAACGAGTTGGAGCGTGTCTGTGACTATGCCGCGGATCTTGCCGAACGGTTGATCACGCTGAGAGCAAGTGGGGAAGAGCCTATGCGTGCTCTTGGAGACATTGGCCGGTTCGCAGTGCTGATGCTAAAGGACGCGATGGATGCGTATGAGGCCGGAAACGATCGCCAAGCAGAGGATGTATGGTCGCGCGACAAGGAGCTCGACAGGCGGTATACGGAGTTATTCCGCCAACTGCTCGACTACATGATCAAGGACACGCAGCGCATATCGGTGGGCACTCAGATGCTGTTTATGGCGCGCGACATTGAGCGTGTCGGGGATCGGGCGACGAACATTGCCGAGGATGTCTGCTATCTCGTCCGCGGAACGATGCCACAGGAAATTCGGCCCAAGGCGGACGCGACGAGATCTATCGTGTCGCCGGCGAAATCAACGTAGGTCATCCTACAAATCGGCCTCAACAACAGGTAGCAGACCTGCGGATGTGCCGCCCCCGCGCAGCCACAGGCGACAACGGTAATTGACAAAGATCAATGCCCTGCATGCGGACAACTGCGAGCAAAGGTTAGCCGCAACTTCCGTCCCTCACGGAAGATCGCCCTATCCCCCCTAGGGCAAGTGGCGGGGCGCTGGTCCTCTTCCCCGTCCCTCGGATCAGCGTCCTTTCTTATCCTTCCGGCTACGGTCTCGCTTGAGCCGTTCGCGGTTTCGGCTGGCACCTCGGCTACAACTGTGGGCATTGATGCCGGCGGCGGCGGTTTCACGCGTGTAGCTCGATGGTCACCGCTCATCAGCACTTCTGACACCGCGGGCAGCAATAAGCAGTGCGGCCGCCGATCTTGAAAACCTTCAGGACTGATCGACAGTGGGGACAACGCCCTCCCTTCCTTCGCTCGGGAAGGAGGGATCCCTCGGGCAATCGGTCGATGAAGTGCTCCGAGCCGGCGCCGCGGGCAACCGCCGTTCTTAGGACCTTGCGCATCACCGAGAACAGATGTTTGAGCTGGCTTGGCGCGAGCTTGTCCGTCCGCTCAGCTGGATTAATGCGAGCCCGGAACAGGATCTCATCTGAGTAGATATTCCCGATGCCGGCGATGACTTTTTGATCCATCAATAGCGCTTTCACATCACGTTTGCTGCCGAACACGGCAGCCCTGAATGCGTCGAAATCGAAGCGCCGATCGAGTGCATCCGGCCCCAGATTCTCACCCGCGACAAAGTCGGCTGCATCTTCGACCAGATCGACACGTCCAATCATTCTCTTGTTGATATAGACAAGGGAGCCATCGTCAGAGAAATCGATGCGCACGCGCGTGAAGGGCGGCTCGTTGTCGGGCTTCCGCAGGAATTGAAGCGCGCCAGTCATGCCGAAATGCAAGGTCAGCCAGCCGCCCCGATCAACATGGGCCATAAGGTGCTTCCCGTGACGCCGGGCTTCGATGAGCTTGCTGCCGTTAAGGCGAGAGATAAATGCCCGGGCGGGGAGCTTGCCGAGGATGCGCGCATCATTCACCACGACCTGATCTATCGTCTTGCCCAAGGCACTCTTTGCGAGGACGCGCTTGAAGCCTTCAACGTCGGGCAATTCAGGCATCTCAGCGTCCTTCGTTTGGTGGTCCGAGGAGCTGGCTTTACGATAAGCGCCGTCTGGGCGCCTGCTGGCCGGCGGGCTCATGCGCGGCCGGACTACCCTGGTCCACGCTGCTATTTTATGTGCTCGCCGTTCGGTTGGGGCCGTGACGATCTTGTTCGATGCTGCTGACGAGCGCGTTAAGACGGACTTCGGCCGCATCGTCGTCTACCGCCGCAACGACATTCGCGATGCCGCGTTCCGGCCGGATGAATTCGTCGTAAAACCTGCCGAGGTCGATCTGCCCCTCTCCTTCGACCAGCGGCCCCTTTTCCGACAGGCGGGGCCCGGCTTCATCCTCGATCTCCACGGTCAGAAGCCAGCCTTCCTTGGCGTGAGCGGGCGCGATTTCGAGCGTCGCGATCGTGTCGACTTCGCTCAGATCTTCGCGCTCCTCGTCGCCGAGGCGAAGTTCTCTGCGGGCCGGAATGTCCCGCACCGCGGATGCACACTGGGCAACAATCCTGAAGCGCGACGGCGCCACCCGGTGCTCCTGGATGATCCAGCGAACGACCTGACCAGGATCGATGTCGAGGGGATAGGTGCGCATTTGCAGCACTCCAAAGCGGAACGGTTTCGAGCTGTGCAATGTCGCTGTCCTTGGCCTGCTTAGATAAGCGTGGGCAGATCGGCGTAAGTTGATTTGTGTCAAAGAGGCCAAGTGGCTCGAAGGACTCGCAGATCCCGTCTTCGCGCCGCTGGGCGTTGCCCGGATGCAGGTGCGTCCGGCGCATTACGGCTGGGTCGTCGAATACCCCAATAGGACCGGCGGCCGTAGGTCCTTCCACTGCAATGGCTGGCGCGCAACAACGGGGCGATGATCCGTTTGGGAGACCAACCGCCTGACGTTCGAGACTCTTGATTACTCTCTTCAGATCTCGCCTTTGAGAGCCTTCTCGAAGTACTTGTGAATGACTTTCTCTTGGTGCTTGAGAAGCCAGTCGATCGAGGGTTGGTTCGACATCGCCTTGTGAATTGCCCGTGTGGTTGCCTCGCGATGAATCTTGAACAAGAGCCTGTGGTCGAGCCCGTCAATGTTCGCCACCATGGGATTGAGCCACACCGAGACGATCAACCCAATATCGTCAACTTTGTCGCGCGGGATGTCGCCGAGGCGTACTGCATCGAGGACACCCATGGCCGTTGCATACTGCACCGTGCCCATGAGGATGTTGGTATAGCGCTCGTTGTCGACCGTCACCTTGCTCACGCACAGCGTCGGCGGGCGGACCATGACATCCGTATTGAGCAGCGCCAGTACGCGGCTGTGGCCCTTCACTTGGTTGCCGAGCAGGTTGGCGAACGTGGCGCCGAATGGTCCATCCATCTCGCCAATGGCAACTTCAGGCTCGGCTGCGGTGCCTGGCGGTCCGCCGGCGACGAGCGCTTCTCCGACACGTACGCCAATCTTCTCGCTCATCTGCTCACCCCATTCTGGCTGGCGAGGGTCGCTCGCCTTCGACTCTGTTGTCAGCCGGCCGCCGCTGCGGCTGCCCTTGCTGAATCGAGCAGCCAATGCGTGAAGCTGTCGGCGAAGCTGCGGAACATCGCTATTTCGAAGGTTGGAGCATCATCCAGTCTCCAGATGACGATGCCGATGTGGCTGGCATGGGTTACGGCGGCGCTGTTGACGCCGAACACGCGGGGATGCAGATCGATGGGCACACCCTTGGCCAAGACCTCTGTCGCCATCGGGCCCGCGACGCGGACGATGACGCGGCCGTCGGACTGATCGACCACAGAGGCGAGACCTGTCAGACGCGACTTCAGCTCGAGTTCAAGATCCCGCCCGTTTGCGCCCTCGGCGAGGGCGAGCCACTGGTCGGGGCCGGTCCAGACGAAGGCGACGCCACGTCCTTCGACGCGCCCCGGCCGCCGCGGCAGCTCAACGGCATAGGCCTCGCGGATGGTCGCACATACTGCCTGCACGTTGCCCTTCGCTGCCGCGAAGCTGGCCTTGGTGAGGTCCTCACGCACCTCAATCGCTAGGCCCGCCGTCGATACAGGCTCGAGCTGCGAGAATGCGGAGCAGGAGTGCAGAGAGCCATCAGCCACGGACGCGCACTCCTTCTGGATCAACGAACACGGGACTGACGACTTCAACCAGCGTATCGCCGCCGCGCAGCGGATCGTAGGCGCGGACGATCTCGCCGATACGCTTAGGCCCGTGCTTCAAAAGCCCGAGACCGACCCAGTGTCCGTTCGACGGCGAATACGCGACCGATGTCATGTACCCCTCGTCATTAGCAGCCGTTGCCTTGGCCCCTCGTGCAAGGAAGTGCGCGCCTGCGCGCAACCGCGCCGAGCGCTTGATGGGGCGGAAGCCGATGAGCGCCGGGCGATCCGGATCGAGAAGTCCGGGCCGAGCGGCGAGGACGCGTCCTACGAAGTCTTTTTTCGTCGACACCATGCCGCCGAGGCCGAGGTCGTGCGGGGTCGTCGTTCCGTTCAGCTCTGGGCCGCTGATGTGGCCCTTCTCGATGCGCATTACGCCCAAGGCCTCGGTGCCATAAGCACAGGCGCCGAACTCGCGGCCGGCTTCCCAAAGGCGCCGCATGAGGGCATCGCCGTAACGTGCCGGAACACCGATCTCGTAGGCTCGCTCGCCCGAGAAGGAGAGGCGGAAAAGACGAGCCTTGACACCGCCACAGACCGTGACGCCGCCGACCTGCAGATATGGAAAGCCGGCGTCGGAAATGTCGAACGCCGGGTCGACGACCTTTTGCAGTAGCGCGCGCGACTTCGGCCCCGCTACGGCATACTGCGCCCATTGCTCGGTGGCCGAGATCATCTGCACGTCGAGCTCCGGCCACAGCCATTGGTGACAGTACTCCATGTGCTGGAGGACCTTCACCGCGTTGGCCGTCGTCGTCGTGATGAAGTAGTGGTGCTCGCCGAAACGGGCGATCGTGCCGTCGTCGAAGAAGATGCCATCCTCGCGCAGCATGCCGCCGTAGCGCGCCTTGCCTACGGCCAGGGTCTTGAGGCCGTTCATGTAGATTCGGTCGAGGAAGACGGCGGCGTCTGCTCCCTGCAGATCGATCTTGCCCAAGGTTGACACGTCGCAGATACCGACGGCGCTGCGCACGGTGTTGACCTCACGCGCGACCGTCTCCAGCCAGTCGCGCTCGCCGGCGCGCGGGAAGTAGCTCGGACGCAACCACAGCCCGGCCTCGACGAACATGGCGCCCTGTTCCTTCGCCCACCGGTAGGACGGCGGCAGCCGCGTCGGCTTGAAGCTCTTGCCTCGGTGGTGGCCAGCAAGCGCACCTACAGCAACGGGGACGTAAGGTGGACGCGCCAATGTAATGCCCGGTATCGTGCGGCCAGTGATTTCGGCCATAATGGCCAAGGCGTTGACGTTCGCCGTGCGGCCCTGGTCCGTAGCCATGCCGAGCGTGGTGTAGCGCTTCATATGTTCTACCGCGCGGAATCCCTCGCGCTCGGCAAGCTCGATGTCCTTGTCTGTGACGTCGTTCTGCTGATCGACGAAGGCCTTGCCCGCCGGGCTCTTTACGCGCCAAAGCGGTGTAATGTCCTCGCTCTCGCCGACGGCTAAGGGCGGTTGGACTGCGACGGGCTCGGACCCACTCGCAGCGCCGGCGGCGGAACCTGCCGCGGCGCCTCCAGAGAGGGTCTTGGGCAACGAGAAGTCGCCTGCGACGGCCCCGGCGAGCGACATGCCGGAGGGGAGCGTACCAGCCAGAAAGCAATGGTGTCTCTCGTTCCATTGGGGCTTGGAGCCCAGATGCGTCGATAGCTGGATGTTTGGATTCCATCCCCCGGAGACAGCAATAAGATCGCAGTCGAGGCGTAATTCAGCGCCGCTTTGCGTCCGCACAATTGCGCTGCGCACACGCTTTCTGCCCAGAGCCTTGGTGATGACGGTACCCGTTATGAGCTTGGTGCCGACGCTGCTGGCGAGGCGGGCAACCGTCTCGGAGGGCTTGGGTCGTGAATCGACGACTGCCACAACCTCTGCACCCGCGCGAGCGAGGTCGGTGATAGTGCTCGCGCCGTAGTCGTTGTTGGTGAAGACGATGACCCGTTGTCCCGGAACGACGCCGTACCTGTTGATATAGCTGCGAACGGCGCCCGCAAGCATGACGCCGGGGCGGTCATTGTTGCCGAACACGATGGGACGTTCCGTTGCACCGCTGGCAAGCACGACGTGCTTTGCAACGATACGCCATATACGCTGCCGCGGAAGTCCGCCGGGAGCAACCGCAAGGTGATCGCTGACGCGTTCGACGGCACCATATGTTCCGCCGTCATAGGTGCCGAACACGCTCGTTCGCCGCAAGACACGAACATTGCCATTCCTTGTCAGCTCATCCTCAACCGAACGCACCCAATCGTGCGCGGTTTTGCCGTCAATCATCGCTGCATCATCGATGGCACGCCCTCCGAGCGCGGCGTGCTCATCGGCGAGGATCACCCTCGCGCCCGAGCCAGCCGCGGCCAAGGCTGACATGAGGCCGGCCGGTCCCCCGCCAATCACGAGCACATCCGTGTGTACCGTCATTTTCTCATAGCTGTCGGGGTCTGCACCATCCGCGGCACGGCCAAGCCCGGCTGCCCGGCGGATGGCAGGTTCATAGACCCTCTCCCAAAGCGCCGAGGGCCACATAAAGGTCTTGTAGTAGAAGCCCGCTACGAAGATCGGCGCTAGAGCGGAATTGAGGCTCAGGACGTCGAAGTTGAGCGATGGCCAGCGGTTCTGGCTCGTCGCTTCGAGCCCATCAAATAGCTCGGCCATGGTCGCTTTGGTGTTCGGCTCGCGGTAGGCGCCCGAGCGAAGCTCGACAAGGGCGTTCGGCTCCTCTGATCCGGCGCTGAATATCCCCCGCGGGCGGTGATACTTGAACGAGCGGCCGGTGAGGATGACGCCGTTCGCGAGCAGGGCGGACGCGACCGTATCGCCGAAATGGCCGCTATAGGTCACCCCGTCGAAGGTGAACTGAATGGTGCGCTGGCGATCGATGATCCCGCCCTCGGCGAGGCGCTGGGGCTGTGTGCTTGCCGACCGTGCCATCAGGCTGTGTCCTTCATCGCGGGACTAGCGCCGAGGGCGACGTCCTTCGCCGGCTCGATGGAGGCGATGGCGTGCGTACTGACATCGCGCGTCAACACCAGCCAGGCGTGGCAGCCGGCGGCATGGTACCAGAGCTCACGATGCTGGCCGGGGGGATTGGTGCGCTCGTAGACATAGCTCACGAAGTCGGCGATGGCGGTTGGATTCGAGGTGTCCGGTCTACGAACCGTGGCGTCGCCCGAATAGAGGTACTCGTCGAGGCTCCGCTCGCCGCAATAAGGGCACGCTATGCGCATGATCGATGATCTCCCGTGGCGAATGCTCAGTGAAGGTTGGGATGCGGCCCCATACCCTTCTCGTCGATGGCATGGCCGGTCGCGAAGCGGTCGAGGCGATAGGGGGCGGCGGCTTCGTGCGGCGCATCGCGGGCCAGAAGGTGTGCGAAACACAAGCCCGACGCAGGCGTGGCCTTGAAGCCGCCATAGCACCAGCCGGCATTGAGATAGAGGCCCGGGATCGGCGTGCGATCGATGATCGGGCTGCCGTCCATCGACATGTCCATGATGCCGCCCCAGTGCCTCAGCACGCGAACGCGGCCGATGCGTGGCATCAGCGCCATGCCGCCCTCGCACACGTCCTCGACAACAGGCAGGTTGCCGCGCTGCGCGTAGGTATTGTAGCCATCAATGTCGCCGCCGAAGACGAGGCCGCCCTTGTCCGATTGGCTGATGTAGAAGTGGCCCGCACCGAAGGTGACGACGCAATCGATGAACGGCTTGATGGATTCGGTCACGAACGCCTGGAGGACATGGCTTTCAATTGGCAGGCGCAACCCGGCCATCGCGGCGACGCGCGAGGAGCTGCCTGCAACGGCCAAGCCGACCTTGCGCGCGCCGATCGGTCCGCGCGTCGTGTCGACACCGACGATCTTTCCTCCTTCGAACCTGAAGCCTTTCACCTCGCAGTTTTGGACGATATCGACGCCGAGCCGATCGGCCGCACGCGCGTAACCCCACGCCACGGCATCATGGCGCACGGTGCCGCCGCGCCGCTGCAGCAGGCCGCCGCGGATAGGGAAACGGCCGTTCCCGAAATCGAGGAACGGCACCATCTTGCGCACTGCATCCTGGTCGAGCAGCTCCGCATCGACACCGTGCAGCCGCATTGCATTGCCGCGGCGGGCAAAGGCATCCCGCTGGCCGTCGGAGTGATAGAGATTGAGCACGCCGCGTTGGCTCACCATGGCATTGTAGTTGAGCTCCTGCTCGAGCTTCTCCCACATTTGCAGGGCAAGCTCGTAGAAGGGGATGTTCCCCGGGAGCATGTAGTTCGAGCGGACGATGGTGGTGTTGCGCCCGACGTTGCCGCCGCCAATCCAGCCCTTCTCGAGCACCGCAATACGGTCCACACCGAATACCTTCGTGAGATAAAGGGCCGTTGCCAGTCCGTGACCGCCGCCACCAACAATGATGACGTCGTATTCTGCCTTGGGGTCCGCATCGCGCCACGCGGGCTTCCAGCCGGTGTGGCCGCGCAGCGCCTCGCGCAGGACGGAAAATATGGAATAGCGATCGCTGGCCATGACTATGGATCCCGCTGTCTAGCACCTGATTGCCGGGTAGGCGCGCCGTTACCATCTGGGATACGCCGCGACCTTAACGAGCTCGCGCGCCAAGTGTTGCGCTCCGTCTCGCGCAAGCGCGTCGTTCACCCCCCGCTCAACACGCATTCCAGCAGGCGGAGCCGTTGGCTCGGCGTGGACGAACCAACGGCTTCGTCACCCCCCACCTAGAACTTCGCGTAGGCCTTGCGAAGGTCGACGAGCGGATGCTTCTCACTCATCTGGAACTTGATGAGCAACTCACGCGCTATCATGTCGCGATCCTGCTGGTTGTCGGGCAATTTTACGCCGGCCGGCACCTGCACCCATCCGTTGACGTTGCGGTCGAACACCGCCGGACGGCCCTCTTCGTATCCCATGTGAACGTCTTCGAGCCAATTGAGGTCGGACCACCCCATGGTCTCGATGTAGCGCTTCAGGAACGGCGTGAGCCTTTTGTAATCAGGGACAAGGTTCACGTCATAGCGATAGCCGATATGCTGTCCAATCAGCTTCTCGCGCTCGGTGTCGACGCCATCGCCTTTGATGAAGTGGTCGATATCGGACGGCTGGTGAGGCACTGCGACGGGCTTTCCTGGCTTGATGTCTGCCATTTGTGTAACTCCTTAGTAGCGGCTCATGTCAGGTCGGCCGACGGTGTGTTGCGTTCCCGCCAAAGGCACCATGGCCATGGCAGAAGCTTCCATGGTGAGGGCTGCGAGATCCTCTGGCTCCAGCGAGTGGATGTTGGTCTTGCCACAGGCGCGCGCCATCATCTGGCACTCCATAGTGAGCGTGTGCAGGAAGTTATAGACACGCTCGGCAGCCATGTCGGGATCGAGACGCTTGCGCAGGATCGGATCCTGTGTGGCGACCCCAACTGGGCAGCGCCCGGTGTGGCAGTGGTAGCAGTAACCGGGAGGAACACCGACCTCGGTTTCGTAATCGGCTTCGGGGATCGCCTTGTTGCAGTTGAGCGCTATGAGGACCGAATGGCCGATTGCAACTGCGTCCGCGCCAAGAGCCAGGGCCTTTGCGATGTCGGAACCGTTACGGATGCCGCCGGCGTACACCAGCGAGATTTGGCCCGACATGCCGACGTCGTTCAACGCCTTACGCGCCTGACGGATGGCGGCGATGCCAGGAACGCCCGTGTCCTCTGTCGCCAAGTGAGGGCCTGCACCGGTACTGCCTTCCATGCCGTCAATGTAAATCACATCCGGCCCGGTCTTGGCCGCCATACGCACGTCGTCGTAGACGCGCGCCGCACCGAGCTTCAACTGGATTGGTATCTCGTGGTTCGTCGCCTCGCGAACCTCCTGGATCTTAAGGGCCAGATCGTCGGGTCCCAGCCAGTCGGGATGACGCGCCGGCGAGCGCTGATCGATACCGGCAGGCAGCGAGCGCATCTCGGCCACCTGGTCGGTGACCTTCTGGCCCATGAGGTGGCCGCCGAGGCCGACCTTGCACCCTTGACCGATGAAGAACTCAACGCCATCAGCCAAGCGCAAGTGGTGGGGGTTAAAGCCGTAGCGACTCTGGATGCACTGGTAGTACCACTTGCTGGAGTAGCGGCGTTCGTCGGGGATCATGCCGCCTTCACCGGAGCACGTCGCCGATCCCGCCATCGTGGCACCACGGGCAAGCGCGATCTTCGCCTCATAGGAGAGCGCGCCGAAGCTCATGCCAGTGACATATACGGGAATGTCTAGCACCATCGGCCGCTTGGCACGCGGGCCAAGCACTGTCTTGGTGATGCACTTCTCGCGATAGCCCTCAATGACGAAGCGCGTCAGCGTGCCGGGAAGGAAAGTCAGGTCGTCCCAATGCGGAATTTTCTTGAACAAAGAGAACCCGCGCATGCGGTAGCGACCGAGCTCCGCCTTGATGTGGATGTCGTCGATAACCTCCGGCGTGAAGATCCGGCTGTGGCCAAGCAGCTGCTTATTGCGGGCACCCGGATCGAAAGCCTCCGGATCGCGGGCCTTTGCTGGCGCTGGTTTTGCACTCATGGGTCGTATTCCTCCTAAAGCACCAGTTTCTTTTCGGTTGGCTCCAGAGTGTCGTAATTCCAGAGCTGCTTACCTGAGACGATCTTCGTCATTTTACGAAGGTCTTTCGGCGGATCGATCTCGTACATCGCGAGCTTGCGCGAGAGCCAATCGACATCGAGGTCGGTCATTTCGGCCTCAATGGCGTCAACTCCGAGACTGGCGATCTTGCCGCCAACGTAAATGGTGCCGTCGTACATGCTATCGCCCAAGTTGGCGCCGGCATCGCCCAGCACAACCATGCGACCGCGCTGCATCATGAAGCCGGAAAAGGCACCTGTGCGGCCACCAACGATGATGGAGCCGCCCTTCTGGTCGATACCGGTCCTAGCGCCGACATCACCTTTGCAGACGAGGTCGCCGCCGCGCAGAGCAGCTCCAAAGCAGGAACCAGCGTTCTTTTCGACGACGACCGTGCCGGCGAGCATGTTCTCGGCGCATGACCAACCGACGCGGCCCTTGATCGTGACGTTGGGGCCGTCGAGCAAGCCGCATCCAAAATAGCCGAGCGAGCCTTCGTAATAGATCCTCGCGCGGTTCAGTAATCCGACCCCAATCGAGTGCTTGGCGCCCGGGTTCTTGACGACGATGGTGCCGTTGCCATGGCTCATCAATTCTCGGATCTTGAGGTTGATGTCGTGCGTATCCATGCTCGCGGCATCGAACTCGGCGCGCTTATTGAAATCGACCTCGTATGCCCACGGATAGGTGAATCGGTCCTCGGCTTTCGTGCTGACGTCGAAGAAGCGCTGCTGCGTGCGGCCGAGCAGCACTTCACTGTGCATACCCTGGCCTTCGAGGCTTGCTAGTTTTGCCATACGCGGACGTCTCCTTCATAAGGGTCGAATGTTTCGATTTCGTCGGGGAAGATTGATCGGATGGCAACTTCCTCGCTCGCCAGTGCGACGAGTTCCTTGCCTTCGTAGAGAACCATGGGCTTGGCGGCCATCGTATCCTTGGCCATGCCGAGGCTGTCGGAGGTGGCCACAAGATAGGTGAATACGCCATCGAGTTCTTCGATCGAACGGCGCATGGCGTCTTCGAGCGTGTCGCCCTGATTCATGCGATCGGCGAGGTAGACGGCGATCAGCTCACTGTCGCAGTTCGACATGAAGCGGGAACCTCGGCGCTCTAGTTCGCGCCGGTTGTTCCAGTAGTTGGTGAGCTGGCCGTTGTGCACGACGGAGACATCGTTGAACGGGTACGCCCAGTACGGATGCGCCGAGCGAATGTCGACATCTGATTCAGTCGCCATGCGTGTATGGCCGAGGGCGTGTGTGCCGTGGAAAGCTTTTAGCTTGTACTGATCGGAGACCGTCTTCGCATCGCCCAAGTCCTTCACCAACTCGAGCGCATTTCCGATCGAAAGCAGCTCGACACCTTCAATCTCCTCGAGGTTGTCGACAAGCTTCTTAAGCTCGCCACTGTACTCGAAGACATACTTGAAAGCGTAGTCCGTGGCTTCCTTCGCCTCGGCTGGTTTGACATTGAGGTGCCGAAGGCGGTGATCGACCTCGGCGCGGCGCTCGTTGATTTGCTCTCTGATCTTGAAGCCGTGGCGCAGGTCATCCTGCTCGGCCACCTTGAAACGCATCACGTATCGGTTTGCACCTTTGGTCTCTCCGTAAAGGGCATAGCCGGTCGAATCGGGCCCTCGATGCTTGAGTGATTGAAGCATCGCCGTCATTTCTTTGCCGATATCCCCGCCGCGTCCTCTATGCAGCAGGCCTGCAATTCCACACATTCTGCGATCTCCTACCGGGTTCTCTCTCAGCTTCATCGTCGAGTGCCTGCCAATTCCGCCGTACGTACGGTCCGAAGGGATTGGCGGCACCTTAGACATCACGGCAGACAGTCGAGGTACCGTTCCACATCCCACTCGGTGACGGTGGCGTTGAAGCGGGCCCATTCGTCGCCTTTGTAGTGGGTGAAGACCTTGTACATCTCGTCGGGCAAGGCCTTCTTGATGACCTCGTCCTCATCGAGCCGCTCGAGCGCCTGACCCAGCGTCAGCGGCAATTTCTTCACGGCTTTGCCCTCCTTCATCGCCTCGTAGATGTTGCGACTCTCCGGCTCCCCCGGATCCAGCTTGCGGCTTAGGCCATCATCGAAGGCCATCAGCAGCGCAGAGGCGAGAAGGTAGGGATTGACCATGCTGTCGACGGCCCGGTACTCGAAGCGTCCCGGCGCCGATACACGCAGGCCGCAGGTGCGGTTCTGGTAGCCCCAGTCAGCATAGACGGGCGCCCAAAAGCCTTGATCCCAGAGCCGGCGGTAAGAGTTCACCGTCGAGCAACCGATCGCCGTGAGCGCAGGTAAGTGATCAATCACCCCGCCGATGCAATGAAGGCCAATGGGACCCGGCTTTTTGGGATGAGCGCGAGAATCCGGCATGAAGTGGTTCGTGCCACCACTTCTATATGTAAACACCTCGGGCATGCCGGGTAGCTGTTCATTGCCCAGCGGATTGACTTCGTCGTCACCGGCGCTCCACAAAGAAACATTAGTGTGGCAACCGTTGGCGGCAACTCCCATGAAGGGTTTCGTCATGAAGCAGGCGATGAGATTGAACTCACGCGCCACCTGGGCGCATATTTGGCGATAAGTTGCCAACCGATCAGCGGTGCGCAAAGCATCGTCAAAGGCGAAGTTCAACTCGAGCTGTCCGGGCGCGTCCTCATGATCCCCCTGGATCATGTCGAGACCCATTTGACCAGCGTATTCGATCACCCGCATCGATACGGGACGCAGACTTTCGAACTGGTCGATATGGTAACAGTAGGGCTTGGAGAATCCACCGTCTGGCTTTCCAAGCTCATCCTTCTTCAACCACATCATTTCGGGTTCGCAACCCATGCGCAGATGCATCTTATGCTTCTTCTGGAATTCTCCATGATGAATGCGCAAGTTACCCCGGCAGTCGGATGAAAGGTGCCCGCCGCCATTGGCGTCCTCTTCGCGATTGCGGAAACAGGTGCAGAAGACACGCGCTACTCGCTTGTCCCAGGGAAGCTGCAGGAACGTCTCCGGGTCGGGGATCCCGATCAACTCGGAGGCTTCCGGGCCGTACCCGATGTACTGACCATGGCGGTCAATGAAGAGATTCGCTGTCGCGCCGTAAACGAGCTGAAAGCCCTTTTCGGCCGCGCGTTCCCAATGACTGGCGGGGATGCCCTTGCCGACGATCCTGCCGGTCACGGAAATGAACTGATAGTAGATATATTTAATGCCGAGCTTGTCGATCTTCTCTCGCACTTGTCGGACAAGATCGCTGCGGCCGGGTGCGTTTACGTGTCGGTCCAGTTCGCTCGCAACGAAGGAACTCACTGGCTTTTCGACTTCGGTGGTCCTGAACATAAAATCCTCTCCAACTTGACGTTTCCTCGTGTTTTTTGTTGTCGTGTCTCTACTCTTTCTAAGCGGAGTCGAACTTCAGCTCCACGGATAAGGACTGTTGGATACCGGGTGCAGTTCCCCTCTTACGTATCGATCAAATCGGAACGGCTCCAGGAGTCGATTGGTGGTGCCGGTCAATTCAGTGGCTACCAACTCTCCGACGCCGATCATTTTGTAACCATGATTGCTGTCGGCGATTACGTAGACATTCTCACAAAACCGATCGAAGATCGGGAAGTTGTCTGGCGTGAAGCAGCCGATGCCACCAGAGGGCTCGTCGCGATACTTACCGCTTTGACCAACAAAGCGGGCCTGACAATGTGCGAGCGCCGAACACCACATGCGCCGAAAATCCTCGCCGACTATGAAGTCCGGACTCGCGGGACCATAGGGATCGACGGCAACTTTGTCTGGGTCTGTATTGATCTTGAGCGGCATAGCCCCGCCCTGCACGCCGCCAAAATAGAAGTCGGGCTTGTAGTAGATGCCCCACAATTTGTCGGTGATCAGCGAGCCATCGATATCTGAATAGAGGGGCGCATCTGTATCGACGTGGATAACGGGTGGCATGTTGCCGTCATTGGTCTTCTGGCGCCTCGGGTCGACGCCAAGCGTACCCTCCTGCAGGGACCAGAACGTCCACATCTGCACATCGTCGTGCAGCTTTCCGTCGCGACCCTTAATCGATATGGAATTCGGCAAGTACAGCATGTCCCAGATCTGCTTGATCCATGGACCGGCGCCGACAACGACCTGCTCGCAACGCACCTTGCCTTTGTCCGTCACGACGGTGCGCACTGCGCTTGAGGAGCCGTTGCTGCGCTCGAAGCCAGTAACCTTTACCCCCGTTTCAATGCGCACGCCTTCCGATCGGGCCAGCCTAGCGAGGCCCTCCACGCTTCGCATGTTGTTGGCATAGCCGCCCTTCTTTTCATGCAGAACAGAGGTGATGTTTTGGGCCTGCCAATCGCCGAACAGGCCCTTCATGTAGGCGTCGCAATCCTTCGCGCCCTCAACAAATACGGACGGATAGGCAATTGCCTTCTCCTGCTCGTAAATCGTACCAACCTGCTCATGCATGCATTCTGGGCTGATCTGCATGTAGCCGACAGAGTGGTAGCTGAGCACCGCCGTATGACGTTCCCAGACGGAAACGCTGTGCGCCATCAGTTCACGCATGGCCGGCTGGTAGTAATTGTTGCGCACCACGCCGCAGGCGATACCAGATGCTCCAGAGCCGATGTGCCCTTTGTCGAGTACCAGGACGTCCGCCCCTGACCCCCGACTCTGCTCGCGCAACCGCTTCGCCAAGTGATAGGCGGTGCTGAGGCCGTGAACCCCGCCACCAATAACCACGAATGTCACTCCATCCGGCAACGGCATTGCCATCCCCACTGAGCCACAAGAGACCAGATAACCAAGTAACCCCGTACCGAGTCCTTCCTAGCACGCCTCCAATAATGTGCCAAATTAATAAATTGGTATACGAGTGGTATGCATCCGTTGGCTAACGCTCATAGGACTGGCGCCAGTAAGCACGCTATTATGGGCGCTATGAGCAGCAAAACTTCACGCTTGAAGCCCCAGCATGCGTCTCTGGCGCGAGGCGGGCGATCTATCGCTCGCGAGCTACAGGCGGCCATAAAGGGCGGCATTTTCGCGCATCGAGAGCGACTTCCGACAGAACGGCAACTCGCCGTCGCTTATCGGACTTCGCGGACGACTATCCGAAAGGCACTGCTGCTTCTCGAAGAGGAAGAACTCATAGAGCGCCGACCAGGTAGCGGCACGTACGCTAGCTTTGAAGCAACGAAAATTGGCCAGGATATCGCCGAACAAACTAGCCCACTTGAGCTAATCGAAGTCCGCGCCGCGATCGAGCCGCAAGTCGTTCGGATGGCGGTCTTACACGCCAGTAAGCGCGAACTTGAGAGATTGCGGGTGCTACTTAACGGACTCCTTGAAGCCGAGCGTGATCGCGATTCTGTGCGCTATTCGCAAGCGGACGAGCAGTTTCACCTGGCCCTCGGCATCATCCACCGCTAATCCCCTTCTCGTCCGGCTCTACCAGGAGATCAACGCCATCAGGGTACACGCGCTCTGGGCCCATATGCGTAATAAGATCGTCAATGCGGAAAATATGCGCGCCTACAATCAGCAGCACGCGGCCATACTGCGGGCGATCCAAGCGCGCGATGCTGCGCTAGCTGCCGAGACTATGACGCAACACATAGAGAAGGCTCGCAACGACCTGATCGGCGCGCATAGTTCCTGACGCGACGAGACGGGGTTGCCGCCGGTTCCGAATAGCGAAGCGCGCCGAGGCTGCCTGTTGGCGCGAGAAGCGATCATGGCCCTTGGTACCGGCAGTCGCGCGCCCTAGGCGACGCAACAGCCGCCGACTTCCTGCACGCTGTGGTGAAATGCGTCATCCTTGATCGTGGTCCGCGGCCCAGCATTGGACAACCTGACGCTCATGCCGGTCTCGGCAGCGCCTTGTGATGGTCGGCGAGGTATTGCTGGCCTACATGTGGTTCGATATGGTATTATATTGGTACATGATTGCTGGCGCTTGACGTTTCCTCCGCTGCCCGCGCTCCCGGCAAGGCAGCGCAACTAGAGCCCGTGCCTTAGAGGTACGGGCTCTTTTTTCTCATCGAGTTCAATGCTCAGTGGGCGGCCTAGTTGCACGCGAGCACACTTCGCGGCAGAACCCAAAGTCGCTGGACGGCAAGGCCAGTCGCCAAAGCGCACGGGTGGAAAGCTGCGCGGAGAGAGCGCGACCAACCAGCGGGCACAGCGTCGGGCCTGGGCGGTCACATAAAGTCACGCCCGTGGACCAGCGCTGTCAGATATGCTGCTGCAAGCAGCCGCCGCTGGTCACACAACTCAGACGGCCGCTCGCTGGTCCAAACCGCGAGCCTCGTCTTCGCGGTCTCGCAGAGACATCGCGGCGCCTCAGCGTCATGCCCATCGGCATCGCAACGACGACCAAGTGATTCCAATCGCGCCGAGAAGACCTGAAGCATCGTGGCAAATTGCGGATCGGTCGCGCCGCAAGAGGTGCGCCGCAATCGGATACTCTCCTCAATGAGCTCATCAGCTTCACGGTCCAAGTTGAGATGGTATTTGACGAGTGCCAGATTGAATTTTGTTAGCGCAATCGAGCCCCTCAGGAGGTCCTTGTTGCGGGACCTCCTGAATGCCTGATAGCTTGCCATGTGGCGTTGCTCCATGCGCAGATGAAAGACCGAGCTGCGAGCCGCGACTGACATTTCCATGGTGTCAATCCAGGCAAGCCCACTTGCCCAAAGCGCGACCGCATCCTCGAATGCCGCGCGCGCATCCGGCATTTGTCCGGCTGTGAACAACGTGATTCCGAAATTGCTCGCGCTTGCTGCGCGACGCGGGTCACCGGCCGGGAGGTCTGCGGCAAGCTCGCGAGCGCGATCCCAGAGATGGCAGGCCTCACGCCACCGCACGGTTTCGTAGGCTTCACACGCAGCGGCGCTCAAAGCCTCCCACTTCCATTCGGACGTGACCATCGTGCCTCGCCTTATTCGCATGCACCTCTGAACCACAATATACCATCGGTCCAGTGCGCGACGCTGCCGTACAGCCATATTTTCAACGATCAGATTTAGACGAGAAGTTTTAGATTTGTGCCCGAGTGGCCTGCTGTGGCGCGCAAGTAGTCTATATGAGGTGGATCGATCGCGGGCTGGCCGGGCGCAATGTAGCCGCGAGACAGGGGATCATGCACACAAGGGAGGAACCAGTGTCGAACAACTTGCTGTCACATAAGATCAGTCGCCGCCGCTTTCTGCAGACAACTGCGACGCGGCGCTCTCGCTGAGTTCGGGGGAATATCCGGCGCGGCCCACGCTGCCGAGAAGGTTGTGAGAATCGGGTTCCTGGCCCCATTGACCGGTGCAGTCGCCGCTTGGGGCAAGCCTGGACTTGATGGCTGCAAGATCTGGGCTGACTGGACCAATGCGGCAGGGGCATCAAGGTTGGAGAGGATAAGTATAGAGTTGAGTTCGTCGCGTACGACGAGGAGCGTGACGCCGGCAAGGCGCGTACCGGCGCGACCAAGCTGATCAAAGAAGACGGCGTCAGGTTCATTATGATGCTTGGCGCGACCCGTGGCCAGGCGTGCAGCAGATCGCGGCCAAGGAGGGAATGCTGGTTTCGACGCTGCTTCCGAGCGATCTCACGCCCCAGGTGGCGATAACCGGTGCCAATCATATCAGGTCACTCCTTGGCAACTTGAGAGCGCCCAACTTAGGAGCTGCGCTATCTTCCACAGCTTTGCCGATTGGATCGATCACCGATCTCCGATGCTCTTGCGGCCGCCGGCATATCTGGGTATGCGGTCGCGTCGATGGCCGGGTTGCGTGACGCCCGGTTGGTCGATGGGTGGGCACAGCGGCGTCGGAAGCCGGGCGCGTCGCATCGCCAAGAAGCGATCGCGTTCAAGGTGATCCCGGCGCGGACCTAGCCGCGATGTGAGCCTGGTGCCCAGGTTCGGAGTTTGAGAAGGGCTTGGCGTCTCTGCCGCGGCCAGAGTAGCATCGCTCGCAGGTACTGGGTGCAGCTGACATGCGACGGGACCTCAGCCCAAGAGAACCGACCATGGAGTGGTTTGATCCGCGAAAGAGGCCGCACTCTGTTGCGTTCTCAATCGAATGCAAGAAAGGCATCTGGCGCGAATAAATGGCTCTTAAAACAAGGAGTCCCGTGTCGTCGGCTCTTTCATTGGCGATGCCGCGATTGACCATTGACACGAAGAAGGAGCTGAAGATTGGGTTTCTTGCTCCGCTATCTGGGAAATTGAAAGCCTGGGCGGAACCCGGATACCATGGTTGCGTCATCTGGAAGGATCGAGTGAATGCCAACGGCGGCGTGCGCGTCGGCAACTGGCGATATCTCGTTGACATCGTCGCCTTCGACACAGAATTCAAGCCGGAAATCGCGCTTAAGGGTGCCCGGAAGCTCGTTCTCGAGGATGGAGTCAGGCTCCTGACAATGCTGGGTGGAAATGACTTCACTAGGCCAGTGCGGGACTTCGTAAATCAGCAGAGGATGCTTGTAACTACCCTCCTCCCAAGTGATCTTTCCCCGGATGCGCCAACGCTTATCGCGCCGAGCGAAGTGCACCCGATCTACAACGTTACAGGCGTTGATTGGTTGAAACGTCATCAGCCACAAATAAAGACGGTCGCGATGTGTGCCCAGGATGATGCCCTTGGACTGCCTTCCATCGCCACGTACCGGGCTGCATTCGAGGCTGCCGGTATAGAGCTTGTTGCCGAGCATTTGTTTGCGGCGGAGACATCCGATTTTTCGCACATCGTTGAAAAGCTCATGGAGCAGAGCCCGGATCTACTGTGCTGGGATACAGCCTACGAGCCATTTGTCCATGCTCTAACGGAGGAAGCTTTCAAACGAGGTTTCAAAGGTTGGCTTCTCTCGTGCACGTGCGATGACTATCGGGAGTTGGTGACCAAGACGAGCATGGAGTTTATGGGGAGGTTTGTATTTCAGTTTCCCGACTTTGATGACCCGAAGCTCAACGACCCGAGGGTCAATTTCGTTGAGCCGAACTCGTTTTATAACGAATTTTGTTCGCGCTTTCCCGGCACGTGGAGCGCCGTCTCGTGGGAGTACGCCTCATCACTCGAACTCTGGAAGTCGGCGGTGGAGCGTGCTTGCACGTTCGAACCGCTCACAGTGCTTGCGATGATGAAGCTCGGCGGGGAAGGAAAACATGCATTCGGCGATGCGATTTGGTGGGGACGCGAGCTATTTGGCATCGACAACGCACTCGTCGGAGATTGGCCGGTCGTCACAATACAGGACGGACGGGCGAGAATTGTCGAGTTTGGATCCATCACAAAGTGGTGGTCTGCTCATAGCGCGCTTTTGATTAAGCACATGCGGGAACTTCACCTCATGTGGGACCAGCGCGAGGAGCTTCTGGCTAACGGGCGGTGAAGGAGGCCGGTTGCTACGGCGAGTAGATCATGTCCTCCTGCGTCGACGCGATGAGGAGCTTCATAAATTCGACAGCGCCTTCGATGTCGCGGCTGGCGAGTGCCTTGTACAACGACCGCAGCTTCTTCTGGCCCTCGAGGATACGCTCTGGCGAAAGAGTCTGTATACGCGTTGCACACCAGTGAGGCTGTCGGCGAACCTCGTTCACGATGCCATACATGGTGACAAACAAAGGGATGTGAGTTCCTTCGGCAATCGTCATCAAGAACTGCTTCTCGAGATGCGCGAACCTTTCGGCGTCTGCAACGATCCCCTCAATTTCCTCGAGCAGCTTGCGCAAGACGGCGAGCTCCCGTGCGGACAAATTCAATGTCGCGAGTCGCACCATTTCAGGTTCCAAGATTGAGCAGATCACGCTCATTTCGAAGGGCGAGGCTGTTTCTGCTATCGTGCTGACATCCAGTAGGTGCGTAACGGCGCTCCTTGCGTCTTGCGCGGCCGCCGTTCTGCGGAAGGTGACGAAGGTTCCGCTATTTGGGCGCCGGGCAACGATGCCATAGGACTCCAAGAACTCGAGTGCTTGGCGGATCGTCGTGCGTGTTACATTCAACTCGCCGGCGAGCTCCCGCTCCGCTTCGATGCGTGTGCCGTAGGAGTACTCACTAGCGATCTTCGCAAAGAGCTTGGCCGCCGTCGCCTTCACCTTCTCCTTTACGAACGGTTGGTTTAGAGCGTCGCCTTCCCATGGTGGTTGGGGAATGCTGACCGTGTCCGACATTGCTGCTTGGAACCTTTGTTGAGCTTCTATTCTCAAATGCGCGTTGCTGCACTTGGTTCGACAATTTCGGCCTTGGGCTACATCTGCTCGACATAGGCGCCCCCAGCGTTGCCCCTGCTAAGCGATGTGCTGCGCGTGTTGTTGCCTCTAGACATCCACGCCCCGCCCAATCGCACGCCTGGCCCAGCAAGGGACGCTGAGACGGTCGGCATGACCACACATACTTGTAGCAAGATCGGCAACAAAAGACAACCAAGCACAACCAAAAATCATCGGGGACCAAGATTCTGAAATATGGCCAATATGTTGATTGTAGAGCGCGATAAGCTTCCATGCCGCCCCGACTAACCCCCTTTTTGCTGTTGCCCACGGTCCCGTTATGTCCGATACTGTAGTTGATGGACCTAAATGGTGCCAAATGGTTGGATATGGTCCAATAGAGCGCCTGGGGAGGAAGCTAATGGCTCGAAATCCAAAACACGACATCCTGTTTCAACCCATTAAAATCGGCCCAAAGATTCTGAAAAACAGATTTTATCAAGTGCCGCACTGTATTGGCGCCGGATCGGAGAAGCCGGGAACACAGGCCGCTAATCGCGGCATGAAAGCTGAGGGTGGTTGGGGTGCGTGCTGCACCGAGTATTGTTCTATCTCCCCGGAGTCGGATGATTGCCATCGAGTATCTGCACGGATCTGGGATGAGGGCGATGTCATCAATCTTCGCCATCTGACCGACAGTCTGCACAAGCATGGTGCTCTCGGAGGTATCGAGCTTTGGTATGGAGGCGCGCACGCGCCTTGCATGGAATCGCGGGCCATTCCCTATGGCCCGACGGCCCAGGCATCAGAGTTCGAGTATCTGACCTACTGCCACGAAGCCGATGACGACGACATCAAGTATCTGCAGGGCCTTTACGTCGCGGCTGCAAAGCGCGCGGTCCAGGCTGGGTTTGATATCATCTATGTTTACGGTGCGCACAGCTATCTGCCGTTGCAGTTCTTGTCACACTATTACAATCGCCGGACTGACCGATATGGTGGATCGTTCGAGAACAGGGCACGGTTTTGGATTGAGACGCTTGCGGCCGTGAAGGCAGCGGTCGGTCACGAGGCGGCCATTGCGACGCGCTTCGCGGTCGATACGCTCTATGGAGCCGATGGCGTGCAAGCGCTCGATGACGGCCTGAAGTTCGTCGAACTCGTCGACCGTGAAGGTGTAGTGGACCTATGGGACCTAAACATCGGCGACATTGCCGAATGGGGCGAGGACGCTGGCCCCTCGCGCTTCTACCAAGCCGGGCATCAGCGCAATTGGACTGACGGCGCCAAAAGAGTCGCCAAGGTCCCTGTTCTCGGCGTGAGCCGCGAGACGAGCCCGGACGACATGGCGGCTCGAATTCTAGATGGTCGCCTCGATATTCTTGGCTTTGCGCGGCCTTCCATCGCGGACCCGTTCATTCCGCTGAAGATTCAGGAAGGGCGCTACGAGGATATCCGCGAATGTATCGGGTGCAACGTATGCATTTCGCGGTGGGAGATTGGCGGCCCGCCGATGATCTGCACGCAAAACGCGACGGCCAATGAAGAATATCGCCGTGGCTGGCATCCGGAGAAATTCGCGAAAACGAGTTCTTCGTGCTCTGTACTTGTCGTAGGCGCGGGACCGGCAGGCATGGAATGCGCTCGTGTCTTGGGCGAGCGTGGGTACGACGTGCATCTCAGAGAAGCGGATACCGAACTCGGCGGCCGCGTGCGCAAGGTTGTAAAGTATCCCGGGCTTTCGGAATGGGCGCGTGTCATCACCTACCGGCAAATCCAGTTGCAGAAACTGAAAAGCGTCGAGGTCCACACCGGCGTTGGCAAGATGACTGCCGACCAAGTTCTGAGTTATGGCGCCGATAGAGTGGTTATTGCGACTGGCTCATATTGGGCCAACGACGGAACCAATTTCGTCACCCACTCACCCGTAGAGGGACTGGACGCATCGCTTCCGTATATTTGTACGCCCGAACAAGTTCTGATGCAGAACAAGCCGGTCGGCGACCGAGTACTGGTGGTTGACTGCGATGGCTACTTCACTGGCGTCTCCATTGCCGAGTTCCTCGCGGACCGCGGCAAGAAGGTGAAGATCCTCACCCCACTGAAGGGTGTAGCTCCATACACGCACTTTACGCTTGAGGCACCCAATCTGCATCGCATGATGCACGAGAAGCACATTCACGAGCTGACCAGTCATTGGTTGCTTAAAGTGCAACCTGGCAGAGCAACTGCCTACAACATCTTCCGCGACGGCTATAAGCGGGCGCCCGGCCCGACGACAGGCGAACTACCCCGCCGCCCTGGCACCGAGGTGGTCGAGGTCGAGTTTGACACGATCATCGCCGCAACCGGTCGCGTGCCAAACGACTCACTGTGGCGTGAGCTGGCGGCACGCCGCGCCGAGTGGGCAAAGCATGATGTCCAGGCAATCTATCAGGCGGGCGATTGCTATGCTCCCGGACTGATCGCCCAAGCCGTCTTCGAAGGGCATCGCATCGCGCGGGAGTTCGAATCCTCAAATCCGCAGCGTCCGCAGCCTTGGATACGCGAACGCCAGGTTTGGGGACACGAAACGTATCCAAAAATCTCCGATCGCCAGGTGGTCGGCTAACGAGGTTCCTCCGGGCTCCGGCAAACCGAGGATCGGCTCAGGCTGATCCAAGGTTTCGCCGGGTCTCCGAGCAAGCTTTTGTGCTGCCGCCATCTCATTCGAAATCAAAGCGGCAGTCGAAGGTAATTGGCGGACTAGGATTCCGGTTGTGGAAGCGCGCGAAGTTCTTTGGGGTCTCGGCACACAGCAGCTGATCATGTTTTACGTGATCGGCATCGCTTCGATGGCGATGTTTGCTTATGGGTTTTACTACCACGTGGCGAAGTACGCGCGTGGCCGCTCGCTTGGCGCGCCGCTGGACTTGCCGCGACGGTTTCTACGCATGGTGCTGGACGTTTTCTCCCAACGCACAGTGGCGCGAAGCGATCGTTTGGCAGGGCTAGCGCACGCCGGAATCTTCTACGGGTACTTTTTCGGGTTCATCGCAACGGCGCTTTACTTCATCGAGATCGACATTGTGAGGCCGCTGACGGGGATAACCTTCGTCAAGGGCAATATGTACCTAATTATGAGCCTTCTTTTGGATTTGGGCCATTTGGCCCTGATCTGCGGGCTTATCTATCTGATGATCCGACGGGGGTTTTTCCACCTCCCGAAGTTGAACTACATCCGCTCTTACGAGCATGAGACGCAACTGCGCCGCGTCGCCAAGGAGTGGCGCATTGAAGACTGGGCGTTTGTATCGGTTTTGTTGGTCATCGAGTTGACAGGCTTTGTACAGGAAGCGGTTGGCCTGATGATCGATAAACCCGCGTGGGCGGCGTGGTCGCCTGTCGGGTTCACCGTAACAAAGGCTTTCACCGCGAGCGGAATGTCGCTGGAGACAGCCGCTTCCATCCGCGGCGCAAATTGGTGGATGCACGGTGTTCTTGCGCTGGCGTTTACAGCGGCCATCCCCTGGTACAAAGCCAAACACATCATCGCTGCCGTTGGGTCGCTGTTCATGAGGGACCGACGGCCGCTGGCCCGACTCCCGGCCGAGCCGAAGAATGCCGCTAGGGCTGGGATAGCCTCTATTGATGACTTTACCTGGAAGGACATGCTGCATCTCGACGCGTGCACGAAGTGCGGGCGTTGCCACGAGGCTTGTCCCGCTCGCACGGCGGGGTATCCGCTTAGCCCCAGAGACTTCATTCTCGATCTGCGCGTCTACAACGATGCGGCGCAGGGATGTGCGCTCCCCGCTCCACCCAGTCTGATCGGGGGGGTTATTTCCGCCGAGACGCTTTGGGCGTGCCGGTCATGCGGCGCATGCCAAGAAATCTGCCCCGTGGGAATTGAGCATCCGTCGCTGATCGTGCGTATGCGCCGGCACCTCGTAGAGACGGGGGTGATGGATCCGCTGCTGCGAAACACGATCACGACAATCGGCGACACCGGAAATAGTTTCGGCGAGAATACGCGCAAGCGCGCGCAATGGACGAAGAGCCTCGAATTCCGTGTGAAGGATATTCGCGAGGAAGCGGCCGAAACGCTTTGGTTCGTTGGTGACTACGCCTCATTCGATCCCCGTAACCAGAAAGTCAGCCAGACGGTTGCGCGCTTGTTGAAGGCGGCAGGTGAGGACTTTGCGCTTCTGCACGAGGGAGAGAAGACAGCCGGTAACGACGTGCGTCGCGTCGGCGAAGAAGGCCTATTCGAGGAACTAGCCCTCCACAACATCGGGCAGATGAAGAGCGCCAAGTCATTCAAACGCATCATCACGACCGATCCGCATAGTTACAACACCATCAAGAATGAATACCCAACCCTTGGGGATGTGGCGCCAATCACGCACTACAGCACCGTCCTGGCGGAGTTGCTCAGGAATGGGCGCCTTGAAGTGAAGAATCCGCTGAAGAAGCGGGTGACGTTCCATGATCCCTGCCACCTCGGGCGCCTGAATGGCGGCTACGAGGCACCGCGCGAAGTGCTGCAGCTAATCGGCTGTGAGCTCATCGAGATGCCGCGCAATCGGGACAACTCTTTCTGTTGTGGCGCCGGCGGCGGACGCATCTGGATTCCCGATACACCTGGTACCGAGAAGCCTTCCGAAAACCGCGTGCATGAGGCCGCGCGACTTGGATCGCTCGACGTGTTTGTCACTTGCTGTCCAAAGGATCTCGTAATGTTTGAGGATGCGCGAAAGACCGGCGGTCACGAGAAGGATTTCGTGGTCCAGGACCTCGCCGAGTTGGTCGCCGAGGCAATTGAGCTCAAATCGCTCAAGCTTCAAGACTTGCCGACGCTCGCAGATCGCATTGTCAAGGCGGTTGCCAACCAGATCTCCGATGCCGTTGCCGCGCGACTCGATGCCGTCATCACGGGGCGTCTTGCCGGTGCGTCCCCGTCCGCGCCCACTGGTTCTACCCCCGCGTTGCCTCCACCCATGTCTGCGCCGCCCGCGTCAGCCGAGCGCAGCGATGCGAACGCCGAGGCGCCAGCGGTTGCGCCTCCTGCAGTTGCGGATGCCGTCAGAGCTGCGCCGCCGCCTCAGTCGACCGCACTCACGCCAGCTAAATGGGGCGATCTCAAGCCGGTTCAACCCGCCGTCTTCGCAAACTACACCGCGCCTCCAAAGGAGGGGCCTCGCATTCTTGTCACCGTGAAGCACGTGGCGAAATTGGGTGATGAGTACGAGTTCACGCCGGATGGCCGCGATGTCCGCAAAGAGTTCATGGAATTCTCCTTGAACGAATGGGACGACGCCGCTCTTGAGGAAGCGCTGCAGCGTGTCGAAAAACTCGGAAGAGGCGAGGTTGTCGCAATCACGGTAGGGGATGCGGATGCCGATGCCTCACTGCTCAAAGCATTGGCGAAGGGGGCGCATCGCGCCGTTAGGATCTGGGATCCCGCGTTGGCGAACGCCGATCCGATCACGACGGCCCGAGCGTTGGCGGGCATAGCACGACTTGAATCCGCCGACCTCATCTTCTGCGGTGTCCAATCTGGCGACCACGCGCACGGTGCGACGGGCACAGCGCTCGCACGCATACTCGGATTGCCCCACGCAGCCGTCGTGGTCGGAGTCGAGTGGGATGGCAGCTCGAAGCTGACGCTCGCACGAGAATTGGAAGGCGGACTACGTCACAATTTCGAGCTCAAGGCTCCTGCTGTCGTCGCAATTCAGACAGGTATCAATACGCCGCGCTTTGCGACAATGAAGATGATCAAGCAGGCCAAGCAAAAACCGCTGGTCGTTGTAGACGGTGCCGGCGTTGTCGATGGGAGCGGCGGCTACCTGGTGCGCCGAATGTACATTCCCAAGCAGACGAAGGCGGAAATGCTTAAGGGCGCCCCGCAGGAGGTCGCAAAATTCATCGCCGATCTCGTGCGCCAGAAGAAGGGAGCATAGGCATGCCGGGGACGCTGATCATTGGAGAGCACCAAAATGGGCCGCTCGTGCCTCCTGCCACCATCAGGAGGGCCGGGTATTGCGCCGCTGCGGTTGAGCTCCGCGACGGTCAGATTGACGATGCCGGCGGCGAGATGGCGACCAAAGGGGTCCAGCCGGCAGCAGCCGCCTTGCCGAAACTGATGAGAACTCGCGGTCCCCTCAGGCGCGGAGCGGTTGGTGGAAGGCCGCGATTGGGAGGCGACCGTCCAGAAGTATACCAATTAGGTACCGCACGCAGTAGTTGGCGCACTCTCCGGTACGTGTTATGGTTCCAATGAATGAGCCAGGCCGCACCTGGCGTGGTGGGTCTGGGGGGCGGCCTCCGGCACAGTCACGAGCTGAAATCGCCGCGGTCGTTGCAATACGGACGGGCCTCGAGACGCCCCGCTTTGCGATCATGAGAACGGTCGGACAGGCCAAGCAAAAGCCACTTGTGTTGGTTGAAGGGGCGGGAGCGGTCGGCGGGAGTGGCGGCTGTTTGGTGCGCCGAACGGACATTCCCAGGCAGACAAAAGCGGAAAAAGGCGCACCGCAGGAGGTCGCGAAGATCATCGCCGATCTCATGCACCAGAAGAAGGGGGGATGAACATGCCGGGCACACTGATCATTGGGGACCACCTAAATGGCTCCGTTCGCGACATCACGAAGGAAATGATCGGCGCTGCGCTATCGATCAAGGACCGCCTCGGCGGGCCCATGATCGTTGCATTGATGTCGGAAAACCCGGGAGCGCTAACGGGTGCGGTGAACCTGCAGGGCGTTGATCAAATTGTCACCGTCAAGACGGCCGGCGATCACTTCGATCCGCACGTCTACGAGGAAGCTGCACTCAAGCTCGGCGAGCGCTTCCAGCCGAAAGTCATCTTGTGTGGCCACACCGTGAACGGCATGGGCTGCGCCGCCGCAGTGGCCGCGCGTCTGGGCGCCGGCTTCGCAAGCGACGTACTTGGCCTCGACGTCGAGAACGGTGAGCTTGTCGCCACTCGCGGAGCTTACGGAAACAAGGTCAATCTCGAGGTTTCCTTCACTGGTCGCGATATCGTCGTGCTCGCACTACGAGGCGCGACATTTCCGGTCCCCACCGCAGTCGGCAATGCTCAGATCACCGGTGTCGACGTCGATTTCTCCGCCGTTACTGCAAATATGCAGCATAAGGGCTATGTCGAGGCGCCGCCTTCGAACATCGACATCGCCAAGGCGGAATACATCCTTTCTGTCGGACGTGGCATCCAGGAAAAGAACAACCTGCCGCGTTTTGAGCAACTTGCCGAAAGAATGGGATTCACGTTCGGGTGCTCGCGTCCGATCGTCGATGCAGGGTGGCTACCAAAACCCCATCAGGTTGGACAATCCGGAAGAGTGGCCAGCTCCTGCAAACTCTATATCGCTATCGGCATTTCGGGTGCGGTCCAGCACCTATTCGGCATGAAGCACGTCGATACCATTATCGCTGTGAATAGTGATCCAGAGGCGCCGATTTTCAACGTCGCCACGTACGGGGCTTGCATGGACTTGTTCGAACTTACAAAAGAGTTGGAGGCGCAGTTCAATTAGCGATCAAGAGTAGTATCAGGGAACGTAAGAAATTCCCGTAAGAGACAACGATAGAAACGCCAAAAACGGTGATCAGGGAGATTGGGGAGAGAAACATGGGAGAGCTGTTAAATGACGATAGCAACAGAAACGCAGAGGTTGACAGCCTCTGCTAACGACAAGCTGATTCGAGGGATCGATTGGCGGGGCGCATTTTGGGTTGCGAGCGGTGTTCCGGCACTCGTTCTCTTCTCCATCGGCGGCATTGCAGGCACGGTAGGCAAAGTGGCCTTCCTGGTCTGGATCGTCTCCATGATCATGGGCTTCATTCAGTCGTTCACATACGCCGAGATTGCCGGATTGTTTCCCAACAAATCCGGCGGCGCATCCGTTTATGGGGCCGCCGCATGGGTCCGCTATGGTAAGTGGATCGCCCCAATGTCCGTCTGGTGCAACTGGGTTGCGTGGACTCCGGTGCTTTCTCTCGGATGTTCAATCGCGGCCGCGTACATCTTGAATGCGGTCGCGCCAATTCCACCCGCAGACGCTCCGGAAGTGCTGGCCTGGGTCAAAGCCCATGCCGGGTCAATTGCCGCGGATAGCCCGCGCGTCGCAGAGTGGCTGGCGGCAAACGCTGGCAAGACCGCGCAGGATGCGATTGCGGCGCTCATGAGCGCGGATGGCGTGTCAGCTCTCACACCTGCAATTCGCAACTGGACGCTGGCTGCAGGCATCTTGGGTCCTGTCGGCTTCTCGTTCAACTCCGCGTTCTGGATCGGCGCGGCGCTGATGCTGGTCGTTTTCGCGATCCAGCACAGAGGCATCAGCGGAACGGCGAGTGTCCAGAAGTTCATTGGTCTTGCCGTGATCATTCCGATGCTGATCGTCGGAGTCGTTCCGATTCTTACCGGCCAGATCGACTGGTCTAACTACACGCCGTGACCTGAGACCCGCGATCTCCTCCAGCTTTGGGTAGAGTCCGCTACTCCAGAGGAGGCGGATGATGCGCAAGTCGAGGTTCACGGAAGAGCAGATCATCGCGGTGCTGCGTGAGCAGGAAGCCGG
>NZ_WBUE01000020.1 GCF_009026145.1 Hyphomicrobium sp.
CCCTCTCTCCCCGCGCCCCTTCGGCGGGGAGAGAGGGCGGGGGTGAGGGGCAGCTACGAGCAGCGCCAGATTTTGCCCCTCACCCCGACCTTCTTCCCGTAAACACGGGGAGAGGGGATAGCGCCGCGCAGCCCCGCCCGAGCTATGACCTCGAAGAGACCCACAAGCCGCTGCCGGCGCTGCGCCAGCAGGGGCCGCGGCCGCCATTCGCCGGCGAGTCGATCGGCAAGTACCTCGATGCGCTGCTGGCGAAGCCCGAGCAGCGCTCCGAGCGCGCGCGCGAAATCCTGCAAAGCCAGCCGATGCTGGCTACACATCCGCTCGTGTCTGGCGACCAGCCGACGTTCATGCCGCACCGGCCCGAGCGACCGGAGAAATCGGAGGGCGGCATCCGCTTCCGGATCGTCTCCGACTACGAGCCGAAGGGTGACCAACCGACCGCCATCGCCGAGCTGGTCGACGCCATCAACAAACACGAGCGCAGCCAGGTGCTGCTCGGCGTCACCGGCTCGGGCAAGACGTTCACCATGGCCAAGGTGATCGAGGGCACGCAGCGTCCGGCGCTGATCCTCGCCCCCAACAAGACGCTCGCCGCGCAGCTCTACGGCGAGTTCAAGAGCTTCTTTCCCGACAACGCAGTCGAATACTTCGTGTCGTACTACGACTACTACCAGCCGGAAGCGTACGTGCCGCGCACCGACACCTACATCGAGAAGGAATCCTCGATCAACGAGCAGATCGACCGCATGCGCCACGCGGCGACGCGCGCCCTGCTGGAGCGCGACGACGTGATCATCGTCGCCTCCGTGTCGTGCATCTACGGCATCGGCTCGGTGGAAACCTACACGGCAATGACCTTCACCGTGCAGGTCGGCGAGCGGCTGTCGCGCGACCAGCTCATCGCCGACCTCGTCGCCCTGCACTATCGGCGCAACGACGCCAACTTCGTGCGCGGCTCGTTCCGCGTGCGCGGCGATACGGTGGAGCTGTTCCCGGCCCACTTGGAGGACCGCGCCTGGCGCATCTCGCTGTTCGGCGACGACGTCGAGAGCATCGTCGAGTTCGATCCATTGACGGGGCAAAAGTCGGACGACCTGGCGCTGGTCAAGATCTACTCCAACTCGCACTACGTGACGCCGAAGCCGACGCTGCAGCAGGCGATCAAGTCGATCAAGACCGAGCTGAAGCAGCGTCTCGACGAGCTCTACGCCAACGGCAAGCTCCTGGAGGCCCAGCGCCTCGAGCAGCGCACCATCTTCGACATGGAGATGATGGAGGCGACGGGCTCGTGCGCCGGCATCGAGAACTACTCGCGCTATCTCACCGGGCGCAAGCCGGGCGAGCCGCCACCGACGCTGTTCGAGTACCTGCCCGACAACGCGCTCGTGTTCGTCGACGAGAGCCACGTCACGGTGCCGCAGATCGGCGCCATGTTCCGCGGCGACTACCGGCGCAAGGCGACGCTGGCCGAGTACGGCTTCCGCCTGCCCTCGTGCATGGACAACCGCCCGCTGCGCTTCGAGGAGTGGGACGCCATGCGCCCGCAGACGGCGTTCGTGTCGGCGACGCCGGGTGGCTGGGAGCTGGAGGAGACGGGCGGCGCCTTCGTCGAGCAGGTGATCCGCCCCACTGGCCTCACCGATCCGCCGGTGCTGGTGCGCCCGGCCAAGAGCCAGGTCGACGACCTGTTGTTCGAGGTCAAGGAGACGGCGAAGCGCGGCTACCGTACCCTGGTGACGACGTTGACCAAGCGCATGGCCGAGGACCTCACCGAGTACATGCACGAGGCCGGCGTGCGCGTGCGCTACATGCACTCGGACATCGAGACGCTGGAGCGCATCGAGATCATCCGCGATTTGCGCCTCGGCGCCTTCGACGTGCTGATCGGCATCAACCTCTTGCGCGAGGGCCTCGACATCCCCGAGTGCGCGCTGGTCGCCATCCTCGACGCCGACAAGGAAGGCTTCCTGCGCTCGGAGACTTCCCTGGTGCAGACCATCGGCCGCGCGGCGCGCAACGTCGACGGGCGCGTGATCCTTTATGCCGACACGGTGACCGGCTCGATGGAGCGCGCCATCGCGGAGACCGAGCGGCGGCGCGAGAAGCAGATCGCATATAACGCCGCCAACGGCATCACGCCGGAGAGCGTGAAGAAGAACATCGCCGACGTGCTGGCTTCCGTCTACGAGCAGGACCACGTGACGGTCGACATCGGCCTCGCCGACGCGCCGATGGTCGGGCACAACCTCGCCGCCGTGATCGAGGACCTGGAGCGGCGCATGCACGAGGCGGCGGCCGATCTCGAGTTCGAGACCGCGGCGCGACTGCGCGACGAGATCAAGCGCCTGCGCGACACCGAGCTCGCCGTCGCCGACGATCCTCTGGCGCGGCAGTCGGAGGTCGAGGACAAGGCCGGGTCGTTCAAGGGGGAACGCAAGTACGGCCCGAGCGCCAACCTGCCGGCCGGCTCGCGCATTGCTACCGAGTACGAGCCGGTGCAGCCGACCAACGCACAGTCGACGGCGAAGCCGCTGTCACGCATCAAGAAGCCGTCGCTGGACGACATGGGGCCCGGCACCGACCGCGCTATTCCCCGCCGCGAAGCGGCCAGCGGCCAAGCGGCCGCCGGGCCCGAGGCCCGCCATCGTGCCGAAGGCGCGTCTCCGACACGACGCGGAGGGCCCGCGCCGCATGGCGCGGATCAGCCCATGAGCGAGAAGGGTCTTCCGGCGCGCGCGCCGAGCATCGATCCGCGCGCCAAGGCGGGTGCGTTCGGGGAAGGCGTACGCGGACCGCACAAGCCGACGCTGGACGAGATGGGCCCGCACGCCATGCTGGCGCGCCCCGCGCGCACCGTCGACGTGCCGACCGAGGCGGAGAAGAAGGGGCGCCGCGGCCGCCGGCGCAAGACAGGCAGACCGGGGCAGTAGCTACGCGGGAGAAAACTTCCACCACGCGAGTGCCAGGGCGGCGACAGGCAGCAGAGCCGGCAGGCCGACCGTCGCCGCCGCCTTGAGCGCCAAAAGCGCGCTGGCCTTGTCAGGCGGCGCGACAAGTCCCGTCACCGCGACCAACAGAGCACCGACGAGCCAGGCGCCGGCGTTCGCCATCAGCAACCAGCGCGGGGCGGTCTTGCGCGGGTTCATGAAGCCCGCCACGGCGCCGAGCAGCGAGGCGAGCGCAAGAACGCATGCGGCGATGAACAGGAGCTGGGCGCGCTGCGGCTGTCCGCCGCCCATGAACATGACGAGTTGCAGGAAGAGGAAGGAGAAGGCGAGGCCTACGACGCCGCCGAGCACACCAAGCGTGGCATAGAGCAACCGCATCCGGCAAAATGCTCCCCACGCCTGTATAGCGGTGGAGCGCATCGGCGGACAAGGCGCGATCTCGCCGGATGTGACAGGGGCATTAGCGGCGACGAGCCGTGCTCAGTCGTTGCGGGCGGCGGTGCAGCGTGCGCAGCCGCAGGATAATGAGTGCGCTTGCGTGTCGGCGCTGCAGGCCGTGGTCTCCTGCATGGACTTCGCCGAGGCGGAGGCGACGCCCGAGTGGGCGGCTGCAGGCGATGCGGTCGCTTGGCCCTGCTCGGCAAACGCAACAGCGGGCACGCTGACCCAGCCGCCGGTGGCGAGCACGGCTCCAACCAGCACTGACGCGGACGACTTCATGATTGTGCTCCCTTGTCGCTGCCGACCGTTCGGATGCTATAACATCCGAAATATGGCGACTTTCCAGCGCCCATGGCCGCCTAGGTACGCGGCCTGGCGAGGATGCGGTTCTGCATCAGCGACCTGACCCCGCGCCACCAGGCGTAGTTGGCGCCCATGCGCAAGCCGGTGAAGTAGTTGGCGACGGGCGCGCCCGTGCCGGCGTCGAAGAACTGCACGAGCAGCGTGTACTCGGTACGGTTGATCCGAGTGAGCGTTCCGATCACAGCCTGGTCGGCACCCAGCTTCCGGGTGATAGGACCAACGCAACCACCGCAAGCGCGCATCTTGTGCGCCTTCACCGGCTCGTCCGGCGCGCCGCTCGTATCGACGATGCTGTAGCGGCCCGACTCGCCAAGCAGGCGCCTCGCCTCCTGCGTCGCTTGCTCGAGGTAAGCGGCATCGCGCTCATCCGGCGCAATGATGCCGCCGCCGGCACTGAAGTCCTCCAGCTCGAAGGCGTAGACGGCCACCTTGATGGGCTGCGGTTCCATACTGAGCGCCATATCGATGCGCGCGACGACCGACAGCGCGGCGCAGGCACACGCCAGCAGCGCGCGAAGGGGTAATGTAGAGGCTGCACGTGCCATGGGGGAAACCTCGCTGCTGCGTGCCTTCGTTGGCCCATCGGTTTGCGGCAGCGGGGCCGAGCCTCACATAGACGATTGCCCGAGCGCACCAAGGCAAATCGCCCGCCGAGGACGGGCAATTTTCCTAGGTGCTCGATTGAAAGCGGTCGTCGCCGGTGGCGCTACTGCACGGGCGCTGGTGTCAGGTTCGCGACCGAGGCCGGCGCCGGGGCGATGTCGTACATCCGGTCGAGCGTCGCATGATCGGATGACGTCTTGCGCAACGAGTACAGGTACTCGTCGACGAACGGCCGCGGCATGCCGAGCCGGCCGCGTCCGCGCGCGTCCGCCTTGGCACGCATGCCGTCGAGGCCGGTGGCGAGATGCTCCATGCAGGTGACGCGCGAGAAGATCATCTCCTTGATGTCCCCGCGCGGCCGGCATACCTCGCCGTAGCCGTTGCGCACCTCGGCGCCGGCATGCGCCGGGAAGTACAGCGCTTCGGTGCCGCCGCTGCGCTTCTTCCTGTTCTGCTTTTGGCTGCCCCAGAAGCAGATCATGTCGCGGCCGTCCACCTCTCGGCGGCCGGTGTAGACGACCTGATGCCCCTTCTCGGAGGCGCCGACGTTGTCGTTCCAGAAGATCTTCAGGAAGTCGCCGGGACGTGCATAGGCGAGCTTGTCGTCGCGAAAGCTCATGCCGGTGCCGGTGTGTTTCAAGAAGGCGGCGACGCCGGCGCCGTTGGCATTGAAGATCCAGAACGGGCCCTGGCCGTCGACCAGCTGCGTGCCGTCCGGCAAGCGCCGCCTGACCTCGAGCGCGCGCAGTTGGTCGGGGGTGAGGCTGATCCTGCCGCCGTTCTGCAGCACCGCGACGAGGTGACTATAGAGCGCGTACGTGGCGCTGGTGCAGTGGGACGGATGCCCGTCGTAGACGCGCAGCTCCCAGCGGCCGCCGCCGACGTTGTGCGCCTGCACGGCCGGCGCCACGAAGTCGGAGCCGATGCTGTAGCCGCCGCCGGTGGGAAGCTCGCGGATGATGTCGAGGATCATGCGATTGTAGTCGACGCCGACGCACGTGCGCGGCTCCGCTTGGGCGCCGAGCGATGTCGCGGCGAGCGCGAACGCAGCGATTGCGGCGCCAATAAACCTTGTCGCCGAGGATGCGATCCTCATGCTGGGAAGTTCCCCCGAATTGCCTGTCCTCGCGCCTATATGCACCCCTTCCTGGGCACGATAGCGGCACTCGCGCGCGGCGAGTCGTCTCGCTTTTGCTCGTTCTGATATTCTGTGCGGCGGTGTGGCGCGGAAGCGTCAGCTAGATTGAAGCCAGCCCAGCAAAATCGGGCCCGGCCAATATTGCATGAGGACGAACATGCGCCATCGCTTGAAGCTCGCAGCACTGCTCGTAGGCAGCGCAACTACGGGAGCGCACGCCTTGCTGGCTCCTGAGTACTACCGCAAGGCGCGTGCCGAGGCGGCGTATCACGTGCAGGTCGCCATTACACGCGTAGTGGCGCCCGCTTCAGGTGCGGGCGCGTGCAGCGTGGAAGGGACGATCGCGGAGATCTTCAGGGACACTCCGAGCAAGCTCGCCGAAGGCATGCCGATCAGCTTCCCCATCGCCTGTCATCTCCCCGGCGAGATGGTGCCCATCGGCGGCACGATATGGACCGACACCGAGGCGCTGATGCACGCCAAGTACATCGAGGTCTATCTCGTCGCCGACGGCGCGGGCTACGAGACGGCTCTGTCGCAGTCGCGGATTATCGACGAGCCCTCTCCGATGCCGCAGCTACCCGTCGACTGACGCAGCGCAGGGGGACAGACATGGGAATCGGTGCGACACTTTGACTTGCCAGCAATGGTCCGCGCGCTTACCTTTGCAGGTGAGGTAAGCGCACGGTGAGCGCCATGACAGAAACCTGCACACGCGAGATTTCCAAGGCCGAGGTCGAACGTTTTCTCTACGGCAAGCACATCACCGCCTGCCCTGCCTGCGGACGCTTCCGCTCCCAGTGCGATCTCGATGTACAGGCCATCACCTGCCAGCGTCCGGCATCGGCCGGAGCATCCGCCACGCCGGTAGACGTGCTGATGGTCGTCTGCCAGAACTGCGGGGCCATCCAGTTTCACGAGCGCACCGTCATCGCCAAGTGGCTCGACTGCCAGCGCCGCGTGAAATGACAGGGCAGCCGTCGCGCAGTCGCTAGCTCCCATCACGAACAACCGGAGGAAACGTATGGCCGCTTTTCCGCGTGGAGGCGCCGCCTTGGCCCTCGCGCTCATTGCTTCGCTCGGCACCTTTATCGGCGCCGCCTCCCTCCCCGCTCTCGCACAAGAAGGAAAGACCATGACCACGCCCTCCGGCCTAACCATCGCCGACAGCAAGGTCGGCAGCGGCGCCGAGGCGCGCCCGGGGAACACGTGCGTGATGCACTACACCGGTTGGCTGTACGAGAATGGCGCCAAGGGTGCCAAGTTCGACTCCTCGCTCGATCGCGGGGAGCCATTCGAGTTCGGTCTCGGCCAGGGGCAGGTGATCAAGGGCTGGGACGAGGGCGTCGCCGGCATGAAGGTCGGCGGCAAGCGCACGCTCATCATCCCGCCGCAGCTCGGCTACGGCGCGCGCGGCGCCGGCGGCGTCATTCCGCCCAACGCGACGCTGCTGTTCGACGTCGAGCTGCTCGAGGTGAAGTGAAGCGGGGGCCGCGGTCGCGGGCTGTTCCTACCGGAACGGCTCGCTGACCCAGACAGGGCTATCGGGTGGGCCACGGCTGCACGGCGCAGCCGACAGAAGAGGCTCCGCCCATGTCACGCATCATGAACTGGATCGAGCGCGACAGCGCGCGCACCGACGAAATTCTCGCTAGCCGTCCGACGCTGTGGATCATCATCCGAACGCTAGCCGGCGTGCTCGTCTCGGTGAAGGGCGTCGCGCTGACGATGCACGCCGCGCACGCCTGGCATTACGCGCTGGCGCCATTGCTGTTCGTCGGCGGCATCATGCTCGCCTTCGAAAGCACCAAGATTCTCCTGGAGCGCGTGCAGACACGCACGCCGAGCGCTATCGAGCACGAGTAGCAGAAGGATCCGCTCACTTCAGCGGGCCGCGGTCGCAGTTGTCGCCACAGCCGATCGGGTACCCCCAGGCCGGGAAGTACGGCGGCTGGATGTAGTAAGGCCGCGGCCGGCGCATCTCCCAGGCGGGGCGCCAGTCACCCGAGTTGTAATAGGGATAGTAGCGCGGCGGCTCGTAGACGTAGGGGTAGCGATCCGGTGCATCCGGGTCCTTGTCACGCCAGAACCACCCGGCCTCGGCGGGCGCAGGCATGAAGAGACCAGCCGTGAGAGCCAAGCCGATAGCGGCAAACGCTGTCTTCAATTGCATATGACACCCCTGAATCGTCAAACCTTAGGCGATTCCGCCGAACCGGCACAATGACCGCCGGGACGCACCCCGCACCTAAAATAGCGCGCGGAAATCTCAGACGTTTCTCCGCACGCTTGGGGGTCAGAGGATGGCCAGGGCGGCAATCACGGCCGCGGCGCACAGGATGACGAGCGGCTCGGTGAGGTTGGCGAGCGCGCCGGCCATCAGCGCCGCGTGACTGAGCCCCTCGCGCTCGATGGCCAGCAGCGCACGGTCGCGCTCGTCGATCTCGCTCATCACGGCGTCGGCGTGCGCGCGCGTGCAGGCGCCTGCGAAGTGAACGCGCAGCGGCACGAAGACATAGCGCGTTCCCTTGAGGGCCGTCTCGAGATCGAAATCGGGCTCGCAGGGGACGTCTTCGAATTGACGGCGCACCGCCGGCGAGGGGATCTGCCGGTGATGGACGGTGACGAAGGCGCGGTAGAGCTCCAACAGCGAGGGCTTGTCGGTACGCGCGATGTCGGCGGCGACACGATCGCAGCCTCCGCTCCACAATGCCGACTCCGGGTCGGGCTCGCAGGTCATGCGCACGGCGTAGCCGGACGGCAGGTCGAGGCGCCCCTGGCGGTCGCTGATTTGGATAGCCAGCGAGACGCCTGCAACGGCCAGCGCGGCGGCGGCGAGCAGCCGCCAGTGCCGCCGCAATTCGCCCGCCAGCACAGTGGCCAAGGCGGCCACCCTCCCCCTGACGCTGCTGCCGACTGCCATTTGCCACCGTCCCTGTTGCCGCCACTCCTAGCGCAGCCGCTGCTTATCCGTCGATGGTATAAGACGCTCAGGTGCAAAGGTTGAAATCGCATCGCTTTTACGTTTGTGGGACGGCGGGTTAACCAGGCGGTGCGGGGGCAGACCGTCAGCCGCCGGACGTTTTTCACTGGATATCCGGTAACGAATAAGGCACTGATCGCCGCTTACGGATTGTCGCAGCAAGCGACGCCGCAACCAGGGCATTTGAACCCGCCCGCGGCGCAGCGGCTCGTGATCGATTTCTCAGAGCGGAGCGGTGCGCGCTGGCGCCCTCGGATATGCATCTTCCGTGAGCCACCAGACACCGATCGAGCGATGGATACGGCCATACTTCTGCAGAACATTTACCGATGCTTTCGCGAGAAGCGGCTCGCCGACGTCATTGAGCTGCTCAGCGACGACTTCAAGTTCAAAGCACAATTACCGGATGACCCCCTCGACGGGGGCAAGCGTCCGCGCAGCCGCGCCGAGCTCGCCTTGATGGTTCACAGGTCGATGGAGGAGTACGACATCCTCACCTTCGAGCCTGGGCATATCATCGTCGCCGACGGCCTCGCCTCAGCACAGGCCGAGGTGAAGTTTCGTCACAAGAAGTCGGGCAAGGTCCTCGAGACGCGATTCTTCCACGACTGGCGCGTCGCCGACGGAAAGGCCTGCGAGCTCGAGCAGCGTCACGACATCGAGCAGCTCAAGGCGTTCGCCAGGAGCCTCGAAGACGCCAGCTCGTGACACACGAGCCCGCCCTGGGTCGGCAGTATCGGGTTTTGGTCCCCGGACCTGACGTGCCCCGCCCCTGCGGCTGGCTGCCCAAGCCTCCCGCCGGCGCCCTCGCCCTGAAGCTGGCATCCCCACGCAGGCGGTTGGCCAGAAGCAGAAAATTGAGCAGACTTAACCCTCCCGACGGCGACGCCGCGTCCCGGCGCAAAGCTGCGGGGTTCTGCTATGCTGAATATGGTGAGCGCGCTCCGGCGCTCAGGACATCGATATTGCAAGGCAAAGAATGACCGGCCTCCCCGACTTCACGAAGATTGACCTCGACAACGGCAACGGTGCGAGGACCGCACCGGCGGCGGCCAGCGACGCGGCCGCCTGGGAGGCCCCGGAAGGCATCGCCATCAAGCCGGTCTACACGGCGGTCGACACCGCCGGGCTCGACTTCCTCGATACCTTCCCCGGCCTTCCCCCCTACTTGCGCGGGCCCTACCCGGCCATGTACGCGCTGCAGCCGTGGACGGTGCGCCAGTACGCCGGCTTCTCGACGGCCGAGGATTCCAACGCCTTCTACCGCCGCAACATCGCCGCCGGCCAGAAGGGGCTGTCGGTCGCCTTCGACCTCGCCACGCACCGCGGCTACGACAGCGACCACCCGCGCGTGCGCGGCGACGTCGGCATGGCGGGCGTCGCCATCGATTCAATCTATGACATGCGCACGCTATTCTCCGGCATCCCGCTGGAGCAGATGTCGGTGTCGATGACCATGAACGGCGCCGTGCTGCCGGTGCTCGCCTTGTTCATCGTCGCCGGCGAGGAGCAGGGCGTGCCGCCGGAGAAGCTCTCAGGCACCATCCAGAACGACATCCTCAAAGAGTTCATGGTGCGGAACACCTACATCTATCCGCCCGAACCCTCGATGCGCATCGTGTCGGACATCTTCGGCTACACGTCGAAGCATATGCCGAAGTTCAACTCGATCTCCATTTCCGGCTACCACATGCAGGAGGCGGGAGCGACCGCCGACCTCGAGCTTGGCTACACGCTCGCCGACGGCATCGAGTACGCGCGCGCCGGCGTCGCCGGCGGGCTCGACATCGACGCCTTCGCGCCGCGCCTGTCGTTCTTCTGGGCCATCGGCATGAACTTCTACATGGAGATCGCCAAGATGCGCGCCGCGCGTCTCCTGTGGGCGAAGCTCTTGAAGGAGGAGTTCAAGCCGAAGGACGCGCGCTCGCTGTCGCTGCGCACCCACTGCCAGACCTCGGGATGGTCGCTCACGGCGCAGGACGTGTTCAACAACGTGACGCGCACGTGCGTGGAAGCCATGGCGGCAACGCAAGGCCATACGCAGTCGCTGCATACGAATGCCCTCGACGAGGCCATTGCGTTGCCGACCGACTTCTCGGCCCGCATCGCCCGCAACACGCAGCTCCTGTTGCAGCAGGAGACCGGCACCTGCCGCGTCATCGACCCGTGGGGCGGCAGCTACTACGTCGAGCGGCTGACCTACGAGCTGGCGGCCAAGGCGCTCGCCCATATCGAGGAGGTCGAGAAGCTCGGCGGCATGGCCAAGGCGATCGCCGCCGGCATCCCCAAGATGCGCATCGAGGAGGCCGCCGCACGCACGCAGGCGCGCATCGATTCAGGCAAGCAGACCATCGTCGGCGTCAACAAGTACCGCGTCAGCGACGAGGCGCAGATCGAGATCCTCAAGGTCGACAACAAGAGCGTGCGCGAGCAGCAGATCGCCAAGCTGCAGCGCTTGCGGGCCGAGCGCGACGAGGCGGCGGCGCAGGCGGCGCTCAACGCGCTGACCTTAGGCGCGCGCGGCAGCGCCAACTTGCTCGACCTCGCCGTCAAGGCGGCGCGCGCCAAAGCCAGTGTGGGTGAAATTTCCGATGCCATGGAGAAAGTGTTCGGCCGCCACCGCGCGGAGATCCGCGCCATCTCGGGCGTCTACCGGTCGGAGGCCGGCAGCATGAATACCAACGTCGCCAAGGTTCTGCAGCTCGTCGAGACCTTCGACAAGAACGAGGGCCGCCGCCCGCGCATCCTCATCGCCAAAATGGGGCAGGACGGGCACGACCGTGGGCAGAAGGTGATCGCCTCGGCGTTCGCCGACCTCGGCTTCGACGTCGACATCGGCCCCTTGTTCGCCACCCCCGACGAGGCGGCGCGCCAGGCGGTGGAGAACGACGTGCACATCATCGGCGTCTCCTCGCTCGCCGCCGGACACCTGACGCTGGTGCCGGACTTGAAGCAGGCGCTGGAGAAGGAAGGGCGCGGCGACATCATGATCGTGGTCGGCGGCGTCATCCCGCCGTCCGACTATCCGGCGCTGTTCGAGGCCGGCGCCGAGGCGGTGTTTGGGCCGGGCACCAACATCCCCGAGGCGGCCACCGACCTTATCGGCAAGCTCAACGTGAAGCTCGGGCACGCCGGCAAGGCCGCCGCGGAGTAACCACGGCCCCCGCCTGACGTGGATCGCGGACTTCGTGAGATGACGGCATTCCGCTCGCCTCCCCCCATCACGTCATTGCCGGCGTCATGGCGGAGCCATGCTTCGCATGGACGGCCGGCACCCACGCAAGTCGACGCGGCGGATCCGGTGTCGCGATTGAGTACGCTGAAGCGTAGCGGGGGGCGGCCACGGTAGTCTGCGCTGAGATTGGCGTGGATCGCGCCCTTCGCCGCGATGACGGGCATTTACTGGCCATTGAGACAATTCGCGACATCACTTGTTTCTGCCCGTTGAAGCTGGCACGCATCGGGCCTACGTCGGAATGGCAAGAGACGAACTAGCCGACGGAGAGACCCGCGATGAACGAGCGGATCGAGCGGGGTTTCATGGCCTTTCTCGGCGAGGGGCAGGAAGGCATCGGCGCGGTGCGCGAGGTTGCCCCCCAGCACATCGTCATCTACGTCGAGAACAGCGGCGAGTTCATCGTGCCGCGCACGGCCGTGCGCCGCGTGCACGACAGCAAGGTGATCCTCGATCGACGCCTGCTCGACCGGGCACTACTGTCCGCCGTCGGCCACGCGCACGACCGCGAGGATCCCAATCTGGCCGGCTGAGCCGGCCCCCCGCGGCATTACACGCCCCTGTGCTTTGCGGAACAGCCCGCTGACGGGGTATAAGTCATAGCAGTTCCAATCCTGCGGGGCGGGTACGCTTCGGGCCAAGAGCCATGGGCGCCGCCGCTCCGCATTTCGATCGGGACACCAGATGCTGCGCACGTTCTTTTCCGGCCTCGGAGTGCTGTTCGCCGCGCTTCTCGTCTTCAGCGCGAGCTTCCTCGGCAACGTCGCCGCCGACCTCTACCGCCATAGCGGCGAGCACGAGGCGGTTGCCGTCGAAATAACGCGCGAGCTGTCGCGCACCTGGAAGCTGGCGGATATCGAGCAGCATTATGTCGCCGACGCGCGCCAGGAGCTGTTGCCGGTTCTCGGCGCCGATCTCGACGACCTAAAGCCGCTCGGTGCTCTGCTCTATGCAGACAACGTGCGGGTGGAGATGCGCTGGTCGCGCGTCGACTGGCAGCGCATGCTATCGCCGGCCGTGGCCGCCGAGCGCCTCGCCGAGTTGATCAACCGATCCGTTAAGGTGTCCTTCGTCGGCAAATTCGCCGGCGGCCTCGCCGACGTGACGGCTGAGCTCAAACGCGAGGATGGGCGCATGAAGCTGTGGCGGCTACGCATCGACAGCCGGGAAAAGCCGCAGCCGGAGGAGTATCCCGGTCGGCGCGTCATTAGCCACGCCTGACCCGATCCCGTCAGCGATCCGAAGCCTTGCTGTATTGGCCTGCCAAACGGCGCCGGCGCAGCTCGACGACGGTTGCGCGCGCTGTGCGGCGGGCGTAGGAAGCCCTCGATAAAGGTCGCTGGCGCCGGAGCCCAAGCGCATGATGACGATCTACGAATCCAACGGCAAAGCGCTGAAGGTGCACGAAACCAGTGCGCCGCTGACCGGTAATTGCGTGTGGATCGATCTGCTGCAGCCGACCGCCGAGGAGGACAAATTCGTCGAGGACGCGCTGGCGATCGATATCCCCTCGCGCGCCGAGATGCGCGAGATCGAGCCCTCCAACCGCTTCTATCAGGAGCGCGGCGCCTACTTCATGACCGCATCGATCGTCTACAGTGTCGAGTCGCCGGTTCCGCAGACAAGCCCCGTGACCTTCATTCTCGCCGGCGACCGGCTGGTCACCGTGCGCTATGCCGAGCCGCGCGCCTTCCCGCTCTATCTGCAGCGCGTCGAGAAGGGCGATGCGCCGTGCACGACCGGCGCCTCGATCATGACCGGCCTGATCGACGCCATCGTGCACCGCATGGCGGACCTCATCGAGCGCATTCAGGACGAGGTCGACCGCCTCGCGCAAGCCGTCTTCGACCTGCGCGGCGGAGTGCAGACGCGCAACCGCCGCCTCGACGTTTTGCTGAAGCGCATCGGCAAGACCGGCGACAACACAGCTCGCGCCGAGGACAGCGCCGCCTCGCTCAATCGGCTGCTTCTCTACTTCGTGCAGGCGACGCAGGACCGTGAGGACGACCCGCGCATCCGCCAGCGCATCAAGGGCGCGCAACGGGACATCAACTCGCTGATGGACCACACCAAGTTCCTGTCGCAGCGCATCAGTTTCATCCTCGATGCCACGCTCGGCATGATCAACATCGAGCAGAACCAGATCATCAAGCTGTTCTCGGTGATGGCCGTCGTCCTGCTGCCGCCGACCCTGGTGGCGTCCGTGTATGGCATGAACTTCAGGCACATGCCGGAGCTCGAATGGACGCTCGGCTATCCGTGGGCGCTCGGACTGATGGTGCTCGCCGCCATCGGCCCCATCATCTATTTCCGCCGCAAGGGCTGGTTCTAGTGTCCTGATTCCGAAGTTCGCCAGAGCTCGTTGCTGGGGGAGGAGCGAACTTCGGAATCATAAGGGACACTAGAATCATAGACCTGCTAGTGTGACTCAGATCGAGAAATTCGCTCGATACCTCACTGCTGATTATGGCGAATTTCTCCATCATCACACTAGGCAGGCGCGAGGCCGAGCCACAGCAGCGCCGCCGCGCCGCACGCGCCGAGCGTCGCCACGATGCCCCAGCGCAGCGCGAAGATGAGCACGAGAGCGAGACACGACAGCGCCAGCGCGGCGATGTCGAGCGTCGATGCATCGGGCACGTAGAGGCGCAGCGGCCCAGCCTGCCGCTCATCTACATGCGCGAAGACGACGTGCAGCGCGAACCATAGCGACAGGTTGGCGATGACGCCGACCACGGCCGCGGTGACGGTGCGCAGCGCGGAAGCGAGACGCGGGGCGTGCGTCAGGCGCTCGACGTACGGCGCGCCGACGAAGATCCACAGGAAGCAGGGCGCGAACGTCGCCCACAGCGTGACGAGCGCGCCGAGCGCGCCCATGGCGACGCCGCCTGCGCGCAGCGCGGCGATGTAGCCGACGAACTCGGTGACGAGGATGAGCGGGCCATTGGTCGTCTCGGCGAGTCCCAACCCATCGAGCATCTCGCCGGCAGTGAGCCACCGATAGCCGCTCACCGCTTCCTGCGCCATATAGGCGAGGACGGCGTAGGCGCCGCCGAAGGTGACGACGGCGAGCTTGGAGAAGAAGAAGGCGAGCTGCGCCAGCACGTGTCCGGAGCCGAACACCGCGGTTACCGCGAAGAGGGGCACCAGCCACACGGCCAGCCACGTGGCGAGGGTGCCGAGGGTCTTGGAGACAGGAACCGGTGCCATCGCTTCGGCTTGCGCCGGCATCGCGCCAGGTGCGCGCAGGAAATAGCCCGCCACCGCCGCCGCCAGGATGACCAGCGGAAACGGCAGGTCGAGGAAGAAGATGGCGACGAATGCGGCGAAAGCGGCGGCCCAGTCGAGCCGGCCCTTGATGGCCCGCTTGCCGACGCGCACCAGCGCCTGCAGCACGATGGCGAGGACGGCCGCCTTTACGCCGACGAACAGCGCCGCCACGGTCGGCGTAGCCCCGTAGGCGCCGTAAAGCATGGACAGCGCGAGCACCAGCGCCGCGCCCGGCGCGACGAACAGGAGGCCGGCGGCGAGGCCGCCCTTGACACCGTGCAGGCGCCAGCCGGCGTAGGTGGCGAGCTGCATGGCCTCGGGGCCGGGCAGCAGCATGCAGAAGCTCAAGGCGGAGAGAAAGCGGCGCTCGTCGAGCCAGCGCTGCTCGTCGACCAGCACGCGGTGCATGAGCGCGATCTGCGCTGCCGGTCCCCCGAACGAGAGCAGTCCGATCTTGCCGAACACGGCGACGAGCTGACGGAAGGACGGGAGTGAGGATGCGGGCTGCCGGTCTTGAGTGTTGCTCGAGCGTTCCATGCGATGCCTCCAAAGGCGTTGGAGACGGCGCTTGGACACGAGGTCTAACGGGGCGGCCCGTCTTGCCCCACGCAACATGCTACGCGCCCGACACGCACGCAGCAACCCGCTGTCGCTGTGGTTGTCCCCATGCATGCGACCCGCCGTCGCGCCTGCCAGCCGGCAAGCGGAAGCTAACTCCTTCACGCGCCGACGTTCCTTCAAATGTTGCGCGAGTGTCGCTCAAATTGAAGCATTGACCGCCACAATTAGCGGTGGTCGGTAGCGCGCACCAGGACGGGGGGCACTCCCCAATCATCTCTGAAGGCGGCTGAACAGGTTCTGGTGTTCCGCTCCGGACTTCGAACTGCGCAAGACGATCCCTTCCCACCCAAATCGCACGCCGCTCAACGAGCGCGCCTCCAGGCTTCCACCGAGATGCCTGGTTCGGGGATCGGCATATGTCCCGAGCATTCGCCGCCCGCAACGAGGAGTACGAAATGCGGACCTACCTTTCTTCCGCCTTGACCGTTGTTGGTTTTGGCCTGCTGACGTTGTCGCCGGCCAGCGCCGAGAACGCCCCGTGGACCTGCATGAGCCCGGCGTTTGCCTGCGGCGGGGCGCCGGCAGCCACGAGCTATCGCTCTTACGAATTCTCTGGCGAACGCACGTATCGTCGCCAAGCGAGCAGCAAGCGCAAGAGCGCCAAGGTCGCCAAGCACGAGACCGCCAAGCCGCAGGCCGAGCGCCAGCAGCAGACCAAGGTCGATCTGCCTGAGCGCAAGGAGCAGGCCAAGGTCGACCTGCCCGAGCGCAAGCAGACGCAGGCCGAGGCGGCGACCGAGAGCAAGGCACCCGTGCTCGAGAAGAAGCCCGAGATCGCCGTGCGCAAGGTCGAGACGACGGAGCGCGCCTACCGCACCACGTCGTCGCAGTCGGGCATGGCCTCCTACTATGGCACCGAGTCCGGCTCGCGGACGGCGTCTGGCGCACGCTTCAATCCCGGCGCCATGACAGCCGCGCATCGCACGCTGCCGTTCGGCACCAAGGTGCGGGTCACCAACAAGCGCAACGGCAAGTCGGTGGTCGTCACCATCAACGATCGCGGGCCGTTCATTCGCGGGCGCATCATCGACCTGTCGACGGCCGCGGCCGGCGTCATCGGCATGAAGTCGTCCGGCGTCGCGCCGGTGACCGTCGAGCGCATCGCGACCAACTGACGGCGCCTACGCTAGAACGAATGAGGCGGCGGGACGCGAACCCCGCCGCCTTTTCATTTGTGCAATTGGATCTACGCTCAGCCGACGATGAGGCTGTGCAGCGTGGCGAAGTCGGGAAGGAAGCGTGCCACACCCAGCTCGCGCACGCCGACCAGCAGCATGCCCCCGACCACGACGGCGGCGCCGCCCAAGGCGACACAGACGGCCGCGCACGGTCCGGCGAGATGGCGGGGATCGTTGAGATAATCGCTCGGGGCCTTCATGGCATTGAGCTCCTGATCACGGCGGTGCGGCCACACCGCACCTGGGCGAATTCCACCTCGACACTGCCCGCGCCGCCCCGGAAAGACGAGGCGCCCAACCCCCAACTTCCAGGAAACGCAGCTAGCGCGTGGTTCCGTTTGCCCAGAGGGGAGAATTGCCGGTAGATTCCGGCAAATTGCGTTCGCAATGGCGTCCACTCCGAGGCAGACCGCAGCCATGAAGGCCACCGTGTCGAGATCAGCGCGTGAATCGGCCATCGCCCAGATCAAGACCGCAATGATCGAAAAAAAGCTGACGCAGGCTGAGCTTGCGGATGCCGCCGACTGCCACGAGAAGACCATCCAGAACCTGCTCGGCGGCCGCTCGGTGCGTGATCAGACGCTATTCGACGTATGCATGGTTCTCGGGCTCGACTTCGACAAATTGCAGGGCGCCTGGAACGGGGTCGGGACCGCGACGCCGGCCCCGCCCGAGTTGCAGGGCGAAAACGGCGGCGTCGTCGCCCCGCTGTACATGGGCGCCTACACGCGCGCCGCGGTCGACCACTACATCGGCAGCTACCTCACGCTGCGCGCCTCGTTCTCGCGTCCGGAGTGCATCGTCGCCTACCGCACCGACGTCACGTGGGATCCGGACTGGCCGAGCCTGCTGTTTCAGGAGCGCGACCGGCTGGATGCCCCCTACTCGCATCGCGGCCGGCTCTACATCCCGTCCTCGTCCATGTTCATCCACCTGGTGTCGCTGACCAAGGGCGCCATGCGCATGGTCGTCGTCTCGCAGGTGGATCGTTTCGGCGAGATGCGCGGCATCATCACCACCATCCACAAGCACGGCGCCATGCTGATCCCGGTGGCGACGCCCATCGTGTACGCCAAGCGCGAGGCGTTCGACGGCAACCTCGGCGACATCACGCCGGCGAGCCCACTGTATCCCGCCTACAAGAAAGCGCTCGACGAGACGGTGAGCGACGGCTACGCGCGCCTCATCGGCCCCTAGCATCACGGGGCTGCAGGTTGGACGAGCGCGCATCCGCCCTGTAATCAGTGTAATCAGTCTTCGCGCATTACATGGATGCCTGCCGGGTCGAGCTGTGCGCTGACAACGGCGCCGACCTGCATATTGCGCGCGGCTGCCTCGCGCGCGCCGATCTTCAAGCGCAGACGGAGCGTCTCGAGATCGAGAATGAGTCCGATCAAATCGCCCAGCGGCTGCACGTCGGCAACCGTCCCCATCATCACGTTGACCGCTTCGGCATCGCTCGCAACGAGAGAGATGCAGTCGGGCGGCAGCAGGGCGCTGACGCGGTCGCCGGCCCGGGCGCCGTTGGTCGAGGCGACGGCGAGCGTGTGCGGACCGCAGCGAATGTGGCCTGCATCCTGCACCGTGGCAGGAACCAGATTGGCTTGTCCCATGAGCCGTGCGACACGCGCATCGGCGGGGCGCAGACGCACCTCGTCGGGGGCGCCGATCTGCAGCGTCTTGCCGCCATGCAGCACGCATATACGGTCGGCCAGCGCCTGCGCCTCTTCTAGATCGTGCGTGACGAGCACAATGGGGACATCGAGCGAGCGATGCAGGGCCGCGAGCTCCTCCTTCAGTGCCTCGCGCGTCATGCGGTCGACGGCGGAGAACGGCTCATCGAGCAGCAGAACCTTGGGATCGCGCGCCAGGGCGCGGGCCAGCGCAACCCGCTGACGCTCGCCGCCGGAGAGCTGATCCGGGCGCCGCGCTTCGAGGCCCTTGAGATGCACGCGCGCGAGCAGTCCCGCCGCCAAGCGGCTGCGCGCCGGCTCCGTGAAGCGGAGCATGGCAAGGCGCACGTTGTCGAGGGCGGAGAGGTGCGGGAACAGTGCGTAGTCCTGGAACACCAGGCCGACGCTACGCGCCTGCGGGGAAAGGTCGATGCCTGCGTCGGTGTCGAGCCAGGTTTCGCTGTCGGCGACGATGCGTCCCGCCTGCGGGTGGTAGAGGCCGGCAATGCAGCGCAGCACAGTGCTCTTGCCGCTGCCCGACGGGCCGATGAGGGCAAGGAGCTCGCCGGGTCGGCAGGCGAGCGTCACGTCGAGCGGGATCGGGCCCGCCTGATTGAGCGCGACCGACAGCGCCGTTGGGTCATGGCGCATGCGTGCCGGTCCTCTGGCGCCGCGCCAGCATATGCACGACGGCGATGGCGATGAGCGAGAAGGCGAGCAGGACGGCTGACATCACGCCCGCCTCCTCGATGTGGAACGCCTGCACGCGATCGTAGATGGCGATCGACAGCACCTGCGTCTCGCCGGGAATGCTGCCGCCGATCATCAAGATGACGCCGAACTCGCCGAGCGTATGGGCGAACGTCAGCGCGACAGCGGAGACGATACCGGGCCAGGCGAGCGGCAGCTCGATGCGCCGCATCGTCTCCCAGCTCGACAGGCCGCTGACGAAGGCGGCCTCGCGCACGTTGCGGGGAATGGCCTCGAAGGCGCGCTGGATAGGCTGCACGGCGAACGGCAGGTTGATGATCAGCGAGGCGACGAGGATGCCCGCGAAGGTGAACACCAGCGGTGTCCCGAACGCCGCCCTGAGCAGGTTGCCGAAGCTCGATTGGGGCGAGAAGGCGACGAGCAGGTAGAACCCCAGCACCGTCGGCGGCAGCACCAGCGGCATGAAGATCAGCGCTTCAATACCACTTTTCAGCGGCACACGGCTCCAGGCGAGGAAGCGCGCGATCGCTATGGCTACGGGCAGGAGCAGGATAACCGTCCACGCGGCGAGCTTCAGCGACAACGAAGATGCGGTCCAATCCATCGCCGAGCTTTAGTTGGTTGCCGGAAGGACGAATCCGTAGCGCTGTAGAATCGCTCGCGCTGCAGGCTCTTGCACGAAATAGTAAAATTTGTCCGCCACGGCGCCCGCGTGCTTGAGCAACACCATTCTCTGACGCAACGGCGCATGCAGGCTTTCGGGCAAAAGTGCCCAGGTGCCGCGATCTGCGACCTCAGGCCGAAGGACGAGGGACAGCGGGACGATTCCCCCTTGGGCAGATCCCGAAGCGGCAAACTGGGCGGCCTGCGAGGCGTTCTCCCCAAGAACGAGGCTCTGCTCGATATTGTGCCATAGCCCGAGAGCCAACAGCGCTTCTCGCGCAGCGCGGCCGTAGGGCGCGTGTTCGGGGTTGGCGATCGCGAAACGCTCGATGCGGCCTTCGTTCAGTGCGACAGCAAGCCCAGCGAGATTGCCGTCGACCTCGAGCGGCGAGCCGGTCGGGGCAAAGATGACGATACGCCCCACTGCATAGAGAGTGCCCTCATCGCGGGTCAGCCCACGCGCGGCCAGCTGCTTCACATATGCCTCGTCGGCGGACAGATAGACCTCGAATGGAGCACCGTGTTCGAGCTGAGTGAAGAAGTTCCCGGACGACCCGAATACCAGCTTGACCGAGTGTCCCGTTTGGTTGCGAAAGAGTTCAGCGACCTCGGCAAGAGCAAACCGCAGGTCGGCCGCAGCGGCGATCGATGGCGCCTCGTCGGCACGCGCGGGCGCGTGAGTGCTCACGGCCAGCATGGTGAATGCACCGACCAGCGCCAGCCGCTGCGCGGCGCGCAGCGCGCTCAGTGCAATGCTCATGACCACCTCCGTGCCGTTTCGGCCGCATGATAAGCAGCCGTCTCGGTCGCAGTCGAGCGTTATATTCAGTCGGGAATATCGGCCGCAACGGGAGCCTTCGCTTTGCCGGCGCCGCGGTCTTCGCCAGCGGAACCGCCGACGCGCCGGTGCGTCAAGAAGCGCTCCTTCAGATCGACACTCGATCGGCGCCCGATTGCCGACCGGTGCCGCCCCAGCCATTTGTCGGCCTCGTCGCGGCCGGCGCTGAAGAGATAGCTCAGCAGCGTCCAGTCGGGCTTCATGTTGCTGTCGGGGCTGAGCGCACTCGTATAGCGGCCGGCCTCGATGAGGTGGAAGCGGTGCGTCGCCAGCTTGCTGAAGCGTCCGCGCGGGCCGCCGATGCGCCCCTGCTGGCACTCGCGCACGGTCTCGATCAGCTCCACCTCGCGAATGAGCGGGGCGTTGAAGGCGAGGCGGTTCGCGTGTAGCGAGATCTCGCGCACTCCGGTCGGCAGCCCCGGGCGCACAAGCGGGTTGAGCTGCACGATGAGCGTATCCTCGACCGGGCTCTCCATGGCCAGCGTCTTGATGTCCGGGTTGGCCGAGAAGCCGCCGTCCCAGTAGGCGACGCCGTCGATCTCGACCGCATGGTGCAGCGTCGGCAGACACGAGGAAGCGAGTACCGCCTCCACGGTCAGCTCGTGACGCCGAAAGATGCGCGAGCGTCCAGTGGCCACTTCCGTCGCGGCGATGAGCAGCTCGATAGGCGAATTCTGCCGCAGCTTCGCGAAATCGATACTCTCCGACAGCAGGCGGCGCAGCGGATCGAAGCCGAGCGGGTTGAACTCGTACGGCGACCACAGGCTCGCCATCTGCGCCAGATGCGGCGTGCGCGTGAGACCGTAGAGAAAGGGATTGAGGCGCAGCAGGTCCGGAACGCCGGCCTTGTGCACAGCCTCCCACACGCTGCGCAGCTTGTTGCGCGCCGACGTCTTGCCGCCCTCGCTGAGGCCCGACGCGACGGCAACGGCATTCACTGCGCCGGCGCTCGTCGCGCTGACCCAGTTGATCTCGAGCTCGTCGTCCTCGAGCAGTCGGTCGAGCACACCCCAGGTGAAGGCGCCATGCGCACCACCGCCCTGCAGCGCTAGATTCAACCGAACGTTTCGCCGGAATAGCCGCACTTGCATTCGCCCCGCCTAGCCTGGGCGCTCCATCGGTGAGCACCCGTAGCCCTATATAGTGTCACGGCGAACGCGGCATGGGGAGAAGTGCGCCGCACGTCAGTCGGTGCGCTGGCGTGGCGCAGGCGCCATAGATTTGTGCAGCGCGCGCGTGACGCTACGCGTTTGCGCCGGCGTGTGCATTCGCACGTAAAGTCCGCGACCTGCGGATTGTCGCGATGGCCGTTCGTGCGACAACAGAGCGCGGCACTTGCTCGTGTGCAACGCAACCGTCCGACTACGTGACGAGCTTGCGCTCGATCTGACCCACGCTGCGCCCACCGGTTTCGAGACCGCGCGTGGCGCACTCGATGTGCACGCGCCCGTCGACGCGTCCAATGCGCAGCAAGTTGTAGCGACCAAGAGGCTCGTTCTTGTGCACGCGCGCGATGGAGCCGGAGGCAACACCTATGACGGGAATATTTCCTCCCCCCGTTTCGGGCAGACGCGCGAAATCCATGTGGCTGTCGCAATGATTGTGCCCGTGCAGCACGAGCTCGGCGCCGTGCGCAGCGAGAATGTGCGCGAGCGCTTCGGCGTCGCGCAGGGCGCGGCGCGGCGGCGCTTGTCCCGGCAACGGCGGATGATGGATCAGCACGACACGGATGAGGCCTTCTGCTGCCAGCTGCGGCAGCAGCGCGGCGAGCGCGGCGCGCTGCCTTGCCCCGACCTCGCCAGCGGCGATGAAGGGTGGCGTCTCCACCGCCGAGTTGACGCCGATGAGGACGACGGGGCCAAGGCGACGCACGAACGGAAATTGCGCCGGCGGAGGCGGCACGTACTTCGCACCCCAGGCGTCGGCCCGCATGTAAGCGGCCCAGCGGGCGATGCCGGGGTCGCCGCGCAGCGATGTGTAGATGTCGTGATTTCCCGGAACGACGGTGACATCCTGTGGCGTTCCGACCTCGTTCAACCACGCGGTTGCAGCCTCGTATTCCACCGGTAGGCCGAGATTGATGAGATCGCCGGTGACGGCAATATGGTCGGGCTTGTGCGCCAGCATGTCGGCGACGACGAGATCGAGCGCCGCGCGATGGTGCGCATGGCGGCGATGGCGGCGCCAATTGAGGTAGCCGAGACCACGCTTGACGTTGAGATGGCGCAGCGCGACACCGGGCATCGGTGACAGATGCACGTCCGACACGTGGGCAAGCGTGATCGTTTCACTCATCGCGTGGCTCAGCAGGGATTGCCGTCGTTAACGGTGCTCGGGCAGGATGCCGCGCGCCGAACCTAGCACGGCTCGACATGAGTTGAGCGCATGACGCAGACGCCCGAGACGCGCGAAAGGTCGCGCAATGAAGGAGCGGAATGTTGTCCAGGAACCTGATCGCTGCCAGGCTTCTGCAACGCTATTGGCGACTGTCGCGCGGCCTGACGCTCGGAGCGCAAGCCGTGTTGATCGATGCCGAGGGCTGCATTCTGCTCATTCGCCACACCTATCAACCCTACTGGCGCTTTCCCGGCGGGGGCGTCGAGCGCGGCGAGACCGTGGAGGCGGCGCTCAAGCGTGAGCTCGACGAGGAGGTTGGGGTGGCGCTGACGGGTAGGCCGGAGCTGTTCGGCATCTATTCCAACGCCGCCATATTTCCCAACGACCACGTGGCACTGTTCGTCGTGCGCTCTTGGCAGCAGACGCGCGTCCCGGAGCCGAACTACGAGATCGCCGAGCAGCGGTTGTTCGCGCGCGACGCACTGCCGCCCGACATGAGCCCTGGCACCGCACGGCGCGTCGAGGAGATATTCGCCGGCGCCCCGCGCAACGCCATGTGGTGACCCTGGACCGGCCGCCGGCCGCGTGCTACAGGGCGCCCATGTCGAGACGGCTCCGAGGCTCAGCACTGCGACGAGGCGGCCAGCACGCGTGCGCCGCCATGCCTGATTTGCCGCTATAGATACTGAGACCCGCCGGCTTGGCCGAGCGGGTTGCCTCGAAAGCCTCGCCTTCCATGTCGCCCAACGTCACCAACCGGCCTCTGACGCCGGCCGACTTTCCCGCGGTGTCCCGCCTGCACGCCACGGTCTTCGGGCCCGGCCGCTTCACGCGCACCGCCTACCGCGTGCGCGAGGGCGCGCCGGCCTTCTCGCCCTACTGCCGTGTAGCGATGCTCGGCGAGCGGCTGATTGCGGCGGTGCGCTTCACGCCTATCACCGTCGGTGGCGAGGGCGGCGCGCTGCTGCTGGGTCCGCTCGCCGTCGATCCAGAATTTGCCGGCCAGGGCTTCGGCAAGCGGCTGATCAGCGAAGCCATGGAGGCGGCAAGGACGGACGGCGTGCGCCTCGTGCTTCTCGTCGGCGACGAGCCCTACTACGGCCGCTTCGGATTCCGCCCGGTTCCGCCGGGGCAGATCACGCTGCCGGGTCCGGTGGATCCGCGCCGCCTGCTCGCCGCCGAGCTCATTCCAGGCGCGCTTGCGCGCAGCTGCGGCCCCACCGCCGGACAACGTGCGTGATGACCGGCGCCATCGGTTGCGCATAGACTTGCCACGGATACGAGGTACGGCAGGGAGGGAACGATGGACAGGCGGACGTTGCTCAGTGGAGGCGGCGTGCTGCTCGCTGCTCAGCTGCTGCCGGGTGAAGCCGGGGCACGGGCGAAGTCCTCGCCGGCGACGGCGGACGACGCGCGCTTCATGCAGCTCGCCATCGACCAGGCGAAAGAGGGCGATTATCCGTTCGGGGCCGTCATCGTGCGGGGCGGCCGCGTGCTCGCCTTCGGGCGCAACAGCTCCAAGCGCAACGCCGATCCCACGGCGCACGCGGAGATGATGGCCATTAGGGCCTTCCTCAACGGTCATGAGCCGGAGGCCTTCAAGGAGACCACACTCTACACGTCCGGCGAGCCGTGCGTGATGTGCATGGGAGCGATCGTGTGGTGCGGTATCAAGCGGGTGGTGTTCGCCGCCTCCATCGCGCAGCTCGCGACGCGCATCGGCCAGATCGACATCAGCGCGCGGCAAATTGCCAACGCCACCCCGTTCGCCAGCATCGACATTACCGGCGGACTGCTATCGGGCGACGCCATGCGCCTGTTTCCGAACGGAAAGCCGTAGCGGCGCAAAGGACGTCGACGGATCTCTTGTGTGCGCGGCGAGTCTTATCGGCCAAGCGAGCGACACGGAGTTCAAAGATGCGCAGTATCATCCTATGGCTGCTCGGTGTGCCGATCGGCGTCATCATCCTGATGAACCTCTTCAACGTGAGCTAAGCTTGGTGTTGAGGACAGCGTTGAAATTCCACTGTTTTGCCGATCGCGTCGAACGCCAAAAAACTTTCTGCATCGGCCGGGAACGAATTTCGATGCGTCTGCATTGTCTCCGCGGACACGGGTCTCGCTCCCCTCCCCCATCCCCCTCGTCGAGGCACGCGTCCGCCCATTGAAAGGACACCCGCTGCTCGAGCATTCGAGTCGGGTGTCCTTCTCATTGGGTCGTCTCGAGGCGCGGATGTAGCTATGCTCCCCCGCTGGCGGCGAGGGAGGAGAGACGTGTCAGGCACACCGTTCGCCCAGGGGCGCTGCCAGTGCGGCGCCGTGAGCTTTTCCGTCGCGGCACCGCCGGTGACCATGGGCCAATGCCACTGCAAGGACTGCCAGCGCGCATCCGGCACCGGGCATATGTCGAACGCCCGCTTCCGGCGCTTGGACGTGACGATCAGCGGCGAGACGAAGACATTCGCCGTCAAGGCCGACAGCGGCAACGTCAACACGCGCCACTTCTGTCCGACTTGCGGCAGCCGACTGTTCGGAGAGAATTCCGGCCGCCCCGGCTTCATGAACGTCGCGGTCGGCGCCTTCGACGACCACACCTGGTTCGATCCTCAATGGGTGCTCTACAAGAATTCGCAACCGCTGTGGGACATCACCGCCGAGGACGTTCCCTGCTACGACGGCATGCCGCCACCGACCTGAAACGGCGGCGCATCAGTCGGCGAAGGGGTCCTTCATGAGGATGGTGTCGTCGCGCTCGGGGCTGGTCGACAGCATGGTCACCGGGCGCTCGATCAGCTCCTCGATGTAGCGCACGTACTTCACCGCCTGGGCCGGCAGCTCGCTCCACGAGCGGGCGCCATGCGTCGACTGCGTCCAGCCGGGGAGCGTCTCGTAGATCGGCTGCACGCGCGCCTGCGCGCCGCTCCCCGCCGGCAGTCGGTCGATGCGCTCGCCATCGAGCATGTAGCCGACGCCGACCTTGATCTCATCGAAGCCGTCGAGCACGTCGAGCTTGGTCAGCGCGATGCCGTCGATGCCGGCAATTTTCAACGTCTGGCGCACCAGGGTCGCGTCGAACCAGCCGCAACGGCGCTTGCGGCCCGTGACGGTGCCGAACTCGCGGCCGCGCTCGCCGATGCGCGTGCCGATCTCGTCGTTGAGCTCGGTGGGGAATGGCCCCGATCCGACGCGCGTCGTATACGCCTTGGCGATGCCGAGCACGTAGCCGATGCTGCGCGGGCCCATGCCGGAGCCCGTCGCCGCCTGTGCCGCGACCGTGTTGGACGAGGTGACGAACGGGTAGGTGCCGTGGTCGATGTCGAGCAGGGCGCCCTGCGCGCCCTCGAACAGGATGCGCTTGCCGGCGCGGCGCTCGTGGTCGAGCAGGTCCCAGGTCACGTCCATGAAGGGGAGGATCTTGGGCGCGATCTCCTTCAGCTCGGCGAACAGTGTGTCCTTGGAGATCTCCGGCTGTGACAAGCCACGGCGCAGCGCATTGTGATGCACGAGGATGCGATCGATCTTGGCACCCAGCGTCGCCGGGTTGCGCAGGTCCTGCACGCGGATGGCGCGGCGACCGACCTTGTCCTCGTACGCGGGTCCGATGCCGCGGCCGGTGGTGCCGATCTTGCCGGTGCCCGCCGCTTCCTCGCGGATGGCATCCAGCTCACGGTGCAGCGGTAGGATGAGGGTGGCGTTCTCGGCGATGCGCAGGTTGTCGCGGCTGACAGCGACGCCCTGTGCGGCCAGCTTGTCGATCTCCGCGCACAGCGCCCACGGGTCGACGACGACGCCGTTGCCGATCACGCCGAGCTTGCCCGAGCGGACCACGCCCGACGGCAGCAACGATAGCTTGAAGGTCTTGTCGCCGATGACGAGCGTATGACCGGCGTTGTGTCCGCCCTGGAAGCGGACGACGATGTCGGCACGCTCCGACAGCCAATCGACGACCTTGCCTTTACCTTCGTCGCCCCACTGGGCGCCGACCACCGCGACGTTCGCCATTTCGGATCCCACTCGTGACTAGGCCCCGGATCGGACGCCGGGGCCATCCGGGGCCTTATAGCGCAGAATCGCCCCCGCCAACCCCTCCGACGGGGCGCCTACGGCACGGGGGGAGCGGGCGTGACCGTAAAACCGGGCCTAATGATAGACGATAGCCCGGGCGCCCGGCCAAATGACGCGGTAGCCGAACTCGATCAGGCGCTCCTCCTCGGGCCCCAGCTTGGATTCGAAGGCGATGACGCCGCGCTTGCCGTCGATGTCCTTCTTGCTGGGCTGCGCCGGACCGACGAACTCGACCTTGATGTCGTCGTTCTGCGACACCGGGATGTGGTCGTGGACGACCAGCTCCACGGCGCGCTCGTGCATGTTCTTCACAGTGATGCGGTAGTTGCGGCTGTCCGTGCGCGCCGAGGAGATGAGACCGGTCTCCCCGCGCTTTTCATCGGCTATGGCATGGCGCACACGCACCTGGTCGTCGGCGCCGAAGCCCAGCTCGTGCTCCTCTCCGGGTGACAGAACGGGAAGAGTGCCGGTGCCGACAAAGGTGCCGTCGCGGAACAGGGACACGGCACCCGGAAGTAGCGGCGAGCCCTTCGGCAGGATGAGCTTGGCGTAGAGATAAGCCTTGGCGTCGAGCTTCGGCACGGTGCGCACGCTGAGCACCGGCTCGATACCATCCTGCTGCAGGAACACGCGCTTGGCCTCGCCCGTGGAAGGAACGGTCAGTCGTCCGGGCACGGCGAAGACGGCCTGGAAGGGCGCCGTTTCGATTGTGGCGCCCTGCTCAGCAACGTCGAGCTCGGGTGCAGCCTCTGCGGCGGCACTCTCGGCGCCCGCGCCCGGCGCAGCCTTCTTGCGCACGGCGAGGCCATCGTAGGCGGCCATCGGGGCAGGTGGCGGCGCCGACCTGGCAAGGGCTTCCTTGGCCTCGGGCTCGAAGTCGACGGTCACCGTGTCGATCGTGGGCGCCGCAGCGTTGGCCGTCGGCCGTGTCGTCGACAGCAGCAGCGCGATGTTGTCCCAGCTCTCGCCGGTGCGCTGCACGATATCGGCGCGCCGCGCCAGCTCCAGCAGCGGCGGCGCAGTTTTCGAACCGGTGGCGAGGCGGGCGTCGTAGCGCGGCGCCCAGCCGGCGTTGCGCACCTGGTAGCGCACGGTGAGATCGGCTTCGAGCGGGGCTGCAGCGACGACGAACACCTTCACCTCGGTCTGCTCCGAACGCCCTGGGGCCAAGGCGGAGAGCTTCTTCTCGAGGTCCTCGATGCGCCGATCGAGGTCGCGCTTCTTCACCTCGGCGTCGAGCGCCATCCGTTGCGCTTCCGTCATCCCGGAGCCGATCAGCGACAGGACCTGCTGCCAGTCCGTATGCGGTATAGGTTGCGCTGCTTGCGCGGGTTGGCCTTCCTCCGGCTGCGGGTGTCCAGGCATCTGCGCCAGGTTCTGCAGCAGCCTCTTCTGCGTCTGCGCGGCATCCTCCTGACCCTGCACGAGGCCGCGCTCGTCGCGCAGCTTCTCGATCTCGTCCTCGATGCCCTTGCGCTCGGCCTGCAAGGCTTCCTGATCGGCGCGCGGGATGTAGCGGCGGCGCGTGTCTACCGATTGGATGTCGAGGCCGGCCGTCGCCTTGCCATCGACGCGGATCGAGCCCGGCACCGCCTCGGCGGGGAGATCATCGAAGATGAGCGTATGCTCACCCTTGGCGAGCGCCAGGCGCGCAGCGCGCGTCGCCTCGGCTCCGGCGGGGAATACGGTCACCGTCGCGAGACGCGAGGTGACGGGGATCTCGTCGGCCGCTGCCCGGCTGGCGAGAACGGCGGCAAAGACGCCGGTGATCGCAACGAGAGTGCGCATGTTAGCCCCATTTCTTGCTTGCTCTCACGGCCCCCAAAATCACGACTTGGCGGGCGCCCCCGGGGTGAGACGAGTGAGGGCGGTTCGCGTCTGAATTATGACGGGTTGGGGCGTGCCGGGTGGACTTTCCCGGCGGTGTTAACCGACGGCGGCGCGGGCTTCCGCGTAAGCCCACTCGAGCCAGGCGGTGAGCGCCTCGAGGTCGCTCCGCTCGACCGTCGCCCCGCACCACACGCGCAGGCCCGGAGGGGCGGTGCGGTAGGAGCCGATGTCGTAGGCAACCCCTTCCTCGGCGAGGCGCGCAACCATGTGCTCGGCGAGGCGGCGCTCCTCGGCGGGACCGCCGGGAACCCCGGTGAAGCGCATGCACACGGAGGTATTGGAGCGCGTCGCCGGCTCTATGGTGAGATTGGTGATCCAGGGCGTGCGCGCCATCCAGTCGAAGAGCACGGCAGCATTGTCGTCGGCGCGCCTGTGCAGCGCCGTCAGGCCGCCGATGCTCTCGGCCCACGCCAGGGTGTCGAGATAGTCCTCTACGCACAGCATGGACGGGGTGTTGATCGTCTCGCCGGCGAAGATTGCCGCATTGAGCTTGCCGTCCTTCTTCATGCGGAAGATCTTGGGCATCGGCCACGGCGGGCTGTAGCTCTCGAGGCGCTGCACGGCGCGCGGGCTCAAGATCAGCATGCCGTGCGCGGCCTCGCCGCCGAGAATCTTCTGCCATGAGTAGGTGACGACGTCGGCTTTCGCCCAGTCGATCGCCTGCGCGAAGACGGCCGACGTGGCGTCGATGAGCGACAGCCCAGCGCGATCAGACGGGATCCAGTCGCCATTCGGCACGCGCACACCGGATGTCGTGCCATTCCAGGTGAAGACGACGTCGTGGTTCCAGTTGACGGCCTTAAGATCCGGCAGCGCGCCATAATCGGCCTCGAGCACGCGCACGTCTTGCAGACGCAGCTGCTTGACGATGTCGGTTACCCAGCCCTTGCCGAAGTCTTCCCAAGCCAGAACATCGACACCGCGTGCGCCGAGCAACGACCACATGGCCATCTCGAAGGCGCCGGTGTCGGATCCAGGCACGATGGCGACGCGATAATCGGCAGGAAGCCGGAGCAGCGCGCGCGTCTTGTCGATGGCAAGCTTGAGCCGCGCCTTGCCGGCGCCCGAGCGATGCGAGCGGCCGACCAGCGCCGCGCGCAGCGCGTCCGGCGTCCAGCCGGGGCGCTTGGCGCAGGGGCCGCTGGAGAAGTTGGGGCTTCCGGGGCGCTGTGTTGGCTTGTCGAGGCGAGTCATGATGGCGGGGTCTAGAAGGCGGCGGCTGCCGCGTCAACCGACCATCGCAGCTCCGCCGACGCTTCTTTCGTCCAATGACGCGCCCGCTAGTTCACGTAGAAGCGGAAGCCGGCGCGGATCTGGTGCTCGTTGAGGCCGTCGAAGCCGACGCTCGACGGAAAGCCGCCGATGCCCATGCTCACGTCGGTGCCACCGATGTACATGTAGCGGTAGTTCACGTCGATGGCGAAGAACGACGAGAAGTCATACGACACGCCGGCCATGGCGGCGCCGGCGAACTTCACCTGCGTCGTCCGCGTGTCGGCGCTGTAGCTGCCCGTCGAGTCGGTCCAATCGGCGTTGCGCGTCAGCTGGTTGACCGCGAAGCCGACGCCGACGCCGACGTACGGCGTCCACGGCGTGCCGGTGCGGATGTCGTAATAGGCGTTGGCGAGCAGGATCGTCGATATGAATTTCGTCTTGTCATCGATGAGCACCGCGTTGGCCTGCGGGCCGCTGCTGAAAGTTGCCGACATGATGGACTGGATATCGACGGTGAAGTCCGTGCGCAGGTGCGGGGCCCACACGTAGCCGACGCCGACGCCGCCCATGAACGAGGGCAGGAAGCTGTCGTACAGCCAGGCGTCCTGCAGCCCGACCGTGCCCAAACCGTAGGGCGTGCCCGTCGTCGTCACCGAAGGATTGCCGCCGAAGCCGGCGGCGAAGTCGCCACGGAAGTACCAGTCGGCCTCCTCGACGGGAACGGGAATAGGGGCCGGGACCGGCGTGCGCACACCGTATGGATTGATGCCGTTGGAATAGTAGGGATCGCCGTCGGCGAGCGCGGGCGACATGCTGGCGCCGATCAAGCTCGCGCCGAGGGTCAGGGCGAGCGAAAGTGTCGTGAGTGCACGGTTCATCTGCGTCGATCCTCGCTTGACGGCTGGCAGGCCTTAAGCCTCGCCCGACGTCCTAACTCTGCTCTTGAAGGCTTGAGCCGCCCGACGGGGCGGTCGCCTCACGCGTTAAGCAAACTAGGAAATCGAACTTCGACTGCAGGCGGCCGCGATCGACGCCGGGCCGTGAACGCCGGGCCCTTGAAGCGAGCCCGGCGCGGCTTTCATGCAAGGCGCCAAAGCGGCGCCGGCCGGCTTACTTCACCGGCTGATAGACGACGGCCTCGCGCTGCAGCTTGTAGCGAACGCCCAAGAGCAGGTCGTTGGAGGTGATGTCCTTGATCTGGTGTCCAGCGTACGAGTACTGCCCCAGATAGGTGGTCACCGGGCCGCTCTCCGCCGTTCCGAGATCGGCGTAGCGATAGGCCAGGTCGACGACCATCTGCGGGGTCACGTCGTAGCTGACGCCGGCGTGAATGGCCCAGGCGAAGTTGGTGCTGGTGCTGTTAGCACCGAAAGCAACGCCGTGGTTCGGCACGTTGATGTCCTTCAGACCCTCGACCGTCAGACTGGCGAAGCCAATGCCGGCGCCGATGTAGGGCGTGAACCCGCACCAGTTACCCATGTCGATGTAGGCGTTGACGAGGCCCAGCCAACTCTTGATGTCGGCCGTGTACTCGTTGGTTGCGGCGCCTGTGCCGCTGGATGCGAATGGATCGCGATAGCTGTCGGCGCCGAAGAAAGCCGCATCGCCGCGGTATTCGCCGGTGAGATCAAAGCGCAGCCAGTGCCGCGCCTGCCAGCCGATACCGAGTCCGTAAAGGACGCTCGTCTTCATGTCGTGATTGTAGATCTGAAAGGTCGAATTCTCGGCGTAGCCCTCGTTGAACATACTGCCGACTTCAGAATTCGCCTGGCCGACGTAGCCCTTGAAGTAGATGCCGCGATCGCTCGGCGGCGGCGGAGGGACGTCGTAGCCGCCCTTGAGGCCGCCGTCGTAGATGTCGGCCGCCATGGCGGGAGCGCACAAGGCGAGCACGATAGCCGACCCGAGCGCGGCGCCTAGCGAATAGGAACTGCGATTGGTATTCATGGTACTTCCCCTTCGAATTCGTCATGCCGCCGCAGCGGCGCTCGTGTGGCGAACGCGAAACGTGCTCAGTCGACGACTATGGGGAAGAAGACTTAAGGGACACTTAATCGGCGTCTCGGAATGAAACGCTCGCGCGGGGCGCGATCCGTTAACGGCTCGTTAAGCGGCGGGAAGTCCCGAGAGGGCGGGGGAAAGCACAGTTGACGGCGTTCGACACGCGTGGACAGCCGGCGGCAGCACCTATACGCTGAAAGGCATTGCAAACCGGGGATTGAAGCCCATGGATACAAGAACAATCGTCATTGTCTTGGCCGTTCTGATCGCGATCGTCGGATTGGCGATGTACGCCATGCAGGGCACCACGCCAATGGCGCCCGAGGCCACAACGCCACCCGCAACAACGGCACCCGAGACGCCCGCAACGCCGCCGCCGACGCCGTAATCACGGTTTGCGGCCAAAGCCGCGGCAACGGTCTGGATTGGCGCAATAAAACGGCGCTGAGCCGCTCAGGCCGCGGCTGCGGCACGCACCGCCTCGACGATGTCGCCGACCACCGTGTTGACGAGCCGCTCGTCGTCGCCCTCGGCCATGACGCGGATGACTGGTTCTGTGCCCGACGGACGGATGACCAGCCGCCCGTACTCGCCGAGCTTGGCCTTGCCCGCATCGATGGCCTTGACGACGCGCGTGTCCTCCAGCGGGCTGCCGCTCTGATAGCGCACGTTCTTGAGGATCTGCGGCAGCGGCTCGAAACGGTTGGTCACCTCGCTCACCGTCGAGCCGGTCGAGACGACGACGGCCAGGAGCTGTAGCGCCGTGACGAGCCCATCGCCGGTGGTCACGTAGTCGGACAGCACGATATGCCCGGACTGCTCGCCGCCGACGTTGTAGCCGTGCTTGCGCATATGATCGACCACGTAGCGGTCGCCGACGGGCGTGCGCACCATCTCCAGCCCGATGCTCTTCAAGTAGCGCTCCAGCCCGAGGTTGCTCATCACCGTGGCGACGACGCCGCCGGCGGTCAGCTTGCCGGAGCGGTGCCAGGTGTCGGCGATCACCGCCATTAGCTGGTCGCCGTCGACGATGTTGCCCTTCTCGTTGACGATGACCACGCGATCGGCGTCGCCGTCGAGGGCGATGCCGACGTCGGCGCGCACCTCGCGCACCTTGTTGATCAGCGCCTCCGGCGCCGTCGAGCCGCACTTGTCGTTGATGTTGCGGCCGTTGGGCTCGACGCCGATCTTGATCACCTCGGCACCCAGCTCCCACAGGGCCTCGGGCGCCACCTTGTAGCCGGCGCCGTTGGCGCAATCGATGACGATGCGCAGCCCGTCGAGGCGCAGGTTCTTCGGCAGCGTGCGCTTGGCGAACTCGATGTAGCGCTCCTGCGCGCTCTCGACACGCGTGGCGCGGCCGATGGCCTCGGCGGGGGCCAAGAGCTCGGCGGTATCGGCATCGATCAATTCCTCGATGCGCCGCTCGGTATCGTCGGAGAGCTTGTAGCCGTCGGGATCGAACAGCTTGATGCCGTTGTCGTCGAACGGATTATGCGAGGCAGAGATCATCACGCCGAGATCGGCGCGCAGCGAGCGCGTGAGCATGGCGACGGCCGGGGTCGGCATCGGCCCGAGCAGGAACACGTCCATGCCGACGGCGGTGAAGCCCGACATCAGCGCCGCCTCCAGCATGTAGCCGGACAGGCGCGTATCCTTGCCGATGACGACGCGGTGACGGTAGTTGGTCTGCGTTTGGAAGATCTTGCCGGCGGCCATCCCGACCTTGAGCGCGACCTCCGAGGTCATCGGCGACTTGTTGGCAAGACCGCGAATACCGTCCGTGCCGAAATAGCGGCGCGACATGGGGATCCCCTTGGCTCTGTTCAGTGGCTTCTGCCTACCATTTCGCGACTTCGATTGCATAAGCTACCCCGACGGCTCCCCGCTTGCGAGCACGGTAAGCACCCGGCGCGAACGTTTTGCGGCGCCCGGGGCGCAAACCCTTCAAATCCTGTTGGCGCAGGTTACACACCGCACCCTTAAAAAGCCGAAACCACCCTGGCGGGGCGTCAGGCGAGCGCCCGGTCGCTGCCGGTCAGCGCCGCGCGCCAGACATTGAGCGCCTGGCGGGTGGCGGCGACGTCGTGCACGCGCACGATCTGCACCCCCTGGGCGGCCCCCGCCAGCGCCGCGGCGATGGAGCCCGGCACGCGGTCGCGCGGGTTGGGGACGTCCGAGATGTGGTCGATGAGCTTCTTGCGCGAGGCGCCGAGGAGCACCGGCGCCCCGAGCGCGTGGTAGAGCGACAGCGCCGCCATGACGGCGACGTTGTGATGCAGGTGCTTGCCGAAACCGATGCCGGGGTCGACGACGATCTTGGCCCGCGGAATGCCGGCTGCCTCGCAGGCGGCGATGCGCGCTTCGAGGTAGTCGAACACATCGAGCACGACATCGGAATATTGCGGATTGTCGTTCATCGTGCGCGGATCGCCTTGCGCATGCATGAGAATGACAGGGAGCCCCGTCTCGGCGGCGGCACGCATGGCGTCCGCATCGTGGGTGAGCGCCGAGACGTCGTTGAGGATGTCGGCACCGGCGGCCGCGGCACGGCGCATCACCTCGGCTTTGCGCGTGTCGATGGAGATCAGGGCATCGGTGCGCGCACGCAGGCCCTCGATGACCGGCATGACGCGCTTCAGCTCCTCATCGAGAGGAACGCAGTCGGCGCCGGGGCGGGTCGATTCCCCGCCGATGTCGAGGATATCGGCGCCCTCCTCGGCGAGCTGCAGCCCGTGGGCGATGCCGGCCTCGACCGAGGCGTGCACCCCGCCATCGGAGAAGCTGTCGGGCGTGACGTTGATAATGCCCATAATGCGCGGGCGGTCGAGAGCTAGCCCCGCGAGGCGCGGGCGGGGGCTGGTGATGGCTTCGAGATCCTTAGCCGCGTCGAGTGTGCCGCGGCCCCAGTCGCGCTCCACCGCGTCACCGAGGGGTACGATACGCCGCCTGACGCGCGTCCCGTCGCGCTCGGCGATCTCCACGGTGGTGAAGCGCAGCGGCTGGCCGGCGAGCGGCAGCCCGCTAAAGGCGTCCTCGTCCGCCTCGATGGGCGCTGGAAAGAGCCCGATGGGCCGCAGGTAGGTCGTGCGCTGCATGGCTGCGGACCGCTATTGCACGACGTCCGAGTCACGTACTCGGAACACGCCTTTGATCACGTCCGGATTGCATACACAGATCTGAATGTGCGTCTTCTCGTAGAAGCCAGCGCCTTCGTAAATGGGTGATCCTTCAAGGAAGATACCCGATACCGTATCGATCGCCGGCTCTCCCGCCGACTTGCGGATCTCATGCACTGTCTGAATTACGGCTCGATCAAGCCTACGCATCAGCAAGTCATTGCCGCCGGCATTTTTCGGCAATGGCAGCCCGGCACGACCGTAAGTCGAGTCCAGAGATCTATAAGCCCTTCTCGTATGCTCTATACCCGCCTCGGTTGCGAGATCGAGACAAAGTCCCAGCTCGACGACAGCCCCGACAACGGCCGCCGTCCAGTCGGCTTTCTGGCGCGCCTTCTTCTCTGCGGCGAAAGCTAGGGCTCGGCGCGGATTAGCTTGCCAAAAATAGATTCCAGGGCCGAGCCAATCATAGTCGTTGTCGCTAGCTACAAACGGCTCTCCCGCAAGCACAAGCTCTGCCGCCTCAAGCGAGCAACCGTGGTAGCCGAGAATGAATGAGGTCGACAGGCGATGCACGTCAGCGATAGTTCTTTGTTGGCTTGCCCCGGCTGTCGATAAAGCCCAGCTCCTTAAGCTTTCTGCGCGCCGTATCCTCAGATGCAGTATTCGCCGCTACCCAAGCGTCCGCAGCCACCTTGAACCGGGCCGTGTCCTCAGCATCAATGATGCGCGAGCCAGTGTCCGCCACACGGCTCTCGCGCTTCTTCTTTGTCATCCGTGCACCTCAGGACTGCGGTTGCGGCTCCATCGGGCCGGTGCCGCCGGTGGGGCGGAAGCGGCCACCGGCGCTCGGCACCGCCGAGCCCACCTGGTCCTTGGGCCCTTCGTCATCGGACTTGCGCACGATCTTCTCGCCGCGCATCAGCGCCTGCACCTCGTCGCCCGAGATCGTCTCGTACTCCATGAGCGCCTGCGTGATGGCCTCGAGGTCGCGGCGACTCTCCGCAATCACCTGGCGCGCCTGATTCTCGCCCTCGGTGACGATGCGACGGATCTCCTGATCGATCAGCCGCGCCGTGTCCTCCGACATGTTCTGGCGCTGCGTGATGGCGTGGCCGAGGAACACCTCCTGCTGGTTCTCATTGTAGCGCAGCGGGCCGAGCTTATCGCTCATGCCCCACTCGGTCACCATGCGGCGCGCCAGGTCGGTGGCCTGCATGATGTCGCTGGAGGCGCCCGTGTTCAGGTGATCCTTGCCGTACACTGCCTGCTCGGCGCAGCGGCCGCCGAACGACATGGCGATGCGCGCCTCGCACCACTGCTTGGAGTAGCTGAGCTTGTCGCGCTCCGGCAGGTTCATGGTGATGCCCAGCGCACGGCCACGGGGGATGATCGTCACCTTGTGCAAGGGATCGCCGCCGGGAACCTTGAGGCTGACGAGGGCATGGCCGGCCTCGTGATAGGCGGTGGCGAGCTTCTCCTCCTCGGTCATGATCATGGAGCGGCGCTCCGCACCCATCATCACCTTGTCCTTGGAATCCTCGAACTCGAGCTGCGTCACGAGTCGCTTGTTGCGGCGCGCCGCGAGCAGCGCCGCCTCGTTGACGAGGTTGGCGAGGTCGGCGCCCGAGAAGCCGGGCGTGCCGCGGGCGATGACCTTCGGGTCGACGTTGGGCGCGATCGGCACCTTGCGCATGTGCACGCGCAGGATCTTCTCGCGGCCCGCCACGTCCGGGTTGGGCACGGTGATCTGACGGTCGAAGCGGCCGGGACGCAGCAGTGCGGGATCGAGCACGTCGGGGCGGTTGGTTGCCGCGATGAGAATGATGCCCTCATTCGCCTCGAAGCCGTCCATCTCGACCAGCAACTGGTTGAGCGTCTGCTCGCGCTCGTCGTTGCCGCCGCCGAGGCCGGCGCCGCGATGGCGGCCGACGGCGTCGATCTCGTCGATGAAGATGATGCAGGGGGCGTTCTTCTTCGCCTGCTCGAACATATCGCGCACGCGGGACGCGCCGACGCCGACGAACATCTCGACGAAGTCGGAGCCGGAGATGGTGAAGAACGGCACGTTGGCTTCGCCGGCGATGGCGCGGGCGAGCAACGTCTTACCGGTGCCGGGTGGCCCGACGAGCAGCGCGCCGCGCGGGATGCGTCCCCCGAGCCGCTGGAACTTCTGCGGGTCACGCAGGAACTCGACGATCTCCTGCAGGTCGTCCTTGGCCTCGTCGACGCCGGCGACGTCCTCGAAGGTGACGCGCCCGTGGCGCTCGGTCAGAAGCTTGGCGCGCGACTTGCCGAAGCCCATGGCGCGCCCGGAGCCCGACTGCATCTGGCGCATGAAGAAGATCCACACCGCGATGAGCAGCAGCATGGGGAACCAGTTCAAGAGCATGCCCATGATCGAGGGCACATCCTCGTCCGACGGACGGGCGCGGAACTTGACGCCCTTCTTCTCCAGCCGCTCGACGAGGGTGGAATCCTGCGGAGCGTAGGTGGTGAAAGAGGTGCCACCGTCGCGCATGGTGCCGTAGATGCGGCTGCCCGCGAGCGTCGCGTCGGAAATGTTGCCGTTGTCGACGGCGGTCAGGAACTCCGAGTAGGTGATCTCGGTGCCGCGCCGGCTCTGCGTCGGGTTGTTGAATAGATTAAAGAGGGCCGCGAGCAGGACCAGAATTGCAACCCAGATGGCAAGCTTTTGAAAGTTTGAGTTCATTTCGTTCCCTGTGGAGCGCGACAACGGCTCGCGCCGACCCTATCCCCGGATCCGCCCGGGCGCCGCTCTAAGCTCGCCGTTAACATAGGAGTGAGCCTACACAATGCCAAGTTACACGGCCTTCGCTCCCCAGGAGCTTAACGGCGGATCACATTGTCGGCGACCGCCGCGCCGTCGCAGCGCCAGCGTTTTCACGGGCTTAGCCAAGGAATTCGGCCGAATAGAGCCGCCGTTGGGCTTCCCAGTCGGCTGGCGCCCCCGGCAAGCCGGCAAGCCGCGGAACGACGATTAGCTCTTCCTGATGCCAAAAGGCCGGTAGCGTGGCGGCGGCGCCGGCCGGCAGATCGCGCAGGGTATCGAAGTCCTGGCGCAGCCGCGCAAAGGCCTGCGCACCGAGCGCCCGCACCTCGATGGGACCAGGACTGTCGGGCGCCGCGCCGACGCGAAACCTGCGGTCCCACACGCCAGAGGCTCCGGGCGGCAGGGTGAGCGTCGGCAGGGCCTCGCGGCCGGCCTCGCGCCACACGCGGATGTCGTCGCCATGGGACATGACGATGGCGCCGGCAAGCGTGGCGCCTTCGAAGCCGGCCTGCGCCACGCGCTCAACGAGCGCCTCTAGCTGGGCCAAGCGCAGCGGCTCGGACTGTCCGCCGTAAGATGCGATGAGCCGCGCGAGCAGACGCAGGCGCAGCTCCTCCGGTGCCGCCAGCCAGGCGGCACGGTCGAAGCTGGCAAAGGCGCCGCCGTGCAAGTCGAGGCGCGCTTTCCGCTGCAGATCGCCGAGCGCTGCCTCGAGCGCCGCGCGTACCCGCGCCAGGCGTCGCGCGCTGAGCGCGATCTTGTCGTTGCTGAGCCCTAGACCGGCAAGCAGGGCCCTCGCCTTGCGCAGGCGCACGCGCTCGAAGCGCTCCGCATCGTTGCTTGGATCCTCGATCCAGGTAGCGTTTGCAGCTCGTAGCGTTGCGCGCAGGCGTGCCCCCGAGACAGCGAGCAGCGGACGCAGCAGCTTCATTTGCCGATCATCGCCGAGCGGGCGCGAGGTCGCCATAGCCGCGAGGCCATCGAGGCCGCTCCCACGCGCCAAGCGCATGAGCAGGGTTTCCGCCTGATCGTCCTCGGTGTGGGCGGTAACAACCCCCACCATGCCATGGGAGCGGAAGCCGGCGGCCAGCTCGGCGAGCAGCCGGTAGCGGGCTTCGCGCGCCGCATCCTGGAGGCCGGTGGCCGGCTTGTCACCCGACCACGCCAGCAATGCCGTGTCGAAGCCGAGCGCCTGCGCCTGTCCGATGACCCACTCGGCCTCGGCGCGCGAGCCGGCGCGCAATCCGTGGTCGACGGTAGCGACAACGACTTGCATCGGCGGCCGCGCGCGCAGCCGCAGCCAGCGCCGCACAAGATGCATCATGGCGACGCTGTCGGCGCCGCCCGACACGGCGAGGATCAAGACAGCAAATGCACTGAGCGGGGCAAAGAACGCATCAAGCTCGTCATTCCGCACCGGATCGGCGTCGGAAGGAGGGCTACAAGGCAGCGCTGCGCCTTGATCAGCTGCAGCCAATTCGCTGGCGCTCCGACTTGGCGCGCATCTTGACGTTCTCGGGCGCATTGGGGAACCGCGTGGACAGCTCGCCGAAAGATGAGCAGGCGGCGTCCTTCTGGCCAAGACGATCGAGCGACATGGCGAGCTTCAACAGGCTGTCGGCGGCGCGCGCATTGCCCGCGTAGTTTTGGTAGCCCTTCAGGAAGGAGCTGGCCGCAGCCTTGTACTCGCCGCGCACGAAGTGAGCCTCGCCGAGCCAGTACTGCGCGTTGCCGGCGAGGGAATCCTGCGGATAGCGGGAGAGGAAGTCCTCAAAGGCGCCCTGCGCGGCCGCATAGTCGCGCTGCATGAGGTAGCCGTAGGCCGTCTCGTAGAGCTGCTTGGCATTGCTCGCATCGGCAGCATTGGGCGCCGTTGCGGCGCCGAAGGCCGGGGGCAGTGCCGCCATCTCGGGTGCTGGGCCGGGCGCTGCGCTCGCGCCAGAGGGTTGATCGCTTTCGATCAGGCCGCTGATCGAGTCACCGCCGCTGCCGGCAGTGACGGTGGTCGAGCCGAAGCGGTCGGCGTCGGGAGCCAGGGCGCCATTCGGCTCGGCTCCTGTGGCGGCTGGCGGTTGCGCCTCGAGTGCCAGGCCGCCAGGCGGGGCACCCGCATCGGAACGGCGCGGCTGGGCGCCGAGCGCCCGCACCTGATCGGTCAGCTGCTGGATCTGGGCGGCGAGCGCGCGCATCTGCGTCTCCAGCCCGTCGAGGCGGACGCTATCGACCCCACCGCCGCCGCCGGCCGCAGATGGAGCACCACCGCCGCGGGCGAGAGATTCGAGCGTGCCGACCACGACCTGCATGTCGACGAGTTGCTCCTCGAGTTGCTCGATGCGCTGCTTCAAAGCAGGATCATCCGCAGCCTGCGGCGCGGCAGCCTTGGCCTTGGACTGCACCTGCTGCGCGTCGGCTTGCGCCACTTGCAGCGGCTCTGGCAGGGACTCGGCGGCGATGGCGCCGGTCGCTAGCCCGACGACGCATGTGCCGCTGACCAACATCGATGCGAAACGGCGAGGCATGAGCGTTGGGTCACCTGGGCTATGACAGGGCCGGACGTCGAGGCTACTCGGATCGGTCGCCGGACGAGTACGGCCGCGGGTTGTGCGATCTGCCGACCGCGCTCGGCGGTGGGCATTTGCAGGACACTGTGGCTTCCTAGGCATCACTTACGGCACGGGTTGTCAACGCGCCACCCCAACCTGCCGGGCAGCGGCGGCGGGCCCTTCAATCGCCGTGGCGGGCGCGAAGGTGCCGGACGCCGGCGGGGCGAGGGCTGCGGCGCGCGGAGCGCTACCGACAAGACCGAGGCGGTCGCGCGTTCCAGTGGCGAAGACGAGCGTCACGACGCGGCGGTTTTGGGCGCGGCAATCGGTATCGGCGCACGTTGCGAGGCGCACCGAGCGGCCGAGCGGCACCACGGCGAGGCGGGACGGCTCGACACCCTCATCGATGAGACGCTGACGCACGGCCTCGGCGCGCTGCTCGGAAAGGGCAACGTTCTCCTGATCGGTGCCCGGCTCATCGGCATGGCCTTCGATGGCGGCCTCGAACTCGTGCCAGCGCATCAGCCATTGCGCCTGCGCGGCGAGTGCCGAGCGGGCGCGGCTGCCGAGCTCGGCGCTACCAGGCGAGAAGAATACGCGGTCCCCGGCTTCGAGGCGTAGCTTCGACTGAATGGAAGCGTTGCGCCGCAGCTCCACATCCCAGGCCGGGCTGCGCGTGGCGGGCAGCGCGAGCGGGGCGGGGGCATCGGAAAGCGCAGGCGCGGCGATGGAGCCGGTCATTGCCGGCGGCGCGGCGGCGCGCGCCTGCGGACCGCCTTCCGCGAAGCCGCGAGCGGCGCTGTCTTGATCGAGAGCTGCAAGCTCGCGGCGCGCATGCGCTGCGGCAGCACTCGTCGGGTAGCGGGCGATGAGGGATTGAAACGTCTCGCGAGCAAACTCGGCATGGCCGGCCGCGAGCTTCTCGACGCCGTCCAGATAGAGCTCCTCGGCGCGTTGCTCGCTATCGTAGCTGCCGACGGCGCGGCCGGCATCGGACGGCTCGGCGTTGGCGACGCGCGGGCAATCGCCGGCAACAAGAGCGATGAGTGCAAAGGTTACGATGAGCGTGCAACGTCCCGCGTCCGAGCGAAGCGCGGCTGCGCCGAGACGCATGCTCGACCCGCGCTGAAGCCACGACATAAGAAATCCTCGCAAGCAAACCGCTGAAATACCAGCGATCATTGCCCAGGATTTGCGGCAAATCTTTGCCGTGTTGCGGAAATGCGCGCGCAGGTGTGGATGTGCGGCGCCTGCGCCACAGAATACATCTGGCGCCGCTTTCGCAAGTCCTGAAACGCAAAAAATCCCGGGGGCTACCCGGGATTTGAATTTAGTAGAATGCCGACCTCGAGAGCGCGCTCAGTTGCCGGCCGTGCGCGAGTTGAGCACCGTCTGCGCGCGGCGATTCTGCGACCAGCAGGAGATGTCGTTGCAGACCGCTACTGGACGCTCCTTGCCGTAGGAGATCGTGCGGATACGCGAGCCGTTGATGCCGTTCTGGGCCAGGAAGTTGCGCACCGTCGTGGCGCGGCGCGCACCCAGCGCGATGTTGTACTCGCGGGTGCCGCGCTCGTCGGCGTGACCCTCGATGGTGATGGTGTACTGCGGGTACTGCTGCAGCCACTGCGCCTGCTTCTGCAGAATCGCGTTAGCCTCCGGCGTCAGGTCGGTGCTGTCGGTGGTGAAGTAGACGATGTCACCGACGTTGACGGAAAAGTCGCGGTGCGAACCGGGCGTCACCGACCCGTCGCGGCCCGTCAGCGACGACGCCGGTTTGTTCTCATCATTTGCACACGCGGCGGCCAGGGCACCCACGAGCAGTACGGCGAGAAGGCGCGTTGCGCGGGTGAACCAGGTTGTCGTGGCCATGAAATTCCCTTTCGTCGCCCTCCACTCAACATCGAAGCGAGGCGACAGTTCCAGATCGGGCACGGTTATCCGACCGCTTGTACGAAAATATGGCCGGCACCCCGAGCAAGCCGGCACCTTCCCCCGATTCGCCGCGGGAAGCACCGACATCGAACCAATAACCGGTGGGCAGCGGCGACGCGCGGCGACCAATGGACCCGGTGTTGCGCCATGGCAGCAGGCGGCGGCAGCGCCAGGCGGCGATACGCTCAAAAAAGCATCAAGGCCGAGGTGAGCGCTCTGAAGCGCCCACCTCGGCCTTGAAATTCGGCCTCCCTGGCAGGCGCCAAGGAGGTGACACCTTTCGGCGAATTACCGAGCCGGCTGCGCGGCGACCGGAAGATCGGCGCCGAGCTTCAACGGAGCAGGCTCCTCGCGGCGGCAGGCGCCGAGAGCAACAGCAGCGGCAACAGCCGCGATAAGGATGGCCCCCTTCATCGTCATCATCTCCTAAAAGGTTGTCCCAACTCGAAAAGCAAAATGCTTAGCGAGCAACTTCCGTGGTCATGTCGGCGCCGAGCTTCAGCGGAGCAGGCTCTTCACGACGGCAAGCGCCCAGAGCAACAGCAGCGACGACGACGGCGAGCACGATTGCACTCTTCATAGCATTTTCTCCTATGTTGTCCTGGCCTTGCCGCCGGCTCTTAGCGAGCGGGCTGCGTGGCGGCAGGCATATCAGCGCCCAGCTTCAGCGGCGCCGGCTCTTCACGACGGCACGCGCTCAGCGCAACGGCCGCAACCACTGCTGACAAAACGATCAGCCCCTTCAAACCCTGCATGGTCTCATCTCCTGATGCTTTATCGGCACTAGCCATATATTGGGGTACTGGCGCGGCTCGTCTTGATCAAGAACAGAGGCAGTTATCCCTCAGTTTTCCAAGCCGGTAGGTGCGAAAATGCCACGCCGTTCCACGCCGTCCTCAACACCTCGACTAGTACGTCCCACCTCGTCGGAAAAGCCTGAATCTACGCCCTAAACTCGCCTCTCCGACGTCGAGGCGCTTGTGCACCATTGAGCGCTGAAGATCGTTAATTTCAAGTTAAGCGCTGTCTCAATTCAGGAGCGGCGACCACGCCGGATCGGAGGCGAAAGATGGCGTACGGATCGTTCGCTCGTTGTAGCCGGTCAAATCGACGGAAAAGATTCGCGCCCCTCCGTTCTCCCCCTGCGATTCCCGGAAGAACATCAGCACCCGGCCGTTGGGCGCCCAGGTAGGGCCTTCGTTGTGGAAGCCCTCCGTGAGCACGCGCTCGCCCGAGCCGTCCGGGCGCATGACGCCGATGAGGAAGCGGCCGCCGAGTTGCTTGGTAAAGGCGATGTAGTCGCCGCGCGGCGACCAGACGGGCGTCGAGTAGCGCCCATCACCCTGGCTAATGCGATGTGGGTTGGAGCCGTCCGAGTTCATCACGTAGATCTGCTGGCTGCCGTCGCGATCGGTCTCGAAGACGATCTGGCGTCCATCGGGCGAGTAGCTCGGGCTTGTGTCGATGGCGTTCCCAGGTGTCAGTTGCCGCCGTTGCCGCGAGCGCAAATCCATCTCGAAGATCGATGAGTTGCCCTCCGACTGCAGGCTCATGATGACGCGCTGCCCGTCCGGCGAGAAGCGCGGAGCGAACGTCATCCCCGGAAAATCGCCGACGATCTCGCGCTGGCCCGTCTCCAGGTTCATGAGGAACACGCGCGGCTGGTCGCCGGCGTACGACATGAAGGTGATCTCCTGATTGGTCGGACTGAAGCGCGGGGTCAGCACCAGCTCCTGGCCCTTTGAGAGCAGGCGCACGTTGAAGCCGTCCTGATCCATGATGGCGAGGCGCTTGACGCGGCGATCCTTGGGACCGGTCTCGTCGACGAACACCACGCGCGTGTCGAAGTAGCCCGACTCACCGGTGAGCTGACGGTATACCTGATCGGCGATGATGTGCCCGACGCGGCGCCAGTTCTGCGCGCTGGTGGCGAATCGCTGGCCGGCGAGCTGTCGTCCGGTCGTCACGTCCCACAGGCGGAATTGCGCAACGATGCGGCCGTCCGCCCCGCGCTCGACGTCGCCGACGACAAGTGCGTCGGCGCGTATCGCGCGCCAGTCGGGAAAGCGTGGCGCGGCATTCACGTCGCGCACCTGTTCGAGGAACGAGGCGCGATCGAGCGGCTCGAACAATCCAGACCCGCCAAGGTCATTCTGCACGACGTCGGCGATGTCGGCGGCGAGCTTTGGATCGGGGCCGAGCAAGTAGGGAATGGCGATGGGTATGGGTGCGATGGTGCCCTGCGTCTGGCGCCCCTGCAGTCCACCGCCGGCCGCCGGCGGCGGAGCTTCGAACTGGCGCATCTGCGCATCGAGACCGCCGCCCGGCGATGGCCCCTTGTAGCTGTCGTCGGGACGCTGCGCCGACGCGGGCGCAACCAGCGCCACTGCCGCGAGCCAAGCCAGCGCGCAGAGCAGGAAAGGTCGCCAGGCAAATACCCCGCGCCCGCTCGCTGCCGTCCGTACGTTCTCGTCTCGCATGTCGTTTGAACCCTTTGCCCGTCCGGGCGCTGCTTAGCATCGAATCGTTGCGGGGCGCACGCCTATCGCTGCACCAACCCAAGAATGACGGGCCAGTCGAAGGCCCAGGTGACCGTGCTCCAGGCCTGGTACATGTCGGGCGGCAGTTGAAACGGCGCGCACTGCTTGATGGCACGCACCGACGCGTCGGCAGCGATGGCATAGAGCGGCGTGTTCTGCCGATCGACGACCACCGGCTCGCCGTCGAGCGAGCCGTCCTGGTTAAGGCGGAAGCGCACATTGACGATCGGCGTATCGGGACCACCGCCGCCGCCCGGCAGGCGCGCGCAAGGCTCCAACTGCCGGTTGATCATCGACAGCAGCAGGTCCTGCTCGCGCGCCGATAGGACGGTGTCATTGCCCTGCCGCTCGCCGACCGTGGGGCCGGTATAGTCAGTCGGCTTGGTCGGCGGCGTCGAGGATTGTGGCGCCCCGCGCTTGTCGGGCGACTTGTCGATGAGCGCGGCGATCTTGTCGGCGTCGAACTTCTTTTTCGCCTCCTGCTTGCGCTTTGCCTCGGCCAGTTTCTTCTTCCTCTCCTCGGCCCTCTTCTTCTCCTCGGCTTTCTTCTTTTCTTCCGCTTTCTTCTTTTCCTCGGCCTTCTTCTTCTCCTCCTCGGCCTTTCGCTCCTGCTCGAGCTTCTCCTCGAGCTTCTTCTTCTCGTCGGGCGTCGGGCCAGGCTCCGGCGTCGGCTCGGGCGGCGCCGCCGCGAGCTTTTCCGCAATCGGATCCTTCTGCGGCTCAGCCTTCTCGGGCTCGGGCGGCGGCGGCTCGGCAGCCGGCGGTGGCGCGGTAATGGGCTTCGGCTTCTCCGCCTCCTTCTTGGAGACCTCCTCTGGCGGCTCCTCCTTCGCCTTTGCCTCGAGCTCCTTCGCGGTCGGATCGCCACGCTTCAGGCGCGTCAGCTCGGACGGCGTGATGATGGTCGCCTCGATCGGGATGACGGAGGGCAGGTCAGGAGGCGCGTGCTGGATCGAGATCAGCGCGTAGGCCAACAACAGGGCATGGCCGACGAACGAGGTGAGGAGCCCGCGGAACACGCTTAGCGTCCCGATGCCGAAGTACGCCTGAGCTCGCTGCAGGGGCCGAGAGCGAACTTCGGCATCATAAGGGACGCTAGAAGCATGTGTCTGCTAGTGCGATTCAGATCGCGAAATTCGCTCGCTACCTCGCAGATGATGATGGCGAATTTCGCGATCATCGCACTAGCCTCCATCCTCCACTTCCGTGACCAGGGACACCTTGCGGAAGCCGCCGGCGCTGATGCGCCCCATGACGCGCATCACCGTGCCGTAGGCGACGCCCTTGTCGCCGCGCACGAAGATCTGCTCGTCGTAGCCGTTCTTGGCGATGGCCTTCAGCTTCGGCGCGATCTCATCGAGTGTGACGGCTGTCTCGCCGATGAAGACGCTGCCGTCGGCTTTGACGCTAATGGCGAGCGGCTCCTTGTTCGACTCGAGCTGCTTGCCTTTCGCCTGCGGCAGCTCGATCGGCACACCCACTTGCAGCAACGGCGCAGCGACCATGAAGATGATGAGCAGCACGAGCATCACGTCGACCATGGGCGTGACGTTGATCTCGCTCATCGGCGCATGCCGACGCGAGCGTCGGCGCCGTCCTGCCGCCTGTGGCGTTGCCCTGATGCTTGCGCCCATGGTTGCCCTTCCCCGCTTGTTGGCGGGCTCCCTTAGGTTCTGACGTCGATCTGCCGCGAAACGATGGCGGCAAACTCGTCAGCGAACGCCTCCAGCCGATGGCTGATCTGGGCGCTGTCGGCGGAGAACTTATTGTAGAAAATCACCGCCGGAATGGCGGCGAGAAGGCCGAGCGCGGTCGCGAACAGCGCTTCGGCGATGCCGGGCGCGACAACCGCGAGGTTGGTGTTCTTCGACACGGCGATGGCCTGGAAGCTCGTCATGATGCCCCACACCGTGCCGAACAGCCCGACGAACGGCGCCGTCGCGCCGACGGTGGCGAGGAACAGAAGGCGACGGTCGAGGCGCTCCATCTCGCGGCTGATGGTGACGTCCATCACCTTCTCGACGCGCAACTGAATGCCGCCCAGCGCACGGATGTTGCCTTCGACGGAGCGCTTCCATTCGCGCATGGCGGCTACGAACAGCGCCGCCATGGTGATCGGTTTGGTGCGCGACAGCGCCGTATAGAGCTCGTCGAGCGACTGGCCGGACCAGAACATGTGCTCGAAGCGGTCGGACTCGACGCGCGCACGGCGGAAGGCGAAAAATTTCTCGACGACGATCGCCCATGACCAGATCGAGGCGATGAGCAGCCCCGCCATCACGAGCTGCACCACGATGTGGGCCTGCAGAAACAGCTCGAGGAAGGAGAAGCCGCCCACCGTCGCGGGACCGATGGCTTCCTGGGCGAGATCGGTGGGGTTCATTTGGTTATCCGTGACGTGGGCTGAGCCGGGAACGCGGGCGGTCGCGATGGAGGCGCCGTACGACCGGACCCGCCGGCCGCGCGCAACCGAAGCCCGAGTGTGACGTGCTTCGCCCACATCCCCAAGAGGGCATGTTGCCTCGCAATATGACCAAACGGGGGCGCCGCGGCCCGCGACTCAGGCTCACGGCGCGGATTTTACAGCACGCCGCAAAGCGAGACCGGGCTGTCGCCACGAAAACCGCGGTCCGCTCGGCAGCTGCATCGGCGCGCGTGCACGTCGCTCACGCCATCTCGAGCAGGCCACGCCAGCCGCCCGACTGGGGATCGTAGGCCGAGAGCGTGCCCTCATCCATGTCGTAGATCCAACCGTGCACGTTGAGCCGGCCGGCGCCCACGCCTTCGCGCACAATGGGGTAGGTCATCAGGTTGTCGAGCTGGAACTGCACGTGCGCCTTGATGGTGGCCGTCAACCGCTCCGCCCCCGGCACGCGCGCGGCAGCGATCAGCTGATGCGCCGGCTTGGTGAACTCGACCCAGCGGCCGAGGTGCGCCTCGCTGCCAGGCAGGATCGGCTCGAGCAGGGCCGCAATGCCGCCGCAGCCGGTATGCCCGCACACGACGATATCGTCGATGCCGAGGTGGCCGACGCCGTATTCGATCGCGGCCCCGACGGCATCGTCGGCGGCATCGGCCGGCGGCACGACGTTGGCGATGTTGCGCACCTCGAAAAGCTCGCCCGGATCGGCGTTGGTGATCGTCGCCGGTACGACGCGGCTGTCGGCGCAGCCGATCCATAGCAGGCGCGGCTTTTGCTGCTTGGTGGCCAGGCTCCGGTAGAAGGCCCGGTCGCGCTCGAACTGCTGGCGGAAGCGCTCGTGCCCCTCCATCGCGTCCTTGATGTCCAGGTCTATACCCCTGGCGTCCTTCTGAGTGGTCACGCATCCCCCTTCCCGTCGCGGGCTCCCCTTACCGCATCATGGTGAGCGGGCACGCAGTTGTCGATGCCACGAAGGCTTCACCGCTCGAGGCATCCATACTTTCTTGGCAGCCTTGCGCTTACAGTTTCCGCGGGCTGACGGGGCGCGCCGGTTCGGCGTCCTAATTCGGGCTAAATCAGCCACTTAATTCCCGGCTGCCATGGGGAGCCGGGGGGCCGAGCGAGCCTGGTCGATGGTCAAGTTGCGTATCCTGCTACTGCTGCCGGCGGCTTGCTTGAGCCTCGCCGCGTCTCATTTCGCCCTTTCCCCCGCGCATGCCGAGGAGTGGGTCGGCCGCAGCGTCACGCTGGCCGGGCGCAAGGTCTCTTGCGGCAAGGCCGACATCCTCATCGACCGCGAGCTGCCGAGCGAAGGCGGCGCCGGCGACACCACCCTCATCCTCAATCCGAACATGCTGAACCAGCAGCCGCCGACGGTACGGCTGTTCGTGTTCAACCACGAGTGCGGGCACATTTCGGTCGGCGATAGCGAGCTCGATGCAGACTGCTACGCGGTCAATCACGGCGTGCGCGACGGCTGGCTCGACCGCAAAGGCCTGGCGCAAGTGTGCGACAGCTTCGAAGGTGCACCCGAGACGGACACCCACCCCTCCGCCAAGCGGCGCTGCGCCAACCTCGACCGCTGCTTTGCCAAGGCACAGGCGGAGATGCCGCCCATCGCACCCAAGCCGGTGCCAGCCAGGATCCTGCCGAATGTGCCGGCGACGATCACCGCTGCGGCGCCGGAGCTGCCGGTGCGCAAGAACGCCGCGCTCGGCCAGCCGAAGGTGCTGTCGGCTTGGCGCTGCACCGACCCGCTCGACGTGACCACGGGATCGACCGATCCCATCGGCCATGTCATCAAGAAGGACGCCGAGCGCAACGAGCGCTGCCGCTAGGCCTCGCGGCGCAAGTACATCGCGCGGCCATCCCGACACGCCCACGAGCTAACGCCTGGTTGCCCGCTGCCAGAAAATGGCGCGGTCTATTCTTGTTTTCTATTTACCCCCATCGCAGCATTGCGCTTCTAATCGTTATAATTTTCGGCGTTCGGTTTATTAGCTTTTGGCCCGAAATGAATAGTTGCAGGGTCGCTGCGGCCATCACTCTGGAAACAAACGGTTATTTTGCGTATTTCTTGTCGTTTTGGCACGCCGAACGACGCCGTCGATGCCCTTCATTAACCATAACCGGAAATGCATTCTCTTTGTTTTTCCGGCTAACCGATTTTTACAGCGGGTGCATGTTATTCATTTCGCGTGCCGTTTGGCGTATTCGGTTTATTACCGAAAGCCGAACATTGGAAAATCATGCGTGGGTGAATTTGGGAGTTTTTCGATGCGTGGGCTTCTTGGAGTTCTGGTTGCCGCGGGCGTGATGGCCGGTACGAGCATGGCTGTGACGACCTCTGCGGAAGCGCACTGGTTTGACCGCGGCGGCTGCTGCACGGTCGCAAAGAAAGTCTACTACCGCCAGCCGACCACCAAGCTGGTGCGTAGGGTTTCGTACGAGCGCGTCCGCAGCTATCGCACCGTGTGGGTGAAGAAGCTGTACCGTGACCGCTGCGGCTGCCGTAAGTTCTATCGCCGCGTCGCCGTCCAGCAGCCGACCGTGTCGGTCGTCCGCAAGGTGACCTGGGAGCGCGTGCGCGCTTACCGCACCGTCGCCGCGACGAAGTACTATCGCAAGCGCTGCTGCTGCCGCTAAGCGGTACCGCAGTTCCTGCTGACAAGCGGAGGACGCGGCAGGCGCCGTGTCCTCCCTTGTATTTCGAGACGTCGATCGATCCGTCGCCCGCTGCGGCATTTTCTTTTCGCCGCCCGAATTCCGTTCCCCGCGCAGCCACTGCCAATACTGCGCACAGCGGCACCGGGGATGAATCCCGGACGTCCTGCCGCGCAAGCGAAGGCGCTATTTCCCGCGCTCGTGGTCGCGCTGCCAATAGACGAACCACACCGTCACCAGCGCCGTCAGCACCATGGTGGCGAGGATATCCGTGCGGTTGATGAAGGCGACCCACGTGTCCCAGCCCTGCAGCAGGCGACCGCGCGGCACGAGCAGACCGTTGCCGATCAGAATGGCGAGTGCGACCCCCGCCGTCAGCGCCACCGCCGCGGCGATTTGCAGGCTGCGTTTCAACACGCGCGGCACGGTGAGCTTCTTGCCCGGTACGACGAGGATTGTCTTCTCAGACATGTCACCTCCCTCGAATGCTGGTCCTCAAAGGTAGCCGATTCGGAGTCTAAGGCGTGCTGATGGCAACACTTTGGTGCGCCCGCGGCATGCGGCGCATGAAAAAACTGCGCGCCAATGCAGTTGCACTGGCGCGCAGCAAATCGCGAAGAGTGGAAGCGCGATCGCTAGAGGTCGATCAGACGGCTTCCTTCAGCTCCTTGGCGGCGCGGAAGGCAACCTTCTTCGACGCCTTGATCTTGATCGCCTCGCCCGTTGCCGGGTTGCGGCCCATGCGCGCCGGGCGCTTACGAACCTGCAGCACGCCGAGACCGCCGATACGGATCTTGTCACCCTTCTTCAGGTGCTTGGTGATCATGGTCACCAGATCCTCGAGCACTGCGGCGGCCTGCTTCTTCGGGATATCATGCGCTTCCGAAAGGGCAGCTCCGATCTGACGGAGCGTGATGGTGTTGATCTTCGGAGCGGGTTTTTCAGCCATCGGTTGTTTCCTTGAGAGAATCGTTCAGCCGGAGGGATATTACACGAGATGCACGCACAATGTGCCGTCGGCCGAGGGCGAATATGCGGGATAAGGGCCAAAATCAAGCGTTTTTTGCGCATCGGTGCACAGGAGTGACGGGCCCACGCGCGGCCGGTCGGCCACCCTCAGGGCCCGCCGAACGCCTCGCGCAGCGCGCTCGAGATGCGCAACGGCTTGCCCGAGACGGAGATTAGCACCACGGTAACCTCGGCCTCGACCAGCGCCGTCCCCTCGCGCGCAATGGTTTGCAGGAGGGTGAGACTCGCGGCACCGACGGCCTTCACGCGCGTGGTCACCTCGAGCAGCTCGTCGATGCGCGCCGGCCTCAGAAAATCGAACGTCATGCGCCGCACGACAAAGGCGGCAGGCTCGGTACCGCCCGAGCCGTCGATGAGACGGCGGTGATCGCCGCCGAGCAGACGCAGGAAGTCGGAGCGCCCGCGCTCGCACCAGCGCACGTAGCTGGCGTGATAAACGAGCCCCGAAAAGTCGGTGTCCTCGAAATACACGCGCACAGGCAGAACGTGACCGCGGCCGCCTTCTACCTCGATGAGGCGCCCGGCAAGATCGGGCCAGTTGCTTTCACGGTCGGTCGCGCCGGTCATGGAGGGAGGAGAGCCGATAACGGCGGCGTTGTCACGCTTGCGTACGTCATACGCCGAGCTCGATCATTACGATCTCCGGCGGCGAGCCGAAGCGCACCGGTATGCCGCTGCAGCCGAGGCCGCCGGAGACGATGAGGTTGCGCTCTTCTTCGACGACATGACCGTAGACGTAGCGGGCGCCGAACTTCGAGGGCACGACCGGCGCGTAGCCCATGAGCCGCACCTGCCCGCCGTGAGTATGGCCGGCGACGGTGAGTGCGACGCGCTCGGGCACCTGCGCGAAGATATCCGGCTCATGCGCCATCAGCACCACCGGTGCATCGTCGCTGGCAAGCGCCAGCGTGGCGCCGAGATCGTCGATGCCGTCATAGAGCGGCCGCCCCTTCCACCGCTTTTTGAAGAACGCCCATTGATCGCCGAGGCCTGCCAGCCAAAACGGCCTGCCATCCTTGATGAGCCGCACGCACGTGTTCTCGTGGACAGTGATGCCCGCATTCTCGAGCGCGATGCCGGCTTTGGTCGGACCGCAACCGCGCTCCTGCACGGCATCCTCCTCCCACCAATCGTGGTTGCCGAGCACGGCGTGCACGCCGAGCGGCGCCCTGAGGCCACCGAGTGCTCCCGCCCAATCCCTGTGTGCTACGGGCTCGGAATAGCGCGCAATGCCACGGCCGGCCACGTAGTCGCCGAGCAGCAGCACGCAGTCGGCGCCCAGTGCGTTGACCTGGGCGACAATGCCCTCGATGCGCTCGACGCTCATCCACGGCTTGCAGGCGTGCAGATCGGCGATCACTGCCAGCTTGAGCGCAAGGCCGACGGGCCAGCGGGGCGGCGCCAGCCGATATCGCGTCACGGTGGTTTCGAACGGCTCGGCCAGTGCATAGCCGCCGAAGCCGATGCTTGCGGCGCTGGCGGCGCCGAGGCCCTGAAAGAGTTGTCTGCGGGTGATCACTGGGTGGCCGAAGAAGCGATGCGGGAAACGGTGCAATGCCATTTTGACGCAAGAGATGTGCCAGAAGTTGACGTCATGTGCGGCAAAGCGGCTCGCCCGCCGCCGCCTCAGCCTGTCCCAACTTGACCTTCCCCATCCTCGCCAGTGTCCACATCCAGCACATCGAACAGGGGGCCCTGCGGGCTCGACGTTCGCTGCGGCCCCGACATGCCCAGGTGCTTGTAGGCCTTGAGTGTGGTGATGCGCCCGCGCGGGGTGCGGCTGATGAATCCCTGCTGCAAGAGATACGGCTCGACGATCTCCTCCAGTGCGTCGCGCGGCTCCGACAGCGCGGCGGCGATGGTCTCGATGCCGACCGGGCCGCCATCGTGCGCCTTGGCGATGCAGGACAGATAGCGGCGGTCGAGCGCATCGAGGCCCTCCCCGTCGACCTCCAGCGCCGTGAGGGCCTTGTCGGCCAGAGCCGCATCGATGATTGGCGCGCAAGCGACAGCCCCAAAATCGCGCACGCGGCGCAGCAGGCGCCCGGCAATGCGCGGGGTGCCGCGGGCTCGACGGGCGATCTCGTGCGCACCGTCACCGCCGATGGGCGCCCCGAGGACGCGCGCGCCGCGCGTCACGACGCGCTCGAGCTCCTCGACGCTGTAGAAGTTGAGGCGGATGGGGATGCCGAAGCGATCGCGCAACGGTGTCGTCAACAGACCGAGACGGGTCGTGGCACCGACCAAGGTGAATTTGGCGAGATCGATCCGCACCGAGCGCGCAGCGGGCCCCTCGCCGATGATGAGATCGAGCTGGAAATCCTCGAGCGCCGGATAGAGGATCTCCTCCACCGCCGGGCTCAAGCGATGGATCTCGTCGATGAACAGGACGTCGCGGTCTTCGAGGTTGGTCAGCAGCGCGGCGAGGTCGCCGGCCTTGGCGATGACCGGGCCGGAGGTGGCGCGGAACCCGACGCCCAGCTCCTTGGCCATGATCTGTGCCAGCGTCGTCTTGCCGAGACCGGGAGGGCCGGCGAACAACACATGGTCGAGCGCCTCGCCACGGTCGCGGGCGGCCTGGATGAAGACGCCAAGGTTGGCGCGCGCCTGCTCCTGACCGATGAACTCGGCGAGCGCCTGGGGACGCAGCGAAGCCTCCGTGGCGTCAGTGTCGCGCTTGGCGCCGGTGACAAGCCGATCGGTCATGGTTTGTTCCTGACCTGCTTTGCCACCGGCGTCAAGGTGACGGCGCAATCAGGGGCGGGATAAGCGATCGGCAATGGAGCCTGCCACGGCGGCCAGCAGCCACGTCCACTGCCCGGCGGCAGAGCCGGCGAGGTAGGCGACGCCGATGGAAGCTGCGAACACAGCGGAGACGAGCAAGGGATTGATGAGCCCGACGCGCCGCGTGCTCGCTGGCACGTCGCAGGGCATCAGTTCCTCGTCGCGGCTCGCATGCCACCACATGGCCGTCATGCAGAGGCTGCTCGTCATCAGCACGCCCGCGTAGAGAGCCGTTGGCAGCACACCGCCGCTGTCGCTCAGCACGCTGGTGACGAACGGGATGAGCGCTACCGTCATGAGGAAGAAAAGATTGAGCCACAGCAAAGCACCGTCGACGCGCCGGATGTGGGTGAACTGCGTGTTGTGGGCCATCCACAACAGGCCGATGACGACGAAGCTGAGGGCATAGCACCAGAACGAGTGCCACAGCCCCGAAAGCGCCGACGGGAGCTGGGCCTCACTGAGGCCCTCGGGGAGCTTGAGGTCGAGCACCAGCAGCGTGATGGCCACCGCCATGACCGCGTCGGTGAAGGCAATGAGCCGCTCCGACTTGAAGGTGCGGCCGATTTGGTTCGCGACGCTCATAGGGCTCTGGGTGAGCTGCTTCGCGATGAGCGTCAAGACGTCCGATCACGCGATGTTGCAGCGCCGCAATGATGTACGTCAAAACCTTGCCACTTCACAGGCTTATGCGATGAGGCTAGCGTCAACTGCAGCGGGGCTCGAGGGGAAAAGCACCAGTTCAAGAGTAGCAGCATGCATCGAGCCATCGTTCTCGCCTTCCTCTGCGCCATCACAGCGCTTCCCGCCAAGGCTGGCGAGCTCTGCCTCGCCTGCGAGCAGCCCGCCGCAACCTATCGCTGCAGCGTCGAGCAGCCGTCGCAGAAGTACAGCCTCGGCGGCGACCTCGAGCGGGAGATTTGCGCGAAGGTGCTGGCGAAGCAGGGCGAGCATCAAAAGTGCCACCTCACCCAAGTTCCCGAAGGGGGCGCGTGTGAAGGTCTCGAGCGCACCGTCACCGTAGCCGACTACCAGCGGGCGCTGAGCGGCAGTGACGAATCCACCTATGAGGTCGGCGCCTTGGAGACCGCGCGGCGCAACGTGCACGACACGTGGCTGTGCGTGACCTCGATGTTCAAAGATTGCTGATTTGTAAGGCGCCACACCGCCGTGCGCGGCGCTATCGTCCTCGCATCGTCGATTTCCGTGCCTACATGGCAGGCATCTAGTGTCCCGATTCGGAAGTTCGCCAGAGCTCGCTGCTGGGACCGGGAGCGAATTTCTCGATCATCACACTAGTGTCAGCGTGAGGAAAAGACATGCGTGCGCCCGCCTTCGTTCGCTCCAGTGCTTTGGCCGTCGCGGTGGCCGGCAGCCAGGTGTTGCCGACGCTCCTCGTCGAGGCGCGGGCCTACGAGCGCAAGCCTGACGAGACGACGGCCGTCTACGAGGAGGTGTGGCGCCTCGTGCGCGACAAGTTCTACGACCCGAAGCTGAAGGGCCTCGACTGGGAGGCCATGGGCAACAAGCATCGCGCGGCGTACGCCACCGCCGACACCGACGCGCAGCGCTCGGCGGCGATCAACGCGCTGCTCGCCGAGCTCGATGCCTCGCACACGCACCACTACACCAAGGACGAGACCGCCTATTACGAGCTCATCGACATCTTCTCCTATCCGCTCCGCCGCGATATCCCGAAGCACTTTGCGGGCGAGAAGGTGCGCTACGCCGGTATCGGCATGTTCACCAAGGTCATCGACGGCAAGACGTTCGTCACCGCCGTCTTTCCCGACATGCCGGCAGCGCGCGCCGGATTGCTGGTTGGCGATGAGATTGTGGCTGCGGGCGGCGCACCGTTCGCGCCCATCGGCTCGTTCCGCGGCAAGGCCGGGGAGAAGGTGACGCTGCAAGTGCGCCGCGAGGCGAACGGCGAGTTGAAGAGCGTGACCGTTGAACCTCGATGGATCGAGCCCGGTGAGACATTCGAGGCGGCGCTGCGCGACAGCGCGCGCATCATCGAGGCGAACGGCAAGCGGATCGGCTACATCCGCGTATGGTCGTACGCCGGCAACGACTATCAGCGAGAGCTCGAGGAGGTCCTGAGCGAGGGTGAGCTCAAAGACGCCGACGCGGTGATCTGGGACCTGCGCGACGGATGGGGCGGCGCGCACCCGCGCTATCTGAACGTGTTCAACCCGTACGGCCCGACGCTGGCGCTCACCGGCCGCAACGGCACCACCAATCTCGTCGGCTACCGCTGGGGTAAGCCGGTTGCCATGCTGATCAACGGCGGCACGCGTAGCGGAAAGGAGGTGCTCGCCTACGGCTTCAAGAAGAACGGCTTCGGCCAGGTCATCGGCGAGCGCACGGCCGGCGCGCTGCTCGCCGGCACGGCATACCTTTTGTCGGACGGCAGCCTGCTGATTCTTGCTGTCGAGGATGCCGCGGTCGATGGCGAGCGCATCGAAGGCAAGGGCGTCGCTCCCTCTATCGAGGTGCCGTTCGACGTGCCCTACGCCGCCGGCAAGGACCCGCAGCTCGATAGAGCGATTTCCATTCTCGCCGACGGCGCTTAGTCCTCTACGGTGTATAGTCGGAGCGCACGACTAGCTCGGCGTTGATTTTATGCGCAGCTCGACGAGGGTGACGCTGCGGCTGGCGGGCTCATTCCCGTTGTCGGTGACAGGCTGCAGTCCGTAGGCCTTGTCGCGCTCGCCGACCAGCATCTTCGGCGGCTGAGCCTTGCCCAGCGGGTCGCCAGCGACTTCACCGACGAACGTCTGCTGCAACACAGCCGGCTTCAGCTTACGGTCGGATGGGCCCATCACGGCCCAGATCAGCACCAGCTTGCCGTTGAGCTCCGTCTGCGAGCCGACCTTCTTGATCTCTCCCACGTAGGTCTCCTCCGGCCCGGTGCCCTTGGGCTTGAACGAGCAGTGCATGGCGAGCGTCTGGCTGTCGGGATTGGTGTCTTTCTGGCTGTGCTCGGCAAGCGTGCAGGTGAGGACGCCGATGTCGGTCTGCATCGCCGCCCCGGCGGGAATAGCCAGCGCGCAGAACATGCTCGCGATGGCGCAGCGCATGGGTGCTCTCCCTTTTCCGCCTCCAGGTGCAGGAAACGCTCAGGAGCGAGATTTGGTTGCGCTTTGGTTGCGCCGCGCCAGGTTCACCCGCCGATAATATCGGCTTGGATCAGCACCTGGCGCACGGCGATCGACACCAGCCCGGCGAGGAACGCAAGGTAGGGGCGCGCCTCGTGCAGGCCGAGCGGCAGCAGCATGCCGGCGCCCGCGAAGGCGATGATGGCGACGGCGGCGGCTGCGATCCAGCTGAGGCCGCCTGTACGCCATACCACGGCAGCCAGGATCAGTGCGGTGATGAGCGCCGGCACCGCCGACCAGACGAAGGCAGCAAGCCCAGCCTCACCCAGCGCCGGCACCTCGACGGGTAACAGTCCGGACAGCCCGAACAGGGAGGCGAGCACAATAACGGTGACCAGTGCCAGCGCGGCGAAGAATGGCCCGGCGAGCGCATAGATGAGGAACGTCCACAGGGCGCGTTGACTGTTGGTAACCATTCGATCGCTCACGACAGCTTCGGGTGCTAGCGCGCCAGCTCCTTGAGGCCGCGCCGGATCAGCTTAGCGGTATCGGCGCCTTCGCCCAGATCCTTGATTGCCGCGGCAATTGCGGCGGAGGCCTGCCCCGGCTGATAGCCGAGGTTGGACAGCGCCGACATGGCCTCGGCAGCGGCGTTGCCCGGTGCCGGCGCACCCGAAGCACCCCCACTGGGCAGGTGCAGGCCGGCCACCGTCAACGCCGGCGCCTTGTCCTTCAACTCGGCGACGATGCGCTGTGCCAGCTTCTTGCCGATGCCCGGCGCCTGCTCGACACTTGCCCAATCGCCGAGCGCGATGGCATTGGCGAGGTCCTGCGGGGAGAGCGTGCCGAGCAGGCCCAGCGCCACCTTGGAGCCGACCCCCTGCACATTCTGCAGCGTGCGGAACCATGAGCGCTCCACCTCGCTGGCGAAGCCGAACAGGCGAATGGCGTCCTCGCGCACGTGCGTGTCGATGGTGAGCGCGACCTCGTCGCCGAGCTTCAGGTTGCGCAGCGTGCGTGCCGAGGCCTGCACCTCGTAGCCGACGCCATTGACGTCGACGATCAGGAAGCTTTCGCCTATCGCGTCGACCTTGCCTTTGAGCTTGCCGATCATTGTTCCTCCAGGGCAGTGGGCAAGAGGCAGTTGGCAGCGATGAAAGAACGATCGACTGCCTACTGCCTACTGCCTACCGCCAACTTCACGCGCGCCTGGCGATGATTGGCATGACAGATGGCGATCGCCAACGCGTCGGCCTCGTCGGCGCTCTTGACGCGCGCTTTCGGCAACAAGAAGCCGATCATGGCCTCGATCTGCCGTTTCTCCGCGTGACCGGCGCCGGTCACCGATTTTTTGATCAGGTTGGGCGGGTACTCGGCGACGATGAGGCCGCCCATGGCCGGCGCCAGCAGGGCCATGCCGCGCGCCTGCCCGAGTTTCAGCGTCGAGCGTGCATTGTCGTTGACGAACGTCTCCTCCACCGCAGCCTCCTGCGGCTTGAAGCTGGCAATGACGCTGGCGATACCCTCGAACAACTCGCGCAGCCGATAGGCGAGCTCGGCATCGGCCGGCGCCGTGATGAGCCCGCTCGCCACGTAGCTGATGCGCACGCCGTCGCTGTCGACGACGCCCCAGCCGGTGCGCCGCAGACCCGGGTCAATGCCGATGATGCGTGTGACCGCTGCCCCCATGAACCGCACGCATAGCACGAAGGTGATTCGCCGGCGTGCCCGGCCGGTATCGCGCCTGAAGTTTCGGCGCGTTCAGCATTTTTCGCCGATCCCGAGACGCGCTGCCGCAGGCAACCGAAGCGGCACAGGGGCGTTGATCAAGGAAATCCGAGGGCGTAACTTCACGGGACATTTATGGTTTTGAAATATTCGTCGCTGATAGCCGTCGGCGCGGCGCACCGGAAGTCTTGTCCGGAGATTACCAGCCGCCCGCATCGAAGCGTGTACGCCGTGATACGAAATCGACACGAGAAGCGCTCATTGGCGCTGCGCTGCCCGCACCCACGGGCGGCAACCATGCTCGATAAGCTGCCGCCCGCCCTCGCCGGCGACGTCGCCTTCCGCGTCTTCTGCACGCCGGAACTGTCGCAGCACCGCACCTCCGACCACGACCAGCTTACTGCGCGCGCCCGCTTTCACCTGCGGCATGCGCGCTGGCAGATGGTGCCGACCCCTGCCGGCGATGTGCAGGCCTACCTCTTCGAACCGGAAGGGCAAGCGCGCGGCACCGTCGTGCTGGTGCACGGCTGGACGAGCGAGGCCGCGTTCATGACCGCATTCATGGAGCCGCTGCGCCGCTCCGGCCTGCGCGTCGTCGCCTTCGATTTCCCCGCGCACGGGCTCAGCCCCGGCCGGCGCACCAACCTCGCCGACTGCGCGCGCGCCATGCTCGCCGTGTGTGATCACTTCGGACCCATCGACGCCGCCGTCGCGCACTCGTTCGGCGGCTTCGTCTCGCTGCTCGTCGCCGAGGGGGGCCCGCCGATGGATCACGCGCACCCGATCGGGCGCTTCGTGCTCATCGCCTGCCCTAACAAGCTGTCGGAGGTTTCGCGCAACTTCGGCCGCGCGCTCAAGCTGGGCCCGGCCGCGCAGCGCGCCTACGAGCACCATCTCGAGCGCGTAGGGCATCGGCCCGTGGCGACCTTCTCGTCCGCCGAGCTGCTGCGCGCCACCGATGCACCGGTGCTCATCATCCATGGGCGCGAGGACGAGGAAGTGACGTTCCGCAACGCCGAGGATATCGCCGCCGCACGGCCCTCGGCACGGCTCATGGCCTTCGAGGGACTGGGGCACCGCAATGTTTTGTTCGCGCCGCCGGTGTTCCGCGCCGTCATGCACGAGTTGGCGTCGAAGCGCCAGGAGGGGCCCGCTCCCGCGCGCCGTAGCGCCAACGTGCGAGGAGCCCAGCGCGAGCTGCGCGAGCTCGTCTAGCGTCAGGCAGCTGTGAGCTTCTTCAGGACCTCGTCGGAGATCTCGAAGTTGGCATAGACGTTCTGCACGTCGTCGTCGTCCTCGAGCGCCGAGATCATCTTCATGATGCTCTCCGCCTTCTCCTCGTCGACCTGCGCCGTCAGGTTCGGCTTCCAGATCGCCTTGACGCTGCGCGGCTCGCCGAGCTTGCCCTCGAGCGCGCCGGCGACGGTACCGAGGCTGTCGAAGGCGCAGGTGACGACGTGGCCGTCGGCATCCGAGACGACGTCGTCGGCGCCGGCCTCGATCGCCGCTTCCAGCACGGCGTCGGCCGAGCCGGCGCTCGCCGGGTAGGTGATCTCGCCGACGTGGGCGAACATGTGCGAGACCGAGCCGGTGGCGCCGAGGTTGCCGCCATACTTGGTGAATACCGCGCGCACCGCGCCGCCCGTACGGTTGCGGTTATCGGTGAGCGCCTCGGCGATGACGGCGACCCCACCGGGGCCATAGCCCTCATAGCGGATCGCCTCGTAGGTCTCGGCGTCGCCGCCGGCCGCCTTCTTGATCGCGCGCTCGATGTTGTCCTTGGGCATGTTCTCGGCCCGCGCCGCCTGGATGGCGAGGCGCAGGCGCGGGTTCATGCCGGGATCCGGCATGCCCATCTTGGCCGCCACCGTGATCTCGCGCCCGAGCTTGGAGAACAACTTGGCGCGGGCCGCGTCGGCGCGACCCTTCTTATGCATGATGTTCTTAAATGCTGAATGGCCGGCCATGGCTGCTCTGCTCGCACCTGTCTGGATTTGCGCAATTTATTGCGCGAGGCGCCCCCTAAAGGTCAAGCCTCCCAAAACGTGGGGGTGGCAGGCTCGAGGTTGGGGCCGACGCGCAGCGCCGCGCAAGCGTTGGCCAGCCCCGTCTTGTCGTCGATGTCGATGGCCAGCCCCGATATGGTCGCCGGGCCGCCCGCCGGCTCGAAGCGCTGGCGCGGGATCTTGGTGATGAAGCGATTGATCGGCTCCTCGATATCCATGCCGAGCACCGAATTGTAATCGCCGCACATGCCGGCGTCGGAGATATAGGCCGTGCCGTTCGGCAGCACGCGCTCATCCGCGGTCGGCACGTGCGTGTGCGTGCCGACGACGGCGCTGGCACGCCCGTCGACGAAGTAGGCGAGCGCCTGCTTCTCGCTGGTCGCCTCGGCGTGCATGTCGATGACGATGGCGTCGGCACCCTGTTTCAGGCGACAGGCGGTAAGCTCGGCATCGACGGCACGGAAGGGATCGTCGAGCTCGCCCATGAAGATGCGGCCCATGGCGTTGATCACCAGCACGTCGGCACCGCCCCCCGTCTTGAGCAGCGAGGCGCCGCGCCCCGGCGTGCCCTGCGGGTAGTTGATCGGGCGGACGAGCTGCGGATAGCGCTCGATGAACACCAGCGCCTCCTTCTGGTCGAAGGCGTGATTGCCGAGCGTGATGGCGTCGGCGCCGGCCTCTATCAGCTCCTCGAGAATCGCCTCGGTGATGCCGAAGCCACCGGCGGAGTTCTCACCGTTGATGATGACGAAGTCGAGGGCGTAGCGGCGGCGCAGGCCGGGAAGTGCGTCGACCACAGCCTTGCGGCCGGTACGGCCAACGATATCGCCGAGAAACAAAAGACGCATTCAGGGTCCACAGCAGCGTAGCGGGCCTGACGGCGTCAGCACCCAATCGAGGGGCTGGTCATAGCTCTGATGCGGCACGGCGTCGACCTTCAGCTCGTCGTAGGCGATCCCGACGGCTACCACAGGCTTAATGGCCCGCAGCCGCGCCAGCGTGCGATCATAAAAGCCGCCGCCGTAGCCGAGACGAAAGCCGTGCGCGTCGAAGGCGAGCAGAGGCACCAGCACCACGTCGGGCTCAAGCACGGGCTTGTCGGCCAGCGGCTCGGCGATGCCCCACTGCACTCTGCCCATCTCGTCGCCGGGGCTCCAGGCACGGAACATCAGCGGCAGCCCTTTGCCTTGCATGACCGGCAGGCAGAGGCGATGGCCCTCGCTATGCAGGCGCCCGAGCAGCGCCGCCGGGTCGATCTCGTCGCGAATGGCGGAAAAGCCGGAGATGGCAGCGCCGGGCTCCAGCTCCAGGAACGTCAACCCGTGCTCGGCGAGACGTGCGCCGGCGGCCGCCCCGTGCGCCGCGTAGGCCGCCGCGCGGCGCGCGAGCGCCCGGGTTCTTTCTGCCCGTTTTTCCTCGCGCGCCTGCATGAAAATCAAATGCCGCGGTGGCCGTCGAAGCGGATGATCCCGCGCTGGTCCCTACGAGAAGTAGGTGGGCGCCGTGTGTCCAAGACCACGGTCTCGGCCAGGGACAGCTCCCATGCGGATCTTATAGGCCCCGGGGAACATATGTGCTTCTAACGCACCCCGCAGCAAATCGAATGTAGACGAGCGACGACTAATTTACCAGCCGTCTCCACGGCCTATGCACGAGCACTAGGCGCGCAACTTGGTGTCGGCGTCGGCAGGAGTATCGCACCGGCTATCGCCGCTGGTGGCGTCCCACAGGTCATCGGCGATCAACAGCGCCGTCATCAGCAGTAGCCGTTCCTCGCCGATATTGCCGTGCTCGCGGCTAAGTCCGTCCATGCGGCTTTTGACGTAGGCTGCGAGCTCCTTGAGGCGCGCCTCCTCGCCGTCCCCGCATTCGAAGCGGTAGGAGCGCCCGTTGACAGTGATCGCGACCTCACCCATAGCCGCCCCTGCTTTCTCGCCCTTCGAGTTGCTCAGGCGTCGCTTTCGAGCACGTTATGCAGCGAGTCTATGGTCCAATCAATGCGGTTGACGGCCTCGTCCCGGGCCTGCTCGAGCTTGGCGATCAAGGCTTGGGCATCGGCAAGCTGCGCCTTCAACTGGTCGCGCTCCCGCTCCAGCGCCTCGAGGCGCGCACCTGCATCGAGTTTCGCTTCCGCGGGCGCACCATGCCTGCCCTTCGGGCGCGGCGGTGCAGCCTGCCGCTTGCCTTTTCGCGTCACCCGCTCAGCCATTTAGGGTCCCTCCGAGATACGCCCAGCTGCCCCCTGGCGATCCACGGCTGCCTTCCCGTTGTCATGACCTTATGTGTCGCTGTTCGAAGGCGTCAACAAGGCAGGGCGGGAAGCGCCGCGCATCCAACAGAAATCTGCTGTCATACACTTTCGACCCATGCCGCCGGCCGCGCATGGGGCGCCCTGGCATGCCGCATTGACACTGCTGGCCCGCGTCCAGTTAATGGCCGCGCCTTTGGGCATGCGCACGGCGCATGTTTAGATAGAAGAACACGCCAAGGAGGCGATACCGATGACTGTGAAGGTTGCGATCTCGGGTTTTGGGCGCATCGGGAGAAACGTGCTGCGCGCCGCCGCCGAGGCCAAACGCACCGACCTCGAGTTCGTCGCTATCAACGACCTCGTCCCGGCCAAGGACAACGCACACCTGTTCAAGTACGACAGCGTGCACGGCACGTTCCCGGGCGAGGTGAAAGTCTCCGGCGATTCCATCGACGTCGGGCTCGGAAGACCGATCAAGGTGCTGGCCGAGAAGGACCCCTCCAAGCTGCCGTGGAAGGACCTCGGCATCGACATCGTCATGGAATGCACCGGCATCTTCACCGACAAGGAGAAGGCGCAGGTGCATCTTTCCGCCGGCGCCAAGCGGGTGCTCGTCTCGGCGCCGTCGAAGGGCGCCGACATCACTGTCGTCTACGGCGTCAATCACGAGAAGCTGTCGGGCGACCATAAGGTCGTGTCGAACGCCTCGTGCACCACCAACTGCCTCGCCCCGGTAGCCAAGGTCTTGAATGATCTCGTCGGCATCAAGTCGGGCTACATGACCACGATCCACGCCTACACCAACGATCAGCGTATCCTCGACCAGGCGCACAAGGACATGCGGCGCGCGCGTGCGGCGGCGCTATCAATGATTCCGACCTCGACGGGTGCTGCGGCGGCGGTAGGTCTGGTGCTGCCCGAGCTGAAAGGAAAGCTCGATGGCACGGCGATCCGCGTCCCTACGCCCAACGTCTCCGTCGTCGACTTGAAGTTCATCCCCGGACGCGAGACCACCGTGGACGAGATCAACAAGGCGATGGCGCATGCCGCCGCGCAACAATTGAAGGGCGTGCTCAGCTACGTCACCGACGAGCTCGTCTCCATCGACTTCAACCACTCGGCCTATTCGTCGAACTTCGATGCAACGCAGACGCAGATCGTCGATGGGCGCCTCGCCCGCGTCCTGTCCTGGTACGACAACGAGTGGGGCTTCTCCAATCGCATGCTCGACACTGCCGTAGCCATGAGCAAGGTGCTCTAGCCGTTGCGCGCCCCGCCCGTTGCCTACGGGCGGGGCTCAAGCTATCGCTGCGACGATGGCGCGCTTCTCCAACGTCGTCGTCCTGACAGGGGCCGGGCTCTCCGCCGAGTCCGGTCTTTCGACGTTCCGCGACAAGAACGGTATCTGGGCAAAGTACGACTACCGGGACGTGGCCACGCCGGAAGGCTTCCGCGCCAATCCGCAGCTCGTGCACGACTTTTACAACAGCCGCCGGCGCGCGCACGCGGGGGTGAAGCCCAACGCGGCGCATCTCGCGCTGGCGCGGCTGGAGCGCGAGCACGCTGGCAGCGTCACCATCGTCACGCAGAACATCGACGCGCTGCACGAGGCGGCGGGCTCGCGCAACCTCATCCACATGCACGGCGAGCTCTTGAAGGCGCTGTGCGCACTGTGCGGCGAGCGGCAGGCATGGACCGACGATCTCAGCGTGGAGACGCCGTGTCCCGCCTGCAGCCACAAGGGGGGTATGCGCCCCGATGTCGTGTGGTTCGGCGAGATGCCCTACGAGATGGAGCGCATTTACGAGGTGCTGACCAGCGCCCACCTCTTCATCTCGATCGGCACCAGCGGCAACGTCTATCCGGCAGCCGGCTTCGTCGCCACGACGCGCGAAGCCGGCGCCCATACGGTGGAGCTGAACCTCGAGCCTTCGGAGAGCGCGCACCTCTTCGATGAGACGCTGCATGGACCAGCGACGCAGATCGTCCCCGCTTACATCAACCGTCTGCTCAGCAGATGAAAAATCTCCGCCACAACACACGGCTAGCGCCATGGCGGAGACCTCTTGCAGGGCTGCTTACTCGTCAGCCAATTAAGCGCGCAACCAAGATCATGCCGAAGTGCAGTAGCCCAATGTGCCACACCGAGCGAATAGCCTGCGAATACGCCCACCAATGTGCCGCACGCATGCCTTCAGCTTGATACTTGTTGGAATAGTCTTCAAGAAACGCTTCAAGCCACTCGCCGCGGTAGCAAGCCGGAGCCGCTACCTTCATGATCCACCAAGCAAAGGCCGGAGGCCGCGTGGTGGATGGTTTGGTCGTCATAACGCCCCCCGTAGGTTTTAGGCGATGACGTCTCTCCTACCAGCCGGTGGGTGCCGAGACCGAGAGATCGCGAAAATGCACTCATACGAATGCCCCGACTGGTTAGCGGTCTCGGCGAAAGCTCCGTCGCGCGTGTTATCGCGACAGAGCTAATTGCTTCAACATTCCGTCCCCTTTCATGGTCCCGTCAGGCAGTCATGCTTTGGCAGCCTTCAAAGCAGCGGGATTGTTGAAGGCGATTGCTGCAGCAGCAGAACGCCGTACTGCCTCCAACCCACATGCGGTAAGCCTGTACACCCTTTTCTTACGCGATGCCCTTGAACTCGGTGACTCCTCAATCCCTTCAATCAGCCCATTTTTTTCGAGAGTGGCCAAGCACGCAAAAACCTGTCCGATCGCCACATCCCTACTCAACCGATGGGAGAGATCGCGACGGATTTGCGCACCAAACGCGTCGCTCCCTAGTCGATTAATGGTACACAACGCCTCGAGCTGAAATGGTGGAAGGAGGTTTTCGTGCAATTGTCGAAACATCGGCAATTCCACGCCGAACCATCGTGTGGTTGCCATGCACCCTCCCGTCTTCGCAACTCTACGCTCACACGCGTTACACAACGCTGTGTAACGTAGCACTCAGAAAATCGAGCGCAACATGAATAAATGTTGCAGATACCGTCACCTAACGGCGGAAGACGGCGACCGCTTCGATGTGCGGCGAGTAGAGGAACTGGTCGATCGGCGTCACGCGCTCGAGCTTGTAGCCACCGTCGAGCAAGATGCGCGCATCGCGCGCCAGCGTCGCCGGATTGCACGACACGGCGGCGATCGTCTTGACGCTCGACTCCGCAAGCAAAGCCGCCTGCGTCGCCGCACCCGCGCGCGGCGGGTCGAACACGGCGGCGTCGAAGCCCAGCAGCTCTCTTGCCGACAGCGGCTCGCGGAAGAGATCGCGCAGCTTGGCCTCGATCGGCTTTAGGCCCGGCGTGCGCTTGGCGGCGCTCTGCAGTGCGGCGACGGCCTGCTTGTCGCCGTCGACGGCCAGTACAGGGGCACGCTGCGCCAAGGGAAACGTGATCGTGCCCATGCCGCAGAAGAGATCGACGACGCGCCTCGCCTCGCCGACGGCTTGCGTGACGAGCCGCACCATCTCCGCCTCCGCGGCGGGCGCCGCCTGGAGGAAGGAGCGGGCCGGCAGGACCACATTGGCGGTGCCAAAGCGCACCGCCGGCACCGTCGCCTGATAGAGCGTGTCGCCGGAGATCGTCAGCCGCGCCAGCTTCAGCGCAGCGGCCTCGCGCGCCAGGAACTCGCGCACCTCGGGCGGCGGATCGCCCGGCACGTCCTCGATGGCGACGTCGAGGCCGTTGGCGGCCAGCGTAACGACGACCCGCCCAGGCGCGCGCCGCGACATCAGCGGCTCGGCGAGACGCCGCAGGCCGGGCAGCGCCCGCACGATGGCCGACGCCGTGACCGGGCACTCCTGCACGTCGACGATGTCGACCCCCTTGGCCTCGTGAAAGCCGAGCACGACGCCGCGCCCCGTCCGCCGCGCCGAGAACGCCGCGCGCCGCCGTGCGCCGAGCCCCACGCTGGCGACGTGCGCAATGGGCGCATCGATGCCGCGCGCGGCGAAGGCAGCGACGACCATCTCGCGCTTCCAGGCGAGATACGCCGGCATGCGGATGTGCTGCACGGCGCAGCCGCCGCAATGGGTGAAGTGGCGGCACACCGGCGCAATGCGATCCGGGCTCGCCGTCATGATGGCGATGAGTCGCCCGCGCTCGCCGCGCACGTCGGCCTGCACCCGCTCGCCGGGGAGCGCAAAGGGCACGAACACGGGTCCGGAGGCGGTATCGGCGACGCCGTCGCCCTGCGCCCCGAGACGCGCTACGTCGAGGGCCTGCGTGTCACCCATCGTGCAGCGCGCCGACAAGGAATTCGACGTTACCGGAGCCGCCCTTGACGGGCGAAGGAATGGCGCCGGCGACGCGCCAGCCCGGCTGCGTGGCGAGCCAGGCGACGACGGACTGCAGCGCGCCTTCGCGCGCCGTTGCATCGCGTACGATCCCTCCCTTGCCGATGCGCTCCGGACCGACCTCGAATTGCGGCTTGACGAGGGCGACGAGGAATGCGCCCGGCGCGGCGAGCTCGAGGGCTGGACCGAGTGCCTTGATCAGCGAAATGAAGCTGACGTCGGCGGTGATGGCCGAGACCGGTTCGGGAACGGTGTCGCGGTTCAGCCGCCGCGCATCGAGGCCTTCGAGCGAGACGACGCGCGGATCAGCTTTCAGGCTGGCGTGCAACTGCCCATGCCCCACATCCGCGGCATAGACTTTCACTGCGCCGCGATCGAGGAGCACCTGCGTGAAACCGCCGGTCGAGGCGCCGACGTCGAGCGCCGTGCGCCCTTGCGGGTCGAACTCGAACGCAGCGAGCGCCGCGGCGAGCTTTTGTCCACCGCGCGACACGGCACGCGCTGCCGCCTCATCGAGCGTCAGCTCTTCCGTTGCGGCGATCTCGGTTCCGGCCTTGGTGCAGACCTGCTCGCCGACGCGCACCAGACCCGAGCGAATAAGATCGCGAGCGCGCGAGCGGGTGGGCGCCAGGCCACGCTCGACAAGGGCAATATCCAATCGCATTCGCATAAGCTCGAGTTTACGATATCTTCGGCGCCAGAGTTCAACGTGCACAAAATTCCCCGGAGATTTACATGCGCCGCGCCCTCGCCGCTACTCTCTTGGTCCTGTCGCTCGCTGCCTGCGGTGACAACGGCACCCCAGCCCATGACGAAGTTCACAAAGAGGGAACACCTATCGCCGATGCGAGTGACCGCACGCCTTCTCCCCCGGGCGCCAAGGTGTTCCTCATCGAGCCCAAGAACGGCGCGACGGTCAAAAACCCGATCACGGTGAAGTTCGGCGTCGAGGACATGCACGTCGTGGCGGCCGGCACCAACGAGCCGAACAGTGGCCACCACCACTTGCTCATCGACACCAGCCTCGAGGACTACGATGCGCCAATTCCGGCTGACGCCCAGCACGTGCATTTCGGCAAGGCGCAGACCGAGGCAACCATCGAGCTTGCGCCCGGCAAGCACACGCTGCAGGACGTTTTCGCCGATAAGAACCACATCCCGCACGACCCGCCGGTGCAATCGGACGTGATCAGCATCACCGTTGAGTAGCTGCGCTCGATACTGGAGCGATGCACGGCCGTGGCCTCGCAGGCTGCGGCCGTTTTTGCGTCCGGTGGGGCCATCAACTTCCCGTGAGCGCAAAGACCTTCGGCGGCGCGTCTGCATCGTTCGTGACGGCTTCGCCGTTGTCATCGAGGTCGCATAGACGTGTCGCGACCCTCACAGCAATCCAGGAGAAGCCACATGCTGTCTATCGGACGTCGCACCTTGCTGCAGGGCGCTGCAGCGGCCGCCTTGTCGACGATGGCGGGCCCGAGCCTCTCCACGGCTGGCGCTGCCGATGCTGCGAGCCCGTTCAAGCTGCCACCGCTTCCCTACGCGTTCGGCGCGCTCGAGCCGAGCATCGACGCCATGACCATGGAGCTGCACCACGACAAGCATCACGCCGCCTACGTCAAGAAGCTGAACGAGGCGGTGAAGGATCAACCCAAGGTGGCCGCCATGCCGCTGGAAGAAATTCTCAGCCGGCTGTCGGAGCTGCCGGAGGACATCCGCACCACCGTTCGCAACAATGGCGGCGGCCATGCCAACCACTCGATGTTCTGGCAGGTGATGGGCAAGGGCGGCGGTGCGCCGGAGGGCGACCTCAAAGCGGCCATCGATTCCGATCTCGGCGGCCTCGACAAGCTCAAGGAGGACTTCAACGCCTTGGGAGGCAAGGTATTCGGCTCCGGCTGGGTGTTTGTCGCCGTGACACCGCAAGGAAAGCTGTCGCTCGTGTCGAAGCCGAACCAGGACACACCATTGATGGAGGGCGGACGGGTGTTGTTGGGCAACGACGTGTGGGAGCACGCCTATTACCTCAAGTACCAGAACCGCCGCCCCGAATATCTCGAGGCGTGGTGGGAGGTCGTCGACTGGAAGGCGGTGGGCGAGCGCTACGCCGCGGCCAAGGCCGGCGCGCTGACAATCTAGTTTGCCGTCTTCGCCTACGCTCGGCATAAGCCCGAGGATGACACCTTATTAAGCCCGGCTGGCGGCGTCGGTGAGCGTCTCGCGCCCGAGCGCGCCGAGCACCGTGGTGACGATGCCGCCGGCATTGAGCCCCGCCTGCTCGTACATCTGCTCGGGCTTGCCGTGCTCGATGAAGACGTCGGGCAGCACCATGGTGCGTACCTTGAGGCCGCGATCCAGGAGCCCGCTTTCGGCGAGGAACTGCAGCACGTGACTGCCAAAGCCGCCGATGGATCCCTCCTCGATCGTCACCAGAACCTCGTGGTTCTGGGCGAGACGGCGGATCAAATCCTCATCCAGCGGCTTGGCGAAGCGCGCGTCGGCCACCGTCGCCGACAGTCCGAAGGCGGCGAGTTGGTCGGCGGCCTTGAGACATTCGTGCAGGCGCGGCCCGAGCGACAGAAGCGCCACCGCCGAGCCTTCGCGCAAGATGCGCCCCTTGCCGATCTCGAGCGGCACGCCTTCGGCCGGCAGCGGCACGCCGAAGCCCTCGCCGCGCGGATAGCGGAAGGCAGACGGGCGATCGTCGATCGCCGCGGCAGTGGCAACCATGTGCACGAGCTCGGCCTCGTCGGCCGCCGCCATGACGACGAAACCCGGCAGGCACGACAGATAGGTGATGTCGAAGGAGCCAGCGTGCGTCGGGCCGTCGGCGCCGACGAGGCCGGCACGGTCGATAGCAAAGCGCACCGGCAGGCGCTGGATGGCGACGTCGTGCACCACCTGATCGTAGGCGCGCTGCAGGAACGTCGAATAGATGGCGGCGAACGGCTTCAAGCCCTCGGCGGCAAGACCGCCGGCGAAGGTGACGGCATGCTGCTCGGCGATGCCGACATCGAACGTGCGCTCGGGGAATGCCTTGCCGAACACATCAAGCCCGGTGCCGTCGGGCATCGCCGCGGTGATGGCGACGATCTTGTCGTCCTTCTTGGCCTCGGCGACAAGGCTGTCGGCGAACACGCGCGTAAAGGTCGGCGCCTTCGGCTTGGCGATGACCTGGGCGCCGGTGACGACGTTGAACTTTGAGACGCCGTGATACTTGTCGTCGGAGGCCTCCGCCGGCGCGTAGCCTTTGCCTTTCTTGGTGACGACGTGCACGAGGATCGGCCCCTGGTGCGCATCGCGCACGTTCTTGAGGACGGGCAGCAGGTGATCGAAGCTGTGTCCGTCGATGGGGCCGACATAGTAGAAGCCGAGCTCCTCGAACCAGGCGCCGCCCTGCCACAGATGCCGCGTGTACTCCTCCACGCGCGCCGCGCGCCGCTCCCAGCTTTTCGGCAATTGCCGCGCCAGCTGCTTGGCGATGTCGCGCAGATAAAGATACGTGCCGCTGGAGGTGATGCGCGCCAGATAGGCGCTGAGTGCACCCGTCGGCGGCGCGATCGACATGTCGTTGTCGTTGAGGACGACGACCAAGCGCTCATCGCGCGCGCCGGCGTTGTTCATTGCCTCGTAAGCCATGCCGGCGCTCATGGCGCCGTCACCGATCACGCACACGACGTTGTTGTCGCGCTTGGCGAGGTCGCGCGCCACGGCCATGCCGAGACCGGCGGAAATCGAGGTCGATGAGTGCGCGGCGCCGAACGGGTCGTACTCGCTTTCGGCGCGGCGGGTGAAGCCCGACAGGCCGCCGGGCGCGCGCAAGGTGCGGATGCGGTCGCGCCGGCCGGTGATGATCTTGTGCGGATAGGTCTGGTGCCCGACGTCCCAGATCAGCCGATCGCGCGGGGTATCGAACACCCAGTGCAGCGCCACGGTGAGCTCGATGACGCCGAGGCCGGCACCGAGGTGCCCGCCGGTCACCGATACGGCGTTGATCGTCTCCTGGCGCAACTCGGCCGCGAGCTGCGGAAGTTCGGATTCGTCGAGCTTGCGCAGGTCCTCGGGCGTCTTGACGCGGTCGAGAAGCGGCGTCTTGGGAGCTGTGTCCACCGAGCCATCCCGTGCTGTGGTAGGGCTTTGTTATGTCACACTGTCGCGCCCCCGCAAGGGAGCAATCGACGCGGAGGCTCAAGGAAATGAAAAAGCGCGGCTCCGGGGGGAGCCGCGCCGTCGGTAGTGCTAGTGCCTGAAGCTTACCAGTGCTTGCGGCACTTCTTGTGCTTGCGGAACCAGCGCACGTGCTTGTGGCACTTGTGATGCTTGTAGTGATGAACGTGGTGATGCCGCTTCTTGAAGTGGGCCTCAGCCGGCGAGGTGGTGGCGACGCCAACCACGGCGAGGCTGCTGAGCATGACAGCAAGGGCCATCAACAACTTCATTGGTCTTCTCCCCAATTATCAACACAAGGCTCAAACTGCCGGATGAAAAGCATAAAAATGCGCCTCCCGCTCCTAGAGCCGGGCGCAACGTAACGGGGTTACGGACGATACGCTAGAGGGCTGCGGCTATCCCGCGCGTGGCCGCAAAACACGGCTAACGCCGGCCCAGGGCTAAACCTCTTGCTCGCAACGAGAAAATTTTCGCGCCGCGGGGCCATGGACGACGTTCCGCCGCAGGTCGGGCCTGGTCGCGGCCCGACCCTAGCGCCGACACGCATTCGCCTTGCGCGCGATTGCCACGCTCGGTTCGCGCGTAGCTTTCAGCCGCCCAATTCTACTTCTGGTCGAGAGGCTCGGTGCCCTTGGGCGAGCCGTCGGCGGCGAAGGTGAGCTTCTCGACCTTGGCCTCGGCCTGGCGCAGCAGCCGGTCGCAGTGCTCCTTCAAGACCTCGCCGCGCTCATAGATGGCGATGGACTCCTCCAGCTCGACATCGCCGCGCTCCAGCCGCGTGACGATGCTCTCGAGCTCCTTCAGGGCGCGCTCGAAGCTCATCTCCTTGATGTCCGCGTGCTTGGGCTGCGTCTTCGAGCTGACCGGTTCCATGCTGCGCCCCGACGGTTGCGTTGCGAGTTTAGGCGCCGGCGTCCATCAGCGCCTTGACGTGGACGGCGACCGAGCGCGCCAGCGCATTGAGGTCGTAGCCACCTTCGAGCATCGACACAATGCGGCCGTTGCAGTGCCGCTTCGCCATGTCCGCGAGCTTCTCCGTCGCCCAAAGGTAGTCGGCCTCGACCAGCCGCAGGTTCGCCAGCGGGTCGGCCTGGTGGGCGTCGAAGCCGGCCGAGATGATAAGTATGTCCGGGCCGAAGTCGTGCAAGGCGGGCAGGATGCGCGATTCGAACGCCTCGCGGAACCGCTCGCCGGCATCGCCGGCGCGCAGCGGGGCGTTGTTGATATTGCCGACGCCGCGCTCGGAAACCGCCCCGGTGCCGGGAAAGAGCGGCATCTCGTGCGTCGAGCCGTAAAACAAGTCCTTGTCCGACCAGAAGATGTCTTGCGTGCCGTTGCCATGGTGAACGTCGAAATCGACGATGGCAATGCGCTCGGCGCCGTGCTTGGCGCGGGCGTAGAGCCCGGCAATGGCGGCGTTGGAAAACAGGCAAAAGCCCATCGCCCGGTCGGCCTCGGCGTGATGGCCGGGCGGGCGCACCTGACAGAAGGCGTTGGTGGCCTTACCGGCGATCACCGCGTCGATGGCGGCGAGTCCGGCACCCACGGCGCGCAGCGCCGCCTCCCAGGTGCCCGGCGAGACGACGGTATCGCCGTCGATGTGGGTAGAGTGCCGGCGCTCGCGCGCGCGCTCACCGACCGCGCGCATCTTTTCCAGGTGTGCCTCGGGATGCGCGAGGCGGATTTGCGCCTCGACGTCGTCGCGCAGCGGCGCTTCCTCGCGCACGAGCCCGTTGAAGATCTCGTGCGCCAGCACCTTGTCGATGGCGCGCATACGGTCTGCCCGCTCGGGGTGCCCGGGTCCCGTGTCGTGGGCGGTGAATGATGGGTGCGTGAGGAGGAGCGTCGCCATTGTGCGCTTGCCGCGTTCTGCTCTTGGGCCGTGTAGAGACGCCATGTTAACGCGCCAGACCGAAAGGGCCAGCACGACCGCCGCTTCAAGACAATTTGACGGCCCATCCCCTCACCCGGCTGGCGCGCTTCGCGCGTCCAGCCGACCTCTCCCACCGGGAGAGGTGATGCTTGCGCACCATTTAACCTCTCCCAATGGGAGAGGTCGGAAGCGAATGCAATGAGCTTCTGGGTGAGGGGTTACGGGTCCGCGAATTTGAGGTGGCTGGCGATGGTAACGCCGGGCGGTGGCGGAGGCACGTCGGGGACGAAGAAATCGGGCGCCAGCGGCGTGCCAGGCTCGACGCTGTAGGGCGCGAAATCGGTCACGCCGCCAACCTCGTAAAGGAAGCTGTCGTCGATGAGAAAGTTGCCGGTAAAGCTGCGCGCCGGCTGCGAGAAGAGGAGGTGCGCCGCGTCGGCAACGATGTCAGGGGTGCGGCTCATGCGGAGGACGGCCTCGCCACCCAGAACATTGCGGATGGCGGCGGTGGCGATGGTGGTGCGCGGCCACAGGGCGTTGACCGCAATCCCATCCGCCTTCAACTCCTCGGCGAGGCCGAGCACCGCGAGGCTCATGCCGTACTTGGCGATGGCGTAGGCGACGCGCCCGGCGAACCATTCCGGCTTCAACGTCAGGGGCGGCGCCAGCATCAATACGTGCGGGTTCTCGGCCTTGCGCAGGTGCGGCACGCAGGCCTTGGTCATGAGCAGCGTGCCGCGCGTGTTGACGCCGAGCATCAGATCGAGGCGCTTCGCCGTCGTCTGCTCGATGGGCGAGAGCGACAGCGCGCTGGCGTTGTTTACGCAGACGTCGATGCCGCCGAAGGCGGCGACGGTCGCCTCGACGGCGCGAAGGATCTCCTCCTCGAAGCGGATGTCGCAGGCCAATGCCAGCGCGCGCCCGCCCGCCGCCCCGACCTCGGCGGCAGCCGTGTCGATGGTGCCTTCGAGCTTCGGGTGCGGCTCCTGCGTCTTGGCGAGGATGGCGATGTTGGCGCCGTCGCGTGCTGCACGCTTGGCGATGGCGAGGCCGATGCCGCGGCTGGCGCCGGTGATGAGCAGCGTCTTGCCGTTGAGCCCCGCCATGTCCACGCCCGCTAGTGTCCTGATCGCGAAATTCGTCTCAGTGTGCGGCAAGGTCGGAACGAATTTCGCGATCTGAAGGACACTAGCCAAGTAATGTTTCGCTAGTGTGATTCAGATCGAGAAGTCCGCTGCACCACCCAGCCCAACGCAATGTAGCGGACTTCTCGATCATCACACTAGCCGGCCCGCGCTTCGGTGCGCGCGAAGAGCCAGCGTATGGCGCGCACGGGAAAGGTGACGAGCGCCCACAGCTGCTGCAGCAGCGACATGATGAGAGCGGGGACACCGACGATGGGCAGGAACAGCGCCAGGTAGGCGAGCAGCCGCGCTGCCTGCGCGGCACGGTAGCCGACGATGCCGCCATACTCTTCGCGCTCTTCCTGTGGCCACAGGCGCGCGAACCAGCCGCTCGCCACTGGCCAGCCGAGCACCCCGGCGATAAGCCCGGCGAGATAGGCGAACTGATACCAGGACGGGATGTAGGGCACGATGCGCCGGTCGAGCTCCTTCTGGCGCTCCTCGCCGCGCGCGTGCACCTCCACCGCGGTCGTCACCACGTTGCCGGTGAGGCTCGACACGGTGCTCGTCCACAGATCGCCGACGATGCCGGTGATCGGCTCGCTTGGGGTGTCGGCGGGAAGGGCGCGGATGGCGACGCGCCCCGATCCCTCGCGCTGCATGCCGACGCGGAACTCGCCGCGCTGCGCACCGAGCGCATCGAGGAAATCGCCCAGCGTCGCCCGCTTCAAAGCATCGTCGAGACCACCGACGGAAATGCGCTGCCACAGCCAGTTGCGTCCGCCCGGCTGGCGCGGCGCCTCCGCATGCAGGATGACGAGATTGACGTCGGCCTCGGCAGCCGCCCCCTTGAGGTCGGACAGCTTGAGGCTCTGCTCGGCGCCGCTCGAGGGGCGGAAGTGGAGCAGATTGCCGTCGACGCGGCCGGTGACGAGCACCGTCTGCCCGCGCACCGAGGACAGCGCGCCGGCGAGCGAGGGCGGATCGACGGCGTCGACGAGGGCCGCCTTGCTGTCGGGGTCGAGCCGCGGGTAGGACGACAGCGTCCCCGGCCCGCCAGGCTCCAGCGCCAGGGTGCGGATGCTGGAGCGGGTGAGCGGGCGCTCCAATTGGGCAATCGCCTCGTCGAACAGGGCGCGCTCGCGCGTCTCGACGAGGAGGTTGCGGCGCACGGCGGCATAGAGCGCATCCGTGCCGGCATCGGCGCGGGCGATGAGCGGGTAGCTGTCACCCCGGGCGACGACGTAGAGGCTGGCGCCGGGCGGCAGGTCCTTCAAAAGCGCGCGGTCGCGGAACAGCGTGTCCTCGGAGAGGTAGATGCCGAGCTTGCCGCCCGGCGCCGCCTCGGGCAGCAGGGTCGGGACGACGCGCTGCATCTCCTCCGGCGTGCCGGCGGTGAACACCTCGCCCTCGCGGTTGACGAACTTCCAATGGCCTTCCGGCGTCGCGTGGGCGGCGAGCACGGCGCCCTTGGCGCCGGTAGGCAGCGTCTTGATGTGCGCGGCAGCCCGCTCCAATTCGACAATGCCGAGGCGTCCCGCCTTGGTGCCCGCGGCGCCGACCTCGCCGACCTCGGCGCCGATGCGCGAGAGGCGCGATAGCCAGTTGGCCTGCGCGCTGCCGGTCGCCGCCGCCAGGAGCAGCGCCGCGCAGCTTGCGCGCATCAGGCAGTGACCGATCGCCAGGGTGAGGTGCATCGCCGTCCATCCCGCTTTGACGCGGCGAGATTACACGCCCTTTGGACAGAATTCAGCCCGGCCGGGCTGGAAGAGCACATCATCGCGAGTGTCAGTCAGCGGGAGAGGATCGAAGGCGGCGACTTAAAAGCCAATACTTCAAACGGCTCGTTCAGCCGGCAGTTCTTGTTCCAAAGAGGGTATAGCGTTCCTCGCTCAGAGAAGTAGGGCGTATGGATGATCGTACCCTGCCCATCGAAACGACCGACCGGAGCTTGCGCAGTGAAGAATAGCGCCGCGATGTGATCATGCTTTTTGTCGTTGAACATCTTTGTAGCCACGGCCTCAAGCAGCGTGGGCTTTCCATCCTTAGAGCTTTGGATCAGCAGGTTCAGCTCTGGATCGGCCAAATCAGTAAAGTGGGCGCACACGATGGCGGGTTTGGATTTCGAAAACTGAGGGGAAGCTTCAGCGATGGTGTCACTGATCGACTCGCCAACGATAGACTTGCGGGTGCTGAAAAGATGGATAGCAATGAACTGAGATTTCGAAAAGAAGCCAAAAACAGAGCCGTTGCACTCCTCTCTTATGTTCTCCATCAGCCGGACGGCAGACGCCTGGAGATCCTTATCGCTAAGCGGAGATCGGCCGTACCGTTGCAGGGTAATGCTCGTGCCCCGGACCAGTGCGCTAGTTATGGGGCTCGTAAGCATCTGTTCTATTGCCCCTACAATCTCGCCCTTGGAACCCGAGTCCTTGGGAAGGCGGTCAGCTAGTGCGACATCGATCCGTACCGAAGTTCCGCTTAGATTCAGTTTCTTCAATCGCCTAAGCAAATCGTTCCCTAAAAGCTCGAATTCTTCGCGGTGCACCGCACTCCCGCAGTCGGCGGTGATTGTCTTGCACTCAATCTCAAGCGACGTTTCCCCTTGGCGCGCGAGGAAATCGTGGCGTGCTTTGCCTTCAAAATCTGAGAATTCAATGTCCCAGCCCTGTTGGGCGAAACAGAATGCCGTTCGGAACTCGTGAGCCAGTGGTCGTGCATCGAACGCGGGCTTCAATGCGCTCAGAACGCGTCCCTTCAAGATGCTGCGAGCAGATGGGGACATGTGACGGGAGAACTCAACGGCTCCAGCTACAAACGCAAACGCATCATATAGCTCCGGTTCCTTGCTGAGTGTGAGGTTCCTAATTTCGGTTATGCGGCGCCCGTAAAACCGACTGAGTCCGATGGGAATGGAATAGCGAGCGATAGACGCTGGACTAACCACCTCGCGGCTTCTTAAAGCAGCACGAATGCGTTTTAAGTGTCGGTTGAGTTCCGTGTCCCCGACAAGTTCCGCGAAGCTCCGCAGCAGCAGCGCGTTGAGCCCAGAGCTTCGAGTGTAGTTGAGCGCGGCCATTTGATTAGCACAGATCAGGTTACGAACACGCCTGCGAGTTTGTCTTGTGCGACCTTGGTCGCGATCTCCATCAACATCTTAAGCGAGTCCGTGCCGACCCGGTGAGCGATGCTCTTTGTTTTTTCCCAATTATCCCGCTCGCGCACGGTCTCCAAGAATTCGGTGCCGCGCCACGTTAGACAGCGTGGTTGATAGTGTTCCTTTTCATACGTGGTGAAGTCGACGGCTTCGATGAACCCGCCATCCATCAGCAGCCAAATGTGGTGAGTGACCTGCTGATCAGAGTAGCCATCGACAGTGATGTTCCTGATAGGACGCATACGCTCACCCTGCTCCTCGATGATGAGCAGCAGCCCGCGAAGCAAGTCCATGTCACGCGTCATGGTCGACACTCCAGGAGGTGTGTGCCTGCAGAATGCGTGATTCGCGAGCAGCGTCCTGTGGAAATCTAAGTAGAGCAGATTGCAGAAGCAGAGAACAAATCAGGCGATTTCATACCCTTGGCGCGAACCTGTTTGGACAGAATTCAGCCCGCGGGGGTAAGAGAGGCGCCGGAGTTAGAGGCCGGAGCCGCCATGCCCATCGTCAAGGCAGATGAGGAAGCGATACGCGATGCCGCGGAGCACCTGCGCGCCGGGCGGCTCGTCGCCTTCCCGACCGAGACGGTGTACGGGCTCGGCGCCGACGCCACCAACGGCCAGGCGGTGGCGGCGATCTTCGCCGCCAAGGGCCGGCCGCGCTTCAACCCGCTGATCGTGCACGTGCTCGACGTCGGCCACGCCGGCCAGCACGCGCGGCTGACGACGCTGGCGCGGCGGCTGATCGACGCCTTCTGGCCGGGTCCGCTGACGCTGGTGCTCGACAAGCGCCCGGACTCCAGTCTGTCCGACCTCGTCACCGGCGGGCTCGCAACGCTCGCCGTGCGCGCGCCCGACCATCCGGTGGCG
>NZ_WBUE01000021.1 GCF_009026145.1 Hyphomicrobium sp.
GTCGAGACGCTACACGCACCGCCGCCCAGCGCTCCAGCCCCAGCAGCGCAAGGCGAAGGCGATGAGCGCCGTGGCGAGCGCAGGAAGCGTGGAGGCGGTGATCGTGCACCCGGCGCGCCTGCCCCCGACCAGCCGCCAGAGCAGGCCCAGCCAACCGCGCCTCCCGCGCAACCGGCCCCGGTGCAGCAGCCCGCCGTCGTCACTCCGCCGCCACCGCCGCCCGCTCCGGGCGCCGGCCCGCAGCAAGCCGGTCCTGCTCCGGCGTCGATCGAGGAGGTCAAGCGCCGCCGCCGCCAGCGCGTGGAGGAAGGCGGCACGCGCACCATCATCGAGGAGCCGGGCAACCGCACCATCGTGCAGGAGAAGGGCGGCCGCGCCATGATCCGCCACGACGAGACGGAGCGGATGCGCCGCACCTCGCGCGACCTGCGCCGCGAGCGCCGCCCCGATGGCGGCAACTTGACCATCGCCATCCGGCCCGGCGGCATCGAGGTGTACTCGGAGTTCGACTCCTCCGGCCGGCTCATGCGGCGCTACCGCCGCGACCGCGACGGGCGCGAGGTGAACCTCATCGACAACCGCCGCTTCCGCCGCGGCGCCCCGGTCATCCTCGATCTCGGCCCCGTCAGGTTGCGCATGCCGCGCGAGCGCTACATCCTCAACTACGAGCGGGCCAGCGACGAGGACATCTATGAAGCGCTAATGGCCGGTCCGGTGGAGCGGCTGCAGCGCGGCTACTCGCTCGACGAGATCCGCTACAACACCTACCTGCGCGACCGCATGCGCCGCATCGACCTCGATACGGTGAACTTCGACTTCGGCGCCTGGCAGGTGCACCCCGACCAGTACCGGCGGCTCGAGCGCATCGCCAACGTCATCAACCGCGTGCTCGACCGGCGCCCCGACGAGGTGTTTCTCATCGAGGGGCACACGGACGCGGTCGGCTCCGACATCGACAACCTGACGCTGTCGGACCGGCGTGCCGAGGAGGTGGCGATCATCCTCTCGGACACGTTCGGCATCCCGCCGGAGAACCTCGTCACGCAGGGCTACGGCGAGGAGTTCCTGAAGGTGCCGACGCTGCGCGCCGAGCGTGCCAACCGGCGCGTGGCGGTGCGGCGCATTACGCCGCTGCTCGCCCGCGGACGCTGACGAGTTGCAGCCGCCCGCTCGCCCGGGCGGCTGCTCGCACCGCAGCGAGTTGCATCGGCCGGGCGCCTAATCGAGGGTGCCAAATTATCCGCGTATTCGAGGTCATTTCGCGCCATTGAACGCGCATTGCTCAGCATGCGCGCAACGGCATCGCAGCACGATCGATCTTGGAACGGGCGTTGGCACTCGCGCCACCATAGAACGATGAAGGAGCGCCGAAGCGCCCGCGATTCTGCTATAGACTTGGCGGGAAACTCAGCATGGGGAGGACCGCTATGGCACAACCAATGTCAGTATCCGACATCGAGATGCGCGTTGCAGAAACACGGGCTCTCATCACCGCGAAGTGGGGCTGGTTCCTCGCCCTCGGCATCGTTCTCATCATCGCCGGCCTCGCCGCCATCGCCTTTCCGCTGGTGTCGACGATCGCCGCCAAAGTCATGCTCGGCTGGCTGTTCCTCATCGGCGGCGTGATGATGATCATCCACGCCTTCCAGGCCCCCGGCTGGCAGGGCTTCCTGTGGGAGTTGCTGATCGGAATTCTCTACGCGGTGGCCGGCGGCTATCTGGCCTTCTTCCCGCTCACCGGCCTGCTCACGCTGGCCATCCTGCTCGCCATGCTGTTCATCGCCGAAGGAGTCTTCGAGGTGATCATGGCCGTGCGCGTGCGCCCGCACGAAGGTTGGATCTGGCTGCTGCTCTCCGGCATCGCCGCGCTCGCCGTGGGCGTCATCATCGCGATGGGCCTGCCCGAGTCCGCCGTCTGGGCGCTCGGCCTTCTCGTCGGCATCAACCTTCTGTTCTCAGGTTGGAGCTATGTTTTCCTGGCGCTGGCTGGGCGGCGCGCGCACGAGGCAGCGGCAGCACGCTGACCCCGAGGCGCTGAGGGCGCGTAGGAGTCGGTCATGAATATGTTGGGGTTGTTTCCCGTGTTCGCGCTCGGCGCGGGCCTGATGCTGAATGCGCTCACCTCGGGCGTGCCCGACGCCCGGGCGCAAGCGCCGCTGCAGGTTACGGCGGCGCAGGCGTCCGAGGACGAAACCCCGGCCGACATCATCGCCGTGCAGATCCGCAAGCAGGGCTACGAGTGCACCAACCCGAAGAGCGCCAAGCGTGACCCCGAGGCTTCGAAGCCGGATCTGCCGGTGTGGATCCTGACCTGTGAGAACGCCACCTATCGCGTCCGCCTCGTCGGCAACATGGCCGATCACGTCGAGAAGCTTTGAGTTTTCTTAGCGCTACAAAAAAGGCGGGACGCCGGTCCCGCCTTCCTTTGTTTGCAGACGCGCGTCTTTAGGTGCGCCAGGGATGCGCGGGCAGCTCGCTGACACCCACCACCTTGAGGCCTGCAGCCGCCACCTTGTGGTCGTTCTCGACCGAGCTCCCCGAAACGCCGATGGCGCCGACCAGCACACCCTCGTCATCGACGATCGGCAGCCCGCCAGGGAAGGTGATCAATCCCTCGTTCGAGTGCTCGATGCCGTAGAGCGACTTGCCCGGCTGCGACAGCTTGCCGATCTCGCCCGTCGGCATGCCGAAGAACACGGCCGTCTTCGCCTTCTTGATGGCGATGTCGATGGAGCCGACCCAAGCATCGTCCATGCGCACGAAGGCCTTGAGGTTGGCACCGCTGTCGACGACGGCGATACACATCTGCGTCTTGAGCTTGATCGCCTCTTTCTGCGCGGCCTTGATCGCCGCCAAGGCGCTTTCCATCGTCACGTGCATTGTGGTTCTCCGCTAAGGGGCTAGGTGGAGCGTATGTAAGCCGCACAAAGGTTTGCAGAAGCGGGTAAACGTCCGGCCAATTGCCGCGGCAAAAAACGACGGCTCGCCGGTATCTCCAGCGAGCCGCCAAATCGTCAGCAATCGATGCGACTTCAAGCAGCCTTTTCGAGCTGCTGGCTCCACTTGCCGAGCGCTGCCAGCGAGTTCATGCGCGCGCGGTGCGTGAAGGCGCGCTGGCCGGCGGCGACGTTCTCGCTCTTGCCGCCCCAGGCCTTCAGCGCCGCCGCCTGCAGCGCCCGGCCATAGGAGAACGTCACCCTCCAAGGCAGATCGCCGATCTGATTGATCAGCGAGAGATTCTCCGTCGCCTGCTCGTCCGACTGGCCGCCGGACAGGAAGGCGATGCCGGGTACCGCTGACGGCACGGTGGATTTGAGGCACTTGACGGTGAGCTCGGCGACCTGCTGCGCACTCGCCTGCTGCGGGCACTTCTGTCCGGCGATGACCATGTTCGGCTTCAGCACCATGCCCTCGAGCTCGACACGCGCATCGTACAGCTCGCGGAACACCGTGCGCTGCGTCCACTCGGTCACCTCGTAGCAGCGCTCGATGGTGTGGCTGGAGTGTGCCCCGTCCATCAGCACCTCCGGCTCGACGATCGGCACGATGCCCGCTTCCTGGCACAGCGCCGCATAGCGCGCCAGCGCGTGCGCATTGGCCTTGATGCAGTTCCACGACGGCAGGCTGTCGGTGATGGTGATCACGGCGCGCCACTTGGCGAAGCGGGCGCCCAGCTTGTGATACTCGGCGAGGCGCTCGCGCAGGCCGTCGAGGCCTTCGGTGACCTTCTCGATCTCGGAGTGGGGGCCGGCAAGCGGCTTGGCGCCTTCGTCGACCTTGATGCCGGGGATCGACCCGGCCGCCTTCATGATGTCGACGAGCGGCGTGCCGTCTTTGGCCTTCTGGCGGATCGTCTCGTCGTACAGAATGACGCCGGAGACGCAGTTCTTCATGCCCTCGGAGGCGCGGAACAACATCTCCCGGTAGTCGCGGCGCGTATCCTCCGTGGAGGTGACGCCGATGGAATCGAAGCGCTTCTTGATGGTGCCCGAGCTTTCATCTGCGGCAAGGATGCCTTTGCCGGGAGCAACCAGCGCCTGGGCGATCTTTGAAAGCTCTTGTTTCATGAACGACCTCGTATGGGGAAGGCAGCTTCTCTGCAGAGCACTTAGCGCCAAATCGGCGCCGGGACCAGCCCCCGAGCCGCGATTGCGGGCTTCCGCTGCGCGCGGTCGCATGCATATGATGGCTTCGTCACGGTCCGGGCATAAAGGCTGTGAATTGTGGGTGTAACTGATGCCCGACGGGAGGGAGGACCAATGCCCGCAACAGCCATTCGCGCGGTGATCTTTGGGTTGGCACTGGCTGGTGCCGGCGCGTGCACCTCCGCCTCCGCCGAGATGCTGCGATTCAAGGCCGATCTCTTGCCGGTCGCCGGGACGGGCAGCACCGCTTCCGGCAGCCTCAATGCCGACTACGACACCGACAGCAAGAAGCTCACGTGGAGCGGCTCGTACAAAGGGGTCGGCACCTACGCGACGTCGGCGAGCTTTCACGGTGCCCCGGCCGGGCCGCGTCGCGCCTTCGTGCGCATCCTGAACTTCGATAGCCCGTTTGAAGGCACGGCCATCCTTTCCGCCCCGCAGGGCGAGGGCTTGCTCGCCGGCGAATGGTCGCTCGTCATCCGCACCGCCGGCTTCCCCAAGGGCGAGCTGCGCGGCCAGCTCGTGCGCAACTAGCCGGCAGGACAGCGCGGTGGAACCCTGCCGCCGGGCTCCGCGTTGCGTCTCGAATGTCTCATCGAGCGGAGACGCCCATGACACCGGCCGGCCGCCGCGATCTGCAGAACTACCCTGCCGACAAGGCCCGTCAGGGCGACATCATTCTTAAGACGCGCACGCAGCGCGCCATCTTTATCGGCGGTCTCGCCGGACTGGCGCTGTTGGCCCTGCTCGGCGTTTTCATGCGTTGACTGAGATGGAGGCGACCATGGCCGTCTGCGATACCTGCGGGAATGACTATGACAAGGCCTTCCAGGTGACGAAGGCCGGCAAGACGATGACCTTCGACAGCTTCGAGTGCGCCATCACCGCCATGGCGCCGCAGTGCGCCCACTGCGGCTGCCGCGTGATAGGCCATGGCCTCGAGGCCCAAGGCGGCCGCATCTATTGCTGCGCGCATTGCGCCGAGCAAGAGCACGTCAAGGGTCTCAAAGACCGGGTCTAAGCGTCAGAACAGACGCCGCTGCAGGAACTCCGCGTAGCTTTCGTTCTGTGCCTCGCCGAGCCCCACCTTGTTCAGCACGCTGAGCGCGGCCTCGGCGTCCAGCGACTCGAGGGCAACCGTCTGCAACTTGTCATCGCCGATCTGCAGCTCGCAGAACTCCGCAACGCAGTTGCCCAGATCATAGAGGGTGCGCTGCTTGTCGACCTTGACCGTCGCGAGCGAATGCTGACCCGAAACCAGCGCCGTCAGCGCACTCTCGCTGAGCGCGCCGCCGCGGCCGATTTCCAGGTCGAGGCCGAGCGCGGGCAGCACGATGCCTTCCACGTCCTCGACGGATACGGGAAACTCCGCGTTGAGCGGGCGCGCCCACTGCTCGAGCATCCCCTGGCGCCCGCGCAGCGTCTTCACCTGCAGGCGCCCGCCACGAATCTTGACGTTGGATTCGATGTTGAGGCGCGTGACGATGTAGGTTTCGCGGCTCACCGGCAATGACTTACCTGACCCAAGGCTCGCGAACGTGTCGCGCACCTTCGACAGATCCTGGTCAAACTGGCGGAACTCGTAGCGCGTCTCGTTATCCTCGAACTTCATGCAAGCTCCTCGGCTGCACCGCATGCTCAGCGGAAATTCGCCAGCGCCGCCAGCGCTTCGTCGATATCGGCGGTCGAGTGATCGGCCGAGATCTGGAATCTGATCTCCTCCTCGCCTTCCGGCACCACCGGGTATGCCAGGCCGGTCGCCAGGATGCCGCTGTCGCGCAGGTGCGCAACGAGCCGCGCCGTGCGCCCGGTGTCTCGCACCAGCAGCGGCACCACGGGGTGCTGGCCCTCGACGGTCTCGAGGCCGAGCTGGCGCAGGCCATCGCGGAAGCGCTGCGTCATGGCCCGCAGGTGCGCCAGCAGCGCATGCCCTTCCTCGCTGTCGACGCGATCGACGGCGGCGCGCGCCGCTTCCGCTTCGGAGGGCGTGATGGGGTTCGAGTAGATATAGAAAGGAGACGTCTCGCGCAGGTAGTCGACGATCGCCTGCGAGGCAACGACGTAGCCGCCGTTGACGCCGAACGCCTTGCCGAGCGTGCCGATCAGCACGTCCACCTTGACGCCGCCCACCACCTCCTCGGTGCCGCGCCCGCTGGCACCGAAGCCGCCAACGCCGTGCGAATCGTCGGCGACGACGATGACGTTCTCCGCGAACAAGGGGTCGAACTCGGCCGCGATGCGCATGATCTTGTCGAGCGGCGCATGGTCGCCGCGCATCGAGAAGACGCCATCGGTGACGATGATGGCGCGCGAGCACGTTTTCGATAGCCCGCCCAGCTGCCGCTCCAGCTCGTCGAGGTCGAGGTGATGGTAGATGAGCTTCTTCGCCGGCCGTGCCAGCGCGATGGCGTTGATGATCGAGTTGTGGTTGAGCTCGTCGCTGATCACCGCCGTCTTGTCGGTGATCAGCGGCGGCAGCACACCCATGACGGTCGCGTAGGCGGATGAGAACAGCATGGCCGCTTCGCGCCCGTGGAAGTCGGCCAGGCGCGCCTCCAGCTTGACGTGCGGCTGCCACGTACCGGAGATGAAGCGCACCGCGCCGGGGCCGACGCCATAGCGGCGCACGGCCTCCTCCTCGGCCTCGATGACACGCGTTGAAAACGACAGCCCCAGGTAGCTATTCGAGTTCATGCGCAGGAACGGCCGATTGCCGTGACCTTCGATGAGGAAGCGCGGCCCCTTGCCGTTCGCCGGTCCCAGCACGGCGACGGTCACCGCCTCGATGCCCTTCAGGCGGCCGGAGCTGCGCAGCTCATCGAGCTTCGTCTCCAGCAACGACGTCAGTCTATCGGTCGGCATGGCGGCCTCCGGTCATAACCGCTGGCGACGCGGCGCGGGTTTGAGCTTTTCTGTGAGGCGGGCCAGCATGTCCTGCGTCATAGCAGCGAGATCGAAGCGCGGTGCCCAGTCCCAATCGGCGTGCGCGGCGCTATCGTCGAGCGAGCGCGGCCAGCTGTCGGCGATCGCTTGGCGCACCGGATCGACGTCGTAGTCGATCTCGAAGCCGGGGATGTGCTCGCGGATGGCGGCGGCGATTTCTGCCGGCGTCACGCTCATCGCCGTGATGTTATAGGCGTTGCGATAGCGCAGGCGCGTGGCGTCCGCCGCCATCAAGTTGATCATGCCGGAGATGGCATCGGGCATGTACATCATGTCGAGGCGCGTGTCGGCCGACAAAAAGCACGTGTAACGGCCGTAGCGAATGGCATGGTAGAACATCTCCACCGCATAGTCGGTAGTGCCGCCTCCCGGCGCGGCGACGTACGATACGAGCCCCGGAAGCCGCAGGCCGCGCGTGTCGATACCGAAGCGCAAGGCGTAGTAGTCGCACAGCAACTCACCCGCGACCTTGGTCACGCCGTAGATGGTCGTCGGCCGCTGTATGGCGACCTGCGGCGTCAAATCGCGTGGCGTATCGGGGCCGAAGGCGCCGATCGAGCTAGGGAAAAACACCTGGCAGTCGTAGCCGCGCGCGACCTCCAGCACGTTATAGAGGCCACTCATATTGACGCTCCACGCCAGCTGCGGGGCAGCTTCGGCGGCAGCCGAGAGCAGCGCGGCGAGGTGATAGATGGCGCCGACATCATAGCGGCGCACCGCCTCGTGCAGTTGATGCGGGTCGGTGCAATCGAGGTGGTCGTAGGGCGCGATGGCGACCGCCCCGCTCGGAGGGAGAACTTTCAGATCGGTGGCGATCACCTTGTCGGCGCCGTAGTGCTGGCGCAGCGCCGGCACGAGCTCGGAGCCGATCTGACCAAGCGCGCCGGTGACCAGGATCGTCGTCATGCCAACCTCCGCGCGCCGCGCCGGCGCTCACGAGCCATAGTAGCTGCGATACCACGCGACGAAGCGAGGGATGCCTTCCTCGATCGGGGTCGAAGGAGCAAAGCCGACGTCGGCGATCAGATCGTCGACATCAGCGAACGTCACCGGCACGTCGCCCGGCTGCAGGGGAAGGAAGTTCTTCTTGGCCTCGCGCCCCAGCGCCTTCTCCAAGATGCCGATGAAGCGCATCAGCTCCACGGGGTGATGATTGCCGATATTGTAGATCCGATAAGGCGCCGATGACGTCGCCGGGTCGGGATGCGCGCCGCTCCAGCTCGGATCGGGCTGCGGGATGCGGTCGGCGGTGCGCAGCACGCCCTCGACCACGTCGTCGATATAGGTGAAGTCGCGCGCGTGATGGCCTTCGTTGAAGACGTCGATCGGCTCGCCGGCGAGGATTTTGCGCGTGAACAGGAACAGCGCCATGTCGGGACGCCCCCACGGTCCGTACACGGTAAAGAAGCGCAGGCCCGTGACGGGCAGCCGATAGAGATGCGCATAGGTGTGCGCCATCAGCTCGTTCGCCTTCTTGGAGGCGGCGTAGATGCTCAAGGGATGGTCGACGTTCTGGTGCACGCTGAACGGCATCGTCGTGTTGGCGCCGTACACCGAGCTCGAGGAGGCGAAGACGAGATGCTCGACGCCGTGGTGACGGCAGCCTTCCAGCACGTGCAGCGTGCCGACGATGTTGGCATCGACGTAGGTGTGCGGGTGCTCGATGCCGTAGCGCACGCCCGCCTGCGCACCGAGATGGATCACCCGCTGCGGCCGCACGGCAGTGAACAGGCGCTCCATGCCGGAGCGGTCGCCCAGATCGAGCTTGTGGAAGCTGAAGCCACCCTTGCCCTGCAGCTCGGCGAGGCGCGCCTCCTTCAGCTTAACGTCATAGTAGGGATTGAGATTGTCTAAGCCGATGACCTCATCGCCGCGAGCCATCAGTGCCCTGGCCGTATGGTAGCCGATGAAACCGGCAGCACCGGTCACCAGGACACGCATATCGCATATTCCCTGCGTTTATTCGCTACCGCGTCTTGATGCCGCCGCCATATCGCCAGCCGCGGCTAAGTGATACAATGCGAGGTGTCAAGGCGGGGTTTTCGTGCTGCCCCCTTGGGTTACCGACGGCGGTGTGGTTCGCATGCGATCCGCCGGACGCCCAGTGGAGAGATTCATCGAAAGCATTACGCACACCTTGGCCGCAATCTTCTAAGAGGGTTCCCGTCACCTGAGGATGTATCTAAGCGCGAATCCTGCCACCCCTTGATCCCGCAAGATAGACAGGCTGCAACAGCCCATGCATCCCGTGCACACAGTTTTGATGGCCGCGAAACCGCACAACGCGCGGCGCACATTCGGTCCTGGAGGGCTACAAGCGTGTTGAAAGGCGTCGTCGAAGCAACACCCGCCGATCCCATCTCAGCCTACTTCAATGAGCTGACCCGCGCCCTGACGGCCGTCAGGGTAAGCGATGGCGAGGGACGCCCGCTCGACATCAAAGACGGCTTCGAATGGGTCGCGGACACGGCCCGCAGCACCCACACCTCCGGTAACAAGGTCATCCTCATCGGCAATGGCGGCAGCGCCGCTGTCGCCAGTCACCACGCAATCGAATTCCTGAAGAACGGCGGCATTCGCGCCCTGGCGCTCAATGATGCGGCGGCGCTGACCGCCCTCAGCAACGACTTCGGCTATGCCAATGTGTTCTCCCAGCAGCTGAAGACGCAGGGCGTCCCCGGCGATATGCTCATCGCCATCTCGAGTTCCGGTCAATCGGTCAACATTCTCAAGGCGGTCGAGGCGGCGCGTACCAATGGGATGAAGGTCGCCACCTTGAGCGGATTCCAGCCCGACAACCTGCTGCGCGGCCGGGGGGATGTAAACTTCTACGTTAATTCCAACGAATATGGATTTGTCGAGGTTGCGCATCACGCGCTAATTCAGGCCATACTTGATATCTACGTCTTCCCGCGACGCCCCACGAAGTGACCGGCGCCCCGGGGCGCCACCTTCCGCAACGGGAACGCGAGCCGAATGCCAAGCGCAGGGCGTGCCAGAGAACCCGACAAGCGGGCCTTGAGAATAAGCGTCCGCGACGCAGCCGGGGCAGACAAATCAACGCTCATCGAGCAGCTCCAGCACCTCTTTCTGCCATCGCCGGTGCTGGCCGCCGAGGCCGACCTTTCACATGCCGTAGACGTCTCGGTGGTCGTAGTCGCCGCGGCCGGAGGCTTCTCGTCCGAGGCGCGTCGGGCGGCAGCCATTGCCCGCACCACCGGCGTACGTCACATCGTACTCGCCGTGAACATGCACGATCTCGCCGGATGGGATCGTGCTGCTTTCGAAGCGGTGAGCGCCGCCTTCTGCGAGTTCACGCGCAGGCTCGAGTTCTCGACCGCCGTCGCCATTCCGGTTTCCCAGTTGAACGTGCACGATCTAGATGAGCTGAGCGCAGACGCCGCGTGGTACGCGGGCCCGACGCTGCTGGCGCATCTCGATGCGCTCGCGGCCGAGGTCAGGTTAGCCCACCATGCGGTGCAGGAAGCGCCACAGCTGACTGAGCAGTTTGCGGCGCATGTCGCCTGCGTATCGGACGAAGAGCTGCTTCCGGGGCGTGAATACAAACTCAAGCTTGCCGGACGCGAGCTGACGGCAAGCGTAACGGCCATAAAGTATCGCCTCGACGTTGACAGCCTCCGCCGCCTGCCGGCGCGAACGCTGGCCCGGGGCGAGATTGGCGTCTGCACGATCGCGACCCAGACGCCCGTAGCGTTGGCCGACCAGGCTGACGCGCCGGACGCTGGCCGCTTCGTCATCAGCGACCTTCATACGGATGCGCCGATCGCCGCCGGCACCGTCGATTTCGCCCTGCGTCGCGGCATGAACCTGCATTGGCAGCCGCTGGCGGTGACCAAAAGCCTGCGCGCCTCCCTGAAGGAGCAGCGGCCGTGCGTGGTTTGGTTTACCGGCCTGTCGGGGGCAGGAAAATCCACGATCGCCAATCTGGTCGAGGGCTGGCTGGCGCAGCGCGGCCACCACACCTACCTGCTCGACGGCGACAACATTCGCCACGGGCTCAACAAGGACCTCGGCTTCACGGCAGTTGATCGCGTCGAGAATATCCGCCGCGTCGGCGAGGTGGCGCGGCTGTTCGTCGACGCGGGCGTCATCGTGTTGTGCTCGTTCATCTCGCCGTTCCGTGCCGAGCGGGAAGCGGTGCGCAGCCTCCTCGAGGAAGGCGAGTTCATGGAGATCCATGTCACCGCGCCTCTGGAGGTCTGCGAGCGCCGCGACCCGAAAGGCCTCTATGCAAAATGCCGTGCCGGCCACCTGCCGAACTTCACCGGCATCGATTCACCGTACGAAGCGCCGGAGAACGCGGACCTGGTGCTCGACACGACGTCGGCCTCCGCCACCGAGCTCGCGCAGCGCGTCGTCACCCTGCTCCAGGCGCGCGGAATTGTGGGCGCACCCCGACCGCGCGTCCGCGCGGCTGGGGGCCTTTAATATCGGCAATAGCTGTTGAAAGCGGCAGTCCGCGGCGCAACGTGTCGTCCAGAGCACAGGGCGCCGATTATGTTCCCGTACCGATAGTCTCTCCGATGACTTGTGCATAAATTCCGCTGTACGCGGAGATTCGCCAAACGATGGCAGCAACCTGGCGATCAGGGTCACGTGTGCAGAGAGCGGCGCTCGTCATTGCGCTGGCGATGAGCGCTGCCGGTTGCTCGACCATGGCCGATCTGAGCGGCGTTCCCCGCCCCGGCTACCAGAAGGACGGCACCTACGTTCTCAGCGCCGAGGAGCAAGGCCTCGGTTGTCGTGAGCTGCAGGCGCGCCAACTGGGATTGCAGGAGCAGCTCGAGGCGCTGCCGGCAAAGGCCGTTCAGCAGATGCAGGAGCTGCCGCAGACTATCGCCGGCGCCTGGGGACGTCTCGTGGGCGCGTCGGACCAGGGTGTTCCTGCGCTTGCCGAATACAACGAGGTAAAGGCCGAGTCCGCGGCACTCAATGAGAGCCTGCAGCGGAAAGGCTGCGGGACCTCGGTCGAGACGGCGTCGATCAAGCGCTGAGGTGAGCCAACCCGGCTCATGGCCGACGGCGCGCAAACTCGATCATGAGCCAGGCGACGAGGCTTAGCCCAGCCAGCAACGCCAGGCCCGCCGACACCGGTGAGCGCGCCACGACACTCAGGGCCGCCAGCGTTACGAGCCCGACATTGACCGCGAACACACGGCTGATGATCTGCGTGTTGCTGAAGCCATTGTCGCGCGCCCGCTGGTAGAAGTGCGTGCGGTGCGCCACCCACAGCCGCTCGCCGGTATGCGCCCGGCGCAGCAGGGTTATGCCGGTATCGGCAACAAAATAGAGGGGCAGCAGCACCGCCGCCGTCGCGTGCCCCGAAGCGGCAACGATGATCAGTAGCCAGGCGAGCAGCAGCCCCACGGGCAGACTGCCCATATCGCCCATGAACAAGCGCGCCACCGGTCGATTGAAGGGAGCAAAGCCGAGCATGGCGCCGTTGAGGGCCAGGGCGAGGACCAGCGCCTCGGGCGGCAACGCTCCCAGCGCCCCGATGATTGCCACCCCGGCGGTGATCGGCACGACCTCCGCCACCATCATCCAGTCGATGCCGTCCATGAAGTTGACGAGATTGACGAACCACAGCGCGCCGATGAACAGCAGCGCGCGCTCGAGCCAGGTGGGCAGAAACGGCAGCGCCCGCAGCTCATCGGGCAAAGCCGTCAGCACGATGCCGACCGCCAGCGCCTGAACACCGAGCTTGGCTGCGGCACCGAGATGGTAGATATCGTCGGCGGCACCGAGCAGCATCAGCATGAAGGCGGCGAAAAGCACGCGCAGCACGTCGTTGTGCGCGCCGGCAGCGGCGGCGTCGGAGGCTAGAACCGCCGCGGCCGTCACGCCCAGCGTCGCCGCACAGATACCAAGGCCGCCCCATTGCGGGGTCGGCGTCGCGTGCGAGGAGCGGTGCGTCGGCAGGGCAAGCGCGAAGCTGTGGAACAGCGGCGACAGAGCCAGGATGAGCGCGGCGCAGGCGAACAGCGCGCCGAGCCAGATGAGCGGCGCGAGGTTCCCAACGATCGTCCAGGCGCCGGCGGTGTCAGGCATCAAGACCGCTCTCGTGCAGTGCCGCTGCCGCTAAGCATGAATGAACGCTGGCTGGGGCGCCAGGATTCGAACCTGGGAATGGCGAAATCAAAACCACCCAGTTAGCTAACAAAATCAAGGGCCATTCCAACTTTCCTTGCTTTGTTCTCAGCATGCGAAATCAAGACCTTATACGATAAGTAGGAACGCATTTAACTGAGAGACGGGGGCATTGTCCTCCTGGATTTCTATGTCGCTCATTGAAGACGGGCCGCACCCGATGCACAGCCAGATAACCGGCCTGAGAAGGCGCCGACGTCTCCATCCCTGATCGCCACTGACCAGCTCATGCTACAGATAGGGCATCTGAGTCACGGGGGGCACTGACAGGATGGCGTGGGTTAAGGATCAAGTCACCACCCTCAAGGAGTTTGGCAGAAAGCGGCTGTGGCTTGGTGCGGCTAGCAGTGCAGCAGCGGCGTCGGCAACCGCTTTGTGGGCGTACTTGGGGCCAGACATGAGCACGTTCCCCAAGTACCTTCCGGCCCTGGTCTTCACAGCACTTGCTGGCGTGCTGCTGGTCTTGTGGCTGTTGTCAGGAGCCACGGACGTCAGAAAGAAGCTCAGAGGGGTAACGAACCTAGAGAATGTCTTGGACGTCCTGTCGACCTACTTCAGCGACGCGAACAAGGACCTCTTTAACCGGCGATTACACAACGATACAGAATACGGCACATGGCGCGCCGACTGGAAACGTTGGCAAAAGGAAGTCGAGGAGCATCTAGAGAAGCACCTCGGGCTACGCGAGCGCAACATCTTCCACAACATCGTGCTGTTCAAGGAGGAGTGGATTAACGGCAGCTACGTCGACTCGTCAGAGACGAGAGAAGGTGGCGAGTTGGTGGTTAAGTCCAGGCACAACTTTGATCGCAATATTCTGTACCGCCAGCTTGAGTCGATACGGCAAACGATCATCCGACATAGCGATAGGGCTGCCAAATGGCGCGCCGAAGATAATTGAGGAACCCTCTACGACTTCCGCACTCGCCCACTCCAAGAGCGACCAACTTCCAAGAAAAGCAACACGCATTCATGACGCGTCGCCCTACCCGACCTGTAATACCGCATGGGTGTTGGCCTCGACTTATGAACGCTGCGACCGCCGCCGGTTATTGCGGTGAGCCGTCGATTGCCTCATTCCGGCGTCGCGTCGGTAGCCACTATCCCCTGCCCGTCAACCTTCGAGGCCGCACCCTCGTTTGGGACAAGATCGCACTCGACGAAGCGATCGACGGTTTCAGCAGGCCATCATGCGTCGACGCTGTTAATGTGCTGTAGAACGCCGCTGGATACTTCATGCGAACGATTTGAGCGTCGGGATCTTGCTGACGTCGACGTCGCGGGCGGCGTGCCAGGTGTCATAGGCTGCCTGCAGCCCCACCCACAGGTCCGGGCCATTGCCGAATAGCTTTCCGAGTCGCACGGCGACCGCCGGCGAGACGGGCTTGCGCTCGTTCAGGATGTCGTCGAGGTGCTGGCGCGAGATCCCGGCCAGCTTCGCAAGCTCGATCTTGGTACGCCCCAGCGCCGGCAAGATGTCCTCGCGGATGATGGCCCCCGGATGCGTGGGTGGACGCTTAGGGTCACGGGTCGCGGTGTACGACATGGCTCTGATCCAGTGTGTTCGTCGCTCTGCTCACGCGATGCCGATCTAAACACCACACAACTGCAAACGTCTTCAAGGCGACGCGGTCAGATCGACGCCAGAAGGCAGCGGATGCCGGCTCCGCCGTTCGTGCTTTAGATTCAAGGAGCCCTCCAACTCGATCAACGCGAAAACGAGTCATTCGAGTTGGAATGGCGCTGCATTCCAACCTCAACAAAACGGTGCAAGTCATTGATTTAATTGGCTGGGGCGCCAGGATTCGAACCTGGGAATGGCGGAATCAAAATCCGCTGCCTTACCACTTGGCTACGCCCCATCGTCCCCAGCGCCGTCAGCTTCGGCAAAGCCATGCTTCGCTAAAGACGCGAGCACACGTTGCGTGGACGCGGGGCAGCGCCCCATATAGTCGGTGGCGTGTAAGCGAGCAATCCCGCGGCAATTGCGCCTGGGGACGCCGGTGCGGCGTGGCCCAAGGCGCATGAAAACCGTTCGCTTGCGGGGCTGGCGCATGGCCGCTATAAAGCCGCCCTCGCCGCAGGTCTCCCCCAGGAGACCCCGGCGCTGTCCCTCAAAGGACTGATTGGTCGGGCGGAGCGTAGCGCAGCCTGGTAGCGCACTTGCTTCGGGAGCAAGGGGTCGGGAGTTCGAATCTCCCCGCTCCGACCATCATTTCTAGCAGTCTCGACCTATCTCGACCTATCCGGCGCGGCTATGGCGCTGTCGGCTCCGCGCGGCACCTCCCGCGCCGATCAAAGGTGTGGGGCTGTGAGCGTGCGCCGGCAGGTGTCGCGCCACGTTTCCTTCGACATGTGCGTCGCGGCGTCCCAAGCGGCCTCGCACCCGGCCATCGTCTTGCCGACGGCCCCCTGGCGATTGGCGTTGCCGCCAGCGGTGAGCCGCGCCGGATCGCCGCTGTTGCGGTCTGGAGGTGCCTGGTCGGCGAAGCCGGGCGTTGCAGCTTCCGTCGCCGCGTCGCTGCTGCTGCCTGCGGAGGTGCCGCTGCGGTCGGCGCCGACGCCGGGCGCCGAGGGCGGAATCGGCGTGCCGGCCGGTGACTGCAGCGCGCGCTGTCGCGCCGCTTCGAGCGCGGCGCCCGAGGGAGGAGCCATGCCGGAAAGTGCCGTCGTGCCAGCGGGCTCTCCGGGAACGAGGATGCCCGGCGTCATTCTTGCAGCGGCACCGCTCCTATCGCTTCTCGTGCCGGCACCGCCCGCGTCGGATGTCGAGCCACCGATACGCGGTGCGGACATGCCGGCAGGCGAGCGGCCCGCACCGGCGCTGACGCCGCCGCTGGTGCCGCTCGATTGCGCAAAGGCAGTGCTCGCCGCAAGCATAGGAGCCGCGCCGAGCGCCAGGCCGAGCGTCAGCATGACTGCAAGCTTGTCGGCAGGGCGATGCATTCTCGACCTCCCGCGTTCAGCCAGCCTCGACATCCAAATCCAATGCGTCGCGTCCACCGAAGTTCCGCAGCCCGGAACGGCTCACATCGGACGCGCAATGCTATCGTTGGCGCGCTGCAGGCGCGCCGGCGATAATGTGGTTGCACGCAAGATGCTGCGCCCTCAATGGGGGCGGGCTACTCAGTGCGCACGGGCGGCGGGGTGTTGGGGACGACTTGTTCGGCGCTGGTCGGATTGTCAGTGTCCGAGCCTGTCGGGACCACGGCTATGACGAGCAGGGCAGCAAGAACGCCCAAGCCGAGCATGGCGAGAACCCAGGTGGTTGCGCTATCCGCGCCCCGATTGCGCGAAGCGGGCAAATCTCGTTCGCGTGCCATGTTGCACCTCCTTCCTACGAGGGAACTAACCCTTCAGGCTAGGAACCGTTCCTCCGCCGCGCGGGGGGTGCTGGAAAGCGTGGCAATCGGTCTCTAGGCTGGCGCTTGCACGCGAAGAAATTTCGAACAACACCGACAAAGTTCGAGATGAGTGAAAGCTTGAAGTTCAACACAGCCATGCAGTTCGCGTACGGCGTGCCCGACATTATGGCGGAGGGCGTCGCGCGCCTCGTCGCGCCCAATGCCGGGCCGTTGACCTTCAAGGGCACCAACACGTATCTCGTCGGCGATCGCAGCTTGGCGGTGATCGACCCCGGCCCCGCCGATGCCGCCCACCTCGCCGCCATCCTTGCCGCCGCGGCCGGGCGCCCGATCACGCACATATTTTCCACGCACGCCCATCGCGATCATGTCGATGGCATCGCCGCTCTCGCCGCCGCCACCGGCGCGCGCACCTACGCCTATCGCCGCTCGGAGATTCCGCACGGCGGCGCCGGCGATGCCGAAGCCGAATACGTCGGCCACGGCTTCACCCCCAACGTGCACCTCAAGCACGGCGACATGGTCGCGGGGGAGGACTGGACTCTCGCCGCCTTGCACACCCCGGGGCATGCGCCCGACCACCTGTGCCTGGCCCTTAAGGAACGCGGCGTCGTCTTCTCCGGCGATCACGTGATGGCGTGGAACACATCCGTCGTGGCGCCGCCCGAGGGACGCATGTCCGACTACCTGCGCTCCCTGGAGCTGCTGCTCGAGCGCGACGAGCGGCTGCTTCTGCCCGGACATGGCGGCCCGATCGAGGAGTCGCGGCGCACCGTCAAGGCCTACCTATTGCATCGCAAGTGGCGCGAGCAGGCGATCCTCGACGCCGTGCGCAAGGGAACGAACACGGTGCGCACGCTGTTGCCGGTGATCTACCGCGACCTCGACGAGTCCGTCGTGGGGGCGGCTACCTTGTCCCTGCGCGCGCACATCGACCATCTCGCCGAGCGCGGGCTCATCGCCTGCGCCGACTCCTCGAACGTCGACTGCGTGGCCGTTCCTCTTTAGCCGCCTTCGCCTCGTCCGGCGGCTCGGCACGTGCCGTGGGCACCGTCGATTCCATCACCGTCACGATCTCTTTGAGGATCAGGCGCACGCGGTCGGCGTTGCGGCCAAGATCGTGGGCGCCAAAGCGCGAGGCAGAGCGCACATCGAGCCGTGCATGCTGCGCGCTGCCGGCGACACGGATGGCGGCGTCGTCATAAAGCCCGAGGATGAGGGTGCGGTCGGCAATCTCGATGAGGCCGGGGCGCCCCGCGGAAAGCTCGGGTGCCTCCTGGTGCACGGTCTCCATCTTCAGCCGCTTGATAGCCTCGAGGGCCAGCTCGAACACCTCGTCGGCGGAGCGATCGATCTCGATGGGCTTGATGTCGGGATAGGCGGCCAGTTGCTTGCGCGCGAACGCCGGACCCGGGTAGCCGACGGGATTGGCACCCGGGGGACGCCGCTTGGCGATTTCGACGAACGGCGGCGGGTTCGTCATGTCGGTCGTCACGTCGTTGATGCTCGGCAGCCCTTCGTACTTCGGCAGGAAGATGAGTGGCCACAGCATCAGCCCGAGGCTGACGAGGACGGCGAAGACGACGCGGGCCGTACCCGGCCGGCCGGTCCGCCAAATGCCGATGGTCGCCAGAACCGACATGAGCAGCGACAGACCGGCTCCGAGGAAGGCGACGCCGGCGAGGTTCTCGGCGATCGGCGTCGGCAACGAGAACAGACGGTGCAGGAAGATCGCCGTGACCAGCAACGCGGCGCTGAATACGGCGATGCGGCTCGTCCAGCGAGCGAAGAAGGACGGACCGAGGGGCGGAGGCGGCCTCATGCGCGGCGCGGCCTTGCCGGAGTGGACGGGAGCACGGCGAGGATCATGAGATGTGGGGCTACCCTGGGTTTGGCACCGCTATGCCGCCTGCCGCGCGAGCGCGGCGCATCGGCGGAGAATAGCGCAGAATCGGGCGAAAAACAGCGATGGCCCACAGAAAGGCCACGACGCTAGCGTGCGCGCTCAAACGTGCTGGCCACCGTTAATATGCAGCTCCGCCCCGTGCACGTAGCTCGACTGCTCGCTGCACAGGAAATAGATGGCGCGGGCCACCTCCTCGGGCGAACCGAGGCGATGCATGGGGATCTGTTCCTCGACGATCTTGCCCGTTCCCGGAGACAGGATCGAAGTATCGATCTCGCCCGGCGAGATGGAGTTGACGCGGATGCCGCGCGGCCCGAAGTCGGCCGCCATCTCGCGCGTCAGCGCGGCGAGCGCGGCCTTCGACGTAGCGTACGCCGATCCGGCGAACGGGTGCACGCGGCTCCCGGCAATTGACGTGACGTTGACGACAGCGCCCTGCGCGCGCGCAAGCTCGTCGATGAGGCCTCGTGCCAGCATGATGGGAGCGAAGAAGTTGACCTGGAACACCTGCCGCCAGTCGTCAATGTCCGTATCGATGGAATTGAGCCGCCCGCCGCCCTCCGCCTTGGGGCTGATGCCGGCATTGTTGACCAGCGCATGCAGCAGTGAGCCATCAGCCGCTAAGCGCCGCTTGAGCTCGGCGATGGCGCGCACCGTATCGACTGCGTCGGCAAGATCGACCTGCAGGTGATCGTCGCGGCCCTTCTCCCATGGGCACTGCTCTGGAAAGGGATGCCGCGAGCAACTGATGATCCGCCAGCCCGACGCGGCAAAGCGCTTCACCGTGGCGTGGCCGATACCGCGGGAGGCGCCGGTAAGAACCAGCGTCTTGCGCTTCTGTTTGCCACTCGCCGGCATGCAGCTCACCGTTCGATTGAGGCAGCGATCGGGTTTGCCCGGGTATCCCGGCGGGGTCAAGCGGCGGCGCCCCGTTGGCTTAAGCGATCACGGATAGAGACGGGATTTCGACCAGTCACCGCTCGCCCCGGCACGCTTGAAGATGACGCGCTCGTGCAGGCGCGACAAGCGGGAATGCCAAAACTCGATCTCCAGCGGCGTGAGACGAAAGCCCGACCAATGCGGAGGACGCGGTACGGTTCCGACAAGATACTTCGCCGCCTCGATGGCGACGGCCTTTTCTAGCGCAAAGCGGCTTTCGAGCGGGCGCGACTGCAAGGATGCCCAAGCGCCGATTTGCGCCGAGCGTGGGCGCGTGGCGAAATACGCGTCGGCCTCGGCGGCGCTCACCTGCGTGACCGGACCGCGCACGCGCACCTGCCGGTGCAGGCTCTTCCAGTAGAAGTCCAGCGCGGCGTAGGGGGTGGCCAGCAACTCCTTGCCCTTGGCGCTTTCGTAGTTGGTGAAGAAGACGAAGCCGCGTGCCGCGTGCCCCGCAGGATCGACGGCCTTCAACAGCACCATGCGCACGTTGGGGTGACCTGAAGCATCGACGGTCGCCAGCGCCATGGCATTCGGATCGTTGAGCTCGTGACGCGTGGCATCGTGCAGCCACGTCTCGAACAGCGCAAACGGCTCGGCCGCTTCGGCAAAATCGCCGGGCTCGTGAAGCGGGTCGGTCACGGCAGGCTGTTCGCTCACATCATCCCCTCGTTTTTTCGCAGCCGCAGCCGGCAGGCTGGGACACGCGTTCAGTCGGTCTTAACCAAAGCAGCTCATACTCGAGACAGGTCACACCGCAAGTTGCGCATCGTAGCGTCGTCAGCATCGAGTGAAGCGTCATGAGTTCGCATCCCTCTCTAGTTACGCTTGCTGCAGTTGTCACCACCGGCCTGGTGCTCGTCTGCTTCATCCTGCTGGGGCCGAACACGGCCTTCGGCGGTGAGCAGTGGGAGACATCGGTCTCCCCCGAGATCGCCAACACGCCGGTGCCGCCTCTCCCTTCCGTGCCCGGGACCTCGATCATTCCCGGCACGACCGTCGACATTCCGGTCGGGCCCTACAAGCTTGATGAGAAGGATGAGATCGCCGCGCTGGAGCGGATCCAATATGCCCTTTCCGAGGTTGGCGACGGCAAGACCTATGTCTGGCGCCGTTGGCATGGTCGCCTCTCCGGGCTCGTGCAGCCGACCGGATCCTTCAAGGACACCAGCGGCAAAGTGTGCCGCCATCTGATCGTTCTGATGACGACCGGCAGGACCACCAAGAAACAGGAAGGCATCGCCTGCCGCCTGCCCAGTGGCCGCTGGCAACTCGACGGCTGACGCGGCGGTTCCCCCTTCCCGCTTCGCGATCGGCAAAAAGGCCGGCCCCAGGGTCGGCCTTTTTCCTGCGACCCGTGCGAAAAGCGCGCATCTGGACCCAACAATCCATTTGTGTAGGATGCGCGCCGAAAGCACCGGGCCATAACCAGGATCAGAGAGACACCCATGACGGAGCCAATGCCGAGCGCAGGGGTTGCGAAAGGCAACCTGTTGGCTGGCAAACGCGGCCTTATCATGGGTTTAGCCAATAATCGCTCAATTGCCTGGGGCATTGCCCGCGCGGCCGCCGCGCAGGGCGCCGAGCTCGCCTTCACCTACCAGGGTGACGCCCTCAAGAAGCGGGTCGAGCCGCTGGCCGCCGAGCTGGGCTCGAAGGTCGTGCTCCCCTGCGACGTCGTCGACGCCGGCTCCATGGATGCCGTGTTCGCCGAGCTGCAGCGGGTATGGGGGCGGCTCGATTTCTTCGTTCACGCCATCGCCTTCTCGGACAAGGCCGAGCTCGACGGCCGCTACGTCGACACCAGCGAGAAGAACTTCACCCAGACGATGCTTGTCTCCTGCTACTCGTTCACGGCGCTGGCCTCACGGGCGGAAAAGCTGATGCCGCCCGGCGGATCGATGCTGACCCTCACCTATTACGGCGCCGAGAAGGTGATGCCGCATTATAACGTTATGGGCGTCGCCAAGGCCGCGCTCGAAGCCAGCGTGCGCTACCTCGCCGCCGACCTCGGCAAGAGCGGCATCCGCGTCAACGCCATCTCGGCCGGACCCATCAAGACGCTCGCCGCCTCCGGCATCGCCGACTTCCGCTACATCTTGCGCTGGAACGAGTACAATTCCCCGCTGCGGCGCACCGTGACCATCGAGGAGGTCGGCGGCGCCGCGCTCTATCTGTTGTCGGATCTGTCGCGCGGCGTCACCGGCGAGGTGCACCACGTCGATTCTGGCTACCACGTGCAGGGCATGAAGAACGAAGATGCCCCGGACATCACGGTCGCCAAGTCCGAGGACAGCTGAGCCCAGCCGAGCGTATCGAGTGATGCGCGCCGACGTCACAATCTATTTCATCCGCCACGGCGAAACCGACTGGAACGCGCAATCGCGCTACCAGGGTCAGGCCGACGTACCGATGAACGAGGTGGGGCGCGCTCAGGCGCGCCGCAACGGCGAGGCGCTGCGCGCTCTGCTCCCCCGCATCGCTCATTGCAGCTACGTCGCGAGCCCATTGCTGCGGGCCCGTGAGACGATGGAGATCGTGCGCGGCACTATGGGGCTCGAGCCGCACGCCTACGCGCTCGACGAGCGCTTGAAGGAGCTTCACTACGGCCACTGGCAAGGCATCTTCGCGGCCGATCTGCCGGGCATCGATCGGTCCGGGGTCGAGGCGCGGGCACGTGACACCTTCCGCTGGAGACCGCAAGGCGGGGAAAGCTACGAGGACCTCATGGCGCGCTCCGTCGCCTGGCTCGCCGATGTGACCCACGATACGGTGGTTGCTGCTCACGGCGGCGTCAGTCGCGTGCTGCGCGGCTACCTTTACGGTCTCGAGCCGTCGGCAGTGCCGGAGCTAACCGTTCCGCAGGACCGCGTTCTCGTCCTGCGCCGCGACTGCATGGAGTGGCTGTAGCCGGCAGGCAAAGAAGAAGAGCCGAGGCAGCGGCTGCCCCGGCTCTCCCGTCACGTCGAATGGCCGCTCGGTGCCGGTTGCTCAAGCCGGCAGGGAGCGGCGATGATGCGGGCCCAACCATACGGCGACCCGTGACGCATACGCGGCTTGCGACACGCGACCGGCGGTTGTTGCGCCTCAGCTCAGAAACGTTGTGAAACCTGTTGGTCCCAAGGCCAAGCCTGATGGCGACCGGCGGTTCCCGCCCAATGGCGGTATTGCAGAAAGATCGCGCAGCGCACGAGCGATGCGTCCTCTAACGTGCTGTCTCCTTGCAGCTTGTCGCGTAGCGCGACGCGGTACTGCCGCCCACATAAACTGCGTCGCGCGAGTCTGTCACGGCCTTTGCCGGCTTGGGCTCTTGCGGGCGTGCGCTTGCACTCCTAAGACTGGCACAACTGCCACGGCAATCGGGTTGCACGCACACCCGGCCTGCCCTCCCCTCACTCTCGGCGACAGGCGATGTCCCACAACACCTTCGGCCATCTGTTCCGTGTGACGACCTGGGGGGAAAGCCATGGGCCGGCGCTCGGCTGCATCATCGACGGTTGCCCGCCGGGACTGCCGCTGGAAGCCGCCGAGATCCAGCACTTCCTCGATCAGCGGCGTCCCGGGCAGTCGCGCTTCACGACCCAGCGACAGGAGCCCGACGAGGTCGAGATACTGTCTGGCGTCTTCCCCGATGCGCAAGGACGCCAGGTGACGACCGGAACCCCGATCTCGCTCATCATCCGCAACGTCGACCAGCGCTCGAAGGACTACGGAGAGATCGCCGGCAAGTTCCGCCCCGGCCATGCCGACTACACCTATTGGAAGAAGTACGGCATTCGCGACTATCGCGGTGGCGGCCGCTCCTCGGCGCGCGAAACGGCGGCCCGCGTGGCCGCTGGCGCCGTGGCGCGCAAGGTGCTCGACGGCGTGACGATCCGCGGCGCGCTCGTGCAGATCGGCAATCTCGAGGTCGATCGCTCGCTGTGGGACTGGGACGCGGTCCACGCCAATCCGTTCTTCTGTCCCGACGCGGCGACCGCCGTCCATTGGGCCGAGTACCTCGACCGCGTCCGCAAGTCCGGCTCCTCCATCGGCGCCGTGATCGAGGTCGTGGCCGAGGGCGTCCCGGCCGGCTGGGGTGCGCCCATCTACGGCAAGCTCGACCAGGATATCGCCTCGGCGATGATGAGCATTAACGCCGTGAAGGGTGTCGAGATCGGGGCCGGCATGGGCGCCGCTGAGCTCACCGGCGAAGAGAACGCCGACGAGATCCGGATCGGTCACGATGGTCAGCCGTGCTTCCTGACCAACCATGCCGGCGGCATCTTGGGTGGCATCTCGACCGGGCAACCGATCGTCTGCCGCTTCGCGGTGAAACCGACATCCTCGATTCTGACGCCGCGCAAGACCATCGACGTTGCCGGCGAGGAGACGGAGGTCATCACCAAGGGGCGCCACGACCCATGCGTCGGTATCAGAGCCGTCCCCATCGGCGAAGCCATGCTGGCCATCGTGCTGGCCGATCACTTCCTGCGCCACCGCGCTCAGATCGGCTGCAGCTCCGGTGGCTGACGACGCGGACGGTCGCGACCATCGCGGCGCAAAAATTTATGCGCGCTTTCGAGCGATTTACGTTGCGCGAGGCTAGCCAAGCTGCGACGTGTGAGTTATTGTCACAGCACTGAAGCTCAAGAGAAATCTTGCCACTAACGTTGCGACCTCACGGGGGTTCTGCAGCGCGTGAGCCTCCGTGTGGAGAGTCACGCCTTGCGACACTCGCGAGCCGCGCGAACGACGAAACTTGCCCGCTGGTTCGGCACCGATGGGTGCCCAGCTTGGTTTCCGCGTGGGAGGCGTGGTGCTGTGCTAAGAGTTGAAGAACGTCGTGGCCGCTCGCCGCTGCTGAGCAAGGCCGCCATCGACAAAACGACCCCTGAAATCCGCTACGAAATCGGTTCAACGGTACCTCTCATCGCGCGCGACAGCTACGTCGCCGAGACGGCAAGCAAGATCGAGCAACTGCAGGCGACCGTGCGTCTGATGTCGCGCGACCTCTCCCAACTCGCCGCCAAAGTCGCCGACTTGCAGCAGACGGCCGAGCAGGACCAGCGCTGGCAAAACTTCCAAAAAAGCGAGAAGCGCAGCAAGGAGGCCAAGCTCGATGAGCTGCTGCGCAGTTGCCGCGATCTCAAAGGGCGTCTCGACCGCATCGAGGCGCGCTCCAGCGGCGACTTTCATGCTTACAACAGCTTCGAGGCGGTGAGCCGCAAGCTGGCGGAGTTCGAAACGTTCCGCGATGAAGCGCGCCGCATCGAGCGGACGCTGACGTTGAAGGCGTGGCTTTTGTGCGCGGCGGTGGGAGCGGCGGCACTTGTAATCGTGCTCGCCAACGCACTCGCGCACTAGGCGAGCGATGGTAGGCCAAGCGGGGTGCCTGCCATCGCTTCCCTATCACACCCTATCACTGGGGCCTGGGTCAGCTCGCGCGCCGGCGCCGCGTCATCGGCGTTCAGGCGCGCTCGGCCCACAGATCGTAGTCGTCGGCGTGGGTGACGCGCGCTTTGACGATGTCGCCGGCTTTCAGATCCGTGTCGCCGTTCAAGAACACGCTGCCGTCGATCTCGGGGGCGTCCCATTGCGAGCGTCCCAGCGCGCCTTCCTCGTCGACCTCATCGATGATGACGTCGATCTCGCGCCCGACCATGCGCGCGAGGCGCCTCTCGCTCACCTCCTTCGCCGTCGCCATGAAGCGATGCCAGCGCTCCTCCTTCACTTCCTCCGGCACAGCGCCGTCAAGGCCGTTGGCCGGCGCGCCGGCGACCGGCTCGTAGCGGAAGCAGCCGACTCGAGCGAGCTCGGCTTGGCGCAGCCAGTCGAGCAGCAGTTGGAAGTCGTCCTCCGTCTCGCCGGGAAAACCGACGATGAAGGTCGAGCGGATGGCAAGGTCGGGACACGTCTCACGCCAGCGGCGGATGCGCTCCAGCGTCTTTTCCTGCGCGGCCGGGCGGCGCATCGCTTTCAGGACACGCGGCGAGGCGTGCTGGAAGGGAATGTCGAGGTAGGGAAGGAGCTTGCCCTCGGCCATCAACGGGATGACGCTATCGACGTGCGGATAGGGATAGACGTAGTGCAGCCGCACCCAGGCGCCGAGCTCGCCCAGCGCCTCGCATAGGGGCTGAAAGCGGGCGGGGAGCGCGCTCCCCTTCCATTGGCTCTCGGCGTACTTGAGGTCGAGGCCATAGGCGCTGGTGTCCTGGCTGATGACCAGGAGCTCCTTGACGCCGGCTTTGACGAGGCGCTCCGCCTCCGTCAGCACGTGGTTCGACGGGCGGCTTTTGAGGTCGCCGCGCAGCTGCGGGATGATGCAGAACGAGCAGCGGTTGTTGCAGCCCTCGGATATCTTCAGATAGGCGTAGTGGCGGGGCGTCAGCCGCAGCCCTTCAGGGGGCACGAGGTCCATGAACGGGTCATGCACCGGCGGCACCACTGCATGTACCGCTTGCACCACCTGCTCGTACTGATGCGGGCCGGTGACGGCGAGCACGTCCGGATGGCTCTCGCGGATGCGGCCCTCCTCGACGCCGAAGCAGCCCGTGACGATGACGCGGCCGTTCTCGGCCATGGCCTCGCCGATGGCATCGAGGCTCTCCTGCTTGGCCGAGTCGAGGAACCCGCAGGTGTTGACAACAACGACGTCGGCGCCCGCATAGTCGGGAGCGACGCGATAGCCTTCGGCGCGCAGCTTGGTCAGGATGCGCTCGGAATCGACAAGCGCCTTGGGGCAGCCGAGCGAGACAAAGCCGACGGTCGGCACGTGCCCGCGCTTTTTCGCGGCCGGCGCATCTATTTTTACAGGGGAAGCTGTCATGGGCGCGGCTCTAGCACGGGCCGCAGCAGCGGGCGAGCCCCGCGGCGTGACCGGCCGCCCATTTGCTTGCCTGACGCAACGCCGCAGGCTGATGGCCCGCCGCCGTCAGGCGCTGGCCGCCGCGGGCCGTTCCTCCAGCGCCGCCCCGAGGGCGTCCTCGACCCGCTCCAGCCAGATGAGCTCCAGCTGCCGGCGCGTCTCCTCCGAAAGATCCTCGATGTCCTTCTTGTTGCGGGCGGGCAGCATGACGCGCTTCACGCCGGCGCGCGCCGCGGCGGCCAGCTTCTCCTTGATGCCGCCGACGGGCAGCACCAGGCCGCGCAGGCTGATCTCGCCGGTCATGGCGGTATCTGAGCGCACCGGTCGCTCCGTCATCAGCGAGGCGAGCGCGATGAACATGGCGACGCCTGCGGAGGGGCCGTCCTTGGGGATGGCGCCAGCCGGCACGTGCACGTGGATGTCGCTCTTCTCGAAAATGCCCGCGTCGATGCCGAGCTGGCCGGCGCGGTTCTTGACGATCGACAGCGCCGCCTGGACGCTCTCGCGCATCACCTCGCCGAGCTGCCCGGTGAGAATGAGCTTGCCGTTGCCGGCCGTGCGCGTCGCCTCGATGAACAGGATGTCGCCACCGACCGGCGTCCAGGCAAGGCCCGTGGCAACGCCCGGCACGGACGTGCGCATGGCGACCTCGCTTTCGAACACCGGCGCGCCGAGGATGCCGGCAAGTCCGGACGAGCCGATGTGGATCGGGCCCGCCTCGCCCTCGGCGATGCGCACGGCCGCGTTGCGCAGCGCCTTGCCGATCTCGCGCTCCAGGTTGCGCACGCCGGCCTCGCGCGTATAGAGGCCGATGATGTCGCGCAGCGCGTCATCATCAAGCACGACTTGCTCCGCCTTCAGACCGTTGGCTTCGAGCTGCCGCGCCACCAGATAGCGCTTGGCGATGTTGAACTTCTCCTCGGCCGAGTAGCCGGAGAGCTGGATAACCTCCATGCGGTCGCGCAGCGGCCCGGGGATCTGGTCGATCACGTTGCCCGTGGTGATGAACACGACGCGGGAGAGGTCGAAGGGCACGGCGAGGTAGTTGTCGCGGAAGGCCGAGTTCTGCTCGGGGTCGAGCACCTCCAGCATGGCCGCGCGCGGGTCGCCCTGGATGCCCGAGCCGAGCTTGTCGATCTCGTCGAGCATCATCACGCAGTTGCGCGCCCCGGCCTTGCGGATGGCCTGGATGATGTTGCCGGGCAATGCACCGATGTAGGTGCGCCGGTGGCCACGGATCTCCGCCTCGTCGTGCACGCCGCCGAGGCTAACGCGCACGAACTTGCGGTTCATGGCGCGCGCGATCGACTGACCGAGCGAGGTTTTGCCGACGCCGGGCGGTCCGACGAAGCACAGGATCGGCGCCTTGCCGCTCGGCGCCAGCTTGCGCACGGCGAGGAACTCGACGATGCGCCGCTTGATCTTGTCGAGGCCATAGTGGTCCTCGTCGAGAATGCGGCGCGCCTCCTTGATGTCGATCGGCGTCTCCTCGGGCAGCTTCCACGGCAGCTCGATCAGCCAGTCGAGATAGGTGCGCGTCATGCCGTAGTCGGGGGAGGCCTCAGGCATGCGCTCCAGCCGTCGCAACTCCTTACGCGCCTGATCCTCGACCTCCTTGGGCATGTCGGCCTTGGCCACCGCCTCCGACAGCTCGGCAATGTCCTGCGCCTTGCTCTGCTCGCCCTCGCCGAGCTGGCGCTGGATGGCCGCCATCTGCTCGCGCAACAGCACCTCGCGCTGGCGCTCATCGAGCGCCGCCTTGGTCTGCCGGCCGATCTCCTGCGACAGGCGCAGCACCTCGATGCGGTGCGCGAGCAGTGCCGAGACCTTGTCCATACGCGCCGAGACGTCGATCGTCTCGAGGATCTCCTGCTTCTCCGCTGGCTTTAGATCCATGTACGCGGTGGCGAGGTCGGCGAGCGTGCCGGGCGAGCGCACGCTCTGCACGGCGACGATCATCTCCGGCGGCGCCTGCGGCAGTAGCTCGAGCGCCTCGACGGTCTGGCGCTGCAGATTGAGGAAGCGCGCCTCGATCTCCGGCGTACGCTCTTCGGCCTCGGCGATGCGCTGCACGCGGGCGACGAGAAACGGCCAGCCGGTCAGGAACTCGACCGCCTGGAAACGCTCGTCACCCTGCACGACGAGGTGGTGCGTGCCGTCCGGTGCCGTGACGTAGCGCACGACGTTGGCCACCGTGCCGACGCGATGCAGGTCGATGGGCTGCGGCTCCGCCTGCTCGCTGTCGCGCTGCATGAGGATGCCGACCTGACGCTGCTCGCGCACGGCGCTCTGCGCGGCCGCTATCGAGCGCGGGCGACCGACGGTTACCGGCAGCACCACGCCTGGGAACAGCGTCATCTCGCGCACGGGGATGACGGCGATGGCGTCGGCCGGCAGAGGCGGCGTCGAGGGAGCGGCCGGATTTCCGGCCTCCTGTGCCTTGGGGGCGTCCATTTTCATCTCAACCACGCGAGGGCTCCGCTTTTGACAACAGCACGAGGAGGCAGCCGTCGGCGAACGTGCGGCGCACGTTGCTGTAGCGCCCCGCCGGCAGAGCGAGCCGGCGCTCGAACCTTCCTTGCGGCAGCTCGAGGCGATGAATGACGGCCGAGCCGAGCTCGGCGGGAAGCGTGCGCGCGCCGCTGACGATGAGATCGCCACCGTCGATAGCCGCCTCGACCTGATCCGGCTTCACGCCGGGAAGGGCGACCACCACCAAGACCTCGCGCTCGTTCTCGAGGACGTCGGCGGGAGGCTCCCAGGCCGGCTGGCGCGAGAAGGAGCGCACGGGCTGGAAGAACTGGCGGTGCATGCGCTCGGCGCGCGCCAACATCTCGCAGGCCTCCGACCACATCCACCGGTTTGGATCATCCTTCATGCGATGCGCTCTCGTCCGCTGCGCTTACCTAATGTCCGGCAGAGGACGCCGGCCCATGGGCCATGAAACATAGTAGTGAATTAAGGGATGTCTACCTCGGCCCCCCGAAGTTGGCCGCCCTAAGTCGATGTCAGCTCCGCTCGCTGAGCTGCTCGAGGCGCCGACGCAGCGACGTGAACGCATCCTTGATGGTTGCGTGCACATCCTCCTCGACGCCGGTAATGGCCGGATCGCGGGTGATGGTGATATCCGAGCCGTCGAGCCCTTCGATTTGAATGTGCACGCGGCAAGCGTCGGCACGATGGTTGCGGCGTTGTGGGCGACCGAGGACGACACGCGCCAGCTTTATGCGATCGGCCAGCTCGCCGAGTTGGGCGACCTCGTCGCCGACGCACACCCGCAGCTCATCGGAAGGTTTCACGCCCTCAAAGGCGATCTGCAGGGGGAAATCCATGCATCGTGCTCGAGGATCGAACAGGCTCCATTGCGATGGCTCAGTTCGCCAGGCGCTCCAGGCCTCGTATATCCCTGAGGCGCAGGGTCGCGTCTGCGCCGCTCTCAATCAGTCCGCGATTGCGAAGCTCGACGAGCAGGCCCGCAAGCTTGGAAATATCGACACCCAATAGGTCGGCGACAAAGCCCGACGTGAGTGCCTCGGGCATCGTCCTCGGGTCGCGGCCCTCGTAGGTGTTGTTGCGCGAGATCGACACGAGCAGCGCGGCGAGGCGGGCGAGCGGCTGAGGGTGCACCCCGCAGGCCCATCGACGGGCTGTCAGCGCGTCGTCGGCGCCATCGAAGATCGCACCCTGGGCCAGGTGCGCGTATCCCGTCCGGGCGACATGGCTTTCGGCTATCGAGGCGGTCGGCATTGCCAATCTCCGGTTTGAATGGCGATCAACACTTGCCGTGATAACGGCCGCCGGTTCCGCCAGTTCTCCGCCCGTGTGCAAATTCGTGCAAATTTGTGAAATTCGGCGCCAGAAAGCCGCAGTTTGTCTACGCCGTCTCCTACTTTCCGCCGGGCACCCATGAAAATCCCTTGAAAAAGCAGGAAATCCACCCGATATACGCGCCCCAGACATCGTGCTTTTCGGTGCCTGACTGGCCGCGCATCCAGAGAATCTCAACCTTTTTGCTGGAAACGCCGGGACCGCGGCGGCGTTCAGGCGTTTGCGAGCCAGACAACAGGCGAAGTGGTGAACGTGGTTGAGGACGAGTTGAGCAGTCTCAAGGAACATACTGGCGCGTACGCCGACTGCCACGACGCGTGCAACGACGGTTGCGTGGACGTCTGCGAGGCAGAGCGCGAGGCGCGGCGCAGCGCGGAGCACAAGATCAGGAAGTGCCTGATCTGTCGCGACCCGTTCCCCAGCGCGTGGGCGGGCGAGCGCGTGTGCCGAAAGTGCAAGTCGACCTCGACGTGGCGCAGCAGCGGCATGGAGTAAACTGCTGGTCCTGACCTGAATCTGAGAAGGGACGGCCCGATCGGCCGTCCCTTTCTATTTTTGCGACGCTGGGGGTCACGGACCAGGGGCCGTCTCCTGGGTCGGGGCTGGGCCGGGGGTGCTAACCGGGGTCGAGCCGCCGTAGAACAGCGCATAAAGCGCGGCGGCTGCGATGATGGCGAGCAGCAGCGAAACCGTGAGGACGCGAAAGTTCAGTCGCCGTGGCGACGCCTGGCGGGCCTCAGTCGGAGTCAAAACTTCCTGTGGCTCGTGCATTTTGCTCTCCCAAAATCGAGAAATGCACATGTCCGTGCAAAGGTTCCGCATGGGCACGATGTGCGTCGATGAAATGGCGGCCCGGAACGATCCGGGCCGCCGGCAGGCTCGAGTAGGTCAGCTCCGCCGCCTTATGAGCGGTCTTCTGGTTTGGTGTACTCAGGGGCCGCCTGCAGGCTCTCCTTCGTGGCGCTCGTGCTCACGATGAGATCATCAGCCGCGTCCTTCGCAAAGATCAGCTGATCGAAGGGTAGTGCGACGTTCTTCTCTCCCATGCCGAGAAATCCGCCAACCCCGATGATGACGGCGGCAATCTTGCCGTCGCCGCCGATGAGCACGTCGTTGATGTTGCCAATGCTCTCGTTGGCGGCGTTGCGCACGTTCTCGGCCAGGAGCTCCTTCGCGGAGATTTCACCGGAGCCAAGCGCACCGGCCATCTCGCCGGTGGGTGCCGGCGCAGCGGTCGACTCGGTCGCCGGGGACTTCCCGGTCGCCGGCGGTGGCGTCGCATTCTGAGCGACGGCGGGGATCGCCAGAAGGGCGATGATCGAAGCGGCTGCGACAAGCTTCTTCATGGTGGATGCCTCTTCACCTTGTGGGACACCGACGGCGCGCCTAGCGCCGGAGTGCCCTGCTGCCGATCGCATGAAGAACGGTTTCTCGCAGCGCCGGTTCCGCGCTTCTCGCGCTGCACTGCGCAATATTCACCATACGCGCATGATCCGCGCGCTAAGTGCCGGTGCTCGGAAACAACGATGCCGTGCTGGACGAAGAACGTGCATGTTACTCAGGGAACAGCGCCGCGACGCCATCGTTGTAGAGATAGCCAAACCGCTTAGGGGATTGAGACGGTTCAGATTTTGGCTTGAATGTGGCAGCGGCCATCCCCATGTCGTCGGCTCGTAGGCGTGAGTGTGTCAATGCTTGCAGTATCTTCGCAGCCCCCCGATAGGCACGAGTCCAACAGCGATACTGGCCTTGTCCGTACGCGAGGCTCGACCCGCGTCCGCCGCCTCGCCCGCGGCGAGACGCTGTTTCACAGTGGCGACAAGCGCGACCAGCTCTACCGCGTCGAGCGTGGCGCGCTGTGCCATTACCTGCGGTGGGCCGATGGCCATCACGAGGTGATCGAGTTTGCCTTCCCTGGCGACATCATCGGCTTTGGCCACCTCGATGTGCATACGAGCACGGCGCAGGCCGTGGCCAAGACCATCGTCAGCCCGATCAGCGAGGATGAGTTCGAGCAACTGCTCGCGGGCGATGGCCAGCTCGCGGCGCGGTATGCGGCAGCCGCCGATCGCGAGTTCGACTACCTGCGCGTTCGGGCTCTCGCGGGCAGCCGCAGCGCGCCAGCCAAGCGCGTTGCCTCATTCCTCGCGGCCCTGTCGCGCATGGGCGCCAGCGAGGGCCGCGACCCGAGCATCATCAGGGACGAATTCTCATCTGGCGCGGTCGCCGAGCATCTCAATATGACCGTCGACGCCCTCGCCGGCGTCCTCCGCGAGCTCGAGGCGCGCGGCATGGTGACCTCGGTGCGCGAGGGTCTGCGCATCACCGACATCGAGGCGCTCGAGACGTTCGCAGACACCCTCTAGAGCCAACCAAGGAGCAGAGCGGCAGTCTAATCGCTGCTCCCCCTGGAGCGGATACGCATCGTCGTTTCGAGGATGGCATCCTTCTTCGACCAGGTATGTTGTCCGCCGCACGCGGGGCATTGCACCGGCGCGGCCTGCACTTCCGGAAGCCCCAGGAAGCTGTCCTTATCCGTGTCGATACCGACGGGAATAAGCTCGTTCGTCGCCGGACAGCGGATCATGATCGCGCCCATCGCACCCTCTCGTCAGCGCAGCACGGAACCGTTGGTGAGCCAGCGGCTCCCCCAAATCGCGCGCACATCTCCTGAACCCCGCTGCAGAATATCTTCAAACTCGGCCAAATGATGTTCACTCGGCCCGCCACCAGGTGCCCGCGACGCGGCCATGATCGCCGCTGCGCAGGCCGTCGAGCATCATGAGATTACCCACTACGGCACCCTAGTGTCGTGGGGGGCAGCTGCTCGATCTTCCCGAGGCGGTAAAGCTGCTCTCCATGTCGCTCAAGGAGGAGCATGGGGCCGACAGCAAGCTCAACAAGCAGGCGCCCTGAGGGGCGCGGCCGGACGCTCAAGCAAGTCGTAAAGCCGGGGCCACCTCCCCGGCTTTGCTGTTGCCGCCCTTCACGATGCTACCCGGGGTTCTTCAGCTTCCTCCGGTGCAGAATCGGGGGCCGCGGGTCTGCCGGGGTAGGGATCTTCGGTGTCCACGCCGTCGTCCGGAGTGGCGGCGAGCCGGTCCTCCAGTTGCTGGAGCTTGGCGAGCCCACTTGCGATGGCCACAGGGATTTCGCCGGGCGCTTCACTCGCGCACGCTTCCCGCAATCGGCGCCCGATCAGCTTCGTAAGCTCCTGGTTTCTCTGGACCTTCACCTGAGCATCTCGCTTGAAAACGTCGTTCGCCTTTCAACACGACAATTCAGCGAAAGTTCCGCCCAACCGAGCTTCAATTTCGATCGGCGTGGCACTGCCACCACATGCCCCATGACGGCCTACGACTTCAGGAGGTGGCTGGCGGGAATGTCCAGCGTCCAACGCACCCCGTCGCGCTCGAACCGAAGGTTCGCCTTTCCCTGCAGGGCACGCGCCGTGAGCTGCTCCGTCACCACGTGACCGAAGCCCCGGCGGGAAGGAGGAACGACCTCCGGGCCGCCGCTCTCTATCCAACTCATGTGCAGCCGCGCATCCTCACTGCCATTTCCCGTGCGCGACCAGCTGACCGCGACGCGACCTTCCGGCACCGATAGCGCCCCGTACTTGGCCGCGTTGGTCGAGAGCTCGTGCACCGCCAGACCGATGTTCTGAGCCGCCTCGGGCGTAACGATCAGCCCCTGTCCCTCGATCGCAATCTGACTGGCATGCTGGTCGAGGTAGTGGGCCAGCTGCGACCTGACGAGCTCGGAGATCGAAACGCCGTGCCAGTTGCGCTGGACGAGAAGATCATGCGAAGCGGCCAGCGCCTGCAAACGACCGGAAAAGCGTACCTCGAAGTCGTTGACGTCGCGGCTGGCGAGCTTGGTCTGACGTGCCATGGCCTGGATCACCGCAAGCAAGTTCTTGGACCGGTGCGTCACCTCGCGCATCAGGAGCTGGATGTGCTCCTCCCACCGCTTCCTGTCCGTGATGTCGCGCGCGGTGCCGGTCATGCGCACGGCCTTGCCGGCGCTGAAATGCGCGCGTCCCTTGGCGGCAACCCACCGCTCGATCCCATCGCGGACACCGTTGACCCGGTACTCGACATCGTACTCGGCATTTGCCGTCGGATCCTGCGCGCGCTCGATGGCCGCAAACGTCGCCTCGCGATCGAGTGGATTGAGTGCGGTAACGAAGACCTCGAACGAGACCGGGTCGTCGGCGTTGAGACCCCAAAGGGCGCGCATACGCGTATCCCAAGTCAGTGCGCCGCTTGTCAGATCCCAATCCCAGGCGCCGGTGTCGGCGGAAGCGAGCGCCAATCGAAGTCTGTCCTCGCTCTCGCGCAACGAATGCTCCATCTGCCGGCGCGTCTCGCTGGCCTTGGCCAATGCCTCGCCGACCGCGCGCACCTCGAGGATGGAAGACTTGATCGGCGCGACGATTTCACCGCGGCCAAGCTCGCGCGCGCCTCCGACGAGCGCGCGCACCGGCTCGGACATCAAGCGCCCGAACAGGTACGCGAGCAGCGCGGACAAGAGCGCGAAGCTCACCGCGAGCGTCGCGACCAGCATCCAGGAGCGGACAATCGGGCGGTTGGCGACGGACTCCGGTACGCTCGTCGATACGAGCCATCCGGATTGCCGCGAGTATGTCGAGGCGAGCAGCACGGGCTCGCCGTCGCCCTCTGTTACGCGCCACAAGCCGGCGCGGGCTTCCGTGCTGCCCGCATGCTTCGTCGGCGACGCCTTGCCGACGTGCCTCTCGAAGTCGAGCGAGCGTGCGACGACTGTCCCGGCCTGGTCGGTAACGGTCGCCACCCAGCCCGGGTCCAGCTCGGCGCGCTCGAAGATCTCCAGGATACGTTGCGAGGATATGGATGCGCTGAGCAGGTAGATCGTCTTGTTGCCGCGCTTTACCGGAACGCTAATGCTGAATGTCGGGGCCCCATCGACGGTCTCGCGATAGACGTTCGATACCTGCGGCTCTGCCGATTGCATGACCTGCTTTGAATCGATCGGCGAGACGGCAGACGTTTCGGCTCCCCACTTGGTACGAGTAGTGAGAAGCTGCTTGCCGCCGCGGCTGGTCAGGAAGAAGTCGTTGCCGCTCACTTCCCTCGCCGCCATCGCCTGATTGTAGAAGGCTTTGCGGTCGCCGTCGGTCAGCGCTGGCGAGGAAGCGAGCGCGTTGAGCGTCGTCGTCGTGGCGGCGAGCTCGCGATCGATCGCCGTCGCCACGGCGCGCGCGACATCGGTGATCTCGTCCTCCATGGCGGTCCGCTCGAGCGAAGCGGACCGCAGGATCATCAAGCCGCTGAAGACGAGAGCGGGGATGAGCAATGCGGAACTGTAGAGCAGGAATTGGGCCTGGATGGACCAACCGCTCTGGCGTAGCCGCTCAAGCATCGGACTAAAGGGCTTTATATTTCATCAAACGGTGGCGCCCATCCCCCTTGGCCGTCGCGCGCACGCGCGCGCATAGCGGAATGCAACGCCGCGGCGGTCTGCTTGTTCCCGCACTGCGGCGAAATTTGTGATGAGCACCCAAAGCGCTCGCTCTTGCCGATGCAGGAACTATTCGACGCAGGCACCCGTTTTGAACTGCGCACAACGCCACGCAGCCAAGGAGATAATCATGAACTGGGATCGCGTTAGCGGTAACTGGAAGCAGTTCCGCGGCAAAGTGAAGGAGCAGTGGGGTAAGCTCACCGACGACGAGCTCGACCAGATCAACGGCAATCGCGAGCAGCTCGAGGGGAAGATCCAGGAGCGCTATGGATTGGCCAAAGATGCCGTCAAAAAGCAAGTGGACGAGGCCCTGAACCGCTGGTGAGGTGCCAAGCGCCTCGAATGGGCCGCCCCCGCAAGACCCGGCTTCAATCGGCAAGCCCGCGGCGCAAGCCGCGGGCTGCTGGGTTTCGGGCCGCCGCCCCCCGAATTGGAACTTATCCTCGCATTGGGCGTTGTTTAGCCTTACGAACCGGATGATATGGTCCGCGCCCGCAAAAGCCCCGGTCTCGCGCCCGGGGGTAGCAGCGCGAAATGACCAAGACGGGAGGCGGGAGGGCCGTTCTATGTCCGAGGAGAAGAAGACCTCTTGGGGAAAGGCGTTTGACGCGACCGCCCCTCGAGAGCCGCAACGTGCCGCCGCGGCACCGGAAGGTGGCGCGCCCGCACGCCCATCCTCCCGCCTGGCTCATCAGGATACCGACGAGCGCGAACCCAGCCGCCCTGCACGCGCCCGTAATCAGCACGTGCTGCCTGGGATTCTCGGCAAGCAGCTCAGGGCCGCATACGGCGAGCTTCTCAACGCCCCCATACCCGATAGCATCACGGACCTCATCAAGCAGCTCGAGAGCGGAGAGGCGGACAAGCCCGCAAGCGGCCAGGTGCGCGATGAGGAGGAGAGCAGGTGAGCAGTCGGCCACCGCACGACAGCACGCTCCGCGATGATCTCGTCGCGGCGATCCCGAACATGCGGGCGTTCGCAATCTCGCTGTGCGGCAATCGTGATCGCGCCGATGACCTTGTGCAGGAAGCTCTCGTGAAAGCTTGGAACCACCTCGATTCTTTCGAGGAGGGGACAAATCTCAAGGCGTGGCTGTTCACCATCCTGCGTAACGCCTACTTCTCCGAGCTGCGCAAGACGAAGCGCGAGATAGCCGACAGCGAAGGACAGCTGGCCGCCAAGCTCTCGGTGCCCGCCGAGCAACAGGGCCATCTCGACCTCATGGATCTCAGTCGTGCCCTCGCCAAGCTGCCTCCCGACCAGCGCGAGGCGCTCATATTGGTCGGCGCGGAGGGCTTCTCCTACGAAGACGCGGCCAACATTTCCGGCTGCGCCGTGGGCACGGTGAAGAGTCGCGTCAATCGTGCGCGCTCGCGTCTCAACGAGCTGATGACATCGCCATCGTCCGACCAGCCGGGGGCGACATCGACCGACGCAGCGGACGCTCCGCCCCGCCAACGCTCACGCTCGGCCCGCGCCGTCTAAGTCAAATCGGATTGGGTTCACCGCTAGCGGTGGCCAAGAGAAAAGCGGGCCTCGGCCCGCCTTTCTCGTGTTGCGCTCAGGCGACCTGAGCGTTCGGTCGGTGTGCTTTGTAGTCGAAGAACAACGCCTGACTGATTACCGCCTGCACCGTCTCGGTGCGGAACGGCTTGTTGACGAGGAACGTCGGCTCCGGGCGGCTACCGGTCAGCAGTCGCTCCGGATACGCGGTGATGAAGATGACCGGCACGTCGAAGGACTGCAGGATCTCGTTGACGGCCTCGAGCCCGGAGCTGCCATCGGCGAGCTGAATGTCGGCCAGCACGAGACCCGGCTTATGCCTCTTGAACGCGGCGACGGCTTCGTTGTGCGTGCGAGCCGTTTCGCACACTTCGTGGCCGAGGCCGATGACGAGGTCGGCGAGGTCGAGCGCGATCATCGGCTCGTCCTCGATGATGAGAACGTTGGTTGCCACCTGTTCGGCAATCTCCGATGCGGCCTGATCCACCAGGGCCTTCACCTCGGCCTCATTCGTCTTCAGCACTTTCGCGGTGTCGGAGGTCGAGAATTCTTCGACCGCCATCAGCAGGAACGCCTGGCGCGCGCGGGGGGTGATCGCCTCGAGCTTGCGATCGGCAGCGGCAAGACGCTCGGGAACCGGGTTGTCGTACTTCTTGTGGTTGAGACGCACCGAGTTCCAAACGTCGAGGAAGCTCTGATAGGTGGCGACGCGCGGCTCGAGATCGACAGGGAACATCGACGGCTCCGCGGCGATGGCCTCGAGCATGGCGACGACGTATGCGTCGCCACTTTCCTGACTGCCCGACAGAACGCGCGCAAACCGCCTCAGGTACGGCAGCTGCGGTGCAATGATCTCTGAAATGGACATGATCTCCCCTTTATAGGCCGCCCACTTGTCGGTGTCTTCGTAACCCGCACAAACGCTCAACTTCGGCAAAAGTTCCGCCGCTCGGCAGCCGCGCCCAAAGACACCGCCGACGCAGTACGCTATGTTGTTGGTAGGGCATACTTAATTTCGGGTAGCCTGGCGCTCGGCGGCGGCTATCCGCGGCGCAGCATGCCGCCGATGAATGACAGAACGACGAGGATGATCGCCACCCAGAACAGGATGCGCGCGCCCTCGGTCGCTACGCCGGCGACGCCGCCGAAACCGAGGAAGGCAGCAACCAGCGCGATGATGAGGAAGATAACGGCCCAGTAGAGAAGATTGCCCATGCTTTCCTCGTGTCTCGAAGGCCGGTAGCGGCATCGTAGGGAAACTGAACGGTGCCGCGTTGGTTCCCGCACTTGCGAACACCGAAAGGGACTGAAACCCAGCGGGAATGGGAACCCAAGTCTACAACTGCAGTTGATCACAAGCACCGCACGCCGCCATGCAACTGTCCGCAAGCAACGAAATGAAAAGACGGATTGAGGAATTCGACTGGAGCTCTACTCCGGTCGGACCGATGGAGGCTTGGCCGACGAGCCTCAAGTGCGCGGTCGATATCATCACTGCTTCGCCAGTTCCGATGGTCCTGTTGTGGGGCCCGCAAGGGATCATGATCTACAACGACGGCTATGCCGCCTTCGCCGGCTCGCGCCACCCGGAATTGCTCGGCATGCCGATCGTCGAGGCTTGGCCGGAGGCGGCCGACTTCAACCGCCGCGTGCTCGAATGCGGGCTTGCCGGCGAAGCCCTTTCATTTCGCGACAAGCATTTCAGTCTCGGGCGGCGCGGCACACCGGAGGACGTCTGGACGAACCTCGACTACAGCCCGGTGCGCGGCGAGGATGGCAATCCCGCCGGGGTGCTCGCCATCGTCGTCGACACGACGCCCTGGGTCTACGCCGAACGCGCTCAGCGCGAAAGCGAGTCACGTTTCCGGACGCTGGCCGACAACATCGCGGCCTTCGCGTGGATGGCCGACGAGGCCGGCAACATCTTTTGGTACAACAAGCGCTGGTTCGACTACACCGGTCCGCCGTTCGACGAGGCCAAGCAGTGGGGCTGGCCGCTGCGTCAGCACCCCGACCATGTCGACCGCGTCATGGAAAAGATCAACCGCTGCCTGACGACGGGCGAGGTGTGGGAAGATACCTTCCCGCTGAAAGGGCGCGATGGCGTCTTTCGCTGGTTTCTGTCGCGCGCCATGCCGATCCGCGACGAAGCCGGCAACGTCATCCGCTGGTTCGGTACCAACACCGACATCACCGAGCACCTCGAGGAGGCGGAGAAGAACGCGCAGCTCGCGACCATCGTCGCCACCTCCGCGGACGGCATCATTTCGATGTCCAACGAAGGCCTCATCCAGTCTTGGAATCCGGGAGCCGAGCGCATGTTCGGCTACACGGCTGAGGAAGTCCTCGGTAGGTCGGAGCGTCTGCTGTTTCCTGAAGGCGCCGAGGAGGAGTTCGAGGAGAAGTACCGCCACCTGCGGCACGGCGAGCACGTGTTGCGCGACACGGTGCGTCGCCGCAAGGACGGCAGCATGCTGGACGTCGCCATCAACGTTGCGCCGATGCGGCGCCCGGACGGACGCATTTTTGGCTTCTCCGCAGTCTTTCGCGACATCACCGAGCGCAAACGCGTCGAAAAGCATCTGCGCATGGTGATGCGCGAGCTCTCCCACCGCACCAAGAACCTGTTGGCCGTGATCGTCGCCATGGTGCGGCAGACGGCGCGCTCCACCTCCGACGTCGCCGTTCTGCAATCGCAGCTCATTCAGCGGCTGCAGAGCCTCTCTGCCTCACACGACCTTCTGGTCGCGGAGGACTGGACGGGCGCATCGCTGGAGGAGCTGATCCGCGCCGTGCTGCAGCCGTTCATCGGCAATTCGTCCGAGGCGCTCGCGTGCCATGGTCAACCGGTATTCATCAATGCCACCGCCGCGCAGAACCTCGGACTGGCGATGCACGAGCTTGCCACCAACGCGGCCAAGTACGGAGCATTGTCTACGATCGCGGGTCGCGTGCGCGTCGCGTGGGGCTTCGAGCCGGACGAGGGCGGCGTGTTGCGCCTGGTGCTCCGCTGGGAGGAACGCGGCGGCCCGAGAGTTGTGCCGGCGACGGTGAGGGGCTTCGGCCACGTCGTCATCGAGCGCGTTGCCGGACAGGCGCTGAACGCCAAGGTCGACTATCAGTTTCCACCCGAGGGCGTGCGTTGGACGATTGCCATGCCGCTTGAGTTCGTCGTGCGCTGGCGCAGCACGACCGCCGAGGCGGCACCTGCCGCAGGCTAACCGGAAACGTTGGTGTGGAGCATCTGCCGCGGCTTTCGGCACTTGATCGTAGGGCCTCGTTGGCATTGAATGATCGAGAGCCCCCAGCGAATCCGACCCCCGATGCCCCAGCAATCCAAGGATCCGGCGACCCTCGACACCCAGGCCGAGTTGCGGCTCGCCGAATCGCAAATCGCAACCATCTTGGCCATTGCCGCCGACGCCATCATCTCCCTCAACGAGCAGATGCGCATCATGGTCTTCAACGACGGCGCATCGGCGATGTTCGGCTATACCAAGGACGAGATCATTGGCCAGCCGCTCGAGCTACTGATACCCGAGCGCTTTCGCGCCACGCATCACGGGCATGTGGCTTCCTTCGCCAACTCCCCCGTCGCCTCCCGCCGGATGGGCGAGCGGCAGGAGATCTTCGCGCGCCGCAAGGACGGCAGCGAGTTTCCGGCCGAGGCCTCCATCGCCAAGCAGGAGATAGGCGGGCGCCGCATCTTCATGGTGGTTCTGCGCGACGTGACGGAGAGAAAGCGCGCTCAGGCGGTGCTCGCAAGAGCCAACTCCGACCTCGAAAGGCGCGTCGCCGAGCGCACGCGCGAACTCGAGGCGGAGATCCGGCGCCGTGAGGAGGCGCAGGCCGCACTCATCCAGGCGCAGCGCATGGAAGCCTTCGGCCAGCTCACCGGCGGCGTGGCGCACGATTTCAACAATCTGCTCACCATCGTCACCGGCAACCTCGAGCTGTTGAGCGACGCGACGGAAAACGATGGTTCGCGCAAGCTCTTGAAGCGTGCCACCGATGCGGCCGATATGGGCGCCGCGCTCACCAAGCGGTTGCTGACTTTCGCCCGGCGGCGGCGCCTGTCGCCAGAGATCCTCGATCTCAACGAGCTCGTGCTGGGGCTGATGGAGATCCTGAAGCGCTCCATCGGCGAGCCGATCACGTTGACGACCATGCTCGCCGGAAACCTCTGGCAGACGCAGGTCGACCCAAGCGAGGTTGAGAATGCCATCCTCAACCTTGCCATCAATGCCCGCGACGCGATGCCGAACGGCGGCGAGCTGATCGTCGAGACGCGCAACGTTGTCGATGATGCCCTGCCCTTCGACGGCGGCGGGAGCGAATTCGTTCTCCTCTCGGTGAGCGACACCGGTGAGGGCATGCCTCCGGAGGTGCTGGAGCGCGCCTTCGAGCCGTTCTTCTCAACCAAGGAGCCAGGCCGCGGTACGGGCCTCGGCCTCAGCACCGTCTACGGATTCGCCGTCCAGTCGGGCGGCCACGCGGTGATGAGGAGCGAGCTCGGCAAAGGCACGACGGTCAGTCTCTACCTTCCGCGCGCTGGCGCTGCAGCGGCCACCGAGACTGCGCAGCCCGCGGAGACCGTCCCCCTCTCGGAGCAGAACGAAGTCGTGCTTGTGGTCGAGGACAATGCCGAGGTGCGTGAGCTCACCCTGCAGCGCGTCGAGGGGCTCGGCTACGTAGCGCTGGAAGCGGAGAGTGGGCCCGCCGCCATCCGCATCCTCGAAAGCGGCGAGCACGTCGATCTGGTGTTGAGCGACATCGTCATGGCCGGCGGCATGTCGGGGTACGACGTCGCCCGCTGGATCGGCGCCAACGCGCCTTCGGTAACAGTGGTGTTGACGACCGGCTATGCCGCCGAGGAAGCGCGCCATGATCCCATGGCTTCGGGGGCAACACCGGTCCTGCGCAAACCCTACAAGCGAGCGGAGCTGGCCACTACGCTGCGCGACGCACTGTGCAACGGACGCGGCTAGATGAGACCGATGATTCACGCTTCGGACGGATAGGGTCCGAAGCGATCATGGTCTAAAGCCGCTTCACCGCGCCGGCGAAGGCGTATCCGACGCCCCGTACCGTCTTGACCAGGGTCGGCCGCTCGCTCTCCGGCTCGAGCTTCTTGCGCAACCGCGCGACGAGCGCGTCGATCGAGCGATCCATCGGCGTCCAATCATGGCCTTTCAGTAGATCCATCAACTCGTCGCGCGACAGGACACGACCTGGCTTTTGCAGGAAGAGCGCCAATAGGTTGAACTCGGCCGTCGTGAGCTCCCGCAGCTCATCTCTTGGATCGCGGACCTCGCGGCGTGATAGGTCCACGGTCCAGCCGTCAAAGCCGTACCGCTGCCCCCCATCCGAACGGGCCTCGCTCGAAGCGTTGGCAGCGCCCGTGTAGCGCCGCAACACGGCGCGAATGCGCGCCACCACCTCGCGCATGAGAAACGGCTTGGGGATATAGTCGTCGGCGCCGAGCTCCAGACCGACAATGCGGTCGACCGCATCCCCTTTGCCGGTAATCATGATCATCGGCGTGTTCTTGGCCGCCCGCAGCTCGCGCGCTACCTTGAGGCCGTCTTCACCGCCGAGCTTGAGGTCGAGGGTGACGAGGCTGATCGGCAACCTGTCGATCAGGGCCATCGCCTGCTGGCCATCGGCCGCCTCGACCACCGCAAAGCCTTCGCCTTCGAGCCCCGTGCGCAACAGGGCGCGCACCTCGGGCTCGTCATCGACAATGAGAATGGTCTGCTGATCGCCTGCAGGCATCTTAAGCTATTCGCGGGCCAATGATTTCCTGTCCCTGTTACACGCTGTCACACAAGCGCACAATCGGGTCAAACCCCGGCGACGCCAAGAAGTTAACTTGGCCACCAATTTTGGCCACTCGAAAAGGTAACGCCGGTGCCCGACGATCACAGCAACGGTACGCAAGGCGAATGCTGTGGCTCCTGCGAGAACAGCGAGCGCCAACGGCCGCGGTTTGTCGTCGGAGTATTCACCGACGCGGCCGGCGCCAACGGCGCAGCTGAGAGGCTGCGCGTCGGTGCGGCTGGAAAGGTAAACGTGCTCTCCAGCGCAGGGTCCATGCTGGAGAACGATCTTGGCGCCCTGCCCGGCCTGGGCTGTGGGCGGCTTTTCGAGCAGATTGCCCGCCACCTGGAATCGGGTGCATCGATCGTTATCGTCGATGTGCAAAGCCCTGAGCACCAGCTCGGCGTATCGCGAGTGCTGCTAGAATCAAAATGCGACCTGTTGGTGACGCACGATGGCACGCGCCACGCCGATTGACATTGGCTTGGACGCTAGCGTGGCGGAGCGTCCCCGTCCGGCTCTTCATCCTGAATGGCTCGCCACCCGGCGCCCTCCAGGTCTTCGAACTGACCCGACCGGAGCGCCCAGAGGAAGGCGATGAGCCCCAATAGGCCGAGTGCGAGCGCGCAGGGGATGAGCCAGGCGAGTGCCGTCATTGCCGCCCCCCCAGAATGAGCCGCCTTCCGCGTAGACGCAGCGCGTTGCCCGTGACCGCGATGGAGGACAGCGACATGGCCAGTGCGGCGATCAACGGCGTGACATACCCCATCATTGCCAGCGGGACCGACACGGCGTTGTAGGCAATCGCAATGGCGAAGTTCTCCAGCGCCATGCGTTGCGAGGCGCGGGCGACTTTCAGCGCTTCGACGATCGGCGACAGAAGCTCACCCTGAAAGACAGCGTCCGACGTGGTCTGACTGACATCGGCGGCGGTCGAGGGCGAAAGCGATGCATGCGCCGCCGCGAGAGCCGGAGCATCATTGAGGCCATCGCCGACCATCAACACCCTGCGGCCCTCCGCCTTGAGCGCGTTGAGACGCGCTATCTTACCATCGGGACGCACCTCGGCCATCCACTCGGCGATGCCGACGGCGTGCGCCGCCGCGCGCACCGATGCTTCCCGATCGCCCGACACGAGGTAGATACGATACCCGGCACCTTGTAGCTCGGAGATGACGGAGGCAGCATCCGGCCGCAGCGCATCGTCGAAGCGCAGGGCGACGGGAGCGGATGCCCCATCGCGGAACCACAGGGATGCGGTTCCAGGACCTGCGGCGCCGGCACCGCTCCCAACCCACGTGGCCGATCCGAGGCGCCGCTCGCCTTGCTTCGAGCGGGCGCAGAGGCCCCTGCCCGGCTCCTCGACGACACCGTCGGCGACGGCAAAGGTCAGCCCACGCTCGCGCGCCGTGCGCACGACGGCCCGCGAGTAGGGATGACGGCTGGCGATGGCTAGGGAAGCAGCGGCGGCCAGCATCGCATCGTCGATCTCATTGGCGTTGGCAAGCGATGGCTCGCCGCGCGTAAGCGTGCCGGTCTTGTCGAACACGATGGTGTCTATCTCGGAAAGCCGCTCGAGACCGTCCGGCGCCTTGACGATGACGCCCTTGGCGAACAGCCGCCCGGCGGCCGCCACCTGCACGGCGGGCACGGCGAGCGCCAGCGCACACGGGCAGGTGATGATGAGCACCGCGATGGCATAGGTGAGCGACTGCTCGAACCCGCTTCCGACGATGAGCCACCCGATCAAGGTTGTAGCACCCAACGCGTGCACGGCCGGCGCATAGAGACGCGCTGCACGATCGGCAAGCCGCACGTAATGGCCGCGGCCCTGCTCGGCCGCCTGCACGAGCCGTGCGATTTCGGCCAGCAGCGTGTTGTCATCGGTTGCGGTGGCTTCGACGGTGATGGCGCTCGCCAGGTTGACCGTGCCGGCGTGCACCAACTCTCCGACGACGGCCTTGCGGGGCACCGTTTCACCGGTGATCAGACTGGTATCGACGAGGGTTGACCCGCTGAGCACACGGCCGTCGACCGGGATACGCTCGCCTGCAGCCACTTGCACGCGCATGCCAGGTGCGAGGGCCCGCGCCGGCAGCCGCCGCACCACCCCGTCATCGCCGACGACGTCTGCTGCCAGCGCCTTGAGACCGATGAGGTTCTCGGCGGCACCGCGCGCCCGCACGCGCACTTTCTCGTCGAGATAGCGGCCGATCAGAAGAAAGAACGTGAGCATGACCGCGGCATCGAAGTACACCTGCTCGGTGCCGCGCAGCGTTTGGAACAAGCTCATCGCCGTCGCCAGGATAATGCCCAGCGAGATTGGGACGTCCATGTTGAGATGGCGCGACCTGAGGGCCACCGCCGCTGAACGGAAGAACGGCTGCCCCGCATAGGCGATCGCCGGCATGGCGATGAGGGCCGAAAGCCAGTGGAAGAGATTCGCCGCCGACTGGTCCATGTCGCTGGCGGCACCCGCCCACACCGACACTGACAGCAACATGACGTTTGCAGCCGCAAACCCGGCGACGCCGAGCCGGCGCAGCAGGTCGTCGGCGCGCGCGGCGGCGCTCTCGTCGGCGCTGCCAACGGATTCGGCAGCGCGATAACCGCTGCGGTCGAGCGCTTCGATGAGCTTCAGCGGCTCGGTCGCCGCCGCATCGAACGTTACCGAAACGCGCTTGGCGGCGAGGCTGGCGCGCGCCGCCGCGACCCCTGGGGTGGCGCGCAGAGTGCGCTCGATGCGGCCCATACAGCTGCCGCATTGCATGTTCTCGACGATGAGCGAGATCGTTCGATTTGCGGGCGCCTCTTCGCGCCCGGTATCGAAGCGCGCCGCTGGAGAAAGTCTCAGGGCCCTATCCATGCGCGCCTCCGCGCCTGATAGAGCGGCGAGCCGCTTGCATTGGCGTCGTAAGCGCTGAGATCGACGATCCAGGAACCCTCGCTGGCCGCGGGCAGCGGAGCCTCGTAGATGCCGGGCGAGATCTCGGCCAGCTCGAGCGTCATGTCGAAGCGGTCCGTAGCCGGTCGTCCTACCGTGGCGATGAGCCGTTTGCCGGCGATGGCGGCAGCGCTCTGGTCGCGGAGCGCGACGTGCAGCCGATGCGGCGAGCCGACGACCTTGACCTCGTCCCTCCAGCCCGCAAGGGACTGCTCGGCGTCCTGAGCGATACGCTGGTTGTACGCCAGGCCCTTGCGATAGGCATCCTGCGTCTCCAGCCCGCCGAAGGTCGATACGGCCTGATAGATCATGAGACCGTCGACGGCGACGACCGTGATGAAGAAGCCAAGGAAGATCGCCAGCACGTGTCCGCCACGCAATCCTCCTCGACCCTTCGTCATGCCCGGGACGATTCCTCTATCGCTCATTTTCGGGACCCCGGAACGTCGCATCGTGGTAGGTCACGGACCCGTCGCCGGCATCGATAATGGCAAAGCGGAACTCGGTCGCGTTTCCGTCGAGCCTATCGCGCATCGCCGCCGGAACGGTGACGAGCACCTTCAGCGCCCGCAGATCGTCCGGCACAACCTCGATGACCGGCTCCTTCCCTTCGAACCCGACGACAGACATGCTGGCGCCGTCGAGATCAGCAAGCGCCAAGCGGAAGTGGCGCACCTCATGCTGCTTGTTGAGGATCTTCAGCGTGAAGCCGTTGCGCAGGCTGCCGTCGGAGAGCTGCACGAACATTGGGTTGCGGTCGTGCAGGATATTCACATCGAGGTCGGCGCGATGCAGCCATGCAGTGAGCATCAGGCCGCCCACAGCAAGCATCAGAGTGGAATAGATCAACGTACGCGGACGGATCAGCCGCACCGGAACGCGCTTGTCGTGCGAGGGGGCGTCCAGATTGCGGAAGGTGTCGTAGGCGATGAGCCCCTTGGGGCGGCCGACACGCTCCATGATCTCGTCGCACGCGTCGATGCAAAGGGCGCACTGGATGCATTCGAGCTGCGAGCCGTTGCGGATGTCGATGCCCATGGGGCAGACGGTGACGCAGGCCGTACAGTCGACACAGTCGCCGCGCCCCTCCCACGATTGCCCCTTCTTGTGGGCCCCGCGTGGCTCGCCGCGCCAGTCGCGATAGGAAACGAGCAGCGAGTCCCGGTCAAACATGGCGGCCTGGATGCGCGGCCACGGACACATGTAGATGCAGACCTGCTCGCGGGCGATGCCACCAAGCAGATACGTCGTCCCGGTGAATACAGCGAGGAACACGTAAGCGACCGCCGGCGCGTCGCCATTGATGAGCTCATTGGCGAGTGTCGGCGCATCGCGGAAGTAGAAGACGAGGGCGCCGCCCGTCGCCACGGCGATCAGCAGCCATGAGATGTGCGTGCCGGTCTTCTTCCAGACCTTCTCGAAGGTCCAGGGTCCGTTGTCGAGGCGGATACGCGCGTTGCGGTCGCCCTGCCAGAAGCGCTCGACGACGATCATGAGATCGGTCCATACCGTCTGCGGGCAGGTATAGCCGCACCACATGCGCCCGGCGACGGCGGTGACGAGAAAAAGCCCCAGCGCCGACAGGATCAAGAGGCCCGTGATGTAATAGAGCTCCTGCGCCCAGATCTCGATCGGCCCGAAGAACAGTCGCTGGTTGGCGAAGTCCAGCAGGAACGCTTGGTCCGGTAGATTGGGTCCGCGATCCCAGCGGATCCACGGCAGCAGGTAGTAGATGCCGAGCGTGACGACCATCACGGCCCATTTGATCTTGCGGAACTTGCCGTGCGCCAGCTTCGGATAAATCTTCTGGCGCCCGGCATAGGCCTGTGCCGGGCGTTGCCCGGCTGCGATCTCGCTCATTCGGTTCATCATATTCATGCGCGACTCTCGCCAGGAAAGCGCACGCTGCTTTACTTTCCGCCGCCCAGCGAATGTACGTAGGCAGCCAGCATCTTGATTGTCACAGGATCAAGGCGGCCGCTCCAATAAGGCATAACGCCGCCGCGCCCCGTCTCGATCGTCTTCTCGATGTCGGCGAGCTTGCCGCCGTAGAGCCAGATGCCGTCGGTCAGGTTCGGGGCGCCGACGTCCTGGTTGCCCTTTCCAGCCTCGCCATGACAGGAAGCGCAATTGTCAGCGAAGATCTTGCTCCCGCGCTCGGCAGCCGCCGTGTCGATCGCGTGCCCCGACAGCGAGAGGACGAACTGAGCGGTATCCGCGATCTCGGCGGGCTTCAGGATGCCGTCGAGGCCGAAGCGCGGCATGGCCATGTCGCGCGCCTCGGGGTGGCCCGAGCGGATGCCGACCTGGATCGTGTGCTCGATCGCCTCCGGGCTGCCACCCCAAAGCCAGTCGTCATCGTTGAGGTTGGGGTAGCCGACGGCTCCGCCGCCGCCCTTACCATGGCAGGGTCCGCACTTATCGCCGAAGACGGCAGCGCCGCCGGCCATAACGAAGGGCAGCAGCTCCTGGTTCTTCTCGATCTCCGCAATCGGCGTGGCGGCGATCTGCTCGAAGTACTTCGCCTGCGCCGCCTTGGCCGCAGCGACCTCTTTGTCGACCTCGCCGCGTTGGCTGTAGTCGAGCACGCCCTTGGTGTAGCCGTGCAGCGTCGGCCAGGCCGGATAGACGATCCAGTAGCCGACCGCCCACACGATGGTGGCGTAGAGCACATACAGCCACCAGCGCGGCAGCGGCTTGTTCAGCTCCTTGAGGTCGCCGTCCCACACGTGACCGGTCGTCTCGACGCCGGTGACGCTGTCAATTTCCTTACCCGTCATCGACCGTCTCCCTCCGGTTCGTCGTTGTCGTCGAGTGGAAGCTGCGCCGCTTCATCGAACTTCTTCTTGTTCCCCGGCCAGAACACGTAAGCGACGATGCCGACGAACAGAGCGACGAAGAGAACGAGCGCCACGGTCTGCGACAGTACAGTTGCGGCTTGATAAGTCATGGCCTGTCCTCAGCGAAGATTGGGGCCGGCGGCGTCGAACGTGGCAAAGTCGACGAGCGTTCCCAACATCTGCAGGTAGGCGATCACGGCGTCGAGCTCGCTCGGCTCGCCGGCGGCAGCGCCGTCGAACTTGCGTACCTGCGCCTTCGGGTAGCGCGCCAGCAGTTCCTTCGCCTCGTTGCCGTCGGGCGAAATCTGCGCGACGACGTCCGCTTGCGCCTTTTCGATCATCTCGTCGCTATACGGCACGCCGGCCAGTTTCAGCGTCTGCATGCGCGCCGCAATGTCACTGTAGTTGAGCTTACGCTTCTCGAGGAACGGGTAGCCCGGCATCACAGATTCCGGCACCACCGAGCGTGGCTGACGCATGTGATCGACGTGCCAGCCGTCGGAGTACTTGCCGCCGACGCGCGCAAGATCGGGACCTGTGCGTTTCGAGCCCCACTGGAAGGGGTGGTCGTACATGCTCTCGGCCGCGAGGCTGTAGTGACCGTAGCGCTCCACCTCGTCACGCAATGAGCGGATCATCTGCGAGTGGCAGTTGTAGCAACCCTCGCGCAGGTAGATGTCGCGGCCGGCGAGCTCCAGCGGAGAGTACGGGCGCATGCCTTGCACCTTCTCGATCGTCGAGGAAAGCAAGAACAGCGGAGCGATCTCAACCAGGCCGCCGATGGCCACAACGACGAGGATGCCGATCAGCAGCACCATCGAGTTCTTTTCGAAGAAGTCGTGCTTCATGGCTCCCCTCACTCCGCCGGCACGGCCGCGATGTCGTGGCGCAGCTCCGGCGCCGCCGCCGACGCGGGCTGTTCGGCAATGTCAGATGAAACTTCACCGCGGATCGTGCGCCAGACGTTGATCGCCATCAGCACGGCGCCGAGAACGAACAACATGCCGCCGGTCGCACGGATCACGTATGGCCAGTGCATCGCCTCGACAGTCTCGACGAACGAGTACTTGAGGAAGCCGAGGTTATCGTAGGCGCGCCACATGAGCCCCTGCGTGATGCCCGACACCCACATCGCCGAAATGTAGAGAACGATGCCGATGGTGGCGGTCCAGAAGTGCCATTCCACGAGACGCAGCGAATAGAGCCCGCGCCGCTTCCATAGCCACGGAACCAGACAGTAGATGGCGCCGAAGGAGACCATGCCGACCCAGCCGAGCGCGCCCGAGTGCACGTGCCCGATGGTCCAGTCGGTGTAGTGCGACAGCGAGTTGACCGACTTGATGGACATCAGTGGCCCCTCGAAGGTCGACATGCCGTAGAAGGCGACCGACACGACGAGCAGCCGAACGACCGGATCGGTGCGCAAACGGTCCCAGGCGCCCGACAGAGTCATGAGACCGTTGATCATGCCACCCCATGACGGCATCCACAGCATGATCGAGAACGTCATGCCGAGCGTTTGCGCCCAGTCGGGTAGCGCCGTGTAGTGCAGGTGGTGAGGACCGGCCCAGATGTAGAGGAAGATCAGCGACCAGAAGTGCACGATCGACAAGCGGTAAGAGTAGACCGGCCGCTCCACCCTCTTCGGGATGAAGTAGTACATTATGCCGAGGAAGCCGGCGGTAAGGAAAAAGCCGACCGCGTTATGGCCGTACCACCACTGCGTCATCGCATCCTGCACGCCGGAGAACAGCGAGTAGCTCTTGGAGCCGAGGAACGAGACGGGGATCGCGAGGTTGTTGACGACGTGCAGCATGGCAATCGTCACGATGAAGGCGAGGAAGAACCAGTTGGCGACGTAGATGTGCGGTTCGCGGCGCTTCCATAGCGTGCCGAGGAAGACCAACAGGTAGACGACCCAGACGATGGTCAGCCACAGATCGACGTACCATTCCGGCTCGGCATACTCCCGGGCTGCCGTGACTCCGAGCACGTAGCCCGATGCTGCCAAGACGATGAAGAGCTGGTAGCCCCAGACAACGAACCACGGCATCCAATAGCCGAAAATGCGTGCGCGCGACGTGCGCTGCACCACGTAGAGCGACGTGGCGAGCAGTGCGTTGCCGCCGAAAGCGAAGATGACCGCCGATGTATGCACCGGCCGCAGGCGCCCGAAGTTCGTCCACGGAAGATCGAGGTTGAGGGCGGGGAAGGCGAGCTGCCAGGCGATGATGTCGCCAACGAGGAAACCAACGACGCCCCAGAACACCGCGGCGATCGTGGCCACCTTGATCGGGCCGTCCATGTAGTGCGACTGCTCGTCCGGACCGCCGGCGCGCGGATGGCCCAAAACGTAATAGCCCGCGGCCCCGCTCGCTACGAGGAAGAGCAGTCCATGTAGCCGCATGACGTCGTCATGACCGAACAGCGCGAGCACGAGACCTATGGCAGCCCCGAGCAGCGCCATGATCGTTGCTGTCGCGCCCGATAGCGCAATGACCTCTTCGCTGGTTGCCTTCATCGTCGAACCCTCGTCCTCGCCCAAGGTGGGCACGATAGAGGCGTGTGGGCCTCACCCATTGATGGAGATCAAGCCTGCGACGAAAGGCCAGCGCGTCCGCGCTGCATTCACGAGCGCACCGACAAGCAGTCCGATGCGTTGTGGCATCCGCTTCAATGGTCGCAGCTCGGCGCTCAGATCACGTGCCGAGGCTGGTGCCTCCGCGTGCGTTCGGTTCAGCGACAATGAGTGGTCAAACGAATGCGCCCGCAGCCACTCGCCATGCCAGGAGAGGCGGCGGGACAGCGGGCGTCAGCAAGTCAGCCGATAAGCGATCAATACGGCGACACCTACTCGTTGGCGAGTTCGGTGAGGCGCGGAAGATCACATAGATCTACGCGCGTTCCACCCTGCCCGATATCGATGACGGACATGGCGCGCAGTTTGGTGAGCGTGCGGCTCACCGTCTCGATCGTGAGCCCGAGCAAGTCGGCAATGTCGCTGCGACGCATGGCAAGCTTGACCGCGGTTGAGCCATCCGTCGCCGTGCGGCGATGCAAGGCGACGAGAAAGGCGGCAACCCGCTCGATGGCGCTGCGCTGCCCGACGGTGACTAGGAGACTGCGAGTCGCAGCGAGCTCTTGGCATACCGACTTGTAGAGCTTCAGCGCCAATCCGGCGTCGGTCTCGGCGATGCGCTCGAGGGCGGAGGCCGAGAGACACCGCACCTTCGAGGGGACGGTCGCCTGCGCACTGAGCACGTGCTCGCCCAGAACACCCAACCCGATAAGGTCGCCCGGGTACGCGAAGTCAATGATCTGGCGGCGACCATCGGGAAGTGTCTTGTAGACGGCAATGACGCCTTCCTCGACGCGGAAGACGTGATCGCGGTCATCGCCTTCGCAGAACACATGCTCCTTGGCGAGGAGCCTGCGGACGGTTGCGTACGCCATCCGCTCATCGAGCGAGAAGCTCGCAGAGCCGGCCGGAGGACGCTTGGCGTGGACGGTTTGTCGGGGGTGCGCCGCAAGCATTGGTCTTCTCCGTCGTTGATCTATTCAAGATCCATTGGACGGGGTTTAGCGATGCCCTGCCGCGCGGGTATGCCGGGCGCGTTACGTTTTGTAAGAGAATGTAACAGCACCTCGCGGCCGGTGCCCTCGCGCTTGGATGATTTCGATCAAGGCACGAAGAAATTGGGGGCTTTAGGGTGCGGCGATGGACACCGCACCGAACATCCGCGCGCACCTCGATGCGGATGTGCACCTCCAGTCTGAGATTAACCACGCCCTGCTGGCGGTCGCCGATGGCTTGTCAGCCGGCAGCGACCGCAGGCTGGTGCGCATCCTGAAGCGCACGCTGGAGGCAAGCTGGACGGAACACGTCAGCTTCCAGGAAGAGGTCGTCTTTCCGATCATCGAGGCCCGGCACGGGCAGGAAACCAGGGACTCGATCGATCGGCTGCGCTCCGATCATGCCAGTTTGTCGCAGCGCCACGGTGAGGTCGCGCAAGCGCTGCAGGGGATGCTTCATGGTAGGGACGCGGATCCCGCCTTGCTCGATGCCCTACTGAGGATGACCGTCGAGCAACGCCGGTCCCACGTCCACAAGGATGCCGAGCTCGACAAGTGGCTGCCCGCAACGTTTACAGAGCACGAAACGTGGCTTTGCGCAGAATGGATCTCGACGCGGCCGAGACCGCGGTTCCCGCTCAATCTGCTGGGGGCGACGGGGCGTCCCATTCCCCGGCTCGGCGGACGTCTGCATTGATGGCGCGCTAACGAGGCTTGTATGGACGCCATCGTGGTCATCGCTTTGAACGGCCTGGCGCTAGGCCTCGCCAGCACCCTGCATTGCGCGGGCATGTGCGGCGCGATCTCATGCGGCCTTCTCATGGCGCAGGAGCGCGGCGGGCTGTGCAGCGCGCGTGTGGCCTTCACTCTGACGCACGTCGGGCGCGTCGCCTCTTACGCCTTCGCCGGTGCCATCATTGGGGCACTCGGATCGCCGGCGATTTCATGGCTCGATCGCGATGTGGCGTTCCGGCTCCTGCAGTGGGCCGGCGCCACGTCCCTCATCTGGGTCGGACTTTCGACCGCCGGACTATTACCGTCCCTCGCCCTCGTCGATCGCGGCCTTACCTCGGTTGCCGACGCCGTAGCGCGCATCCATGCCGCAGCACAGGGCCGAGCCTTCGTACCGCTGCTTTCGGGCTTCGCATGGGGCATGATGCCGTGCGCCATGGTCTATGCCGCTCTGTTCACGGCCATGCTGACCGGGTCGGCTGGCGGTGGCGCCGCCACCATGACCGCTTTCGGCATCGGCACGCTGCCGGGCCTATTCGCCGCCAGCTTCGGATTTCGGCGACTCGCGGCAGTGACGCAGAGTCGGCCCCGACGCCTTGCGGCGGGGCTGGCCGTCGCACTATTTGGTGCCGCAACGGTCTTCATCGCGCATCCGGGCGCAGCCTTGCTCTGCCTTCCAGGGCAGGCCGCGAGCGCGGGCGGGAACGTCTCGACGCCTGCTGCGTCGAGTTGGCGCTTGACCGATCAGCTTGATCGGCATCAAGCGGGTCAGGGTGCGGCCACACTACGGTTCGTCGCGACACCTCGGTAGCCACTCAAATGAGCAGCATGGACCAGCCATGAGCCTTGAACTCGTGAAGCGGTACTCAGCCCCGGTTCCCCGCTACACCAGCTATCCGACGGCACCCCACTTCTCCCCTGACGTCGGACCCGACACGTATGGCACATGGTTGGCCGCGCTACCGCCCGGGGTGCGGCTGTCAATCTACCTGCACATTCCGTTTTGCGATTCCCTCTGCTGGTATTGCGGGTGCTGCACCAAGGCAGTACGTCGCTACGATCCGGTCGCCGAGTACCTTACCTCCCTGCAAGCCGAGATTTCCGGCATCGCGCAGCGCCTGCCAATCGGCCATGCGGTGACTCACATCCATTGGGGCGGTGGATCGCCAAACATCCTTTCGAGCGAAGACATTACCCGGCTGGCGGAAGCGCAGCGGCGGCATTTCCGCGTGCGCGACGACGCCGAGTTCGCCGTCGAGATCGATCCACGAGGGTTCGATGAGGAGCGGATCGCGGCCTTTGCCCGCGCCGGCGTAACGCGCGTCTCCCTCGGCGTCCAGGACTTCGATCCCAAGGTGCAGGCGGCCATCAACCGCCATCAGTCTTTCGAGGAGACACAGCGCGCGGCCGAGGCGTTCAGGACGCACGGGGTCGATGCGATCAACGTCGATCTCGTCTACGGGCTGCCACACCAAACCCGAAGCACCATAAAGCACACGGTCGAAAGAGTGCTCGAGCTGCGGCCCGACCGAATAGCGGCCTTCGGCTATGCCCATCTGCCCACGCGCCTCAAGCACCAGAGGCTCATCAGCTCGGCGACGTTGCCTGGCGCCGTCGAGCGCTTCGGACAGGCGAGTCGCATTGCGCGCGTCCTCGCGCGTGCCGGCTATGTGCGCGTCGGCCTCGATCACTATGCGCTGCCGGGCGATCCGCTGGCCTCGGGCGTGCTGGCGCGCAATTTCCAGGGCTACACCACGGATACCGCCGACACTCTGCTCGGCCTTGGCGCATCCGCTATCGGGCGTCTGCCACAGGGCTATGTGCAAAACCATGCCTCCACGGCAGAGTATGCGCGCCGCATCGGCGAAGGCGGCTTGGCGACCGCGCGTGGCATCGCCCTTACCGAGGCCGATGAAATGCGCGGCTTTGTCATCGAGCGCCTGATGTGCGATCTCGCGTTCCCGGCGCGCGAGCTGCGTCTTCGCTACGGGAGTGCCTCGGAGGAGATCCTGCGTGAGGCGCAGGCTCTGCTCCAGGCGGACCAGGATCATCTCATTGAGCCCGACGGGGAAGCCTTCCGCGTCACGGATCGCGGCCGCCCCTTCGTGCGCTCCATAGCAGCCTGTTTCGATAGCTACTTCGATGCGACGGCGCGTCACGCGCCCGGCGTATGAGACAACGCGGAGGTCAACGATGAACGACCACTTCTGGCCGTCGATCTATCCCGGCGTCATCGTTGCAGTGATCATCGGCTTCGCGACGGGCGGCATCGTTGCCATTATAGCGGGCGCCGTCGGCGGTCTCATCGGTTCGATCGCCGCTTACTTCCTCACCAATTGGCTCGGCCTGCAGGACTCGGCCATCTCGCTCGCCATCCTCATCGCCGGCGCTTCGGCCGGCGGCTACGTCGGCGCGCAGGCGGGCGTGCGGTTGGTGCAGGCGCGGGCTGGACGATCCTGAGAGATCACGTGCGCTCTGCCGCGGCGCTTAGCGCTGCCGCAAGGCGCCACCATTGCTCGTCGGTGCCGGGCAATCCGAAACGTAACCAAGACGGCTGCGCCGGGAAGCGGCGCACGTGAATGCCGGCGCCGCCGAGCACGTCGGCGATGACCGTCGCCCGGCGATGCTTGGCCAGGCGGAACAGTTGTGTACCGCCTTCCAACTCAAAGCCGTGCATCAACAACAGCTCATCGAGCCGTCGGCAATCGTCCGCAAGCCTGCCGCCGACATCCGCAAGCCAGTGCGCATCGGCAAGCGCCGCGGCGGCAACTTCGGCGGCGGGGCCCGATACGGCCCAAGGACCCAACTCGGCGCGCACTGCGCGACACAATCCGGGATGCGCTATGGCGAACCCCAGCCGCAAGCCGGCGAGGCCGTAGGCCTTGCCAAATGAGCGCAGCACAACGGTTGCGGGCGGCAGGTGCGGAACGATGCTGACGCCTGGCGCCGCGAAGTCGGCGAAAGCCTCGTCGACGACAAGCAGCCCGCCACGCTGTGCGAGCACGGCGGCCAATGCACTCAGCTCATCGGCGGCGATCGTACGCCCGGTTGGATTGTTGGGGTTGACGACGACCACGATGCTTGCGACGCCAATTTCCGCTAGCCCGCGTCGTTCCGCCACCCGATGCCCGCAACGCGCCCAGGAGGCGGCGTGCTCGCCGTAGGTGGGACCCAGCACGGCGACGCCGGAAGGCTCGAGCAGGCGCGGGATGATCTGAATGAGGGCTTGGCTCCCAGGCGCTGCAACCACGCTGCCCGCATCGGCGGCGCCATAGCGCTGAGCAGCGGCGTGCAGCAGCCTATGCTCGGCATCGGATTGCGGCAGCCGCTGCCATACGTCTGCACCGAGGGTAGGCACCGGATAGGCGTGTGGATTGATCCCCGTCGAAAGGTCGACCCAGGGTTCAGCCGCCGAGGGGTACCGAAGGCGCGCCGCAGCGAGATCGCCACCGTGCACGGCTGCTTCTATGCGGCCCACGCCCATGCTAGCAGCTGGCTCCATCACCGCGCCCGGATTGCCCACGCATGTACCCGCTCACCGCTCTCGTTGCCATGGCGCTCGACGCGGCCTGTGGCTATCCGCAATGGGTATTCGCCCGCATTGGGCACCCGGTCAGTTGGATCGGGCGCCTGATAGCATGGTGCGAGGGGCACTGGAACGCGCCGCGGCTTTCGTTCGCACAACGGCGCTTCAACGGCATTTGCGCGCTCTTCGCAGCGATCATCGCCACCGCCACTGTCTGCATCCCCCTAGCCTGGGCAATCGATAGCTTGGTGCCGGCTCCCTTCAATGTGTTACTCCTGGGCGCAGCGGCGAGCACGCTGATCGCCCAGCGCAGCCTCTACGATCACGTAAGCGCCGTCGCGAACGCCATCGATGAAATGGGCATCGCCGGGGGGCGGAGCGCCGTAGCACAGATTGTCGGGCGCGATACGGGATCCCTTGATGAAGCCGGCGTCAGCCGCGCCGCCATCGAGAGCCTGGCGGAGAACTGTTCGGACGGTGTGGTCGCGCCGCTCCTCTGGCTGCTGATAGGCGGCCTGCCGGCCGTCGGCGTCTACAAGGCCATCAACACGGCCGACAGCATGATCGGCCACAAGAGCGATCGCTATCTGGCGTTCGGTTGGGCGGCAGCGCACCTCGACGATCTCGTCAATTTGCCGGCCTCGCGCCTCTCGGCGCTGTTCATCATCGCCGCTGCGGCGGTGCTGCCGGGCACAGATGCGCGCGCCGCAGTGCGCGCCGTGTTGCGCGACGCGCGGCACCATCGCTCGCCCAACGCCGGCTGGCCCGAGGCAGCCATGGCCGGTGCTCTCGGTCTGCGGCTCGCCGGCCCGCGCGTCTATGGCGGTGTTCTCATCGACGATCATTGGATGGGCGACGGCCGCCGCGAGGCCCACGCCGCCGATATCGGTCGTGCCCTGCGCGTCTTTCGCACCGCATGCCTGCTGCAGGCTGCCACCGTGGCATCGATCGCCTGCGCCACGATCATCTGATGCATGGCAGGCGCGCGGTCTTCAGCAGTGCATCACAGTCGACATGGCGCTCGAGATGCCGAGCAAGCTCGTCGAGCGTCTCCTCGATGAAACGGTCATAGTGCATTGCGCTACGTCCGGCGCCAATGCTCTGCATCCACAGGCTGCGCTGCTCGTCATGGGCGAACAGGCCATGGACGTAGCACCCGGCAATGCGGCCATCCTGACTCACGGCGCCATCGAAGCGTCCGTTGGCAAAGCGCAGCATAGGCCGCGCGCAATCCTTCCCCGTCGTGCGACCGACGTGCATCTCATAGCCACGAAAGGCGACGCCGTGCCGATGGCTGGCGCCGCGCACCTCGCGCAGCCGCTTGTCGGCGGTGAGCTCCGTTTCAACGTCCAGGAGCCCCAACCCCGCGCAGTGGGCGGGCGAGCCTTCCACGCCATGCGGATCGGAAACATGCGTGCCCAGCATCTGGTAGCCGCCGCAGATGCCCATCACCCGGCCGCCGCGGCGCACATGCGCCTTGAGGTCGATCTCCCACCCGCAAGCGCGCAGCATCGTCAGGTCGGCGATGGTCGCCTTGGAGCCCGGAAGCACAACGAGGTCGGCGTCGACTGGTATTGGGTCTCCGGCGCGGAGAAATAGCAGCTCGACGCTCGGCTCGAGCAGCAGCGGATCGAAATCGTCGAAGTTCGCGATGTGAGGATAGGCGAGCACCACGATGCGCGCCTTGGCTTCGCGCCTTGCTCCCATGCCTGCGCCCAGCCCAAGCGCATCCTCCGCGGGCAACCGCTGCAGCTCGGGAAGATGCGGTACGAGGCCGAGGTCCCGCCAGCCGGTGGCCTCGCGCACATGCGCGCGTCCTTGCGCGAACAGCGCCGGATCGCCGCGGAATTTGTTGACGATGAAACCCTCGATCATGCCGGCGTCCTCGGGCGGGAGCACCGTCTTCGTCCCTACGAGACTGGCGATGACGCCGCCGCGCTCGATGTCGCCGATGAGCACGACCGGCACGTTTGCGGCGCGCGCAAAGCCCATGTTGGCAATGTCGCCAGGGCGCAGGTTGACCTCGGACGCCGAGCCGGCGCCCTCGACCAGCACGAGGTCCGCCTCGGCGCACAGGAGCACGAAGCTGTCGAGCACAGCCGCCATGAGCTGCGCTTTTCTGCCCTGGTACGCCGTCGCTTCGGAATTGCCGACGACGCGTCCGTGCACGACCACTTGCGCCCCGATATCGCTGTGCGGCTTCAAGAGGACAGGGTTCATATGCACGCTCGGCGCCACACCCGCGGCACGCGCCTGCAGCGCCTGCGCGCGGCCGATTTCGCCGCCGTCCGCGGTCACCGCCGCGTTGTTCGACATGTTCTGCGGCTTGAACGGGCGCACGTTGAGGCCGCGATCGCGATAGAGGCGCGCCAGCCCGGCGACGATGGTCGACTTGCCGACATCGGAGCCGGTGCCTTGGAACATGATCGCCTTGGTCATCACCGTCAGAAGCCTTTATGTGAAGACCCGCTGCAAAACAGCGGGTCTTCACCAAGCACACTCAGCCTCGCCGATCAGTTCGCCGGTAGCGCGAACTGCACGCCACCGAACACGGTCAGGCCCGGATTGTTGTAGCCGATGGCGGTGACGTAGTCCTCATCGAGCAGGTTCTCGCCGCGGACGTATGCGGTGGCGCCGGGAAGAACCTCGTATCCCACCTTGGCACTGAGCAGAAAGAAGTCATCGACCTTTTGCTTCTCGAACACCGGGAAGGGCGCGAATACGCCATCGATGCTGTCGGCGACGTAGAGACCGTTGATGTTGATGCTCGTCTTGTCGATCGGCCGCGCCGAGAAGCCCAGCGCCAGATTGTGCCGCGGCAGGCGTACCGACCGGGTACCGTCGGGCTCCGTCGATTCCGTGTACGTGTAGCCGGCGCTGATGATCGTCGTCGGCGTCAGCTTTGCGAAGGCCGTGAGCTCGACACCTTCGTTATGGGTTGTCCCCGGCAACTGCTGATAGATGAAGTTGAAGTTATCGAAGGTGATGAGGTTGTCGATATCGATCTGGAAGTACGTGGCGCCCACCCCGTAGCGATTGCCCATGAACCCCTGATCGACACCGACATCCCAGCTTACGCTCGTCTCCGGAACGAAGTTCGTGTTCCCGGAGAACGAGTAGAGCTCGTAAAGGCTCGGCGCGCGGAAGCCAGTGCCGTAGCTGGCATGAAACTTCGTCTCGCTCTTCGGCACGAGATATGCCGCGGTGAGCCTGTGGGTGTCGTATTCGCCGAAAAGCGAGTGGTTATCGATGCGCCCGCCACCGGTCAGAACCAAGCCGTCGATCGGCTCCACGATGAGCTGCGCGTAGGGGCTCGTGATGTCGACACTCTGTCGGGCATCGAACATGCTCTCAAAGCCAAGCTGCTCCCAATCGACGCCGCTGACGATCGCCAGCCGCTCATTGAAGCTGAACGTTCCGCGGTATTCGCCCTTGATGCGATCGCCGTCGAACCAGGACGTGAACGGCGGCTCGACTGCATCGCGCTGCGTCTGCATGCCCTGGATGGCGAAGGTGTTGACGAACCGGCCACCGAGCAGGGAAACGTTGGCGCCCACGCGCCCCGCCTGCTGCACGGTATCGACGACGTTGTCGCGGTCGACGCCGGAGCTGTCGTACTCGAGCTGAGCGTCGAGACTGCGCGCCGCGAAGAAGACCGTGACCTCATCCGACACCTTGTATTCGCCGCGCCCCGAGAAGGTGAGGTTCTTATAGCCGTCATCCTCCGTCCCCAAACGCGCCGCCGAGAACCCGTCGGTCTCGAGGCTCTGCACGGTGAACGCAACGTTGCTTCCATTTGCGTCGGCGTACCCCGCGGTATAGGCCCCCCGCCAAGTATTGTACGTGCCGTACTCGCCGCCACCGCTCTGAAACAGGCCAGGCTGTCGTGCGAACTTCGTATCGAGCGATATGACGCCAGCGACCGCGTCACCGCCATAAAGCGTGCTCTGCGAGCCCTTGAGCACCTCGATCTGAGCGGTGTCGCCCACCATGAGATGCTCGAGGCGCGTGGAGGTTTGGGTCCCGGACGGATCGCTCAAGTCCATGCCGTCCACCAGAACCTTGATGTAATTCTGGTTGAGCCCGCGCATCCGGAAGGTCGTCTGACTACCGACGCCGCCCGTTGTCACGACGTTTACGCCCGGCACCTGCTGCAGATAATCTTGCAGAAATGTCTTCGACTGCGCGTCGATGTCTTTTTCGGTGATGACCGAGACGCTGGAGCCGACCTTGGCGGCGTCGGTGGGTGTCCTGTTGGCCGAGAACACGACCGGTGCCTCGGGATCAGCGGCCGGGCTGGTGTCTTGCGTCACCGGTGCCTGCGGCTCGGACGTCGGCTTTTTCTTTGCTGCCCTCGGCTTTTTCGATGTCTCGACTACCAGCTCCGGTAGCTCGCTGGTTGCCTGCTCTGCAGCAGGTGCCGATTGCGCCTGTGCCCCTGTGGCGGAGATCATTGCCGCGACAGATGCGGCCGTGACAGCTGTAATACGCGAGCGAACCGCTCTACTGAACGAACGCGACGAAAAACGCAGATACATGGTAGCCCCCCGTGACGCAGAACTGAGCTTCGGGAGAGCCCGTCGACACGCACTCTAATGACTACGCTTTGAGATCAGCGCGCGCGCAACGCTGGCCGGCTCACGCCGGTACGCTGCGACGAGCTTCGATCTCTGACGATCAGTGCCGGAAAATGACACCGTAGAATGACATGCCTGACGTCGCTCCCCTTCGGTTGCACATCAGTCGCCGCTACGGTTTTCCGTTCCACCGCGCGGCCCGCACGGGGGATGGGCGACTTGTGACGGCAGGTCTCCTGGCTCGCGGCTCTGGCGTCCTCTTCGGCCTTCCCGACATCCCTCATAGGGCGTCAGTGGCGTAGTCGAAGGGACTTGCCGCTTACAGTTGCGGGCGCAGCCTCGGCATCGACACCACAATTCGTGTCTCACCGAGTTCCCATTTTCATCGCCGCGCGACGTGCGCGGCGAAACCGTCACGCGCATATAAGCGCCGCAAGTTGCTGCTTATGTCAATGCGAAAAAAAGAGTGCGGCAACGGGGCATCGTTCAGGTCGATACCTGACGGCCACACGCAGGGCCGGGTTCCTCCTGCATCAGGTTCTTGCGCGATCTGCCGGCCGACCCTACCGATGTGGACGGCGCTGCGTCCATTTTTCCGCGCGGCGTAGACGGACACTCTGCATTCCAACGGCACATACCGAGAGGCGGATGGACGACCCGTTTTCGATTGCGCTCAATCCGCCGGTTCTGATCGTTGCTTTCACGCAACCGCAGCGGATCCTCAGTTGGTCGATACTGCGGCCGGGCATCGAGACCGCGCGCCGCGTGGCGTGGCTCGAGGTGCGCAACGCCGACCTTCCTCCCGGTGTCGACGCCATCGAGGTCGTGAGGCGAAGGGCATCTGCCGCCGGCCTCGACGACGCCGTCACACTCGTCACCTCGCGCGATATTCGTCGACACCACTTCGCGCACATCGGCACGGAAGGCGCCCATGCCCGATGTTTGACGACCGTTGGACTGTCAAATAGCGAGCGCGTCGGCACACGGCTGCATCAGCCGCCGCCGCTCGCCGGCACCATCAATACACTGGTGCACATAGGACAGCCGCTGACCGACGGGGCCTTGATCGAAGCCGTTTCCATCGCCACCGAGGCGCGCACCGCAGCCGTGATGGATTCTGGCGTTCGTAGAAGCGGTGTCGCCGTCACCGGCACAGGCACAGATTGCATCGCCGTCGCGGCACCCCTGGGCGAGAACGCGGCGCAGTACGCCGGCAAGCATACGGCGATCGGCGAGGCCATCGGAGCCGCGGTCTATAAAGCCACGGCCGACGGTATCTGCGACTGGCTAGCGGATTGCCCCGGCGTACGCGCGGGCGTCAGCACGCTCGCCGCGGGGTGACGACGCCGCTGAACGTCGCGCGCATGATCATTGGCATTCGTACAAATTCGCCTGCTAAGCATCAGCATTCGTATTGATCCGTTCACCAATTGGCGCTTCGCTGAATGCGTCCGCGCAGCGGGCTCCTGCCGCGGCGAACTGTATCCTAGGTAACAACGCACACGATCACGCTCGGCGATATTGGCAAGCTTGTCTGTCCCCATCCGCTCAGGGGCGCCCAATGAATTACCATGATGCTTTTCGCTGGAAAAACTTGCTCATGATCCGTCATCTCAACGTCGCGCTGCTTTCCATTCTCGCTTGCACGACGCTCAATCTTCCTTCTATCGCTGCCGACGCCATCGTGAAGCGCGGCGACGCCGCCGTCACTGGCTTTTCCGGCGCCAAGGTGTGGGGCAAGGTTCCCACAGACGTGTCGCCCACCGACGTCACCTTCATCGACACTGGCGGCGCGGTGCTGCGCGTGTTCGACGTGACGCAACTCGGCGGACCACCGACAGGCGCGCTGGCCAACGCGCCGTCCACCTTCCAAGCCACAGCAGGCGAAATTGGTCAGGTGTTCGGCGTCGCCTTCGACAGCGACACGGCCAATCGCTCTCCCAACATGTACGTGACGTCAACGTCGCTGTTCGGCCTGCAGATCGTCTCAAAAGAAGGAACGCGGCTCGTCAACGGCGAGCGCGGCGCGCGCTGGATGCCCGGCCAGTTCGGATTGCCGAAGGGCGGCGGCCCCGGCTCGGTGTGGAAGATCGACGGCGTCACCGGCGCCGCGTCGCTCTTCGCCAATCTCGGACACGACGGCAAGGACAACGCCGGCCCAGGTCTCGGCAACATCGCCTACGACCCCGTCTCCGATCAGCTCTTCGTCACCGATCTCGAGTTCGGCCTCATTCATCGCCTCGGCCTCGACGGCAGCGATCGGGGCAGCTTCGATCACGGCACCGCAGGTCGCTCCAAGGCCGGATTGGAAACCATCCCCTACGACGCCGCGCGGCGCATGGGCATCGAGCGCGCCGAGTTCAACGTCGAGGAGCCGTCCACCTGGGGCTTCGCCGACGCGCGTCGCCGCGTCTTCGCGGTCACTGTCGAAGGCGGTCGCGTCTATTACTCGGTCGCCAAGCCGCTGCAGATCTGGTCCGTCGGTCTCAACTCCGACGGCAGCTTCGCCGACGATGCGCGCCCCGAGTTCGATGTCAAGGACACCACGGGCGACAACTTCGTCACTGACATTCTGTTCGATGGCCCCGACCACCTCTACCTGTCGCAGCGCGGCGGCCTCACCGGCAGCTACGACTACTCGATCTTCGCCAAGCAGGAGAAGCCGGTCGTGAGGCGCTACGCGCGCGATGCGAATGGAGATTGGGCAGAGGAGGTCGGCGAGTTCGCTGTCGGCCTCAAGCTGCCGCATCGATCTACGCTCGGCGGCATCGCGCTGAGCTACGGCTACGACGCCGACGGCCACATCGACTATGGCAAGTGCCGCGAGACGCTGTGGAGCACGGGCGAGCACCTGCGTGAAGGCGAGGACAAAGAGCGCGACTACAAGGGCGGGGCGCGCGTTGTGCATGGCCTGCAGGCAACCGGCAAGGGGAACGTCCGCCCCGCCAACGAGCCGCCGTATGAGACGTGGTTCGTCGACAACGACGGCCAGTTCGAGGACGCCGACTTCTACAGCCGCGTCGGCGGCATCGCCATCTATGCCCCTTGCGATGAGGTAACCACGGCCGAGCCGTCGCCACCGGTCAGCATTCCACCTGTCCCGCTGCCGCACAGCGGCGTTTGGATCGACAAGGTGTGCATGCCGGCCCCGTTCGGCGGCCCGATCCCGTGTCGCATCACCGTCACCAATAGCGGCAGCGCGTTGCCGGAGTCGCCGGTCACCGTCTGGGATGCGGCGACGATCCTTGCCGGCCCCGGCGCCGGCGGCGCGGTGACGATCAATGCCGTCGCCCCCGACATCCCGCAGTGGATCTGCTCGCCGATACCGACGGCGAATCTCTCGTGCACCCTGGCACCGGAGCTATTGCCGCCGGGCACCACCCATTTCATCGACGTCGCCATCGATACCGGCCCGCTGCTGCTCGCCGGCAATCACGGCTTCCGCAACTGCGCGGTGCTGGGCGCACCCTGGTACGGCGAAGCCTGTGCCGAGGGCGGAACGCAACTCACCATCGTCAAGTCCGCGCCCGCGGCGTGTGCGCTCGGCGGCGACTGTACGTTCAGCGTCACCGTCACCAACGGCGGGACACTGCCGTTCTCCGGCGATGTCGTGTTGAGCGACAGCATGTTCATGGGCCCGGCCGTTGCGCTGCCGGCGCCGATTGCCATGGCGCCGCCGCTTGGCTGCGCTCCCGCCCCCGCCGCCGTGCCGTTTTCGTGCACCGCACCGCTGGCGCTGGCCGCAGGCGCATCGCAGGTCTTCACCATCACTGCGACGATGCCCGCAGCTCCCGCGCCAGGGTACTGGGCGCGCAACTGCATCGCCGTCTCAGCACCCGGCGTCGCGCCGCCGGCGCTTCCTCCGGCAGCACCCGGCAACAGCAGCATCAGCTGCGCCTGGGTGCCCGTTGGCGCTCCGCCACCACTGAGCAATCTGCGCCTGACCAAGACCGCGCTCAACGCCGGCAAGTGCACCAAGGCGCCGGGCGATATCATTCTCTGCGACTACGAGATCAGCGTCATCAACGATGGGCCGTCCCCCTACACCGGCGTCCTGAACCTCAATGAAACGGTTCCCGCAGCCGCTACGCTGACCGTGGCCGATCCCGCCTGGGCCTGTGCCGGTGGCCCGCCGGCCTATGCCTGCAACACGCTTGCCGCGGTCAATATCGCGGCCGGCGATTCACTTTCGCTGCCGCTGCAGGTCAGCATCCCGCTCGCGCCGCTGGAGGCCGGCGGCTGCACGCTGCCCAACACGGCGGCGATCGTTGCCCCGGCGGGCGGCACAGATGCCAACTTCGATGCGGGCGATGACTCCGACACCGCGTTCGCCGATGCCTTCCTGGCGTGGGTGGACATCTTCGGCGTGCTGCAGGTCACCTGCGATCCCACCAACATGAAGACCACCAAGGTCTCGAAGGGCGATTGCGTCGCTTCGGGCGACGGCTTCCGCTGCGACTACACCGTCACCGTGACCAACACCGGGCCCGACCCCTATCACGGCCCGCTGAAGCTCGACGAGCAGCTCGGTTTTGCGCCAACGTCGGTGTCGTTCTCGGCGGACTGGAGCTGCTTGGGCGGCGGCACCGCCTTCCAGTGCACGAAACCGCACGTCGACATGGAGAAAGGCCAGAGCTTCGAGCTCAACGTCACGGCTCACGTGCCCGATGGGCCGCAGTGCGAGCTGAAGAACCGGGCCGCCAACATCTTCCCGGTGGCCGGCACGCGCTACAACAACGTCGCCGGCGACGACCTTGCCGCGGCGATCGCGAAAATCCCCGGCAAGCGCTGCGAGAAGCCAGTTCGGCCGCAGTGTGAGCCTGGCACCAACGAGATGCGCTCTGAAAGCGGCGCCTGCGTCTGCAAGACGGGTTACATGCGTGACGAAAAGCGCGGCTGCGTGCGCATCATTGCCGAGCCGGAGCTGTGCCCGGACGGCACGCCGGTTCCCAAGAACGGCCGCTGCCTGGATACGGCGCCGACGTGCGAGCCGGGCCCGAACGAAATTCGTACTGATAGCGGGCGATGCGTGTGCAAGCGCGGTTACGAGCGCGACAGCAAAGGTCGTTGCGTGCAGGAAGAAGAGCCGCTGTGCCAGCCCGGCCCCAACGAGTATCGCAACGACAAGGGTCAGTGCGTGTGCAAGCGCGGCTACGAGCGCGACAGCAAAGGTCGTTGCGTGCAGGAAGAAGAGCCGCTGTGCCAGCCCGGCCTCAACGAGTATAGCAACGACAAGGGTCGGTGCGTGTGCAAGCGCGGTTACGAGCGCGACAGCAAAGGTCGTTGCGTGCAGGAAGAAGAGCCGCTGTGCCAGCCCGGCCCCAACGAGTATCGCAACGACAAGGGTCAGTGCGTGTGCAAGCGCGGCTACGAGCGCGACAAGAATGGTCGCTGCGTGAAGCCGACCAATCCGGCCGAGGAGTGCCGCAAGCAAGGCAAGATCTGGGACGGCAAGCGCTGCGTCACGCCGCCAGACCCAGCCGAGGAGTGCCGCAAGAAGGGCTGGATCTGGACCGGCAAGCGCTGCGTCGAGCCACCGAAGAAGGTCTGCCCGAACGGTACAACCGGCACGTGGCCCAACTGCAAGGCGATCGAGACGCCGCGCTGCCCGGCGGGCTTCACCGGCACGCCGCCCAACTGCAAGCCGCTCGATAAGCCCAAGTGCCCGATAGGCACGGTCGGGACGCCGCCGAACTGCCGGACGATCATCACTCCGAAATGCCCTGCGGGTACCATCGGCACGCCGCCGAACTGCAAGCCGATTCTGCAGCTCAAATGCCCTGCGGGGACGACCGGCATCTTCCCCAACTGCAAGAAGGTGGACATACCTTACTAGATCCACTGGTGATGGCGCGCCGGCGGCGCGCCATCCATCCATCGCGCGAGCGTGGCTTTCTTGCCGCAACTTGGGACCATTTGCCCCTACTTGATCTTGGTCATCCGACGACGTGACGGAATCTGCCACCTCGGCACCTCGGAAATCTGATCTAAGGGGATGTCGGGGATGCCCACAATTCTTTCGCGCACCGTCGCTGTCGTTGCGATCACGCTTATCACTTGTCCAGTGCTAGCCGATGAGACAGGGCTTGCGGGGGTACATGCCATGCGGCGCGAGGGCGGCCGGCTCTGCTTCCTCGACCACTACCACTACGGCAGCAGCGCAGGAGCGGCGAGCGAGCGCGCGGCCAAGATCAGCGCCGTCAAGTCATGGGCCAGCTTCGTCGATCTTGAGTACGGCAGCGATTGGGCGCGTTATTCGCGCGCGCACAGCAAATCGATGAAGTGCGAGCGCTCGGCAAGCGGCTGGAGCTGCATGGTAGAAGCCCGGCCGTGCAAATAGCTCTGGCGTTGCTCAATCCGGCGCGCGCCAATCCATATGCCTTCGGCATTCGCCCTTGCCGCTGGGCGGCAAAACCGCGTCAGAACTTTATCATTGCACCCGTCATTAGCAGGTCGAGATCATCGATCGGGGCATCCGCGATGGGGCCGTTGGCCACCGCGCCGTTGAGCTGGCGCAGCTGAAGCTCGCCCTCGACGTGGCGATAGGAAAGATAGAGGAGCATCGCGGCCCTATCGATGCCTTGCGCAAGCCCCACGCCCCACAAGTCGACATCGGTGTACCACTCGGCCCAATTGCCGACGCCGGTGGGATTGAGCGCATCGCCAGCCCGCACCGTACGCCGAGTGCCGCCGCCGCCGTCGTAGTTATAGTACTCGCCATAGATGGTGGTCTTGCCGAGGTCGAAGAACTTCTTCTCGATGCCGCCCTGAGCCGCCCAGAAGAATTGCTCCTCGTCGACGTCGGTGCCCGAGAAGCGCGTCGTGTCGCGAATGAAGTCGTCCACCTTGAGGCCGGTGCCGAAGTTGAGGAACAGCCCACTCTTCTCGTGTAGAACGCTGAACGACCCGCCGTAGCTGCGGCAGTCGCTGGTTTCCTGCTCGATAATGCCCCCGAACAAGACTTCATCATCTTGCGCGGCGGCGCACACAGTGATTTGCGCCCCCTCGAGCAGCTCGAGGTAGCCCACCCCCGCTTCGAGCTTGAAGTCCCCGAACTCTCCCTTGTAGCGCAGCGCCACGTCCCAGAACTCGGCCGCTCCCAGCGAGGCCGAGAGAAAGAAGCCGTGCAGGGCCGGTGATTCGTATTTGACGATGTTGAAGCCCCGCTCGCCCTCGCCCGGCTGATCGCCGCTGTCGCCGATGAGCCGGCGCCAGGAGATTCCGCTGTCGGTGAGGCGGCCGTTGACGGCCGAGCGCAACAGCATGCCGAGGCCGGTGTCCTCGACGTCCGAGTACTTGGCGAAGGATTCCGTCTGGGTGAGATTGATCTCGGTGATCTTGTCGATGGCGGCGTTGGTGATGCCGACAATCACGGCGCCTCGGTGCTTTTCCTTCAGGTACCAATAGGCATCGCGCAGATCGAAGCCGACATCATCGGGGTTGTCATCGCCCTTGAAATTGAGCTGGTTGACGCGCTTGGAATTCGCCGAGCGGATGCCGACCTCGATCCGGTAACCGGCCTCCCAGGCCTTGCCGATCTTGGCCTTGCCCTTGAAGCCGATGCGCGTGCGCTGGTTGTCGTTGGTGACCTCGTAGACGTCGGCCTCCTTGCCGTCGTACCAGCCGAGGAGCGCCTGATTGACGAGGCCATAGACTTCGAGGCTGACCTTATCGTTGCCCCGGTGGGCCACCATCTCCTCGAGCTTGGCAATGCGCGCGTCGAGGTCGGCACAGCACGCGCTGCCGAGATCTGCCGCCGTGGCCGAGGGCGCGCCGGCTAAGATGACGGCGAGCAGTCGGGCACACCCGGTTGCAGTCGACCTCCGAGTCAGAAGCCATCTCCGCTAAATTGAACGTTCGTCCGCGATAACGCATTGATTCGATTGACGTTAGCCGATTCGCGCGCCGCCGCCGGTGATTAAGCGCATGATTCTGTGACGCCGGCGCCGCAGTTTCCAAGTTGCGTGTGCGCAAAAAAGAAGGGGCGCCGACAGCGACGCTCGCGCTGATGGCGGCGCTTGGCAAGACGCGCCCAATGCCGGACGCGGCGATCGTCGCGGATACCGGCGACGCGATCCAGAGAGGAGCCCCCTCCTAAGCTCCGGAACCTGCCAGCGAGCGTCCATCGTCACGCAGCACGACGTAGATCGCCGGGATGACGAGCACGGTGAGCAGCGTTGACGAGGCAAGGCCGAACAACAGGGAAATGGCCAGCCCCTGGAAAATGGGATCGGTCAGGATCACCGCAGCTCCGATCATTGCCGCCAGTGCCGTAAGCAGTATCGGCTTGAAGCGAATGGCGCCCGCCTCCAACAACACCTCTCGCAGCGGCGCACCGGTCGTACGGCGGTCGCGGATGAAGTCGACGAGCAAAATCGAGTTGCGTACGATAATGCCGGCGAGGGCGATGAAGCCGATCATTGACGTTGCCGAGAACGGCGCGCCGAACAGCCAATGCCCGAGCATGATGCCGATGAGGGTGAGGGGCACGGGCGTGAGGATAACGAGCGGTAGCGTGAACGAGCGGAATTGCGCGACGACCAGCACGTAGATGCCGAGCAGCGCCAAGGCGAACGCGGCGCCCATGTCGCGGAAGGTGACGTACGTCACCTCCCACTCGCCGTCCCACAGGAGAACAGGCTCTTGCTCGCTGATGGGCTGGCCGTGCAGACGCACCTGCGGCTTCGGCAGCGCACCCCAGTCCGTCTCGTCGATAAGATCGGCGACTGCCAGCATGCCGTAGATCGGCGCCTCGAACTCGCCGGCGAGCTCTGCCGTCACCATCTCGGCGGCGCGCCCGTTGTGGCGAAAGATTGGATACGAGGCCTCCTCCCGCTCGAGCTTCACGACGTCGCCGAGTTCGACCGCCCCGCGTTCTCCCGGCAGCGCATTCGCAGGCACCGGGGTCGACAGGGTCGCTTCCGTGAGGGAGAGGTCCTTCTTCGGCAGCTCGACAGCGATCTCCACCGGATGCCGACCACCCCCCTTGTGCGAGTAGCCTACCGGCGTGCGGCCGAGATAGGCGGCGATGGTGTCGTAGACGTCGCTCTGCTCGACCTTGTGAAACTCGAGATTGTCCTGATCGATGACGAAGCGTTGCCGCGGAGCGCGCTGCCGGAAGCTGACATCATCGTCGACGATAAACGGCACGGACCGGAAGATCTCGCGCACCTTGCGCGCCACCGCGCGGCGCTGCTCCGCGTCGGCGCCGTAGATCTCGGCCAGCAGCGTGGCAATGACAGGCGGCCCCGGCGGCACCTCGACAACGCTGACCGCCGTTCCCTCGGGCGCTGACAGTCCCTTGAGACGTCGGCGCACGTCGAGCGCAATCTCGTGGCTCGTTCTGCTGCGCTCAGCTTTAGGCGCGAAGTTGACCTGCAGATCGCCCTGTTGCGGCTCACTGCGCAAATAGTAGTGGCGGACGAGGCCATTGAAGTTGAAAGGCGCCGCCGTGCCGGCGTAAGCCTGGATTGAGCTCAGCTCCTCAAGGTCGGCCATCCGGCCGGCGGCTGCATCGAGCACGCGATCCGTCTCCTCGAGACTGGATCCGCGCGGCAAGTCGATGACCACCTGCAACTCTGACTTGTCGTCGAAGGGCAACAGCTTAACAGAGACGGACTTGGTGGCGAACAAACCGAGCGACAAAAGCGTCGCTATGCCGACGAGGATGAGAAACGTGAGCGCGGTGCGGCGCCGGGCGATGATTGGACGCGCAGTGGCGACGTAGGTGCGCGCCAGCCACCCACCTTGCGGGGCGGCAGGATGTGCCCCGCCGCCACCCCCGATGCGAAGCATCAGCCACGGCGTGATGATCACCGCCACGAAGAAAGACAGCACCATGGCCGCGGATGCGTTGGCCGGGATGGGGCTCATATAAGGCCCCATGAGCCCGGACACGAACAGCATGGGCAGCAGCGCGGCGACGACGGTGAGCGTGGCGAATATCGTCGGGTTGCCTACCTCGGCGACGGCATCTATGGCAGCCGCCACGCGGCTGCGACCGTCGCTCATGGCCCAGTGACGGGCGATGTTCTCGATGACGACGATGGCGTCGTCCACGAGGATGCCGATCGAGAAGATCAGCGCGAAAAGGCTCACCCGGTTGATGGTATAGCCGAGAAGCCAGGAGGCGAACAGCGTGAGCAGGATCGTCGTCGGAATAACGACGAGCACAACGATGCCCTCGCGCCAGCCGATCGCTACGCCGACGAGCACGACGATGGAAAGCGTCGCCAAGCCGAGATGGAACAAGAGCTCATTGGCTTTTTCGTCGGCCGTCTCCCCATAGTTGCGGGTGATGGTCACCGCGACGTCGTTGGGCACCAGGTCGCCTTGCAGCTCACGCAAGCGCTCGACGATCTGCTCCGAAACGACGACCGCGTTGGCCCCGGCCCGTTTGGCGAGCGCAACGGTAACGGCAGGAGTGCGGTGCAGCCGCCCGGCGGCCGCCTTGGTGTAGTGCCAGGCTCGGCGATCGAGCGGCTTGGCGCCAACCACGACGTTGGCGACATCGCGCACATACACCGGGCGTTCATCCCGCGTGGTGAGCAACAGCAAGCCTATGTCGGGAACGCCCTGCAGGGTCTGCCCCGCGACAACGGGAATGCTCGCGTTGCGCTCGCGTATACGCCCCGCAAGAAACGAGCGGTTGGCCTCCTTCACCTTGCCCACGAGCTGCGTGAGCGTGACCCCGTAGAGCGAGAGGCGCTCCGGCATAGGCTCGACGCGGATTTGGTCGGGACGTCCACCGACGATGTAGGTGAGCCCAATGTCGTCCAGCTTGGCGAGCTCGACCTGCAGGTTTTCGGCCATATGATAAAGCGCATTGTCCTGGTAGCTGTCGATGCCGGGCATGGGGGCCAGGGTCAACGTCACGATGGCGACGTCGTCGATACCTCGCCCGACGATCAGCGGCTCGGGAATGCCGAGCGGAATTCTGTCGTAGTTGGCGCGCACCTTCTCGTGCACACGCAGGATCGCGTCGTCGGCAGAGGTGCCGACGAGGAATCGGGCCGTAACGACGACGCGGTCGTCCTCGGTGTTCGAGTAAACGTGCTCCACGCCGTTGATGGCCTTGACGATGGTTTCAAGTGGCTCGGTGACGAGCTTGACCGCATCCTCCGCCTTGAGGCCGTCGGCGGTGACGAAGATATCGACCATGGGGACGGAGATCTGCGGTTCCTCCTCCCGCGGCAGGGCCATGAGCGCGATCAAGCCGAGCGCCAGGCCGGCAAGAAGAACGAGCGGGGTGAGCGGCGACTGGATGAACGAGCGCGTGAGGAAGCCGGAGACGCCGAGCCGTGCGGGGGAGTTCATGGGCTCACCAGTCGGTCACCGGCCCTAACGCCGGCGAGCAGCTCTGTCATCTCCTGCCCACTCGCATCTCTGGTGTTACGGCCAGTCTGCACCACGATGTCCGCAGGCGCGCCATCGCTTCCCCAGAGCCGCACGTAGTCGAGGCCGTAACGCTTGAAGAGGTAGGAGCGCGGCACGATGAAGGTCTGGCGCTTGCCGGCCGAGATCCACACCAACAGTCGTTCGCCGACGAAATAGGTGCCGAGGTCCGGGACCTCCGCATCGGCTATGACGCGGCCGTTCTTCAGCTCGGGATACACTTGCGAGATGCGCCCCGTCGCAAGCGAGGCCTCTTCCGGGCCAGGCCCACGCGCACCAACGCGTATCGGATCGCCAACCTTGATGAAGCGCGCGTGTCGCTCAGGGAGCTCGAGGCGCAGGAGATATCCCTTGGCGGCGATCGTGGCGATGCCTTCACCCGCCAGCACAACGCTCCCTTCCGTGAAAGGCACCTTGAGCACGCGACCCGAGGCGGGAGCCAGCACCTGCCCTTCCTCGATCTCTGTCTCGACGACGGAGCGCTCCGCACGCGCCGACCTTAGCTCGTTGAGAGCCACGTCGTAGGCGGTTTGCGCCAGATCGACGCGTGCCTGCGAGGCGACACCTTTCTCCTTCAGTGTCAGCGCGCGCTTGAGTTCGGCATCGCTCGTCTCGAGGCGCGACTCGAGCGCCACCATGCGCGCGTCGAGCGCCTTGATGCGCAGGGCAATCTTGGGGTCGCCGACGAGGGCCAGGACCTCGCCCTGCTTGACGGAATCGCCTTCGTCCACCTTCAGCGTAGCGATGGTGCCAGGCGTACGGACGCGGGCCTCGATCAGGTCGCGGCTGCGCACTGTGGCGTAGACGGACTTGAGATCGTCGACCTCCTGCAGCTTCACTTCGAAGCGCGGGGGGTTGGATGGCTGTTCGGCGCCATAGGCACTAGCACTCAAGCCGATGATGTGGCCTGCCAGAAGCAATGCCTTTAGGCCGTCGGCCGTCATCTGGAACTCCATGTCAGCATGCCGGTTGCCCATCGTGTCTTGACCTTTATATTAGGCATAGCTAAATTAGGTGCGATGAATATTCAAGAGCTGGAAGCAAACTGCGACGACGCCGCCGAGCTTCTGCGCGCGCTTGCCAATCCGCATCGTCTGCTGATCTTGTGCGAGCTGACGGACGGGGAACGCTCGGTATCCGAGCTGGAGGCCGTAGTCCCGCTGAGCCAATCGGCGCTCTCGCAGCACCTCGCCAAGCTGCGTGAGGGAAAGTTTGTGGCCACGCGGCGCGACGCGCAGAGCATCTACTACTCCCTTGCGGATGCACGCGTCGCGCGCTTGATCGGGCTGCTGCATGAGCTCTTTTGCACCGCGTCCAAGCCTCGCGCCCGTGGGAGGTCAATATGAACCCCGGTTTCATCGCTATTTCCCCCGCAATATCGGCACGCCTGGCGGCCAGCGCCTTGCGCCAGATCATGCGCCCCGTTAACGGGCAACACGCCGTCAGTCGGTCGGGCCGACAGCTGGGGATTTGGTTCGTGCTGCTGTTTTTGCTGCTCGGGATGCCGGGCCCGGCTGCGCGCGCGCAAGATGCCACCCCAGCCGATGCGTCCTCGCTTGCAGCCGCGCGTGCCGCCGCAAAAGGACTAGGCGAAACTCTGAAGGCGCAGCTGGTCGCCGCGATCAAGGCCGGCGGCCCCGTTGCGGCAGTGGGTGTCTGCCGCAGCATTGCGCCGGCGATCGCCGAGGATCAGTCACAGGCCCACGCTGTCAAAGTGGGGCGCACGGCACTGAAGGTGCGCAATCCGGCCAATGCCCCCGACGCGTTCGAGCGTCGGGTGCTCGAGGATTTCGTACGCAAGATCAATGCTGGGGCAGACCCCGCGAGTCTCGAGCATACCGAAACGGTCACGCAGAACGGCGAGAGCGTGTTTCGCTACATGAAAGCGATCCCTACCGCGGCAGAGCCTTGCTTGACCTGTCATGGCTCAAATCTGGAGCCTGCCCTCAAGGCGGAGATCCAACGCCTATATCCCGACGATCAGGCGACTGGATTTGACCCCGGCGAACTGCGCGGTGCCTTTACGGTCACTCAGAAACGGAAATGAGCATCGAGACGCGGCGCAGACGATGCGGCGCAAACGAAGCGGAGCAGGCACATGCGTTTCATCCCCACTACGCTGGCATGCATTGGAGGCCTGGTAGCACTTGCCACAAGTGCCGTCGCCGAGCCTACCGATATCATCGTGCGCGTGCTCAGCAAGGACGCCAAATTCATCGGCACCAGTATGGGCGGGATGCGGGTAACGTTGCGCGATGCCCAAACGGGTGAAGTACTCGCCACCGGAATTACGCAGGGTGGGACCGGCGATACCAAGCGTCTCATGCACGAGGGCGGAGGTCGCCGCACTCAACTGTCAGATCCATCATCTGCCAAGTTCGCGGTTACCCTTGCCCTAGCGGAGCCCCGCCTCATCGAAGTTGAGGCCTACGGCCCTCTGGCGCAGCTGCAGGCAGCGCACCGCGTCTTATCCAGCCAGTGGGTGATCCCCGGCCGCGGCCATGCGGGCGGCGATGGCTGGGTACTCGAGCTGCCGGGCTTCGTCGTGGATGTGCTGTCACCCCCGGCCCACATCAAGCTGAAAGGCGCGGGCAAAGTCGATGTGCGCGCCAATGTACTGATGATGTGCGGCTGCCCAATCGAGCCGGCTGGTCTTTGGGATGCCGACAAATACGAGGTGCAGGCGATCGTGCGCCGAGACGGAAACCCGGTGGCACGCCTTCCAATGCGCTATGCCGGCGAGACGAGCCAGTTTGTGGCGAGCGTGGCTGTCGAGGTTGCAGGAACCTATGACGTTCTCGTTTACGCTCATGATCCGGCGAACGGCAACACGGGCGTAGACCGCACCACATTCATCGTCGAATAGTGACCGCTACCGCCCCTAGCCGCGCTTTGCTAGCCGGCCATGAAGCGGCTGCTGTTCCAGTCCCGCTTGCCTCCATCCACGTATGGCAGCGGATTTATGAGTTCATGACTTAGAGCAAACCGAGCTCGGCGAGCTCGCGGCGCAGCTTCGCCGGCAGATCGGCGATGCCCTTGTCGCCGCGGCCGAGGTCGGGCGGTGCGTCGGCCGCCTCGAGATAGCGCCAGCCCTGGAACGCGCGCCGTGGCACCGGGCGTACGGGAACCAGCGCCGGATCGAGCAGGATCCTGCACGCCGGCCGACCGTCGGACTTCTTGCCGTCCTCGAAGCCAATCAGCTTCTGGCGCACCTGCACGCTGCCCTTGATCACCCAATAGAGCGAGCCGCCATCGAGCAGCTCAGCCTCGCGCTTGGGGGTCTGGAACGTGGTGTGCGAGATGCGCGGCGCTCTTCCGGCTTGCTTCTGCTCGGCGAGGCGCGAGCGCTGCCAGTCGGCCAGCTCCTCGATGCTGTCGACCCCGACGCACAGCTTGATGAGGTGCAGCGCCACTTCCCTTCTCCGCTCGACCCCGGCGGCGCCAGGATGAACCCGTCGGCCGCGCGCCGCCAATCACAACGGCGCGCATCCACAGCCTCGTGCCGCTACTTCGCCGTGCAGGTCCCGGCGTATTGGGCGACGACCGGCTGGCCGAGCACCCCGAAGTGGCGCGAATGCACGGCGGGATAGGCGCCGCTCGCGGCATCCTTGTCGTAGATCGTCGTCAGATTGAGGAATCCCTCGTTGACGACCTCGAGAAAGTGGTTGGCGTTGATGGCACGCACGATCTTGAGCGCGCCGGGAACCTTGCCCGCCTCGGGGACGAGCTGCGCCGTCTGGCGCTCGAGGTCGATGTCGGCGATGGTGAGGCTGATGGGCTCAGGCGCCTTGCTCTCGAAAGCGCCGTCTTCGAAGGTCCACGCCGTGCCCATATCGAAGGTGCAGGCGTAACCCGTCGGCTCGTTCTCGGCGCGCCCGGCACCCGCCATGAAAGCGATGAGCGCCGCGCAGAGGACGACGGTCCTGTTGATGTGCATATACCCTTTCCCCCGCGCTTTTGCTCCAGCGCGGTCGCCCGGCCATTGAACCGCGCCCGGCTCCTCCAGGCAACACGTGCGCAAAAGCGTTGTGTCGCGGCCCGGCGCGGCGACGGGGCGCCTTCAATCCGCCCCGTTTCAAGGCTCGTTAGCCGCAGCGGCTGGGTGAGAAGACGATGCGCCGATGGCGGGTTCTGATATGCGCGGCTCTGGCGAGCGCCTTGGTGTGCGGCTGCGCGGGAGCGCCGGTCGAGACCAAGCCCAATCTCGTCAATGACCTACCGCCCCCCTCGGACGGTGGCGTGGTGACCGGGGCGCTGCCGACCGCCGGCTACCAGCTCTCCGAGGAAGAGCTGAAATACGACTGCCGCAAGCTCACCGGCCTGATGCAGATCCGCATCCTGCAGGTGCGCGGCTATGATTCGAACAAGAAGGCGTCGATCGCCGCGCGGGGAATGCAGTCGCTGGCCACCCCTGTCTTCGGCGGCACCAAGGAGGGCCTCGATCCCGATGCCCAGTACCGCAAGGACCTCGCCGTACTCGAGGCTTACAACCGGCAACTGGCCAATAAGCAGTGCAAGACCTTCGATCTTGCGGCCGAGCTGGCGGCGACGGCCGACGTCACCCCGACGCCGCGCGACAAGCCGAGGGTGAACTAGCGCCGATTAGCGGCGCGACTCGTTTGTGGTGTAAACGTCGGGTGTAGACGTAGACGCCATCGGACGTGCCATGCCGGCTGAGGATTCCAACACCAGCTTCGATATCGCCGAGCGGCCGAGCCAAGTGCCCTGGCCGCCGATTCTTCTCGTCGCCGTCATCGTGCCGGCGATCGCCCTCGGCTACCTGGCGCCGCTTACGTGGCCGGGGCTCGACGACACGGCGGCGCGCCTCATCGGCCGCGGCATCGGCGTCGCCGGCATCGCACTGCTCATCTGGGCGATCTTAACGCTGCGCCGCCACGGCACGACGGTGCTACCAGACGCGGGCGCTACGAGCCTCGTCACCAGCGGACCCTACCGCCGCTTCCGCAACCCGATCTATCTTGCCGACGCGATGATCCTCCTGGGCGCCGCCGAGCTGACCAAGAATGTCTGGCTCGTGGTCGCGGCGGCGCTTTTCGCGGCGCTCGTCACCTGGCTTGCCATCCTGCCCGAGGAGCGCCACCTCGAACGCAAGTTCGGGCAGGCGTATCTCGACTACAAGGCGAAGTCGCGCCGTTGGATCTGAGGGGACGCGGGGAACGCGCGATGGCCACCGACTTCGGCGAGAAAGAGCGCGCCTTCATCGACGGCTTGAAGGAGAACACCGGACGCGACCTTGACGAGTGGATGGCCGCGATCTCGGCGGCGGGGCTGGCGCACCGCAACGACATCATCGACTGGCTACGCCACAAGGGCTTGATGTTCTCCAAGGCCTCGTGGCTCGAGCGCATCCACCACAATGGCGGCAAGCCGATCTACGTCGGCGTGCCGAAGGAGGCTGCGCCACGGCGCCCGCCCCGGCGTCGGCGCGAGACGCCGGCCGTCGGCACAGCCGCGCCCCAGTCGCCCGCGC
>NZ_WBUE01000003.1 GCF_009026145.1 Hyphomicrobium sp.
ACTACATCGAGCGGTTCTATAACCCCCGACGGCGGCATTCGACGCTGGGCTATGTCAGCCCAGTGGCGTTCGAGGAGCAGATGCGATTAGCTTAGGTGCGTGTCCACGAGACCGGCAGCAGCTCAGTCGCCATGGACCAGGTGAGAGGTAGCGCCCATGCGGGGCGCTACCGGTTTTTTGTTTGAGTACGGCGATCACTGGATGAGAAAAGTCTCCACGGGAACGCCGGCGTCGACTTTGGTCTGTAGCCAGCTAGGAAGCTTTCCGCGGCCGCTCCACTCCTCGCCGGTCTCAGGATCGCGGTACTTCGGGCGGTGCTTTCGCTTCTCTTTCGGCTTGCGAGGCTGACGTCCGCCGAAGAGGTCGATGAGTGAGAGACCCTGAGCGTTCGCAATGAGAATAAGCTTCTCCTTCAAAGCTTGAAGCTCTGCATCGCCGCGGCCCGCAAGCTCCTGGTCGACGCGCTGCTTGAGGAAAAGCAGTTCGTCGTAGGTCATGAGCTCGATGGGGGCTTCAGCGTTCTGCTTCTTATTCCCCCACATCGGTGCTCTCCTCGCCGGCGTCATCATCGTCAGCCTCTACTTCGAGGCTCTCGATCTCATCCTGGATGCACTCGCGGATGAGCTCGGGATCGTCGTCTTCGGTGAGCCCGAGATGGTCGAGGATCGTCGAGTAGTCGGGCATGTTCCGGTAGTCGTCGCCTTCCCAGGCGAGCGCCTTGCGGAGTAGTTCGAGGATGTTCATGGGTACCTCCTGTGTTGCTACAGAGGCTTCCCATCTATGCCAGGGGTCGCGCGCTGTAACCGTGCCAGGAACGCAGCAGCGATGCGGAGTGTCAGCTGATGAGCTGCAGGGCGGGAAAGATTAAATTTGCAAGAGAACGGCCTCGCTGATGCGAGGCCGCAAGATCAGAGGAACTTGATCGGGAACTTCAGCGCTGGCTCCATGCCTTCTGCGTATCCGCAGTAACCGAGGAGCTTGCCTTCGGGATCTCGTAGCGGGAAACATATACGCCCCCGCATGATGCCCTTCGGTGCGAACCCTATGCCGAGACGCACCGCCTGCTCTTTCGAGAGGCCAAGAGCCTGTACGGCTTCATGATCGGCCAAGAGGTAGTCGAGGCCGCCTTCCGGCAGTTTGGTGGCCTGAGGGGCTGTTTGGGGCGTCTGGAAGGCTTTTTGTAGCTCTGCCGCGGCGTCTTGCGGCTTCAACTGATGCACCTTGGCAACGAGTTCGATGACGTCGCCGCCTCTGGGCCACCTGCGCCGGCACTCGTTCGCGAAGCAGAAGAACCTGCCGCACGTGCCATCCTTGTTGATGAAGTCTGGCGTGATCGTGAAGAGGCGATCGCCGCCTTCAATCGGGCATGCACCGCGCAGTTGCCCGTTGGTCATCCGTTTGAGATCCAGGCCGAGCCATTCAGCGACGGCTTCAATACTGAGCTCGCGCTTGAGCTCAGCGAAGTCAATGAACTGGGACATGTGGATACCTCCTTTGCGAATGTCCGTATACTGACTGTATCATAGGCAAAGCAGGGTCTTTTGATCGTGGGTGGACAGCAGAAGGGTACGATGACTGTGTAGCGTCTATAGCGCGGAGCGCAGCTTCGGCTTGAGCCTTCTGCCGCCCACTCATGAGTTCGAAGGTGGATGGGGGAGAAGTAGGGAGGGACGGACGTGAGGCTTCTAGAGCCGAGACCGGATTAAAAATGACCTGGGTCGCTTCGCTGAGACGTATCTCGGCTTTCCCCACCCGCCTTCGAATAGTTCGTTGCGCGGGTTTCAAAGGAGAGCCTGAGATGGCTACGAGGACTGTTAGCAAGCAACCCGTCGTCGAAGACCAGGGTACCGAGGAGCGGCAGGGTCGCGATCCTGACTTCACCGTACTTCTTCGTCAGCAGCCTGAACGCGGCGTGGACGGCAAGCTCTACCGGAGCAAGAACATGACCCCGGTGGGCGTGGCCTGGCGCAGCGAGAAGATCGACGAGAAGACAGGCGAGATGGTCGAGTACATCGGCGTCAAAGCCCACATCAAGTTCGAGGTCGGCGAGGAGGGACTGCTTCTTCGCACGTACCGCAAGCGCTCCGACGCGGCGTAACGCGTCAACCCCGGCAATTCGTTGTCGGGGTTTTTTCGCGCCAGCTACCATCGCGGAATTGTTCAGCGGTGCGCCGCGCGAGGAAGCGGTCATACCCCGAAGAGCCGCGCATGATAATAAGCGGCGTGGGTTGTACCGCGACGAGGCGGCGGTAGCATCGGTCAGCGATGCGGCTTATCGGAGAGTGTGTGGAGATAGAAGGGGGGGTGCCCCGCCCGCTCCCATGCACCGGTGAAGAGCGTCTGGTCAGGTTTCGGTGCAGCTTCGGGCGAGCCGAGGACCGGGATATGGCGGAAGCAGAAAAGCGCCGAGCCTTTGTTATCGGTGGCTTGCATGATGATCTTCTTCATCTCTTCGATTTTACGTTGTGAGCGCGTGACCACGAGGACCATGAGCGATGTCTTCTCGCCGAAGATGGGACGGTGCGCGTTGGCTCGCGTGATGGAGCGATAGCCGAGGAAGGTTTTGAGGAACGAGGTGTGCATCAGGTTCGAGGCGCCGGATTGCTTGCGGTTCTCGGCCTCGACGGCAAAGCCGACCGCCTCGCTGCTGGCCTGGTCTTTGAGGACGAAAACGCCGTCGGGAATGAGCTTGTAGCTTTTGCGTTCGAGGCGATCGTCGAAGCGGTATCCGATGTCGGCTTGCATGGCAAATGGCACTTCGCTGGTATCCAGATGTTCTGGCTGCATGTGTTCGAGGACCTCGTCCCAGGAGAAAAATCGGTGGGTGCCGAATTTCTGAGCAGCAAGCTCAATGGAAGCTGTAGTGGTTGAGATCATTACAGCGTGCGGCAAGTTCACCATCTCGCGCATGCGCGCCTTTTGTTGGAGCGGGTTTTGATACTCGCCGATGAGACCTGCTTGGCGCAGGATATCCTCTCCCTTCTCGCCAAGATCGTAGAGCTCGTCGCGATAGAGCGGATTGATGTACCGCCAGTTCGGGCTGATGCGGTGGATGAGGTGGGCGTTCTCGCCAGCAGTCTCGTGATAGAGCTTGGTGAGGCGGTTGCGCCCCGCGGTGTAGCTGCCGCCTCGGAAGGCGAGAAGATACGCGGTAGGGAGTTTGCCGTGCCGATAGAGCGGCAGGAGGATGCGGCGGACGTCGAAATCAGGTGAGAGGGCGATATTGACGCCGGTCTTCTTGCGCCGAGTTCGCGACCTGCGTTCGGTGACTTGGATCTCCATACATTTGGGTTACGCAGTCGGTACGATGGTGTCGACGTGCGCGGTACGCAGTCACGTTGCTGCGTGTTTGTGGATGAGCTGCGATGCGGAGACGTTCACATTTTCGTGCGAGATCACCCTCTGACTGTATCACACCCTACTCCCAAGGCTTGCGCTTGATGGGGATATCAGAGGCCGGCGGTAGCGGCGCGGCAGGCGGCGGCGGAGTGTGCGGAGCCGGAGCCGGAGCGCCGAACCGCTCGGCATTGCGCCGGCGCATTTCGCGACGGTTCTCTTCTGGCATAGTCGGCTGTTTTTCGAGCGTGCCGAAGGGTATTGAAAGCGCAACCGCGCGCGGCGTCATGCTGCGCACATAGCAAGCGAACTGCGTCTCCGACTGCGTTTTGCGCATCGAGCGGATGAAGTCGGCCGTGGTGTACATCTCGCGTGAAAGCATCATGGCATCGTTGTAGCCGACGGGACCAGCGACCTTGATCGCTGTGTTGCCGTTGACGGCGGCTTTTACCTGGGGCGGCATCTGCTCCAGGTACTGCGTGGCGAAGAGGAGGCCGAGACCGTACTTGCGGGCCTGTGAGAGGATGCGCTCGGTCTTCGCATCGAAGTATTCGGACGCCTCGTCGACGATAAGGAGTGAGAGGTGGTTGGAAGGTCCACGCTCGTACGCGGCGGCGAGGCACTGCGCGATCATAAAACGGCCGAAGACGCCGGAAGCTTCCTGACCGAGGAAGCGCTGTGAAGTGTTGACGAGCACAATCTTCTTTTCGCGCAATGCCGTGAGTGCATTGAAGCGGTTCTCTCTGGCGGCGAACATGCGTGTGAAGGTGGGATTGCCGAGGATAGTGTAGAGGCGCCGCGCGATCTGCGTGCGTGTAGGTACCATCGACTTGTCGAGGAACTGGTGAGCAAAGAAGTCTTGGGTGATGCGGTCGAGCTTTGAGACGTGCTGGAGAAGGTCACTGTCCTTTCCCGCTTCCATGAGATCCTTGAGGGTCTCAATGGTGGCGCCAGGAATGACGCGCATGAGCTTCAAAAGGTACGTGACCGCAGTGCCTTGTTTGGCGGTGAGCTCGCTGTCGATCGCGGTGAAGAGGTAGTTGAAAAGTTCGTGCTGCTGGGCGTCGTAGTCGGCGCCGGTGCCGAGTTGGAAGAAGTTAAGCGCCGGGGGCATCGCATCCTCTGGGTCCAGGATGACGAGACGGTCTTTGAGCGCGCCATCGAACACCGCAAGCCTTTCGATCCGCCGTAGCATGTCGCCTTGACTGTCGAGGATGAACATGCCGGGAGGGTCGGGTTCTTTGAGAAAGCCAGCTATGAGGGCCTGAAGCGTCTGCGTCTTGCCGTGGCCTGAGGGGGCGAAGACGGCTGCGTGCTCGGCATAGAGTTGGCGCGGGATAGAGAATGGAACTGGCGTCGAGAGGAAATCGGCAAACGGCGTGCCGCCGAGATATGCCTGGATGAGAGCATCTGGCGGCAGGGTCGATTGGCCCGGTGGGATGATCTTGTGCGGCGAGCGCTTGAGTTGCTCGGGGGTCAGGTTCGATGCTCGCAGGATGTTGTAAGCGATCGCATTGCGAGTGTGAAGGAAGGCCAGCGATACCGCATGGTCTTCGTATGCTGCCTCATTAACGATGGTGCCTACGATACCTTCGACGGTCTGGCGCACGTCGACGAGCGCGTGAAGTGGGACGGTAAGATCGGCTTCGTCGGGCAGCTTCGGCAGCTGGTGGAGTATGAAGAGGAGGATGAGGCAGACGGTCTTGCCGAAGTGATCACGGATCGTACTCTCATAGGTGAGGTACGGCTCGATCGACTGGAGAGATTGGCGCTGCTGCGCCTGAGCGGCCGGGTCGCGCTCTAGAGTGCTTGGGAACTGGAAGTACAGTTTGTTTTGCGCGAGAAGCGAATGGATGGTGGCGGCGTACGTGGCGCACACGTTGCCGCTCTTGTGGGTGTCATCATGTATCGAGCATGCGTAATGCACGCATAGCTCTTCGAGATAGTTGTCGTCATGGTAACGTGACCGCTTATAGAGGGCTTGCAGCCGACGGTACTGCTCTTGCACAGTCTCATGGGGTTGGCGGAACAAGCGATGCGGTCGTGATGGATAGAGCGCGATATTGTCGGCAGTCTCGCGCAGCAGGCTCTCGATGAGCAACGCGTAGCTTAACGGTGCGCGTCGAGCCATTCCGCAGCCTTATCTTTCCCCTTGAGAATGAGTCCCATGAGGATGAGGAAGGTGAGGCATCCAGCGACACCGATCCAGTTCTGGATGTAGATGTTGACGCCCGTTGCGATGATGAGGCCCCAGGCGAAGAGGCGCTGGATGATGCGTACTGTGCTGTAGGTCTTGCGTGCGATCTTGAAGCTGCCGGCTATGACGCGCTCGCCCTTCGAGATGTTTTTCGCGCGCAGGAGCGTCTTTTCGTAGTCGATGTTCTCGGGTTCCAGGGCGACTGCCTGCTGCAGTGCTCGGATGGCGCCTTTGTAGTCGCTGTCGAGCGCGAGATTGCCATAGGCGTAGTGGAACGGGGCCGCGTGCGGAGCTATTGCAATGGCTTGCTTCAGTATCTTCAGTGATTTCTTCGGGTTGTGATTGAAGCGTGCGATTGCCTCCATATGCAGCGTGGCAGCCTTGAGTGCACCGGGTTCGAAGAGCTTACCTTCTTCGTCTGTAAATGTGGCAGTTGGATCGTTGCTTTGGGCGATCGCGATCTGCTTAGCGGCGAGTGTGGAACTCTCTAGAAGGTCTATTGCATAGCTGGTGTCTTCGAGGGCGCGATAGGGCTGGTCGTGGTCGAAGATGAGGGAGTGCGCGAGCTTGAGTGCTGATTGAGCGGCGCGTCCTTGTTCTGGGGTTGGCGGTGCTCGTGCGGGAAGTGGATTGAGAGAAGTAATCCGCGCCTTCACTCGCGTGAAGAAACTCGCAGTCTGGAGTTCTGGCTCGTGAGGGATCGGTGGAGGACCGTCAAGGTAGACGAAGCGCTGCCAGCGCTCGCGTAGGTGATACTTCTTCGCAAGCTCGTAGCTTACACCTAGAGCGAGCAAGCCGAGAAAGGCTGTTGCGCCTGCCTTATATATCGGCGACGCGAAGACCGCGTCTGCAGCCGGTCCGATGTCTTTTTTGAGGCGGCTGAGCAGTTGTACAAAAAGCTCATATGACGTCGGTTTGTGCTGGGCGAGAGGTGTCGGCGGCGGTGGAGCTTGAGGCGTTGGCGCAGCGGCGAGTGGCTTCGGTTCTTCCTTCCTTATGGGGTCGCTGAGGATCGTGATCCCGTCGAAATTTTTGCGACCGCTACGGGGGATGTCGCAGGTGCTATTGTCGCAGACGAGGGCCGTTTCGTGAGGAGCGTATGCTTTAGCATCGCACATTGTGATCTTTATCGTGCAGTCGGGGCTTTGGTTGAAGCATTTGGTTCGGGCGGCGGCGGTGGCTGTGTTGAGAGTAGGTCCCTTCCCGGTCCAGAAGGCACCAGGCGAAAGGGCAACTGCATAACAGCCGGAAGTGACGACCTCCAGGACGCGGCAGCTTCGCGCTTTCTCTTGACAAGCGGCGAGTGCTTTGGTGCGTGCGTCCGTGAGATTGGAGTTCGTGGCGAGGGCGAGAAATGCTGCGTCGTCTGTGAACCCCATGACGGTGACCGTGTCCGCGAGGGTGGACGCGAAGGGAGCGACTGACAGTAGAAGAGCCAGGCAAATATGGCGGAACATTTGAGTGCACTCCGGTGATAGTTGAGGGTGACGTCTGCGATGGATTGATGTCAAGAGACGTTCAGGGGCCGGAGCGTCAGGAGATCGCTCGCTCTACCTCGGCAATGTACTGATTGGTGTGGGGTGCATAACCGGCGTATTTTGCGAGTATTTCAGCGTCATCTATGAGTGCGTGGGATGCTTGCTTGTCCTTGATGAGCAATGCGGCCTGGCGGAGGCGTAGTGGTAGCTCACCGAGGAAATTGATACCGGCGATGAGGCGGTTCTCGCGGATAAGGGTGATGTGAGCGTCGCGTCCGTAGAAGCCGAAGTCGGGGATGACGAGCTGTCCCTTAAACTGGTTGATGAGCAGGATGCCGAGGACGAGGGCGTCGAAGTCGCCAAGCTCGGCGCGGTCGATTTTCGCGAGGATGACGGAGTTGTGGCTGAATGAAAAGTTCGTCGGATTGCAAAGGACACGTTTGAGAACAGGCGACGCGAGGATATCGTCGATCATGCCCCGCACTTCTTCGGTGCTCTGGATCTTGTCGAAGCGCCGTGTAGTGGTAAAGGCGTGCAAAAGGGCGCGTCGGCCGTTGCGAACGGTGAGCGTGTTCTCGCCTTGGGGGGAGATGGCGTAGAGCGCGTCGGCCAGGTCACGGGCGCGCTTGTAGTCGATGTTGTGCAGTGGGTTGAAGCTGTGCTTCGTGATATCGAAAACCCGCGCGCCGGGGATGCTGGGGATCGTATCGTTGAAATATAGAAAGCGCCGACGTGCCGGAAGCGGTATGTGCTTGTTGAGACCGATGCGCAGCTTGTTCATGGCGGAGGATGCGACGGGTAGAGCCTTCTGTCGTGAGGATGCCCGAAGATTGATCTCCGCCGCAAAAAAGAGCGTGCCCGCTTCATTGTAGCAGGAAGAAAGGTGCGGCCGGCATCGTGCCGTGGATGGTGCCGCCCAGTCCGTCGTCGCTAAGCGCGACCTCTTTTCCGCATCCCGAAGTCTGAAGCGATAGCGACATGACGGAGTGGACCGACTGCCTCAAGCGCGGTAGCGCGGCCTTCGACTGGTAGGGAGAAGGTGAGGCAGGAGGGGAAAAGAGGTCGCGCTTTTTAAGCGCGCGGACTGTGGCGGTAAGGTGTTGAAATGTAATGCTTTTTCGCGTTTTCGCGGGCATGATACAGAGATTATAGCTGTATCATAAGAGGTGCCAGGGCCCTTGATGCGCAAAGGCCCCGGTGTGGAGCCGGGGCCTGGCTTCCTCTTACGAGGAGGCGGCAGCGTCTCGTCGAGAGATGCGCTCCTCGAGCCACGCCATTACTTCCTGCTCGATCCACCCTACCCGGTTCGCGCCGAGCCGTACCCGCTTGGGGAATTGGCCTGCTTGTTCCAGACGGGCGATGTGCTGCATCGAGTAGACGACGTAGTCCTTGAGCTGCTTCTTCGAGAGGATCTTCATTGCAGTCACTCCTTTTGAGGGAGCGATTGCAATCGCTTTCCCAGGTTTGCGCCCGGTCGAGCAGGTATGAGGCTAGCGGAAAAGCAGTGTGTCGACAATATTCACACTGCTGAACATACCTTCGCAATGTATGCGTCGTACTTCTCCATCGCCTCGCGCATCTCTTTTTGCCACCGGTACCGATTGTAGATTTTGGCGATCGGGGTCAGCGTACCGGTCTTATGGTTGAGGAGCGCCTCCGTCACATGCGGAGGCGTCCCGAGGGATGCGTGAATGGTGGAAAAGGTGCGGCGCAGGTCGTGCAAGGTCCAGCCGGTCACTCCACTCTTCTTATCCAGAGACGCCTTGAGCTTGTTCCAGCCTCTTATCAAACCGCCAGTCTTGCTGGAGGGGAAGAGGAGGGCAGAATTTGGGGATGAACCTTTTGCAGGCACTTCAGCGGAGCGGGTTGAGGGCTGGATTTTTTCGGCCGTTTGTGTCGAAGAAAGAGATACCAGAAGAATTGAATTGGCGAGAGGAGATAGAGGAATAGTGTGCTCCTCGCCGTTCTTGGTGATGTGCGGGGGGAAGGTGATAGAATGCGGCAATGGCTGATCGGTATGTAGCGTAATCCAAGCGCTTTCAAGCGCCGCAATTTCGCTGCGCCGCTGCCCAGTGAGCATGAGCATCCGCACGATCTTGCCGAAGCTGTCGTTTTCGCAGGCCTGCCAGATGGCTTTTAGCTCTGCGTCGGTGAGGGTGCGCTCACGGCTTTTCTGCTTCGCCTGTGAGAGCCGCTGGCAGGGGTTGGTTTCAAGGTCGTGACGCGAGATGCACCATGCGAAGAAGGCGCGGAAAGAAGCGAGCGCTTGGTTACGAGCAGCGGGAGTGAGCTTAGAGATTAGGTCGCTCAATCGCTGTGCGGTCTGATCGGAGAGCCGGCCCGACAGCCGTGACAGATGGCGCTCGTAGTATGCCCTGGTGGAGGGGCGTACATGGATGTCGGCCAAATACGCCTTCACAGCGTCGTCGGTGGTGCGGGATGAGGGAAGGATTGCGCGCAGCGTTTTCTGCGCTCGGAGACGCCGTGCGGCCTCTCTGGCGTCTGCTAGCGAGACTTCCCCGAAGCGTCCGATTGTATGACGTTTGCCTGAGCCGAGCATGACGATGAACGTCTTCGCGCCGCCGTGTGAGATTCGGAGTTTGAGGGGCGAATTCTCGTCGTCGTACGTGACCTGCCCGGTCGGTGGAAGCGGTAAAGCTCTGATAGATACGTCGGTGAGGCGAGGCATCTCCGAGGCACCAGAAATTGTGAGTAGAGGGGTGGAAAGATGAGTAGCGAGACGACGTGAAAATGTAAATATATCAATTTGTTATGTGTGCTGGTGAGCAGGAGGGAGAAGGGGCGAGAAGGCGGTGAATTAGTATTCGTAATGACGGGGTCGGGGGTTCGAATCCCTCTTGCGGCACCATTCTTTTCAAGCTTTTCACGGCTGCGTCGGTTCTACGCTGGCCTGCAGCGGACGATTTCAACCAGTTCCGAAAAGAGCCTTCACAGCGCTTGCCAGGTACTCTGGGCTGTAAGCTGCGTAGCGCTCCGTCACCGCGCGCACCGCTTGCCTGCGCTGTGACCCAGTTGAGCTGACACCTCCCCCAGGGCGCGACACCGCGTTTCCGCATCCATCGCGCAGCCGTATGGCTGAAGCTGTACGAGGGTTGCGGGCCTTACTGGCCGCCGGGTTCGAGAGTGATCGTCACCGCGCTATTCGCAAGGGACTTGGAGCGTCTTTCCGATCTCCGCAAAGTACCTCGAGCAAAGCTCGCGCGCCGCTGGCTTGGGTGGAGTCTTGGTTCCGCGGCTCGCCGGCGCGGTCGCTGGCGACACCGGCTTCGGCAGGTCCGCGGGCTTGGCCGTCGCCTCATCCGCCGGCGCTTGAGCCTCTCCGCCATTGCACGGGCCGAGGAGAGTCTGCTCCGTGAGCTTGCCGTAAAAGTCGACGTGCAGGTGATAGCGCTGACCGTCGCGGCAAGCATCGAGCTTGAACGGGGGCTTGGTCCTCTGGAACTCGAGCTGCTCGTAACCCTGCTCGGTCAGCTCGCGACGCACACGCTCGACGCCGTGGGCATAGGCAGGGGTGGCCCAACCCAACGCAACGAGGACCAAAGCTGCGGCGGCCGAACTTGCTCGTACATTAGCCATGAGTGGCAGCCTTTTGACACTATGTAGTAGCGGCGCCCGGCAGATGTAACCGGGTGGCGCATCCTCCTTGCCCCAGTACCGGTTTCTGTACCTCCGCTACTCACATGGCACTTGGACCGTTTTTCCAATGTTCGCGAAATACCGGGAACAAAGCTCCTTCGCAGGCGGTTTAGGTGTCTCCTTCTCGGCCGTCGATTTGCCTATCGGCTCTCCGGGGGGAGCGCTCTCAGATCGGTTCAGCCTCTCAAGACCGCGTTGGGCAATCTCGATATCGGGCTGGATCGACAGGGCGCGTTTGAAGTGCGTCACGGCCTCCTCGTTGCGGCCCTCACTTTCCGCGACCAGGCCTGTGACTGCGATTACGAACGGATTGTTTGCAGCAAGCTTCAGGGCTGCATCTGCGTCAGTCTTGGCCTCAGCCGGGCGCCCCTTCTGCAAAAAGGCCCGAGCGCGCTCGCTGAGGATGACGGCGCGCTCGCTGGGGAGAAGAGTTCGCTGCGCCGGCGAGTCGAGAACCTGCGAAAAACCGTCGATGGCAGCGTCATATGACTTGGCTGCGTGGCTGGCGCGAGCACGTAGGAGGAGCAAGTCGGTGTTATTGGGCTCGTAGCGCAAGGCCTGGTTGGAATCAGCGAGCGCCTGTTGCGCATTGCCATCGCCCAGGTGGGCCAGGGCGCGGCCCCGCAAAGCGCAGACGGAGTTTGACCGCTGTTGCAGCGCACTTGTGAAGTCGGCGATTGCATCCGGATACTTTCGGTACCGCCATAGGACCTCGCCTCGCTGGCAGTAGTACTGCGGATTATCCGGTTCAAGGGCAATAGCCAGGGCAAGATCCTCGATGGCTTGCTCGTATTGCCCCAACAGCTTCCGCGCCGCTCCGCGATTGCCGAGCGCTGTCGCCTTGGTTTGGGAATCCAATTCGCGATTCTCGGATAGGCGGGTGCAAGCCGGAATGGCCACTTCTGGGTTGGCCGTATCTGCACACTGGCTGGTGTCTATGGAGGCGCCGCGCGTAGGCGCGGCTTCCTGCGGCGCGGTCGCATCTCGCGTCGATGACCCACTTTCACTGCACGGCCCGATCGCGGTCTTTTCCGTAATCTTACCGTAATAGTCCACGTGCAGGTGGTAACGCTGGCCGTCGCGGCAGGCATCGAGCTTGAACGGGGGCTTGGTCCTTTGGAACTCGAGCTGCTCGAAACCTTGCCCAGTCAGCTCGCGGCGAACACCCTCGACACCATGGGCGCAGACTGAGGTCGTCCAGTCCAATGCAACGAAGACCAGAGCTCCGACAGCAAAGCCTGCTTTCACAAGTGCCATGAGCGACAACCGCAAAAGCCAACACAAACAACTATATCACCCCCTCATCTAAACAAGACGTATTTGATGAGCGCAGCAATTGCGAGCACCAGGATAAGTAGTCCGATCCAGCTCCCAATTCCCATCCCCCACATCATCCACCCGTCGGCCATGTCATGCATGGGGGAACCTCCGAACTCGGCTCTAGCGTACGTCGAGGGTGTGCACCGATAGCCTGCTCAAGCTCATCGAGAACCAGGTAAAGATAACAACGTCGATCAACGATGCCATCGTCGCCTGGACCATGACGATGACCTGAAAGACCGAGAGCAGATTTGCGCCGCGCATCCAATCGACAAAGGCGTAAACCACTACAAAGAGAGGCAAGAGGGAGATCAGGATCTCGATCATTGCGTGCGTGACGCCGCTGCGCGGCTGAGCCAGGATGGCACGCGCCTGCAGCGCGACATAAAGCAGAGCGATGACGCCGACCCATGAAACGTGCCACATGGCCGCATCCACCGTTTGCAGCTCTGGCGAATGGCCCCACCAGAGCACGTACCACAGCAGTCCGGCGAAGATGATCGGCGCACCGTGATTGAGCAGGAAGGCTAATGTGCCGTGCGATCGCCGCGCGGAGACGTCTTCTGGCTTATTCGGAGGAACGGTCATGATCATGCCCTCACGTCCGTGCGCCAGCGGGGCCCGACAGGCGGGGAATAAAACCCGGCACCTCGAGGGCGTACTGCCGGTAGGCGTCGCCGAACTCTGTGATCGCTTCGCGCTCCTCTTGGTGCGCGAGACGGACATACATCCACACCAGCACCGGGAACATGAGCAGGGTGAGGATCGTCGGCCACTGCAGCAGGAAGCCGAACATCACCATGATGAAGCCGACGTATTGCGGATGGCGCACGTAAGCGTATGGACCCGTGGTCGCCAGGGCGTGCCTCTTCTGCGCCCGGTAAAGCACGGACCACGCACTCGAAATGAGAAAGAAGCCGCCGCCGATGAAAGCAAAACTTAGAAGGTGGAATGGCCCTAAGTGCGGGTTCGCTTTCCAGCCGAACAGCATCTCCAAGAGATGGCCGGCATCATGCGAGAACCAATCAATGTCCGGGAACCAGGTCTGCAGCCATCCCGACAGAAAGTAGATGGTGAGCGGAAAGCCGTACATCTCGGTGAACAGCGCGACAATGAACGCGCTAAAGGCGCTGAAGGAGCGCCAGTCGCGCGGCGTATTCGGCTTGAAGAAGGTGAAGGCGAAGAAGATGAAGATCACGGAGTTGATAATCACGAGGCTCCACAGTCCATAAGCCGGTGCTTGCTCAGTCATGACTTCTCTCCTTCCGATCTATCCCAGCTTTCAGTCGAGCCTCATTGATCCGAACCGGCCTGGCCACTTGGGCGGCGCCCGTGGCCACCATGGCCTCCGTGTCCGCCGTGGCCGAAGATGTGCAGCAAAGGACAGGCCAGGACCAGCAGCCACAGCCCGATGCCGAGGATGTGCGCGCGATGCTCACTCACCAAGAGGAATCCGCCGATAAGCAGGAGCGCGAGCCACACGATGAATGTTCGCGACCCCCAGAAGCTTTCTTCCGATGACGGCTGCCCTTCGTGATGGGTGTGTTCGTGATCTGTCATGTTGGAGCTCCTTATTGCGGCTCATCCTCCGGCCGCACCTGCTATGGCTGGCTTGACCGCTGACCACGAGGTCACAAGCCCCCATTTGCGTGCGAGCGCCTGGACGGGAGCAAAGCCAGCCTCGTGCAGGTAAACCGGTACATGGCCGCGCAGGTTGGACGTAGCAGAAGATATGAACAGCAGCGGCCAGACCAGTAGCCACCACAGCGCATTCGCCGGCCGATCTATATCGACCGCAAGCAGTCGCCCGCCGTCCCTCAGAACGCGGTAAACCTCGCGCACACCAGTGCGCTTCGCCTCAGGTGGCAAGTGATGCAGCATGAAGCTCGAGAGGACGACGTCGAACGATGCATCCGCATAGGGCAGCGCCTCGATGGCGGCGAGCCGAAACGTTGCCAAGCTCCCTTCCGACGCCGCGTTCTGCCGTGCTGCCGCGATCATAGCCGCACTTGGATCGATGCCCGTCGCATGCCCGGAAGGCCCGACCGCAGCGGCAGCGAGACGCGTGAGCAGACCCGTGCCGCAGCCCACGTCGAGCACGCGGTCGCCGGTTGCGATGTTGGCGAGACGCAACGTTTCGAGCCTGAAGTCTTGCCCGATGCCGAGGTTCGAACACAACGCATCGTAGAACGGAGCGGCCCAGCCAATGGTGACGCCCTCGGTGTGCACCGCCGCCTCGTCGATGGCACGCCGCGACTGATGCCCAACCCAGAGCGCCCACGCCATCGAGATCAGGCAGCCCAGCAATAGGAACCCAAGAAGGACGGTAAGGAGCGAGGGACCGGAGGCGATGAAGGCAAGCGTCGCCAAGGCGGCCATGGCCATGGCACACAGCACCATCGTATTGCGGCGTCGGATAACATTGCTCCTCATGGCATTGCTCCTAGCGGCGTTGCTCCTTGGGCAAGCTTCATGCGCTTGAGCAGCGCAGAGTTGACAATGACCGATAGCGAGCTCAGAGCCATTGCCGCGGCAGCGATGATCGGGTTGAGAAAACCGAAAGCCGCTACAGGAATCGCCACGGTGTTGTAGAAGAAGGCCCAAAACAGATTCTGCTTGATCTTCCTGAGCGTCGCGCGGGCGATGCGGATTGCCGTAACGACGTCGGAGACCTTGTCTCGTACCAGGATGATGGAACCCGTTTCCTTCGCCACGTCCGAGCCCGAGCCGATGGCAATGCCAATGTCCGCGGCGGCGAGCGCAGGCGCGTCATTCACTCCGTCACCCACCATGGCGACGGTCTCATCCTGGCTCTGCAATTCTTTGATGATACGGACCTTATCGCCAGGCAGGACTTCCGCGAACACGCGGTCTATCCCAAGTTCGCGTCCGATGGCATTGGCTGTGCGCTCGTTATCACCGGTCAACAGAGCCACCCCGACCCCATCGTCGCGCAAAGCTGCCACGGCCTCTACTGCGTCAGGCTTCAATGTGTCCGCGACAGCGATGATGCCAGCGAGCTGCCCATCGATGGCGAGTAGCATCGCCGTCTTCCCTTCCTGCTCGAGGCGCCTCATTTCGGGTTCGGCTTGGCCGGCGTCGACACCCTCCTGCCGGAGCAAGCGCCGGTTGCCGAACAGCACCTTTCGACCATCGATCATTCCGCATATGCCATGTCCCGCCACGGCCTCGAAATCCTTGACGCTGGGTAGCGCAAGCTGACGGTGCTGCGCCGCGCGCACTATGGCTTCCCCAAGAGGATGTTCGGATCCCACTTCAACGGCCGCGCAACAGCGCAAAAGCTCGACGGGATCGTTGGTCCCGATGGGCACAATGTCGGTCACGTTGGGCTCACCCCGCGTGAGCGTCCCAGTCTTGTCGAACACTACCGTGGTGATCTTCCTGGCGCGCTCCAACACCTCTGCCCCGCGGATCAGGATACCCGCCTCTGCACCTTTTCCGACGCCCACCATGAGCGCCGCCGGCGTCGCGACACCAAGCGCGCAGGGACAGGAGATGATCAGGACGGCAATGAATGCGAGCAGCGCTTGCGGGAAGTTGCCGACCGCCCACCAGCCAAAGAAAGCAACGAAAGCGACGATAACGACCGCCGGGACGAAATACGCCGTTACCTGGTCCGCGATCCGCTGCACCTGCGCCGTGCTCGACTGCGCCTCTTCAACGAGCTTGATAATCTGCGACAGTGCCGTATCCCGACCAACGCGCGTCGCGCGAAAATGCAGCAGGCCGCTACGATTGAGCGTGCCGCCTATAACTTTCGCACCGCGCACCTTCTCGACGGGCATCGATTCGCCTGTGAGCATGGACTCGTCGACCGATGACGACCCTTCAACGACATCTCCATCGGTTGGAATGCGCTCGCCGGGACGGACGACAATTGTTTCGTCCACCATGATCGATTCAGCGGGGATCTCAATTTCTTGACCATCGCGGAAGACGTGCGCCACAGCGGGCCTCAGATCCATCAACTTGCGCACCGCCGCAGATGAGCGCTTCTTGATGATCTCCTCCATGTATTTGCCGAGCAAGACGAACGCGATGATGACGGCAGAGACCTCGAAATAGACGTCACGTTCCTCGACCTTCACCGGCAGCACTTCGGGAAAGAAGACGACGGCGACGCTGTAGAGGTAGGCAACGGTGGTTCCCAGCGCGATCAGGAAGTCCATATTGATCGAGCGCGTACGGATCGCTGCGATGGAGCCCTTATAGAAGCTCCACCCCCCGATGAACTGCACCGGGGTCACCAGAATGAACAGCCACACACCCCACGTGAACCATGGAAGCGCCGGGATCGGCGCCCAAGTGATCAGCGTAGCGCCGGCCGCCAGTGCGATGAACGCGGCCGCGCGCAGGATGGCGAGTGCGAGCACTCCCGTGAGCGCGATCGTGACGCGCCAGCGCATCGATTTGAGTTCACGCTCGGGGTCCTCGAAGGTGTGCTTACAGGTCGGGCTGCAGAAGTAATACGTCCGCCCGCTGGACTCCGCGGTTAGGCCAGCTGCAATTGCGGCCGTCTTCTCGACCATCATTCCGCATATTGGATCCTTGGCGAGCTCTTTGCGCGGCCCGATATGCTCTCGCGCGGCAGGTCGCGAGTCATCGTCGGCCTTTGGCTGCTTCGCAGACTGCGCGCCGGCATAGGCTTGCGGGTTAGCCTTGAACCTGGCCACACAATGGGTCGAGCAGAAATAATACGTCTTGCCCTTGTACGTTGCGGTTCCAGCCGCTTTGTCCGGAACGACTGTCATGCCGCAGACAGGGTCCATGACCTCTGTTGTGGCCTTAAGCATTGCGGTCACTCACGAGCAACTAGATTGTATATCCAGGCGAAGATCGCACCAGCTATGAACCCAACCAATGCGAGGCCTATCAGGCCGCACAGAAAGCGGATGAGGTTGAAGGGCTGCGTCGATTTGATTGGGTTCAAATCGAGCCCGTGCGCAAACGAGTTGAAGAATGCCACCACCCCATCCGGCCAGATCGCGACCGCCACCGCACAGAGCGTGTTGAGAACGGCGAGCGTGATGGCGGCTGCTATGCCAACTGAAGACGGACTGAGCGTTTCCATAACCGGTCTCCCTTTATCACGCGAATTCGCGGCCGGGTGGGGCCTCGCAGATCTCCTTTCCGCAAGCAGGGGCTCCGACTGGGATCACCTTCATCTCCGTCAGTGAAAGACCATGCCTGCGACGTGGAAGCCCGCATCCGCGTGCACGATCTCGCCAGTGATCGAGGCAGCATAGTCACTGGCGAGCAGTGCCGAGACGCGTCCGACTTCGCACGCGTCGATCGCACGCCGCAGCGGGGCCTTGGCAGCGGCCTCGCTGAGCAGCTCGTCAAAATGCTCGATACCGGAGGCGGCGCGCGTCTTGATGGGGCCGGCCGAGATGGCGTTGACGCGAATGTCCTTGGGCCCGAGCTCGTGGGCAAGGTAGCGAACCGAGGCTTCCAGTGCGGCCTTGACGGGGCCCATGACATTGTAGTGGTCGACGACTTTCTCGGCCCCGTAATAGCTGAGCGTGAGAAGGCTGCCGCCATTCGTCATCAGGGGCTCGGCGAGTCGCGCCATGCGGATGAAGGAGTGGCAGGAGATCAACATCGATTCCGCGAAGCCATCCGCCGAGCAATCGACGAGCCGGCCATGCAGATCTTCTTTGCGTGCCCAGGCAATGGCATGAAACACGACGTCGATGCGTCCCCACTTCTGCCTGACGGCATCAAACACGGCCTCAAGTTGTCCGGGGACGGCGACGTTGCACGGCATCAGTATCTCTGCGCCGAGCTCGGCGGCGAGCGGCGCGACGTAAGGTTTGGCCTTGTCGTTCAAGTAGGTCATGGCTAGGTCGGCTCCCGCGCCGCGCAAGTGCTTTGCTGCCCACCATGCGAGACTGTCCGCATTCGCCACGCCAACGACCAGCGCCTTTCGTCCCTTGAGATCGATGACTTCCATTCCGTGCGATCCTGGTTCCTTTGAAGGGGCATGGCGAGCTCGTCGAGCATTCTTTATACGCGGCTATTGCCCCTGCTTCTTGAGCCACTCCTGCAAGCCGGCGATCTCTGCCTCATTCGCCTTGACGACGTCTTCGGCGGCCTTCTTGACCTCCGCGTCCTTGCCGAACGCCAGCACGACCTTGGCCATGTCGACCCCGGCTTGATGGTGCGCGATCAGGCGTTTGGTGAAGTCGATATCGGCATTGCCTGAAAATGGGAGCACCATATCCTGGTTCATCTTGTTGATGATCCCGTTGAAGGCTTGGCTCGCGGGACCTGTATCGCCCTGGGGCTGCATGGCCATGCCACCGCCCATCATCTTGCCATGCATCTCCTGCATCATCTTCATCATGGGCATGTCCTTGCCGCCCATCATGCAGCCCATGCCGCCCATCTTCCCGCCCATGCCATCCTTCTGCATGGGAGCGGAAGCCTCGGGTTGCGCCTGCTGCGCCGGAGCGGCAGGTGCTGCCCCACCTTCAGGGTGGTGACCTTCGTGCCCGGATTGGGCGAAAGCCCCTGTCGTCGCGGCCAAAACTAGACCCGTGACTGCCATCGCTACCGATAACCGCTTCATCGCCTGCATAGTTCAATCTCCCAGATAGATGCAGTCGTCGAACCTCAACAACATGCTCGACGCGTACGCCTGCGGGCCCTCGTGACAACCAATGCTCAGCCCCTAGGAAGATGCACGGCCCCCAAATAGACGGCCGCGATCGCGAAGATGAGCGCGAGAATTGCCGCCGCGACGAAGCCAATTCTCCTGAATGAGCGCTTGCTCTCCGCTGCCTGCAGCCGCTCTATCAGCGTCTGGTACACGTGCTCTGTCATCGCAGCCTCCTGTCTGCTTTGAACAACTCCGCTGCGTCGCGGCGTTACATCATGCAGCCCATCGAAGTGAGAACCTCATCCGCCCTCTTCTTCTGATCAGGCGCCAGTGCGGCATAGAGTGCGGCCAGCGGCGGCTTGATTACCTGGAGCGCTTTGACCCGCGCTTCCATTGCCGTTAGATGCATATCGAGCCGCTCGACCGGGGTCATGTCTGACACGCGGCCCTTCATTGTCTGCCGCGTGTCGTGCATGCTTTGAAGATTGGCCCTCAATGCGTCGGCATATGCATTCCACAGCTGCCTCTGGGCGTCAGTGATGGCCAGCTCTGCCTCGAGAAAGGCCATGCGGCCTTCAGTGAATGACGGCATGTCCTCACTGCGCATCATACCGCCCATCATGGGGCAATTGCCGTTCATTATTCCCAACATCGGGCCGACACCTCGCATCATGTGCCACGGATCGTCGAGCGCCTGCTGGGCAGACGTGGTCGGCGGCCGATGATGAGGGGCCAAAGGTTCTTGTGCGAGTGCTCCGGAGATCGCGGCGACCAGCAGGCCCGCAATCGCCGTTGCTGTCGAGACACGGTTTGCAGCCTTGGTCATATCCATTCTCCTGTGATGGGCGGAGCGCCAGCTACTTGCTCGACTTACCGCTCCCGCAACAGCACGGATCGCCGGCCGAGTGGTGGGAGTGCTCCGCCTTGGAACCGGCGGTCGGATTGACTTTCTCCTGCGTGGCCGATTGCGCCTTCTCGTCTTTCAGGAGACCGCCACCGCAACAGCCCTGCTTCTTCGGCTCGTGTGAGGGGTGTTCGTGAGGGTGCGCGCTCTTCGACATGTCCGTCTCCTTATTTCGAGATATGATTCCAATCAGGTTGACATCAGCAGCCATGGCGGTGCCGTCGACCTTCTTCCGTAGGGGTTGTGTCGCTATGTGCGGCGTGCGGCGTCGCACCCGCCGTTGCCGGCAGTGGCTGCCCGTCGCGAGAGAGCTCCGCGTCGCGCCGGCCGCGTCCGTGCTCATGACCACGGCGCCCCCGGCCATGCCCATGTCCGCCGTGGCCGAACGTGTGCAACGCGAGAAACACGAGGGCGAAGGCGATCCAGGTCCAGTTGTTTGCAATCCATTCCATCGTCTTGTTCCTTTCTCTCGCTACGTCGGTCCACCCAATGCGATCGGACCTCCGGGGCTCGGGCTCGTCACTCGGCCGCGATTGGCACGCTGGGTCGCTGTGTATCTCTGGCCGCAAGCGCTGCTTCGCGGGCGGCGATGTAGTCGCGCGTGAGGGGGACCGCGTCCTGTTGTTTGGCGAGCTGAATTTGGAACACCATCAACCCGCAGTGTCGGAACGCGCATTCGCAGGCGGCGAGATAGAACTCCCACATGCGGCAGAAACGCTCGTCATAGAGGGCCTTGGCTTCCTCCCGCCGCGCAAGAAAGCGCTCGCGCCAGGCCCTTAGTGTCTCCGCATAGTGGAGACGCAGGATCTCGATGTCGGTGACGATGAGACCAGCGCGTTCGACAGCAGGCAAGACCTCGGAAAGCGCCGGGACATAGCCGCCGGGGAAGATGTACTTCGCGATCCAGGGATTGCAGGCACCGGGACCGTCCATGCGGCCGATCGAGTGGAGCAGCATCACCCCGTCGTCGGCCAGGAGCTCCGACGCCTTATTGAAAAAGGCACCGTAGTAGCCGACCCCCACATGCTCGAACATGCCGACCGACACGATGCGGTCGAAGGTGCCTCGAACCGCGCGGTAATCCTGCAGGCGGAAGCTGATACGGGATGCAAGGTTGCGTTCCCGGGCACGCGCATTGGCGATTCCCAGCTGCTCCTCGGAAAGGGTGACGCCCGTCACCTCGGCGCCGCAGAGGTCGGCGAGATACAGCGCGAGGCCGCCCCATCCGCAACCGATGTCGAGAACACGCTGACCCGGCTCGACGAGGAGCTTGGCAGCGATATGCCGCTTCTTGGCGAGCTGCGCCTCAGCTAGGCCCTGATCCGGCCGTTCGAAGTAGGCGCAGGAGTACTGCCGATCTGGATCGAGGAAGAGATCATATAGGCGTCCGTCGAGGTCATAGTGGTGCGCGACGTTTTGCTTGGCACGACGCGCACCGTTGCATTGCTCGAGACGTCGGAGCGCGGTGCGCAGGCGGGTGCGGGCTTTGGCGATCCCGTGCGGCTCCATCAACTTGAGGTTCGAGGCGGCAAGGGAAATCACATCATAGATCGAGCCCTGTGTGACGACGAGGCGGCCATTCATGAAGAGCTCGCCGAATGCGAGCGCGGGATTAAGAACGAGCTGCCGGACAGCGCCGCTATCTGCGAAACGAATGGCGAGCATGTTGCCGGTACCGTCGCCGACCGTGAACCGAGACCCTGACGCGTCCTCGACCTCGAGGGCTCCGTGTTGCACGACCTGCTTGAGAAAGGCGCGAAGTAGCAAGCTCATCTCACTCTCCGTAGATTGTCGCGAACGTGCGCTCCTGGGCTGCGTCACGCAGCCTGCGCGCACTCTCCCAGAAGGCTGATATGTGCTCGATAAGTTGCCGCTCCTGTGCCATGAGCGGATGATCATCAGCCATCGGATGGCGACCCTTGGCGACTGCGTCGGCCAGCACCGCAAACGCGCCCATCCACGGCACGAACGTCTCCGACCAGAGATAGGTCTTCGTGCGCATCGGGTGCAGCCACTGCATGGACAGTGCGAGCCAAGGGTTGGCGACGGCCTTCACCCATGGGCTCATGAACGTGCGGTAGAGCGTCTCATTGAACTCCGAGACGTTGCGCACGTTCTCGAACGACTTACGCGGATAGTCGAACTGCAGGTCCTCGATCTTGCGCGGATCGAAGCGCACCGAGTACTGGTCGCGCCGGCAATCCGGGTCACCGGTCGGATTGTCGATCTTCATCTCAAAGAGACCGGGAGCGAGAGCCTCGATATCGGCGAGATTCTCAAGAATTGCGCGGTGCTCGAAGCGGGCGACGCTAGCCGAGACAAAGATGCCGAGATGCCCAACGTGCGGATTAGTCAGGTAGACGATGCGCTGCCCTGCCTGCTTGAGGGCGTCGGTGCTCTCGTAGACGGCAGGAACCCATCCCAGCGCCTGGTGCGGCGGAGTGATGTTGTCGCCATAAGACGCGAAGACGACGAGCGGGCTCTTGATCTTGGTGAGATCGACCGTGCAGTGTTCGTCGATCCGCAACTGCCCCTGCTCGAGCTTGTTGCCGACGAACAGGTCCTCGACGATGGTGACGATCTCCTCGCCGCTCAATCGGTAAAAGCCGTTCCACCAGCGCTCGAAGTCGAGGAAGCGATCACTCTCGCCGTCGATCTTGGTGAAAAGGTTCGCGTACTTGTCCCAGATGGCGTTTCCAGGTTTGAGGCTCTCGAAGTTCTGCACCAGCCAGGCACCGTCGAAGCGATCCTGGTTGAGGTCGGCCAGAAAGTGCGCCAGCCATACACCACCGGAGAATCCGCCCAACACGCGCATCGGGTTTACACCCGGCTCACCCTCCCAATAGGACAAGGGTGAGCCATTGAGCACCGTCGGGCCGACCGATCCAGGGCAATGCGCCGACAAGAGCGTTGCCGCCCAACCGCCCTGACAATTGCCGTAGAGCACGGGTGCCTTGCCAACATGGCGAGCCGCGACCTCCTCGACGAAGCGGCGCAGCGCGCTGAGCACGTCGGCGAGCGTTTGATGCGGGCAGGGCTCGGGGAAAAAGACCACAAAATACACGGGGTGGCCGGTGTGCAGCGCCACGCCGACCTCCGACTCGCGCTTGAAGCCGCCCATGCCGGGGCCATGCCCGGCGCGCGGATCGATGACGATCACCGGCGGCTTGGCCGGATCGACGCAATCGTCCCAGCAGTCCTCGCCAACTTCGGTGATGCGTAGGAGCGCGTAGTTCACCGGGCGCTCGAACTGCCGTGCGTCGAGAAGTGTCTCGTATTTGAAATTGAGCAGCGGCGGCAGGCCGGCACGCTCGTGGTCGAGCATGTTGTTGGCGCGCCGGCGCAAGGTGTCGAAAAAGAGGATCGTGCGCTCCAGCACATCTCGCTGGTAAGCGAGGTAATCGAGGGGTCCAACTTCCAGGGCGTTGCGCAGTTTTGCGGGGAGCTCCTCTTTTCCACTCGCCTTGCCGTGCGGTCGGTCGCGACCGGGCCGAGCGGGCGGAGTGGTGACCGAGCGACTCCTGGTCGGTGCCGATAGGACAGGATCGCGCGACGTCACCAGCGGCTTCGTTGTCTTCTTCAGATTATCTTCCGCCATGGTGCTGATTTCCCTATCCGCGGCGAGCAGCAAAGAAGTTGAATAGGGCGCCGAAGACGACGGCGACATACCAGCCGTAGACCAGGCTCTCGCCGAGACCGAGAAGCATCCCAGACGCGTTCCAATCGAAGCCTGGGAAGAACTGCAGCCACGGCAGGTGCATGCGCACATCCGGCACAACGAGGCCGAGGGCGATGCAGATGAGATAAGAAATGGCGAAGAAGGCGCTCAGGCTCAGCCCGAACGCAATGATCGGGATTTGCGCTTCTCGGCTCGTTGTCTCGTATCCGGCTGCCATGACACTTTCCTCGATCTGCCTGTTGAAGATGGGCACTCAAGCATTCGACATCGCTTCCCCCCTGCTTCGAGCATTCGCTCCGCCCAATCGGCCTCGGCGTAGAAAGAAGTTGAACAGCGCGCCGAAAACGATCGCGCTGTAAAAGCCATAAGCCAGGCTCTCGATGAGGCCGTGATGGATCCCTGTTTCCGTCCAGCTAAAGCGCGGGAAGAATTGGAGAAACACGTGCGCGCCGAAGTCGGGGACAATGGCACCCGTCCCGATACAGAGCAGGAATGAGACGGCCAAAAACGCGCTTAAGCTGAAGGCCAGAGCAGTGATCGGAATTTGCGACGAGCTGCCGAAGATCATGCCTTGCCTCACTCGATCGGGACGCTCGCGACCAGCCTTGCCTGGCTTCGCTCGCCACCGGATTTTCTTCGAGCTCGAACTCTGCCGGCAGCCTGGCCGTGTCGAATTGATCTAAGTCACTGCCGCTGGCCGGCTGAGCCGCCATTTTTGTAACAGGCGGTAACAGGGGCGCCGTTGGCCGGCCCTTGGGCTAATTTGCCGTCCCAGTTAGATTCAAATTGATCGACGCGACGCCTTTCATCACCGGCTCCCGCAGGTGCAAGTCGAGTGAGATGCTAAACCTTCTAACTGTTGGAAGGTCAAACTCGCATTTCGGAGGCTCGGATCGAAGATGCGTATTGGCGATGCGGCTCACCGGTCCGGAGTCTCCGCGACGTTGATCAGATATTACGAGAGCAGACGACTGCTGAGCTCAGCCGGCAGGGATGCCAGTGGGTACCGGGTCTTCAACGAGCGCAACGTGCAGGAGCTGCGCTTCATCAAGCGTGCGCGATCGCTTGGCTTTCCGATCAAGCAAATCGACGAGTTGCTCGGGCTTTGGCGCGACAAGCGGCGACCCAGCCGCAAGGTGCGTGTGTTGGCGGTCCGTCACCGTGATACGGTCGCGGCCAGAATGGAAGCACACCGGGCGATTATCGACGTGCTGGATCGCCTGATCGACGCCTGCAAGGGCGACGATCGTCCCGACTGTCCCATACTGGATGAACTCAGCGACCGCCGCACTCGCGCGCGCTGAGCACTTGTGAACGCAGCGGCGGCAGCCGGGACGTTATTTTTGAGGAGTAGTTTCGTGGAGATTACCTTTCTGGGGGCGACCGGCACAGTCACCGGCTCGAAGTATCTCTTTGACGACGGCGACGCCATCAACCTCGTCGACTGCGGCCTTTTCCAGGGCTTCAAACAGCTGCGGCTGCGCAACTGGCAGCCGCTGCCGATCGACCCGCGCCGCATCGGCTCCGTTGTGTTGACGCACGCTCACATCGATCACAGCGGATATCTTCCGCTGCTCGTGAAGAACGGGTTCAGTGGGCGCATCTATTGCAGCAAGGCGACCCGCGAGCTTTGCCAGATACTGCTGCCCGACTCCGCTCATCTGCAGGAGGAGGAGGCTCGGTACGCAAACAAGCGGGGTTTCTCCAAGCACAAGCCGGCCTTGCCCCTTTACACCATCGAGGACGCCGATCGCGCGCTCAAGAATTTCCATGCAGTAGATTTCGACGAGCCGTTACGGCTCAGCCCGGCCACTTCTGCCCGCTTGCTGCCCGCTGGACATATCCTCGGCGCATCGATGGTCATGATCGAGAGCCGGGGAAAGCAGATCCTCTTCTCCGGCGATCTCGGCAGGCCCAACGACCCCATCATGCGTCCTCCGGTCACCGTGAAGAGTGCCGATGTGCTCGTGCTCGAGTCGACTTACGGGAACCGAAGGCATCGCGCCGGCAGTCCCGAGGACGAGCTTGGGTCGCACCTCAAGCGTACACTTGATCGTGGCGGTGTTGTCGTCATTCCCGCGTTCGCCGTTGGCCGCGCGCAGACGCTGCTACACTTGATGGCGCGTCTCAAAGCGCGCGGCATGCTCACCAACGTGCCCATCTACCTGAACAGTCCCATGGCAGTGGACGCGACACGCATTTATCACGCCTACCGCTCCGAGCATCGGCTGACCGTCGAAGAGTGCACTGCTGCCTGCCAGATCGCCGAGTTCGTAAACAGCCCCGAAGCCTCCAAAGAGCTAAATGCGAAGCGAGGCCCGATGATCATCATCTCGGCGAGCGGAATGGCAACGGGGGGTCGCGTCCTACATCATCTGAAGGCCTTCGCGCCCGACCCCAAGAACATGATCCTTTTTTCCGGGTTTCAGGCGGGGGGAACGCGGGGAGCTGCCCTCGTCGGCGGAGCGGACAGCGTCAAGATTCACGGGCAATATGTTCCGGTGCGCGCCGAGGTCGCGAACCTCGAGGGGCTTTCCGGCCATGCCGACTACGTCGAGATCCTCGATTGGCTTCGGGCGTTTCGCCGAGCCCCCAACAAGATCTGCATCACGCATGGAGAGCCGGCGGCAGCTGACGCCATGCGACTTCACATTCAAGAAAGCCTTGGATGGCAGAGCCGCGTTCCCGACTACCTTGAAAAGATGACCGTGAAATGAGCAGCGTCGACAATCAACCACATGCATCGGATGCCATCGATCACAAAGCCGAGCGATCGCCACCATCGCGACTCGTTCTGCGCCGACTCGGCGTCGATACCTATCAGGAACACATCGTCTACATGCGCGCAGACTGCCACGTCTGCCGCTCAGAAGGGTTTGAGGCGCGCTCGCGTGTGCGGGTGTCTACGGGGGGCAAGAGCCTGCTGGCGACGCTGAATGTGATCAAGTCCGAGCTTCTGGGCCTGGATGAGGCGAGCCTGTCGGAGGCGGCGTGGGTGCTGCTTGCTGCACGCGACGGCGATGTCATCGAGGTGACCCATGCCGAGCCGGTCGAGTCGGAGCGTTTCGTGCGCGCCAAAGCCTACGGCGAGCGCCTGCCAGATCGAGCCCTTAGCGCGATAGTCAACGACATTGCCAATGGTCTTTACTCGGATCTGCATCTGGCTGCCTTTGTAACGGCGTGTGCTGGCAACCGCCTCGATCTCGATGAAACGATCGGCCTTACGCGGGCGATGATTGCCGTCGGCGATCGCATCTCCTGGCCATATCCGATCGTGGCGGACAAGCACTGCGTCGGTGGCCTGCCGGGAAACAGGACGACGATGTTGGTCGTCCCGATCGTCGCCGCACTCGGTCTGCCAATACCCAAGACGTCCTCGCGATCCATCACGTCGCCGGCCGGCACCGCCGACACGATGGAGACCCTGGCACCGGTCAATCTCGATTTGGCGACCATGCGCCGCGTCGTCGAGCGTGAAGGTGGCTGCATCGTTTGGGGAGGAAATGCGCGCCTCAGTCCCGCGGACGATATCCTTATCCGCGTCGAGCGCCCCTTGGACTTTGACAGCGAGGGTCAACTCGTGGCCTCGGTTCTTTCCAAGAAGCTCGCTGCCGGTGCGACGCACGCCGTATTCGACTTGCCCGTTGGCCCCACCGCCAAAGTCCGCAGTCGCGAGGCCGCCAAGCGACTTGGCGAACGGCTGAGCAAAGTCGGCGCGATCCTTGGGCTCAATGCGCGCATCTTGGAGACCGACGGCAGCCAACCCGTCGGTCGCGGAATCGGACCCGCGCTGGAGGCGCGCGATGTCCTTGCGGTTATTCAGCAAGACGCGAGCGGGCCCACCGACTTGCGTGACCGCGCCCTGCATCTTGCTGGGCACTTGCTGGAACTTGGCGGCCGCGCGCGCCAAGGCGAGGGGGCGCGGCTCGCGGCTGAGGCACTCGAGACAGGCATCGCCTGGGAGAAATTCCAGGCCATTTGCGAAGCGCAGGGTGGCATGCGAGCCCCGCCACGGGCCGAGCAACTGCATCCCGTCGTGGCGTCGTCTGGGGGGCGTGTCGCCACCATGGACAATCGGCGCCTCGCCAAGGTCGCCAAGCTGGCGGGCGCGCCGAAATCGCCCGCGGCAGGGATCGACTTGCACGTTCGTCTCGAAGACAGAGTGGAAGCTGGGCAACCGCTCTTCACCGTGCATGCCCAGTCCCGTGGAGAGCTTGCGTATGCGCTCAACTACGTCGCCGCCCAGCGCATGATTATCGGTATCGTGGAGTAGTCATGAAACCGCTGCTGTTCGCGATGTCCGGTAATGAGGACTTCACCGGCCGCTTGATAGCCGCTCTCGGCGCCGAGCCAGGGTCGCTTGAGACCCGCCGGTTTCCTGACGGCGAGACATATGTGCGGCTTGCCAGCGACGTTGAGGGCCGGTCGACCGCGTTCGTGTGCACGCTCGATCGGCCCAACGACAAGACCCTGCCCTTGCTCTTCGCGGCGCATGCAGCGCGCGATCTCGGTGCATCCCGCGTGGGCTTGGTCGCGCCCTATTTGGGCTACATGCGGCAGGACAAGCGCTTTCGCCCCGGCGAGGCGATCACATCAAGCGCTTTCGGCAGGCTTCTTTCTTCGAGCTTCGACTGGATCGTGACTGTCGACCCGCATCTGCATCGCCGCACGTCCATGGCGGAAGTCTACGCTATTCCCGTCGCGGTCTGTCATGCAGCACCGAAACTATCAGCGTGGATACGCGAGCACGCGCCAAACGCGCTCGTCATTGGTCCCGACGTGGAGAGCGAACAATGGGTCAGTGCCGTCGCTGCGTATGCAGGTGTGCCCTTCGTCACGCTCGAGAAGACCCGGCGTGGCGATCGCGAGGTTGAGATCAAGTTTCCCGACCTGGGAGGCTGGCGGAGCAGGATGCCGGTCCTCGTCGATGACATTATCTCGTCCGGGCGAACTATGGAGGTCGCCATCAGACACCTGAGCGAGCTTGGGTACCCCGCTGTAATGTGCCTTGGCGTACACGGCCTGTTCGCCGACGATGCATTCAAGCGACTGGAGGCAGCGGGGGCTTCCAGCATCGCCTGCACCAACACCGTGCCTCACAGGTCCAGTGCGATAGACGTCAGCGATATCGTGGCGACCGCGATCTCGTCGCTGGGACCTTAGGCTCCCGCGACTTGCCTTCGATGCTGCAAACGCGTGTTGAGGAACTCGAAATCATGATGATCCCTGACCAATACGTCTGGCTGGCGTGGTCAGTCGCGCTCCTCATCCCGTGGCTCGCCGTGTACGTGGCGTTTCCGCGCCAGCGCAGGGTCATGCTGTGGACCAGTCTGTTCACGATGCCATTCGGGCTGACGGAGCCGCTCTTCGTCCCCGCCTACTGGAGTCCGCCGAGCCTCTTCGATCTCGCCCGCACCACAGGCTTCGATATCGAAAGCTTCATCTTCTCCTTTGGTATCGGCGGCGTTTGCGCCGTGCTGTACAATATATCGATTGGCCGAGAGCCTGCGCCCGTGACCGAGGGGGAACGGCTCGCTCGGCGGCACAACCTGCATGGTTGGGCGCTGGCGGTCCCATTCTTATCGTTTCCGATCCTCCACACGTTTCCCTGGAATCCGATCTACGCAGCGACCGTCGCCATGCTCCTGGGTGCTATCGCAGCGATTTGGTGTCGGCCCGACTTGGCGCGGAAAACCGTTATCGGGGCCGCCCTCTTCCTAGCCTACTACACTGTGTTTCTCATCGGCCTCGAAGTGATCGCGCCCGGCTATATCGCCAGGGTGTGGAACCTGGGTGCTCTATCTGGCGTGAGCGTCGGTGGCATGCCGATCGAAGAGCTTCTGTTTGCTGCTGCCTTCGGCGCATACTGGTCGAGCGTGTATGAGCACTTCACTTGGACAACTTTGACACTGCCGAAGACATAAGCCTCAGCGGCCAGTATGTCGTCACTTTGGACTGGTCGCAATTTGAACCGGGTGGGCAACATGAGCACCGCCCACTTCAATTGACTATTGGCGCCAACAGTCGTCGAGTTTCATCTGTGGCAGGTGACCTGCGATGAGATCGTTCCTGCGTCTCACCCGTATTGCATTCGAAGGCGTGCGATTCAAAGTTGGCGCAATGCTAGACCGGCTGTCTCGCTCGCCGCAGCGGAGCCCCCAGCGCCTCTGTCTCACACTCGCGCGGCTCGGGCCGGCCTTCATCAAATTCGGGCAAGCGCTCAGCATGCGCCGCGACCTGTTGCCCGATGAGTACGTGGTGGCGTTGCAGTCGCTGCAGGAGAACATCGCCCCCTTCCCGGCACAGGACGCCGTTCGCGAAATCGAGCATGGCCTCGGGCGTACGATCCAAGAGCTGTTTGCCAACTTCGACGACACGCCTCTGGCCGCCGCTTCGGTCGCCCAAGTCCACGCGGCTGAACTGCATGACGGGCGCCGCGTGATCGTCAAGGTGCGTCGCATCGGCATCAAAAAGCAGGTCGATCGCGATATGCGAGCCCTATTGCTGCTGGCGCGGATGGCGGAAAGGTTCAATCCGCGCCTCAAGCACTACCAGCCGACGCGCATCGTCGACGAGATCTGGAGCAACCTGAAGAAGGAGATCGACTTCCGACAGGAGGCGCGCAACATCAAGCGCTTCGTCGCGGCCTTTGCCGGCTCACCAACGATTCACATTCCCAACGTTGCCGGCGATCTCGTCTGCGAGACCGTCATCGTCCAGGAGCGAAGCAGCGGCCGGCGTATCGATGATCCCACCCTCAAGTCCGACGGTCCGCGCCTCGCTCAGAACTTTGTCGATGCGTACCTGCACCAGATCTTCGTCCTCGGCGTCTTCCATGGGGATCCACACCCCGGGAACATCTTCATCACCGCCGAGGGACAGATCTGCCTGCATGATTTCGGCCTCGCTGGATTCCTCGATCTGGCCGCGCGCCGCAAGCTTGCGGCCTTCACCAATGCCTTCATTCACGAGGATGCCGACTGGCTATTGGACGCCGCGATCGATCTCGGCGTGCTCGGCGGGGAGATGAACCGTAGCGAGATGCGCCGTGGGCTTTCCGAGATCCTTGCCGACTACGCTGCGGTCCCCCTCAAGGATTGGTCCTTGGCGGACGCGTTCCTGCGCGTGATGCGGCTCGGCCAGGCGCAGAATGTCTTCGTGCCTTACGAACTTGTGGTCCTGATGCGCGCCATGTTCAACGCCGAGCATGCGGTGCGCACGCTCGACCCGGAATTCGCACTCCTCGGCAGCCTGCAAGAGAAAGGCCCCCAAGTGCTCCAGGCGGCGATGGCGAAGACAGACTGGCAGAGCGCCCTCGACCGCCTGAAGCAGGATAGTTTGATCGCCGCGCACGACCTCCCTGCGATTCTGGCCTCATGGACCCGGCGGCTGAACCAAGAGGGTGAAGGTTTGGGCTTGAGCGTGCGGCTTCAAGGTCTCGAGGGACTGGAGGCGCATATCGATCGCAGCAGTAACCGCGTGGCGCTCGCTCTTGTCACGCTGGGCCTCTACATTGCTGGGTCGCTGCTCATGCAGCACAGCATCGGCCCGCGCCTTTACGGCGAGGTACCGGCACTTGCCGCCGTCGCCTACGGATTGGCGCTCTGGTTCACCTTTCGGCTGGTCCGCGGCATTGCCCGCTCAGGCAGACTGTGATGATTTCGCTAGCCACGCGACTTGTCACTGCCCGTGTGGGACGCACTTCTTCTTTTGCTGATCGTAGTGCTGCCCCTCGGGGCAGGATTGCGCAAAGGCTGTAACAGAAGCTGCCGATAGAGTCGCGAGTGTCAGGAGTGCAATGAGGATCTTGTGCATAGGGTACCTCGCTAAGGAGCCGGTTCATCCCTCAAGTTACTTCTAGAGGACAACGATCCCGCTTCGGTTTCTGTTCCGGCTCTGGCGAGGCAGTTAGCTCTTCTCGCGTTCCGTCACCGCCACACCGTCACTTATCCTATCACTGGGGTGCAGCACCACCGCATCGCCGGCTGAAAGACCGGAAAGCACCTCGGCGACGCGATTGTTTCGCTGCCCTATCTTGACGACGGTCGTACGTGCGCGCCCATCCTTGACGGCAAAAACCGCCCACTCCTCACCCTTGCGGAACAGCGCGCTCACCGGCACGGTCAACACGTCGTCTGCGTTCCAGATGGTCACGTGAACAATCACCCGGAAGTCATGTCCCAGCCGAGACCAGACTTCGGGTGGGTCGACAAGATCGATGATCGTCCGCACCCGTTGCTCCTCGATGCCAAGCGCCGATATCTTGAGGAAGCCAGCCGGGTCGACACGTGTCACACGTCCCTTGATCGGAGGACCACCCCAACCGTCAATTCGTACCGAGGCACCCGGCTTGATGCGCACCGCGTCGGTCGAAAGCAGCTCTGCCACTACTTCCAGATCGAGCGGGTCGCCGATCTCGATCAACGGTGTACCGGCCAGAACCGGCGCTTCGCTGTCCTGGATGATCTTCAGCACACGCCCGGTGACCGGCGAGCGAATCTCGATGCAGCAACCAGGATTTGTCGGTGTGGAGACGCTGGCGGGATCAATCAGGCGCGCGGTGGCAACCCCTTGCTCGCTGCGCCGGACCTCGAGCTGTGCTTTCGCACTCGCCAATGCTGCTTCATTCGTGTCGACCTCCAGCTTGGCTTTCTCGAGCGCCTTGGCAGAAATCGTCTCCGTGCGTGCAAGCGATTCAGCCCGCCTGAGATCGTCGCGGGCGAAGCCCAGCGCCGCCTCGACCCGGCGCACTTCCGCCTCTGCCAGCTTCACCGCAGCCTCGGCAGCGGTTGCGGCGGCCTTGAGCTCCTCGCGAGACCGTACGTCGAGGAAGCTTGGCACGGTCGGTTGCATGACCGCCACGACCGTCTCGTTGGCCGTTACTTGATCGCCAATGTGGCGGGAGGACCCTTTCGCGCCGTCAGGATGCGATATCCTCAGAACCTTGCCGAAGATCGGTGCGGATACAGTGTAGATATGCCGCACGCGCGTCTTGGCTTCATCATCAACGGTGACCTCCATGGGCCCCCGAGTTACAATCGCGATATCGACGGGAATGGGCCGCGGCCACGCAAACCAGGCGAGCCCAACTATCGCCGCTCCCAGCCCGACGGCGCCCGCTGCTCGTTTCAACCAACTTGTAGGCATGGTCTAATCCCGGGTTTTAAGGACGGACACGAGATCGAGCTGGGCAACGCGTCGGCGCACGACAAGCGCTGAAAAGAGCGCAGCGACAATGACAATCCCGCTGGCCAGCACATAGGTCGAATGCTCGACGATGAGACGGACCCGCATCAGCTCGCCAGCCAATTGTGTCTTCATGATCCAGGCAAGACCGTAGCCGATCGCCCATCCCGGCGGCTGAGCAATCAACGTCAAGAGCGCGAGTTCAAGAAGGAGAATCCAGAGAACCTCTGTGCGCGTGAAGCCGAGGACGCGCAGGCTGGCCAACTCCCGGGCGCGCTCCGAAAGCGAGATGCGCGCGCTGTTATAAACGACGCCGAAGGCGATGACTGCGGCAAGGCCCGTGTAGATGCCCGCGATCGTGTTGATGATCAAGGCCGTGATCTCGCGAAAGTTCGCCAACGAAAAGCGCTGGAGACCCATTGCGCCGACCGTCGGCAAGCGCTTCACGGCATCGTAGAGTAGCGGGGCGCTGTTCTCATCGAAGCTCAGATTGACGCTGTTGACAGCCGGCGCCTCACGCAAAAGGCGGGAAAGGGCATCGGCGTTCATCATGCCCTTGATGCCGAAATAGTCCTCGATAATCGCGGCTACTGGTAGCGACACGGTTCTGCGCTGTCCCTCGAGCAGGTCGACCTCGACAAAATCGCCCACTTCGACTCCGAGAATATTGGCGAGCCACTCGGAGATCGCCAAACCACTTTCCGGCAGCGCGACCGGTTGCAGGTTTACGTCGATGATGCGCTTGAGGTCCGCATCGCTCGATCTGCCACTGATGGTGATACGTCGCTCGACGGGTCCGTTGCGGATGCGAACGGGAACCTCTCGCTGCGGCTCAACCGCAAGAACGCCGGGAAGCCTCCTCACCTGCTGGAGCACGTCTTGCGAGCGCTTCTCAAAAAAGCTCAATGAAGCATCCTGCCGATCGGCCATGAAGAACGTCACGTCAATCAGGTTTTCCATGGTGCCACGCGTAAACAACGACACCACGAGGATCGCTGTTGCGAGCGCCATGCCGAGCATGGTGAAGGTCGCGCGAATAGGGTGGTGGGCAAGGTTGCGCACCATCATCATGGTGGGCTGCGAAAGGATCCTGTCGATAGCGAGCGCCGATGGCAGCACGTGTCGGAAGCGTGCGGGAGCCGGTGGTTGCATGGCAACGGCTGGCGACATCCTCATGACATCGCGAAGCGCATGCATGGCCCCGACGACGGCTGCAACGAGACTTAGCGCGCCCGCTGTCAGATAAAGGTCGGGACTTTGCACGAAAACGAGAAAGGGGAAGCGGAACAGGTCGCCGTTTATCTTCGTGATGTAGACGCCAAGCCACGCGCCCGCCCCGATTCCGATGGCGATGCCGATCATGACTATGACAATGACAAACTTGATGTAATGGAAGGTGATGGCCATTCCACCGTAACCCAACGCCTTGAGCAGCCCAATCTGCTCACGCTCCAAGGCGACGAGCCGCGTCAGCGTGATGTTGACAAGGAATGCTGCCACCAGAAGAAAAATCGGCGGCAGGGTGCGGCTCATGTTCTTGAGCATCTCGAGATCGTGGTCGAGCCACGCGTGCGACGTCTGGTCCTTTCGACCGTACGCCGCGTGGCCCCCATACCGGTCAAGCAAGGCATCGAGGCGCTGGAAGACCTCGCGCTCAGAAGTCCCCCGCAGCAGCTTGACGCTCACGGCAGAGAATGCACCATCGAGGTCATATGCGTTGGCGAGCGCCTTTTCAGACATCCAGATAATGCCGAAGCGACGGTCATCCGGCATGATGTCGCCGGGGCCAACGGCAAAGATGAACTCCGGAGAAAGGGCCAACCCGACAACCGTCAGCTCGCGTTTGCGGCCGTTCAGTATTGCTGAGAAGCGCGAACCGGGGGCGAAGTTGTGTGAGTTTGCGAAACTCTCGCTGACCACGACCTCGTCGGCGTTGCCGGGCTCAGGCATGCGGCCCAGCCGGAGATAGAGCCGATTGAGCACCGGCTCGCCGATGTCGGGCAACGAGATGAATTGCCCGGTCGCCGGCTCGCGAAAATTGGGTATGTCGAGCAGTGCGAGCTTGGCGATACGCGCGTCAACCGCAGCTACGCCGGGGATTTCCGCGATGCGGTTGATCAGCGCTTTGGGCGCGCGCTTCACCACGGCAAAGACATCGGCAAACCGGTAGCGTTCGTAGTAGGCGGTGCGAGTCTCGTCGAGGGATCGGTAGGAGCCGACCGCCATCACCAGCGTCGCCACCCCGCCGCCGATGACAAGGGCGATGGCAAAGGCCTGTGCCCAAAGCCGTGTCAAATCGCGAAACAACTTGATGTCGAGTGCGCGCATGATGATCACCAGACGAGCTCGGCTGCCGCGCGGCGCTGCTCGTTCTTGTGCTCTTTGGAAATCTGACCATCGGCAAAGAACAGCACTCGATCCGCGACATCTCTAATGCTGGCGTTGTGAGTGATGATGAGCGTCGTAGTCCCGAGCTGCGAGTTGACGCTCAGCAAGGCTTCGATGACGCGAATTCCAGTATGTGAATCCAGCGCTCCCGTGGGCTCGTCACACAACAATACGTCGGGGCGCTTGGCGATGGCGCGCGCGATCGCTACGCGCTGTTGCTCACCCCCTGAGAGTTGCGACGGGAAATGGTCCATGCGCGCTTCGAGCCCGACGAGCGCGAGCGCCTCCTCCGGTCGCATTGGGTCCTCGGCTATCTCGGTCACCAGCGCCACGTTCTCGTAGGCGGTGAGGCTCGGAACCAAATTGTAGAATTGGAACACGAAGCCGACGTGCCGCCGGCGATAGCTCGTGAGCTCCCCGTCGGCGAGGGAGGTCAGCTCTAGATCCTTGAAGAACAGATGACCGCTCGTCGCGCGATCGATGCCGCCCATGATATTCAGCAGGGTCGACTTGCCGCTGCCCGATGGCCCCAGCAGAACCACTACCTCGCCGGCCCAAATGTCGAGATCTAAAGACCGCAGCGCGCGCACCTCGACGTCGCCTGACGAATAGATCTTTGTCAGGCCACGTGCGGTGAAAACCTTCTCTCTCCCGTTGCTCATCTCATTCACCGGGCACCGTCCACCGCAGCCCACTCAAGAGACCGACATGGCCTGCAGCAGAAATGCCTTCCAAAGCAAAGGAACGCTCGCAATCTCACGCTCCGCAATGGCACGTATCGCATCTTCGCTGTCGGCGCTCAGAACGCCTTCGTGGCAGCCGACGCGCAGGTACGTCATGCGCGGCCGGTCGACACGCGACCCGATCTCGCTGACGAGATAGCATTCCGCTTCCATGACGCCCGGTACCTCGGCGACGATCGCAGCCGCCAAACGCGAAGCCGCTGCATTATAGAGCTTGCCGACGTGCGTGACCGGGTTCTTGCCCGCGAGCGCCTCGAGCGTCATGGGGCGACCCGGTGTGATGAGCCCGTTTACACGATTGCCGCGGCCCGTCTGACCGTCGTCGCCCCCCTCAGCCGAGGTACCAACGACCGTAAGATAGACGGAGCCGTTGGCGATATCGTCCGCCGCATTGACGAGCACCGAGACGTCGAGGGCCGTCGCATTGCTGGCCGACTCGAGTGTGGCCGCCAGAAGGCGATCCTTCGCCTCATTGTAGGCGGTCATGTCTCTGAGAAAGCGGCCGATAAAGGCGCATGAGATGGTGAGCCCGATGCGATCGTGCTCACGCACGCCCATCACCTTGATGTCCTCCCCGGTTTCAGGGAACTCAGCCTTGAACTGGGGCGCATTGAGGCTTCGTTCGACCGCAAGGACGGCACGCTCGAGGTCGGTCAACGGTGCGAATCCTGCTCCGCATGACGTATCGTTCGCCAGATACGCACCTTCGTCGCGTTGGCGCATAAACAGATCGACTAGATCGCCAGAGCCTGGTCGCAGCAGGCAATGGATGCGGACGTCCCTCTCCGGAGCGAGCGCATGTATGTTCGCGCGCAACCAAGCCGTCGCGGTTTCCTCCGCGAGCGCACGGACAGGTACCGGCTTTCCGCGCACTTCCGACGTCGCGCGGCCGGCAAGATAGATATCCATCGGCTCGAGGATACGACCGCCGCCAAAGGCGGGCTCGGCGCGACCTGCGGCCAGCAAAGCCTTGTCGACGTTGTGATGCAGAACGAGCCCGAACTCGTCGAGATATTTCCTCGACAACGCGACGCTTAGCTGCTCGCTGAGCATGTCGCAGATGGTGTCGGGATGGCCGAGACCTTTGCGCTCAACGATCTCGACCGGCCGCATCCCGGCCCAGGGCCCGCGATGAACCTCGATCCGGACCTGCATCCCTTCCTCCTCGAATGGACGCGCCACCGACATACGGGCCTTCACTCCGCGATCATGCCGTTCTCGAGTTGGCTGGCATCAAAGAGAAATACGGCATTTGGATCAGGGGTTGGACCGTGGCGGTCCTTGCCGTGGAAGTCGCACCGCGACAGCAGATCCCGGATAACGTTCAGTCGTGCCGATCGCTTGTCGTCGGCGCGGACGATGATCCACGGCGCAAACACGCTATGTGTGCGCGCCAGCATCACGTTTCTCGCTTCTGAATAGTCCTTCCAATGCTTCGCCGCCTTGGCGTCGATCGGGCTCAGCTTCCACTGCCGGAGTGGATCCTTGTGCCGCTGCTTTAGGCGCTGTTCCTGCTCCTCGCGACTGATGTCGAGGTAGTACTTGAGGATGGTGAAGCCGCAATGCACGAGCAGCTGCTCGAACATCGGCACTGTCTTCATGAATTCCTCGTACTCGGCGTCGGTACAAAAGCCCATCACGCGCTCGACGCCGGCGCGATTGTACCAACTGCGATTGAAGAGAACGATCTCGCCGCCTATCGGAAGCTGCTCGACATAGCGTTGAAAATACCAGGCACGCCGGTCACGGTCCGACGGCGCGCCGAGGGCGACCACGCGCGTCTCGCGCGGACTTAAGTGTTCGACAATACGCTTGATCGTCCCGTCCTTGCCGGAAGCATCGCGGCCTTCGAAGATCACAAGCACCTTCTGTCCGTGCTTGATGACGTGCTTCTGGAACTTGACGAGCTCGACCTGAGCCTGATGGAAAGCGTGCTCGTAAGCTACGTCATCATCTTTCGCCACATGCCTCATCCGCTTGAACCCCGGTAGCGATAGATCACGGATTGCGGTGGTCGTACGTGAACTTGAGTGTGACCGGCTTCGTCGCGCCAGCGCGCTTGATTGTTAGCACGATCGTGTAAAGGTCGGCTCCGGGCAGTTCAAAGTAGGCGCCATAGGTGGTCGTCCCGGCGATGGTCATGGGATCCATCGCCTTTCTGGGTCCGGAAAGCGCCAATCCGGATACCTGTGCGGTCACCATGGCATCCGAAATCCTCGCTCCGCTATCGGATTCGAAGACGGCCGCCACGAGGTGGTATTGATGGTGTCCACGTGGCACCCCATCGTGCATGGGCTTATCGGCTTGCGTCGCGGCGTGGCCTTGGGTGATCTCCGCGGGCACGAAGCCGATGTAGGCTTCGATCCCCCCGGCCTTCCGGTAGAGGCCGCCCTCGCCCGCACTTGCGGGGAGACCGCCAAGGGAGGTCGCGAGCAAAACCCCATAGAGAAAAGCCGCGCAGCATCCTTTGAATACTTGGCTCATGGGTTCCTCCGATGGCGTCGGCAAGTCATGCGCGCTCGAGTGCGAGTGCGATGCCCTGGCCGCCACCAATGCACAGCGTCACGAGACCGCGCTTGATACCGTCGCGGCGCATTGCATAGAGAAGGCGCGTCGTGAGGATTGCGCCGGTCGCACCGATGGGATGCCCATGGGCGATGGCACCGCCCTCGACGTTGACGATGTCCTCAGACAGGCCGATTTCCTTGATCAGCGCGATGACGATGGCGGCGAAGGCCTCGTTGACCTCGGCGCGTTCGACATCGCCGATGCGCCATCCGGCGCGCTCCAGAGCTTGTTTGACCGCCGGGATTGGTCCGAGACCGAACATGCCGGGCTCGACCGCGCCAACACCGTAGGACACGAGGCGTGCGAACGGCTCCAGCCCGCGCTTCTCGGCCCACTTGGCATCGGCGACGATCATGGCCGCCGCACCGCTGTTGAGGCCGGGCGCATTGCCGGCCGTGATCGTGCCGTCCTTGCGGAAGGTAGCCTTCAGCTTGGCGAGTGACTCGGCCGTCGCGTCGGGCCGATTGTGCTCATCCTTGTCGAACACGGTGGGCTTCTTACCACCTGGAACCTCAACCGGCGTAATCTCTTCGGCAAACTTGCCCGCAGCCTGTGCCTTGGCGAACCGCTGCTGCGTTCTCAGCGCCCAAGCATCCTGCGCCTCACGCGTGATCTGATATTTGGTGACCAGATCCTCGGTGTGCCAACCGGAATGCTGGCCCGAGAACGCGTCGTTGAGGCCGTCGCGCAGCATGCTGTCGTAAATCTGCGCATCACCCATGCGGTAGCCCCAGCGCCCGCCGCTCATGAGATACGGCGCCTGGTCCATGTTCTCCATGCCGCCCGCCACGCAGCACGAGGCATGGCCAAGCATCACCTCTTGTGCGGCGGAAGCGATGGCTTGGGCGCCGGAGCCGCAGACGCGATTCACCGTCATGGCGGGTACTCCGACAGGTATGCCGGCGGCGCGCATGGCCTGCCGCGCGGGATTCATCCTCGCGCCCGCCTGCACGACCTGCCCCATGACGACGGAGTCCACGTCCGACCCATCGAGCTTGGCGCGCTGGAGCGCGGCCCTGACAACCGCCGCGCCGAGGTCGGTGGCGGCGATGCCCTTCAATGCCCCGCCATAGGTTCCGATCGCGGTGCGTACGGGAGCGCAGAGAACGACATGGGATTTGGCCATCGGTTTCTCCTGTCAACCAGGGGCTAATGTGGCGGGCAGCGTTGCGACGCACGGGCCTCCGGCACTGACGCAATGGCGCCGCGCGGCCGCGTACCGTGAAGACGTTGGGCCAACCCGAAACTCGCGACCAGCGCTGAAAGCACAATTGCGGCCGTCACGGTGAAAGCAGCCCCAGGCAGCATCGTGATACCGAACAGCAAACCGCCGGCTGCTGAGCCCAGCGCTTGCCCAAGGCTCGCGGCAGCCGTGGCCCAGCCGAGATCGGCTCCCTGCGTTTCACCCGCGGTGAACGACACCCAATATGTGACGACCGGGGACAGGAGGCCCGCGCTTCCCGCGACCAATGCGACTGCGGCTGCAGTTGCAAGATCAGTCGCGGCAAGCGGGACTGCGACGAGACCGAGCGCTAGTGTCATGACGCCAGGAGTGAACAGCCAGCGCGTCGCGTCCGGCTTGATTAGCGGGGAGAAGACCAGAGCTTGTGCCGCAAACATGACCAGGCTGCACGCAGCGAACATCGTGCCGATCTGAGTGGCATCCATGCCAAGCTCGTACTTGCCGCGCAGCGTAAGCCCAACCTCGAAGGCGCCGACGGCCACGGCGGTGACAAAGGCGATGGCCCATAAGCGCCGCATCACAGGCCGGTTGACGGGATTGCCCCTCTCTGCGAGCCGGGGCAGCCGCCCAGGAGACGGGCGCGGCACGAGGCGCCCGATCGCCAACGCGGCGACGAGCGCAAGACCCGATGTGGCCAGGAGCAGTGCCGAAAAGGCTTGCGCCGCGGCTTCGGTCGGCGGCTCTCGAAAGGCTCCCAGCGCAAGGCCACCCACTATGGGCCCAACAAAGAAGCCGAGCATTCCCGCAACGTTGATCAGCGCGAAACGATGCGCGCGCCATTCCTTCGAGGGGGCATGATCGCCGATGAGCGCATACGCAGCAGGCACAATCGCCGCCGCGAATAGACCGTCGAAGAACCGGCCAAGGTAGAGGAGAGGGACGCTTTCGAAACGCGTGAACAAGGCGACGCTGACGGCAAATCCGGTAAGGCCCGTGAGCAGCACGGGGCGCCGACCCCACCGATCAGAAAACTTCCCCCACAACGGCGCCAGCAGAAAAATAGCAAGAATATAGGTCCCGGTGATCAGACCTGTATGCCATGACAGCGCCCTGGCGTCCGTCGTGGGGGAGAGCCGATCAACGAGGAACGGCAGGATCGGCAGCACGATGCCATACCCGACGCTGATCGCGAACACGGCCAGCAGCAACGCAAGGATGGCATCCCACGATAGCGGCGGCACTCTCAACCCCTCGATCACGCAGTGGCCTCCGCTGGGCGTAAGGCAAGCTCCTGTTTGCTGCTGTATCGCGAGATACCGGCGAGCTTGACGCGCTTCAGCATGAGCGCGTTGACGGCGACGATCACCGAGCTGCCGGACATGGAAAGAGCGGCGATCTCGGGGCTGAGCAGGAAGGGATAGAAGACTCCGGCGGCCAAGGGAAAGGCGATGACATTGTAGCCAACCGCCCACCACAGGTTCTGATGCATCTTGCGCAGCGTGGCGCGTGACAGCTCTACGGCGCCGACAACATCGTAGGGATCGCTCTTCATCAGCACCACATCGGCGCTTTCGATGGCCACGTCTGTGCCCGCGCCAATGGCAAACCCGACGTCGGCCTGCGTCAGGGCCGGGGCATCGTTGACGCCATCGCCGACCATGCCGACCTTTTTCCCCCGCGCCTGCAGCTCCTTTACTTTATCGGCCTTCTGCCCCGGCAGCACATCGGCGAGCACGATATCGACGCCAAGGTCGCGGGCAATGCGCTCGGCAGTGCCGGCGTTGTCGCCGGTCAACATGGCGACCTGCACGCCCCGCTCGCGCAATTGGGCGACGGTGGCGGCCGCCGTCGGCCGCGACGCGTCGGCAATGGCGATTAATCCGATTACCTTGCCAGCCCGCGCCACATGCACCACGGTCCGGCCGGCGCCCTGCAGCCGCTGCGCTTCAGCTTTGAGCCCGCCGAGCGCGAGCTTCTGCGCATCCATGAGCCGGCGATTGCCCAAGAACACCGTCTCGCCTCCGATCTCGGCGCGCGCGCCCATGCCCTCGAGGTTCTCGAAGCCCGATTGCGCAGGCACGGCGAGCCCTTGCGCGCGCCGGACGATGGCTTGCGCCAGGGGATGATCCGACCCCTGCTCGACCGAGGCCGCGGTTGTCAGCACGTCGTCGACAGTCGCGCCCTTCGCCACCACCACATCGACGACCTCCGGCTGCCCGACGGTGAGCGTCCCGGTCTTGTCGAAGATGATGACGTCGAGCTTCGTTGCGTCCTCGAGGGCGGCGGCGTTCTTGAAGAGGATTCCGTTCATGGCCCCGAGGCCGGTGCCGACCATGATGGCCATGGGCGTTGCCAGCCCGAGCGCATCCGGGCAGGCGATGACAAAGACGGTGATGGTGAGAGTCATGGCGAACAATAGGGTCTCGCCAATCCACCAGAACCAAACCGCAAAGGTCAGAAGCCCGATCACGATGGCGGCCAGCACAAGCCATTGCGATGCGCGATCGGCCAGGAGCTGCGCCGGCGCTTTGGAGTTCTGCGCCTCCTGCACCAGCTTCACGATCTGCGCCAGGGCTGTGTCCGCCCCTACCTTGGTGGCCGTGTAGCGGAAGGTTCCGCTCTTGTTGATCGTCGCGCCGATAACCGTGTCGCCGGGCTGCTTCTCGATCGGCATCGACTCGCCGGTCAACATCGATTCATCGACAGTGGAACGACCCTCGGTGACTTTGCCATCGACGGGGATTTTGTTTCCTGGCCGGATGACGACCGTGTCGCCGACCAGCACCTCTGCCGTTGGAATCTCGATCTCGCGCCCCTTGCGCAGCACCGTTGCCATAGGGGGCGCCAGATCGAGCAGGGCGCGGATCGCTTCCGAGGCCCCTGCCCGAGCGCGCATCTCGAGCCAGTGACCCAGCAGAATGAAGACGAGCAGGACGGCGGAGGCCTCGTAGAACTGTTCGCCTTCAAAGAAGAACGTGGCCCCGACGCTGAACAGGTAGCCGGTGCCGACGCTGAGGACGACGAGCACGGCCATGTTGAGGACGCCATTGCGCAGCGCGCGCACGGCTGCGACGACGAACGGCCATATCGGATAGAGGATGGCGGCGCTGGCCAGGAAGAACAGGAACAGATTGAGGTCCATGCCGAAGGGGGGCGGCAATTCTACGAAGCCCATGCCCATCGGCGAATAGAGGAAGATCGGGATACTGAAGACCAAGCTGATCCAGAACCGGTTGCGCATGTCGCGAACCATGTCCTGCATATCCATACCCGCTGCATGGCCCATTTCATGGGTCATCGCGTCCATCGGCGCCTTGGCGGCGGCATGGACATGCGCCGGCTTTGGTTCGCGATCCGTCGGCGCGACGCGTTGAGCTTCTGGCGGACGCGCGGCATGAGCGCCATGCGCGTGCTCGCCTGCTCGGTCGTTCGAGCGTGAAGTGGTCTCTTCGTGAACGGGTTTGGCGCTGTTGCAGAGATGCTTGGGTTCCAGCCTCCCCGCACAGTGATGGCCGCAGGCTTCGATCGCCTGCTCGATGGCCGCGACTGTGATCCGCTGCTCGTCGTAGATGACTGTCGCGCAACCGGAGACCGGGTTGACCGCGACGGCCGTGACGCCGTCGAGCTTCGCCAGCTGTTTCTCGACGCCACGCGCTCCGAGCGGTGACAGCAGCTCACCCACGTGCAAGTTGATGGTTTGCATCCGCCCTCCTGACTAATTCACAGCTTGCCGCATCCAATTGGGAACGTCGCAAGATCGGGTTGGCGATAGCTCACATCGCCACCGCGCAGAGTTCGCCGAATGGGCGCAACAGTGGGCTATAAGGCCAGGCACCGAGCACCCGGGAATTGATGTAAGTCATTGCCGGTTGGATCGCCTGGGCGCGAATTGTAACGGCTGGTAACAGTGACCATTCCCAACGTCTGGGGACGACGCTTGCCGCGCATCTCGCAGTTGCGGGATTGCGAGAGACCGATGTGGGCCATTAACGGATATCAAGTGATCGACTCGATCGGCAGCTATAATTTTTGAATTCAACGCACCTGAGTGTGCCTTGACCGACCACAAACGCAGCACCATGTCAGGTTTCGGCTCAAGGTGAGGCGCATGTCGATCATCCGGCCCTTCGCTGCAGCGCTCGTGAGCATCGCGCTCGTACTCGCGCCCATCGCGACAGCGAATGCGATGATGGGCTCCTCTGCGGCACTCGTTGATCACGCGCAAGCTGCGTCTCATTCTCCCATGGATGGGAATTGCCCCTGCTGCGATATGGCTGACGGGTGCGCTGCTGCCGTTTGCGGCATGAGCTGCGTACAGATGGGGCCAGCGTCAGACGCCTCCTACCCCGTACCAACACTGGGACATGCCGCGATGAGCGGCGTGGTGCCACTGGCACTGCATGGGCTGGCACAGAGACCTCCCACCCCGCCCCCCCGCGCTTGAACCTGCCAATCTGGCTGGGTGAGCCGCGTCGCTTGCCCGACGTACGCTGGCGCACTGGTGCGCGGCGGCGAATGGCAATCAACCTCGGGAGATACGAAAATGCTGAAATCACTCACTGCGGCTTTGACCGCGGGCGCGCTGGCGATCATCGGGTTCGCCGGCGTCGCGCAGGCGCAGCAAAGGTGCCCCCCACCGGGTACCTCTGTTCACGGATGCTATCTCACACCGACCACACCGCAGGTACCGCCAAAGAAATAGGGACGGCAACCTGGGATCGGCCCTGTCATGGGCCGACCCCTGACTGTGATCCCGCGAGCGGTCATCAAAACTCGGGAGAGAAGAAGATGCTGAAAACTCTACTTGCAGCGCTTCTCGCTGCTTCGATCGCCTCCGTCGGCTTCATTGCGGCGGCGCAGGCGCACCATAAGACCGGACACTGCGTGCCGGGTATCTTCACCGCAGGATGCCCGATGAAGCCACAGGCCCCGCAGGGTCCACAGCTCCCATAGCTACAAGTGAGATCCAATATGCCGACGGTCGGTCTCTGTGAGAACGTCACGGCATACTCAGCGGCGGTCCGACTTCTCGGCAACGAGAGGTCGGGCCGAACTGCATGCTCGTATTCGCGTGATTACGCAGACTGGACGAGCGCAAGCTGCTGACCGAGATCGATCACGCGATGATGCTGAGACACGAGCGAAGAGCGATGCCCAATGGAGACGATCGCCGCATTGGGCAGCTCGGCGCGTATGGTCCGCATGAGGTACGCCTCAGACGCCTCGTCGAGCGCTGACGTTGCCTCGTCGAGGAATAGAACATCGGGCTGGGCAATGAGCGCGCGGGCAAAGCCGAGCCGCTGCTGCTCTCCGGGCGAAAGGACGCTGCTCCATGGGGCGACGTGATCGAGAGACGCGACGAGGCCGGCAAGGCCTGCCTTGGCGAGTGCGTGGTGTAGATCCGGCTCCGCAACAGTGTGCTCCTCGGCTGGGTAGGCGAGTGCCGCCCGCAGAGATCCAAGCGGCAGATAAGGCGCTTGCGGCAGAACGAGCACGCGCCCACCGTTAGGCAGCGCGACACGTCCTCCGGAGTAGGGCCAAAAACCGCAGATGGCGCGCAACAACGTCGTCTTACCGCATCCGGAAGGACCCCTGAGGAGCAGTGCCTGACCAGACTCGACGGCGAAATTCATGTTCTCCAGCAGCAGCGTGCCGTCCGGAGTCGTCACATGCAGGTCGGCAACGGACAGTGACGAGCCACTTGCCCCGCCCTCGACCATTGCGCCACCGCCGGCAGTGTGCTCGCGCGCAAGCACGGTCTCTCGTTCGAATCCCGAGAGGCGATCGACAACGGCCTTCCATTCCGCCAGACGCGCATAGGCGCTGACGAAAAACGAAAACGACGTCTGAACCTGCCCGAAGGCGCCGGCCGTCTGCATCAAGGTGCCGAGCGGAATCTGGCCGGTGAAGAATGGCCGCGCGAGGATGGCGTAAGGCAAGATGACGGCGGCCTGATTGTATCCTGCCGTGAAGAACGTCAGCATCTTCTGCCGACGCATGATGTCGTGCCAGTTGCCGACAAGACTTGCGAAGCGGCGGGAGTGCAGGGAGCGCTCAGCAGACTCTCCGCCCATGAGCGCAACCTGTTCCGCATGCTCACGCAGGCGCGCAAGACCAAAACGGAAGTCGGCTCCGAGGCGCTGCTGATGGAACTTGAGACCGATGAGCCGGCGACCGATCAGATGCGCGCCAATCGTTGCCACCAGCGAGAATACGGCTGCGATCCATACCAGATAACCGGGTACGGCAAGCTCATAGCCGGCAATCACCAATGGAACCTGGCTGGAGATTCCCCAAAGTATGACGCCGAACGAGGCGAGCGTTGTTACCGCCGACAACAGTCCGATGCCGAGTGACAGCGTCTGCTCGACGAACATCGCAATATCATCGGCGATGCGCTGGTCGGGATTGTCGGCAGGCTCTCCTTTGAGGCGCATGCGGTAATGCGCACCGCCCCCTAGCCAGTGGTCGAGGTAGCTATGGGTCATCCACCGGCGCCAGCGGATCTGCAGCCACTGATTGAGATATAGCTGGTAGACCGAGACCAGAATGAAGGCTGCAGCAATGATGGAAAAGACTATGAGCTGCTGCCAGAACGCAGGCAGATCCTTGTTCTGGAGTGCATCGAAGAACAGTGCGTTCCAGTAATTGAACCAGACGGTCAGAGAGACTTGCGCAAATTCGGTCGCGACGATGGCAAGCAGAAGCGCGCGTCCGACCCACGCTTCCCTGACGGTCCAAGTGCCCAGCGGGCCGAAGTGGGTGGTGGTCTCCTCACGCGCCCGGAAGTAGGGGGCCGCAAGTTGCCATATGGCGCCTAGCTGCTTTCGTGCAATGTCCAGCATCCCTGCCGTCACGATTGGGCGAAAATGCTCCTGCCCAGCCGCGCAATGAGTGCCCGGCCCGCAGACAATCTTTGGGATGGAACCGGCTGTCGCGCGTCGCTATCGGGAGCGATCGCAGCACGATTTGCAGACCACGTGCCAACGCTCCTATTCTGAAGAAATGATGGAAAATCAATTTATCATTGAACAGAGGAAATCTCCGTTGCTAAGGACATTGCCTGGGCAACGTGCGCTCTGCCTATATATTGGGCAAAATAGGACAGGGCTGAAGATTTAGGCGACGACTGCGACTGAGGCCTGCCCGCACCGCATACCAGATCCCGCCCTAGACGCTTTGCTGCTCGGCTATTCGGCTGCGAAGACGGCCGGCGTGCCGCCTTTGTCCCCAATCGACAAGATCTCGAACGGACCGTCTTTGGTGCCGGACATGCCGGGCGAGCCCCCAGGCATTCCAGGAAGTGCGATGCCCTTGATGGCCGGCCTCTCAGTGAGCAGCCGCCTTATAGCACCCACAGGCACGTGCCCTTCCACGACGTAGCCGTCAACAAGCACGGTGTGGCAGCTCTCGAGGTCATCGCGGACGCCGTGCTTCTGCTTGATCAGCGTCATGTTGGGGTGCTCGATGACCGTCACTCTGAAGCCATTGGATCGCAAGTAATTCGCATAGCCGTCGCAGCACTTGCAGCTCGGGTTCTTATAGAGCGTCGCTGGAACCAACTCCGTAGCCGCGGCAGGGAGCAGCATCGCTAAGAATGCAGCCGCCATCAGAATCGCGCGCACCATTTTCCGTTTCCTCTCACAAGCGTTGCCTCGCAGGCGAAGCAGGTCCGCGGCACGCCGCGGACCTGCCTTTCGACTTAGTTGCGTGCCTTGGAAGGCGATGGCAACTGCACCGTCTGCGGCTTGGGCAGGCTATCGTGATAGCCCGGCTTGTGATGGGCGAGAGCCTGGCCGGCAAGCGCCGTCATCGTGATACCGCCTAGCATGGCAAGAACAATAAGCGTCTTCATGGAAGTTCTCCGTTATGTCCTGATTGAGTTGCGCGCCGCTGCTGCAGCGCACGTAAAGCACGGCGATCAGCGACCAAGCGGACGTCAGTCCAGACCCAGGTCTTGACCGCACATCCCAATCAGGCTCGCGGAGGAGGTGGATCAGGCGTGAGCATCAGCGACCGGGGGATCGCTGAATGCGCAACGCGCAAGTTCGCGCGTGATGGCGAACTTAGTCTATTATCAACGGGCAGTGCGGCTTGCGTGCTCAAGCATTGGGCTCCGCACGGGGCTTGGACGCAGGGAGCCGCTTCGCCGCAGCAACCACAGTCGCCATGTTGCGCGTCGACCAACTGCATGCACATGGCGGCATGTGTGTGCTGCACGGCTGCGGCCGCGGGCAACAGCGTGATGCCCACCGAGAGCAGGACAACAATAGCGAGCCGCAAAGCACGCATGCGCGTTACCTAGCCATGTCGATCTCAGTGACGGTCAACTCGCCGTTCACTCTGTCGGCCATGAACTTGATGGCGTCGCCAGGCTTCAGCTCATTGAGCATGGAGGGGTCACCGGCTTTGAACACCATCGTCATGGCCTCCATCTGCAAGTTGGGTATGGCGTCGTGAGCGATAGTGACTTTGCCAGCGGATACATCGACTTTCGTCACCTTACCGGCAACTACTGGGTGGTCATACCCATCGTGGCTGAATGCCAGCTGCGAGCCCGCACTCCATGCAATGATGACGGCGGCCGCCAACACGAGCTTGCGCATAGTCTCGATCCCTCTCGTCACACCCTGCCTGGTCGATGCCGTACACAGCAGTCTCGGCATTTCGACGTGGCATCAATATTCGGCGATTTGCAGGGGCAGGATAGGGAAATTCGGGTAACCGGATGTAACGCGCCTGACGCATATCAAATGGCGAAAGGCCGCCTGACCGACGGCTCGGCCGCTTCGGCTGCCGGGAAACGGATCATAACGCGAAGACCGCCCCACGCATGGTCGGCAATGGTGATATCGCCGCGACGAGTCCGAGCCGATAGGGGGTGCTCTGCTCAACACGGGGTCGCAAGCTCAGTGGTGACCGCCATGCCCACCGTGGCCGCCACCGTGATGCCCGCCATGGCCGCCGTGATGGCCATGATGGCCGTGATGGCCGTGATGGCCGCGTCCGAATCCGAGGACAATGCCAGGTCCGTAGCCGTAGCCGTACCCATAGCCGTCATAGTAACTGACATGACCATGACACCGCCTATGACCGTGGCGCCAATGGCAGTGGCGATATGGTCGGTAATGGACCTGCTGAGCGGCGCGGTCTCCCTCATGTATCTTTGCAGCGGTTGAGGGGATGGGCGCACCGAGCACCGAACTCGGAATCGCGCTGGTCAAGCCGAGCAGCAGTGCAGCAGCACACATTTCCTTGAAGCTTGTCATCGTCATCACTCCTTGGATCTCTCCAATTTCGGAGCGCATCTCCGAATCAATTCCGTGCTTGGCCGGCCGGTTCCGCGACACGGATCGTGGGAACCTCCGGAGAAGCAGGCCTTCTCGAGTTCATCGACCGTCAGCGATAGTTGATATGGCGTCAAACGACGGAGATTTGCGGAACGGGACCGGAAATTCTGGTAACCGCGTGTAACGATATGCCGGGTTTGGCCCGGCTGAATTGCGGCTGCGCGCTGCGACGCTCTCACAGATCTAAGAGATCTGTGCGGCCCACTCTCGTAGGTGCGTCTCACCGAAGGACGGTAAGGAGATCGTGACGCGAAGACCACCCGCCGCACGATTGGCGACGGTGATATCGCCACCAAGACCGCGTATCAAACTCCGGGCAACCGTTAGACCCAGTCCTGTGCCCTCGGTCGCCTCGCCGGTCGAGTGGGGTAAGCGACGGAACGGCTCGAAGATCTCCGCTTGGAGAGCTTCAGGAATTCCGGGACCCTCGTCGTCCACCGTGATCTCAACCCCACCGGCTCGCTCGGTAACATTGATCCTAGCCCGGTTGCCGTACTTCACGGCGTTCTCGACGATATTCGTCAACGCACGCTGCACGGCGACCGGCTTGGAGCGGACAGGAAGGCGCTTTGGCCCATTGACCGCAACCTCAGCGCCAGCATCGCTCAGATCATCCGCCACACGCTGCACGAGCGACATCACATCAAGCATCTCAGTCGGCTCGGCCGTGAAATCGAGGCGAGCAAAGCCGAGCGTAGCCGAGACCATCCGGCGCATTTGCTGCAGGTCTTGCAGGATCGGCTCGCGAATTTCAGCGTCGCCGATCTCCTCCGCCCTGAGACGCAATCGAGTTATCGGCGTTCCCAGGTCGTGCGCTATGGCCGCAGCAAGGGCAATACGGTCTTCGACCAAGCGCCGGACCCGGTCCTGCATGCGATTGAATGCCTTGGCTGCCGTGCGCACCTCCAAAGGCCCGTTCTCGCTCAAAGGCGGCGAGTGAATGTCGGTTCCCAGACGTTCCGCAGCGGCCGCGAAGTACGTTAGCGGCTGCGTCCAGCGTTGCAGCACCCAGGCAGCCACAACTAGCACCGACGTCAACATTGCCCCGAGCGCCGCGCCGGTCTTCCAAAATGAGAAGGGAGTGACGCTCAGCAAAGGGGCGGTCGCTGTCATCCACGTTCCATCCGCGAGACGCACCTCAGTTACAACCGTGCCTTGAGGGTTGATCTCGGCCAACGGCACCTCAGGGATGTGGTCAATCTGGGTATGAGCCGAGCTGTTCATCGTCGCGAGCAGACCCTTGCTGCTCGCCACACTCTCCTCGAAATAGGCAACGCGAATGCCTTCGAGCAACTCGCGTCCCAGGAAGGCACTCAGCATATGCTCGAAGAAATGTAGCCGCGTGCCCTCCTGCTGACTTTGACCCAGCGAAGCATTCGAGGAAGAAGCAGTCGAGGAAACGGAGAAACGCAGGAGCGGGCCACTGACGAGGGCCAGTACGGATGCGCGCTTTTCAATGGGAGTGCTCTCAGCGAGCTTCGAGATCGATGCGATGCAATCGGCTAGAAGCGCATCGTGCAGCAGACCGGTCGTCACATCGCTTCGCTGCGCATAAAGCCATAGGCCCATCAGGTGTGACAGCGATAAGAATACGAGAAGGATGATGATGACTCGGCCTTTGACGGTGTCGAATGCTTGGCTCATTCCGCGCTCCCAATCACCTCGGGCGTGAACGCATATCCCTTGTTGCGGATTGTCTTGATGAGCTGCGGCTGTTGCGGGTCGCTCTCGATCTTGCGGCGAAGCCGCGTGACTTGCATGTCAATGCCTCGATCAAAGGCGATGGCTGAACGACCGCGCGCGAGATCCAGCAGCTGCTCTCGCGACAGGGTAACCTGGGGGTGTTCCGCAAACGCTAGGAGAAGATCGAATTCGCCGTCGGTCAGTACGACATTTACTCCCGCCGGGGACTCCAGTCGCCTGCGCGCCCGATCGAGCCTCCAACCCTCGAAACGCAAGACCCTGGCTTTCTCCAGCACGTTCTGCAAAGGCAGCTCGTTGGCACGTCGCAGAACGGCTCTGATGCGTGCCAGCAGCTCCTGCGGGTTGAATGGCTTCTGCACATAGTCGTCGGCGCCCATTTCGAGCCCCAGAATGCGATCGCTGTCGGATCCGAGCAGGGTCAGCAGGATAATGGGAATGCGGCTCGCCTCTCTCAGTTCGCGGCAGAGCACCAAGCCGTCATCATGCGGCATTACGCGATCGAGGACGATGAGGTCGACTTTGGTGACGGCAAGGATTCGCCTCATCTCTTGGCCGTCGGCGGCAACGTCGACGCGCAGCCCCTGCTTTCGTAGGAAGCGAGAGAGGAGATTGCGCAGCTCCTGGTCGTCATCGACGATGAGAATGTGCGGCTCGACGGGCATCGCCACGCCCCTTATCTTTATCCATCGCGTGTGAGCTTAAGGCTGGGCACATGGCTGGCAGGGGCCACTTTGTAACAGCGCGTAACAGTCCCAGGTGTGTGATTCCGTTACTCCTTCCGGCTCGACAGCGGGATCGGTTGCAACCAGATTGGTGAATCCGAGGATCGGGTTTGCACCGCACCGTAGCCTCCACATCGAATCCGGAGTGCGCACCGATGAAGCTTCTCGCTGGTCTTGCCCTGGCTGTTTTCGTCGTCGTCGCTGGCGGGGTTGCTGCCATTCTAAGCGGTGCGTTTAATGTCGCTGCTACGAACCCCGACAGCTCGATGACGACGTGGATTCTCCACACGACGATGCAGCGATCCGTCGCTGTGCGTTCATCGGCGATTGTCGCTCCGGAGAGCTTCACCGAGGCGCAGGTGCAGGCGGGCTCGAACGAGTTTCGCGCGATGTGTGCAGGCTGTCATGGTGCGCCCGGGCGGATGCGAAGTGCCGCGGGCAAGGGGCTGCGGCCACGGGCTCCCGATCTGGCGGTGGTCGCAAACAATTGGACCAATGCAAATCTCTTTTGGATCATCAAGAACGGCATCAAGATGACCGGCATGCCGGCGTTCGGCCCCACGCACGATGACCAGACGCTTTGGAACATCGTCGCGTTTGTGAGGCAGCTGCCAAACATGACGGCTGATCAGTACCAGCGCTTCGCGGACGAGGGCCGCGCAGCTGGTAACGAACACGAGCATTGACGACTCTCCGGTCTCATTGCTCTCAAATATCGGCTCCATGCACCGGAGTTTTCGTAACAGGTCGTAACAGGCCTGTTGTCGTGTGACCACACTCGCATCCTGACGGACGTCTCCGCCTGTAAGTCAACTTGAAGGGCCCCCGCCAAGCGCTTAGCAAAAGATGTAAACGGATTTTGCACAGGATCCGCATGCCGCTCTGCCGGATCACCATGATCGTACTGGCGTGCCTCGTGTTGGGGCTGAGTACGGCTGCCGCGGCCTGCGATCACGCTGCTGGCACTCAAAGTGAGTCGCCACGAGTTGCCGCCAGCGCGCTCCGCTCACTCACAACCTCCCGCGCACGAGATTCTTCGCTCTACGAAACAACGTCCATTGTGGAGTCCACTCCCGGTCTTCCCAAGGACGGTTGCTCAACCACATGCCCGGGCGTGTGTTGCTGCCAAGGCGGTACAGCGCCGTGCACCTCCGCACATACGGCGGGCCACGTGAACAGTGGCTGGGAGCCGATCGTCATAGCGGGCGTCGTTCACACCCGCCTCTGGCCACTGCGAGCGGTGTACTACAGGGAGCCTCTCTATGGGCTCGATCGGCCACCAAAGGCTTGACGGGCCAACCCCCGGCTCGAGCTCAGTGATGCTTGCCGACACGTAGCAGCATCACCCGGCTGCGCATCGTAGTTGATTGAAGCCCGTACGAGCGTGGTCCCCGCGACACTGAATTCGCGGGCAGTGCGCCATGGGCGCACGAATTGGAGCTGATCAATGCGTGTACCAAAACCGGCTTTGGCGCTGTTACTGCTGCTGCTAACCGGCTGGGGCGAGCGCAATCTCGATTGGCCCTATGCCGGACCTGTGCCTGACGAGCCGCTGGCCGTTCCGCCGCAGCACTACGGCTCAGTCATGAGCGGCACACGCAGTTTTCGACCCGTCGAGCCGTTGCCCTGGGGCGGCGTCAATCGCCGCGTGATGCCGAAAGACGGTGGCGCGCCGCCGTCATCACCGAAACCGGACGACGGAATGTCGGGCCATCACCACCACTAAACGAGTGAGCGTTGCCCAGGTGCGAGATGCTGAACCGAGGCCGAGAAGTAGCGATTAGCCGGCGAGGAATCGCGGGGACCATCGCGGCGCTCGCCGCGTCCCTGGCGATGACGGCTTGCGCCCACTTCTCGCCCGACGGTGGGATGCTGCCGGTCGAGGAGCAGGCCGGTGCACAACTCGATAAGGACGTGGTGAAGATCAGCAACCAGGCCGATGCGGCGGCCATCGAGGCACGCGTCCAATCGTTACTCGCCGAGCCAATAGGCCCCGAATCGGCAGTCCAGATCGCGCTTCTCAACAACCGCGGGCTACAAGCTGCCTACAACGAGCTCGGCGTTTCCGAAGCGCAAATGGTCGAGGCCAGCCTGCCGCCGAGCCCAGCCTTCGCGCTCTCCAAGCTCTTCACCACGGGACAGTTCGAAATCGAGCGGCAGATCGTGCAGAACGTGCTCGGTTTGCTGACGCTGCCCCGGCGGCGGGAGATTGCCGAGGCCAAGTTCCAGCAGGCTCAGGTGCGCGCCGTCGAAGAAACGTTGCGCACCGCTGCAATCGCTAGCCGCGCCTATTATAGGACCGTTGCCGCCAATCAGACCGTCAGCTTCCTGGAGCGGGCGCGGCTATCGGCGGAGTCGGTCTCGGAGCTGTCAAAGAAGCTCGGCGAGACTGGCGCCCTGCCCAAGCTCGATCAGGCGCGCGAGCACGCCTTCTATGCCGAGGTGTCTGCGCAGCTCGCAATAGCACGCCTGCGCCAGCGGTCCGAGCGCCAGAAGCTCAACCGCGCGCTCGGTCTTTGGGGCGCGCAGACGAGCTACGAGCTACCCGGCGTGCTCGCCAAGCTGCCACCGCCCCCGCCGGCTATCGCCGACGTGGAGACCCAGGCGGTGTTGTCGCGCGCCGATCTGCAAATCGCGCGCATGGAACTCGCCATTCTCGCCAAGCAATACGACCTGACGAGTGCAACCCGCTTCATCAACATGCTGGAGGTGGCCGGCATCAATACGTCGGATAACACGCTCATACCGCAGACCAATGGAGAGGAGCTGCGGGATAAGGAGAAATTCAACGGCTACGAAATTGGCTTCCAGATTCCGATCTATGATTTTGGCCGAGCGCGCACGCGGCTGGCCGAGCAGGAGTACATGCGCGCCGTCAACCTGCTCATCGAGAGCGCGGTGAATGTGCGCTCGCAGGCAAACGAGGCATACCAGACCTATCGCGGCACATACGATATCGCCCGTCACTTCGAAAAGGAGATTCTTCCGCTGCGCGAGATCATTTCCGAGCAGGAGCTGCTCAACTACAGCGGCATGCTGACCGATCTCTTCGAGCTGCTGGTGGACGCCCGCGCCCGCATCCTAGCCAACGTGCAGGCGATCGAGGCGAGGCGCGACTTCTGGCTCGCCAAGGTCGACCTGCACGTGGCAATCGTCGGCGGCGGTGCGGCAGATGCTCCCTCGGGGCCATCGGAAACTGCCGCTCTGGCGCCGAGCGCGAGCGCAGATTGAATAGGTCTTTCGCATTCAAGCGGGACCGGAAATGACCGGTAACGCCATTGGGGAGCTAAGCGTAAGCTCTTACATGGGACCTCGAATATGCACGATCGCGAGGAGCGCGTCATGACCCTCTCCCGGAGGAATTTCATCGCCGCGAGCGGCGGCCTTGCGCTGTTGAATACCGGTCTGGTGTCGGGGCGCGCGGCAGCGGCCGGAATTCCCGAGGCGCCGGTGCAGACCTCGCCCGTGATGCAACCCCCGCTCGCGCCCTCGTCGGGGCCCGACTATCAACCGGTCGTCACGCTCAACGGCTGGACACTGCCCTGGCGGCAGAACGGCGACTGGAAGGAGTTCCATCTCGTCGCCGAGCCGGTGGTGCGCGAACTGGCGCCGGGCATGAAGGCGCATCTGTGGGGTTACAACGGCCAGTCCCCCGGGCCGACAATCGAAGCCGTCGAGGGAGACAAAGTACGTATCTTCGTCACCAACAGACTGCCCGAGCACACGACCGTGCACTGGCACGGACAGATCCTGCCCTCGGGCATGGACGGCGTCGGCGGCCTCACGCAGCCGCACATCAAGCCCGGCCAGACGTTCGTCTACGAGTTCCAGCTCCACGACAGTGGCACCTTCATGTACCACCCGCACGCCGACGAGATGGTGCAGATGGCGATGGGCATGATGGGCTCATTCATCGTGCACCCGCGCGACCCGAAGCTTCACCGCGTGAACCGCGATTTCGTGTTCCTGCTTGCCGCCTATATGATCGAACCGGGCGGCTACGTACCGAAGGTCGCGGAGATGCTCGACTTCAACCTGTGGACCTTTAACAGCCGCGTGTTCCCGGGCATTGATCATCTTGCCGTGCGCAAGGGCGACCGGGTGCGGGTGCGCATGGGCAACCTCAGCATGACCAGCCACCCCATTCACATGCACGGCTACCACTTTAGCGTCACCTGCACCGACGGCGGATGGGTGCCGGAAAGCGCCCGTTGGCCCGAGACCACGATCAATGTGCCGGTCGGTGCCATGCGCGCCTTCGAGTTCGACGCCGCGTACGAGGGCGACTGGGCGCTGCACTGCCACAAGTCGCACCACACCATGAACGCCATGGGTCACAACGTGAAGACGTACATCGGGGTGGACCAGAGGGGGATCCAGAAGCAGATCCGCAGCCTTGTCGGCGGCGGCTACATGGCCATGGGCAAGGATGGCATGGCCGAGATGGGCGAGATGAGCATGCCGCTGCCCGACAACACCCTGCCGATGATGTCCGGCTTTGCTCAGTTCGGTGCGGTCGAGATGGGCGGCATGTTCACTGTCGTCAAGGTGCGCGACGGCTTGGCGCCGGGGGACTACAAGGATCCGGGCTGGTTCAAACACCCAAAAGGCACGGTCGCCTTTGAATGGAAGGGCGAGATGCCCGATGCGCCGGCCGCATCCGGCGACGCCGCGGGGCCTGGCGACGCCCAATACAAAGCTGTCAAACCGCACGGCGGCCACTCCGGCGACTAGCCGATATATGGCGCTCGCGCGGGCCGCACCTAATCCGTGGTTCTTGGCTCTCGCCGCTCGCGCGCGCGCGCAGCAGCGATGCGCGTCGAAAGATGCTCTTGGAGCTCGAAGCACGCTATCCGCCGCGCGAAACGATCCGGTCGATGAGATCATCGTCGCCGACAACGGCGGCGACGCCTAGAGGCGGCCCTGAGAGCTGCTTATGATGCATCGCCGGATCAGCGCAAGCGCAGGCATGTCCTTGACCGAGCAGGTGCATCATAAAATGCACGGTCGTGCTCAACCCCTGAGCCCGCGCACATAGGCTGCCGTGAGCTGGTGGCGCGGCGCCTCGAACAAGCGACGACACTGGTCAAACTCGATGAGAGTACCTGCGCGGTCACTGACCCAGAAAAATGCCGCATAGTTGGCAATGCGCCGGGCCTGGCCGAGATTGTGTGTGACAATGACAATGGTATAGCGCCCGCGCAGTGTTTCTATGAGATCCTCGACGACCGCCGATGACAGCGGGTCGAGGGCACTGCAGGGCTCGTCCATCAGCAATATCTCCGGCTCAAGCACCAGGGCCCGCGCGATGCAAAGGCGCTGCTGCTGGCCTCCCGAGAGAGACAGCGCGGCGCCGTCCAGCCGATCCTTGACCTCATCCCAAAGGCCCACGTCCCTCAGGCACTGCTCGACGCGCTCCGAGAGCTCGGCGCGGCCTGTCACACCGTGTTCTCTGAGTGGCATCTCCAAATTGCGCCGGATGGAAAGGGGAAACGGATTGGGCCTCTGAAAGATCATGCCGACGCGCCGCCGCAGGGCCTGGACGTCCACGTTGGGCAGATGGATCTCCGCGCCATCAAGCATGATGCGGCCTTCTACCCGGCATCCCGGAATTAGATCGGTCAGGCGATTGAGGCTCGAAAGGAGGCTCGTCTTGCCGCATCCCGACGGACCAATGAGCGCAGTGATGCAGCCGCGATAGATATCGAGGCTGACATCCTTGAGTGCAGGCTTCCCGTCGTAGCCAAGAGACAGGCCATCGACCCTGATCTGCGTCTCAGGCCTGCAGCACGGAGGGCCGGAAAGCAGCGGACCGACAGTGTACGCCTTCCCATCGACAGCTTCGACAAGGCCTTCGATCTCGCCGGTGATGCTCATGATGCTGTGATCCTTCGCTTGAGGGTGCTCTCGGCAAGCCACAACGCAGCGCCATTGATAAGAATGAGAAGCGCGATGAGCGCCAGCGCGGAGGCATATGCGCTGCGGTCTCCGCCGGCGACGTTCATAGTCAGGTCGTAGATGTGCACCGAGATGGCGCGGCCCGAGTCGAGCAGTGAGGTGGGCATGCGGTCTACGTAGCCGCTCGTAAATATGAGCGCGGCTGTCTCCGCCATGGCACGACCGATTCCAATCATCAGGCCCGCTACCAGGGCCGGTGCGGCCGCGGGAATCAGCACGTTCACCAGTGCGCTGGCCTTGGAAATGCCGAGCGCAGCCGCTCCTAAGCGCCAGTCGTTGGGAACGGTTCGCAGTCCGGATTCGGCTGTACGAATGAGGATCGGCAGGACCATGCAAGCCAGAGTCAGCCCGCCGGAAAGTATCGAGAATCCCAGGCCCAGCCACACGCAGAAGAAGGCATTGCCAAACAGGCCGAATACAATCGACGGTACGCCGGCAAGGATATCGAGGCTGAGGCCTATCCAATGTCCAATGCGCCCGCCCGGGCGTGTGAACTCAGACAGGAGGATAGCCGTCGCGAGGCCCAAAGGCGCCGACACGGCGAGCGCGACGGTGATAATGAGCACTGTGGCCAGCAGAATTGGCGCGATACCGCCGCTGCGCCCGGCATTGCGCGGTGCTGCGGTCAGAAATTCCCAACCTATGCGGTCGGCACCGTGCCAGACGATGTCGAGGAGGAGCCAGCCGAACGTCGCGGCGGTCGCCGCCGCGGCGGCAAGCACGAGCAGATGGAGTGTGCGGTCGCGTAGAGCGATCCGGCGAGCGCTCTTGTAGGCGGCGAGGCTATGCATGCACCACCTGTCCACCACTGCGCCTCGCCGCAGCCGCAAGCAGCAGCACCACTGCAGTCAACGCGAGGCCCGAAACGAAGAGTGACGCTCGATGATCTCCTGTTGCGTAGGCCATCTCCAGCGCGATATTTGCAGTTAGCGTGCGGACCGGATCGAAGAGCGACTTTGGCAGCTGTACGACATTGCCGCTTACCATAAGCACAGCCATGGTCTCACCGAGCGCGCGAGCTGACGCGAGTATGACACCGGCAAAAATGCTGGCTTTCGTGGCGGGGATCGCAACGTTCATGATTGTGGCTTCCCGCGACAGACCAAGCGCAGCGGCGCCGACCCAGTAAGATGAGGGCAAGCTCGCCAGCGCGGCCTCTGTCGTCAGAGCAATGGTGGGCAGAGTCATCAGGCTGAGGACCAGGCTGCCAGCAAGCAGGCTGGTGCCTGGCGGGGCAATCTTGAGGATGAGCGGCACGATTACCGTCAGTCCCCACAGCCCAAGTACGACCGAAGGAACGCCTGCCAACAGCACAATCATCCAATGCAGGATTCGACCGATGGCGCCGGTGGCATAGAATCGACAAAAGATAGCCGCGGCTACGCCGAGCGGTGTCGCCACCGCGATCGCCAGCGCCGAGGTTGCCGCTGAAGCGGCTAGCATCGGAACGAGGCTGAACGCGCCCTCGGTTGGGTGCCAGCTGCGATCGGAAAGGAAGCGCATCAGGCCGTACCGGACGATGACCGGCCACGATTCCCGCACCAAAAAAAGTACGATAAGAACCAGCACAGCGGAGGCGAGCCCGGCTGCGAATGCGAGCCATCGCAGCAGCCGCGCATCACGGACCGAGGGGGACAAAGTACTGCTCCTCCACGAGATCCTGGACATCAGCGGACTGCACAAAATCGATGAAGGCTTTGGCGAGGCCTTGCGGCTCCGCGCTCGTGACCAGATTGAGGGGGCGGGCGAGCGGAAAGCTGCCGTTGCGCACGTTCTCGACGGAAGCCGCGACGCCCGCCATGCCCAGGAGCTTGATGGGCGTCCCTGCGCCCACCTCGAACTCGGCGGTTCCGATCGAGACGTAGCCGATCGCCCCCGGGTTTCCCGCTACTGTCTTGATGCCCTGCTGGTTATCCCCAATGACCACCTGCGCCTTGATATCGCTCGCCTTGAACTTGAAGTGGTGCAGGAAGAGCTCGAGCGTCGAGCGCCCTTCGGCCTTGTTGACGACCGTGATACGTCCCACCTTGCCCCCGACCTGAGCCCAGTCGGTGATCTTGCCGGTATAGATGTCGACGATCTGCTGGTCCGAGAGAGCGGAAACAACATTATCGCGATGAAGAATGAGGCTGACACCGTCGCGGGCAATGGCAAAGGCCTTGAGGTCCGCTTCGTCGGATCTAAGCGCGCGCGAGACCATGCCGATATCGGCAAGGCCGGACCGGGCATCGCTGATCCCGCGCGACGATCCACCCGATTGCACATCGATGCGTTTCCCAGGGTTCTTTTCCTCGAACCGCTTGGCGATTTCGGCTGCAAGCGGGGCCACCGTGCTTGAGCCGGTGATGACGAGCTTGCCCCCGGCAGACGAGGCCGGCTGCATGGTGGCGGCGAATAGAAGGCCCGCCAACATGAACGTCCCGATACGCATTTGATCTCCTCAGTGTGGGATTGCGCGAGGTTTCGAGCCGGCTAGCAACAGGTCGAGGCGGGAGGCAGCGAACCCTTGTCGACTGCGAACGGGATGTTCGTGCCGCAGCCGGGGAAGACGCCGTAGTGCGTGGAAAAATCGCCGATGAACTCGAAGTGAGGGGCGAGCCGGCTCTGCTTGAGCATGTGCCAGGTGTTGCCGCACACGGGGAAGACGCGCCCGAGCTCGATGGCGTGGTGGCTATCGAGATGAAATATGTGCGGCGCTTCAGGGACGCCGCCGCGATAGATCACCGCCTGGCCGTAATCCTCACACGCCGGCTCAAGCGCATCGATCTTGAACAGGCGGTAGGTCGCCGAATAGAACCGCGCCAACCCGATTTTCTCCTCGACATGAGGATCCGTGATCTCCAGTGGACGGCTCGTGACAAGGCGCGGATCGCCAAATCCTGACGCCCGCGCCAGCGCCAGGAAATCGCCCCAATAGAGAGCGCCCCCCAAACACTCACCATAGACCACCGGATCATCGCGCAGCGATTCTGGCAGCCGCCGGTCGGCATAGACGTCGGCAAAGTAGAACTCGCCGCCTGGCCTCAGAAGATCGAACACGCCCTTGAGCACGGCTCGCTTGTCGATTGAGAGATTGACGACGCAGTTCGAGACGACGACGTCGAAACTAGCCGGCTCGAGACCGAGCGCTGCAAGCTCCTCGATATAGCCCTGGAGGAAGCGCACATTGGCTTTGGCGTGGCGAAAGTGCTCCATGTGCCAATCCACATGGGAGCGTGCCGTCTCGAGCTGCTCGGGCGTCATGTCGACACCGACGACCTCTCCCGTCGGCCCTACGAGTTGGGCGAGCGCATAGACATCGCGCCCCGAGCCGCAGCCAAGATCGAGCACGCGGCGCCCCTCGAGCAGCTCCGGCGCCACGAGGCCGCAGCCGTAATACTTGGCGAGGACCTCATCATGGATGTTGGCCAGGAGAACCTTGATGCGCTCGGGCATATTGTCTGGCGTGCAGCAGGCCTTGGTCTTCAGGTCGTCGGAGGTGCGCAGGACCTTGCCGTAATAGTCTTTCACGATTTCGATATGCATCGGTTCGTCCTCTGGTTTGACGTCTCGAGGAAATGCGATGAGCCGAACTCTCCCTCAGGCGTGGGCAGGGTGGCGCCGCGCGACATAATGCTCAGGGTTGAAAGACTGCGCGGTGGCTGGCTATCCGTCGCCGGAGCGCGGCTCGGTCAGCGTCCATTGCAACATGCGGTGGCCCAGCAAGAAGCCCGCGCCTGCGAGGAGGATCACGGAGCCGAACTGCCAGACCAGCAGCATCAGGCTGACATCTTGCGGATGGAACAGGCGCAGGGCTGCGGCTGCGAGCGCGGTTGCCGCGAGGGTGGCAAGACCGGTCGTGGACATGGGCGCGATGGGCGCTCCGCGCCGGATCATGACGAAGATGAGGACCGCGGGCAGCAGGCTCAAGGCGAAGATGGTGCCAAAGCACATCAGGTCGAACTGCAGTCGACCGTCCGGGCCGATCTGTACCCATTGGCGCCAGCAGCCCTCGCCGAGGCTCGCGAGCCAAATGATGAGGAACGGGAACGGCGCAAAGCGCTCCCAAAGAGGGCGGCCTGGGCAGCCGGCACAGAACGCCGCGGCGGCGGCCATGACGCTCGTAAGCAAAGCGGCGCCGACTTCGATGACAAAGCGGGGATCCTGCAGCCTTTCGGTGATATCGGGCCTTACCCCCACAGCCGCGACCACCAGAGCAATGTAGGTCGCAGAGAGCAGGGCCCAGGTAATGGCCCGCCAAGCGGGGTGCGGAAGCCGTTCGACGGGTTCGGCATCTCGCGCCAGGCTTCGGATGAGTTGTTCCGTTTCCATCTTGCTCACATCTCGCCCTTCAGCGCCTGCCGCATGGCCTTCATGGCCCTGTGCACTGTCACTTTCAGCGAGGCAACGCTCTTGCCCGTTTGTTTCGATGCTTCCTGCAGCGACAGACCCTGCAGCTTCATGAGTTCGATCGCCTGACGCTGCCCAGCCGGCAACGCCATGAGCGCTGCCCGCACAAGCTCCTGATCATCACTCACTTGCTCAAAGGACTTCGTTTCATCGCCCGCGAAGGTTTCAGGCATGATCTCGACCGTGGTTTCCTTGGTGGAACGGGCGTGAACGCGGCGGGCTGCATCGGCGATCCGACGCGCCGAGATGGTCATGAGCCAGGGAAGAAACGGCCTTGCGGGATCGTATGTCTGCCGGACGGAATGGACCGACAGGAGAACGTCCTGGACGATGTCCTCGATGTCTTGCCGGTTCCGCCATCGCTTGCCAACCACGGCCCGAAGGATCGGCAGCATCTCGGACAGCAAAATGGAATAGGCAGACTGATCGCCATCCTGGGCGGCTCGCATCAGATTGCGCCAGCGCTCCTCGCGGGTATCGCTACCCGCCCGGCCACGGGCATAATTGGTTGTTCGATCGGACATGTGACCGGCTCTTATTCTTTGCTGAGCGTAGTGGCTCGTGAACTGAGTGTCACACTCCGCTTCTTAGGCTTTTGGCCTGCCTCACGCCTTATAGGCATATACGAGTCCGACTGAGAGTCGTTTCACGCGCAGTAGCCTAAGAGCATACGTTCTTGCTGCCGAAAGAAAGCACTCACCCCGTAACCTTCATCGATGCGCCAACGAAATGCACAGCAGAGCGGAATGTGCGCGACCTGTCGGGTCACAGAGAGTGCCGCTTGTTTGCGCGACCGGGCCGACTTGGCACGTCGCGTCTAGAAGGGTCCCGATCGTTTCAACTGCGTTCCTCGCGCGATTTCCGGCGCGATTTTGGAGATAAGTCAGCGAGAGCCGAGCGCAACCGTGGCGTCGCAAAATCTACAAAGGTGCGAACCTTTGGGGCTATGAGCCGGCTCTCGGGATATTCAAGTGGAACTGTTCGCAACACATCACGCAGAGATTCACCTTGGCGGAGGTTGAGGCCGCGACTGAACCGCTCCGAAGGCGGATCGAAGTGCTGGAGAGCGCGCTGCATGAGATGGGTGACAGGGGCACTTGACAGTCAGCGCACACCACCCAGCGCAGGGTGTATCGTGTCGATTGTACAGCAGCAAAGAGCGTGCGTTGGTCCGGTTTGCGTCACGAAGGAGAGTTCTGCGTGATGTGGTGGCTACAGTCGAAATTCTTTGCGCGTAACCTTGATTGATCCGGCGACGAAATGCAGCGGCAGGATTGGCCGTGCATAGGACCGGAGAAGATCATGACGCTGTTCGATAGGGTTCTCGATCGCATCGGCCAGCTCATTGCAGAGAGGCTTGAGCGACCACTGAGCGGCTACGAGCCCTATACACCGTCAGACCCCGATACGCTGAGACGAGTTCTCAAGCCCGCCGACGTCGTCTTGATCGAGGGCAACCAGAAGGTCTCATCCGCAATCAAGTATCTCACGCAGTCAACATGGTCTCACGCTGCTCTCTATATCGGCGACGCTTTGGGAAGCGACGCCGGCGAACCGTGCATGCTCATCGAGGCCAATCTCGGTTATGGCGTTGTCGCTGTTCCGCTGTCGAAGTACGCCTCCTTCAACACGCGGATCTGTCGGGCCGTTGGATTGACCGACGAAGATATGCGTCGGGTCGTCGCCTTTGCGACCACTCACTTGGGGGACAAGTATGATACGCGCAACATCGTTGACCTCGCGCGTTATCTTCTCCCGACACCGCCGGTGCCGGTGCGCTGGCGCAGGCGCATGCTTGCGCTTGGCTCAGGGGAGCCGACTCGCGTGATCTGCTCCACTCTCATCGCGCAAGCATTTCAGTCCATCCGCTACCCCATCCTTCCTCGCGTCGAGAGGCTACCTGGGGAAGAGCGGGCTGAGAGCGCTTACAGCAGGCGCGAGATCCATCACATCCGGCACCACAGCCTGTTTGTTCCTCGTGACTTCGACCTCTCCCCGTATTTCCGCGTCGTGAAACCGACGATCGAGGCTGGATTCAATCATCGCGGGCTCAAGTGGGCGGGCGGCGAGATGAAAGCCGCGGCGGCGGGTGCTCCTTTGTAGGCCCGATCGCGTCAAGGCGGACCAGATGCACCGGGCCGAAGAGAGCAGATGCCGCTTCGCCGGTCTGATCATTGTCATTGAAGACAGCGACGTGGCGCAGCTCCGGCGGTTCACGGCCGAAGATCGCGCGGAAGTCCGCGGCGATATCGCGGGTTTCCGTGCACAAGCGGCCGACATCTGCAGCACCGCGCAGCTGTACATAGCGCAGAGACTGAAAGCGCAGCGAAGGCAGTATCGTGCCGTTGGCAATCGGCGTCGATGTCCAAACATACGCCAGCGTGGGAACATCGCGATTGAGGAACGATGGCTCTCCGAAAACGAACATCAGCATCGCACCGAAATCCTCACGCGCGATGTCCCTTACGTCGGCGCTGGCGTGGAGGATATCGACGCGCCAGCTCCATCGAACAGCTCGGAGATCACGGCCTTCAATGTCGAGCTCCTGGTAGAGACCAGACGCGGTGTCGTGCGGCGTGCTGCGAAGGAAGAGGCCGTCAGGGCCGCGCTCAACCGTATAGCTGTTGACGCCGCGAAAAGCGGCTAGCCGGGCTGCGGAGAGCATCTGCGCCGGGTCGGCAAGTATTGGATCATCGGCGCTTGCGGACCCGGCGAAGTCTCCCGCGCCCAACGCTAGGATGGACATGCAAACAAGGTGTCTCATGAGGGACGTATCAAGCGGTCACTGTTTGATATCGTTGAGGTGCCAGTCGTACGCGTAACCGGAGACCGACCTTACGGATTTCAGTTGGTCCAGGAGGGGCGGTGCGGCATACGCCTTGAGGTGACGCATGACACCCTCATCCGAGCCCCCGAAATCAGCTTTGAACCAATTGTAGATGGACGAGATTACAAGGTGCCCTTCCGCAACGGCCGCGCCGCGCGGGTGATTAACATAGGCTTTGGCGGCCGCGTCGAGCTGCTGGCTGAGTCTGGCGCCAGTGAACGCCTCAGGCTGAAGATTTGGACAACCGATGGACGCGCAGTTGACGGCATAATGCACGCGGGGATCTTTGAAGACCGCACGCAGGATGCCATGCTCGATATCGTCAAGGCTGAACTCTACGCCCTCGAGACGCAGGACCTTGGCTTTCCAGGGGCCGCCGGTCAGTGATGCAAAGAGGGTACCACCGAGCGAGATGTCTTTGATCGAGGCGACCGGGTAGTGATCGAGCACGATATCGACGGTCTTGGCATTGTAGAGGTTGGCGAGCAGCGCGAACTGCTCGGGGCGGTCAAGGCCTGCGAGATCGGTCGCTTCCAGGTCACGAATATATTGCTTGAGCGGTGAATGCCCCCTCGCCTTGAAGGGCGCATAGTCGACGCGGGTGATGCCGTCGGCCCCCGTCTGGACGTATTGCTTGAGGAGCCGATCCCAGACGGAATGGTCGACGGTCGCGGGCGAGCCGATCGCAGCCTTGCGGAGAAGCTCGGCAGGTTCAGCCGCACGCGCTGCTGGCGCCATAAAGAGCCCAACCGCCAGGACAAGAGCGATAATTGGGGCGAACCTCTTGGATACGAACAAGTGAGCAATCGGAGTCAACATCATCGTCTTTCTCTCGTGAGCCCCCTTGCCTGAGGCGGAAGCACAATTTTCAGATGTTGAGCAGCATCTCGCAGGAAGCCCGAACCGCGCTGCCTCTGGCTTCGGTCGCGGGCTTCCTGCCTCACCCACGCCCGGATGGGCGCGGGATGCGCGTCGCCGACAAGGCGCCAGCGGGAACGAGCGCCTTGATGGTCATGCAGATGCGTCTCTCATCTCTCTCCTATTTCTTCGCGGCGCAGGGATTGCAGGGGGATTTTGCATTCTTAGCAGCACACGGATTGCAGGGGCCCGCGGGCTTCTTTGCTACGCATGGATTACAGACGGGCTTCTTGGCGCCACAGGGATGAGCGGCCTTAGGCCTGCACGGACCGCAAGCGGCCCGGGCCGGTGAAACTTCCGCCGCGGCCGCTGCGAGCGGCAGGGCGACCGAAGCCGCGAGCAGCGATCTTGTGAGCCTGCGCATCGTTCTCTTCTTCCATTGAGTGTTATTGGGTTGGACGGCTCATCTATTCTCGCCAGCCGGCGGCAAGGTTACACACGCGCTGCACGACAGCCGTCCGCGGATCAGCGCTTCGCATACTCTTTCTGCAGCTCCTCGACATAGGCCGTGAGGGCGGCGAGTTGCTCGGAGTCCCAAGGCAGCGGCTTGCTCATCATCGGCCGTATCAGACAGAACTGGACCATGCCCTCGGCGCTTATCGAGGTGATGCCGGAGACCTCGTTCGGCATCTGCACCATGTGCGGATAGGGTTCCTTGAAGCTGTCGCTGAAGCCCATCAGATCGCTGTGGCAGCTGCTGCACGCCGTCCCATTCGTGCTGAGAGATGTATCGCGGTAGAGCTTCTCGCCAGTCTGAAGCAGCCGGGTGCGATCGCCTGCAAACGGCCTGGTGCCGGCCGGGCGCGTGACCTCGGAGGCCTTGGGTACCGGGAGATCACCTGCCGCGCATGGATTGCATGGATTGTCCGGCCTATTGGCTGCGCAGGGGTTCTTGGCGGCGCAGGGGTTGCACGGAGACTTGGCGCGCGTCGCCGCGCACGGGCTGCACGGCTTTGACGCACGAGGACGGCAGGGCCCGCAGGCAGCGCGCACAGCTGGGGAACTCGGGGCTGCGATGGCAACAGGAAGGGCAACGGCGCCCAAGAGGGCTTTGGTCAACTTGCGCATGGTCGGTCTCCAATACTGGGCTCGTGTACTTACGGCCCACTTGTTCGTACCGGAGGGCGCGCGGGTTACTCTGGGAAGGCGCCATCCCTGCGATCGCCGACGCCCACGCGCATCTTGAGCGCAGCATCGACGCGTGCGATCTGCTGGTCGATGTCGATCGGCAGTTCCGACGTTATCTCGAGGCGGCGATCCTCGAAGACATCGACACCGGCATTGCCACGCTGCCAGTCGTGGATAGCCACATCGCGCTTCCACAGAAGCACCTCGATCTGCGGCCTGAACAGCCGCAGCAGCGCTGTGACCCAGCGATTGGTGGCGAGGCATGGATGGGCGTGATCGACGGCGAACCGGTCGAGCATCGCGAGGACGTCGTCCGCGGCATAGAACGTCTCCCCCGTCACCCATCTGTTCGTCGTGAAGAGGCCGATCGGCAATCCGCTCCTGTCCATGGCGATCGCGACCAGATGGGAGATGGCGTCCTCGCCGAGCGGGCGAGCGGCATCGCCCGCATAGGGCGCCGGCTCGATGCCCGATGGCATCCCCTTCGCACGAAGGAAGGTGTGAAAGTGGCCATGCTCGCCGGTCTCGGCGCGATGAGCATGATAGTAGTATTGGGCCCCCGTCTCGTCGTCGTAGATGTCGCCCTTGGGATAATGGTCGAGTTCGATGAACTCGCCCTGATGCCTCAGGACTTGGGCTACGGGATTTGTTCCCGCCTTTCCGAGCACCCGCAGAGCCTCGAGTACCTCATCGCCGGCGCACGACATGCATTTGAGATTCGATGTGGGGAGGCTTTCAAGATCGGCCGGATCTCCCGCTTTGAGCTGGGCTGCGCTTGGCATGAGATCTCCCGCGATGGCGGCAATGGATTTCGCGCCTTAGCTATTCGCGCCGGGCTGGCGCGGGGTTACACCGCTCCTCAGTCCCTCTGGGCAGCTCCATCTTTGATGAAACCATTTTCAGGCGCGCGCCGAAGCAGGACGTAGTCGAGACGCTGCAGGGAGTTCACACATGCGCAAGACAGAGATCGCAATCCGGTTCGTTGCTTGCGCTCATGCATGGTTGCCTTGCTTGCCGCCGCGGCGCCGGTGCCTGCTCGCGCGCAAGACATCTGGCATCCGAGCTAGGCCTGAGTGGTAGACAACAGAGTCACGAATGCAGGTCATGGCCGGATTGCTCGAATCCGCCGCTTCGCACTCCTGGCAGCGTGCAAAAGCCCTGGGGTGGGACGTTGAGAGCCGCATTGAATTTCGACGAGAGATTTTGGAACGCGATCAGGCCCGTGAGCTCGACGATGGTGTCGTCATTCCACGTCTGCTTCAAGCGCCGGCGTAGCCCGTCGCTGACACCTGGCCGTGTGACGGTCATCGCCTCGGCATACTCGAGAGCAAGGCGCTCCTCGGAGCTGAAGAGCGCACTCTCTCGCCAGCCGGCGAGCTGCTCGACCTTTTCTGCAGGAACTCCGCGCTTCTCGAGCGCCGCCGAATTGATGTCGACGCAAAAGGCGCAGTGATTGATCTGCGATACGCGCACCGTGACGAGCGATCTGAGCGCGGGAGGCAACGGCGAGGACGCCCGGTCGAGGGCGCCGTAGAGGAGCGCAACCGCGGCAAAAACGCATGGCGACCTGGCCCACAGTAGTGCGGGGTCGAGCACCTGGCCGTAGGTGCGTCTCTGTTTCCAGAAAAACACGCGAACCCACCAGGGATACGCGGAAAGGGCTTTAGCGGTGATGACGGGCATGCAGTCGCTCCCATTGTGGATGACGCGCGAGTGCCTGGGCGTCGTCGATATCGTCGAGCTGCGCGAGCTTTGCCACGCTGCACCCACGCAAATTGGCCAGACTGTCCGCAAGGGCGTGCTCCGTTGACCATCGCACGGCATGAAAGGGATTGATGATGCTGGGCCGGCGGCGCAGTCCGATGGCCCAGTAGCCACCGTCCCCCGAGGGCCCAATGACCGCATCGTGCCCTTCGAGCGCATGAAAGGCGCGCGAGATGAGATCGCGGGTGAGCCCCGGAACGTCGCTGCCGAGAACAAGAATGGATCCCCGCGGCAGCGCCCTGGCGACACGTGCCAATCTTTTTCCAAGATCCCCCTGCCCCTGCGCGACGAGACCGAATTGCCTCGGCCAAGGGCCGGAGCGATCGGGCGTGACAGCGAGCCAGGTTTGCCACCGCCGGTCCGAGCGCAGACGCTGCAAGGTATGGGCGAGACTGACGCGCTGGAAACGCAGCGCCGCGGCTGCGCCGACGCCTGCTGCGAGCCGGCGCTTGCCCGTGCCGAAGCTCGGATAGCGTGTAAAGACCACGAGGTGACGGCTAGGGCGCATGATCCTCAATGGGCGGCTCCTTTCGCGCTCCCCTCTTGAAGAAGACCGGCAAGAGCGCGAGCACGCCGAGTCCGACGAGAGCGGCGATCAGGGTCGGACTGAGCACATCCTTGGGGTGCACGTCGCCGCCGGCGTCGAAGACATTCCCCAGGCTCGCGCCGAAGGCGGAGTACACGACGGTGCCTGGGATGATGCCGATGGCCGTGGCGATCACGAAGGGCACCAGCCGCATGCCGAGCAGAGCGGGCGCGAGATTGACGGCCCAGAACGGAAACGCAGGGACGAGGCGCAGGAACAACAGATAGTTGAAAGCATTCCGGCTGAATCCGTCGGCCATGCGCCCGAGGAAAGGGCCGGCACGCTGCCGCAAAGCGTCGCCGACGGCAGAGCGCGCTATTACAAAAAGAGCTGTCGCCCCCAGCGTGGCGCCAACGACGGTCAACGACGCCCCCAGGGGAACGCCAAATAGGAATCCGCCGGCGAGCGTCATGATCGTGGCGCCCGGCAAGGACAGGGCGACGACCCCGGCGTACGCGAGCACGAAGCCGATGCCGGCCCAAATCCCATATCGCATCACGGCATCGAGAAGAGCCTCTCGGTTCTCGCGCAGGGCGTCGAGCGTGAGATATCGGCCGAGTCCTAAGGAGAAGGCGGCAATGATCAAACCGATCAGAATCATGAGAGGCAGAACGCGTCCAAGCGTCATCCGAATGCTCCCAGAAAGCGCACCAGCCACCGTGTCCGTGCCGAGAACAGTATGGGCGTGAAGTAGCTGCCGGCGGCGCGCTTTGAAATCTCGCTCAGTGTCGGATAGGGAGCGATCACGCCTGCCATGTCGCCGATCTTGTGGCCCTTCGAGATCGCCAGCACCCAGGGCAAAATGAGCTCACCGGCGTGCGGCCCGACGATCGTTGCGCCGAGAATGCGTCCGCCTCTCCCGACAACGGCCTTGAGAAAGCCGTGCGTGGTGGCTTCCGCCTGCGCACGGTCATTGCCGGCAAACTCGGCGCGGACAACTCGAACGCCGTCCCCGTGCAGCTTGCGGGCGTCGGCCTCGTTCAGTCCGACCTGCGCGAGCTCCGGATCGGTATAGGTGACCCAGGGCAAGGCTTTCGGCGCGTTCCTGACGGGCAGGCGGAACAAGGCGTTTCGCAGCACGATGCCGGCGTGATAGCTCGCCACATGCGTGAACTGATAGCTGCCGATCACATCGCCAGCCGCAAAGATGCGCTTGTTGGACGTGCGCAGACGCGCATCGACCTCGATGCCTTTGGGTGTGTGGCGCACACCTGCTTGCTCTAGCCCAAGGTGCCGCACATTGGCCTGCCTACCGGTTGCGACCAGCAGGTGCGAGCCCTCGATTCGGCGGGCGTCAGCACCGTTGAGCAGGACCGCAACACCCGATTCGGTCTTCTCCACTCGTTCGATTCTGACGGCCTCGGCTGTCTCGATGCCTTCGGTGATGAACTGCTGACGCACCACGTCGACGGCTTCGGTATCGTCCTTCGGCAGCATGCGGGCGAGATCGAGCACCGTCACCTTGGCCCCGAGGCGCCGGTGCGCCTGCGCCATCTCGCAACCGACCGGCCCGGCGCCGATGATGATGAGGTGCTCAGGGAGAACCGCGTTTTCGAAGATCGTTTCGTTGGTGAAGTACGGCACCGCCTCAAGACCCTGGATCGGGGGCACGAATGGCCGGCTGCCCGTTGCAATCACGAACCGGCGCGCGCGGATCTTGTAGCTTCCGGCGAGAACGGTGTGGCGATCGATGAAATGCCCCCGCGCCTCGATGACCTTGCAACCCAACCCCATGAACCGTTCGACCGAGTCGTGTGGCGCGATCGCGCCGATGACGTCATGAACATGGCGATTGGCGGCTCCGAAGTCGACATGTGCTTCGACACCGTTGATGCCGAAGCGCGTGCTGCCGCGTACGGTCTGCGCAGCCTTGGCCGCCGCAAGCAAGGACTTGGAGGGAACGCAGCCGGTATTGAGGCAGTCGCCGCCCATGCGGTGGGCTTCGATGAGCACCGTCCTGGCGCCCATCTGAGCCGCGCCCGCCGCGACCGACAATCCTGCCGAGCCGGCGCCGATGATGCAAATGTCGGCCTCTATTGTTTCCAACATCTGCGCCTCACCTCGGACCCGCACAGGATGCTCCGCCGAGAACGCAGAAGCGGGCGCAGTGCCTGTGGTTGAGGCTGACGGAGCCGCGGGCCCCGTCGAGGGAGTCCGCGATCTCGAAAGCCTCCGTGTAGGGCAGAAGTGTGCAGGCGACGACGGAGGCGCGGTCAGAACCTTTTCGCCGAATCACCATGCGGGAATTGGAGCACATGACGTCTGACGGCGACTTGCCGAGCTTTTCCCAGCACGCTTCGCTGATCTCGGGCACGTCGCACTGCTCAAGCATCTCTGGGAAAAGTACGAGTTTCGCAGGATCATCCGCATCGATCGGCAGCCCGAGTGCTGAAAACAGCGCGGCGTACCCACGACGCATGTCGGGTTCGATCATGCCCCACACGGTGCGTCCGGCGATCGATAGATTAAAGCCATTCCCGGCGAGCCACTGCAGGCCGTCAATGGTCGGCTGCCAGCTTCGCGGGCCTCTCAGCTCTTCATGGCCATACTGCTCGAAATGATCGAGCGACACACGGATCGCCAGACGGCAGGGAAAGCGCTGCGCAAGCGCCAGGAGTGGCTCTTTCCGCCGCTGCATCGGTCGCATGGCATTGGTCAGGACGAGGACGGAAAAGCCATGCGCAAGAGCGTCCTCGAGCATTCCGGGAAACTCCGGATTCATGAACGGCTCGCCGCCTGTGAATCCGATTTCGGCGGGGCGGTCGGGCAGGTTTGCGGCCTCATCCAGAAACCTAAGCACTTCACCGCGCGTGAGATAGGAAAGGCGGTCGTTTCTGGGCGAGGACTCGATGTAGCAGTTATGACAAGTGAGATTGCACAGGGTACCGGTATTGAACCAAAGCGTTGCGTAGCCGCGGAAGGAGACATGAGCCCGCCTTTCGCCGCGGGCTGTAACGTGTGGATTGCCGAACTTGGCTGGGGGCGTGCGCTCGCAACTCTCCCCAATATCGGAATTGCCTGCAACTTCAGCGCGGACCGCCGTGCTTCTCGCCGCTTCGATTGACATCCATCCTCCGCAATTGGCTTACGAGGAGAGTTTCGCGGGTGACTCGGCAAAGGTTACGGGAGCCGCGGACCAACCTGCGTCGGTGACGGGCTTGGTCAAAGCAGCGCGCAGACCATCATCAGGAGCCCCGCGTGACCGATGCCCCGAGCAATGGAACGCAGGCCTGGCACACCTGATACATAGGCCGGGACATAAATCGCCACCAGGAAGAGAGCAGCGCCGCGGGCGGCCAGCTCATGCGCCGCCGGCTGCATTTCGGCGAGCAAGGCCAAGGGGATGAAGAGGAACCTTGCCTCCATCATGTTGCGGAAAGCGCGCTCCAGACGGCCACCCCAGACCGGCATTGGCGGCGCCTCGTCACGGGGTCCGAGCGCGGCTGTGATCTGTGGTCCTCTCTTGCTGAAGAGCCATTGCGCCAGAGGCGCAAGCAGCCACTGGAGAAAGAACAGCAGCAATATCCAGAGTATCTAGATCGTCATCGCGATTCCCCTTCTCGTCCCGCGGGCTCGATAGGTGGCAGTGCTGCGCGCAGCAAGGGAGGCTCGAGCCAGGCCGATCGAATGGGGATAGGGGGCGTAAGATTCGCATGAGCGCGACATGCAGGTGTGCAACCATCCGCCTTGCAAGGCCGAATAGATAATGAAGCTCCCGAACACGAACAGCATGCATGCCCGCGCCTAAATTCCTCTCCGTTGTCATTCCGCTAAGGGGCAATCACCCGCTCCTGGATCGGTGTCTCGCAGCCTTGGTCCATGGAGAATGCGGCGACGACGTCGAGATCATCGTCGCGACGCCCACTGTCGAGGAGGTTTCGAAGTTGCGATTGAGTGCCGGATTTCGCGTGATCGGGGCTCCGCTCGGCCGAGGCGCATGCCTGTCTGCCGGCGTGCGCGAGGCTAGAGGGGAGTGGGTCCTCGTCCTCCACGCCGATACGGTCCTGAGCGATGGCTGGCGAATGGTCATCCGGACGTTTATGGAAACCCACGCGGACAAGGACGTTGCCGGCTATTTCAGGTTTCGCCACGACAGCCCGTCCTTCCAATCGCGGTGCATAGAGACGTTTGTCGCCTTGCGCTGCGCACTGCTTGCGCTGCCCTATGGAGACCAGGGTCTTCTAATCCGGAAGGCGTTCTATGATCGCATCGGAGGATACCGGAGCGACTTCCCGATTATGGAGGATGTGGACATCATCCGCCGGATTGGCCGAGGTCGGCTGCGCTGTCTCGATGTTGCGGCAGTGACATCAGCCGAGCGCTACGCGCGTGGTTATGCGCGGCGCGTGCTCAGAAACCTGCGGTGCCTCGCGCTGTATTTCGGCGGCATGCATCCTGCCCACATTGTGAAACACTACGAGCGCGCATGAGGCGCTATGGCGCAAGCACACTGACTGGAGCAGCGGATGCCACTGCCGAAGTCGGAACGAGCGAAGATTGAGGCGGTGCCATTGTGGGGTCCCCGCACCGCCGATTTTCTCGAGATGATCGGACCTGAGCATTGCAGCGCACAGCTGCCACAAAAGGTCACCTCTCCGACTACGTAGATGATACTTTGCTTGCTGGATCCCAGACCGCCCGGATGACGTGCGCTGCGCTCGCCGCAGCGACGCTGATCTCGTCGAACAGCGCGGCCATCTCCTCATAGACGCTTTCGTCCGTTTCGTGCTCGGTGATCTCATCAAGGTCGGTGAGGAAGCACAGCTGAGCGGCGATCCACTCCTTCTGCCGTCGTGCCTCCCCCAGGGCGCTCTTGAGCCGTCGGAGGTATTCGAGATCCGAGAAGCGATCGAGCGCGCCATCGAGCGTCGCTCGACATTCGCAATCAAGATGCAGCGAGGAAAGAACACGTCGCAATCGATGCAAAAGGTCCTTGCCCTCCGTCGCGTGTGAGAGAACCGGCATGCAGCACCTCCTTACCTAGGCGCAGATCGACCGCCAGGGCGGATTAGAACCTCGTTCGTGCGGCGCGCGTCTTGCCTTCGGTCAAGAGTGGTCCGCGGCACGTGGCCTGGTAACGGAATCCGAGCGAAACTGACCAGCGCGTGCGCCCTGCTGCCCGCCTCAGAAGTTGATGAGCGAGCCGAGGCTCACGTAGCGGAAGTCATCGATGCCGCCGAGCCCGCCGCCGGTGATCTCGACCCCCTGCTCGCGATACTTGAGCCATAGCGACATCGCTGCGGCATCGATTTCCTGCACGGCGCCGAAGCCCCAGCGCGACAGCTCGCTCTCCGTGGCACCGGCATTGAGCGCCGCGGGCGAGAGCTGGTCGAAATACTCCGCATACTCGCCATAAAGGACGGTATGGCCGAGGGAGAACCATTGCCTGCGCAGGCCGCCCTTTAAATACCACTGGTGCGTATCAGGCTCCGTGAAGCCGCCGCGGAGTGTTATGGCGTCGTGATTGTTCTCCGCCCCGTAGATCGCGTGCAGGAACAATCCCGTCGCCAGATGCTGGAGGTAGCCGCCGGCCTGGAAGAAAGCGGAATCCTTGTCGAGCGATACGCGCGGCGGCTGCGTGGCCTCGTCCAAATTGATCGAGTAGCCGATGCCGAACGCGGCCTTGAAGCCGCCGACCTCGCCCTGATAGCGCGCGGCAACCTCCCAATCGTCGGCCCCGCCGTAGCTCGTCGACATTGAAAAGCCAGCGAAGGTCGGAGTGTCGTAGCGCACGCCGTCCATGACGATGCCGTCGCAATCGCCGCCCCATGGCCGCTGCTGTGAATAGCAGTAGCCGAAGTCGCCCCAGCGCAGACCGAGCAGCTTGCCCCCCTGCCGCAGAAAGAAGGCATTGCCGTCGAACAGGACATAGTTGGCAATGATTTGCGTGCCGGAGAGATCGGTGAACATCGCGGCGCTCTTCGACGCCAGTGCGTTTTTTCCAACCGCGACTTTGCCGAGCTGCTCGCTCGCCAAGTACCAGTACGACATCTGGGTGTTGAGACCGGTGCCCGCCACCGCGGTGGACTGGTCCAACGACATGGGATTGCTCGAAAGATCCTGGATGCGGATCAAGTATCCCGCTGTCCACCCCGGCGCGATCGTCGCGCTGCCCATGAAGCGGAAGTTCGTCGCCTGCGTCGGCCCCATGTCGGTAACATAGGCGTCGCGCTCCACGCCGTCGTCCCAGAACATGATCTGCTTCGAGGCATAGCCCGTGAGCGTGAGGCTGACCCTGCGATTGCCCTTTCTGGCGACCGCGGCCTCGAGCTCGGCAACGCGTGCTTCCAAATCGGCGCAGCACGCATCAATAAGATCAGCCGCAGGGGCAGACAGCGTCGCCGCACATAGGAATGCCGCTGACACCATCGGCAGGCACAGGGCGCAAGCGCGCGGCACCGCAAACCTGTTTCCCAAAGCCGTCAAGCGAATCCCCTCCCGTTAGCGCACTTCGTCCCCGTCCAAGCACGCGACAAGGCCGGCCCGCCCATTGCCAAAAGATCGATGGCACGCCGAGCGATCTGATCGACGATGTCGGCAACCGATGACGGCTTGAGGTAGAAGGCGGGGACTGCCGGCGCGACAACAGCTCCGCACTCGGTCGCCGCCGCCATGGCACGCAGATGCCCGAGATGCAGTGGGCTTTCGCGCGCGACAAGCACGAGGCGCCTTCGCTCCTTCAGGTGCACATCAGCAGCGCGCGTCAGCAGGTTATCGGTGATCCCGGCAGCGATGGCGGATACGGTACGCATCGAGCAAGGGGCGACGATCATGCCGGCCGTGGCGAAGCTGCCGCTGGCGATCGCGGCACCGATGGCGTCGATGCCGTGGCGGCGTGCCACGATGCCCTCCAGGCGATCAAGCGCATCGGCCCCGACCTCGTGAGCCAGCGTCTGCTCGGCGGCCTTCGAAACGACGAGATGGACTTCGAATGCCCCCGCGGCGAGAAGCTCGGCGATGCGCACGCCGATGGCGGCACCCGAAGCGCCGCTGATGCCGAGCACGACCCGCTCACCGCTCATGGCGTGTCTCCGAGGTTCGGTGAGCTGCCCATCGTGGCGGCAAGCCGCTCCCACAAGGCGTCGATGCGGCGCCCGACATCTTGGTCCATCGTGACAACGCGTCCCCACTCGCGGCACGTCTCCGAGTCGACCTTGTTCGTCGCATCGATGCCGAGCTTGCCGCCGAGCCCTGCCACTGGGGAGGCGAAGTCCAGGTAGTCGATGGGTGTGCGATCGCTGACCAGAAGGTCGCGTGCGGGGTCCATGCGCGTGGCGAGAGCCCAGGAAACATCCCGCCAGTCGCGTACATCTATGTCATCGTCGACCACGATGATGAACTTCGTGTAGGAGAACTGCACCAGCATCCCCCATAGCCCCATCATGATTCGCCGCGCCTGCCCCGCGTAGCGCTTGCGAATCGATACGACTGCCATTCGATACGAACAGGCGTCGGGTGGAAACCAGCAATCCACGACCTCCGGCAGCTGTCGGCGTAGAATCGGCACGAAGAGCTCATTCAGCGCCTCGCCGATGATCGACGGCTCGTCCGGCGGACGGCCCGTGAACGTCGAAAGATAGATGGGTGTCGCGCGGCTCGTGATGGCCGTGACGCGCAAGATCGGGAATGGCTCGACCGAGTTGTAATAGCCCGTATGGTCGGCGAACGGGCCTTCGAGCGCTCTCTCCTCCGGCCCGACATACCCCTCGATGACGATCTCGGCATCGGCGGGTACCGACAAGGGGATTGTCGCGCAGCGGGCAAGCCTCGGTCTCTCGCCGCGTAGAACGCCCGCAAAGCGCAGCTCCGACAGGTGTTCCGGCAGTGGCAGGACGGCCGCAAGCATGGTCGCCGGATCGGCGCCGATGACGACGGCGACGGGCATATCCTTGCCCAGCGCAGCCCAATGCCGGTGGTGCGCCGCCCCGCCGCGATGCGCCAGCCAGCGCACGATCGCCCGGTCGCGCCCGAGCACCTGCATGCGATAGACGCCCATGTTGTAGTCGAGCGTGTCGTCGCGGTGCGGGGGACGAGTGATCACAAGCGGCCATGTGATGAGTGGACCGGCGTCTCCAGGCCAGCACGTCTGGATGGGAAGGCGCAGCAGATCGACATCGGCGCCGACGCTAACCTCCTGCTGCACCGGCGCATTGGCAACGGTTGTTGGAATGGTGGCGAACGCTGCCTTGACGAAAGGCCAGCGCTCGAGCGCGTCGCGCAGACCGTTGACCGGCGCCGGCTCTCTCAGAGAAGCAAGCAGCTCACCCAGGGCCCTTAGCCGCTGACGTTCGACGCCAAGGCCCCAGGCGACGCGCTCGACGGTGCCGAACAGATTGACGAGCACGGGCATCTGCCCCGCTGCGCCGTCAGGGCCGATTGCCTGCTCGAACACGAGCGCCGGGCCGGCGCGCTTCAGCACACGCCTATGAACTTCGGTCATCTCATGCACGGTCGAGACTGGCTCGGCCACGCTGATGAGCTGTTTCCTCCGGTCGAGAAAGCCCATGAACGTGCGCAGGTCCGGGAAGTGTGGAAGATCGCGAATCCTCTTATCCCCTATGGTCTTGAGTCGGCGACTATCGCCGCTCGTGCTCGACGGGTCTTGATTTCGGTTAGGTCGTGGTGGGCTCGTCGGACCTAGAAGGCGCAGCGGAGGTCCCATGCTCAAAGCCGCGCCAAGCGCCGTCGTCCGCTTGCCCGACTTCGTGGGCTCGGCCCTGCGCCCCCTGCCTTTGCTCCCTCTTCAATTGGCGCTGCGGCGCCTGACGGCCGGGATCATTGCGCGTCATCCGCACGTTCTGGAACGTCTGGGCCCCTACCGGGCCAAGCGCATTGCCATCGAGCCAACCGACTTGCCGTTCGCCATCCTGCTCGAGCCGCAGCGCGAAACCATCACCCTGCGGGTTGTGCGTGCGCTGCCTGCCCGCGCGGCGGATGCCCGCATCCATGGTCCGCTGCTTGCGCTGATTGGTCTCGTCGATAGCGCGCACGATGGCGATGCCCTGTTCTTTTCGCGCGAAATAGCCATCGAGGGCGACGTCGAATGCGTGCTCGCGCTGCGCAACGCGATCGACGACGCACAGATCGATCTCGCACTCGAGACGACGGCATGGGCGGGTCCGCTCGCGGCGCCGCTCCACTATGCCACGCGAGCTGGCGCGGCGGCCTGCGCCTCGCTGCTTAGAGTCTGGCGACAGCCCTGAAGGTTGGTTGAGTGATGACAAGAAATGCAGGACCGCTGGAGCTGATATGTCCGGCAGGCACGCCTGCCGCCTTGCGCACGGCCGTCGAGGCGGGCGCCGACGCGGTCTACTGCGGCTTTCGCGACGAAACGAACGCGCGCAATTTTCCCGGGTTAAACTTCAGCTGCGAGGAAATGCGCGAGGGCATCGCTTTCGCGCACCGCCATGACGCCAAGCTTCTGATCGCCATCAACACCTTCCCGCGCGCCGGTGACCTCGGGCCGTGGCAGCGCGCCGTGGACAACGCCGCTGCGCTCGGTGCCGATGCGATCATTCTCGCCGACATCGGTCTCTTGGCCTATGCCGCCGAGCGCCACCCGCGCTTGCGGCTGCACTTGTCCGTACAGGCGGCCGCCGCCAACGCGGATGCCGTGGCCTTCTATGTCAAGGAATTTGGCGTCAAGCGCGTGGTGCTTCCGCGCGTGCTCAGCGTCCCGGAGATCGCGGCCATGACCGGTGCGGTCGCATGCGAGACGGAGGTCTTCGCATTCGGCGGCCTGTGCGTCATGACAGAGGGTCGCTGCTCGCTCTCCTCATACGCGACCGGCAAGTCACCGAACATGAACGGCGTGTGCTCGCCGGCGAGCCACGTAAGCTACGGCGAGGAGAACGGCTACCTCGTTTCCCGCCTCGGAGACTTCACGATCGATCGCGCCGCGGCGGGAGAGCCCGTCGGCTATCCCACACTGTGCAAGGGCCGCTTCAAGACCTCATTTGGCATCGGCCACATCTTCGAGGATCCCGTGAGCCTCGACGTTCGCACCCTTCTACCTGCGCTTCGCGACGCAGGCGTCAGTGCCCTCAAGATCGAGGGCCGACAGCGGAGCCGGGCGTATGTCAGATCGGTCGTCAGCGCATTTCGCGCCTCGCTCGACGCCCTTGCCCGCGGCGAGACGGCGCCCCAAACCACGCTCACGGCGATCACCGAAGGACAGAGCGCGACCTGCGGCGCCTACCTGAAGACATGGCGATAAGCTGAAACGAGGCCGGCATCGATGGCGCGTATAACCCTGACGATGGGGCCGGTCCTCTTCAATTGGCCGGTCACTTTATGGCGCGATTTCTATTTCCGGCTCGCCGATGAGGCACCCGTCGAGCACGTGTGCGTCGGTGAAGTCGTCTGCTCGAAACGCGAACCCTTCTTCGCCGATGCCCTTGCCGATGTCGTCGAGCGCCTCGAGCGCGGCGGGAAGACGGTGATCCTGAGCTCGCTGGCCCTGCCGACGCTGGAGCGCGAGGTGCAGCAGGCAGCGGCCCTGGCAGGCGGCGCTCATATCGTCGAGGCCAACGATACATCCGCGCTCCCCCACCTGATGGGGCGCCCGTACATCGTCGGGCCACTTGTGAATGTCTACAACGAGGCGACGGCGGCGTTTCTCGCGCGACGAGGTGCGACGCGCATTGCGCTGCCGCCGGAGCTACCGATGACGTCCATCGCGGCAATTGCCGAGGCGGTACCGAACTTAGCGATCGAGGTCTGGGCCTTCGGTCGGGCCCCTCTCGCCATCTCGGCGCGCTGCTATCACGCGCGCCTCAACGGTCGCAGCAAGGACTCTTGCCAGTTCGCCTGCGAGAAGGACCTCAACGGCCTCGATGTCAGGACGCTCGACGACCAGCAGTTTCTGGCCGTCAACGGCGTGCAGACGCTCTCCTACGCTTACTGCAGCCTCCTCAAGGAAATACCCCAACTTGTCCAGCTTGGCGTTGCAGCACTGCGCCTGTCGCCACACACGTGCGACATGGTCAGAGTGGCCGCACTCTTCCGCGAGGTTCTCGACGGGCGCCGCGACCCTGAGGGCGCCCAGTCGGCACTGCGTGCTATTTGTCCCGACGCCGAATTCTCCAACGGGTTCGTCCGAGGAGCCGCCGGAGCCAGTTTCGTGTAAAGCCGTGAAGAGCAAGAAACTCAAGATCACTATCGTCGGAGCGGGCATCACCGGGCTTTGGCAGGCCTTCGAGCTGGCCTACCGCGGACATGCGGTACACCTCGTCGAGCAGACGCCCACGCCCTTCACCAGCACCGCAAGCCAACTCGCCGGCGCCATGCTGGCGCCCTACTGCGAGCGCGAGGGCGGCGATCCAATCATTCAGGAACTCGGCCTGCGCGGGCTCGAAATCTGGAAGCGCATGTGCCCGAAGGTCGCCGCCAACGGCACCCTCGTGCTCGCCCAACCCCGCGATCGCGGCGAGCTGCTGCGCTTTGCGCTGCGCACAAGCGGACATCGCCGCATCGACGCTGCTGAGCTCGTCGAGCTCGAGCCCGATCTTGGCCATCGCTTCACAGAGGGACTTCTCTACCCGAGCGAAGCGCATATCGAGCCGGGGGCGGCCATGGCATTGCTTCTGGAGCGGGTCCGGCGCCTCGGGGCCGAAGTGACTTTCGGCCAGACATTCCACGGCTCGGATGGCGATTACACCATCGATTGCCGCGGGTATGCCGCCCGTAAGGAACTCGTCTCGCTGCGCGGAGTGCGCGGCGAGCGTGCCATCGTGCAGACGCCGGAGATCGAGCTCCGCAGGACAGTCCGCCTCCTACATCCCCGTTTCCCGCTTTACATCGTGCCCTGGGGCACCGGCACGTACATGCTTGGCGCCACCATGATTGAAAGCGAGGAAGCAGGCCCGGTCACGCTCAGGTCCGCTCTCGACCTCCTGGGGCTCGCCTATGCGCTTCACCCTGCGTTCGGCGAAGCCCGGCTCGTAAGCTTCGATGCCGGCATCCGGCCGGCATTTGCGGACAACATCCCAAAGATTGTCGTGAGAGATCGCCACATCCATGTAAACGGCCTCTACCGACATGGCTTTCTCTTGGCTCCGATACTCGCCGAGCTGGTCGCCAATTACCTGGAGGAGGGCGCTAAGCCCTATGGCCTGTTCGGCGAGCCGCGATAGCGCGCATGACAGGAGGTGCAATTTGAAAGTATGTCGCGCAGGCTCCCGAGGACTTCGCTCTTGGAGGCACCCGCAGCAGCGGCCGCGGACAACGCATCGAACTTCTGATGCGTGTCCATGCTCAGCATGAGGAAATCTACCGGCAAGGTGACTGCGGTCGACGCCGGCACTGCGCCGAGTATCTCCACGCCCGCCTTTCGCGCTTCGTCCTTCACCCGTGCCATCTTGTTTTCGGCCAGCCCCTCGATGATGCCCTGCACGCTTTCGAGATAGACCCGCATGCCTGACCTCAAATGCGCCAGCTCATTGCCGGAGAGCACAATCAGGGTGCGCTGCTCGCCGTGCCAGGCTTCGATTTGCGCCATGCCACACCCGGCCAGAGCATAGACGACGACCAGAGTGATGACGCCCCGCAAGGTAGCCCACATCGATCTGCCCCCCGTGTCATTGCCCGCTGCAGCCGGCGCCGCAGTCCGACCCGAGAATGGCGCGCACGCTCTGCGGTCCCCCGCGCACGAACGCCGTGTAGATCTGTACCAGCGCCGCGCCGGCTGCGATGCGTGCCTCGGCATCCTCAAGTGTCGCGATCCCGCTGACAGAAATCAGCGCAAGCCCATCGAGATACTCGCAAACCGCCGCGATCCGTCGCGTGCAAGAAGAGACCAACACCACGCCGTCGAGGCCGCAGGATTTGGCGAGGCTGATCGCCGTCGGTAACGGCGAGCCGCGGACACCACCCTCGACCTTGACGAGCAACGGTACGTAGAAGCCGCAGTTCCGAAAGAGTGCGTCCCGCACCTCGGTAAGGCGGCGAATTAGAAGGTCCACCTGCCGGCTGTTGCCGTCGCGGTCCGCGTATGGCGAGCTCAGGTTGGCAACCACGTAGTCTGCCGACGACGCCACATCACGATAGCGGGCACAGTAGTCGGCGATGACGTGCGCATCGAGCCCCAGGCGGGCGCTACCGATGTTGACGCCGATGCGCGGGCCAGACCGGGCCGGCTCGACGATTGCAGCCGCTGCGGTCGGCACCGTCACGGTACCGACTTCGACGTGACCGAAGCCTACGCCCGCCAGGACGGGGACGAGAGCACCGGTGCGGTCGAAGCCTGCCGACAGCCCCAGAGCATTTGGGAATTCGATACCCATCGCCTTGACCGGATTGCTCGGTAACGGGCGTCCCATTTCCTGGCGGTCGATGCCCGCGACCCTCGATGCGGTGTTCGGCGACCCGGCCATCAAGCTCTCCGCCGGCGATAGGCGGAGGTGAAATCCACCATGAAGCTCGTCAGCGCGTCGACGCCCTCCTCTGGCATGGCGTTGTAGAGCGACGCGCGCAGCCCGCCGATCCTCGGGTGACCGCGCAAATGCAGCAACCCCTCGGCCTCCGCTGCCTTCAAGAACGATTCCTCCAGCTCTTCAGTGGGCGCGCGAAAGCAGACATTGACAGAGGAGCGGTTGGCTAGCGCCACCGGGCAATAGAAGAAGCCGCTGCCATCGATCGCCGCGTAGAGCCGCTCGCTCTTGCGCTTGTTTCTGATCATGCAAGCTGCAAGACCGCCGTTGTCGCGGAGCCAGCGCAGCATGCGGGCAGCGACGAGGATGGCAAAGGTCGGTGGCGTATTGACCTTCGACAGCGCCCGCGCCTGACGCGCATAGTCGAATGGCGCAGGTATGCCAGGTCGCGCGCGGCCGAGAAGCTCTCGCCGTAAGACGACAATGGTCAACCCGGCCGCGCCGAGATTCTTCTGCGCGCTTGCATAGATCAGCCCAAATCTCTCGACGGGCAGCGGCCGCGTGAGAAAATCTGCCGTCATGTCGGCCACCAAAGGGACGCCGCCGAGCTCGGGGAACTCGTGAAACTGCAATCCTTCCGCGGTCTCGTTGCTCGTGAAATGGCAATAGGCGGCGTTGGACGACCTCCGCCATGAGGACGGCGGCGGCAAGCGTGCTCCGTCTCCGGTAGCGATCACTTCCACGCTGCAGTTGCTCGACGCAGCCTCGATGGCGCGACGCGACCAATATCCGCTGTCCACGTAATCGCAGTGCTCACCGCGGCGGACCAAATTCAGTGGCAACAGTCCGAATTGGGCCGAGGCGCCGCCCTGTAGGAAGAGGACTTGGTAGAAGGAAGGAAGATCAAGGAGCACGCGAAGGTCGTACTCTGCCGCCGCCATGATGTCGCCAAAGGCGGGATCGTTGAAGGGCAGCTCCAGCGCGGACGACCCGCTACCCTGCCAATCGGCGACGTCTTGGGCGAGCTGCGCCCGCACCTCTCGGGGCAGAACGGATGCACTCGCTGCAAAGCTGAATGGACCCATAGCGCCTCCAGTCAGCTAAAGATCCGAGCTCCGTGCGCTCCGGCTAGCATCAGCGCAAGTGTCACCACCGACAGCACAGTGTTGACACGGGATGAAAGGAACGTGATGCGGGCACAGCGCAGTCGCTCATCGACGGGGGCTGCGACGAAGCCCAGGACCTTCTTTTGGTGCGGCCACATGATGAGCCAGAGATTGAGAACCATGAGCGTGCCGATCCAGGCACCGAGCCCGATCACCGCTGAAGGCCCGGCAAGCGTGAGCGCCTCGGCAATGTCGCCCCGCCGCCATAACAGGAAGGCACCGCTCACCCAAACGACGAGGGACGCGTGCCGGAAAATCGCGTGCTCACGCTTGGACGCGGCGAGGAAGACTGCACGGGTATCCTCTGGCGGAGCGGTCGGAAGAATACGGCGGAAGACGGGCGTCTGCACCACGTTGACCCAATTGTGCCCCACCCAGATGATCACGCCGGCAACGTGCAGTATGCGTGCGAGAAAATCCAACGCTGCCAGATCCATTTCGTCTCCTAAGGGCCGACACAAGCGGCTCGGCACGCTGATCACTCAGCGGTGCTGGCATCGGTGGGTTGCTTGATATCTCTCTGACGCATGACGAGATTTCCCGTGCTGCAACTGCCACGCTGTTGCGCGCTACCGACCAGCGCATCGATGAGATGCCGATGCGGTGACTTTGTGCAGACGGGATCGGTGTTCGCTGCATCCCCGGTGAGCAAGAATGCCTGGCAACGGCAGCCGCCAAAGTCCTTCTCGCGTTCATTGCAGCTGCGGCAGGGCTCCTTCATCCAGGACTCGCCCCGAAACCGGTTGAAGCCGGGCGATTCGCGCCAGATCCAGGCGAGCCCGTGCTCGCGCACGTTGGGAAAGTCGATACCCTTGATGAGCCTTGCCTCCTGGCAGGGCAGCGCCGTTCCATCGGGTGCGATCGTCAAATGGATCGAGCCCCACCCGTTCATGCACGCCTTGGGGCGGTTGTCGTAGTAGTCGGGCACGACGTAGTAGATGGTGAGCTGCTTGCCGAGGCGCTCACGCGCCCTGCCAACCGCGGCCTCGGATTTGGCGAGCTGCTCGCGCGTCGGCAAGAGTTCGGCGCGATTGAGCAGCGCCCAATTATAGTATTGCAGGTTGGCGAACTCGAGGTACTCGACGCCGAGATCCGCGGCGAGATCGATCAGCTTCTCTGTTTGGTCGATGTTGTAGCGGCTCACCGGCACATTGAGGACCATGGGAAAGCCTTCGTCCTTGATTGCGCGGGCGATGGCGATCTTGTGCTCGAAGACGTCGAGCCCCACGAGCTTCTCGTTAAGCTCTTGATCGCAGGCCTGAAGGCTGAGTTGGACCTGCTTGAGGCCGGCCTTTTTCAGGGCGCGCAGTCGGTCGTGACTTAGTCCAACACCGGACGTGATCAGGTTGGTGTAATAGCCAAGCCGGTCGGCCTCCTCGACGAGCTCCTCAAGATCGCGCCGCAGCATGGGCTCGCCACCGGTGAAGCCGAGCTGAACTGATCCGAGACGACGCCCTTCGCGAAGGACCTCCATCCATTCCTCGGTGCTCAGCTCATTGCGGTAGCGATCGAAGTCGACGGGGTTGCTGCACCAGGGGCACTTCAAGGGACACTTGTAAGTCAGCTCGATGACCAACCATAGCGGCATGCCCAAGCCGTCAAGACTTAACCCGGATCCAGCCTTTGGCATGAGCGACCTCCAAGAATTTCAGGACGTCCGCACGGATGTTCGCACCGCCATAGCGTTGCGCCAAATCGGCGGCGACGGCTGCGATCGAGCGACCGTCCGTGCAGCGCTCCAAGATCGAAGCGGCCGTCTCATTCAACTTTACGATCCCTTCCGGGTAGAGGAGCACGTGGGCCTGCTGCGGCTCTTCCCAGCGGAAGTGGAAGTTCGGATTTAGCTCGACCACGTCCTCGGGTCGCAGCCTACTCTCGGCGTCCATGTGCTCCTCCCCGCAGCACGAAGGTGAGGCCTGTCGGCCTCACATCGGTCAACGGACGTAGACGTACGCCGTCACTTCGAAACCAAGGCGAACGTCGCAATAAGCGGGCTTAACCCACTGCATAATCGCCGGTCCGCCGAAGCAGGCGGGCTCGAGGTACTTCATGGCTTTTCCTCCTTTTTCTGACGCATGATGTGCGGGGCTGTATGGCCCGCGCGCACTATCGAGGCGGCCTCCCAAGGAGCATTTGACTTTCGTTAAGTGGCGGCGCGCGTGCCGCGACCCTGCGTGATGAGGTCCGGCGGTAGTGCCCGCGCAATTTGATGCTGCAATTGCGGGCCGCGCCCGCATCGAAGCCGCTACGCTGGGGCCACCTCATCACCGCTTCTCACGGTCATTTGAGAAAGGTAGCGCCCTACGCCTCGTCGTCCTCGCTGTACTCGACATAGCCCAGCAGACGGGCAACGTCGGCGATCTTGACCGTCTCCCGCTCGACGGTGACGCCGTAGGACCGCAACCGCCTGAGAGCCCTGGAGAAGCTCTCAGGTTTCATACCCAAACGATTGGCCAGCAGGCTCTTCTCGAAAGGCAGCTCGACGACGGCGGAACCCTCGCGCGCCGGCGCCAGCCGTATGAGGAAATCGGCGATTCGCTGGGGGGCCGAGCGCACCTTGATCTGCTCGATCTGCTCCACGAGCATCTTCAGCTGATAGGAGGCCGACGCCAGCATCGACATCGCAAGCTCCGGGCGCTCGCGAATGCGCGTACGGAATGCCTCCCCGTCGATCTTGAGCAGGCGCGATGGAGCGACGGTCTCCGCACTTGCAGGGTACCTGCCGCCGAGGAACATGGCCGCTTCGGCAAAGGACTCACCCCTCCTGAAGACATGTAGCACCACTTCGAGGCCATCCGGCGTGGTGCGGTAGATCTTCACCCAGCCGTCGAGAATGATGAAGAACGCCAACGCCGGCTCCCCCTGATGGAAGAGCATCGTGTCCTTGTCATAGGAGCGCGGAACGGATCTGCCGATCAGCGCCCGTGACATCTCTGGCGACAAGCCGCGAAAGAGCGGCGTTGCCGCGACGGCTTCGCTGTCGGCTGCGTCGAAGCCCGCCGCATCACTCTCGCGCCTGCGATCCTCGATCTGGCGCGATCCGGGGAGTCGCGATTTTGTTCCAGTCAATGGAGGTCGATCCGATTTGGTGCGCGGCACGCATCCTCGACGCGTGTTTAACCCAAGTCAAGGAGCGAGGGCGCGGCGCACCGTCATATCCGCGTGAGAGGCCCGGCCACGAGCCAAACCCGCATGGTACCGATTATGGACATGGTTGCGGTTCCGTCCACCATCGATCCGATGAAGGGATACATCGGCTGGATCGTCACTGACGGCCGGGACGCCTCGCTTGCCGCTTCCGCCTCGATCGCCGCGGCCCTCGGCCTTAACGTAGAGCACAAGCGCATCGCGCCGCGCGCACCATGGAGCATGCTGCCCTCCTGGAGCGGGCTTAAACCTCCATCCCAGTCAGCGAACGGCACACTATCCCCGCCATGGCCTGACATCGCCATTGCCGTTGGTGGGCGGACGGCGCCTTACCTGCAAGCGTTGCGACGTGTGTCCGAAGGCGCCACGTTCACCGTGCTCCTCCAGCCTCCGCGCCTCCGATACGACGTCGATCTGATCTGGTCTCCGGCTCAGTCTCGTCCACCTGCCCCGAACGTAATATCGACGTTGACAACCCCGCACGCGATGCGCCCGCGCGCACTCAGGGCACTGAAGAAAGCGCCCGTGCCGGAGATCGACTCCCTCAGCCGACCGTTGGCCATCCTCCTGCTGGGCGGGCCAACCCGTGCCTACCGATTCGACCCGATCGATCTACGGCGTCTTGGGCGGTGCCTCCGCAATCTGGCCGACTCCGGCGTGAGCTTTCTCATCATCCCATCGCAGCGCACGACCGGATCCCTCTTCAGGGCCGTGAACGACGCGACACGCGGGGCACGGCGAATCCTTTGGACGCAACGAGGATCAGGCTCCTATTGGACCGGTCTCGCAAAGGCCGACCTCATCGTCGTGACTGCCGACTCCGCCAGCATGACGAGCGAGGCATGTGCGACGGGCGCCCCCGTGTATGTATTCGAGCCGGAGGGCGACTCGGAGGAGCTGAAGCGGTTCCATGCCGGCATGCGCGCGTACGGCGCGACACGGGCGCTCACGCCGCTGACGGATCCGGCAGAAACCTGGTCCTACAGACCCCTCGATTCCGCGCCCCTAATCGCAGCCGAGATCGTGCGTCGCTTCCATGCCGCGCGCCAACCGAATGCGCGCATGGGCATACCATGCACGGCGCTATGGCGCTCGGCATGATCATGTTGGCGGGGCACGGGCGCATGGATCATCCGACGGGCGAATTCATCGACTTGGGCCGCATCCAAGTCACGGCCGAGGCGGTCAAGGAATTCGCCGCCGCCTACGATCCGCAACCGCAGCACATTGACGAACGCGCCGCCGCGCAAACCCTGCTAGGCGGCCTTGTCGCTTCGGGGTGGCAGATGTGCGCCGTACTAATGCGGCAGGTCGAACGCCAATTGGAATCGATGTTCCCGCAGATCGGAGTTCCCAGTATCGACGAGATACGATGGTTGAAGCCGGTGCGCCCCGGAGATGCGCTGGATGCACGTTTCGGCTGGCGGTCGAGGTGCTCCTGTCGCGCGTGCGGTGATGCCGGCGGACGGGCGATCGTAGCCGAAGTCGTCGATCGAACCGGCGATCCGATCCTGCGCATGAACGGCAACGTACTGCTGCCGCCGCGCGAGGCGTCACCCGCCGGGGTATGGCAGAGCGCCATTCGCTGCGCCGAGCATGTGAGGCGAAGGCCGCGTGTCCCTCGGCGCCGCGGCGGGCATCTTGTCAGATACTTCGAAGAGGTCGAGTTGGGCGACGAGATCGAGCTCGGCTCCTTCGACTTCACGCCGACGGCCATGGCCTCGTATTCACGCATGATCCAGTCCGTCTGCGGCGACAGCAACTCGCCTTCGCCCTCGCCAGCGACGTTGCGCGGGCACGTCGTCAGCGGCTGGCACGTCGTCTCGGCCTGGATGCGGAAGGTGATCGATTACTACCAAGCGGAGGCCGACTGGCTGGCCAAGCATTCACGCCCCGTCCCACTGCTGGGGCCGGCGGCGGGAGCGCGGTCCCTATCGTGGTGCAAGCCCGTGCGCGCGGGCGAGACGATCGCATTCAGCAGCTGGGCCGAGCACAAGATCGAGATCGGCACGTCGAGCGACTGGGGGCTGCTGGTCGCGGGCGCCGAAGGCGTCAATCAGGATGGAGAGATCGTCGTCTCGTTCTATCCCCTCTTCCTGCTCCAGAAGAAGACCGCCTAGCCGCCCACTATCATACCCCGTGGCGGCGCAGCACATTCTCGATATCGCCGACGCTGCGGATCTCCATCATCTCGTCCATCGACAGCCGCACCCCGAACGTGACCTCCAGCGAGCGGATCAGCGCGATATGCTGCAGCGAGTCCCAGCGCTCGATATCGTAGGATGACGTGGCTGCGCTGAGGGTGTCCGTATGCTGGAACACCTCCTCGAAGATGCCCACGAGTTCGGGATAGTGAAGCGCGGTTGGCGAACGGGCGTCCATTCAGTTCTCCCATGCTGTGCTTACGAACTGCGAGCTCGGCAGCTCTGCCTGCCCGAAGCAAAATGTCCACGTGGACTTCGTCTCGTCGCTGTGCGTCAGCTCAAATCCGCAGGCCGCGTAGAAGTCGCGCACCATGCCGTTCTTGGCCGTGGGAATGTAGTCGCCGCGCACTTGGACGACCCCACGCCGGGCAAGCTCAGCCAATAGCTCGCCAACGAATGCATGCTCGACCTGCCGCCCGATGACGCGGCAACTCATCAGCAGCGATCGGATCTCCGCCGCATCGCCATCGATGGCCACCGTCGCTGCGATGACAATGCCATGGTCGCCGAACTTGTCGGCGACACGCCCAAGGATCGCCACTCCGCGCGTCCCGCCGGCGGTCAGCGTTGCGATATCGGCTTCCGTGCTGCGCAGCGTTGTCAGGTTGAACTGGTTGGTTCGCTGGTGCATCTGCGCGACGCGCGCCAGCGTGCCCGCGCACACGTGGCTCAACGTCAGACGCTGCTCGAGGCCGAGCAGAAAATCATCTAGGCTGGCTGCGCTTGCCTTCAGGGCTGCGGCTTCGCGGCCGGCCGCATAGGACGACGCTCTCGCCGCGTCCTCGGCAGTCAGGCGCACCGGCCAGGTGCAGGCGAGCCGGCGCAACCACAGGGGACGGTCGGCGGGGTCCGGCGGTATCTCCGGCACCCTGACCTCCGGACAAGCGCGGCGCATCGCTTCCCGCTCTTGCGGGCTGTCGTCGAGAAACAGGAAGCTGTCCAGCCCTAGGTTGAGCGAATCAGCAACAGCGCGAATGTTCTGGGGCTTCGGCTCCCAGTTGATGGCCGCGGCGGCGAAATCATCGGGCCGCAGCGCCATGCCCGGGTGGCATTCGAAGGCAGTGATCGCATCAGCATTGTTTTTGCTGAGCGCAACGAGGAGCAGTCCCTGCCCCTTCAAGCGAAGGCATTCCTGCTGCATGGCGAGAAACGCATTGCCGGGAAAATCGTGCCCGCATGCGAGCCGCTCGACGCCGTCGTCACCATAGACGCCGCCCCAAAGCGTATTGTCGAGATCGACCGCGACAACTTTCACCGGCCCGCGCCGCACCAGACTCCAGGCTTGCGCAAAAGCCCGTGCCAGTGCTCGCGTCGCATCGGCCGAGTAGGCAATTCGACCATAGAACCAGAGCTTCGGATCGATATGCCGCAAGATGGGCAACTCGGCCAGCGCCTGGTCGGTATCGATGACGATGATGTGGCCCGAGCGTTCCGCTGCATCGAGGATACGCGCGTTGACGAGATCAATCCCGCGGCGCAGGCCCATGTCGTGGTGGCGATCGAGAAGACCGGCTGTCGGTGCCGGCGCCGAGGGAATCGTATTGATCAACAAAGGGACGGCCGAACGCTCTGCGAACGCTGCCAAAGCATTTCCCAAAAGCTCGGCCTTATCGGAAAGCAGCTTGAAACCATCGGCCGGGGCGTTGCGCCAATCTCTCGCCGCGAAACCATCGAGATCGAGAAGAACGACGAGCGCATCGCCGTCGGACCGAGGCGCCAGAAGCTCGGTGATGACCTCTCCAAAGTCCGCCTGCGATATTTCCGCCCGCCAGCCTTCTACCGCACACGCGGGGGCGAGCTCATCCGCCAGTATTTGCGTCGTGGAGCATCCGGCCACTCGCAGCCGCACATTCGGCAGGCGCTCGAGCTGAGCGGCAAAGTGCTGCCCTGTGTGCCGCATGACTTCGGGCGCCCGATGATAATGCGCGAGCGCCAATTGCACGGCCTCCGTCGACCAGCCGAGCTCGACCAGCCGCCGAACCAAGGCGGCGATGACATCGCGATCGACGCTGCCATCGCTCCTCAGCGCCTCGAGCATCGCGACAGTGCCGGCTTCGTTCGGGGGCAGTTCCTGCGCGCGGTTGACGCGGTGCAGAGCCTTCAAATCCGCAGGAAGACGGCAATCGAGGTCATCCGTTAGCACATGCCCTGCAGCGAGCAGCGATTGGGCAAGCCAGCGCGGACAGGAGGCGCCGCCATGCTCGAGGGATGACAACAACGACGCAACCTTGTCCGGCTCTACCGGCCTCCAATCGATCGCTTGCAGGATGACGCGTTCGCGCAGGCATTCTGACGCTGCTGCGATGGCGGCATCGACGATATCGGCCACCCGCCCGCGAGGTGCAGCCACCGAAGATGACCGATCGCTCAGGTTGATGCCCTTCTGCATTGCTGCGGAGGACGTCGACGACACGCTGGGCCTCCTCAGATCATGACTTCGCCACCGGTGACGAGCAGGTTCTCGCCGGTGATGAATGAGGCATAGGGAGAGGCGAGGAGCAGCGCCGCGCCGGCGACGTCCTCGGGCGTGGCGAGCCGGCGCAAGGGCGTGCGGGACACGATCTCGCGACGCACGCGGTCAGGCACGTGGGCGACGAGATCGGTGTCGACCATCGACGGCGAGATCACGTTGACGGTGACCCCTAGCGGCCCGACCTCCTGAGCGAGGTTCTTGCTCATCGCCAAGAGCGCGCTCTTGCCCATAACGTAAGGAAGCCACCTATGCGCCGTCCGGCCCAGCGCAGCCGAGGAGAGGATCGTCACGATGCTGCCGCGCGTTGCCTTCAAGGCGGGGAGCGCGGCTCGCGTCACGCGAAAGGCGCTGCCGACAATCTGCTCGAACGCCCCGGCGACATCGTTCCAGGCGAGGCTCTCAAATGGCGCAGATAGAATTTTGGGGCCTGCATTGTTGACGAGGATATGCAGATCGCCAGCGTCGGTGACCGATTGCAGCAGCCGAGCGACATCCTGCTCACTGGTGACGTCGGCCTGAATGGTGCGGCAGGACCCACCCACGGAGGCGATCTCTTGAGCGAGACCTTCCGCCGCGGTCTCACTCTTGTTGTAGTTGATCCATACCGTCGCGCCCTCTTGCGCAAACAGCCGCGCCACCGCCCGGCCGATGCCGCGCGAGGCGCCGGTGACCAGCGCGGTGCGCCCAGCGAGTAGCCCCCGCGTCGCGATCCGTTCGGAGGGACGCTCCTCCCGCTCCTCGGCAAGGCGCAGGACCTTGGCCTGCGCAGTGCCGCGCAATACGCACTCATCGCGCGCGTTGACGATCTCGGTGTGCAACGTGACGAGGCGCGTCTCGGCATCGATCTTCTCGATCGTAGCGCGCGCCTCCACGCTGTCGCCGACGAACACGGGCCTGGTGAACTCGATGCTCTGGGAAACGTAAAGCGCACCGCGGCCGGGCAGCTTCATGCCGATGAGCGTCGACAGCAGGCTGGCGTGCAGAAAGCCGTGCACTACCGGCCGGGCGAACTCCGTGCGGGCCGCGAACTCGCCGTCGAGATGCAGTGCGTTGAAGTCGCCAGACAGCCGTGCGAAGGCCGCGACGTCCTCGGCTGTGATGGTGCGCGACAGGCTCTCGGTCTGACCGACGCGCAGCGCAAGCAGGCGGTCCAGCGGCTGTGTCATTGAGCCCCAGGGCAAGTGAGCAGTTCAGCCAAGCGTTAGCCAAGGGGGACCGTCGGCTATTTGACTTCGGTTAAGAAGCAAGGGGTTGCGCGTTGTTAGAAGCGCTCATGGTGGGCATGTCGAACTGATCGCCTAGCTGCTAGCGGCGCGTCGGTGTGCCTGTCTGCGTCCCACCCGCGATCGGCCTAAGCAGGGAGATTGCCCGATGGCTTCCACCTTCGAAACCGTGGCCAGCATCATCTCGTCGGCGAGCGACGTGCCGATCGAGCGGATCGAGCCGGGCAGCCACGTCATGAAGGACCTCGAGATCGACAGTCTGGCGTTCCTCGACATCACGTTCGAGATCGACAGGACGTTCGCCATCCAGCTTCCCGTCGAAGACTGGATGAGCGAGGTGAACGAAGGCAAGCGGAGCGGCGACGACTATTTCATCATCCGCAATCTCTGCACCCAGATCGACAATTTGCGTGCGGCAGTCGCGGCAACCGCCTAAGGAGCGCACGACCGCATGCGCCTCGAGTATTTCCAGATGCTCGATGCAATCGACGAGGTCGACGTCGAGAGCGGAACGCTTGTTGCCTCGGCTCGTGTCCCCACTTCGAGCCCGGTGTTCGACGGGCACTTCCCCGGCCATGCGCTGATGCCGGGCGTCCTGCTCCTCGAGACCATGGCACAAGCGTCCGGCTATCTGGTCCTGGCGATCAATCGATTTTCGCGCATGCCCTTCTTCGCCAACGCCAAGGAAGCCAATTTCCGATCCTTCGTGCAGCCGGGATCATGCCTCGAAGTAAGAGCAACGCGCATTCACGATGGATCGGGCTTCACGGTCACCGAGGCGCAGGTCGCCCGCGAAGGCAAGCGCGTGTGCGACGCCAGGCTGACCCTGCGTACGGTCGCGTTTCCCTCGCCAGCGCTCGAGCAGTACGTGCGCAGCGAAGGCAGGCGCCTTGGCCTATTGGACGAGGCGGTCGCTTGATATGGCAGAGCAGGCTTGGATCACCGGAATCGGGCTTGTGAGCTCACTGGGCCAAGGCGCCGCCGAACATTGGCGTAAGCTTGGCAACAAAGCGCAATGCCGGCCGGTCACGGACGAGCTGCGGTTCCCACCCTACTGCGTGCATCCCCTCGCACCGCTCGATTTCGCCAAGCAGATTCCGCGCACGAGCGACCAGCGCCAGATGGAGCGCTGGCAACGGATCGGCGTCTATGCCGCCGGCCTTGCCCTCGAGGACGCGAACCTCGCGGGCAACGCCGAGCTGCTCGATAAGACGAACCTGTGCATCGCCGCCGGCAACGGCGAGCGCGATCTTGTGCTGGATGCGCGCGTTCTCGAGGTCATCGATAGCGCTCCTTCCCCAGGAGCGACCCTCAACCGCGAACTGATGACGGGGCTCAGGCCGACGCTCTATCTCGGCCAACTGTCCAACCTTCTGGCTGGCAATATCTCGATCATCCACGGGGCCACGGGATCGTCTCGAACCTTCAAGGGAGAAGAGATGGCCGGCGTCGCCGCCATTGCCGATGCCGTCGACCGCATCGAGGCAGGCCAGGGCGATCTGTTCCTGGTTGGCGGCGCTCTCAATGCCGAGCGCGAAGACCTTCTCCTCAACTGCGAGCTCGCTACCAGACTTTATGCAGGGCCGTTTCGCTCAGTCTGGGAGCGGTCGGCACAAGACGGCGGGCTGGTTCTTGGCAGCCTCGGCGCCTTCCTCGTCATCGAAGCGGCAAGTCATGCCCGTGCGCGCGAGGTCGAGCCCTACGCGCGCGTTGCCGGCATCCGCTCGGACCGCTCGCGGCGCGACGATGGGCAAGCCGCGAGCACGGCGGCGCGTCTATTGGCGAGCCTCGGGATCGCGCCGACAGGCGGCAAGTTAGGGGTGCTGAGCGGTGCCAGCGGAGCCGAGCCGATCACGGCCGCCGAGATCGAGTTCCTCGACGGAATGAAGAAGGCGGGATTTTACCCGCTTCTCCGCGCCTGGGGCAGCGTCCTCGGTCATTCGCTCGAAGCGCATTTCATCGCAGGCATGGCGCTCGCCGCCATGTCTGTCTGCGAGGGCACGTTCTACCCGCCCTTCGATCAGTCAGGTCGCGAGCTTGCCGGCCAAGCTCGACCAGATGGGGTCCTTGTCACCGCGTTCGGCCATTGGCGCGGCGAGGGACTGGGCCTCGTCGTTCCGGTGCAGTGAGGCCTAAAGACATGGGCAGCACCTTCCAGGACCGCAGAGGACGGCCCGTGGTGGCCGTCACCGGGTTGGGGCTCGTGACGTCGCTCGGCGTCGGTACAACGGATAATTGGCGGCGGCTTGTGGCGGGACAGTCCGCGATCAAGCCCATCACTCGTTTCCCTACAGATGGCCTCAAGACTACGATCGCGGCCACCGTCGACCAACTTCAAGTCGAGCCATATTCGGCCTACGAACTGTCGGCGACCATGGCCGAGACCGCCGGAGCCGAGGCCATTGCCCAAGCGGGTCTCGGCGCCGCTGGCGACTTTCCCGGTCCACTCATCATCGCCACGCCGCCTTCGGAGCTCGAATGGCCGCACCTTCGCGCACTCTACAACGGCGGCGGTGCCCACCCGGATCTAGCAGGTTACGGACGCCTCTTGGCGAGCGCACGCAATGGCTTGCGCGGCGACATGGCAAGGCATGTTCGCTTCGCAGCCATTGCCGACCGACTGCAGGAGCGGTTCGGGACGCGCGGAGAGCCGCTGTCGATATGCACCGCTTGCGCCTCCGGCGCGACGACCATCCAGCTCGCCGTTGAAGCCATACGGCGCGGAGCGACCGACGCCGCCCTGTGTATCGGCACCGACGCCACCGTCCACCCCGAGGGATTGATCCGATTTTCTCTGCTGTCGGCCCTTTCAACGGCCAACGATCCTCCGCACAAGGCCTCCAAGCCATTCTCCAAGAAGCGCGATGGCTTCGTGCTGGGGGAAGGGGCCGGTGCGCTCGTCCTCGAGGCCTACGCCGCGGCGAAGGCGCGCGGCGCCAGGATCCTCGGCATCGTGCGCGGCTGCGGAGAGAAGGCCGATGATTACCACCGTACCCGCTCGCGGCCCGATGGGCGCGCCATCATCGCCGCTCTGCGCAAGACCTTGAGCGATGCCGATGTCACTCCCGACGAGATCGACTACGTCAATGCGCACGGCACAAGCACCCCCGAGAATGACAAGATGGAGTACCTGTCGCTGAAGGCGGTTCTCGGCGAGCATCTCACGCGCACGCCGGTCAGCTCCAACAAGTCCATGGTCGGTCATACGCTGATCGCCGCCGGCTCCGTCGAAGCGGTCATCACGCTTCTGACCATTGGAAACGGCGTGCTGCCGCCGACAATCAACTACGACGATCCCGACCCGGAACTGCCCCTGGATGTCGTGCCGAACACGAGCCGCGCAGCCAACGTCCGCACCGTGCTGTCGAACTCGTTCGGCTTCGGAGGGCAGAACGTCTGCGTCATCTTTTCTGGAGAACCATCGTGATGGGCCAAGCTACCGCGGAGAGAGCGCCTGCGGACCGCAGCGACGCGCGACGCATGCGCGCAGCTGAGCTCATCGGCGAACGCCAGATCCAGATCGGCGAGATCGACGCGCCGTCCGCGCCGGCACCTGACGAAGTCCAAGTGCGCTTGCGCGCCGTCGCCCTCAACCACATCGACGTCTGGAGCTGGCGCGGCATGGCGTTCGCCAAACGCGCGCTTCCGATCGTGCTCGGTGCCGAGGCGGCCGGCGAGGTTGTTGCGACGGGTTCCGCCGTCACGGGCTTGGCGACGGGTGACCTCGTCGCTGTCTACGGTGCAAAGACCTGCGGCACGTGTGGTCCTTGTCGCGAAGGACGCGACAACTTCTGCGACGGGCCCGCTCCCATGTATGGCTTTCATACCGACGGCTTCCTGCGCGAGCGCGTGAACATTCCGGCAAGGCTCGCGGTGAAGGCGCCGGATGGTCTCCCTGCCGAAGCGGCCGCGTGCGCGCCGATCACGTTCGGAACGGTCGAGCACATGCTGTTCGAGAACGCGGGGCTTCAACGCGGCGAGACCGTACTCGTCCACGCCGGCGGCAGTGGAATTGGCACCGCCGCCATTCAGCTCGCCAAGGCGGCGGGAGCCACGGTCATCACCACCGTAGGAAGCGACGAGAAGGCCCAAAGGGCGCGCGCACTCGGCGCGGACCACGTCATCAACTACAAGCAAGAGCGGTTCGAGGGCCGGGTCCGCAGAATTACGGAGCGCCGCGGCGTCGATGTCGTGTTCGAGCATACCGGTCCCGACACATGGGCCGGCAGCCTGTTGTCGCTCAAGCGCGGTGGACGCCTCGTCACCTGCGGCTCGACGACGGGTGTCGCCGCTAAGACCAATCTCTACACGCTCTTCCAGCAGCAGCTGCGTCTGATCGGCAGCTTCGGCTGCCGCATGGGCAGCATGCGCAGCGTCATGGACAAAATGGCCCAAGGCCTCGTGCGCCCGGTCATCGATACGACGCTTCGTCTCGACGAGATCGCAACTGGTCTCAAGCGGCTCGAAGACCGCGACGTATTCGGCAAGATCATCATAAACCTCTAACCGGAGCATCGGGGCAATGCCGCGAAGCACTAACGAGGTCTGGGTCACAGGGATCGGGCTGGTGAGCTCGCTGGGCGAGGATGGTGCTGCCCATGTCGTCGACCCATCACCGCCCGGAGGTCACCGCCCGATCGTCGACGACGTCCGCTACGCGCCGTACTGTGTCCATCCCCTGGCGCCGCTTGACTACGCGAAGCAGATTCCGAAAAACAGCGACCAGAGGCAGATGGAGGCGTGGCAGCGGATCGGCGTCTACGCCGCCGGCCTCGCCTTGGCTGACGCAGGCATCGCTGGCAAACCCGATCTCCTCGACTGCACCCACCTCGTCGTTGCGGCCGGCAGCGGAGAGCGCGACACCAAGGTCGATTGCGAGGTGCTCGACAAGCTCGCGGACGGCAACGACAGCACCGTTCTCGCCAAGGAGGTGTTGCCCAGCACGCTGCGGCCAACACTGTTCCTGGCGCAGCTCTCCAACATGCTCGCCGGCAATATCTCGATCGTGCACGGCGTCACGGCCTCATCGCGCACCTTCATGGGCGAGGAGATCGCGGGTCTCACCGCCGTCGAGAATGCCGTGAGGCGCATCAAGGCAGGCCAGGCGGAGCTGGTCCTCGTCGGCGGCGCGTTGAATGCAGAGCGTGAGGATCTCCTGCTGGGCTATGAGCTCGGGCACAACCTGTGGCGGGGCCCGCACGCCGGAGTCTGGGATCGCCGCTCGGGCGGAGGCGGATTCATACCGGGTAGCGTGGGTGCCTTCCTCATGCTGGAGTCGGGCGCCCATGCCAGGGTGCGCGGTGCAGCGCCATATGCGCGCATCGTCGACGTCGTGACCGACTGCTGCAGGCGCATCGACGGCGATGTGGCACGCACGCTGATGACGATGTTCGAGACGGTTCGCGCACTGCTGCCCAAGGGCACCCTTCCGGTGCTCAGCGGGGCGAGCGGTGTAGAGCCGGCGACCAGCGAGGAGATCGAGTTCTTCGATTACCTGCAGGGGCACAACATCGAACCGATCGTTCGTGCCTATGGCAGTCTGCTCGGCCACGGTGTGGAGGCACATTTCCCCACCGGGTTGGCGATGGCCGCGCTCGCGGCAAGGCACGGGTCGCTGCCGGCGCCCCTCGATGGATCGGGAATAGAGCGGCCATTTGCCGGCACGGTCGAGCGCGTTCTCGTGACCGGCACAGGGCATTGGCGCGGGGAAGGGCTCGCGCTCGTCGAGGCGATCGCTTGAGGAAACAATGAGCAACTACCGCGACGATAGGGGACGCCCGCTGGTCGCCGTCACCGGCACTGGAGTGGTGACATCGCTTGGCATCGGCAAGACGGACAACTGGGCGGCCCTGACCGCGGGCAGCTCTGGGATCAAGAAGATCTCGCGCTTTGCGACCGACGGATTGCGCACGACGATTGCCGGCACCGTCGACTTTCTCGCTCCCCAGCCTCGGTCGGCGCCGGCACTTTCGGTCGAGATGGCACTGTGCGCAGCGCAGGAGGCGCTCGGCGAGGCTGCTATAGGATCCTCGGGGAGCTTTCCTGGTCCGCTCTTTCTCGCCACGCCCCCGGCGGAACTCGAGTGGCCGCAGCGCAAGGCGCTCTATGATACCCCTTCAGTCGCGGATCTATCCGGGTACAAGCGGCTCGTCGCCGCGGCGCGAGATGGCGATTGGCGCGACTTCGGTTCCCTCTTCCAGTTCGCCAGCGTTGCCGACCACATCGCCGCAAGCCTCGGAACCCGCGGGCTGCCCATCTCGGTGTCCACCGCGTGCGCATCGGGCGCGACGGCGATACAGCTCGGTGTCGAGGCGATACGTCGTGGCGAAACGGAGGTGGCTCTCTGCATTGGAACGGACACCTCGGTTCAGATCGAGGCCCTGATCCGATTTTCACTGCTTTCCGCGTTGTCGACCAGGAACGAGCCCGCCGACCGAGCCTCGCGACCGTTCTCGAAGGATCGCGATGGATTTGTCATGGCCGAGGGAGCGGCCGCTTTGGTTCTGGAGTCCTACCAGTCGGCCAAGGCGCGGGGCGCCTCTATCTTGGGATTCGTGCGCGGCTGCGGCGAGAAGGCGGACACCTATCACCGCACGCGGTCGAAGCCGGACGGGACAGCGATCATTGGCGCCATCCGCAATGCATTGGACGATGCCGGCGTCGACCCCGACGAGATCGACTACATCAATGCCCATGGCACGAGCACGCCGGAGAACGACAAGATGGAGTACATCTCGCTCAAGGCGGTGCTCGGCGAGCATCTGGCGGCAACGCCAATCAGCTCCAACAAGTCGATGATCGGCCACACGCTATCGGCCGCCGGAGCCATCGAGGCCGTGTTTTCCCTGCTGACGATCAGGAACGGCACGCTGCCGCCGACGATCAACTATGCTCTGCCCGATCCGGAAATCCCGCTTGACGTTGTTGCCAACGTCTCGCGTCCGGCGAGCGTGCACACGGTGCTCTCCAACTCGTTCGGGTTCGGCGGCCAGAACGTCTCATTGGTGCTCGCGGCGCCTTGAGCGGATAGGCAGCGATGCCGTGCGCGGCGCGGCGATACGCCTGGTTCCGCGGATATTCGCTCATTGCGCCGTTGTCGCGGTATGGAGTAGTGGCGTGGGGCCCGCTGCGCACTGACAGCCGACAGCGGACGCCATCAACATGTCGCAGCGGCATGAGCGCCACGGTTAACCCGGGTCAAGCATCACACGTGCCCACCAGGGGGATCGTGATCGACGCGACCGCCGCCTCCCCGAACGGCGGGGTCGCGGCTCTATGCGGCCCCGTGCAGCGTCCACGCCGATTTCGCCGTCCATTGACGTAGGTCAACATTTTTAATGTTGGAGCAGGCAAACTACGCGCGGGCTCGTGAGAGCGAAGGCGGAAATCTCACAGCTGTCCCGCGGGCGGCAGGAGGAGGCAAATGACCGTGAGCGCCAATTCGGTGGATCAGCGCAAGGCGGACGCTACCTGGCTGCAGCAATGGTCAACGGACGATAGCGCCTTCTGGGAGGCGCGCGGCAAGCGCCTTGCCTGGCGAACCCTCGGCATCACGACGGTCGATCTCACCCTGGCCTTCATCGTCTGGTTCGTCGTCTCGGCACTCGTCGTGCGGCTACCGGCGGCCGGATTTGCCCTGACGACCACGCAGCTATTCTGGCTCGCGGCCTTGCCTGGCCTTGCGGGGGGCCTGATGCGCATGGCGCATACGTTCCTCGTCCCGCTCTTTGGAACGCGCCACGTCGTAGCCTTCGCCACGCTTTCGCTGCTCGTCCCCGCGGTCGGATGGTACTTCGCCGTCCAGGACCCGACGACGCCCTATTGGGTGCTGCTCCTGCTCGCCTTCCTCGCCGGCCTCGGCGGGGGGAATTTCTCGTCCTTCATGCCCTCGACCAGCCTGTTCTTCCCCAAGCACCTACAAGGCACGGCTCTCGCGATCCAGGCCGGGGTCGGTAATTTCGGCGTCTCCATCGTGCAGTTCGTCACGCCTTGGATCATCGGCTTTGCGCTTGCCGGATCGCTGCTCGGCGAGCCGCAGATTGCCGGCCCCGCACCTGAAGCCGCCAGTCCGATCTGGCTGCAGAACGCCACCGCCATCTACGTGCCCTTCATCGTAGTGTTCGGCATTGCCTCCTGGGTGATGCTGCGCAGTGTGCCCGTGCGCGCCAACTTCGGCGAGCAGCTCGACATCTTCGGGATGAAGCACGGCCTGTTCATGACGTTTCTCTATGTAGGCACCTTCGGCACCTTCTCGGGCCTGGCTGCGACGTTCCCGCTGCTCATCCAGAAGCTCTACGGCGGCATGCCTGGCGCGCCCGACCCGCTGGCCTATGCTTTCCTCGGCCCGCTCGTCGGCTCGGCGGCCCGCATCTTCGCCGGTCCCCTTGCCGACAGACTTGGCGGCGCGCGCGTCACGCAATGGTCCTTCATCGGCCTCCTTGTGTCGGCCATCGCCATTACGTTCTTTACCGCCCCGACCTCGATGGCCGAGTTCCCCTACTTCGTCGCCGTCATGCTCATGCTGTTCTTCTTCGCTGGCGTCGGCAACGCGTCGACATTCAAGCAGATGCCGATGATCTTTCCGCCGCGCCAAGCCGCCGGGGTGATCGGCTGGACAAGCGCCATGGCCGCGTTCGGCCCATTCGCCTGCGGGCTTATGCTCGGCTACGCGCTTGATTGGTTCGGCTCGTTCAACCCATTCTTCTACTGGGCCGCCCTCTTCTATCTCGTCTGTGCGGCAATCAACTGGTGGTACTACGCGCGCAAGGGCGCGGAGAAGCCTTGCTGATGCTCACCGGCCCCCATCGGAGCAGACCATGAGCCACTTCCTCGATCGCCTCACGTTCTTCAACCGCGTCGTCGACGAGTTTGCCGACGGCCACGGCGTCGTAACCCGCGAGGATCGGCGTTGGGAGGACGGCTACCGCAAGCGCTGGCAGCACGACAAGATTGTGCGTTCCACGCACGGCGCCAACTGCACCGGCTCGTGCTCGTGGAAGATCTACGTCAAGGGCGGCATCGTCACCTGGGAGACGCAGCAGACCGATTACCCGCGCACACGCCCGGAGCTGCCAAACCACGAGCCGCGGGGCTGCGCTCGCGGCGCCAGCTACTCCTGGTATCTCTACTCGGGCAACCGAGCGAAGTACCCACTGGTGCGCTCGCGCCTGTTGAAGCTGTGGCGCGAGGCGAGGGCCGTGCGCACGCCGGTTGCCGCCTGGGCGTCCATCGTCGAGAGCCCCGAGAAGCGGGCTGCCTATACGAAGAAGCGCGGCCTCGGTGGCTTTGTGCGCGCCACCTGGGACGAGGTGACGGAGATCATCGCCGCCGCCAATGCCTATACGGCGAAGACGTACGGCCCCGACCGCATTTGCGGCTTCTCGCCGATCCCGGCGATGTCGATGGTGAGCTACGCCGCCGGCGCGCGCTATCTCTCGCTGCTCGGGGGCGTGTGCCTGTCGTTCTACGACTGGTACTGCGACCTCCCGCCTGCCTCCCCGCAAACCTGGGGCGAGCAGACCGACGTGCCGGAATCGGCCGATTGGTACAATTCGGGCTTTCTCATCCTGTGGGGGTCGAACGTCCCGCAGACGCGCACGCCCGACGCCCACTTCTATACCGAGGCCCGCTATCGCGGTGCCAAGAGCGTCGTCATATGCCCCGACTATTCCGAGGCATCAAAGTTTGCCGATCTCTGGATCTCGGTGAAGCAGGGAACCGACTCCGCGCTGGCGATGGCCATGGGCCACGTCATCGTGCGCGAATGCTACGTCGATAGAAAGGTCGCCTACTTCGAGGACTACGTCCGTCAATACACCGACATGCCGATGCTGGTGCGGTTGGTGAAGCAGGGTTCCAACCTCGTCCCTGACCGGCTGTTGCGCGCCTCCGATTTCGCAGGCGCGCTCGGCGAAACCAACAATCCGGAGTGGAAGACCGTGGCCTATGACGAGGCTTCGGGCGCGATCGTGGTGCCGCACGGCTCGGTCGGCTTCCGCTGGGGCGAGAAGGGCAAATGGAACCTGGAGGAGAAGGAGGCGTCCGGACGCACCACCAAACTGCGGTTGACGCTCGATGATGTCAGGGACGAGTACGCCGAGGTCGCCTTCCCTTACTTCGGCAATGCCGAGCACGATCATTTCACGGGCACCGATCACGCCAGCGTATTGCCGCGTCGCGTACCGGTGAAAAGGATTGCGCTTGCCGACGGCGAGGCCCTCGTCGCCAGTGTGTTCGATCTCTTCGTCGCCAACTACGGCGTCGACCGCGGTTTCGGCGGCGGCAACGTTGCTAAGTCCTACGACGACAACGAGCCCTACACGCCAGCCTGGGCGGAAAAGATAACCGGCGTGCCGCGCGACCAGATCATCACCGTCGCCCGCGAGTTCGCGCTCAACGCCGAAAAGACCCGCGGTCGCTCGATGATCATCATCGGTGCGGCGATGAACCACTGGTACCACATGGACATGAACTACCGCGGCGTCATCAACATGCTGGTGATGTGCGGTTGCGTCGGCCAGTCGGGCGGTGGCTGGTCGCACTATGTTGGCCAGGAAAAGCTGCGGCCGCAATCGGGCTGGCTGCCTCTGGCGTTCGGGCTCGACTGGGGGCGTCCGCCGCGCCAGCAGAACGCGACCTCGTTCTTCTACGCGCACACCGATCAATGGCGCTACGAGACGCTGGACGTGAAGGAGATTCTCTCGCCCACCGCGCCGCCGGGACCGTGGGACGGCGCCATCATCGACTACAACGTCCGCGCCGAGCGCATGGGCTGGCTGCCGTCCGCGCCACAGCTCGAGCAGAACCCCCTGGCGGTTGCGGCAAAGGCAGCCGAGAAAGGTCTCGAGCCAAAGGACTACGTGGCGGACGCTTTGAAGTCCGGCGCGCTCAAGCTTTCCTGCGAGGACCCCGACAAGCCGGTCAACTGGCCACGCAACCTTTTCGTCTGGCGCTCCAATCTGCTCGGCTCGTCGGGCAAGGGGCACGAGTACTTCCTGAAGCACCTTCTCGGCACGACGCATGGCGTCATGGGCAAGGACCTCGGCGCCACGGGCAAGCAGAAGCCGCTCGATGTCACCTGGCACGAGGAGGCGCCGGAAGGGAAGCTCGACTTGCTGGTGACGCTCGACTTCCGCATGTCGACCACCTGCGTTTACTCCGACATCGTTCTGCCAACCGCCACCTGGTACGAGAAGAACGATCTCAACACGTCCGACATGCACCCGTTCATTCACCCGCTGACCGGCGCGGTCGATCCGGTGTGGGAGTGCCGCAGCGACTGGGAGATCTACAAATCGATCGCTCGGAAGTTCTCCGAGGTTGCTCCTGAGGTTCTGGGCGTCGAGAAGGATGTCGTGCTGACACCGATCATGCACGACACGGCCGGCGAGATCGCGCAGGCGCTCGACGTCAAGGATTGGAAGAAGGGCGAAGTGGCGCCGATCCCCGGCAAGACCATGCCGCAAGTGACCGTGGTCGAGCGCGACTATCCCAACCTCTACAAGCGCTTCACCTCCCTCGGCCCGTTGATGGCCAAGCTCGGCAACGGCGGCAAGGGCATGAGCTGGAACACGGAGCACGAGGTCGAGCTCTTAAAGAAACTCAACGGCATCATCACCGAGGAAGGGCCCACCAAGGGCGCGGCGCGCATCGACACCGACATCGATGCCGCCGAAGTGCTGCTCATGCTCGCCCCGGAGACTAACGGCGAGGTGGCGGTCAAAGCCTGGGCCTCGCTCGGCACCTTCACCGGCCGTGACCACACGCACCTCGCGATCGGGAAGGAGGACGACAAGATACGCTTCCGCGACGTCGTAGCCCAGCCGCGCAAGATCATCTCCTCGCCGATATGGTCGGGGCTCGAGTCGGAGAAGGTCTGCTACAACGCCGGCTACACGAACGTGCATGAGCTGATCCCCTGGCGCACGCTCACCGGGCGCCAGCAGCTCTATCAGGATCACTTGTGGATGCGCGCCTTCGGCGAGGGCTTCTGTGCCTACCGGCCGCCGATCGACACCAAGACCATTAAGCCCGTGCTCGATCGCAAGCCGAACGGCAACAAGTCGGTCGTGCTCAACTTCATCACGCCGCACCAGAAGTGGGGCATTCACTCCACCTATACCGACAATCTCCTGATGCTTACGCTGTCTCGCGGCGGCCCCATCGTGTGGATCAGCGAGGTGGATGCCAGGAAGGCGGGGATTGTCGACAACGACTGGATCGAGGCCTTCAACACCAACGGCGCGCTCGTGGCTCGTGCGGTTGTCTCCCAGCGCGTCAAGGAAGGCATGTGCATGATGTACCACGCGCAGGAGAAGATCGTGAACGTGCCCGGGTCCGAGCAGACGGGCCAGCGCGGCGGCATTCACAACTCGGTTACGCGCGCGGTCTTGAAGCCTACCCACATGATCGGCGGGTACGCACAACAGTCCTACGGCTTCAACTACTACGGCACCGTGGGATCGAACCGCGACGAGTTCGTCATCGTGCGCAAGATGAGCGCCGTCGATTGGCTCGATGAACCGACCGCCGACCAGCCAGAACCGCTCCCTGTCGCGCCCGCGCCGAAGATGGAGGCCGCCGAATGAAGATCCGCGCGCAAATCGCGATGGTGCTGAACCTCGACAAGTGCATCGGGTGTCACACCTGCTCTGTCACCTGCAAGAACGTGTGGACCAGCCGCGAAGGCATGGAATACGCCTGGTTCAACAACGTCGAGACCAAGCCCGGCGTCGGCTACCCCAAGGATTGGGAGAACCAGGAGCGCTGGAACGGCGGCTGGGTGAGGAAGAAGAACGGCAACATCGAGCCGAAGATCGGCGCCAAGTGGCGCGTGCTCGCCAATATCTTCGCCAATCCCGATCTGCCAGAGATCGACGACTACTACGAACCGTTCACCTTCGACTACGAGCACCTGCAGAAGGCGCCGGAACTGTCGGCCTTCCCGACCGCGCGCCCGCGCTCGCTGATCACCGGCAATCGCATGGAGAAGATCAACTGGGGCCCGAACTGGGAAGAGATTCTCGGCGGTGAATTCGTGAAGCGCTCGGCCGACTACAACTTCGACGAGGTACAGAAGGAAATCTACGGCGAGTTCGAAAACACCTTTATGATGTACTTGCCGCGGCTGTGCGAGCACTGCCTCAATCCGGCTTGCGTCGCGGCCTGTCCCTCTGGCGCCATCTATAAGCGCGAGGAGGACGGCATCGTCCTCATCGATCAGGACAAATGCCGCGGCTGGCGCATGTGCGTGTCGGGCTGCCCCTACAAGAAGATCTATTACAATTGGTCGAGCGGAAAGTCGGAGAAGTGCATCCTCTGCTATCCGCGCATCGAGGCCGGCCAGCCGACGGTGTGCTCGGAAACGTGTGTCGGGCGCATCCGCTATCTCGGCGTCGTGCTCTACGACGCAGACCGCATCGAGGAGGCGGCGAGCGTCGCCGACGAGCAGGATCTCTATGAAGCGCAGCTCGGTGTTTTTCTCGATCCGCACGATCCTCGCGTCATCGCCCAGGCGCGCGCCGAGGGCGTACCGGAGGACTGGCTCGAGGCGGCGAAGCGCTCCCCGATCTGGAAGATGGCTATGGAGTGGAAGGTCGCCTTCCCACTGCATCCTGAGTACCGCACGCTGCCGATGGTGTGGTACGTGCCGCCGCTGTCGCCGATTCAATCCGCGGCAGCCGCCGGCAAGATCGGCCACGACGGCGAAATGCCCGACGTGCGCTCCCTGCGCATCCCGCTTAAATATCTGGCGAACCTGCTGACCGCCGGCCAGGAGGCCCCCGTAGCCCAGGCGCTCGAGCGCATGCTCGCCATGCGCGCCTATATGCGCGCCAAGACCATCGACGGCATGACCGACGAGGGCATCGCCCGCCGTGTCGGGCTGACGAGCGGACAGATCGATGAGATGTATCAGGTGATGGCGATCGCCAATTACGAGGACCGCTTCGTGATCCCGACCGCGCACCGCGAGCTCGGCGAGGACGCCTACGACCTGCGCGGCTCGTGTGGCTTCTCGTTCGGCAACGGCTGCTCGGGCGGAACTACGGAGACAAACCTGTTCGGCACTCCGAAACGTGCCAGGACCCCGATGGAGGTCGCATGACGACCAGAACCTTCAAGGTGCTCTCGGCTCTACTGAGCTATCCGACGGCAGAGTTGCAGGGCGCGGCAGGCGAGCTGCAAACGGTGCTCGACGAGGAGGGGCTCGTTCCCATCGCGCAGCGAGATGATCTCGCCCTGCTGATCGAGGAGCTCGCCGGCAGCGATCTCTACGATCTCGAGGAGCGCTACGTGCTGCTGTTCGATCGCACCCGCTCGCTGTCGCTGCACCTCTTCGAGCATGTGCACGGGGAAGGCCGCGACCGGGGCCAAGCCATGGTCGACCTGAAGAGCCTCTACGAGAAGGAAGGACTGTGCATCGGCACCAGAGACCTGCCCGACTTCCTGCCCGTGTTTCTCGAGTTCCTGTCGCTGCGGCCGCGCGCGGAAGCCTTCGAGTTGCTCGCGCAGCCGGCCCACATCTTTTGCGCCCTCGCCGAGCGCCTCCACAAGCGCCAATCGCCGTACGAACCCGTATTCCGCGTTCTGGTTGCGCTGGCCGCCGCTCCACCGAGCCGCGAGGCCGTCTCCGAATTGCTCAAGGAAGCCGACCCCGATGCCATGGACCTCGCGGCGCTCGACGCCGCTTGGGAGGACGAGCCGGTGACGTTCGGTCCGGGCTCGGGTTCTGGCTGCAAGGACGAGTTGATCGCCCGCATTCGCGCCGGCCGACGCCCCGCACCGGGCATCGCCAACGCGCCGGCAAAGCGCCCCGAAATTTCGCGGCCGTGAGGAAACCGCCATGACCGAAACTCTCGATCACATCGTCTTTGGTTGGTACCCCTATCTCTGCCTGACGGTCTTCCTGCTCGGAAGCTTGCTACGCTTCGACTACGAGCAGTACACGTGGCGCTCCGGCTCCAGTCAGCTCCTGCGCCGCCGTCAGCTGATGTGGGGGTCGAACCTCTTTCACTTCGGCATCCTCGTCATCTTCCTCGGGCATTTCGTCGGCCTGCTGACGCCTATCTGGGTGTTCGACGCCATCGGCATCTCGCACGGCTTCAAACAGTGGATGGCGATCGTCGTCGGCGGCGTTGCCGCCGTTGCCTGCCTCATCGGTATTACGCTGCTCGTGCATCGCCGGCTTTTCGACGCGCGCATCCGCAAGACATCGTCGTTCGGGGATATCGCCGTTCTGCTGCTGCTCTACGCGCAATTGTTGCTTGGGTTGGCTACGATTCCCGTCTCGCTGAACCATCTCGATGGCGGCGAGATGGTTCGCTTCATGAGCTGGGCGCAGGGGGTCCTCACGCTGCAGCCGGGCATCTCCGCCTACGTCGCCGACGTGAACCCAATCTTCAAGCTGCATCTGTTCCTCGGCATGACGATCTTCCTCGTCTTCCCCTTCACACGGCTCGTGCACATCTGGAGTGCGCCGGTCTGGTATCTCGGCCGGCGTGGCTACCAAGTCGTGCGCACGCGCGGTGCACCCCGGACGCGGGCGGCAATGCCCCAGCTGGAAGCGGCGGAGTGAGTAGCATGGGTTGCTCGCTTCATTCCGACCTTGCCAAGGCGCCGCGCCCGACCGTCAAGGTCAATGGCGTCGCCATTCGTCACGATGCGATTTCGCGCGAGGCGCAGAACCATCCCGCCCCGACGCCCGCATCCGCATGGATGGCCGCGGCACAGGCGCTCGTGGTGCGCGAGCTGCTGCTGCAGGAGGCCGGGCGGCTTGAGCTGACGCCCGAACCTACCGCTGACGCCCAGGGTCGGCGGGAAACCGACGAGGACGCGCTCATTCGCCAGTTGCTAGAAACAGCGATCAAGATCCCTGATGCCGACCCCGACACGTGCCGGCGGTACTACGAGCGCAACCGCAGCCGCTTTTCCGCCCCGACGATCTACGAAGCCGCGCACATCCTCATCGCCGCGCCACGCCGCGATGCCGGCTTGTTCAAGAAAGCAACTGCAAAGGCAGAAGAGCTGATTGCGGCCCTGAAGCAGTCACCCGATGCATTTGCCGGTCTCGCACGCCAGCATTCAGGTTGTCCGTCGGGCGCCCAAGGCGGCGCCCTCGGCCAGATAACACCGGGCCAAACGACACCCGAATTCGAGGCGGCGCTGTGCACGCTCGATGAAGGTGAAATCACGGACGAGCCTGTCGCCACCCGCTACGGGGTTCACATCATACGGCTCGACCGCCGCATCGAGGGCAAGGAGCTGCCCTTCGAGTTGGTGAAGCAAAAGATCTCCGAGTATCTGCGCACGGCGGCCACCACCCGGGCGCATACCCTTTACGTGCGCATGCTCGCCGAGAAAGCTCAGATCGAAGGGCTGCAACTTGAGGCTGGACCGGGGCGCGCGAGCACACAGGTGCACCAATGACGCTTGGCGATTTGATCGGCCGCTTGACAGAGGACGGCGTGGCGGAAGAAGCGATCGCGGCGCTGGGAAATCCTTCGCTGCTGTCACGCACCACATCCGCCGGACATGCCGCCGGGATGTCGACCGGCGCCTTTGCGGCCCGCTGTGTCCACGCGTTCGCCAATACGGCCGGCGACGAGGCTTGGCTCGCACTCATGGGACGCTGCCAGGGTCGGGAGGATCCAGGCTTGGCTGCCCTCGCCTACATTCTCGAGACGACGCTTCCGCGCCAGTAGATAATGGCGCTCACCATTCTCGGAAGTGCAGCATAGGGCTCAGTCGCAACGATCAAGGTAGATCTTCAGCGCGGCGGCATTGTTATGCTTCAGCTCGCGAGCGGAAGACAGAAGTGTCACAGTCGTTCGGGTCGCAATCTCGCGGAGATGTCCACCACCTCCGGCTTGCCTTCCAGCTCACCAAAGTAACGGCGGCAGAACTCTCTCCATCGCGTTGAGTCGTGCCCGTACCAGCGGCGCAGATCGTGACGGCGCGACGTCGGACAGCCATTCATGAATGCGAGCGGACTCCCTCGACATGCCGCGTGGCCAAACTCTATCGACTAAGGCGCGGTGCCCATCGCTCTTGGATGCGGACTCATAGACGCGTTTGATCTTGATCATGCGGCGACCCTCGCGAGCAGCCGGTAGGCGGCCCAAGCACTCATCGCAGCGCTCTTTCAACGTTTCGAGCGAGGTCCAAGCCTACGACCGTTTCGAGCCCGTTGGCGCCATGGAAATTGGCGCCGTCAAGATCCGCTCCGGTAAGGTCGGCCGCGGCAAGCGTGGCGCCAAAGAAGTTCGTCTTCGACAGATCAGCGCCGCGCAGGTTGGCCCCCGTCAGGTCGGCATTCGTAAATTTCGCAAAGGTTAACAAGGAGTTGGAAAGATTGGCGCCGACAAGCACAGCGGCGGAGAAGTCGCAGGCGATCAAGGACGTCCTTCGGGCCGCGGCATTCTGCGTGCCATCGCCATAGGGATGGAGTTGCGCGCCTTGCATATCCGCACCGCGGAAGTCGGCCCCATCGAGCCGAGCAACAAGGCGAGCATGGGAAAGATCGGCGCCGGCGAATCGCGGCGCATCTACCCGACTGAACGTGGCGCTCGACGCTGCGTGCGGCAGGCGCATCACGGCGCCGCTGAGGTTCGCATGCGAGAAATCCGCACCGATGATCCTCGCCCGATCCAAGAGGGCCCCGGAGAGATCGACATTGCGCAGGTTGGCCTGCGAGAGGTCGGCTGCATAGAGATTGGCGCCTGTCAGCCGGGCGCCCTTAAAGTCGAGCCCGCTCAGATCGAGAAAGCTCAAATCGCGACCGGCAAGCGTAACGATCCTACCTGGCTGCTCATTCACAAGCATTTGGGTGATCTCGCGGACTGTCACGTCCGCCGCGCCAAGTGGTCGGGCAGCTAGTAGCGAGGTGACGAGCACCGTGCCCAGGATAGGAATTCGGAACATATTCGTTCGATGGACCTGCATCCATCCCCACAAAACCTTCCCCGTCCGATCCCGAAGCTGAACCCCCCATTGCACCGGCTGAGCCTAGTCGCCGAGCCTCGCGAGGCCCCTTAACCTACGTCAATTCGGGTGCCATTGGGATGAGAGCCGGCGACGCCAGACATCGCTGTCGACTGTGTCGCAGCAGCTCGTCTGGCCAGGTTTGATCTAAGTTAAGGCCGCGCCACTCCCAACAACGGAAGCTCCTTGGACCACGGCTGTTCTGCGCCCCTTTGCAGAATGGATGCGAGGTCCAAAAAATGTCGGCAGCGGCAAACTCTGGCATACGACCCGGCCGGCTGGCGAACGGCAGGCATCCGCTGCTGCGCGCCTGCGCTCTCTTGTTGGGCGTCCTACTGGTCTCCGCGGCGCATGCCACGGAATTTGGTGCCTATCGAGCCGAGATCGCACCGGCCAACGTCTTCCCCGGGGCCGAGAGCTTCGGCCCGACGGAAGGCTCTCCGCCCGCAGCCGCTGCCTATAAGGGCGGCAAGCTGATCGGCTACGTCTTCGAGGCGAGCGTGATCGGCTACTCGGGCAAACCCATCAAGATTCTCGCCGGGCTCAACACCGCGGGTGTGATCGTCGGCGCCAAGGTCGTCGAGCATCACGAGCCGATCCTGCTCATCGGCATCCCGCAGGAGCGACTCTTCGAGTTCGTCGATCGCTACGTCGGGCGCAACATCGTCGCCGCGTCGCAAGCGCGGTCGGACCACGGCGTCGATGCCATCAGTGGCGCCACCGTGACCGCGGTCGTCATCAATGACGGGCTGCTGCGGTCGGCGCTCGGTCTCGCCAAGTCGCGCGGCATCGCCGGCTTCGCTGCCGCCGCAACCCAGGCGCAATCATCGGCAGGCACAGTCACAACCTTGGCCTCAGTGCCATTCGAGGCCGCCGATTGGCCCGCGCTGCTCGGTGATGGGCGGCTGCGCCGCTTGCACCTGTCGAACGCAGAGGTGGACACCGCGTTCAAGGCAATTGGAGTCGGGAGCCCTGAGCCTTACGCCAGGGCCGGCGAGCCCGACGAAGTGTTCATCGATCTCTACGTCGGCCTCTTCAGCGTCGAGAGCATTGGCCGCTCACTTCTCTCCAAGGAGGACTATCAGGCGGCCAAGGCCTGGACGGGGGACAAGCAGGCCGGCGTCGTCGTCGCTGCCAACGGCGATTACAGCTTTCGCGGCTCAGGTTTCGTGCGTGGCGGCATTTTCGATCGACTGCAGCTCGTGCAGGACGACGCCACGATCCTGTTCCGCGACAAGGATTATCGCCGCCTCGACAAATTCGCGGCGCCGGGGAGTCCCGAGTTCGAGGAGATTGGTCTCTTCCGCCTCCCGGAAAGCGCCAAGTTCGACCCCGCAAAGCCTTTCCGCCTAGAGCTATTGGCGCAGCGGCCGATCGGACCGATCAAGAAGGCATTTACGAGCTTCTCACTGAGCTACGAGTTGCCCGCGCGCTACGTGCAAACGGCGGCGCGGCCTTCGCTCGCTGAAGCCACCGCACAGGGAGAAAGCGGGGCAGCGAACGTGGCTCCCGCCGACGGGGCCGAAGATCCGGCCGTCGCAGAGCCATGGGTCCAGATCTGGCAGGCCCGCGCTCTCGACATCGCGATCCTGTCGCTCTCGCTCACCATCCTGATGTCCATCTTCTTCTTCCAGGACTGGCTGGTGAAGAAGCCAGTACTGTTCGGCCGGCTGCGCACCGCGTTTCTCATCTTCAGCGTGCTTTGGCTCGGGGTCTACGCCAAGGCACAGCTCTCGGTCATCAACGTACTGACCTTTACGCACTCGCTCGTCACCGGTTTCCGCTGGGAATTCTTTCTTCTCGACCCGCTGATCTTCCTGCTCTGGTGCGTGACGGCGGTATCGCTCCTATTCTGGGGACGCGGCGCCTATTGCGGTTGGCTGTGCCCGTTCGGCTCTCTGCAAGAGCTCCTCAATTCCGCGGCGCGATGGCTCGGCATTCGCCAAATCACCGTTCCCTACGCGTGGCACGAACGCCTGACGGCTATCAAATACATCCTCTTTCTCGGGCTCTTCGGCGTCTCTCTCGGCAACATGGCCTTCGCCGAGCAGCTAGCCGAGATCGAGCCCTTCAAGACCGTCGTGCTGTTGCGCTTCATGCGCGAATGGACGTTTGTGCTGTTCGCGCTCGCGCTGCTCGCGGGCGGACTCTTCATCGAGCGCTTCTATTGCCGCTACCTGTGCGTACTTGGCGCCGCGCTTGCCATCCCGGGCCGCGGGCGCATGTTCGATTGGCTCAAGCGGCGCAAGCAGTGCGGCTACGAATGCCAGCTCTGTGCCAAGAGATGCCGCGTCCAAGCGATCCATCCCCTCGGCCAGATCAATCCACACGAATGCATCCACTGCCTGCAGTGCCAGGTCATCTACTGGGACGACCATACCTGCCCGCCGCTGGTCATGAAGCGCGAGGGTAGAGGCAAGAAGGGTGGCAAGCCGGCACTGCCGGCGCCCCTCACCGAGGCGCCCGAGCAGCGGCGCCCGCCCACGCCGATCAAGTTCACAGTCAAATCAAAGGAGAGAGCAGATGTCGAAGCCTAACGAACAAGGATTGAGCAGGCGCGACCTACTCGGAAGCGGCCTTACGGTAGCGACCGTCGCCGGAAGCGGTGGCCTATTGGCGGGAGGTGCGGGTAGTCTCGCCCTCTCCGGCACACCGGCAAAAGCCAGCGAGCAGGAGGAGGCCGAACAGAAGACGCACGTGCCTCCCGGCAAGCTCGACGAGTATTACGGCTTCTGGTCGGGCGGCCACTCGGGAGAGTTGCGCATCCTCGGCCTGCCGTCGATGCGCGAGCTGATACGCATACCGGTGTTCAACCGCTGCAGTGCCACGGGTTGGGGCATCACCAACGAGAGCCTCGAAATTCTGTCGGAGGGACTGACGCCGGAGTCGCGCGAGTATCTCGCCTCGCTGGGCCAGAAGACCTTCCACAACGGCGATCTCCACCATCCGCGACCTTCCTATACGGATGGCGCTTATGACGGCCGGTACGTGTTCGTCAACGACAAGGCCAACAGCCGCATCGCCCGCATCCGCCTCGACGTGATGAAGTGCGACAAGATCCTTCAAATTCCCAACGCACACTCCATCCACGGCCTGCGCCTGCAGCGCTATCCGCGCACTGGCTATGTGTTCTGCAACGGCGAGAACCGCGTTCCCGTACCGAACGTCGGCAGGTATCTCGACGAGCCGAAGAAGTGGAACTCGGTCTTCTCGGCCATCGACGGCGATACGATGCAGGTCGCCTGGCAGGTCATCGTCAGCGGCAACCTCGACAACAATGACGGCGACTACCAGGGCAAGTATGTCGCCTCGACTTGCTACAACGCCGAGGAGGGCATCACTGTCGCTGAGATGATGTCGAGCGACAAGGACCACATCGTCGTCTTCAACATCAAGGCCATCGAGGACGCGGTCAAAGCCGGAAAGTACCAGGAAATCAACGGCGTCAAGGTGGTCGACGGGCGCAAGACGTCAGATCTCAACGTCACGCGCTACATTCCGGTCGCCAACAGCCCGCACGGCTGCAACGCCGCCCCCGACGGCAAGCACCTCGTCATCAACGGCAAGCTGTCGCCCACGGTGACCATCTTCGCCTGGGACAAGTTCGACGATCTCTTCGCCGGCAAGATCAAGGGCGAGGAGACCATCGTCGGCAACCTCGAAGTCGGGCTCGGGCCGTTGCACACGACCTTCGACGGCAGGGGCAATTGCTATACCTCGCTGTTCCTCGACTCGCAGGTCGTCAAGTGGAACCTCGAGGACGCCGTGCGCGCCTACAAGGGAGAGAAGGTCAATCCCATCAGGCAGAAGATCGACGTCCACTACCAGATCGGCCACGTCAACGCCTCGCAGGCGGAGACGAAGGAGGCAGACGGCAAGTGGGCTGTTGCGCTCTGCAAGTTTTCCAAGGACCGCTTCCTCAACGTCGGCCCCCTGAAGCCGGAGAATGATCAGCTCATCGATATCTCCGGCGACAAGATGGTGCTGGTTCACGACGGACCGACCTTCGCCGAGCCGCATGACGCCACCATCCTCCACGCCTCCAAGCTCAAGCCGGTCGAGATCTGGAAGCGCGACGACCCGTTATTCGAGTTTGCGCGGTCGTGGGCGAAGAAGGACGGGATCACGCTGGAGGCCGACAACAAGGTCATTCGCGATGGCGACAAGGTGCGCGTCTACATGACCTCGTCGGCACCCTCCTACGGCGTCCCCCAGTTCAAGGTGAGGAAGGGCGATGAGGTGACTGTATTCGTCACCAATGTCGACGATGTGGTCGACCTCACGCACGGCTTCACGATCGTCGACTACGGCATCGCCATGGAGGTGGCCCCGCAAGCGACCGCCTCGGTGACGTTCAAGGCCAATCGCGTGGGTGTCCACTACTACTACTGCCAGTGGTTCTGCCACGCGCTCCACATGGAGATGCTGGGCCAGATGCTGGTCGAGGAGGCTGGGGCGTAGGTCATGATTGCCTTCCGGCCAGCGCTGACGGCGGCAGTCGCAGGGTTTGCCCTCGTATTGGGCACCCCTGCGCAGGCCGCCGATGTGCACGTGGCGCCGGGCGCCACGTCGCTCATCGAGGCGGTGGCCAAGGCGGCCCCCGGCGATCGGCTACTGCTTGCAGCCGGTACGCATGCGGGACCACTCGTCATCGACAAGCGCCTGACGCTCGAGGGAGCGGCAGGCGCTGTCGTCGACGCCGGCGGAACCGGAACCGTCGTCAAGATCCTCGCGCCCGATGTCGCGGTGCGCGGACTGACACTGCGCAACTCCGGCAAGCGGGGCGAGGACTTCGACAGCGGTATCTATATCGAGCAAGGCGCCGATCGCCCTCTGATCGAGAGAAACATCCTCGAGAACAACCTGTTCGGCATCGTGCTGCACGGATGCAAGGACGCGCTCGTGCGCGGAAACCGGATCGCCAACCGGAACGATCTGTGGCTCAACGACCGCGGCAACGGCATCCACATCTGGAACACGACGGGCTCACGGATCGAGGCGAATGAAGTCGTTGGCGGGCGCGACGGCGTCTACATCGAGATCAGCCACGGCAACGTCATCCATGGCAATCGCCTCGAGAGACTGCGCTTCGCCGTCCATTACATGTACGCCAACCGCAACGAGGTGACCGGCAACGTTTCGATCCGCAATCACGTTGGCTTCGCCCTCATGTACTCGGATCGTCTCAAGGTGTTCCGCAATGTTTCGGTCGGCGATCTGCAGCACGGCCTGATGCTGCACACCACGCACCATGCCGAGGCAGCGGAGAACTACGTCTACGGGACCGGCGAAAAGTGCCTCTTCGTCTACACGTCGACGAGCAACGACATCCACGACAACCGGCTCGAGCAGTGCGGCATCGGCGTGCACTTCACCGGCGGCTCGGAGAACAACAAGTTCTACGGCAACAGCTTTCTCGCCAATGAGACGCAGGTCAAATACACCGGGCTCAAGCACTACGAGTGGTCGAAGGACGGGCGCGGCAACTACTGGAGCGACAACCCGGCCTTCGATCTCGACGGAGACGGCATCGCCGATACCGCCTACCGGCCGAACTCCCTCGTCGACTGGATGCTGTGGCGATATCCCCTATCGAAGCTGCTCGTCTCGAGCCCGGCGATCGCAACCCTGCGCTATGTCCAGCAGCAGTTTCCGACGCTCTATCCGGGCGGAGCGATCGACAGCTTCCCGCTTATGCAGCCGAAGGAGCCGCGGGCGGCACTGCCCCAAGGTGTCGATCTGACCCCCGCGCCGCGCGATCCCGCGCAGATGGCCGCCGATGCTCGGCCGAGCATGTGAGGACCGACGATGTCAATCATCACAGCCGACAATGTCCGCAAGGCCTACGATGGTCAGCCCGTGCTCGACGCCGTCAGCTTTGCCGTGCCGCAAGGAAAGTGCGTCGCCCTCATCGGCCACAACGGTGCCGGCAAGACGACGCTGATGAAGCTGATCCTCGGCCTCACCAAGCCGACGAGCGGGCGCATCGAGGTTCTCGGCGTCGATCCGGCGACCGCCGGGAAATCGTTCCGCGAAAACTTGGGTTTCCTCCCCGAAAACGTAGCCTTTCACGACGAGCTGACCGGCACTGATACGCTTGCCTTCTACGCCCGTTTGAAGAGGCGCTCTCCTGCCGAGGTACCCGCGCTGCTGGAGCGCGTTGGCCTCGCCTTCGCGGCAGCACGCCGGGTCAAGACCTACTCGAAGGGCATGCGCCAAAGGCTCGGCTTGGCCCAGGCACTGCTTGGAACGCCGCGCCTGCTGCTGCTCGACGAGCCGACGACTGGGCTCGACCCGATCCTGCGGCACGAGTTCTTTCACATTATCCGGCAGCTGGCTGCGAATGGAACGACGGTGATCCTGTCCTCCCACGTTCTCACCGAGCTCGAGGCGCGCACCGATCTCGCCGCCGTCATGCGCCAAGGACGGCTGGTCGCCTTCGGCGATCTCGAGCATCTGCGGCGGGAAGCCGGCCTTCCCGTGAAGATACGCGTCCAGGGCGATGCCGCCGCCATTGCGCAGCGCCTCAACGGCGCGCTCGCGAAAACGCTGCGTTCCGGGCAGGACGGGATCGATATCGACTGCGCCGCAGCCGACAAAATGGCACTGGTGCGCAAACTTGCTGGTCTCAACGGAGCATGCTCGGACATCGAGGTACGGCTGCCCAGCCTCGACGACCTCTATCTTCACTATAGCGGCCAGCCAATTACGTCGGAGCAGCAAGCGGGAGGAAGCCATGAATAGCGCTCTCGTCATCGCTCGCAAGGAATTCCGCGACGGTCTGCGCAATAAGTGGGTCGCCGCTATCACCCTACTCCTCGCGGCACTGGCCTTCGCCCTCACGTTCATTGGTTCGTCACCGACAGGGCTCCTCGAGGCAAAGCCGCTTGCCGTTACCGTGGTGAGCATCTCCAGCCTGACGATCTTCCTAATCCCGCTGATCGCTTTGCTGCTCGGCTACGATGCCATTGTCGGTGAGCACGAGCGCGGCTGCCTCCTGCTCATGCTCACCTACCCGGTCTCGCGCCTCGAGATCGTCGTCGGCAAGTTCCTGGGCCAGGCGACAATCCTCGCCCTCGCGACTCTATTGGGCTACGGCACGGCCGGCGCCGCAGCTGCCGCAATGAATGGAGCCGACGCCGAGAGCATGCTGGCGTTCGTTGGCCTCACCATCAGCACCATTCTGCTCGGTCTTTCGTTCCTCGCCCTCGCTTACCTCATCAGCGTCTTGGTCCGAGAACGCGGTACCGCGGCCGGCATGGCCGTCGGTGTCTGGCTCTTCTTCGTCATCGTCTACGATCTGGCGCTTATGGGCGGCCTCGTCGCCAGCCAGGGCCGGATTGGCGCGAGCGTCTTTCCCAACCTGCTGCTGCTCAATCCCGCCGACACGTACCGGCTGTTCAACCTGACGGCCTTCGAAGGCATCCGTCAGTTCTCCGGCATGGCTGGATTGTCGGCGTCCGTGCACTTCGCGCCATTGGTGCTTCTCGCCGTTCTGCTGGCCTGGGTCGCCATTCCCTTGAGTCTAGCGGCACGCCTGTTCGAGCGGAGGGAAGCATGAAACGTATTGCAGCAGTTGCGCTCTCACTCGCGTTGGCAGTCGCCGGCTGCGACAACGGCACCGGCGGTGTGGCAGCAGCCCCAACTGAGCCGGACTCGCACTCGGCCGGCTACTATTGCGGCATGTCCCTTGCCGAGCACGCGGGTCCCAAGGGGCAACTGCTTCTCAAGGGGGCGGTAGCTCGGTTCTGGTTCACGTCGGTGCGCGATGCGCTGACCTACGTTGGACAGGACCTCGTCAGCGAGGGTGAGATCGACGGCTTCTGGGTCAACGACATGGGGATGGGCACCTGGGAGCGACCGGCGGCGGGCAGCTGGATCGCCGCCGACGGGGCCTTGTATGTCATCGGTAGCAACAAGACGGCGACGATGGGCGGTCTCGAGATCGTGCCATTCAAGGAGCGCGCAAAGGCCGAAGCCTTCATCCATGAGTTCGGAGGCCGCATCATCGACTATGCCGCGGTGCGCGAGGAAGTCGTCGCAGCCCAGACCGGCGCGGAAAACGACGGAGCTCTGCGATGAGCCTCAACCGGTCAGTCGATCGTCGTCGTTTCATCACTGTACTTGCCGCCGGCTGCGTCGCGCCTCTAGTGTCACGCGGCTCGCTTGCGTCAACGCCGACGACATTTGAATGGGAGGGGATCGCGCTCGGCGCACAGGCGCGGCTCAGCCTTCAGCACCATGATGCCTGCGCGGCCAACGAGGCCATCGCGGCGTGTCTCGGCGAAGTTGCGCGCCTTGAAGCCATCTTCAGCTTGCATCGACCGGACAGTGCACTTGTCCGGCTGAACACCGCGGGTCACCTCGCCGATACTCCTGCCGACATGCGCGAGCTGCTGTCTGCGGCGTTGGGCATCGCCGCGCTCAGCGATGGTGCGTTCGACCCGACGGTTCAGCCGCTGTGGAGCCTCTATGCCCGCCACTTCGCTGAAGCCACTGCCTCCGCCGACGGCCCGTCCGTGAATGCCGTGGCCGCAGCAAAGCGGCTGGTCGACTGGCGCGCCGTCGAGATCAATGGCGCCGAAGTCCGCCTGCGTAGGCAGCGCATGGCCATCACGCTCAACGGCATTGCTCAGGGCTACGTCACCGATCGCGTCGCTGCACTGTTGCGCCAGCGCGGTTTCCGGCACGTCCTAGTCAACATGGGCGAGCACCTGGCGCTCGGCCCCAAGTGGACCGGCGATGCTTGGCGCGTCGGGATCGCCGATCCCTCCGCACCGGGCACCATGTTGGCCGAGCTTCCCTTGACGAGTGGCGCCATGGCGACCTCGGGAGGGTATGGCTTCTCGTTTGACCGGGGGCGCCGCTTCCCGCACATTCTCGACCCGGGCACGGGACAGACGCCCCGGCAGTGGTCCAGCGTGACGGTCGTCGCCGATACGGCCACGCGCGCCGACGGGCTCTCGACGGCTTTGTACGTTGCCCCAGCCGAATGCGCGCCGAGGCTGCTCGGCACCAACGCCCGCGCCTACGTCGTCCCGTTCGGCAGCGGCGCCCCTCACTGGCTCTGAGAGTATCCGGGCAATGCGTGACAGTTTGCGGCGCGCGCACATTCTTTACGTTGCTTGTCAACAATATTAGTACTGGTATGGGGAGCGTGCCTGGTTCAGCCGTCGGAAGGCGTTACATGCGTTCAACGATAGAAGATCTGCGAGATGGCGCCGTCGGCTCTCACAACGCTCACCTAGATTCTGAGCCCGGCAATAGGTCGATCTTCCTGCGCGGTGGCATTCAGTTGAACCTCGTGCGACGCCAGGGGCAGTCGGTGCTCCTCCCCACGGGAGGCAGCTGCTTCTGCGTCACCGTCTCGGGACGAGCCGCAGTTTACGCGGACGATGGTCGTGGCGGCTCACGGCACTTGTGCTTGCACGCGCTGCACATCCTGCGCCAACCGATCGGGCGCAGCGCGCGACGGATCGTGTTCGATCCTGTCACCACGTTGGCGGTCGTTGTTTCCTTTCCCGACTCCTGGTGCGCGGGATGTCCCCGTGGTCTCGGATGCCAGGTGGGGCGCTTTCTCATGCACGGCCGCAGCAACGATGGTACGAGCCTCGACGAGCAGATCGACATTGACGAGCGAAGCTTGCCGTACGCGAGGGGATTGCTCGACCTAGGCTTTCACGACGATGCCGATATCCTGACCGCAGAGCAGTCCATCCTAGCCCTGCTTGCCTGGGCCTACAGCAAGCACAACATGGCTCCCTCAGCTGGGTCCGAGGGGCAGACCCTGCCGCAGAGGACCGTGACCAAGCTGCGCCTTGCAGCGGAAATCCTCAGCCAGCGTCTCGACGATCCGCCGACCATAGCGGAGCTCAGCGCGCTCGTTGGCATGAATGAATGCGATCTCAAGCGCTGCTTCAAGTGCCGCTACGGCGACAGCATCGCAAGCTTCTCGCGCGGCAAACGCCTCGCGACAGCGCAGGACCTACTGCTGCACAGCGGGCTGAGCGTTGCCGAGATCGCACTCGAGGTCGGGTTCACCAATCCAAGTCAATTCGCCCGGGCCTTTCGGCGCCGGTTCGACTTGAACCCCGCCCAGTACCGGCATTCTGCCGGCCGCCGCGGACAATAGGTCAGCCGCAAAATCCTCCCGAATGGAGTGCGCGCGCTGCCACCTGGGGGCGCCTGCCGGTGCTCTCCCACTCTAATCAGCTCCGGGGGGACGTTGGTGCCCGAGCCTGTGATGGCGTCGGCCAACCTTGTCGCGGTTCCCGCCGTGTAGTTGGCGTTTGCGTATCGGGAGTACCGGGATGCGTAGAGTACGAGTTGGTACGTTAGCTGGGGCCGCAGCTCGCAAGCATGATCGAAACGGCGGCAGCGTCCCCTCACCCACCCGCGCATCGGATCGCAAAGCCTCGTTAGCCGCCACCCTGGCCGCTTTCGCGGCAAGCGCCCTGGCATCGGCCGCGCATGCGCAATCAGCCGCGCCAGGTGGCGGTATCGCGCTCGAGCCGCTAGTCGTCGACACGGATGCCAGCAAGCCGGCTCCGACCACCAAAGGATCTCGCAAGAGCAAGAAACCCGCCGGTGCAGCTGCCGCTCCCGCGCCGGCGCCTGCCGAGCCCGCGTCGGCCGCAGCCGAGCAGCAGTCACGCGAGAGGCTGCAGGCCACAGCGGGCGGCACGGCGATCGTCACCGAGAAGGAGCTCGAAGGAAAAGCGAGCCGCTCGATTGTCGACGCCCTGGACTCGGTTCCGGGCGTGATCGTGCAGTCGTTTTTCGGCGGCAACGACCAGCCGAAAATTCACATCCGTGGATCGGGCCTGCAGACCAATCCGGTTGAGCGCGGCCTTCTGTTCCTCAAGGACGGCCTGCCCGTCAATCGCGCCGACGGATCGTACATCGTCGCCCTGCCGGACCCGAGGCTGACCGACTTCATCGAGGTGTTCCGCGGCTATACCGCGAACCGGCTTGGCGCCACGGTCCTCGGCGGCGCCATCAACTTCGTCTCGCCGAATGGCGTTGATGCGCCGGGCACGGTGGTCACCGCCGAGGGCGGCAGCTTCGGTTACTTCAACGGCGCCGTCAGCTCCAGCGCGCGCCAGGGCGATCTCGATGCCACGGCGCAGGCAAGCCGCACGACCCGAGACGGATTTCGCGAGCACAACGATTCAGATCGAACGGCTCTCAGCCTCAATGGCGGCGTCCGCATCAACGATAACGTCAGGACGCGGCTATTCGTCGACTACACACAGTTGAGCTTCGACATCCCCGGACCTCTGACCAAGCAGGAATTGGAGGCCGACCCGACGCAGATACATGCGGGCCCGACGTTCGTTCCTCCGTCAACGCTGCTCAATCCGGGCCCCAATGTCGTGCGTGACCGGCCGTATCGCGAGGCCGAGCAGTTCCGCGTCGGATCACGCACGGCAGCCAGCTTCGGCGCCCACGGCTTCGATGTCGGCGCGTCGTACATCAACACCGACGACACGTTCACCTTCCCCATCGCCAACGGCGTGCGCGTCACGGATGGCTATGATGTTGCGACCCTGGCGCGCTACGTCTATCGGCCGGCACCATCGGCGCCCCTGCCGCTGTTCGAGATGAATGCGCTGTATCAGACGGGAACTGCCGACCGCACGTACTTCCACAATAAGAACGGGCAGAAGGGGGCACTGTTCGGCTCGAACGAGCTGGAGGCCCAGACCCTATCCCTCTATGCCGGTGCCAATATCCCCATCGCGCGCAACATGACGTTGGCCGCTTCCCTTGCCTACTCCTGGGCCGACAGGGACAATGAGGACACCTACGGTTTGGCGTCTCGTCCGACGCTGCGCAACGGCGGCCCTCCGCCCAACCCAGCCACCTATCCGGCGGCTGTTCCGGCTGTGGATACCAGCTTCAGCCGCACCTACGAAGGCTGGACGCCCAGCCTCAGCCTTCAGGTGCGCCCCGACAACCACAGCATGCTGTTTGCCGCCGTGAGCCGCAGCTTCGAGCCGCCAACCTTCGAGGACTTGCTGGCGACGACGGGAGGCACGCCAAACTCCGGCCCCCTTGGCTTCACGACCAACGACCTTGATGCGCAAACGGCGACCACTGCAGAGATCGGCTGGCGCGGCAGCTTCAACTCTTTCCGCTGGGATGCGGTTGCCTACTATTCCTGGATCGAGGACGAGCTGCTCTCACTCCGCGATCAGTCGGGCGCCTCGCTCGGCACTGTCAATGCCGATAAGACGACGCACGCCGGCATCGAACTCGGCGTCGCGCACCATTGGACGGAAACGATCTGGACTCGGGTGGCCTACACGTACCAAGACTTCCGCTTCGATGACGACCCCGTATTCGGGGATAACCGTCTGGCGGGCGCAGCGCGCCACAACATCGACTTCCAGCTTCAATATGATGATCCGAGCGGCTTCACATTGGCAGGCGTCCTGCATTGGCGCCCCGGGGAAACGCCGGTCGACAACGCCAACTCCCTCTTTCAGGACAGCTATGCCGTCGTCGACCTGCGCGGCGCATACGCTGTGACAGCGGGCACCGACGTCTATCTCAACGTGCTCAATGTCTTTGATGTGAAGTACGCCGCCTCCACGCTGATCTCCGACAAGGCTGTGGCAGATCAGGCGGCCTTCCTACCGGGCGACGGGCGCGCGTTCATCGTCGGCACGACGAACCGATTCTGACATGAGTGGAAACGGACGATGGGCGTGATGATCGCGAAAAATGACCAGGCCGAGCGGCTCCCCGGCCATGATCTTCGAGCCGACAAGATGCCCGGCCATTGGCTGCTCGCCCGGCTCGGCAAAAGGGTGCTGCGACCTGGCGGCATCGCGATGACGCGCGGACTCTTGGCGGATATTTCGGTCGGCCGCGACGATGATGTGGTGGAGTTTGCCCCTGGCCTCGGCGTGACCGCACGCCTCATTCTGCAGAGAACGCCGCATTCCTACACCGGCGTGGAACGTGATTCCGCCGCTGCAGCGTGGACAGCGCAACAGCTCCCTGTCCAACCCAACGTCTCCGTCAGCATTGGGCCGGCCGAGGCGACCGGCCTTGCAGATGGGGTCGCCACCGTCGTCGTTGGCGAGGCGATGCTGTCGATGAACCCGTCTGAACACAAGCAACAGATCATGCAGGAGGCGTACCGCGTGCTACATCAGGGTGGACGCTATGGCATTCACGAGCTGGCAATCGTTCCTGACGACGTCTCCGCCCACGTAAAGGGAGACATCGAAGCTGCACTCTCCTCGGCCATTCACGTCGGTGCGCGGCCGCTTACGCCCGGAGAATGGCGCAGCCTTCTTGAGTCAGTCGGATTTCATGTGGAGTGCATACGGCTTGCGCCGATGAACCTGCTGCGGCCGGCACGTCTCGTCGCCGATGAGGGTCTCCTTGGAGCCCTGCGGTTCCTGAGAAACGTCGCCATGGACCGCGACGCCCGCCGCCGCGTGCTCAAGATGAGGCGGACTTTTCACAAGCACCGCGCGCATCTCAACGCGATCTCGATCGTCGCGCGCAAGTAGGCGCCCATGCGCGGCTCAGGCCGCGCGCTCTATTTGCCGGCAACCTCAGCGAGTTCGGCGTCCCCAGGCAGCGGGGAAAGCTCGGCGGCCTTGCCGGGCCGGCCATTCTGCGCATCGGCATCGGGCAGCGGGGCCTTGCGGCCCGTGATATTGGGCCACAGCTCGGAATATTTGCGATTGAGGTCGAGCCACTGCGCCGTCGCCGCTCGCTCGGTATCGGCGATGATCGCCTGTGCCGGACACTCGGGAACGCAGACGCCGCAATCAATACACTCGTCAGGATTGATCACGAGCATGTTCTCGCCCTCATAGAAGCAGTCCACGGGGCAGACTTCCACGCAGTCCGTATACTTGCACTTGATACAGTTCTCGGTGACGACATACGTCATGACCGCCTCGATTTGATCTATTCTCTGCTTTCTGCTGCGACCATCGCTCCCACCACAACGTTTGACGATCGTGCTCTCTCAAGCTAAAAGAAATATCACATATACCTCTTTTAACGCATAGGCGTCGCCAGCGAAACATCGACGCAGATCGGCCCTTGCTGGGCGACGCCGATACTGAGAATCCCCATGGCGAGCCCGTCAGCCAGAACCTTCCCCACGGCATCTTCCGCGCAACAGATCCGCGCCTACCGCGGGCCGGCGTTCTTAAGCTTTGGCTTTCGCCCTTTCTTTCTCGGCGGCAGCATCTGGGCCGCCCTCGCCCTCGCGCTTTGGCTCCCGATGCTGGAAGGCTTGTTGACGCTGCCGACCGCGTTCAATCCTGTTGATTGGCATGCCCACGAGCTGCTTTACGGCTTCCTGCCGGCGATCGTCTCCGGCTTCCTGCTGACCGCCGTGCCGAATTGGACGGGACGGCTGCCGATCCTGGGGACGCCGCTGCTGGCGTTGTTTCTCCTCTGGATTGCCGGGCGCGTCGCGATCGCGAGCTCTGCTCTGATCGGACCATGGCTGGCGGCCACCATCGATCTCGCCTTCCTCGCAACCTTGATCGCCGTCATCGCGCGCGAGATCGTTGCGGGGCGCAATTACAGGAACCTGCGCGTTCTCGTGCTGGTCAGCCTGCTGCTCGCCGGCAATGCGGTGTTTCACGGCGAGGCCCTTCTGGGGGGCACAGATGGCTACGGCAAGCGCATCGGCATCGCCGCCGTCGTGCTGCTGATCTCGCTCATCGGCGGGCGCATCATTCCGAGCTTTACCAGGAATTGGCTGGTCCAGCATTTCCCCGGACGCTTGCCGGTCCCCTTCGAACGCTTCGACGCGCTGGTGGTCATTGCCACGGCGGTCGCGCTGCTCGGATGGATCGTGGCGCCCGACAATGGCGTCACGGCCGTTCTGCTGCTCATCGCCGGTACCGCTCACACGGCGCGACTGGCACGCTGGGCCGGCGACCGCACGATAGGCGAAGCCTTGGTTCTGGTTCTGCACGTCGGCTATGCATTCGTTCCGTTGGGCTTCTTCCTCGTTGCACTTTCCATCCTTGCGCCGGACGTCATCGTTGCGAGCGGCGCGCTGCACGGCTGGACCGTCGGGGCTGTCGGCCTCATGACGCTCGCCGTGATGACGCGCGCGAGCCTCGGGCACTCGGGGCGTGAGCTGACGGCGAGCTGGCCCATCACAGGGCTCTACGTGGCGGCGCTGACGGCTGCCGCCGCGCGCATCGTGGCGGCGTTCGATGTCGCGCGCATGCCGATGCTGCACGTTTCCGCCGCCGCATGGGTGATAGCCTTCGGCGGCTTCGCGCTCATCTACTGGCCAATGCTCACCAGGCCACGACAATGAGGTGTGGCCCAAGCCGGCAGCCGATCTAAATTGAAGGTGCGCCATGCGCCTCACGCTGTTCTCGGACTACTCCCTGCGCATGCTGATGTATACGCACGCGGCTGGCGACCGCCTCGTCACCATCGAGGAGATGGCCGACGCCTACGGAATTTCGCGGGCACACCTCATGAAGGTTGCGGCGACGCTGACGCGTGCCGGCTATCTCGTCGCCGTGCGGGGGCGATCGGGCGGCCTGCGGCTCGCCAAACCGGCGGAAGAGATCGTGCTCGGGGACGTGGTCAGGGCGACCGAGCCGGATTTCGCCCTCGTCGAGTGCCTTGCCACCGGGAACCAGTGCGTCATCACCAAGTGCTGCAAGCTGCAGGGCGTGCTTCGCGACGCGCTGCAGCAGTTCCTCAGTGTGCTCGACAGCCACACGCTGGCCAGCATCGCGCTGAGGCCGCGGGACTTCCGCTCCATCCTCGAGCCCGCCTGAAGACCACCTCTAAGCCGGCTTTTGAGGCATGAATCTTCCGACTTTGATTTAGGTCAGTGCAGGCCCGCCGCAAGACGCGATGCTGAAGTGGCGGAGGTGTACGATGCCCGATATGCAAAAGTTTATCGATGACCTTAAGACAGCCCGCGACGAGGCAAAGCTAAAGATCCATCTCGGGTCAAAGGACGTGCAGGATCAATGGGCCGAGCTCGAAAAGCGCTGGCACTCTTTCAAGGCGAAGGCTGAGTTGGAGAAGACTGCGGGCGAGCTGAGCAGCACTATGAGAGAGCTCGGGTCCGAACTGAAGCACGCATACGTCCGGTTGCGGCAAGCTCTGCAATGAGGTGGGGCCTTTTGATCTTCCGTCGCAATGAACCCGTTCGCGTCAGAGGAGTTGAAAAATGAAAGTTCGCGACTTGATGCACAAGGGCGTCGAGATCATGGCGCCCGACACGCCGGTTACCAAGCTCGCCAAGAAGATGCGCGAGGCGGATATCGGGGCTATTCCGGTCGGCAGCAATGGCCAACTCGTTGGGATGGTGACGGACCGCGACATCACCGTGCGCGCTGTTGCCAGCGGAAAAGACCTTTCGCAGCTGACGGCCCAAGACGTGATGACGAAGGGCGTTGTTTGCTGCCACGACACGGACAAGGTACGCGATGTCCTCGATATAATGGAAGGCAAGCAGATTCGCCGCGTTCCGGTCACTGACGAGAACGACCACGTGGTCGGTATGGTCAGCCTCGGCGACATATCAAAAGCCGTGCCCGGCAAGGCGCGGGAAGTCTTGCAGGCCGTAGCGGCGCATCACGCCTGAAAAGAAAGCGGCGGGGCGGCGATACACACCGTCTCGCCGCGGCTCGAGGCAGGCGGCAGCTCCAGGCTGCCGCCTGAGGATGTGGTTAAGACGGCCCTAGCTGGAAGGAAGAAGATGCCATTGAAGTTCATCCGCATCGAACTGGCGCGCGATCACGATTTTCCTGATGGAAGCACCGAGCGCGGATATGAGCTTGTTGCGCCGCTGGATATCAATGGGCGCCTAGATGCCGCGGAGTGGCATAAGCTGCGCGACCGCTGCAAGGTGCGGCGCTTTTGGGCCGGCACGGAGGAGGTCGGCCGTCTCGTTCATAGGCGGGGTGGAACTTGGGCCATCGACTACAATCCAGCGACAGTAGAGGATGACGAGCCAGGGTTTCGCCTCGACAAGCACCAGTTCAGTCTTGGCGAGTACGTTTCGTTCAAGGAGCATGATGGCGTCATGCGCACGTTTCGCGTCGTGATCGTCGACGATATCTGAGCCTCGCGGGCGCTACGCCTATTTCTCAGCGAGCCGCTAACGCCTGCTGATGCTGATCGACTCTGTGCCCGGCGGCCGGATACCCTCGAAGCTCATGACTTCGACTTTTGACGAGAGCACCCGACATTGTTGCCGTCCGGACCTAGATCGCAATGTCTGAGGCTGGTGGGCGCATGCTTGAGAATCTTTACGAGCGCAACGCGCGAACCCATCGGCTGCGAGAGCTGAGATCGAGCGGGCTCGAACCGACGAGGACTGCGCCGCGCGTCAATCGCGGTGCCACCGGACTCGCACGAAGTATTCTTCCTCGTTGTAGTGCACGTCGAGCTTGCCTTTGTAAGCATGCTCGAGCGCGTGGCCGATACGCCGCGGCAGATGAATATCCGTCGTCATTACCACCATCGCGTCGTCACGATCGACAATATCGATGATGCGCGACATGGGATGCTCGACGTTCTGATCCTCTTGTATATTGCGTACGAGTTGGAGGATTTCGTCGCGGTGTGCCTTCAAGAAGATTCCACCCAAGACGATCTCGCCCGCCGGGAACCTGTCATTGGCGCGGTGGCAGGCTGGGCAGACTTCCTTGGGCGCCCCCTCCGGCGTCTGCTCCACCCACTGCCAGCGGCCATCGCAAAAGACCGCGCCGCACTGCGGGCACACGCTCGGCGACGATAGCTTGTGCCGCGCCTTGTACGGATCGTGCCGGTGTGGCTCGATGAGATGCGATTTGATCGTGTCGTGGCGCTGCCGTTCGCGATGAATGTCGCGTTCTTTCATGATCCACCGCCTTTCGCGGAAACGGAAGCTCTAAAGCCGTCGGTAGGTTAGAGGCGCCTAGAGTCGGTTGATCTCGAATGGCTCACAGGAGTAGCCGAGCATTCCCAATCCCTCCTCGAGGTAATCGCTGAGCAGTGGCATGCCGAGCAAGTAGCGCGCCGTCCTCTCGTTGTGGGCCCGCGCCGCTTCCTCGCGCACACTCTCCCAATCGTCCGCCGTGTAGTCACCGCGGCCCAGCCAAGCCAGCGCCACGAGATCGATTTGCTCGTCCTCGCTCATCGCGGCGATGCAGGACGTCAGCTCTTGGATGACAGGATCGTCCTTGTGGTCCTCGAGCACGGCGACCATCCTATCGTCCGTGGGATTGGAGCCTGGATCAGGCTCCGTGACGAGATCCTTTACGTCGAACTCGCGCGCCTTGATGATGACGAAGCAGACCTTCTCGGGTGAGATCGCGAGCTCAGTGGGCTCAGCCGGATCCATTTTACGCTCCACGTTAGTCTCTCGGTAACGCTGTGCGTCGAACTGTTGCCAGCGTGCTCCAACAAATAGGCGCCGGCGCCTGTCCGTGTCCTTGCGGCAAGTCAATGGGGCCAGGTTATCCTCCCCATAACATCGGTCCGCGTCGCGAAATCACAAGCGAGCGGGCTACCACCCGTCGCGGAGGAGTTCGGAATGAGCGCGGAAAGCCAGCTTTTGGATCAGGCGCGGGCAGCCCTCAAAGGTGAGGTCAGGCTGGACCACAAGCTGAAGAGCGTTCACATCGTTCTCAATGCGGATGGCACGGTGACGATCGAGGCCGAGGCGCCGAGCGTGGCTGTGAAGAAGATCGCATTGGAGCGCCTCGCGGCCGTTCCGGGTATCGTCGGCATTGTCGATCGTCTGCACGTTGCACGTGCGGCCAGTATGGGCGATGGCGAGATCCGAGCACATTTACGCGGTGCCTACATCGACGAGCCGGCCTTCAAGAGGTTCGCGATCAGAGAGTTCAGGCACGGCTCGTTTCAGCAGGTGCAAGGCGCCCCGGACGAATCCTACGGCTGCCTGGACATCGAGGTTGCGGATGGCGTGGTCACATTGAACGGGCGCGTGCCCGGTCTCGAAAGTAAGCGACTGGCGGGCCTCATCGCTTGGTGGATTCCGGGAACGCGCGACGTGGTCAACGGGATTGTGGTGGACCCACCTGAAGACGACGGCCCTGATCACATCGCCGAGGCGGTCCGCCTCGCACTCGAGAAGGATCCCTTCGTTAATGCGGGACAGGTGCGCGCAACCGTCACGGGCTGCGTCGTGCAACTTACTGGTCTGGTGCCGACGGAGACGGAGCGCGAGCGCGCTGAAGACGATGCGTGGTGCATTTTCGGAGTCGACAATGTGGTCAACGAGATCAAAGTCGCATGAACCGGCAAGGTTGGCCGTTCCGCCCATTGTCATTGCTGCTTGACCGCCGATCGCCCTCAGCCCTTGATGCAGATGAGCGGGCGCAGGCGCGCCACACGGCGCGCCAGCCCCGCACGCTCGGCCGCTGCGACGACCGCCCCGACATCCTTGTAGGCCCCAGGGGCCTCCTCGGCGACGCCACGAGAGGATGGGCTACGGATGATGATGCCCCGCGAGGCAAGCTCATCGACAATGAGTCGGCCGCTCCAGCGTCTCAGTGCGGCATGGCGGGAAAGCGCCCGGCCGGCGCCGTGGCACGCTGAGGAGAAAGCCTTCTCCTCGCTCGTTGCCGTTCCGGCGAGAATGTGGGAACCGGTTCCCATGCTACCGCCGATAAGCACGGGTTGGCCCACCGAGCGCAGCGCCTCGGGGAGACTCGGATGCCCAGGCCCGAAGGCGCGCGTGGCGCCCTTGCGATGCACGAAGAGGTCTCGCACCTTCCCGTCAATGGCGTGCGGCTCCACCTTGCAGGTGTTGTGCGAGACGTCAAAGAGGAGTTCGAGCTCCCGGGTCGGGAAGAAGTGATGAAAGACGCGGCGCGCGTAGTGGCCAAGGATTTCCCGGTTGGCGAGCGCGCAGTTGATCGCCGCCCGCATCGCTCCGAGATAGCGCTGCCCGACCTCGGAATTGATGGGTGCGCATGCGAGTTCGCGATCAGGCAGCTCGATCCCGGCTTCCGCCGCGGTGACGACCATCTCCTTGAGGAATTCCGTACCGATCTGATGGCCAAGGCCGCGCGAGCCGCAATGGACGGTCACCACCACATTGTCCTGCGCCAGACCGAATGCCGTGGCCACGACAGCATCGTAGATCTCGTCAACCGCCTGCACCTCCAAGTAGTGGTTGCCCGAACCGAGCGTTCCCATTTCCCGGCGCTGGCGCTCCTTGGCGCGGCTTGAGACGTACTCCGGCCGGGCGCCCGCCATCGTGCCGCCCTCTTCGATCCGCGCAAGGTCGCGCGCCTCGCCCCAACCCTGTTCGACAGCCCAATGTGCGCCGCCCGCCAGCATTTCCTCCATTTCCATGGCGTCGAGCGAAATCGACCCTTTACTCCCGAGGCCAGCGGGAATCTGCTCGTAGAGCGATTCAGCGAGTGACCTCTGCACAGGCAGAATGTCGGCAACCGAAAGACCGGTGAGCATCGTTCGCACGCCGCAAGAGATGTCGAATCCGACGCCCCCCGCGGAGACGACGCCACCCTCCTCGGGATCGAATGCCGCAACACCGCCAATTGGGAAGCCATATCCCCAATGCGCATCCGGCATGGCGTAGGACGCGCGCACGATGCCCGGCAGCGTGGCCACGTTCGCCGCCTGCTCGTAGACCTTGTCGTCAATGTCCCGAATGAGGCCCTCGTCCGCATAGATGATGGCCGGGACTCGCATGCCGCCATGCGGCTCTATGCGCCACGTCGTCGGATCTACTTCGGTGAGGCGTGCGGGATCCATCGCCAAGTCCTTTCAAACATCGACGACACAGGCGGCTGACCATGTGCCATCCGGTTCCTTGGCGACGCGCAATGATGTGTACGTGGCGCCCTTCGGCTCGCAGACGGGCTCGTGGCCGGCAATGTCGACAGGTTCGCCCCGCAGAGTGCCGTCCAGCCGCGATCCGTCGATGCGCACCGCAAAGCGCCCAAAGAGCATGCTACGAGTGGCCATCTCGTAGATGATCGCGTTGAGCCATTCGACAAACAAGAGTTCAATGTCGGGCGCATCGCATCTCACCTCAACGGAGATATTCGACTTCACCTCCGCATCCGTCGCGATGGCAGTCAACGCTAGCGCCGCCTGTTCGAACGCCTCCTCGGGGGTCGCTCCCCAGCCACGCACGCCGACGTCGGCACCATGCGGGAAGTGCTCCCATCCCGATGTCGTTGCGGCGGTTGCGGAGCCGATCATGCACGTAGTTCCTATCGCCCTGCGCTCCTGCGAGCCATGCCCGCGGCTCAGCTAGAGCCGTTCGACCCAGCGATCACCGGCCTTGACGTAAGAGCGCTTGACGGCCGCCCAGGCAATGCGATGAGCCGCCTCCTCTTGGCGTGGGTCGCCTGCACGCGCCGCGAACGCGTGATTGAAGGTCGCTCGGAAAATGTCCTGGGCATGCTCGGGGAGATGCCGGCGAACCGAGACAGGAAGATCGGCGTTCGTTGCATAAGGCACGGGCCGCACCTCCGCAATTTCGTACCGATTAGCGGTCTGAACGTTAATAGGAGGGTAATTGCCTGCAAGCCGCCGGCATTGCGGAAGATCAAACATGCCTCGCGATTGGCAACAATGCGTGGGCTAAACGGATTTTCGACATGACCGTCGTTGCCCAGTTCTCCTTCTATCCACGCATGTCCTCGACCTAGACATTGAGGCGCTTGCGGCGCTCCCTGCGTTTGCGAGACACCCGAAAGAGCTCATCACCCTCTAGCGTGCGATGGTGATGCCCCAAAGGAGCTCATCGCTACGACGCGGATCGGTGGAAGCCAACCGAACTGCTGTCCGGAAAGCTCTCAGCGCCACTCGCAGGCCGCAGCGAGAGCCTCAATGTCATCACGCGCGAAGACTCCGCAGCGACCGCCGGGGATATCGGCATCGCCGAAGCGCGCCGCATTTCGGTTCAGATCCCGGGGCCCCGCGCGCTACGCCGTCAAGCTCCAAGCGGATGAGATCCAACTTGACGGCAAAGCGCGATTCCAAGGCGCGGCGCGCCGGCTATCTTGCCTACCGGCAGCAAACGCGGCGAAAACGATTGAGTGATATCTTCGCGGCCAACCTTTGCGTCAGCAAGATCGCCATGTCCAGACACTTCGACCCGCATCTCGTCAACGGTCCCTTCGGCGATCCGGCCCTCTACGTCGATCTCGTATTCGAGCGGCGTGCGTTGCTGTTCGACCTCGGCGACCTTGCGCCACTGTCGCCGCGGAGCCTGCTACGCGTCAGCGACGTGTTCGTCAGCCACCGGCACATGGATCATTTCGTCGGCTTCGACCAGCTATTGAGGTGCATACTTGGCCGAGAAACGACTGTCAGGTTCTACGGCTCCACTGGCCTCATCGAGTCCATTGAGCACAAGCTGAAAGCCTATACGTGGAATCTCATTGCACGCTATGAAAGCAACCCAGTCCTACGCGTCACCGAGATTGACGCGGATGGACGCCTCACTTCCGCGCAATTCCCGGGAAGGGTTGCGTTCGCGCGCGTCGATGACGAGAGCGCAATGGGCGATGACTTCGTCTTGCTGCAGGAGCCTGGCTTTCTGGTGCGCACGACGATAATCGAGCATGGCGTCCCAGCTCTGGCATTCGCGCTGGAGGAACGCGCTCACATCAACATCTGGCGTAACAAGCTGGAAGCGATGGGGCTCGCCGTCGGCCGTTGGCTCGGCGCCTTCAAGGAGGCGATCCTGCACGGCAGTCCGGAGGATACTCCCATCGAGGTCGCCTGGACCGGCGCGCGTGGTGAGCGCCCCGAAAGCCTGCCCCTCGGCGCGCTGAAGCGGGATATCATGCGCGTTACTTCGGGACGGAAGATCGCATACGTAGTCGACTGCGGGTTCACAGAGGCTAACGCAGCCCGCGTTGTCGCGCTCGCGAAGGACGCCGACGTCCTCTTCATCGAAGCAGCGTTCTTGCAGGAGGACTGTGCCCGCGCGGCCGAGCGTCAGCACCTTACCGCACACCAGGCCGGCACGCTGGCGCGCCTCGCGAACGTCAAGCGTCTAGTGACGCTGCATTACTCCCCCCGCTATCAAGGTCATGGGGAGCGTCTCGCGCGCGAGGCCGAGACCGCCTTCCGTGGCGGCTAGGAGGAGAGGCTCATGGGCACGTCACCGTTTTGCCGAACGATCGAAATTCCCAGAGCGTTGACGATGGTCAATGCACGAATTGATGCGCGGCGTGAACTGTCCGCCAGACAATACGCTCAGCAACAAGGTGTTAACCATGGCCACCTTCATCATGCTCACCCGTCTGAGCCACCAGGCGCTGCGATCCCCAAGCTCACTCGAAAGCCTCAGCCACGAGGTCATGGAGCGCATCCGCGCTGACTGCAAGGGTGTCGCCTGGAAAGCGAGCTACGTGGTGCTCGGGCCCGCCGACTACCTCGACATCTTCACGGCACCGGACATCGAAATGGCAACGAAGGTCGCTACCATTATCCGCACCTTTGGACATGCGACCACCGAAGTCTGGGGGGCTACCGAGTGGGAGAAGTTCACCGAGCTCGTCCGTTATTTGCCGCCCGCCCCTGTCGCGGCGATTAGTCCAAATTAAGCCAACCGCGAGGAGCCCAGCGCATGCGTGTGCGCGTCGAGACCTACGCAGGCTACGGCGGCGTAGAGATGCCCAGCCGAATCTTCTTCGATGAGCGCTGCATCGAAGTGGCTGAGAATCTCGACCAATGGCACGGGCCGGATTACCGCTACTTCAAGCTCAAAGGCGACGACGATAGTCTCTATATCCTGCGCCTCGATGAGAGCCACGCCGAGTGGGATCTGACGTTGTTCCAACGCCCCCACACCGAAGACGGCGCGACGTTGACCAGCGTCGGGAAGAGAAGCCCGATGTCGTCCGCCTGAGGCGCATGAACGCCACTGTATCGCCTGGGGTGCACCATCGGATGGGAGGATGTCGAGACGGCAAGGGCGCCATCAGACTTAGCAACCGACCACGCCGAGCACATGTTTGACGCCACGCCCTTGCTCAAGGCCTACGCGGATCTGCGCTCATTTCTGCTGCAGATACGAGACCCGATCGAGACCCAGCGCTCGGTCCTGCAAAGTCTCCTACGCCGGGCTAGCGCAACGCGCTTTGGGCGCGACCACGCATTCTCGCAAATCGTCGGCGTTGCCGACTTCCAAAAGCACGTGCGCCTGCGCCACTACGAGGACTTCTGGCACGACTACTGGCAACCAACCTTCCCTCGGCTTGTCGACTGCACGTGGCCGGGCCGCATCCGCTACTTCGCGCGCACCTCCGGCACGACGGCCGGAATCTCCAAGTACATCCCCTGCTCGGACGACATGATCAGCGCCAACCTGCGGGTCGGCGAGGACGTCTTTGTGCATCATATCCGCAATCGTCCACAAAGCCGGGTATTGGAGGGCAAGTGCCTGTTACTAGGTGGCAGCACTGATCTCACCGAGGAAGCGACAGGGGTATGCTCGGGCGATTTGAGTGGCATCGAGGTCTACGAGATCCCGTCGTGGAAGCGTCCATGGTTCTTCCCGCCGCTCGAGCTGGCGCTCATTCCCGATTGGGAAGAGAAGATCGATAAGATTGGGCGCGCTTGCCTGGCGGAAGACATCCGCGCGATCAGCGGCACGCCGAACTGGCTTCTCCTATTCTTCGACAAGCTGGTGCAATTGAGCCCCGGAAGCAGCAGCCTGGCGGCGATCTTCCCGAAACTGGAGCTGATAATTCACGGTGGCATCGATTTTGCGCCCTACCGCGAGCGCTTCCGCGATCTTCTCAAAGGGACGCAAGCGGAGACCCGAGAGGTATACTTTGCCAGTGAGTCGTCGATCGCAGTGGCTGATCGCGGTGACGGCGAGGGTCTGCGCCTCATCTGTGACACCGACACCTTTTTTGAGTTCGTTCCCGTCGCCGAGCTCAACCACCCCGAGCCCACCCGCCATTGGCTCGCGAGCATCGAGACGGGCGTGGATTACGCGGTGGTCGTGAGCACCTGCGCTGGCGCATGGGCCTATGTCTTGGGCGATACGGTTCGCTTCATCGACCGCGATCCGCCGCGACTATTGATCACCGGCAGGACGAGCTACAGGCTGTCGATGTTCGGCGAGCACGTGATCGGCGAGCAAATCGAGCAGGCCATCTGCTTGGCGGCCAACGCTATCGATGCGCAAGTCGCCGACTATTGCGCGGGGGCTATCTTCCCCCACTCCGGCAAAGTCGGCATGCATCTCTACATCATCGAGTTCGCAGAGGGCATTCCGTGCCCGGACAGAATGGATCTATTTTCCCGCACGCTGGACCAGGCTCTCGCCGCATCGAATGCCGACTATCGGGAACATCGCGCGGGCGATTTCGGTTTGCGACCACCACAGGTGGACGCTGTTCCACCCGGAACGTTCGCCGCGTGGATGAGGAGCCGCGGCCGGCTGGGCGGCCAGCACAAGGTGCCGCGCATCATCAATGATGCGAAACTCTTCACAAGCCTTCGAAACTTTGCAGCGAAGCGTTAAACTATCGCGCTACAGGAGATGATGGAGATCAATCTCCCGACGCCGCTCTTGCGCTAATAACCGTGCCAGCAACCGAATGAGGTGGCACATGCCCGCATCACGAAAGGGCGACTCCGGGGAGCAGCCGCTTGTATCCGGCCATGAGATCCGCGAGCTTGCCGGTCCCGTGGCCGATCACACCATTGTCGCCATCCTGGAAACGGGAGCATCGCTCTCCGATCTTGAGATTGCATTGATCTACGCCCGTGGAGAAGGTGACTACGTGGACCGCCTCGGCCATCCACTGAGTGGCAGAGTGGCTCAGATCTGTGACATTCTGGCCAAGGACGAGCTGTTCGCCATCAACGAGGAGCGGTAGGAGATTGGTCTCCGCCTGCGAGTTTCCTCTCGGGGAGCTCTGCATATGGCACGCATTGCGCACATCGGACCCCCAGCGCCGCCAATGTCTGCGCAGGAGGCGTTTTGGCAACCGCTTGGCCGCATCGTGTTCGCATATGGCTATCTGGAGACGCAGATCGACTGGTGCATCAGCACGCTGCTAGACACCGACAGCACGCAGGGTGAGCCGTCGGTTGCCTCTCAGATCCGCAATATCTGCTCCCGCGTTGCGTTGGTGGAAGCCCTGTTTCGCCAGCTCACGGCCGGTGAACAACAGCGAACCCAATTGCATGGTCTAGTGAAGGAGCTGAGGGCCCTCCTCAAGTTTCGCAATAGCGTCTTGCACGGGTCCTGGGGAGCTTATCTCGAGGACAGGCACACTTGGCAGAAGCCCCGGACCGACCCCTTTGACCTCCGGGCGGGTTCTTTCGAGGTGTCGGTGGAGGCGATCGACGAGCACATTGAACGGGCCGCTGCCATCGGCAATGCCCTCGTTGAGCTCATTCGATCGGTGGCCGGAGAGCGCCGCGCACAGGCCGTACACGCACCATGATGCGATGGCGCCGATCGGCGAATGTGGTGCTGTCTCAGCGGAAGACTTGATGCCCCGAAAAGAGGGTCTCGACCTCATCATGGTAGCGCTGCTCGACGCGGTCCCGCTTCACTTTGAGGGATGGCGTCAGGAGGCCGGATTCGATGGTCCACGGCTCGAGCACCAGATGGGCGGCCTTCACCTGGGCGTGCTTCGGGTAGTCCGCGAGACGGCGGCGAAGCCGCGCCAGTACTGCCTCGCGAACCACGGTCACGTTGGGATTTTCTGCATCGATTCCAAGGGCCTGTGCCAGCGTCCCCCATCGCTTGGGGTTGAGTGTGCACACGGCGACGAGGAACGGCTTGCCCTCGCCGATCACGACGGCTCGGTCGAACAGCCTGTCTCTGGTGATCTCCTCCTCGATCAGTCCCGCGTTGACCTTCTCGCCGGTCGCCAATGCCAGGATGTCCCGTAGCCGGCCACGAAGGAACAAACGGCCGTCCTTGATCTCCGCAAGATCCCCCGTGCGCAGCCAGCCGTCGCGATCGATCGTTTGGGCGGTTTGTGCCTCATCCCGCCAATAGCCTGTCATTGCGGCCGGCGTGCGCACGAGGAGCTCTTGGCTAGCGGAGATGTCCAGCTCGATCCCGGGAAGTGGACGGCCAGCCGAGCCCGGCCAGATGTCGTCAAGTGCGGTCGCCGTGACCACGGGACCCGCTTCGGTCAGTCCGTAGCCCTCGACCAACGGCAGCCCCATTGCCACCAAGAAGCGGGCGATCGCAGCAGACAATGGTGCGCCTCCGCTGACTGCCACGCGGAGGCGTCCGCCGAACGCATTGCGGATCGGCTTCGCGACCAGCGGATCGAGCAGGCTATATGCCAGCCGCGCACCACGGCCGGGTGCAGGCTCTCGTGCCTGTGTCGCCTGATAGCGGTGCCAGCCGAGGTCTGCCATTAGGCTCATGAGACGCGACCCTAAAAGGGCGCCTTCGGCCTTGCTGCGGATTGCGCCAAAGGCGCGCTCGTAAATACGCGGCACCGAAAGCAGTACCGTTGGCCGGATCGTCCTCATATCGACCGCGAGATCGTCGATCGATCGCGCATAGGCGACCGCCGCCCCAGCCATCATCGGCAGATAGTAGCCAACCGTACGCTCGAAGGCATGAGCAAGCGGAAGATGCGAGAGAAAGAGGTCATCTTCGCGCGGTGGGATGACCTCAGCGGTGCGCTCCGCGTTCCACAGCAGGGCGAAGTGGGACAGCATCGTGCCTTTCGGGCGGCCGGTGGTGCCGGACGTATAGATGATGGTCGCCAATGAGGATGGCTCGCATGATTGCCGGAACGGCGCGCTGCCGACTTCGGCAAGAACATCATCGAGGCGTCTGACGGGGGGGCTCCTGTCAAAGGCCGTCGACGAAGCGCCCGGCGCGCAGATCCAGACAGCCGAGAGTTCAGGGAACGCGTGTGTGCGCTGCTCGAGCGGGCCCCAGCGGGCTTCGGTGTCGACGAGCAGCAACTTGGCACCGGAGTGCCCGAGGATGTAGCTGACGTTCGCCGCGCTGTCGTGCATATAAAGCGGAACCACGACGAGGCCCAGCCCGAGTGCGGCCATGTCGAAGCCGACCCAGTCGATTCCATTGGGGAGGAGAATGGCGATGCGATCGCCAGGCGCAAGCCCCCCTTGCTGCATAGCAAGCTGCAACCGCGCGGCTCGCCTGCGCATACTCTCCCAAGTATGCTCGCGCCAGCATTGCGCGATGCCATCGAACTGCCGGTAGGCTACGGCATCCGGGCTGCGCGTGGCGCGCTCGTTGAACAGACCGGGCAGGGTACCGGCAAGCGTGGCGCCGATGCAGCTGCGGCAATAGGGTTCGGTCACATCGATGACTCGGTTCACCAGGTCACCCCCTGATAACGACGAATGCACGCGTATGGGCTTCTCGTATTGATCGGCGTCAACGAACTGTTGCCAAGGTCGCGCAAGCTCCCCAAGTTGAATTGTGCTGTCGGGTTCTTCTGCCTGGCACATGGGTTGGTTGGAGCGCGCGAATGGTGATCGGCGCCCAAAATGGTGGTTCCGGGAGGGCCGAATCGGCACTCACGACCGAGCTACTGCGACTCGTGCAAGAGCTCGTGTGGGAGCTCCACCCCCACATGCGGCGCACGGTTGCGATCAAGCTCGACAGTGATCTCGACCGCGACCTCGGCCTCGATAGCCTCGGGCGTGCCGAATTGGTCCTGAGGATCGATCGCACCTTCAAGGTTCGCCTACCAGACCGCGTCATCGGCGAGGTAGACACCCCGAATGACTTGCTCCGGGCTTTGCGCGAAGCCTTTCCTGAGCACGGCGCTCCGCTCACGCTTCCCCCCGCCGGCGAGGCGGTTTTACTGCCCGAGGTGAGCGCTCCACACGCGGCGCAGACGCTCATTGATACGCTCAGTTTTCACGTGGTGAGGCACGGCACCCGCCCGCATATCTACTTGTGGCGCGGAGAGGATGACGAGCAGTGCATTACCTACACCACGCTTGACCGCGCGAGCCGGGCGATTGCACTCGGACTCCTGGAGCGAGGCCTTGCGCCGGGCGACCGCGTTGCGATCATGCTCCCGACCGAGGCGGCATTCTTCGAAGCGTTCTACGGGGTCATCTACGCCGGCGGGATCCCGGTCCCGATCTATCCGCCGTTTCGCCGCGCCCAAGTCGAGGACCATCTGCGGCGGCAGGCCGGCATCCTACGTAACGCCGGCGCAAGCGTGCTCATCGTTGGCTCGGAGATACGCAGTCTCGGCGCGCTGCTTTTCGGACTGACGAGCGATCTTCGCCATATCGAAACGGTCGCGGAGCTGAGCAGCGTCGGATCGCTCGAGCAAGCGCTGCCGGCCGCGTCCGATACTGTGGCGCTCATACAGTACACGTCGGGCAGCACTGGCGATCCAAAGGGCGTCGTGCTTACCCATGCCAACCTGCTCGCTAATGTCCGCGCCATGGGTGAAGCGCTTGACGCCAGCTCGGCAGACACTTTCGTCAGTTGGCTGCCACTCTACCACGACATGGGGCTGATCGGCGCGTGGCTTGGCACGCTTTATTATGGCGCCCCGACCGTCATCATGCCGCCTCTCGCCTTCCTGGCCGATCCTGGACGATGGCTGCGAGCGATCGGCCGTCACCATGCCACCCTTTCGGCGGCTCCCAATTTCGCATTCGAGCTCTGCTGCAAAAATGTCCGCGACGAAGATATCGAAGGCTTCGATCTGGGCTCGCTGCGCATGGTGGTTAACGGCGCCGAGCCGGTGAGCCCAGCGACCATCGCCCGCTTCAGCCAACGATTTGCGAAGTTCGGCTTTCGCCCTCAGGCAATGGCCCCAGTCTATGGCCTGGCAGAAAACGCAGTAGGCCTCGCCTTTCCGCCCGTCGGGCGGCCCCCCATCATCGACCGCGTGCAGCGCACTGCGCTTTCACGCGATGGCAAGGCTCTCCCCGCCGGGCCAGAAGACCCAACGGCGCTGGAATTTGTCGCCTGCGGACGTCCCATCCCGCGCCACGAGATTCGCATTGTCGATGACGCCGACATCGAGGTTCCGGACCGCACGGAGGGTCGCCTCCAGTTCAAGGGGCCGTCCGCCACCAAGGGCTACTTCCGCAACCCGCAGAAGACGCGCACTCTGTTCGACGGCGAGTGGCTGGAAAGCGACGACCGTGCCTACATCGCCAACGGCGATGTCTTCATCACGGGACGCATCAAGGACATCATCATCAAGGCCGGACGCAACATCTACCCGCACGAGCTTGAGGAGCTGGTCGGCGGCATTGAAGGCGTGCGCAAGGGATGCGTCGCCGCGTTTCCCACGGTCGACGAGAGAAGCGGAACGGAGCGGTTGGTCGTGCTTGCAGAGACGCGACTAACCGATCCAGATGCCATCGCGGCCATGAAGCGGAGGATCGTCGAGGCTGCAACCACGCTGCTCGACATGTCACCGGACGAGGTCATTGCGGCGCCGCCGCGCACCGTGCCCAAGACATCGAGCGGAAAGATCCGCCGCTCGGCCGCGCGCGCGCTCTACGAGAGCGGCCAACTCTCGGCGAAGGGACGCGCGCTGTGGTGGCAATTGATGCGGCTCACCATCTCGAGCTTCGGCGTGCGCACGCGCCGGGCGTGGCATCAGCTGGGGGAATACTTCTTTGCTGCGTACTGGTGGAGCCTACTTGTCGTGATCGCGGTCCTCCTCTGGCTCCTGGCACTACTGTTGCCGCGGCGGAACTGGCGCCAGGCTTCGATCCACTGGGCAGCGCGCGCTTTCCTTTGGCTCACCGGCAGTGCGCCCCAGGTCGAGGCCGAGGCATGGCCGCCGGACAAAGGCGTCATCTTGATCTCCAACCATTCAAGCTACCTCGACTCACTCGTAATTGCCGCCGTCGTCCCAGGAAACCTGAGCTTCGTTGCCAAGGAGGAGCTTGCCGGCCAGCGAGTCGCAGGGCCTTTTCTGCGCCGCATCGGCACACTGTTTGCGCGCCGTACCGACGCCGCCGGCGGCGTCGAGGATACTCAGCGACAGCTCGCGGCGGTCCGTTCAGGCGAACGCATCGTATCATTTCCCGAGGGAACGCTCACACGTATGCCGGGCCTTCTCGCTTTCCAGCTCGGTGCATTCCTCGTTGCAGCAGAGGCCGGCGTGCCCGTCATACCGATCACGATCCGCGGGACGCGTTCGATTCTACGCGGCGGCCAATGGTTCCCGCGCCGCGGACCAATTCAGGTGCATATGGGCCGTGCGCTGGCCCCGGATGGCGAAGATTTCAACGCGGCTGTGCGCTTACGCGACGTGGCTCGCACCCAGATGCTGCAACGCTGCGGCGAACCGGACCTCGCATACGAGAGGGTAGAGTTGGAGATGCCGGCCGCCCGCGGCTAATCAGTGCGCTAGTCGACCATGAGAAACGGGAAGCGGCGAAGATCCTCGCGCGTCCAAAGAGAGAGCCCAGCACGGTTGTTCACCGTCTCGATGTCGATCACGCAGTCGGGATCCGAAAAGTCGATGCGGCCAGGTTGACCCATCTCAACGAGCTTGTCGAGCAACGCGGTATCGAGCTGTTTCTCCTCGGAGAGTGAGCTCAACTGATCCCCCATTCCGCGCCTGTGGAGTCGAATGTGGAACGTCTTGCCTGCTATGCGGTCGGCCCAGCCAAGAATGGCGGCGCTCGCCTTCTGATCGAACTCCTCCCGCGATCTGAATTCGAACGTCTCCTGCGCTGGCATGAGCCGTGAGATGTCGTTGATCAGGGTCATGTCGCGGCCCATCAACTCAGAAAGCGACCGCATCAGCGCGACGATATCGTCCACTTCCATCACTAGAACATTGTGAAACCCGGTCGTCTCGACTTTTCCGAATTTCTCCAACCCGCGCTGCGCATGGCGGCGCGCGAAGCGGTCGCTGACAGTGACTACCACGTTCCAGTCTTTCATTTCCGATGACCGCAAGTCTCCCTTGCCATCCACGGCGGAGCATACCACTGATGGTTCACGAAACGTGTCGTCATTGGCCGGGGATTGGCGGAGGCTTCGGCGTATGGCTTTGCCGACGGATAATGCCGAAATCAGGTGAGCGAGGCAGCGATCGTGCATCATCATGTCAGCGTGCCCGAAACCGGCTTGCCCACGCTCGCCGCCAAGGTCGCGTTCCTTGCCACGCCCGCCGCCTACCCTGAGCCGGTCGGCGAGGTCGTTCGTCGCGAGACGCACATGTCGTTCGTGTTCCTCGCGGGCGACAAGGTCTACAAGCTCAAGAAGCCGGTCCGTTTCCCGTACCTGGACTTCTCAACGCTCGAACGCAGGGAAGCGGCATGTAGCGAGGAGCTTCGCCTCAACCGCCGGCTGGCGCCGGATGTCTATCTCGGCGTCGTGCCGCTAGTGGCTACCGAGGAGGGCCTGTCGATCGGCGGTCGCGGCGCGACCATCGACTGGCTTGTCGTGATGCGCCGGTTAGCAGAACGCTGGGCGCTCGACCACGCCATCGAAGAGCATCGGGTCAGCACCTCCCAGCTCGACCGGCTGATCACGACACTCGGACGATTCTACCGTCACGCCCAGCGCCCATTCGTGACACCAGCCGCACAGATCGCTGAGTGGCATCGGAACATCTCCGATGATTGCTGCATTCTGCTCGACCGGCGCTTTAGTCTGCCGGCCGGGCTCGTCAGAAAGATCGAGCGAACTCAGAGATGCTTCCTCGAGCGGCGGGCTGGCATTCTGACACGGCGCGAGCGCGAGCGCCGTATTGTCGATGGCCACGGCGATCTGCGTCCAGAGCACATCTGGCTCACCGACGGAATCAAGATCATCGACTGCCTGGAGTTCAACATCCGGCTCAGGACAGTCGATCCCTTCGATGAGATCGCCTACTTGAGCCTCGAATGCGAGCGGCTTGGCGCCCCTTGGATCGGAGACTACGTTAAGCGCGGTATATCGCGCGTGCTGCACGACGATCCTGAGCCCGAGTTATTCCTATTCTATCGTTGCCACCGCGCCGCGCTGCGCGCGCGCCTTGCCGTTGCGCATCTGTTGGAGCCCAACCCGCGCACACCCGAGAAGTGGCCGCGGCGAGCACGCGCTTACTTGGAAATCGCGGGACGCGATGCGGTGCGTCTGGACCGTGTGCTCAATAGACCAGGAGGTCGGTAAGTGTGCGCCCCTCGTGAAGGCGCGCGATAGCCTCGGCAAACAGGGATGCGCTGGGCAGGATGTCCAGCTTGTCGCGCGTTGCGCCGAGCGGAAGCCGGAACGCCGGAACGGCATCGGTGATGACGATACGCTCGATCACAGGGTCGGCAAGAGCCTCGGCGGCTCCCTCCATGAAGAGGCCGTGCGCAGCGAGCGCGATGATCCGGCACGCTCCGGCATTGCGCGCCGCCTTGGCGGCCCGCACAAGCGTGCCGCCCGTTGAGATCAAATCGTCGATGATGAGCGCAGTGGCGCCATGGACGTCGCCCACGAACAGGTCGCCGGTGACGACGCCGGCGCTGCGATGCTTGTCAGCGAATGCCTTGCCGATCGGACGTTCGCATGCCGCTTCCAGCGCCTCACGAAACAGCTCCGCCCGCTTCGCACCTCCGGTATCGGGTGAAACGACGCATAGTCCTTCGTCTTTCAACTTTTTCGCATAATCGACGAAGAGCGGCGCCGCAGTCAGAGTAACGGTCCGGAAGCGGAAGGCGTTCTCGAAGGCCACTGGATTGTGCACATCGAGCGTTACGATGGCGTCCGCTCCTACGCTTTCGAACATGGCGGCCACGTATCGCGTCGTCACGGGATCGTTTGGTTTGGTGCGGCGGTCCTTGCGCGCATAGCAGAGGTAAGGCACGACTGCCGTCACGCGTGCAGCGCCCGCATCCTTCAGTGCGCCGATGAAGAATAGAAGCCGGCATAGCTTGTCATTGGCGCTTGCCGCCGGCCCCCCGTGAAGGCTCTGGATGACAAAGACATCGGCATTGCCCACTGGATCGAGGGGGCGCGCCTTGTGCTCGCCATCCTCAAATTCGCGCTCCTCGTGCCTGGAGAGCGGCTTTCCCAGTTGGTGAGCGATGGCGCTGCCCAGTTCCTCCGTGGCGTTGAGAGCAAATACCCGCAACCGGTCAGCAGTCGCCAAGCGCGGCCCGGCTTCGTGCGGAGTCCATAGCCGAACGCTCGCCATCACTTTGCCTTTCCTGGGGAACGTTCACATTCACGAAAGTATGCGTGAAGTCCTTCCTGCCTTCGCAACGAGAGATATGAAAGCCTTTGCATGTATGAGCGTTGATACCAGTCAAAATGCTCGAAGGGGCTGCCCATACTATGCAAGCGCGCCCGTATCGGCCATCAGAGTCACGCCGAGGCAATGACACAGAAGACTAGGCTTGCGGTGTGAGCCGGCCAATTGGCTACCCGCCACCGCAGCGCGGATTGCTGAACGAGATGTCTATTTCCGTCCCGTTGGAGAGACAATCGACCGGCCCGCTTGCTCAGGGCGGTGAAACGGTGACACTGTTTCTCGCCGGTGACGTCATGACGGGGCGCGGCATAGATCAAGTGCTCCCTCATCCCGGTGATCCGCAGATCTATGAATCCTATGCAAAGTCGGCGCAGAGCTATGTGAAGCTTGCCGAGCGCGCCAACGGCCCAATCGCAAAGCCGGTATCATTCGACTATATTTGGGGAGATGCGCTCATCGAGCTCACCCGCAGAAAGCCCGACCTGCGCATCATCAACCTCGAGACGGCAATCACGACAAGCACCAGCCCCGCACCGAAGGGCATCAACTACAGGATGAGCCCGGCCAACATCGGCGCCATCACTGCCGCCGGCATCGACTGCTGCATTCTGGCAAACAACCACGTTCTCGACTGGGGGCAGCGCGGTTTGCTCGAGGGGCTAACCGCGCTCGAGCAGGCGGGTGTCCGCTATGCGGGGGCCGGCCGGGACGACGTTGCTGCCGCGGCGCCTGCGATTCTGCCCCATGCGAAGGGCCGCGTGCTCGTGTTCGCTTTCGCCTTACCGAGCGCCGGCGTACCCCTTGGCTGGGCGGCCGCTACCAAGACCCCAGGCGTCAACGTCGCTTCGCGGCTTTCGCGCGAGGTCGCCGACCGTATCGGCGAGCAGGTCCGCGCCGTCGCCAGAAGTGGGGACATTGTGGTGGCTTCGATCCACTGGGGTAGCAACTGGGGCTACGAGATTGCGCAGGAGGAGGCTGAATTTTCCCATCACCTCGTGGAGTCGTGCGGCGTGGACATCGTGCACGGGCATTCCTCGCATCACGTCAAGCGCATCGAGGTTCACCATGGCAAGCTCATTCTTTATGGGTGCGGCGACTTCATTGACGATTACGAAGGCATAACCGGCTATGAGGAGTTCCGCGACGATCTCGTACTGATGTATTTTCCGACGCTGCGGATCGACGATGGCACGCTCGTCGGCCTCGAGATGGTGCCGCTGCAGATCCGCAATATGCGGCTTCACCGCGCTTCGCGCACGGACGCGGATTGGCTGGCAGACACGCTCGAGCGCGAGAGCAGGCCAGTTAAGACACACGTCAAGCTTGGCACCGATGACGTACTGCGGCTCGCTTGGCAATGACGGCGTTGTTTGACCCAGATCAGTGACACGCCGCCAACGGCATTTAGACTGCCGCCCGCACTAAACGGCGATTGTGCAAGTCCCGGAGCGGAACGTCATGGTAAGCTCCACGCTCACCCACGATATCTCGGTCATGCCCCGAGGACTTCCGGGGTTTCTCACCCTGCCTGAGGCGGCGACGGGGATCGTTGTCTTTGCCCACGGCAGTGGCTCCAGTCGCCTCAGCCCACGCAACCAGCATGTCGCGCAAGGCCTCAACAAGGCGGGGCTCGCCACGTTGCTGTTCGATCTCTTGCTCCCCCAGGAGGCCGACGACCGGCGTAACGTCTTCAATATTCCCCTGCTTGCAACCCGGCTCGAAGAAGCGCTGAATTGGCTTAGCGGGAGCAAAGCCGCGCGTATGTCCGTCGGCCTCTTCGGGGCCAGCACGGGCGCCGCGGCGGCGCTGGTCGCGGCAGCGCGGCACGCCGATGAAGTAAGAGCCGTCGTCTCTCGAGGCGGGCGCCCCGACCTTGCCGCCACCGCACTAGTCCGCGTTAAAGCGCCGACGCTGCTCATCGTCGGCGGGTACGACGACGAGGTGATCAGACTCAACGAAGCGGCACTGGCTGAACTGCATTGTGAAAAGCGGCTCGAAATTGTGCCCGGCGCAACGCACCTGTTCGAGGAGCATGGCACGCTCGATGCGGTCATAGAGCTGGCGACCGCCTGGTTCGTCCGGTTTCTAGGAAAGGGCTCCGAAACATGAGGGGAAAGTTCTTCACCAACCGGACGCAAGCCGGCAAGCTCTTGGCGCAAGCGGTCGTGCAGCGTGGTTATGCCGATCCCGTCGTACTCGGCCTGCCGCGTGGGGGGGTGCCGGTCGCCGCCGAGGTGGCTGCCGCACTCAAGGCGCCTCTCGACGTGGTCCTCGTACGCAAGATAGGGGCGCCGTTCCAGCGCGAGCTCGCTATGGGTGCTGTCGTCGATGGCGACGCGCCCGAGATCGCGCGCAACGAGGACGTCATACGCGAGTTTGGCGTTACTGATGCCGAATTCCAGAAGGCGGCGGATGAGCAGCTCAAGATCATCGAGGCGCGCCGCGCATTGTGGCTTGCGGGGCGCACGCGGGTACCAATCAAGGACAGAACGGTCATCCTTGTCGACGATGGGATCGCGACGGGCGCGACAATACGGGCGTCGCTGCACGCGCTGAAGAAACGGGGAGCGAGCCGCACCGTCGTTGCAACGCCCGTTGCCCCGCCGAGTACGGTCGAGTCTCTGCGGCAAGAGGCCGATGATGTGATCTGCCTCGAGACGCCGGAGTATTTCGGCGCCATTGGCTTTTTCTACCTCGACTTCTCGCAAGTGAGCGACGCTGAGGTCACGAGCATCCTCGAAAGTCAGGGTAGCGAGGCTGTTTCGGAGCAGCGCGTCGCGGCCAATTCGACGAGTTCGCCATAGGCGGGTCGGTGGAAATCATGAAGGTGAAACTCCGCATCAGGAAGAAGGGTGCCGCTCTGTACGAGGGCGCGCATGACGTCATCGACGAAGACAGCTTTGCAGCGGCCTTCGCCGGCGTCTGGCAGGCGGTTCGCCAGCGGCGGCTGGATGCAACGACCAGCGTTGGCGAGCTCATGGAAGTTCTCAATGATGAAGTGCTCGACGAGTTGCAGGGCGCCGAGATCAGCATCGAGAAGGCCGAGACCTGATCGCACTGGATGCTCTACGGCGCGACTGGTGTCACGCCCGCCGACCGATTCCGCCGACACACTTTGGACCTCGAGATTTGCGCCATGTCCGATTACTTAGGCACACAGCTGCGTATTCTTCTGGCTTCTGACCTGACGGATCGCGCCGTGCTCGCGTTCGACCGCGCCGTGCAGCTGGCGATTTCACAGCAAGCTCATCTGACGATCCTGCATGCCATCCGAGACGATCTCATAAAGGACGTCGGGGAAATCGTGTATGGCGCCGCCCACGAAGCCCTGCAGAACCAAGTAGCCGACGCCAGGGCACGCGGGGCAACCGATGCCGATATGAAAGTCGTCCTCGCAGCTCACTATGATGCCGCCATCATTGCCGAAAGCAGACAGGATCGTGCACATCTGATCGTGCTTGGCAGCCACCGCGAGCGGCCGCTGCGCGACGCCGTCCTCGGCGCGACTATGGAGCGCGTCCTGCGCTTCGGCGATCGGTCGATCCTTGTCGTCAAGACGAGCCCCACGGGGTCCTATAGCGACATCCTCGTGGCGGTCGACTTCTCTGTACCCGCACGCGATGCACTTGAATTCGCCATCCGCCTCTTTCCGCGGGGGCGCTTTCATGTGCTCAACGCCTGCCCCAATGTGCTCGGCGACACCGCGAGCGAGTGGTTTGTTTCGCCCGAGACCGTCGCGCGCAAGCACGAAGCCCAGCTCGAGGTTATAGTCCAGGCCGTCGCCCACCACATGCGGCAGGAACTTTCAGGCGCGGACTTTACGCTGACGCCCGTCGTCGACCATGGCCATCCTGCCGAGGCCGCCAAGCGTCAGATCGCCCGCATCCGGCCAGACCTCGTCGTGGTCGGCACGCATGGCCACACCGGATGGAGGCACGCGACGGTGGGCAGCGTTGCCGAGAGCTTTCTCGCATGGATGCCGTGCGATGTGCTGGCGGTTCGGCAGATGCATGCGGAAGGCGGGGGGCGCCTCAGTACTCTGACTTAGTTGATGATTGACCCACCCGCCGGCTTCAGCACGGAGTATCCGAAAGGGCGTCTTGTCGCGTACGACCGCCCAATAGAGCATCGCTCCCCTGCGTCACCGACAATGCGGAGCGGCTGGCTTGCGGTTGCTGATTGCTTGCTCTTGCTTACTCCTGGCTTGGGTTGCGACGGGGCGGAACGGCCCGGATTCCTCCGGCTCCGACTGCCCGCTCGCGGGCGCACCCACCAAGGGAGCCGTCGCCGACGTTCGCGCATTCGGAGCGGTCGGGGATGGCATCAATTGGCCGGGAAGAGAAGCTCGTGCGCGAAAACGAGAGCGCCTACATCTTCGCGACGCAATGGCACCGCCTGGAGAACCCCGGCATGGTGCCGCTCGAAATCGTCGAGGTGCAGATCGGGACGTACCTGGGCGAGGACGACATCATCCGCACAGACGACGTCCATCATCGTGCGGCGGAGGAAACGAAGTAGGGTTAGCTCGCGCCGGCTCAGCTTTCGCGGAAGGCTCTCGCCATGGTGTCGTGCACGGGTCGCACCAGGTACTCGAAGAACGTCCGTTGCCCGGTCTTGATATAGACCTCGGCCGGCATGCCCGGCGTGGGCAGGAAGTCGTGCAGTTCCACCGTTTTGCGTGCATCGAGCTGCACGCGCGCGACGTAGATGTTGTCCGACTGCAGCTTGCGCTCGTTGGGAAGCGCGTCGGGCGAGACGTAGGCCACCGTGCCAGGGATCATGGGCGTCATGCGCTGATTGAGCGCCGTCAGGCGGACAATGGCCTCCTGGCCAACTTTGACGTGCGCGATGTCCTGCGGGCGCACGTTGACCTCTATGATGAGCTCGTCCGCCGACGGCAATAGCTCGAGGATGTCGTTGCCGGGTCGGATGATGCCACCGGAGGTGTGATAGTTCATCTTGACGACGACGCCGCTAACGGGGGCCACGACCTTGAGACGCGAGAGGACGGCGCGTCCCGCCATGATCCGTTCTTTCACGTCCTTCAGTTCCCCGGTCACGGATTGGAATTCCTCCGCCGCCTGCTGAATGGCCTGCTGGCGTGCATGCAGGATCGACTGCTCGGCAGCGGCGGCCCGCTCGCGCCCATCCTGGACCTCTGACCTGATACGGGCCTGCTCGCCCTCGAGATTTATGCGGGCCCGCTGGAGCGCGAAGTACTCGGGCTTGCGCACAAGGCCGAGCTCGTAGAGCTTGCCCTTACCCTTCAGCTCCTCGTCTATGAGCGGGAATTGCCTGCCAATGGCCTCGAGCCGGTCCTCGTCACCCTTGATCCTCTCGCGCAAGGCCGCTGCCGTGCGCTTTTGAATTGTGATCTCGCTAATGAGCCTCGCCCGGCGCGAGCGAAAGATCTCGCGCTGGCTTTGCAGGATGGAGCCGATCCCGGCCACCTCGCGGTTGTTGATCAAGCTCTCCGGATACTTCAGCTCCATCTTCTCGCCCATCTCTGCCCTGAGCCGCACGAAGGTCGCTTTCAGTTGCGCCTCGCGCAGCAATAGGCGGGAAAGCTCGGCCTTGGCCGCGGTGTCGTCGAGCCGCATGAGCGGCTGATCCTTCTGAACCAGCTCTCCCTCTTTGACGAGAATCTCGCGGATGATGCCGCCCTCCAAGTGCTGCACGATCTTGTTCTGGCTGGTGGCGACAAAGTTGCCGGGAGAGATGACCGCGCCATCGAGCGGCGCCAGCGCTGACCACGTAAAGAAGCCACCAACCCCGAACAGCAGAATGGCATAGCCGCCGAGCGTCGCGCCGCGGGTGCTGCGCGGCACCTGCGCGAACCACTGCTGGTGATAAGGAACGATGGCATTTTTCATACAAGTTCAGGCGGCGAACTCGGCCGCCTCCCCTCTCTGCGCCAGGAGCTTGGGCATGATCTCGTCGCGCGTACCGAGCGCGTGCACACGCCCCTCGTTGAGCAACATGATCCTATCGACACTACGCAGAAGCGCAGGCCGCTGGGTGATGGCCACCACGGTGATCTCGCGGCTCTTCGCTCTACGCAGGGCTTGACCGAGGGCCTGCTCACCGGCGGTATCGAGGTTCGAATTGGGCTCGTCGAGAACCACCAGCCGCGGGTAGCCGAAAAAGGCTCGTGCCAGCGCCACCCGCTGACGCTGCCCTCCCGACAAGGGGCTTCCGTCGATGTTGATCGTCGTCTCGTAGCCCGCCGACAGCTGGGAGATCATCTCGTGAACCCCGGCCAAGCTCGCCGCATCGAAGATGCTCTCGTCCGATACGTCCTCGCGCATGCGCGCGATGTTGGCCTTGATCGATCCCGGGAAGAGCTGCACGTCCTGCGGTAGATATCCTACGGTCTCGCCGAATTGGCGCGGGTCCCAGTTGCGGATGTCCATGAGGTCGAGGCGCACGCTGCCCGACGTTGGGGCAATCGAGCCGACCAGCATGCGTGCGAGCGTCGACTTGCCGGTGCCGGAGGGCCCGACGACGGCCAGCGATGTGCCTGGCTCGAGCGTGAAGTTGACACCGTTGAGGATGACCTTCTTGGTCGGCGGCGGAACGTAGAGTACGCGCTCCACCGACAGCCGGCCTTGCGGGCGCGGGAGCAGCAAGTGCTCCTGGTTCAGCGGCGAGCTGGCGAGCAAGGCTTGGATGCGCGCGTAGCCGCCCCGCGCCTGCACGAAGCCGCGCCAGCCTTCGATCAGCCCTTCAATCGGCGCCAGCGCACGACTGGCGATGATGGAGGCCGCGATCAACGTGCCGCCGGTAAGCTCGCCGGCAATCGCCAGATAAGCGCCCCAGCCCAGCATGGCAATCTGGGTGCACAGGCGCGCGAACTTGCTGACCGCCGTCATCGCTGTATTGAGGTCGTGGGCGCGCACCTGCGCCTTCAGGGCTTCTGCCGTCTCGCGGCCCCACAGCAGGACACCCTCGCGGATCATGCCGAGCGCATTGACGACGAGCGCGTTGCGCGCCATCGCCTCGACCTGCTGCGTGGCCCGCGTCGTATAGGCATTGGCGCGCGCATAAGGCACGGCGGTAATTCGCTGGTTGATGAATGCTATGGCGATGAGAATGAGGCTGGCGACGGTGAGCACGAGGCCGAGCTGGGGATGGATGAGATAGACGGCGAGGAAGTAAACGGGGGCGATCGGAGCGTCGAACATGGTCAGCAGAACCGGACCGGTGATGAAATTTCGGATCTGCTGAAGGTCGAGGATGGCCTGAAAATCGCGCGCCGAGCCATGCTGGGCGGCCTTGGTGGCGGCGCTCAAAATGGGGGCGCCGAGGGTCGTCTCCACCTGCACGGCGACGCGGGCCAGCACCCGGCGTCGCATCATGTCGAGCAGCGAGTGCACGGCGACGGCGCCTACGACCACCGCCGTCAGCATGACGAGCGTATCGACGCTGTGGCTCGTCAGCACCCGATCCGAAATCTGGAACAGATAGATCGGCATGACGAGGATGAGCAGGTTCTGCACCAGCGAGAAGATGCCCACGGTTACGAAGTTCGCTCGGCACGTCTGCAGGCCGCGACGCACGGCCTCGCGGAAGTCGTAGTCTCCGGCGCGCTGCTGCATCGGCGGTAGAGGAACCACTTGGCCAGCCGCGGGCGATGTTTCCTTGCTGGGCACCGAGCGCTTGCCGTCAGCGAGGCGCTCGTCGGCAGATTCGCCACGCGGAGCGTCACTGGCCTTCGTCCGGCCTGGCAGCGCACCATTCGCCAGTGCTTCGGCGCGGCCGTTGGGCATCTCGGATCGCACCTCGGCGGTGCGCTCTGCCGGGCGCGAGGCGGCCTTGCGCGCACTTGCGGGCGCGGCCGGCGCCGGTGGCTCGGCCTGGCCGTTGGTGGCGCCCTTGGATGCTTGCGCCGGCTTCGGCGGGCGAGGTGTTGCGCCGTTCGTCCTCGGCGCGTGCTCGCCGACCGCTCCCGCGCCCTTGCGCCGCGCCGGTACCGGCTCGGCGGTGGCCGTCGGACATGGCGCCGATTGCGGCGTACGTGGTTCAGATACTGAAGCTGACTGGGCCGGTTGCGAGGGACGGGTCACCGGCGCGCCGTCGGAACTGCGCGAATCCTTGGGGGCTCCCGGCTCGCCAACGGCGCCGTACGACTGCACTCCGTTCACACGCACCGCGTCCTTACCGGACGCGATCGTATCAGCGCGTCGCTCGGTGACGCGCCGCTTGGCATATTTTTGCTGTCGTACGCTCTTTCGGCTTCGTTTGCGACTCACGCCAGCACTCCCGGATCCTGCTGCACGACTGTGCGACCTCCGTGCCTCCCGTTCGGGATCTCGCCACCATGCGGTCCGGCGAGGTCACGGCTGCGCGGCTTGATTCAACGATTCAAGACCTATGATTCAAAACCTATGCCATCACACCTCCGAGTAGATCTGTTCCCATGCCGTCAGTGACGTGGTCACCCTCTGCCGACGGTGTATTGGAGTGTTCAGTAGCGTCATCGCTCATAGCGGCAACGGCAGCGACAACATCGGGATGCAGGCTGCTCGCGTCGAGCGCATCCTCCTCGTCCTCACCGACGACGATGTTGGCTTGCACGAGCATCGTGTCTTCGTAGACTTCGCCGCCGAGATACTGGTAGCCCGAGAGACTATCGACATCGATGATCAGCGCGACGTTGGTCGCGTCGTTGGCGCCAGCGGTGACGGCCTGCGCCAGCTCGTCGGCACCCTCGCCCGTCAGTGCGCTCTGCTCGATCTTATCGCCGTCGGCGATGACATTCGTCTGATAGATGAGGTCGAGATCGAAATAGTCACCGCTGACATAGAGAACGTCCAGTCTGTCGGTGCCGTTGCCCGGCAGCCCAAGCGCCTGCGCCGGGAACAGGAACGGCTGCTGCTCGGCGACTGCATCGACCAGGAACTGCACGTCGGCCGTCATCGGCTTGAAGTCCTCGCTGCCGATGCCGACGATGGAGGCGTCGTTGGTAAGCGCGTTGCCGCCCGCTTCGACGGTCTGTGAGCCTTCGCCGCTCAGCAGCTGCTTTATGACATCCGCGTCGTAGACGAGGTTGAGCTGCAGGATGGTATTGTAGTCGTAGTAGTTGCCGCCGACGATGATGAGGTCGTAGTCGAGGCTGCCCTCGGACAGCTCGACGAAGTTGAGCTGGCCGTTGGCGCCGAGCACGGCCGTGTAGTGGGCGCTGGCCGTCGTCTGCTGACTGAGGTCGCCATCGACGAGCACATTGGTCTGGCTGAGCGTCGCAATATTCCAGTAGTCGCCGGTCACATAGGTGATGTGCCAGTTGAGCGCGCCCGAGAAGCCCGTGACGCCGTCGCCGAACACCACGCCGGGATCAGCGACGAACGTGGCCTCGTTCTTGAGGCTGTTGTTGTGCTCGACGATGCTGCGCGCCACGTCCTGGCCGGAGGCGCGCGCGAAATCCTTGTCGGCCAGCACGTTGACCTGGATGATCGCGTTCGTCTCGTGCAAATCGCCTTCGATGACGAGCGAGGCGATCCCGTCGGCGCGATCGTCGATGACAGCGACGTTAAGAGCGCTGTTTGCGCCGGTGGTGCTCTCCTGTGCGTATCCGCCGGTGGGTGTGGTGTCGGTCACGACATGGACGTGCTCGCCCTCTGCGACCTCGCCGGTGCCATCCTCTGCGTCTGTCGGCGAAGAAAGCGACACCTCCGCATCCTCGCCTGCCGCATCCTTGTCCTCGAACTTGGCGTTGAACCCCTGAACGACTGTCTGGATGGCGGTGCCCTGTGAGATGATTGCGTCGCTCGCATCGATGGGCTCGTCGGGGTCGTCGAGCCGCACCCCGTTCACATAATGGCTCGTTTCGTCGACGCTCAGGGCGTCGGCGTGCCTGGCGCCGGACAGGTCGATGGGAAACGGATTGACTCCATCCGCTTGAACATCAAGCGAGATATCACTGCCGTCGGGCCGCAGGCTGGGAAAGACGCTTTCGGGGATGAGCTTCTCCGCCGAGTGGATCATGCGGTTGACGATGAGCGTCGGGTCCTTGGTGAACGGCGCTCCGGCGCCTTGGTGGTCCGAAAAGCCGAGCAAAGCGTCGAGATCGAACATGACGTTCAACTGCTCGATCGAGAACTCGGTGAACCGGGTGGGGCCTACGTCGTAGGTAAGGGAAATCTTGACCTCGAACTCGCCGCCCCCGGGAGCGAAGCTGAAGTGTCCAGCCCCATCTTTCGGCACAAGCCTGTCTTCTGGCTCTGCCGGCTCCACGAGCAGATCGACCCGCTTCGGGATCGGCAATACCTGTGGGATCGGACGCTCGAGCTCATGGTGTGCGGTCGCTGGCGAGCGCGCATCCACGTTGAATTGGACGGACTTGCTGCCCTGGCTGGGCGTGCGCCAGAGGTCGATCTCGCCGGAGGGGATTTGATCCGGAGTGTAGCTGGCGAACTTATAGGTGGGTGCGCCGGTGTAGTGGACCGGCGTGTCGTTCAGCAGTTCGCATAGGTGCAGATATCCGGCGAAGTGCCAGATACTCTCGGTGACGAGCTGAGTCATCGGTTCTCCTCCCCTTCGTTACCGGGCGTGGGGAATGCTCGTTACGCTTCAAAGCGCCTATGCGAACCGGTGGGACCCGCACGATCCCTTGGCAGCTCGTGCGGGCCCCAGTGGCGCTAAGGCTCAAGCGAGCCAGGCGCTAGCCGATGTCGTCAGCAATGGTGCCGTCGCCTCCAACGACGGTTGCGTCGAAGTTGTTGATCTGCAGGTTGGCACCCATCACGATGTTCTGGGTGAAGGCACTCACGTCGGCGATAGCGTCGGCCGAGGCGGTGGTCGAGCCCGTGATCGAGCCGTTGGCACCGTTGTGGTTCGCCGTATCGTCGATCTTGCCATGGATGCCGTCGCCAGAGCTGGCGTGGCCGCCGTAGACGTCGACCTCCTGGAACGTCGTTCCGCTCGGGCCGTCGTACTTGACGAGCGGACGATACAGGAAATCGTTGTCCACCAAGTCGTTCACCTGCCCGACATCGAACTGCATGTCGTTGCCTGACCCGTTGAACGAGCTACCGACGGCGGTCGTGTCCAGCGTGAAGTCATCCATGTACAGATGGCTGCCCTTCACGCTGATCAGCTCCTGGGCGTCGAGATCGTTGATGTCGTTATCGAAGATCTCGGTAATGTCGGAGTTCTTGATGGCGAGGCCATCGTCATCTCCGCCATGTCCGCCATGGCCGCCATAGCCGTCTCCGCCGTCCTCGGCGCCATAGCCGCCGTAACCGCCGCCGCCGTGGCCGCCATGGTCGTCGATGTCATTGGCCTGCACCGAGTCACCGCCGACCACGTTCACGGTTGCGAAATTGCCCTGGGTGTTGGCACCCATGACGATGTCTTGCGTGAACGCGGAAACCGCGGCAACGCCATCGGCCGAGGCCAAGGCACTGCCTAGGACGCTGCCGTCGCCGGCATTGCCGTTGGCGCTGTCATCGATGTCACCATCGATGCCGTCGTCGGCATACGCTCTGCCGCCTTCGACCTTGACATCCTGGAACGGATCATCGCCGCCCTTGTCGTGGCCGTAGTCCTTCTCCCACGGCTTGTGGTGGCCGCCGTCTTGGCTGCGTGCAGCCTCGAACAGCACCTGCGGCGCGATCAGCTTGTCATTGTCGACGAGGTTGTTGGACTGGCGCACGCTGAACTGGGAGTCGTTGCCGCTCCCGTTGAACGACTTGCCGACCGCCAGCTGGCGCGCCGTAAAGTCGTCCATCGACACCTTGCCGCCATAGCTGACGTCAATCAGCTCCTGGCTGTCGATGTCGTTCACATCCTCATCGTGCTCCGTGTAGAGGTTGGAGTCCTGGATGATGTTGTTCGAGTCCACGTCGACCTTGACGTCCCAAGTGCTGACGTCGATGTCCTTGTCGACCCGCTCCTCGAACTTAACCTTGTACTCCTCCTCGACCTTCTTGTGCTCGTCGATGTCAATTTTGACTCTGACGTAGGGTGGGCTGTGCACGTCTACCTTGTATTCCGACTCGGTCTTGGTATCGACATCCAGATCGAGGTCAATATCGAGATCTTGTTTGATATCGACGTCGAGATCTTTGCCTTTGTCGTCGTTGTCATGATGATTGTCATATGGATTGCCAGACATAACGATACTCCATTCTCAAACGTGACGTCTGTCACGGAGTTTCATTTTGGAGCACCGCATTCATGACCTGGCGAAAGGCCAATCTTCTTCGCTGGCCAATGCCGTCACATAAGCGATGCTTTTGATTTTCAGGCTAGTTCAGCGATTCTTGCAGAATGCGTCCGCAATCGCCAGGCGCAATTCATGCAATAGCGCGGCAGAAATGATTGGAATTCTGATGCGGCACCTCCCTTGCGTTGTTGCAACGAAACTCTCATTCGCGCCGCAAAAATGCGCGGCCGACTTCATTTCGCTTCTTTGCCAAGGGATCACGGTACGCTTCTACTCTTGACCGCCGTAACTGGCGAAGTAGTGCGCACTCTCGTATTGGAGCGAGGCAGAGCCTCTTCTCGCTACCAAACCTCGGGCACCCGTGGGGTGACCGCTACCTGCGATGTTTGTGCGGGGCTTTAGGAAATGCTCGTTTACAGCACTTCCATTTCGTGGTCAGGCGGGCGTAACTCTCTTGCGAAACCCGAGCCGCCGCTGGCCACGGCCTTGAACGCAAACATACGCATAACCTATGATTTACATACCATGCCCAATATGGCGCTACAACAATTAAAATATTGCTGAAAGCGGTTTTATTTTCCCCGCCCAAGGAAGTCCGAGCAGCTGCTGGATTGAACACCACATCAAATTCGTATTATTCTTACTTTTCAGCAGATGCGATCGTCAAAATAGCGGGCCCACAAGGCAGCGGCAATGGCACCGGCGCGGCCGAAGGCGCGGGCCTCATTGGGCGTCAGCGCTGGAGCGGGGGCCAGGACCGCATCCTCGCAAAGCTCGCGGATGTCCGGATCAACGGGATCCTGGCGGCCGTAGAGAGCATCAAAGAAGCGGGCTGCGTTGCTGCAGCCGCGCCAGAAATCGGGGTCGGCATTGGCGCTCAGGAGGCAGATGTCCTCGCCGATGCGATCATCGGAAAGGCCGGTTATGGCCTGCCAGGCCTGCGCCTGGGCGAGGCCGAGATCGTCACCGTCGAGGCGGCCCCGGGTTTCCAGCTTGGCCACGATCGATATCAGCATGGTGAGGAAGCCGATCATGTAGGGCTCCTGCCAGCGCGTCGGGGGGATGGAGCCGATCCGGCCGCGGCTCAAGTCGACCATCGGCGCGATCGTCGAGATGGCCGCACGGCGCGCACGCGAAATCATCCATAAGCTGGCGACACCCATCGTCTTACTCACTGCTGGGCGCACTTCAATCAATGCTATAGCTGGGTGGCAGATGGAGCAAGGTGCGGGGCCAGTTTGAGGACCAAAGCAAGCATGCGTACGCGGGTTCCCCCTTCACCGAACTTTGCAGCCATCGAGGCGGCTGCGGTGGGAAGCGCTGTGCAGCGTCGTGATATTGTCGCGCACATCGGAAACCTCATCTTTACGTGGTCGAATAACGAGAGCCTCTTCATCTACCTTCTGCAGGTACTGCTCGATACCGACTTCGAGTCGGCAGCAATTACCTTTGTCACCCTCAACACCACCCGCGCCCGGGTGGATCTGATACGCCGCTTGGCAAAGAAGCGCGTCCGCGACGCCGAGACCATCGCCAAGCTCGAACGCTTGATCGAACGCTTCAACGAGTGCACGAAGCTTCGCAACGAGCTCAATCATTCGATCTACGAGCTCGATGAGAATGGCCGCATCACACACACGAACGAATTGCGCTTCGTGGAGACGAAGACGGGCGTGAAATTCGCCGCGCGCCGTCCCGTCGATGCTGCGCGGCTCAAGCAGATCGACGGCACGGTCCGCAAGCTGATCAAGCTCAACCGCGATCTTTGGGCGTTCATGCCGGAGCTGGAAAAGGCGGCGCGCGCCGGTGGCGGGCAGGGCTCAGCGGGCGGAAGGTCCTAGCTCCGGACCGCCGGACCGCAAGGGATCGTCCCTTCTGCCGCTCGCTCTCGCCGCCCGGGTCTGCTACCACCACAGCCTCCGAAAGACGAAAGACCGCCCCTTGCTCCGCCGACTCATCGACCTCTGGCTTGCGCGTAACGCCCAGCCGTCTGCAGCCGCTCTCGAGGCTGTCGCGCACTTGAAGCCGATGACTGTCATCACCGGCGGCTCGCGCGGCATCGGCTTCGCGCTCGCCCGGCGCTTCGCCAAGGCCGGGAATGACGTTGCTCTCATCGCCCGCCACGCGGACGCTCTGGAGGCCGCCGCCGCCGCCGTAGCGCGCGAGCGCCACGTCAAAGCGCTGGCCATCGCCATGGACGTCACCGATGCCGACGCCCCGCAGCGGATCGACGCCCATCTCGCCGCCAACGGGTTCTATCCCGAGACGCTCGTCAATTGCGCCGGTGTGGGCCTCTCGGGCCCGTTCGTCGAGCATACGGAGGAAGCCATCAGCTACCTCCTCGAGGTCAACTCCGTGGCTCTCACGCGCCTGACGCGGCACTTCCTGCCCGGGCTGCTGGCGCGCGGCAAGGGAGGCATCATCAATGTCGCCTCGCTGGGCGGTCTCGTGCCTGGCCCCAATCAGGCCGCCTACTATGCCAGCAAGGCATACGTCGTCTCGCTCACGCGTGCCATCGCCACGGAGAACGCCGGTCGTGGGGTCCGTCTGATGGCGCTGGCTCCCGGACCCGTCAACACCGGCTTTCATCGCGCCATGGGCGCCGAGCTTTCCTTCTACCGCCAGTTGATGCTGGCGCTGAGCGCCGAGCAGACGGCGCGCGCCGCTTATCGCGGCTACGTGCTCGGCTGCCATCTGCTCGTCCCAGGTGTTACCGGTAAATTGCTGCAGATCGCGCTTTGGATCATTCCGCATGCGCTGCTTCTGCCGATCATCGGCTGGCTACTGCGTCGACGCGAGGAGCGACCGTGGTCTGACACGCTCGATAAGGAAGCGTGAAGACTTGGCGTCCGCCGGCAGAAGCATTTGCTTTGTCGAAATACTTTTCCGATTTAGTGTCGGAAGGCGCCGCGAGTCAGGTATTGCGTATCATGGCGCAGTCGGCGCGGTGGCGCGCCAGCGAGTAGCGTCAAACTCGCTTCGCGCGCGCCGCCGCGTCGACCCCGCCTCCCTCACATATGCACCGTCGCGGTAGATGCGTTGTGCTCCTTGGCAGCGCGATTTGAGCATTTTCACCATTATCCTGCGATCCCTGGACAGCGGTGCGCCGACGCCCTAAACGCCGAACGTGCGCGATTGCATGTGAGGACCGCATGGCCGGCAAGTACGAAACCAGTGCCGATGTCGCCAATCTCGATCTTGCACCCATCGGCAATGGGCGCATCGCCGCGCTCGTCAACACGCGCGGGCGCATCGTCTGGTGGTGCTTTCCGCGCCTCGATTCCGATCCGGTGTTCTCCCGTCTCCTCGCCGGCGACGAGGAGAAAGGCTTTTGCGACGTCGTTCTGCACGGGCACGCTACGTCCAGCGCGCAGTACGTGCGTAACACGGCCATCGTCGAAACGGTGCTCGAGGATGCCAGCGGGAACGCCGTCCGCATCACCGATTTCGCGCCGCGTTTCTTGCGCTACGAGCGCGCTTTCCACCCGGCGCAGATCATCCGCCGCATCGAGCCGCTGAGGGGGCTGCCGCGCGTTACCATCCGCTTGCGCCCCACCTTCAACTACGGGCAGCCAGCCGAGGGCATGGCGGTCGGATCCAATCATATCCGCTATAGCGGCGGCGCCGACGTGCTGCGCGTCACCACCGACGCACCACTCTCCTATATCGCGCATGAGACGCCGTTCGCGCTTACCCACCCGATGACGCTGATACTCGGTGCCGACGAGCCGCTGGAGGCCTCCGTCGACAGTGTCGCCCGCGAGTTTCTCGAGCGCACGCGCAGCTATTGGCTGGCATGGGTGCGCGGCCTCGGCATCCCGCTCGAATGGCAGGCGGCGATCATCCGCGCCGCCATCACCTTGAAGCTGTGCCACTTCGAGGAAACGGGCGCCATCATCGCCGCGCATACGACGTCGATCCCCGAGGCACCCGGAACCCAACGCAATTGGGACTACCGCTTCTGTTGGCTGCGTGACGCCTATTTCGTCATCAGCGCCCTCAATCGTCTGGGCGCGACGCAGACGATGGAGGGCTACCTCAACTACATCACTACCATCGCCGTCGATATCGAGCCACCGCTGCAGCCAGTCTACGGCATCATTCACAATCAACCGCTGGACGAGCGCATCGCATCTGACCTTGCCGGATTTCGCGGCATGGGTCCGGTGCGAATCGGCAACCAAGCTGCCGAGCAGGCGCAGCACGATGCCTATGGCAGCGTAATTCTCGGCGCTTCGCATATGTTCATTGACGAGCGTCTGCCGGGCATGGGCGACGTAGCGTTGTTCCGCCGCCTCGAGCCGCTCGGCCACCAGGCGCGGCGCCTCTATCTCGAGCCCGACTCCGGGCCCTGGGAGTACCGCGGCCGCAAGCGCATTCATACCCATTCAGCCACCATGTGCTGGGTCGCTTGCGACCGGCTGGCGCGCCTCGCGGGCCTGTTGGCCCTCGATGACCGTGCCGGCTACTGGCGGGGACAGGCCGACAAGATCCGCAGCGAGATTCTCGAGCGCGCATGGAGCTCCAAATGGGGCGCCCTCGCCGGCGCACTCGATCACGATGATCTCGACGCCAGCGCGCTGCTCGTCGCCGAGCTGGGCCTACTGAGCGCCGGCGATGAACGTTACCGGCGCACGGTCGACGTCATCGGCAAGGAGCTCAACCGCAACGGCTTCATCATGCGCTACACGGCGGACGACGACTTCGGCGCCCCGGAAACGGCGTTTCTCGTCTGCCGGTTCTGGTATGCGGACGCGCTGGCATCCGTCGGCGAGCGGGCCAAGGCGCGCGATATCTTCACCGACGTGCTTTCGCGCGCCAACTCCTTCGGCATTCTCAGCGAAGACATTCACCCGGCATCGGGCGAGCTGTGGGGAAACATCCCGCAGACGTACTGCATGGCCGGTATCATTAATACGGGCATGAAACTGTCGCGCAGCTGGGAAGATGCGTGGGCTGCCGGCTGAGCACCGCAGAATTGCTCAATTGGAACCATAACCGAAGCTAAATGGTTGTCAGCTAGGGAATCCCCAACTCTCGCCGCCAACGGGAGAAGCATGAGCCGTATCGTCCTGGTCTCCAACCGCGTCGCCGATCTCGCCAAGGCCTCGCAGGCCGGCGGGGTAGCAGTGGCCATTGCAGACACCTTGCATGCCCGCAAGGGACTTTGGCTCGGGTGGAACGGCCGCATCGGTGACCGCAGCGAGGAGCTGCGCACGAGACCCGACCTCACGGAGTCTGATGGCACGACCATCGCCACGTTGTCGCTCAGCGCCCGCGAGCACGACGACTACTACACCGGCTATTCCAACAACGTGCTCTGGCCCGTGTTCCACGCGCGCCTCGACATCGCCCAGTTCGAGGCCGGCTACTACCAGCGCTATCTCGACGTGAACAAGCGCTTCGCCCAGGCGCTGCGTCCGCTGCTGAATGCAGACGATACGATCTGGGTGCACGACTATCACCTAATTCCGCTGGGCATGGAGTTGCGTGCGCTCGGAGTGAGCAACCCGATCGGATTTTTCCTCCACATCCCGGTGCCGCCGGCGCAGATGTTTCTTGCCATCCCGGAGCATCGCGAGCTTGCCCGCGGCCTTGCCTCCTACGACCTCATCGGCCTGCAGACCAAGGTGGATGTGGGGAACCTCATCGACTATCTGCAGGATGGCGTATTCGGCCGCATCCTGCAGGATGGCCGCATTCGTGCCTTCGACCGCGAGCTTGCGATCGCCAGCTTCCCGGTCGGCATCGATGTCGATTCCTTCATCGGCTCGCGGCCCAAGCGCGTCCGCGAGCAGCCGCCGACGACCATCCGCCTGCTCGGGGTCGATCGTCTCGACTACACCAAGGGACTGCCGCAGAAGTTTCGGGCCTTCAATCGGTTTCTCGAGAAATATCCCGATTACCGGCGCAAGGTGACGCTGTCGCAGATCGCGCCGCCAACGCGCGAGACGATGGCCGCATACGCCGACATTCGGCACGAGCTCGAGACACTCTCGGGTCGCATCAACGGCCGTTACGGAGAGCTCGACTGGGTGCCCATCCAGTACATTCACCGCACGGCGCCGCGTAAGATGCTCGTCGACATCTATCGCAATTCTCGCATCGGCTTTGTCACGCCGCTCCGCGACGGCATGAACCTCGTTGCCAAGGAGTACGTTGCTGCGCAAGATCCCAACGATCCGGGCGTGCTCATCCTGTCGCGTTTCGCCGGTGCTGCCGAGCAAATGAAAGAGGCGCTCATCGTCAATCCGTACGACGTGGAGGAAATGGCAAATTCGATCAAAGTCGCTCTCGAGATGGGGCTCACCGAGCGTCAAGAGCGCTACCAGGCGCTGCTTGCGGGTGTCCGGCGGAACAACACCTACGTATGGTGCCGGTCGTTCTTGCACGCTCTCGATAGCGTGGGCCGTCGCAACCCGCTGGCCATTCCCTCCTCACCATCCGACGCGGCGCGCAAGGCGTTGCAGGAGATCGAGCTCGCGCGTGTCTCTCCCCGCATGCAACCGAATTGACGGGATCCCCTGCCGACGCGGTGCCGAATTCACCGCCTTGAGAGGATGTGATGAAGGCTATTTCCATCGGCGGCGCCATGGTCGACACGATCGCCATCATCGAGAGCGATCGCATCGAGCGCATGTCGATGCTCAATGCGGAGACTTCGTTCCTGCTGCTCGAGGAGGGCCGCAAGACCGAGGCGCTCGACATCTCGACTCACTGCGGCGGCGGGGCGGTGAACACAGCCGTGGCAATGTCGCGCCTCGGCTTTGACGTCGCGACGCTGGTCAAACTCGGTCGCGATGCGCGTGCCGAATTCATTCTCGCTCGCTTGAGCGCCGAGGGTGTATCCACCCGCTGGGTCATTCGCGACGCCGCGGCTCCGACGGGCGCCTCGGTCATCATCTCCTCGCACGATCGCAACGCCGCCGTGTTCACCTTTCGTGGCGCCAACACGCTGCTTGAGCCAAGCGATCTCGTCAAAGACGCGTTCGCCGGTGATCTCGTCTATGTCTCCAGCCTGTCGAACCGCTCAGCGGATTGCTACCCCCTCATCATCGACCGGGCCAAGGCGGCCGGCGCCCTCGTTGCCGTCAATGCCGGCGTGCGGCAGCTTTCGGCGCACGGCGGGCCCTTCCTCGATAGCCTCGCCAAGATCGACATCCTCGCCATCAATCGCTCCGAAGCTGACGCCTTGGTGCCGGGTCTCGTCGCCAAGTTTGGCGAGGGTGGAGCAGCACTCGCTCTCGAGGCCGGGGAGCAACCTCCGCCTCTCTTGGCGCGCGGTCTCGTCGGCGGCGGGTATGAAATGAGCCTGCCGGCCTTCCTCTACGCCCTGCGCGGTCTCGGCACGCGCTACGTCATGCTCACGGACGGCCGCGGGGGCGCATTCGTGTGCGCCGACGGTGGCGTCATCTATTGCCCGGCCGTCGAGGCCGCGGTCGCCAGCACGGCGGGCGCCGGCGACGCCATGGCCGCCACGTTCGCCACCTTCATCGCCCTCGGGCGCCCAAGCGACGTTGCCCTCAAGGCGGCGGCCCTCAACGCGGCCAGCGTCGTTTCCCATATAGACACGCAATCCGGATTGTTGCGGCATGAAGCGCTGCAAGGACGTCTTGCCGCCCGATCCGATATTCGGCTACGCCGGTGGACAGTGTGAAGGCACTCCGCGGCGCACAATACCTTCGAGGGAGTGGCGTGAAGACGGTGGAACAAGCGAGCCTGGGCGAGGCCAGGGGGGTCGATGCCAAGCAGCAGTCGCCCTCCGAGCTCCTCGCCGGCGATGTGCGAAGCTACGCGCTATTCCTCGATTGCGATGGCACGCTGCTCGACATCGCCCCCACGCCCAACGAGGTGCGCGTACCCCCGGGTCTCGTCGAGTTGCTGGTGCGTATCTCCAAGGGGCTGGGCGGGGCATTGGCAGTTCTCACCGGCCGACAGCTCGCGGAGATCGACACGCTGCTTACCCCCGCCAAGCTCGTTGGTGCCGGTGTGCACGGCGCCGAGCTGCGCACCGTCAGCGGCGGCGCCATTGCCCGCGTCGCCAGCACCCTGCCCAACTCGCTGGTCGAGGAGGTGATGCGTCGGACGCAAAAGCTTCCGGGAATTATCGCCGAGCCGAAAGGCCCCGGCCTTGCCGTGCACTACCGGTTGGCGCCGCACCTCAAGAATGCGCTCGAAACCGAGCTGCGTGGCCTGCTGACACAATACGCAGACGCTCTCGTGCTGTGTCATGGGCGCAAGCTGTTCGAAATCGTTCCTGCCGGGCATTCCAAGGGCACCGCTCTGGAGACCATTTGGGCGCTGCCCGGTTTTTCCGGCCGGCGCCCGATCATGATCGGTGACGACATAGGCGATGTTCCCGCCTTCCTGGCTGCCCGCCGGCTGGGGGGCACCGGGCTGCGCGTCGCCGGCGAGCAATTCGGTCACCAGGACGTCGAGCTGCAGAGCCCGGCGCGCGTCATCGCCTGGCTCGGGTATCTGGCCGAACGTCTCGACGGTTGATCGCGAGCGCAACTGTCGCGATCAGCTCGGCGCGGGCGGGCGGCCGCTCCTCGAGCCGTTGCCGTCGCGCGCCTCTCGCGCCAGATGGCGATACTGGCTGCGGATGCGCTCGATCTCGTCCTCCTCTAATTCTTCGAGGTCGAGAAGCCGGTTCTGTGCGCCATCGATCGAGCGGATCAGCTCATCGAGCTTGACCTGGATGGCCTCCGAATCGCGGTTTTGCGAAGCCTGAATGGCGAACACCATCAGAAACGTCACGATCGTCGTGCCGGTGTTGATGACGAGTTGCCAGGTGTCAGAGAAGGCGAACAACGGCCCTGTCACGCCCCAGATCAAGACGACGGCGACCGCCGCCACGAATGCGAGCGGACTGCCGGTCGCCCGTGAGCTTCCGCGCGCAAAGCGCGTGAACAACGAGGCGTTCTTATTGCTCAACCCCGACATGGCACCGCTCAACGCGCCGTCAACGGGTGAAGTTCCGGCTTCCGGCATAAGCGGAACCCTTTGCTCCAACGGCGAGTTTAGTTGCCGGCGCGTAGGCCAGATCAAACTTCGCGTCCAACCAGGGCACCGCGCTAGTCGCGACGGAGACGATGGGCGTGATGACAGCAGATGAGCGTCCTGTCCTTAACGCGCACGGCGCCACACGGCTGCCGAGCGTCGAGGTCGACAGCTACAATCTCGAGATCAAGGACAGCGATGGCTTCGTCGGCGACAAGGCGAGTCGCGGCGCCTTCCACGCCATGCTGGAGAAGTGGCGCGAACCCCTGCGCAAGCTCGGGGCCGACCCGCTCGGCGAGAAATCATCCGAGCAACTGTCCAAGAAGCAGCTCGACAAGCTCCTCACCGAGGGCCATCCGGAAGCGGGCGGCATCATCCACAGCGCCGTCGAGGAGTTCGCGCAAACGCTCGCCTCCGTCGTCAAACGCTTCCTCAAGGCAGCGAGTTGGCGCGACACCGAGGCCATCGTCATCGGCGGCGGCTTTCGTGGCAGTCGCGTCGGCGAATTGGCAGTAGGTCGTACCGAAGTGCTCCTCAAAGCCGCCGACCACAAGCTTGAGCTGGAGCTCATCCGCCATCATCCGGACGAGGCCGGCCTCATCGGCACTGCGCATCTGGCGCCGTCATGGATGCTCGAGGGCTTCGACGGCATACTCGCTGTCGACATTGGCGGAACCAACATCCGCGTCGGCATCGTCGAAACCAAGCTCAAGAAGGCCAAGGACCTGTCCAAGGCGGCGGTCTTCACCTCCGACCTGTGGCGTCACGGGGACGAGAAGACTAGGCGCAGCGAAGCGGTGGAGCGGCTCATCGAGATGCTGGAAGAGCACATCGCCCTTGCCGACAAGGAAGGACTGAAGCTCGCTCCCGTCATCGGCATCGGCTGTCCCGGCCGCATCCGGGAGGACGGCTCCATCGAGACCGGCGCGCAGAACCTTCCCGGCAACTGGGAAAGCAGCCGCTTCAATCTTTCCGACTGCATTCGCGAGAAGATCCCGCTCATCGAGGGGCACGAGACGCAGGTCGTCATTCACAATGATGCCGTCGTGCAGGGCTTGAGCGAATTGCCGGAGATGCGGGACTACGACCATTGGGGTGCGCTGACGATCGGCACCGGCCTCGGCAATGCGCGCTTCACGAACCGGCGCAAGACGTCGGACTGAATCTACCCCTTCTCACACCAGACGTTGACGCTTCCGACCCGCCAGCACACATTGCGCCTGGGCAAATCACCGCGGGCGGCACGGCGTTGGCTGACGGGGCATCCACGATCCAATAAAAAGCCTGGCTTGCGGCATATGGGCCGCGTAGCTTGCGCGCCCGCTCACCCCCACCGAGCCCCCTACGTAGGACGGAACCATGATCAAGCGCTTCCTCATCGCTTTCATCATCCTTGCTGTCCTCGTCGGTGGACTGGCCTACTTCCAGCTCGTCTTCAAGCCGAAGATGATCAAGGAGTTTCTGAGCGCGCAGGTGCCGCCGCCGGCGACCATCACCGCCGAAGCGGCAAAATCCGAGGAATGGATCGAGCAGCTGCCGGCCATCGGCACCCTCATCGCCTCGCAAGGCGTCGAGATCGCCTCCCAGGTGGCCGGCATCGTCACCGGCCTCGGCTTCGAAAGCGGCCAGGACGTCCCCGCCGGAAGCAAGCTGGTGCAGCTCGACATCGCCGTCGAGGAGGCCGACCTGGCCAGCGCCGTGGCCATCCTGCGCGAGGCCGAGGTCGCCTTCAAGCGCCAGGCCGACCTGTTGAGCAAGTCCGTCGCGTCGGAAGCCAACGTCGATACTGCACGCGCCAAGCGAGAGACGGCCGAGGCCGCTTTGAACCGCATCAAGGCCCTAATCGCCCAGAAGGCCATCCTGGCGCCGTTTGCCGGCCGCCTCGGCATCCGTCACGTCGAGCTGGGTCAATACATATCGCCGGGCCTGGCCATGGTGTCACTGCAAGCGTTGGACCCAATCTGGGTCGACTTTCCCATGCCCGAGCAGAATGTCGGCAAGCTGCGCGTCGGGCAGAAGATCGAGCTGAGCGTGGACGCATTCCCCGGCAAGGTCTTCACCGGTGCCGTCGCTTCGCTCGATGCCCGCGTCGCCCAGGAGACGCGCACGCTGCTCGTGCGCGGCACGCTGCCCAATCCGGAGCGCACACTGCTGCCGGGAATGTTCGCCAACGTGTCGGTGCTGGCCGGCTCCCCGGCAAAGGTCGTCAGCGTACCGCGCACCGCAGTCACCTATAGCCTCTACGGCGACAGCGTCTATGTCTTGAAGCCCCAGGAAGGCAAGCCTGCCCCCGCCAAGCCGGAGGATGCGGTGTTCGTCGTCGAGCGCCGCTTCGTCAAGAGCGGGCAGGTGCGGCAGGATCGGGTGGCAATTACCTCCGGCCTCAAGGAGGGCGAGCAGGTCGTCACCACCGGTCAGGTCAAGCTGACCAACGGCAGCCAAGTCAAAGTCGACAACTCGCAGGCGTTGGTGGCTCCCGCCGCGCGGCCATACCAGTAAAAGGCTCTGACCATGTCGTTCACCGACATCTTCATCCGCCGACCGGTGCTGAGCTCCGTCGTCAGCCTGCTCATTCTGCTCGTCGGCTTGAGCGCGGCGTTCAACCTGCAGGTACGCCAGTACCCCGAGCTGTCCAACACCACGATCACCATCACCACCACCTACCCCGGTGCCAACGCCGACGTGATCAAGGGCTTCATTACCGTTCCCATCCAGCAGGCCGTCGCCAGCGCCGAGGGCATCGACACGCTAACCTCGAGCTCGCGCCAGAACGTCAGCACCGTGACGCTCAACCTGCGCCTCAATGCCGACCCCGACCGGGCGGTCACCGACGTGCTCTCCAAAGTCAACCAGGTGCGCAGCGTCCTGCCGCCGGAGGCAATGGACCCCGTGGTCGTCAAGCAGACCGGCGAGTCGACGGCGCTCATGTACCTGTCGTTCAACAGCGACGTCCTCACGTCATCGCAAATCACCGACTATCTGACGCGCGTGGTGCAGCCGAAGCTGCAGACAGTCGACGGCGTCGCCAATGCACAGATCCTCGGCGGCCAGACGTTCGCCATGCGCATATGGCTCAACCCCGAGAAGATGGCCTCGCTCGGCATCACGCCGCTGCAGGTGCGCACCGCGCTCGCCGCCAACAACTTCACGACGGCTGCGGGCCAGATAAAGGGCGACTTCGTCGAGACGACGATCAACGCCGAAACCTCGCTGGCGAGCGCCGACGCCTTCGGTCACCTCGTCGTTGCCGCGCGCGGCGACGCCCTCGTGCGGCTGCGCGACATCGCCGACATCGCGCTCGGCGCCGAGAGCGTCGATTCCACGTCGTCCTTCAACGGCCTGAAGGCCGTATTCATCGGCATCTACTCGACCCCAACGGCCAATCCGCTGACCGTCATCGCCGACGTACGCAAGACGTTTCCCTCCATCGTCGCTGAGCTGCCACCGGGCATGACCGCCGACATTGCCTACGATTCCACCAAGTTCATCGACGCCTCGATTGCCGAGGTGGAGAAGACGCTGATCGAGGCGGCGCTCATCGTCGTCGTCGTCATCTTCCTGTTTCTCGGCAGCCTGCGCTCGACGCTCATTCCGATCGTCACCATTCCGCTGTCGCTGATCGGCGTGATGTTCGCGCTGCTGGCGCTCGGCTACTCGATCAACCTCCTGACGCTGCTTGCCCTGGTGCTGGCCATCGGCCTCGTCGTCGACGACGCGATTGTCGTCGTCGAAAACATCCACCGTCACATCGAGGAAGGCATGTCCTCCTTCGACGCGGCGCTGGCGGGGGCGCGCGAGATCGCCGTGCCGGTCATCTCGATGACCATCACCCTCGCCGCCGTTTACGCGCCCATCGGCTTCGTTTCCGGCCTTACTGGCGCGCTGTTCCGCGAGTTTGCCTTCACGCTCGCCGGCGCCGTGATCGTCTCCGGCATCATCGCCCTGACGCTGTCACCTATGATGTGCTCGAAGCTGTTGAGCTCGCAGCTCTCGTCCGGCCGCTTCGTCAAGTTCCTCGACCGCGCCTTCGAGCGCCTGAAGCACCGCTACCAGCACCGCCTCAATCGCACGCTGAACTATCGCCCCGTCACGCTTCTGGTGCTCGTCGGCGTCATCGGGGCTACCGTCCTCATGTATGTCACGGCCCAACAGGAGCTGGCGCCCGAAGAGGACCAGGGCATCCTGTTCAATATGGTCAAGACGCCGCCGGCGGCGAACATCGACTACCTGGAGCAGGTCACCGACCACCTTTACCAGGTGTTCAAGACGGTTCCCGAGAAGGAGCATGTGTTCGCCATCAACGGCATGGGCGGCGACGTGCATCAGGCGTTCTCCGGCATCCTCTTCACGCCATGGGAGGAGCGGCACCGCACGCAGGCGCAGATCCTGCAGGACATTCAGCCGAAGGTGAACAGCGTCGCCGGCGGCCAGATAATCAGCTTCGGACCTCCGTCTCTGCCCGGCTCGACCGGCGGCCCGCCGATCCAGTTCGTCATCACCACGACGGCCGACTACGAGCAGCTCGCACAGGTGTTGCAGAAAGTGCAGCAGGAGGCCTTTAGCAGCGGTCTGTTCATCTTCGCCGACAGCGACTTGAAGTTCGACACGCCGCAGGTCGAGGTGAAGATCGATCACGCCAAGGCCAACAGCCTCGGCATCACCATGCAGGACATCGGTGCCTCGCTGGCGACACTGCTCGGCGGCAACTACGTCAACCGCTTCAACCTCTATGGGCGCAGCTACCAAGTGATCCCGCAGGTGCCGCGCGACTTCCGGCTGCAGCCCGACTGGATCAAGCGCTACGAGATCAAAACGACGTCGGGCAGCATGGTGCCGCTGTCGACCGTGGTCGACGTGCGCGAGAGCGTGCAGCCCAACGCGCTGACCAGCTTCCAGCAGCTCAACTCGGCGACCCTGCAGGGCGTGCCCTTCCCCGGCCGCACGGTGGGCGAGGTCATCGACTTCCTCAAAGCCAAGTCGACCGAGGTGTTCCCGGAGACCTTCAGCTACGACTTTCAGGGTGAGAGCCGGCAGTACGTGCAGGAAGGCAGCCGCCTGGTTGTCACCTTCATCTTCGCGCTCATCGTCATCTATCTCGTGCTTGCCGCGCAGTACGAGAGCTTCCGCGATCCGCTCATCATCCTGATCGCGCTGCCGACTTCGATCTTCGGCGCGCTGCTGCCGCTCACCTTCGGCCTGGCGACGGTCAACATCTACACGCAGATCGGGCTCGTGACGCTGATCGGCCTCATCTCCAAGCACGGCATCTTGATGGTCGACTACGCCAACCACCTGCAGGCGAATAAGGGCATGGGACGCCGCCAGGCGATCGAGGAGGCCGCCGCCATCCGCCTGCGGCCGATCCTCATGACCACGGCGGCGATGGTCATTGCCATGGTGCCGCTGATCTTCGCCAGCGGGGCCGGCGCCGCGAGCCGCTTCGCCATCGGCGTCGTCATCGCCTCCGGCATGACGGTCGGGACGATCTTCACGCTGTTCGTGACACCGGCCGTCTACACCTACATTGCCCGCGAGCATCGCCGCGATGCCGCCGCCGAGCCATCGTCCGCGCGCGGGCTCAATCAGCCGGCCGAGTGATTACCGCGGCGCAGCGCCAAGACGCCGCGGCGCGGCGCGAACAGGAAGGCGAGCACGAAGGCGAACGCCTGGATCAGCACGATGCAGGGACCCGTCGCACCGTCGATGTGAAAGCTGACGAGGGTGCCGAGGACGCTCGAACCGATGGCCACCGACGCGGCAATGACGAGCATGCGCTCGAAGCGGTCGCTCAACAGGTAGGCGATGGCGCCCGGTGCCACGAGCATGGCGACGACGAGGATGATCCCTACCGCCTTGAGGGAGGCAATGATCGTCAGTGCGAGCAGTATCAAAAGCCCATAGTGGATGACCTCGAGTGGCAGGCCGATGGCGCGCGCATGCTGCGGATCGAAGCAATAGAGAAGCAGGTCGCGGCGCCGGGCCAAGACGATGAGCAGCGTGCCGCCGGCGATGATGGCGACCTCGACGAGGTCGCGCGGTGTGATGCCGAGCATATTGCCGAACAGGATGTGGTTGAGGTGCTGGTCCGTCTCCACCTTGGTGAACAGGACGAGGCCGAATGCGAACATGCCCGAGAACACGATGCCCATCACCGTGTCCTCCTTCACGCGGCTGTTTTCCGTCAAATAGCCGGTCAGCAAGGCGCAGGTGAGCCCGGCGGCGAAGGCGCCAACGGCCAGCGGCAGACCGAGCACGAAGGCGAGCACGACGCCCGGCAGCACGGCGTGCGAGATCGCGTCGCCCATCAGCGACCAGCCCTTGAGCACCAGATAGCAGGACAAAACCGAGCACACGGCACCGATGAGAACCGCGGCCAGCAAGGCGCGTTGCATGAAGCCGTAGCTCAAGGGCACCGCGAAGAAGTCCCATAGCTCGGTCACGGAATTGCCCCCTCGGATGCCGCCGACCGGCGCCGGCCGGCGGCGATGACACCGTGCTTGGGCGCCAGATAGAAGGCGGCCAGGAATAGCAGCGTTTGCAGTGTCACGATCACGCCGCCCGTCGCGCCGTCGAGGAAATAGCTGATGTAGGCGCCAACGAGGCTCGTCCCGGCGCCTATGCCGACGCTCAATGCCAGCAGGCGGCCGAAGCGGTCGGTGAGCAGATAGGCGGTGGCGCCCGGCGTCACCACCATGGCGATGACGAGGCAGGCGCCCACCGTCTGCAGGGCTGCAACCGTGCATGCGGCGAGCAGCGTGAAGAACAGGATCTTCAGCCCGGCGGCATTGATACCTACCGTGCGCGCGTGGCGCTCGTCGAAGAAGACGACCATAAGGTCGCGCCACTTGACGAGCAGCAGCGCCAGCGACACAGCCGAGATGATCACGACCTGCACCACGTCCTCGTCCGAAATGCCGAGGATGTTGCCGAGCACAATCGTCTGGATGTCTACCGCGGTCGGATAAATGGAGGCGATCAGCAGGCCCGCCGCGAAGAAGGCCGTGAACACCAACCCGATGATCGCGTCCTCGCGTAGCCGCGTCCGCTGCTTGACGAGCGCCATGCCGAGGGAGGCGAGAAGGCCGGCAATGAAGGCCCCGGCGGCATAGGGAAGGTGAAGCAGGTACGCGCCGGCTACGCCTGGCACCACCGAATGGCCCAGCGCGTCGCCCATCAGCGACCAGCCTTTGAGCATCAGATAACAGGAGAGGAAGGCGCACACCCCACCTACCAGCGCGCTGACGAACATCGCTTTCAGCATGTAGTCGTAGGAAAAGGGCACGAGGAGCTCGCTCATCACTTCTCCCCGTCGCCTTTACGGTGCAGCGGCTCATCGTCCGCGCGGCGTTCCCCGTAGAACACGACGGGGCGCTCATCGTCGGTGAGCACGGTCACGCGGCGGCGATCGTCGTCATCGTGCAGGGCGCCGCCCTCGAGCCGGAAGCGACGCAGCACACCGCCGAAGGCACGCTCGAGGTTCTTTTGCGTAAAGGTGCGCGCCGTCGGTCCCGCCGCCAGCACCACCCGATTGAGCAGCACGACGTGGTCGCAAAAGTCGGGCACGCTGCCCAGATTGTGGGTCGAGACGAGCATTAGGTGGCCGCTGGCGCGCAACTGGCGCAGCAGATCGACGATCGCCGTCTCGGTATGCACGTCGACGCCCGTGAACGGCTCATCGAGGAGAATGACACGCCCCTCCTGCGCCAGGGCGCGCGCAAGGAAGACGCGCTTCTTCTGGCCGCCTGACAATTCGCCGATCTGGTGATGCCGGTAGCGGCTCATGCCCACCCGCTCCAGCGCCTCGTCGACCTTGCGCTTGTCGATTGCCGAAGGAATGCGCAGAAAGTTCATGTGGCCGTATCGGCCCATCATCACGACGTCTTCGACCAGAATGGGAAAGTCCCAGTCGACATCCTCGCTCTGCGGCACGTAGGCGACGTAGCCGCGCTTCAGAGCCTCCGATACCGTCAGGCCGGCGATGCGCACCTCGCCGACGCTCGGCTGCACGAAACCCATTATCGCCTTGAACAGCGTCGACTTGCCGCTGCCATTGACGCCGACGAGGCCGCAAATCGTACCTGCACCGAGTTCGAAGGATGCATCCTTCAGTGCCGTCACGCCGCTCGGGTAGGTCACCGTGACGTTGCGCACGGACAGCGAGGCCTCGACATCAGCCGCCGCGCCCGTGGTCACGTCCGTAGGGACAAGATTCATGCGCCAAAGCCTTCGGCAATCGTGCCGACAGTCGTCTCCAGAAGATCAAGATAAGTCGGCACCGGACCGTCCTTCTCGCTGAGCGAGTCGACGTAGAGAACCCCACCATAGCGCGCGCCCGTCTCCTTAGCGACCTGGCGCGCAGGCTTGTCGGAGACGGTACTCTCGCTGAACACGACGGGCACCTTGGCCTTGCGAACCTCATCGATGACGCGGCGCACCTGCTGCGGCGTGCCTTGCTGGTCGGCGTTGATCGGCCACAGGTAGAGCTCGCGCAGACCATAATCGCGTGCGAGATAACTGAAGGCGCCTTCGCTGGTCACCAGCCAGCGCTGCCCGTCGGCAATCGACGCGAGGCGCTGGCGCAGAGGCGCATCGATGGCCTTGATGCGCGCCGCGTATGCGGCTGCATTTCGATTATAGATCTCGGCATTGGCCGGGTCGTGCTGCACCAAGGCCTTGCGAATGTTTTCCACGTAGATCAGCGCGTTGGCCGACGACATCCAGGCATGCGGATTGGGCTTGCCGGTGTAGGCGCCCTCGCGGATGCCCATGGGCTCGACGCCCTCGCTGGCGACGACGCTCGGCACGTCAGATACGTTCTGGAAGAACTTCTCGAACCAGCGTTCGAGGTTGAGACCGTTCCAGATGACGAGGTCCGCCGACTGCGCTTTCACGATGTCGAGTGGGGTCGGCTGATAGTCGTGGATCTCCGCCCCCGGCTTGGTGATCGACTCGACGACGGCCGCCTCACCGGCAACGTTCTGGGCGATATCGCGGATCACGGTGAAGGTCGTGACTACACGAAACGGTTTGCCACCGTCGGCCGCAGCCGCAAGCTGAGGTAACGCCACGAGGCAGAACAATGCTGCCGCCTGCACAAAGATTCTTCGCGTCATGCCCAATGCGAGCCCCCAAGAGAGAGTTCAGCCATATTTGCCCGCGCAAGCCCCGCGAAGGGCCGCGGTCGCCTCATTCTAGTTGCGAATGATTTGCAACTGCAAAATATGTGAGCCTGGCAGCCAAAGTCAATGGGGCGGCAAGGCGCGGGGGTCTCCTAACCTGCTGCGCGTGGATAAAGTCCGGCGCTGACTTTGACATCGCTGAAGAAAACCAGCGCCGAACGGTCGGTGTCTTTGGCCTGGTACATGGCGATGTCGGCATTGGCGAGGATCTCCGGCACCGTCACGCCATCGTTCGGGATGAGAACGGCGCCGACCGACACTCCGATGTCGTGGCCAACGCCGTCGACCCAGATCTTGTTCTCGAGGGTGCCGAGAAATCGATTTCCCACCGCTGCCGCGCCGCTTCTATCGACATCGTAGGCGAGGATGGCGAACTCGTCGCCGCCGAGGCGCGCCAGTAGATCGGCCGGCCGCGCCACGCGCCTGAAGCGCTCCGCGACAACCTGCAGAACGCAATCGCCCGCAGCGTGTCCGTACTGGTCGTTGACACGCTTGAACTCATTGAGATCCAGCAAGAAGAAGGCGTGTTGGCGCCCGTCTAACCGCAGCTGCAGGTCATTCAGCCGGGCAAGCACGGCGCGACGGTTCGGCAGATCTGTCAAAGGATCGCGCAACGCCTGGTCGCGCAGCTCCTGCATCTCGCGGTCGATTTCCGCGCGCCGTTGCGCATCATCTCTATGCTCGCGTACCCGCCGGTAGATAAAGAAGCCGATGCAGAAGCCGAGCAGCACCGTCAGAGCAATGGCTTCCGCGAGTGAGACGCGGCGCTCGGCGGTGGTGAGCTCATGGGCGAAGTAGAAGAGATCGAACTCGATGGCGAGCAGCCCTGCAACGGCCAGCACGCTGGTGCCCAGGATCGCATCCTGGGCACTCGTCCACGGATGGGCGGCGATGGACCGTAGCACGGAGTTCCTGATCGCCACGCACAATCCCCTCTCTGGGCGGATGATCAACCGGGCAATCTAAGGGGCGCGGTTCAAGAAAATGTAAAGTGCGGCGCTGGCGCCCTGGCTGGGCCCGCGTTGGATGAAGTTGCACATGCCCGGTGATGCCGAGGCACGTCATTCGGCTCACGCAGGTCTGCAACCGGCCGATGACTTATCGAATCAGGTATGGCCTCTAACACATGCATTGAGCCAGGCGGCATACGAGGCGTCGGAGCGTGCCCACCGGAGGGCGAAGCAGGCCAGTCACGCTCCATGCCCTGGCGGCACTCATTCTCGCCGGGACATCCACCGTCGCTGCCGCTGTCGAGCCGCACTGCTGCGCGGATCTCGAACGGCGTGTTGCCGAGCTGGAGGCGATGGTCGCCAGCAAGGGCAATCATCGAGTGACGCTTGAGATCTCCGGCGTCGTCAACAACGCCGTCATGGCCTGGGACGACGGCGGCGAGCAAAACGCCTATGTCGTCACCAACGACAACCAGCGCTCGCGCTTCAGCTTCGTGGGCAAAGCGGCGATCGATGCGTTGTGGGAGGCCGGATACGCCATCGACGTCGGCATCCGGACGGCCAACTCCAAGCTGGTCAATCAGGTTGCCGACGGCGGCTTCGACGGCCGGCTCCCGACGCGTTTCGACTTGCGCAGCTCGGTCTGGTTCCTGCGCAACAAGCGATACGGAACCGTCTTTACAGGCACGACGTTCGCCGCTACCGACCGCATCGCCAATTCGAACGTCACGCAGACGGGCGCGTTCGATCACTACGCGGCGCCAGAGAATGCCGGCCTCGGTATGTTCCTGCGCTCGGCGAGCGACGGCCGCCTTACCGGCAGCCTGCTCAACTGGCGGCGCATCATCGGGGCCGGCGGGGATCAGCCCGGCGAAAGCCAGCGCGGCTTCTCGCTGCTGAAGTATGTCTCGCCCACGTGGAACGGCTTCACCCTCGCTGCCGACTGGGTGGTCACCGACTTCTGGGACGTGGCGCTGCGCTATCGCAAGGAGGTGGCCGGCTTCGATATCGGCGCGGGCATCGGCTACCTGCAGCTGACGCCCGGCTCGCGCACGCGCAGCGTCTGCCCCGTCGCCTTCCTGATGTTCACGGGCGAGGAAACCGCGTGCAGCCAGCTGCGCGGCTCGGTTAGCGCCAAGCATCTCGACAGCGGACTGTTCGTGAACTTCGGCGCCAACGTCACCGGCGACGGCCTCGTGCAGGAGACGACGCGCTATCGCGACACTGGTGTCGACGACCGCCAGATCTTTTTCTCCGGGCAGGCCGGCGTCGAGCGACCCTTCCTGCCACTCGGCCAGACGACGATCTACGGCGACTACTACACATACGATGGGGGCGCCTCGACGCCGCTGCTCGTCGGGCCGGGCGATGCGCTCAATCCCACTGGGCTCGGCCAATGGGCAGTGTGGCAGTCCGAAGTCGAAATCTGGGGCGGCGGCATCGCGCAAGGCATCGACAGCGCGGCAATGATTCTCTACCTGACCTACCGCCACGTGAGCGGGGATCTCACCTTGCGCCAATTGAATGGCGGGGTGGCGACGGGGGCAATAGCCGGCGCGCCGATCGATGATCTGCAGTTGTTGCTGAGCGGTGCCGTCATCCACTTCTGACAACCCGTCAATCGGCGCACTCGACCCTCACTGTGCGGCCGATCTCCGGAATGTACTTGGCGCACATCTCTACTCCCGACTGCGATTCCTGCGGATCTGACCGAGGCGTTGTGCGCTCGATTGGATCGGACTGAGCGACGGGCTCGGAGGCCTTTTCAGGCCCTTCGGCGGCCTTTTGAGGCTCTGCCGCATCGCCGCCGCCAACTCTGTCGAGGCCAGCCTTGGCCAGCTTTAGTCCCGGTTCGATTGCCAGAGCGCGCGTAAAGGCGTCCTTGGCCTTTTCCCTGGCGCCTTCCTTTTCCTCGATCAGCCCAGTTACACCCAGCGCTAGGGCCGACTTCGGCATCAACCGCAAGGCTTCGTCTGCGTCGGACCGCGCCTCGCTCGCGCGTCCCTGCTTGATGTACGCGTAGCCTCGCTGCGCTATCAGGTCCGCCCGTTCCTTTGGAAGTATGGTGTCGAACTTGGGATGCTTCATCGCTTTCGACAGGTCGGCGACGGCGAGGTCGTACTTCTCGGCAAGGTTGCTGGCACGCCCACGCTGTGTGAGCAGGATGAAATCGCCCGGCTTGAGGCGCAGAGCCTCGTTGAAATCTGCCAGCGCCTGCTCGCCGTTTCCCTTCGCAAAGTAAGCTCTGCCGCGCCCCTGGAATCCCCACAGCAGCCGCGGCGAATACCGTAACGCGGTGGTGAAGTCCTCGATCGCCGTATCGAGTTGACCCAAGCGGATGTGAATGTCGCCGCGCTGGCAGTAGTACTGAGGATTGTCGGGATCGAGCTCGCTGGCGAGGTCGAAGTCGGCTATCGCTTCGCTATATTTGCCGAGCATCTTGTAGGCTGCGCCGCGATTGCCTAACGCGATGGCGCGGTTGCGCTTGCCGAGCCCCCGGTTGTCGTAAAGGCGCGTGCAGGCTGCTATCGCCGCTTCGGCGTTGGCCGTGTCGGCACAGGTTTTATCCTCCCCGCCGATCTGGCTGCGCGCGGCCGCACCCGTCGACCATCCCGCCAGGACAATCGAGATAGCTGTCATCACTGCATGCGCCGCTCGCATCGCTAGCTATCTTAGCGGACAGCACCGGCCATTGGCTAATGAGGGTCACCGGGGGCAGCCAACAATATTTTTGGCCAATGTTCAGAAGCGCCAATTGAATTAGGACATTCTGAGGACTAATTCTTTGATCTGATCTTTTTGCTACGCTTATTGCCATGTATCTAAAGCGGTTGATCGTCTGCGTTTGTCTTTGCGTGCATGCCGGCACCGCGCGCGCCGATCCCGGCGATGCCATCGGCTCGGCCGTGGCCATCGTCAATCAGGTGACCGGAGCCTTCCGCCAGGACGTGCGCACGCTCACCACCGGCGACGATGTCGTCCAGGAGGAGGTCATTGCGGCCGGCTTGGACTCCATCGCCGAGCTCATCCTGCGCGATCAAACAAAGCTCGCTATCGGACCCGGCGCGCGACTGACCCTTGATCGCTTCGTCTACAATCCCGAGAATGCGAGCGGCGCTATCGTCCTCAATCTCATCAAGGGCGGCTTTCGCTTCATCACCGGAGTGGCCGCCAAACCGTTCTATTCGATACGCACGCCAGTAGCGGCAATAACCGTGCGCGGCACCATCTTCGACGTTTACGTCGAGGAGAACGGCCCGGTCTGGATCTTGCTGCACGAAGGGTCGATCCGCGCCTGCAACGAACGCGGTCAGTGCCGATCGCTGGAAGACCCGTGCCGCCTATTGCGCATCGGAGCCAGCGGCGAACTGGAGGACCCCGGAACATGGAACGGCCTGCCGGCTGCCCGCGAGGTGAACTTCGAGCGGGCCTTTCCATTCGTGGTCAATCCACCGAGCGTAGATGCGGCGCCCATCTTCACGCGTGCCGACATCGAGCTCGGACGCTGCCCCGAGCCGAAGGTGCGCAAGGCGGAGGAACCGAAGCCGAAAGTGAAGAAGGCCCAGAAGGCGCCGGAACGTCGCGCCAAGCGCAAGGTACGCAGGACGCGGCAGGTGCGCCGAACACCGCGCTATCAGCCCAGCTCGCCCGGCATCAGCATCGGTATTGGCATCGGGATCGGCGGCGGCGGCAAGGGCGGTCACGGTCACTAGCGGTGTGATCGCCGCTTATTGCATTGCCCCACGGATCACGCGATGCACGAACGCGAGCTTGGTCGCCGCCACCTCGGGAATCACGAAGGGATAGAAGTCCGCGTGCCCCATGCTGCGATTTATGTCGTTGAGCGCCAGGGTCAGCGGCACCCAGCGCTTGATCAGCGCATCGAAGCTCTCGGTGCGATACACATCGAGCGGCCGCAGCGGCCACGCCCCGCTGCCGCCGAACCTGATCGAGCGCGGCTCGATGCGATGGATCGCAGCGGTGTCGAGCGCATCGAGCATGTGCAGGTAGTGCGCCCAGGTCTCGGCCCAATCCTCCCACGGGTGCGAGCTCGCATACGCCGATACGTGGCGCAGTGACCAGTCGTCCGGGGGGCCCTGCGAATGGTGCCGCTCAAGTGCCGCTCCATAGTTCTCGCGCTCGTCGCCAAATAGCTGGCGATAGCGGTGGATGTTGTCGGTGCCGTCGATCAGCAGCATCCAATAGTAATGGCCACTCTCATGCCGAAGGTGCCCGAGCATGGACCTGTACGTCTCGGCCATCGCCTTGCGCTGACGCTCGCGCTCGACCGAATCTGCCTCGCCGACGGCGATGGTTATAACGCCGTCGACATGTCCGGTGAGCGCGTCGTTGACGAAATCGAAATTGAGCGGGGCCTTGCCCATTGCCGCGCCGTCGAGCGGCAGACCGAGGCGCAGCAGCGAATACACCAGTCGCTTCTTGGCGCGTTCGAACTCGCCCCAGGCGAGCACATTCGCAGGGTCGGACAGATCGGGAATGGTGCGGTTCAGCGCGCACGCCGCACAGAACGGGAAGGCCTCATCTTCGCACAGCAGCCAATTGCACACGCCTTGTTCGGCGTTGGCGCAGTAGCGCAAGCGGGCCCCCGGGCCCTTCTTGTATTCGCGATAGAGCCCGTTGCCGGCCGCAACGACGGTTCGAATTTCAAGCTTGTCGGAGCGAAAGCCGAGCGCGTGCCCGCACCTGAGGCATCGCACGTTCTCGAAGTACACCGTATTGCCGCAGGCGCCGCATTTGAAGGTCTTCACCCAAGTCCTCGATCCTGCCGGTTCCGCTCGCGCCACCGCTAACGCCTCGGCACGCTCCGTTCGCATTAACTGCCCAAACTTGTTGCAGCGAGCCCGTTTGCGAGGCAATGCCCGATCTTCGTGCGCAGCGAAAGATGCTCTATGGTCCCAATCCACTAGTGCTGCGCTGCAAAGCGTGCCCACTCTGAATAGGTCCTGATGCCCCTCCACGTCGCTCTCACGCACCGGACGGCCTACCACTATGACCGTGTGATCGGAATGGCCCCGCAGGTGATCCGGCTACGCCCGGCACCCCATTGCCGCACCCCGATCCTCAGCTACTCGCTCAACCTCGAGCCCAAGCTGCATTTCCTCAATTGGCAGCAGGACCCGTTCGCCAACTATTGCGCGCGCGTTGTGCTCCCCGAGAAGACCGACCGCTTCGTCGTCACCGTCGATCTCGTCGCCGACATGGCGGTCATCAACCCGTTCGACTTCTTCGTCGAGGAGAGCGCCAAGGACTGGCCGTTCGCGTACGAGCCCGATCTCAAGAAGGAGCTCGGCCCCTATCTCGAGCCGCTGCCGGCTGACCCGCTGGTGAGAAAATTCCTCACCTCGCTTCCAGCCAAGAAGACCGGGACGATCGACTTCCTCACCGACCTCAACCGCAAACTGCGCAACGAGGTTGACTACTGCGTGCGTCTCGAGCCGGGCATCCAGCCCCCCGAGGAGACGTTGGCGAAGGCCTCCGGCTCGTGCCGCGACTCGGGCTGGCTGCTGGTGCAGCTCCTACGCCACATCGGCTTCGCGGCGCGCTTCGTCTCAGGGTATCTCATCCAGCTCCGCCCCGACGTGAAGCCGGTCGACGGCGGCGCCGCCGGCGCCGAAGCCGACTTCACCGACCTGCACGCCTGGGCCGAGGTCTACGTTCCGGGCGCCGGCTGGATCGGCCTCGATCCAACGTCGGGCCTGCTCGCGGGCGAAGGTCATATCCCGCTCGCGGCAACGCCGCAGCCGTCGAGCGCCGCACCCATCAGCGGTGCGCACGAGCGCGCCGAGGTGACTTTCACCTTCGACATGCGCGTCGAGCGCATCCTGGAAAGCCCGCGCGTCACCCTCCCCTACTCCGACGACACCTGGAAGCAGATCCTGGCGGCGGGCGAGGAAGTCGATACGCGCCTCAACAGCGCCGACGTGCGCCTCAGCATGGGCGGCGAGCCGACATTCGTGTCGATCGACGACATGGACGGCGACGAATGGAAAACGGCCGCCGTCGGCCCCACCAAGCGCTCCTACGCCGAAGATCTCGTGCGTCGCCTGCAGCAGCGTTTCGCGCCCGGCGGCCTTCTGCATTTTGGCCAAGGCAAATGGTACCCGGGCGAGCCGCTGCCGCGATGGGCCTTCTCACTTTATTGGCGCCGCGATCAGCAACCGCTGTGGGGCGACCCCAACCTCATCGACCGCGAAGACAAGCCGGCCAACGCCACCATCGGCGACGCCGAGAGGCTCATGGGCGCGCTGTGCACGCAGCTCGGGCTTCCGGCAAACAGCGGCATCCCCGCCTACGAGGACCCCGGCTACTACGCGCTCGTCGAGCAGAAGCTGCCGCTCAACGTTTCGCCCGAGGAGAACAAGCTGCAGGACCCGGCGGAGCGCGCGCGCATCGTGCGCGTGTTCGAGCAGGGGCTCGACAAGCCGGTCAGCTACATTCTCCCCGTGCAGGTGTGGCATTCTCCTGACCTCGGCCGCCGCTGGGTGACCGAGCGGTGGGGCACGCGGCGCAGCAAGCTCTATCTCGTGCCGGGCGATTCGCCGGCCGGCTTCCGCCTGCCGATGGGATCTCTTCCGGTGCTACCGTCACTCGATTATCCGCACGTGCTTCCGCGCGATCCCTTGAGCGACATGCCGCCGCTTCCCGAGCGCGAGATCCTCGTCCAGCAGCGCCGCGCCATCACTCTGCGGCCGGCACCGGTGCCGCCGCCGACGGGTGCCAGCGAGATCTACGGCTCGGTGCGCACCGCGCTCGCCATCGAGCCCCGCGACGGGCACCTGTGCGTGTTCCTGCCGCCGTTGTCGGATGCGCTCGACTTTGCGGCGCTCGTCGCTGCCGTCGAGGAAGCGGCGGCCGCGGTCAAGCAGCCCGTACACATCGAGGGCTATGCGCCGCCGCACGATCCGCGCATCAACGTGATCAAGGTCACGCCCGACCCCGGCGTCATCGAGGTCAACATCCATCCGGCCACGAGCTGGAAGGAGGTTGTTCACATCACCACCACCGTCTACGAGGAGGCGCACAAGGCGCGGCTCGGCACCGACAAGTACCAGCTCGACGGCCGCCACACCGGCACCGGCGGCGGCAACCACATCGTCATGGGCGGCATCGCGCCGGCCGACAGCCCGTTCCTGCGCCGTCCCGACCTGCTCGCCTCGATCGTCGCCTACTGGCAGAACCATCCCTCGCTCTCGTACCTGTTCTCCGGACTGTTCATCGGCCCCACGAGCCAGGCGCCGCGCCTCGACGAAGCGCGTCATGAGTCACTCTATGAGCTCGACATCGCGCTGAAGCAGATCCCCGATCCGGCCTATGGCAGCATCCCGCCGTGGCTGGTCGACCGCATCTTCCGTCACCTGCTCGTCGACGTCACCGGCAATACGCATCGGGCCGAGATCTGCATTGACAAGCTCTATTCGCCCGACAGTCCCACGGGCCGGCTCGGGCTCATCGAGTTCCGCTCCTTCGAGATGCCGCCGCACGCGCGCATGAGCGTCGTGCAGCAGCTCTTGATGCGCGCCTTCATCGCCATGTTCTGGGACCGCCCCTACCGGGGCAAGGTTATCCGCTGGGGTACGGCGCTACATGATCGGTACATGTTGCCGCATTTCCTGTGGATGGACTTCACCGAGGTCATCGGCGACCTCAAGGATTGCGGGCTTCCCGTCGCGCTCGACTGGTTCAAGCCGCACTTCGAGTTCCGCTTCCCCCTCATCGGCGAGGTCGATGCCTACGGGGTCGAGGTCGAGCTGCGCCAGGCGCTCGAGCCTTGGCACGTGCTCGGCGAGGAAAGTGCCTCCGGGGGCACGGCGCGCTACGTCGACAATTCGCTCGACCGGGTGCAGGTCAAGGTGCGCGATGGCGCCAACGACCGTTTCGCCGTGACCTGCAATCGCCGCGGCCTGCCGCTGGCCCCGACGGGCACGTTTGGCGAGAAGGTCGCCGGTGTGCGCTTCCGCTCTTGGCTGCCGGCCTCGTGCCTGCATCCGGCCATAGCGCCCCACGTGCCGCTGGTGCTCGACATCGTGGACACCTGGACGGGGCGCTCGGTGGGTGGCTGCCGCTATCACTCGACCCACCCCGGCGGACGCAGCTTCGAGCTTTCGCCCATAAACTCCTACGAGGCGGAGGGTCGCCGCCTCGCCCGTTTCGAGCGGCTCGGCCACACGCCCGGGCGCGCCTCCGTCACCACCCCGGAGGTCAATGCGGAGTATCCGCTCACCCTCGACCTGCGCACGTGACCTCGGCCAGTCACGCAACGGAGTCACAGCCGAGTTGATTTGGCGCTTCCGGCTCTTGTGGGCGCTGGTGCGCTGCACGGCAAAGCACTATCCTCGCCGCGACCTCTGCAGCCGAGCGGACCACAGGGTGTATTCCGCGGGGCATAGCCGCATGAACCTTGAAGCATGACTCTCGAAGCGCGGCTTCCTACACCGCTCGACCAGACACTCCTCGCCGATTATGCGCGCGCGTGCGGCGGCGCCCACGACGAGCTCATCGATGCCAGCGGCGAAGTGCGCCCGCATTGGCAGACTTTTCTCGCCGCGCTCGCGGCACTCCCCGTCGCCGAGCAAGCCCAGCGCTCCGAGCGCCTCAACCGGCGTGTGCGCGAGATGGGTATCGCGCACGACATCTTTGCCGACCCGGCTTCCCCCGGCAAACGCTGGGAGGTCGACCTCGTCCCGCTGATTTTCTCGAGCACCGAATGGCAGGCACTCGAGAAGGCCATCATCCAGCGTGCGCGGCTCCTGAACGCCATCCTCGCCGACGCCTACGGCGAGCAGCGGCTGCTGCGCGAGGGTCTGATCCCTCCGGCGCTCATCTTCTCCGACCTGGCCTTCCTAACACCCTGCCACGGCATCAATCCCGCGGCGGGCTACCTGCAGTTCTATGCACTCGACCTAGCGCGCGAGGCCGATGGCAACTGGCGGGTCATCGACAACCACACCGAGACGCCGGCTGGCGTCGGCTATGCGCTCGCTAATCGCGTCGTGCACACGCACATCGCCGGCGATCTGTTCGAAGCCTGCAACAGCCTGCGCCTGGCGCCGTTCTTCCAACGCCTGCAAGGCGGCCTGACGATGCTCACCGGGCGCCGCGATCCGCGCATCGCCCTGCTCACCCCCGGGCCGCACCACGACGACTACTTCAGCCACGCTTACCTCGCCCGCTACCTCGGCTATCTCTTGGTCGAGGGCGGCGACCTGCGCACGGCAGGCGACCGCATGTTTCTCAAGACGCTCGAGGGCCTGAAGCGCATCGATCTCATCGTCCGCTGCGTCGACGGCCGCCAATCCGATCCGCTGGAGCTCGATGCAGCCCGCTACGGCGGCCCGCCCGGTCTCGTGCAGGCCTGCCGCAAAGCTCCGGAGCTGGTGCGCAACGCCCTCGGCTCTGCGGTGGCGCAGAATCGCGGCCTCGGCGCCTACCTGCCGGCCATCTGCCGTCGGCTGTTCGGGGAGGAGCTGCTGATCGCCGATGCGCCTCGCCGCTGGCTGGGCGAGGAGGAAAACCGCCGGCACGTCATCGACAACCTCGAACGCATGGTCATCCACCCGGCGCAGGAGGGTACCGGTCGTCCCGGCGGCGCGCAGTACGGGCAGCTCGGTTCCAGCCTCACCGAGGCGCAGCGGCGCGCGCTGAAGGAGGAGATCGAGCTGCACGGCGACGTGCTGGTCGCCGAGGAGCGCATCGGCTTTGGGACGACGCCGGCCTTCACGCCGCAAGGCCTCGTCCCACAGCCGTTTGCCGTCCGCCTCTTCGCCGCCGCAACCTCCGATGGCTTCACGGTGATGCCCGGCGGGCTCGCCATGGCCATCGTTCCCAACCTCGCCGTGGCGCTCAGCGCGCCCGAGGCCCGCACGCGCGACGTGTGGATCATCGCCGATGGCGAGGTACCCCCGCATCGCAGCCTGTGGCAGCCGACGATCGATACCGCGCGCGTGCAGCGCTCACAGCGCGTCATTCAAAGCCGCGTCGCTGATGACCTGTTCTGGCTCGGACGTTACGGGGAGCGCGCCGACTGGATCATGCGCGTCTTGCGCAGCGCCTTGCAGCCCCTGCGCGGCGACAATGCTCCCTCGCAGGTGCAGGGTGCCGCACGCGCCTGCCTCGAGGCGCTGGCCGCCCGCGATGGGATGCACAGCCTCCCACCGCGCGATGGCGACGATGCCGCTGCGGTCGAGCGCATGGTGCACTTGCTGATCGCCGCCAAGGACGGCCGCCGCACGCTCGATGGCACACTCGACAAGCTCTATCGGGTCGCCAACCTGACGCGCGATCGCCTGTCGCTGGAAGCCTGGCGGGTGTTGAGCCAATTCCGCCCCGGCGCCGAGTGGCGCCGCGCCCTGCTCACGGCCTCGCCCGAAGTGCTGCTCGATCTCATCGAGGATGGGCTCGGCTGGCTTGCCGCCTTCAACGGCCTGATGCACGAGAACATGACCCGCAACCAGGGCTGGTCGTTTCTCGACATGGGGCGCCGCGTCGAGCGCGCCGGCAACATGAGCGAGGCGATCCTGTGGCTGTTCGGACAACCGCTCGACCCCGAGGAGGAGACCGGCCGCCTGTTCTTCCTGCTCGAGGTCGCCGACAGCTTCATCACCTATCGCTCGCGCTACCGGCTTGATCCGATGCTGGCGCTGGTACTCGACCTGCTGCTGCTCGACGAGACCAACCCGCGCAGCCTCGCCTATCAGCTCGCCAGCATCTCGCACCATCTTGCCGGCATGCCGCAGTCCAAGCAGGGCGCCAGCCTCACCGACGAGCGGCGGCTGATCCTGTCCATGCTGACATCCATCCGGCTTGCCGACGTCGAGGCCTTCGCCAAGGACCCTTCGCGCGCGGAGCTGCAGGAGGCGGTGCGCAACCAGCTGCGCCTGCTACCGCAGCTCACCACCGCCATCGAGCGGCACTACTTCAATCTGCTCGAGGAGCAGCCGCACCGCGTCCACACCCGCAGCTAGTGTGATGATCGAGAAATTCGCCATCGACAGCGGCAAGGTACCGAGCGAATTTATCGATCTGAATCACACTAGCAAGGCCATGGTTGTAGTGCCCCTTATCATTCCGAAATTCGCTCCCTCCCCCAGCAGCGAACTTCGGCGAACTTCGGAATGGGGGCACTAGAGCCGAAGCCATGATCTACGATGTCAGCCATCGCACGATCTATCGCTACTCAACGCCGGTGGCGCAAAGCCAGCACATCGTCCACATGTCCCCGCGCGCCGTCGAGCGCCAGCAGATCAAGGGCCACACGCTGCTCATCGAGCCGGCACCGACCATCCGCGCCGAACGCGAGGACTATTACGGCAATCGCGTCGTGATGTTCGACATCGAGCAGGACCACAACGAGCTCGTCGTGCATGCGCGCTCGACGATTGGCGTTACCGCGCCGGGCAACATCGATCGCTCGGCCACACGCCCGTGGGAAGCCCTTGCCAGGACGATCTCCGATCCGCGCCGCGGCCTCGAGCTCGAGGTCGTGCGCTACGCCTGCGCCTCCAAGAACACGCGCGCGACGCCGGACATCGCAGCCTACGCGCGGCAATCGTTCACGCCCGGACGGCCGGTGCTCGCGGCGGCCTGGGATCTGGTCGAGCGCATCCATAACGATTTCACCTTCGACCCGACGGCGACGGACGTATCGACGCCGGTGACGCAGGTGCTGCAGCAGAGGCGCGGAGTCTGTCAGGATTTTTCACACCTAGCGCTTGCCTGCGCGCGCGCTATGCGCCTGCCGGCGCGTTACGTCAGCGGCTACATCATGACGAGCCCGGCGCCCGGCGTTGCGCGCCTCACCGGCGCCGACGCCTCGCACGCCTGGATCTCGGTGTGGTCGCCCGAGTTTGGGTGGGTCGATTTCGATCCGACCAACGGGCTGATGCCGAAGGACGAGCACATCACCATCGCCTATGGCCGCGACTACGACGACGTCAGCCCGATCAGCGGCATCCTGCTCGGCGGCAACGAGCATTCGGTCTACGTCGGCGTCGACGTGACGCCTGTGGACTGAAAGGTCAGTTAAGCCCGATGAGGACAAGCATGCTCTTCGCGATCAAAGCCGAAGTTTCCGACCTGCCGCCGCTAGCGCCCTTAGCTCGTCATCAGCGCGGCAATGTGATGACTGCCTTCTGAGCAAGATCCTTATCGAAAGTGCTTTCCCCAGGGGTATCAGCGTCTGCAGGAAAGCTGAATGTCAGTATTGTATCACCGCGTTTGACGATACTCGTTCGCAACGTGCGAGTGCCTCTTTGGTCGCGACAAGAGGTTATAAGAGATCGAATTTCGGTTCCGTCGGTGGTTGGGGTGGCGTGCTTCGCAGAAGCGAAATCTCCGGCGCAACCTTCTGCCGTTTGCGAAATGAACGCGGCTACAGCTTGGTCGGTACTACCTGCGAAGTTGCGGAATGCGAAAAAGTGACCCCGCGAGCCATCTGAGAAAGTCCAATGGATGATGTCATCCTTCGGCTGATCGATCGTGTACCCGGCATATCCAAGGGTTGAAAGCAGATTGCTCAGCATGGTGACAGCTTCGACTCCAGGCACGGGTATGCCAGAACCATCGTCGGAAGAAGTGGTCTGACGCGTTGCTTGCGACGAATTTTTGCGGACGCAATCGAGCACGGCTTGGAGCGCTCGCTGCGACCCCTTAAGGCTCAGTGTCGATGCCATTCCGAGCGCTGAAATTCGGATGGCGTGCCCACGCTGCAGTATCTCATAGGCTCCTGGCACAAGCTTGAGAACACCGCCGGTCTCTGAATAGGCATGGGCCCGACCGTCCCCGATATTGAGGTTATCAACGCTAACCGTCGCGACGAATGCTTGATCCTTCGTCAGCTGCCACGCCTTATGACCAAAGGCAAAAGCCCAGGAATAGTCGGACTTGACGAGAACCCCTAGCGTCATCCCGCCATTGAATTCCCCCCACATTGCGCAGGAAGAGAGTTTGCCATCGTCGTAAGCTGGCCTCACTTCCCAGCCGCCAATACTTGCCGCCTTCGCGGATCCATACCCAAGAAAAGCGATGAACGAGGCCATCACGATCTTCGGTGCGATCTTCACGGCTGCCTCCATTGCGCTGTCGCTCAATACTAAGCGATTCGCAGCGCCTCATGTGCTCCGGAACATGTTTAGGGGGCATCGTGGGCAATGGGTGTTTCAAAAAGCGTTGCTTAGTTGTGGCCTTGTGGTCTCAACGGAGCCGATTTCTCGGCTAATCGGCTTTAGTTATGGATGCTGTGGCTACGTCACCCTTCATCTGAGCGACAGCCTGTATCTGCTTCTTCTTCGCGTCAGCCTGTTCCTCTGGTACTCGCACGTAACCCTTCTGGGCCATGCACCCCGTCATCACATCCTCTGCGGCCCGCTTATGTTCTATATCTTCGGCGATAGCTGCTAGGCCTCCCGCATAAGTCCGCGTTTTAGAGAGGTTAGCTTTCTGCGTCTCCCCGTTGCAGATTGCTACGTCTGTTTCGTATGCCTGCTGCAGCCTCGGGCTTTCCGCGATCGATTGGCCGTCAAGCCGAAGCACCGCATACTTTTGTTCTGCGCATCCGCAGAGAAGGGAAATCACTAAAGGAATAAATATCATTCGCATTTGTTTGCCTCCCGCTGAGCAGAGGCAACATGATTCGCCTACGTCGCCACAATCCAAGAACCGAGAATATGTGTGCAACAACCTACAGGTCGTTGAATTCCCTCCGGACATTTCGATGGCGCGATTCTATCGATCGGCACCGGCCCGCGTAACCAACCGACGCGCGATGAGCACATCACCATCGCCTATGGCCGCGACTACGACGACGTCAGCCCGATCAGCGGCATCCTCCTGGGCGGCAGCGAGCATTCGGTCTACGTCGGCGTCGACGTGACGCCGCTCGCCTGACGCGAGTTCAGCCTTGCGCCGCGGCCATGGTGCCGCGGAAGCGCCAGCCCGCCAGCACAAACAACACGACGCCGATCCCCGCCATAGCGGCGAGCTGCGGCCACACGACATCGAGGCCGGCGCCGCGGTAGAGCACGGCTTGCGAAAAGCTGGTGAAGTGCGTCGACGGCGCCAGCTGCATCACCATGCGCAGAAACGTCGGCATGCCTTCCTGCGGGGTGACGCCGCCGGAGAGCATGTTCATGACTAGGAAGAACGGAATTGCGAGCAGCCCGAACTGCGGCATCGACCGCGCCAGCGTCGCCAACGCAATGCCGAGCGAGCACATGGCGAACAGGAACAGCGCCGCGCCGAGCACGAACAGTGGGATCGACCCTTGAATGGTGACGGCGAGCAGGCCCTGCACCACGGCGACGAGCGAGAGAATGGCGGCTACGACGATGACGAGGCCATTGGCCCAGATCTTGGCCAGCATGATCTCGGCGGGCGTGACCGGCATGACGAGCAGATGCTCGATCGTCCCATGCTCGCGCTCGCGAATGACCGCCGCGCCGGAAAGGATGAGCGGCAGCATGGTAATGTTGCTGACGATCTGCATCACGGCCATGAACCAGGAGGATTCCAGGTTGGGGTTGAACTTGGAGCGCACGGAGATGCGCACCGGCAATGCCGCGCCACCTTCGCTGCGGGAAGCGAAATTGGCGATCTCGTTCTGCAGAATGCTGGTGATGTAGGTCGTGCCGTTGCCGGCTAGCGTCATCGCCGTGGCATCGACGTCGAGCTGCAGCGTCGGATGGCGGCCGGCGACGACATCCGCCTGGAAGCGCACGGGGATCACCACGACGAACGTGTAGTGCCCGGCATCCATGGCCCGGTCGACGTCGTTGACGGACCCCAGCAGCGCTGCCGGTTTGAAGTAGGGCGGCAAGAACGCATCACGCAGGCGGCGCGACAGCTCCGTGCCGTCCTCGTCGACGAAGGCGATGGAAGCGTTGCGCACCTCGGTCTTGACCCCGGTTGCCACGGTGTAGATGGCGAAGGTGAAGGTATAGAGGATGAGAAACACCAGCACGGGGTCGTGCCGGAGGCTGTAGAGCTCCTTCACGCCGAGGCGGTAGATGTGCTCGAGCGAGCGCACGCTTAGGCCTCCTGCTTGCGCAACAGCAGCGTCGCCGCCGCAAGGAAGACGATGAAGAACAGCGCCAGGACCAAGTGGTTCTTGTAAAGCTCGGCAAGCCCTAGCCCCTTGTTGAACACGCCGGTGCTGATGCGCTGGAAATAGAGCGCCGGAAAGAGCTCTCCGATCACGCGCGCGCCGCCCTCGAGCGTCGACACGGGATACATCATGCCGGAGAAGTTGACGGTAGGGATCGACACGATGATCGCCGAGCCGAAGATGGCGGCGATCTGCGAGCGCACGAACGTTGATATGACGAGCCCGAATGCCGTTGCCGCGCCGGCAAACAGCAATGCCCCTGACGCCAGGGCGAGGAAGCTACCGGTCATCGGCACGCGGAACGCCGAGACGATGATGAGCACCAGCATGACGAAGCTGACGAGCCCGATGCCGATATAGGGCATCTGCTTGCCGAGCAGGAACTCGAGCTTGCTCACCGGAGCCGCGTAGAGGTTGGTGATTGAGCCGAGCTCTTTCTCGCGCACGATGCCAAGCGCCGTCAGCATGGTGCAGAACATGATGATGAGCATCATCAGCACGCCGGGCGAGATGGCGTAGATGCTGAGGAAGGCCTGATTGTAGCGAAAGCGCGTCTCGATCTCGGCCGGGCTGAGCTCGGGCACGGCGCCCGTCTCGCGGCGCGACAGGTCCTGCAGGTAGGTGTTGATCACGCCCTGCACGTAGCCGCGGGCCGTCTCCGCCCTGAACGTATCCGACCCGTCGAGCCACACGCCGACCTCCGGCGTGCGCTCGCGCAGCAGGTCGCGTCCGAACTCGGGCGGCACCCCGATCGCAACCTTGATGTCGCCCGATCGCAACCGCACATCGACGTCCCCCTCGCTGCGCAGCGGCGCCCGCTCCTCGAAATAGCGCGAGGAGGAGAAGCTTTCGCCCAGGATGGCGCTTTCTTGCGATTGGTCGCGGTCGAGAACCGCGTAGCGCACGTTCTCCAGGTCGAAGGAAATGCCGTAGGCCATGGCGAGCAGCAGCACGACGGGCCCCAACAGCGCGAAGGCGATGCGTATCGGGTCGCGCACGAGTTCCAACGCCTCGCGGCGTGCAAACGCCCAAATTCGCGCCGGGCTCAACCAGCGGCGATAGCTGCCGACCTTCTGCGCGTCTGGCGCGGCGAAGTCGCCGGCACCAGCGATCGCGATGGAGCTCTCCTTGCCATCGGCCGCCTCCAGATAGTCGATGAAGGCGTCGGAAAGCGTCGCGGCGCCGCGGGCCCGCCGCAGCTCGTCCGGCTCGCCGATGGCCAGGATGCGGCCCGCGTGCATGAGCGAGACGCGGTCGCAGCGCTCGGCCTCGTTCACGAAATGCGTGGAGATGAAGATCGTCACGCCGTCCTTGCGCGACAGCTCGACGAGCAGCTCCCAGAAATTGTCGCGCGCCACCGGATCGACGCCGGAGGTGGGCTCGTCGAGGATGAGCATCTCCGGGCTGTGGATGACGGCGACGGCGAGCTGCAGCCGCTGACGCATGCCGAGCGAGAGGGCCTGCGGCATGCTGTCGGCAACGGCCGCGAGCCCGAAGCGCTGCAGCATCTCCTCGACGCGGGCGCCCACTCTGTCGGCCGGCACCCGGAAGAGACGGGCGTGCAGGTCCAGGTTCTGCAGCACCGTCAATTCGTTGTAGAGCGAGAACGATTGCGACATGTAGCCGACGCGCTTGCGCGTCTCGAGGTCGCGCGCGTCGACCGGCCGCCCAAACAGCCGCGCGCTGCCCGCGCTCGGCTGCAACAGGCCGGTGAGCATTTTCATGGTCGTCGTCTTGCCGCAGCCGTTGGAGCCGAGGAAGCCGAAGATCTCCCCCTGCTCGATGCGGATGCTGACGCGGTCGACGGCGGTGAAGCTGCCGAAGCGCTTGGTGAGGTCCTGGGCCTCGATGGCCGGCGCCCCGTCGCGGCGCACGCGCGGAACGAAGGTGAGCTTCTTGTGGCCGAGGCGCTTCGGCTCCGGGAGCAGCTCGATAAAGGCTGCCTCCAGCGTGTCGCAGCCCGTCATGTTCTTGAGCTCGGCGGCCGAACCGGTGGCGACGACGCGCCCGTCATCCATGGCGATGAGCGACTGGAACTGCTCCGCCTCCTCCATATACGCCGTGGCGGTGAGGACACTCATGCCGTCGCGACGCTCGCGGATGCGCTCGATCAGCTCCCAGAACCGCTTGCGCGACAAGGGATCGACACCCGTCGTCGGCTCGTCGAGCACCAAGAGGTCGGGATCGTGGATCAGCGCGCAGCACAGCGCCAGCTTCTGCTTCATGCCGCCCGAAAGCTTGCCGGCGGCGCGGTCGGCGAAGGCCTCGAGCTCGGTGGAGCGCAACAGCTCGTTGATGCGCCAGCGCCGCTCCTCCTCCTCCTGCGCGAAGAGGCGCCCGAAGAAGTCGACATTCTCGTAGACCGACAGCGTCGGATAGAGGTTGCGGCCGAGACCCTGCGGCATATAGGCGATGCGGGCGCAAACGTCGCTGCGATGACGGGCGTTTCCCATGTCGCCGCCAAGCGCAATGACCCGGCCCGACTGTATCTGGCGCACGCCGGCGATCAGCGCCTGCATGGTCGATTTGCCGACGCCGTCGGGACCAATGAGACCGACCATGCGGCCGGCGGGAATGATCACGGAGACGTCGTCAAGCGCAATTGCACGTCCGTAGCGATGGGTGACCGAGCGAAGCTCGGCGGCGGCGTTCAAGTCAGCTCGCATCAGAAAGGACCCGCGGCGCTCACGGCAGCGTCACAGCGAGATTGTCGGGCCATTCCGCCTTCGGCGAAAGCCGGATATAGGCGACGCCCGGCACGCCCGTCTTCACCCAGGCCACGTACTTCTCGAGCACGTCGGGTGGCAGCTGCACCTTGACGCGGAACATCAGCTTCTCTCGCTCGCTTTGCGTTTCCACGTACTTGGGTGTGAATTGCGCCTCCGTGGCAACGAACGACACCGTCGCCGGCACGACGTACTGCGGCGCGGCGTCAAAAATGATGCGCGCCTCGGCGCCGATCGGCAGGCGGCCGGCCTCGCTCGTCGGCAGGAACACGGTCATGTAGACATCAGTCACATCGAGCAGGGTGAGGACCTTGCCGCCGGCGGGCAGCACCTCGCCCGGCAGCGCCAGCCGGTATTGCACGCGGCCCGAACGCGGCGCGGTGAGCACGCTGTCGTCGAGGTAGGTCTGAATGCGCGCAACCTTGGCGGCGGCCGATTCGATGGTCGCCTTGGCCAAATCGATTTGCGCTTGCGCGCTGTTGACCGCCGCTTCCGCGGTGATCTTCGCCGAGGTGCGCTTTTCCACCACCTCGCGCGATGTATATCCCTTGACGACGAGCTTCTCGGCCCGCTCGAGATCCTGAGTGGCGAGCGTCAGCTCGCTGTTGCGCTGCGCCAGCAAGGCGATGGCCTGGTCGAGCTGACGCTCTGCCTGGCGCGCAGCGGCTTTGGCGTCATTCATCCGCGCCTCGAGCTCGGCCGTGTCCATGAGGGCCAGCGTCTGTCCGGCGGTGACGCTGTCGCCCTCCTTGACGAGTACCTGCTTGAGCCGTCCGGCGAGCTTCGTCGCCACGTCGACGCGTTCAGCTTCGATGCGGCCGTTGGCCTTGGCAAAGCCTGCAGGCAGGCTGGGCGGCGAGAGCTGGCGCCAGGCGACGTAGCCGCCAGCGAGCACCATCGCCACGACGGCGAGGGCAAACAAGGTTCTGATAGTGGGCCGCGCTCCGGATGCGCCGTCTGGCAGCCAGCCTTGCATCGGCACTTTCCACTGCATTGGTTGGCGGATAATTGAGTTGAGCATGACCGTGAACGGGCTGCAGGCTGGTAAACGGCCAGCGCACGATGCACCTTTCACAAGCGCACAAGTTTGACTTCGCTCAACTACGCAGCGAGGCTCAATCTGCACGCCGACCCCTGACGTGACGTTTTGTTAGGCATTGAGAGTAACGCTTCGGCTTGGGTGCCCCCGCGAGCGAGGACCAAGGGCGGCGGGTTACCGTCGCGGCGCTGCACGGGCAAGTGAGCGCCCGGTTTCGAGGCCATGCATTAAGCGTTCGCGGAGACTTCTCGCGACGAAATGGGCTGCGTCTACCGCGGCGGCAAACGAAGTCGGCGATCTATGGAGTTCGCCTCGTCGCAGCCAGTTTGCGTCGAAGACGCCGCAGGTGCTCACGCGGGAGAACTCCCCTGGCCTTAAGGCATAGTAGCGATTCCCGCTCGAGGCTGAACGGCCCAGTTTATCGAGTTTTCATGGCTCTAGGCCAAGGTAGTGCAGGGTCGGCGCGTTGGCCGACATCTGACCGTGGAGGACGGGCCATGAGGAAGTTGCAGCCGGCGCTGGCCGCGAGCTTGAGCGTTCTGGTCGGCTTGGCGGCATTGATGCCCGCGGCGGACGCCCGGGGCTTCGGCGGTGGCGGCGGCTTCGGTGGCGCCCCCGGTGGTGGTGGCTTCGGACCCGGTGGCGGTCACGGGGGAGGCTTCGGACCTGGCGGTGGCGGCTACGGCCCCGGCGGCGGTCACGAGGGTGGCTTCGGACCTGGCGGTGGTGGCTACGGCCCTCCTGGCGGAGGATACGGCCCTGGCGGTGGCGGCTATGGGCCCGTGCCCGGCCGGACGAACCCATATGCTCGCGGTGCTCTTCCCTGGATCAACATGGACTACAACGACCTCCTCCAAACGCCCCCTAACAACTCCGGCTCCTCCTTGCCCAACGACTGCGACTATCTACTCAAGAGGGCGATGGACGATGGCACCCCGCAGATGTGGAAACTGTTCAACGACTGCGCGCACAATCGGTGACAGAAGACGTGTTTAGCCTATCGCGCTGCACGGCCGACTACTGAGTTGGAACTGGCTGCTCTCCGACGAGAAGTCTGCACACGACGCCCCTTACTTGTCGTACGCTCTATTCAGTGAGCGGCCGCTTCGCCAGCGCGCACCGGCTCACTCGCGCGATAGCAGCGTCTTCGCGCAATTCCAGTCCACGACACATCCGCAAGTGGAAGCTCGCGATCGCGGCACCTGCGGGACGTTGAACTGCTTCGCAAACAAAGCGCACTAATTCATTGCACTAATTCATTGTTAGTATTGCACTCCGTATAGTCCCACTCATGGCAGATTGGATGGCGCGCGACGCGCGCAGCCAAGAGCATGATGCTGCTCTGCCATGCCGGTGCGAGCCCGGTATGTCTGTCCGCTAAACCGCGAACAAGGGGCATGCCGAAACATGGCGCTCGCCAATTTGAAGGTCTCGCGCAAGCTTGCGTTGGGCCTTGCATGTGTTCTCGTCGTATTTGCTGTCACGGGAACCGCGTTCTTCTTCACCCTGCTGTCGATCGATCGGGCCAACCTCGACGTGGCCTCCGCGACGAGCCTTTCCAAGCACCTCGTGCGCGCGACGTCGGCGGTCTATGACGAACAACAGGCGCGTAGCGACGGGGCGTCTGGCGCCACCGCCGCGCAGGCTGCCGCGCAGCGCTTCACCGACGAGATGACGGCCGCGCACCGCGTCATAGAAGCCAACCCTCAGCAGGCGGGCATTACCGCCAGCCTCGACGCCATGGGGACAACTGCCGCCGCCTGGCGTCGGCAGGCTGCCGGTGTCGACGCTCAGACGGGCACGGCAACGCATGCCGCGAAAGAATTCGAGGATTTCCGTGCGGCGTCTGAGGCCGCGCAGGAGAAGGCTGATGCGTGGCTCGGAAAGACCAGAAGCGAGCTCGACGACGCTCTCTACTATTCGCACGCAACTCAGCTCCTCGGCAGCCTGTTTGCCATCGGCATGGCGCTCCTCTCGGGCTGGTGGCTGTCGCGCCTCATCGCGCGTCCCCTCGGCCAGATCACCATCGCAGTCAACGAGCTCGCTGCCGGCAACAACGACATTGAGGTTCCGGCGATCAAGCGCACCGACGAGATCGGCCTAATGGCGCAGGCCGTCGAGACCTTCAAGCAGGCGGCGATCGAAAAGCAGCGTCTGGAGCAGGAGGCGGAAGCCGCCCGCATAGCTGCGGAGGAGCAACGCCGCAAGCAGGAGGCCGAGAGCCAGTTCTACGTCGAGGCGCACAACACCTTCATGCGGGAGTTCTCGGCCGCGCTCGAGCGCCTGTCGAAAGGTGACCTCACATACCGGCTGAACACGCCCTTCACCGAGGATTACGAGAAGATCCGTCACGACTTCAACACGACGGCGGCCAGCCTGCAGGAAGCGATATTGACGATCGCCTCCAGCACGCAGGCCATCCGCCATGCCACCAGCGAGATCTCCACGGCGGCGGACGATCAGTCGCGGCGCACGGCGCAGCAAGCGGCGAGTCTCGAGCAGACCGCGGCAGCGCTCGACGAGATCACCGCTACCGTGAAGAAGACTGCCGACGGTGCCGGCCACGCCCGCGAAGTCGTCACCTCCGCCAAGTCCGATGCGGAAAAGAGCGATGAAGTCGTGCGCCATGCCATCGCCGCCATGGGCGACATCGAACGCTCCTCGCAACAGATTAGCCACATCATCGGCGTCATCGACGAGATCGCCTTCCAGACCAACCTCCTTGCCCTGAATGCCGGCGTCGAGGCTGCACGCGCGGGCGAGGCCGGGCGCGGATTTGCGGTCGTCGCCTCGGAGGTACGAGCGCTCGCACAGCGCTCGGCCGAGGCGGCCAAGGAGATCAAGGGACTGATCTCTGCCTCGACCAAGCAGGTCGAGCAGGGCGTCGATCTCGTGGGCCAGATGGGCAAGGCGCTCGAGCGCATCATGACCGAGGTGACGGAGATCAACACGGTCGTCTCCGAAATTGCAGCGGGTGCCAAGGAGCAGTCGGTCGGCTTGCAGGAGATCAACACCGGCGTCAGCCAGATGGATCAGGTCACCCAGCAGAACGCGGCGATCGTGGAGGAGACCACCGCCGCAAGTCACGGCCTCGCCCGCGAGATCGAGAAGCTGCTCGAGCTGGTTAGCCGCTTCGAGACGGGTCAGGAGCCGGCTGCCGAGCCACCCCACCGCGATTCGCGGCCAGCTCCCACGAATGGCAAGACACGTCCTGCCCTGAAAACGGTTTCGACGCGCGGGACACCGGCAGCAGTGCGGAAGCTGGAGGCAATCGCCAATGAGCAGGGCTGGGAAGAGTTCTAAGGGCGGAGCGAAGAAGGCCGCGAGGAACCAGTTGCAGCTCCCGGAAGTGCTCGATCTGAGAGCTGCAGCCCCCCTCGCTCAGACCTTCCTCGCACGCCGCGGCGCCGAGCTCAGCGTGGATGCCAGCAGCGTTCGTCGCGTCGGCGCGCAGTGTCTGCAAGTCCTCGTTGCGGCTGCGGCAACTTGGAAGGCCGATGGCGTATGCCTTCGCCTGGAGAAACCAACTGAGGAGTTCCTGGAGGGCAGTCGGCTCTTGGGAATTCACCTGGATCGAGAAATAGCCTGACCGGAGCCCATGTGATGAGAAAGACGATTCTCACCGTCGACGACTCCCGCACCATGCGTGAGATGCTGCTCCTGGCTCTCCAGGACGCCGGCTTTCACGTGCTGCAGGCGGAAGATGGTCTCAAAGGGCTCGAAGTTCTAAAGGGCCAGCAGGCCGACGTCATCATAACCGATATCAATATGCCCAGACTCGACGGCTTCGGGTTCATCGAGCATGTCCGCCGTGATGCGACTCACAGGGCGGTTCCGATCTTGGTGCTGACCACGGAAAGCGACACAGAGAAAAAGAGCCGCGCGCGCAGCGCGGGTGCCACCGGATGGATCGTCAAGCCCTTCCATCCTGTGAAGCTGGTCGACGCAATCCGCAGGGTCGCAGGCTGACTTGCGAGGGGACCCAATGGCCTCAAGCGATATGGACGCGCTGCGTCAGATCTTCTTCCAGGAGTGCGAGGAGCAGCTCGCCGAGCTGGAATCTGGCCTGCTCGAGATCGAGAGCGGAGGCTCCGACTCGGAGATCGTCAACGCCGTGTTCAGAGCGGTGCACTCGGTAAAGGGTGGTGCGGGGGCGTTCGCGCTCGATGACCTCGTGCACTTCGCGCATATCTTCGAGACAGTGCTCGACGAGGTCCGCAAAGGGCGGCTTGCTACTGCCGCACCGATTGTCGAGACGCTTCTGCGAGCGGCCGACGTGCTCGCCGATCTTGTGCGCGTGGCGCGCGACGGCGGAGACAAAGACGAGACACGCATTCGCAGCGTCAGCGACGAGCTCGCTGCACTGAGTGGCGCGCCGGCTGCGGTTGACGTCGGCGAGCCTGAAGGCAGCGTCGATGATCTCGACTTCAAGCCGGTCGTGGTGGCGCTGCCCATCTTCGACGACACCCCGCCCGCCCCGGAAGAGCTCGTCACGGAATACACGATCACCTTCAAGCCGCACGCGAGCCTCTACGCCAACGCAAACGAGCCCGCAGTTCTGATGCGAGAGCTCGAGCGGCTCGGCGAGATCACCGTCGCATGCGACATAGCATCGGTTCCTCCGTTGGCCGAGCTCGACCCCGAAGGGGCGTATCTCGCGTGGACCATCGAGCTCAAGACGACGCACGGCGAGGACGATGTGCGCGGCGTGTTCGAGTTCGTCGAAGGCGCCTGTGACATCTCCATTGTTGCCAAGTCGGCCCCGGTCGACGGCCCGAGCGATGACGTAATCGCAGCGTTACTGCGGAGCGTGCGGGAGGAGCCCGTCGAGGAGCTTGCTCAATCGGAGACTGTCGTCGCCGATACCCCCTCTGGTCATGAGGAGGTGGAGGCGGTCATCCCGTCGAGCATCTCTCAACCTGCCGCCCCAAAGGCTGAACCGGCGAAAGGCGAGAAACCTGCGGCCTCCGAAGCAGCGCAGCAGACGATCCGTGTCGACCTCGATCGGGTCGATCGCCTGATGAACCTCGTCGGCGAACTCGTCATCAATCAGGCGATGCTGTCGCAGCGCTTGATGGAGGCGGGCCTGGCGCGCTCGTCGGAGGTTGCTACCGGACTCGACGAGTTCGAGCAGCTGACGCGCGACATCCAGGAAGGCGTCATGGCGATCCGCGCCCAGCCGGTCAAATCGGTCTTCCAGCGTATGCCGCGCCTCGTGCGCGAAGTCGCTGCGGCAACCTCGAAGAAGGTGCGGCTCGTCACCGAGGGCGAAGGCACCGAAGTCGACAAGACGGTGATTGAGCGGCTCGCTGATCCGCTGACGCATATGATCCGCAACGCGATCGATCACGGGCTGGAAAAGCCCGAGGCTCGTTTGGCTGCCGGCAAGCGCGAGGAGGGCCTGGTCAGGCTTTCGGCCACGCATCGCTCGGGCCGAATCGTCATCGACATTGCCGACGACGGCGCCGGCATCAACCGTCCGCGCGTCCGCGCAATCGCCGAGGAAAAGGGCCTCGTACCACCCAATGCTCAACTCACGGACGAGGAGGTCGACAACCTGATCTTCCTACCGGGCTTCTCCACCGCTTCCACCGTCTCCGACATTTCCGGTCGCGGGGTCGGCATGGATGTCGTCAAGCGGTCGATCCAAGCACTCGGGGGCCGCGTCGCAATCACCTCGAGGCCCGGCGAGGGATCGACCTTCACCTTGAGCCTGCCCCTGACGCTCGCCGTTCTCTACGGAATGGTCGTGACCGTGGCCGACCAAACGCTCGTCGTGCCTCTGACGTCGATTATCGAAACGCTTAAGCCGAAACCCAGCGACGTGCGTGGCTTCGGCGGCGAGGCACGGCTGATCGCACTCCGCAACAATTTCATCCCGCTAGTCGACGTTGGACGCGAGCTTGGCTATCGCAGCCAATCCGCCGACCCCGGCGCCGGCGTCGCTCTCCTCGTCGAATCGGACGGAGGCGCACAGAGCGCGCTGCTTGTCGATGCCATCCAAGGCCAGCGGCAAGTCGTCATCAAGAGTCTGGAAGCCAACTACGGGCGGGTCCCGGGCATTGCCGCCGCGACCATCTTGGGCGACGGCCGGGTCGCCCTGATCTTGGACGTCGACGCTGTGGTGGCGGGTTCGCGTAACGGAAGCACAAGCCTCGAATCAGCACTTGCACTGGCAGGATAATTCCGATGACCCAACTAGCTCCGCTCGTTGAGCAGAAATCCAGCACCCCCCGCGAGCTCATCGCATTCGCGGTAGGCGAGCAAGAATTCTGCATCGACGTCATGTCGGTGCGTGAGATACGCGGCTGGACACCCGCAACGGTGCTCCCGCACTCACAGTCATTCGTACGCGGCGTGATAAATCTGCGCGGCGCCGTGCTGCCGATCATGGATCTGGCAGTACGCCTTGGATTTCCGCCCGCCGAGGCGATGGGGCGCCACGTCATCATCGTCGTTCAGGTCGGCAGCCAGGTTGTCGGCCTGCTGGTCGATGCCGTTTCCGATATTCTGACCGTCAGCGATGCGGAGATTCTGCCTCCCCCCGATGTCGCTTCCGACATGGCGAAGCGCTTTGTGTGTGGTCTGCTCGCGATGGAAGGACGCATGATCAGCCTCCTTTCCGTCGACAACGTGCTCCCTGAGCAAGACCGGGGAGACCCTCAATGAAGCCAGCCCTAGCGAACGCTGGCAAGCGGACGCAGCATCTCATCGACGGCGAGTTCCCGCTTACCAAGGAAGACTTCGATAAGATCGCGGAGATCGCCTATTCCGACGCCGGAATCGATCTCGGTGAGGCGAAGGCCAGTCTTGTCTACTCGCGCCTCACCAAACGTCTTCGGGCACTGCGCTTGGAGAGCTTCCACAGCTATTGTGCGCTCTTATCCAAGGAGGATGGAGACGGCGAGCGCCAACAGATGGTGGCCGCCCTCACAACGAACGTCACTCGCTTCTTTCGCGAGCCGCACCACTTCGAACACGTGAAGACGCACGTTGTTGCGCCGCTCGTTGCGACGGCACGCGCGGGCGGGGCAGTGCGGATCTGGTCAGCCGCCTGCTCGAGCGGCGAGGAGCCGTACTCGATAGCACTCGCGATTCTTTCTGCCATGCCGGACGCCGCATCGCTCAATGTCAAGGTGCTGGCAACCGATATCGATCCCGACGTCCTGCACAAGGGACAGACGGGTGTTTACGGCGAAGCCGCCATGGCGCCCGTACCTCCGGAGATGCGCCAACGGTGGTTCAGCCTGCAAGTTGACGGCGAGCGTGGAAAGGCCTGGCGAGCCGGAGAGGAGCTGCGCAAGCTCGTTGTCTTCCGTAAGCTCAACCTCATCGGCCACTGGCCCATGCGCGGACCCTTCCATGCTATCTTCTGTCGCAACGCGCTCATCTACTTCAAGGAGGAGACTCAGGTCGAAGTCTGGCGTCGATTCGCGCCGTTGCTTGTGCCGGCGGGGCGCCTCTACATCGGCCATTCGGAGCGGTTGTTCGGCGCAGCCACCCCTTTGTACGTGAATGAGGCGATCACGACCTACCGCTTGCGGGAGGAGCCCGCGGCATGATCCCCATTCGTGTCCTAGTGGTCGATGATTCCGCCACCATGCGCGGCCTCATTTCGCTCGCGCTGCGCCGGGATCCGGAGATCGAGGTGGTCGGGACGGCGAGCAATCCGCTCACGGCCCGCGACGCCATCAAGACGCACAATCCAGACGTGATCACGCTCGACGTCGAGATGCCGGGCATGAACGGCCTCGACTTCCTGAAGAAGATCGTGCGGCTGCGGCCGACACCCGTCATCATGGTGTCGAATCTGACCGGCGCGGGTACGGAAACGGCGATCGAGGCCATGCAGATCGGCGCCGTCGATTGCATCGCTAAGCCGGCACCGGGTGACTTACAGCCGTTTGCCGAGCTGCCGAGAATAGTCAAGGCGGCGGCCGGCGCCCGTGTGCGCCCGCGCAGCGTGCTCAATGCTGATGCCAAGTCTCGTGACCAGCGCCGACCCTTCGTCGCCACTTACGAGCCCGATGGTCGGATGCTGGCGATTGGCTCTTCGACAGGCGGCGTCGAAGCCCTCTCTGCACTAATATCGCAACTCCCGGAGAACTGCCCTCCCACCGCTATCGTCCAGCACATGCCGCCTGACTTCACCGCAAGTCTCGCCGCGCGGCTCGACCGCCTCAACGCGCCAAAGGTCAAAGAGGCCTACGACGGGGCCCCACTCGAGACGGGCTGCGTCTACATCGCTCCCGGCGGCACAAAGCACCTGGAGGTCGAGGAGAACCATGGGCTGCGCTGCCGCCTGCGAGCGGGCCCCCCTGTGAGTGGGCATTCCCCCTCGGTCGACGCGCTTTTCACCTCTGTCGCACAGGTCGCCAAGGCGAACGCGATCGGCGTCATTCTCACTGGCATGGGCCGCGATGGGGCCCAAGGCCTGTTGGCCATGCGCCAAGCCGGCGCCCGCACCATCGGCCAGGATGAGGCGACGAGCCTCATATACGGCATGCCGAGAGCCGCCTTCGAAATTGGTGCGGTGGAGCGGCAGCTCCCTCTCGATCGAATCGCAAACGCGGTTCTTGTAATGACCAATCTCCGTGGCCGCCCAGGAAGGGAGAACGAATGTCACTCGCAGACCAGCTGAAGGTCCTCATCGTCGACGACACGACAACCAGCCGCATGCTGGTACGCGATGGTCTCCAGGAGATCGGGATCAAGAACATCTCGTTCGCGTCCGACGGCGAGCAGGGGCTCAAACACGTGATGTCGACGCCGACGCACCTGGTGATCTCGGACTTCAACATGCCGAAGCTCGATGGTCTCGGCCTATTGCAGGCCATCCGCAAGCACGCCCCGACGCAGAAGACGCCCTTCATCATGCTGACGGGCAAGGGCGACAAAGAGCTTCTGCAGAAAGCCATTCAATTCGGCCTCAATAACTACCTGACGAAGCCGTTTACGGTCCCAGCGCTGAAGTCGGCCCTCGAGGCTGTTGTTGGCCGACTAAAATGACGAACCGTACGCTGACCCGGAAGCACGTAATGGAAGGCCAATTCCACGTCTCGGACGATCCCAATCTCGTCCTGACGACGGTATTGGGCTCCTGCGTTGCCGCCTGCTTGCGCGATCCCGTCGCGCGCATCGGGGGAATGAATCACTTCCTCCTGCCGGGCGATGGCGATAGGGCGCAGTCACGCGATGCTGAACGGTATGGCGTCTATCTCATGGAGCTGCTCGTCAACGGCCTGATGAGCAGAGGCGCTCAAAGGGCGCGGCTCGAGGCCAAGCTGTTCGGCGGGGCAAGAACGATCTTCAAGAGCTCTGACGTTGGCAAGATGAACGCCAACTTTGCCGACCACTTCCTGAAGAACGAAGGGATCGCCATCGTCGGTGCCAGCCTCGGCGGAAAAGCCGGTCGTCGCGTCGAGTATTGGCCAGTGAGCGGACGCGCACGCCAGATTTCGGTAGGCGAGACCGGAATAGCCGCCGCTCCGCGCGCACCGGCAATGCCAGTGCATGACGGTGACCTTGAGCTGTTCTGAAAGGTCCGGACGAGCGCGACGGGGTGTTGATGCATATGACCAAACAAGCGATCACGAAGGCCGAAGCCGACCATACCCCGCTCCCGGGATTGCTCAATGCTGTCGGCGAGGAGCTTCACCACTTGGCGGCGGCCGTCGAGCGCCTGCACGCGATCGTAGAGCTGCCGGGCGTCAGAGATTCGCTGCGGGATGCGCACTGCTTTGGGGTCGTGCAAGGCATCGACCACGTGACGCAGAACCTCGTCGGGATTTCCGAATTTCTCTCGACCCTCGCCACGGCAATCCCTGACGAATGGGCGCTCGATACGACCGCGGCCTGCGACGTCGTCCTTATTGCGTCCCTCTGCGAGCGACTGAAGCGGCCTACCATGCCAAGACCGACATCCTCTGGGTGTGACGAATGCGAGTTCTTCTGAGTGGTAGAACTGAGCCAGCTGCAGAGTTCTCTGAGGTGCTGGAGACTGCCTGCCGGTCCGCCGGCTTTAACTTCGACGCTCCGCCAGCTGGGGGCCCAAGGGGTTTGCGAACTGCCGCCTCTCGTTTGCACCAACTCGCCGAGCGCGAGTTCGAGCGCCGGACCGAAGCGCTCTTTGCTTCTCTCGCATCCTATCTGGAGCACCAAGGCGAGCGCGGGACGCCAGGGGTCGACAGGCTCGCCGACCCGCAGTCCGTCGCCAAGGAGCTTTGCATCACCGCGCAGATGAGCGTGGATGATCTCAACCGTCTGCGCCGTCAATTTGCTCTCGCCAACCACCCCGACCGCGCCGGCTCGGACGAGCGCAGGAATGCCACCCAGCGCATGATGATCGCCAACATGCTCATCGATCGGGAAATGAAGCGCCGGCTGTCACAACGGCCATCTTCATCGTGATGACGTAGGTCAGGACGTCAGGGAATTGAACAAATTCGAGCAATCGCTTTGAGAGGACGCCAATACCTTCGCAATAGGATCGATCCAACGGGCAAGGGCACGCAGAGTGCGATCAGTCGGGTTGGATCAACAGATGTCGGCCGAGAAGAACCTAGCAATCCTCGTGGAGCGCAGAGATCGCATTCGCGAATGGCTTACGCGACAGGCCGAGCACACCGATTCCGAGCAGAAGCACCTCGATTCGGGCACGCCGGAGCAGGCTTACTGGCACCACGGTTACCAGGCCGCACTCGACGACATGCTCAAACTGCTCAGCCTATAGTTTGGAAGATGCGGCAGCGCGGGCAATCCCACTTGGTCCCCTTGGTGCGGCCCGGATGTATCCGGTTGCCGGGCGGGTTGAAATCGTGGAAGAGCTCGCACTCCTTTTCAAAGGCTGACTGCGCGGACGCATAGAAGCTGAACTTGAACAGGGTGTCCGAACCGATGCATTCGCACAACCTGCTGCGTATGTCGGTATCGGAGCGACCGACATGCTTCACCTGAAAGTTGCCGTTCGGATCGTTGCGGCCCAACGCGAAGACACCTGCCGAGCGTCGCGCGACCGCACTGTTGATGCCGTCGAAGGTGAGGCGGTAGGGGCCGAGCAATCCTGTCTTCACAGCCATCGTTCAAAACCATCTTCCGTTTCGATGTGCGCGCGTGTCGGACACCGCCACAAGCACTCTATCGACCGCAATAGGCGCGGGAGTCACTCGTCCATTCACCAAAGCCTGCTCCGACCATGTTGCCGATGACGCGACATACATACGCCTGCTGCGCCGGGATGTTATTCGGGCCGGCGTGGTATCGGGCGATAGCCTTGGTCCAGGTGCCCTCCCGCTCCTTGAGCTCGCTCAGAAAGTGGGCCGCATAGGCCACGTTCTTGGCAGGATCGAACATGTCGTCGAGCGAATCGAAACTCTCGCCGTGATAGTGATGGTTGATCTGCATGCACCCGACGTCGATGCGCTTTGCCCCGCTGAGTTTCGCCTGGCGGAACGCACGCAGCGCCGCCGGTTTGTCGGCCTCGTATGCGGGGCGGCCGTCGATATTGAGTGCATAGGGTTGCAGCGACCCGCCGCGGCCCGACTCGGAAAGTCCGACAGCGTACAGCATGCCCAGCGGGACGTTGTGCATAGCGGATGCCCGTACGAGCTCGCGCTCGCAAACGTTGCTTTCCGCTGAGAGCACCGCCGTCTGCCCGCTAAACATAAAGGCCGAGGCCAGCGCGATTCGTAGTCGTCTCATGAGTGTCGTTCCGGCTTGCTTGTGGCCCGGTATCGCCATCGGGGCCCGTACTCCCGCGCGGCGCATGCTCCTGACGTTCCGACGCGCCGGACTGCGATTGCGGTGAAGACTGCAGGTTTGCCTGCGTGCCGGACTGTCCAGGCTGCTGGGCCGCGGCTGTCCGGTCGCCCTCCGCCACGCGAATGGAGGCGGTATCGACGTTGTATCCGGCGGACCGCAGGAGCTTGGAGAGTGTGTCCTGGTCGCTGCGGATCAGCTCCGCCGTTTCCGTCCGCTCAGCTTCGACGTGCAGCTTCAACTCCGCATCCTTCAGCTCCATGCGGACCGTGACGGTGCCGAGATCGGCGGGCTGCAGCTGAATGTGCAGGATCTTGAGTGCCGGCTTCATGCCCGGCTGCTCGCGTGTCGTGTCGATGCGATCTGCGAGCTCAGGAGCCGAAGCGGCCTCGGTGGCGATGCGATCGGCAATCTGTTGTGCGGGCGGCGCAGCGACAGGGGGCGAGCCGTTAGCGGAAGGCAGCGCCGCATCCAGGGAAGTCGCCCCAACAGGCTCTCCGCCGAGCGCCTCCGGCCCCGTGCCCGGTTTGCTGCTGTCTTGCGCGGGGATGCCGGCATGGCGACCTTCCGATGTCGGCGAGACTGGCGCGAAATGTGTTTCCTGCCGCAGAACGTCTGCCTTCGGCCGTTGCGTTGCCGCCGGGATCTCAAGCCGTCGCGCTAGTGCGGTCGCACCATCGGCGACGCGCACCACGGAGGGGTCTGCCGCCGGTGCAGGTCTCTGGTTCCTGTCCACCCGCTCCGACTTGTTCTTGTCGATGGGAGTTCCCTGGGCACCGAGGCGCGCGAGGGCCGGGTCAGTGCCGGTTGCAGGATGAGCTGCATCCGTGTTGTCCACTTGACCCTTTGCCGTGCCGTCAACCGGGAGCGCCGGCCGCGCCTCAGTCCCGGTGGGCTTCGGCGCAACCTTTGTCTCGGACGCGGCCTCAGAATCTGCTGCCTCTCGTGCAGTCGGCGACCGCATGGGGGCGTCCGACCCGCGTCCTACAGACGGTTGTCCGTGATTGAGCGCAACGAGGGCGGCGACGCCATTGGCTGTAGCGGTAGTGGCGTCAGCCCCCGGTCCCTGAATTCGAGGCGCGTCGGACATCTCTTGCTGGTGCGGATCGCTATCGGGCTGCAGATCGGTGCCGGAAAGGAAATCGCCCAACGAGCCAACCTGCGGATCGGCGCCCTCCTCTGGAGCAAGCTGCACCTCGATGTCGTGCCGCTGCATGTTGGACCGCTCGCCAGCCCTGGCGCTGCCCTTGGCCAAGGCGGATTCGCCAGAGCCGTTCGTCTGCAGCTTGGACAGAAGCTCGCCGAACCCCTCTTCCGCCTCACCGGTGACGGTACCGGCGTCGCTCTTTGCGCCTGTGTCGTGCAGAGGTCCGACCCCGGCTTTCGAGGGGGCGGTCGGAGGCGCTGCAATGGTTCCGGGTGTCGTCATCTCGCGGCCTCGCTTAAGAGCCCATCGACGCGCGCGATCGCACGTTCTGCATCGCTGACCACGCTTGAAATCGCGGAATCGGCTGACTCGCCGGCTACCGTCTCGTTCGGGCTCGCCTCATTGGTTCCCTGCGGGAGCAGCGGCGGCCGCGAGATCGCGTCGGCGACGGCAAGCGCCGCATAAAGGAGTGCCTCCTCGCGCGCACCGAGCTTCGATTTGTCAATCAATCGAAGCGACGTGCGGCCCTGCTCGTAGTCGGACGTGACAATCAAAGCCGCCGCCTCGAACAGCATCAGCCGCATCGCGTCAAGACGCCGTGATTTTGCATCAATGGCCGCTACTCGACCCGCGAGGCGTACGACCTCCACGTTGGCGACGGCGATGCCTTCCTCCGCGACTGCAAGGCAAGTCTCTCCGCGCTCGACATCGGGCAGCCCGCGAAGCAGACGCTCGAGCTCTGCAATGCGCTTTGGGTCGGCGGTATAGCCACCTGCTGCTACCTCGCGAGCGAATTGGCGCTCGAAGCTCCTTACGAATATCGAGTTTGAAAACCGCCTGAAATACTGAGAGGAGAGTGCCTCGAAAGCATCGAACTCGCCCATCCTTGCAGCCAAAATTGCCTGACGCCGCAGCGCCGCTTCCTCGATGATTGTGCCGGGCGCCACGATGCGTGCCCGGTCGAGTAGGGCAAATGCCTTGCGCGGATCGTTCTTCGCTACAAGCAGGGCACGCACTAGAGCGACGTGCCCGCCGACGCTGCGGTCGAGCGAGTCAATGTCTATTCCGTCGAGGAGCTCTATCGCTTCAGCGTCGCGGCGCTCACCATATGCCAACGCTCCTTTCACCAGCCGGTCATCAATACCAAGCGCAACGCCCGATCCGGTCAGTTTGCGCAACACGCGAGGGTCGCCTCCACTCAGGACGTAGATCACGGCTGCGCGCGCATTCCGCGGATCTGCCCATACGCTTGCGTCGAACTTGGTGAGTTGCGCGGCAACCTTCGCAATCCGCTCCGTTTGCTCAGCCCGAGCGTTCTTGGTTTTTAGAACCGCTTGGTCCTGGAATATTTGCAGCTCGCGCACGAGTTCGAAGGGCTTCTTCTCCGATCCAGCGGCAGCCGGCGCGCCAACAGGAGCCATGGCCCAGAGCACCAGAACGAAGCAGAGCGCGATCCGCATCAGGGCTTGCCCTTTAGCAGCAGGACTTCGATGCGCCGGTTCTCCGCTGCGAGCGGACGATCGACAATCTTCAGGTCGTGATCCGCATGCCCCTCGATGCGATCGACGCGCGCCTCGGAGAGGCCGCTGCGCACGAGCATGTAGTAGGCCATGTGCGCCCTGGCGGTCGAAAGCCGCCAATTGTCGTAGTCATCAGACCTGAACGGCCTACCATCCGTGTGGCCGCGAATGACGATTTGCTCGGGACGGCCGGCAATGATCTTGCCAATCTTTTCCATCAGGACCACGAGGCCCGGCTCCGGGCGCGCGGACGCGATGCCGAACATCTCGAAATTTGGCTGGTCGGTGATGCTGATCAGTGGGCCATCGTCCGTCGATCGAACGTCGATGCCCGGTATGGCAGAGAAACCGGATCGCCTAACCGTCTCTTCAATCTGTCGCCGTAATTCAGTAATTGCGCCCATGCTGTCGTCATGGCCGGTCGCCGGTTGCGAGGAGGAAGGACCGCTGTCGCCCTCGCTCTTGCGTCCCGGGGCGCTTGCGTCCTCCTTCTCGCCGGTCTGTCCGCCGGCCCTGCCCTGGCGCGAGAGCTCGTAGCGAGTATCCGGATCGAAGGGATCGCGAAACGCCTCCCCCGTCTTATGCGCCGGTGTATTTCCTCTCTCCGTCACTGCCAGCTCTGGAGCTGTTTTGCCGGCCTGCTCCGCAATCCTGTCGAGCGCCTCGTAGGGATCGTTGAACAAAGCTGCCTCGGCCTTCCTTTCCGACACCTTGCCGGCGGACGATCCGCGCGGCTTGTCGGTTTCTGGCAATCCGTGCTCGCTGTCCTCGTGCTCACCCCCGGGCTCCATGGTGAAGAGGCCCTTCGGTCGCGCGGTCGAATCGGTCAATCGCATTGGATTGAAGTAGTTTGCGACCCCCGTGATCGTCTTGTCATCGGTCGCAGTTATCAACCACATGACCAGAAAGAAGGCCATGAGCGCCGTCATGAAGTCGGCGTGCGCGATCTTCCACACGCCACCCTTGTGCGGAGCCTCCTCTCCGTCATTTCGCCGGCGGATGATGACGAGCTCGTGCTGCCGTGTATCCTCTTCGCCTTCGCTCTGGGGCCCCGTCATGCGACTTGCCCTTCGCTGTACTTCAGCCATGCCGCGATGCGAGTCTCAATAATAGATGCACCGGCTTTGAGCTGAACGTCGCAGGCCTCATTGACGACGTACGACACGGTAACGACAGATGCTGAGAGACTTGCGCGCACAGTACTGAGCAGATCTTCAGGAGCCGAGATCTCCAAGGTGATGCCGGGATTGGTGGCGATGAGCTCCTCTACTATCGCGCGCAGCTGGCGGATTGCCTCATCGCGAGCCGCTTCGGCCAAAAAGGGCCTGAGGACACGTTCGACAGATTCAGCGATGCGATCCTCCAGGTCGCGGACAGCCATCCCGATCTGTTCCGCGATCCGCGGACCTTGCTCCTCGCACCAGGACATTCGAGCTGTGGCGAGACTCTGCTCCAATGCGGCCTTCTGTTCCTCGAGCCGAGCAATCGTCTCGGCTTCGGCTGCTTTCCTGCCCTCTTCAATCCCTCGCGCGTGCGCCTCCTCAACCCGCTCCGCCCAGTCGCTGTCGCCGCCAACTGTAGAAGACGGACGCGGGGATTCCTCGCCAACCTCCGACGCGATATCCTTGGCGCTGAAATCAACGAGGTAGGGAGCAGCCGGAACTACGCTCACGGCTACGACCCTCCACGCAGCCATTGCCTCAGAATTGCGACCGCCTGGTCCTCGTCGTAGTCCACCATCTGCTCAAGTCGTTTCTGCGGTGTGCGATTGATCTTGCTGGTCAGATCTCCGATGAGGTCTGGAACAGGCTCGGGCGCAAGCTGCGAGTCCATGGCAAATGCCGGCGCAATTTGCGGCTCAAAAGGCAACTCGTCTGCGGCTCTGGCCACCTGTGAAGGCTGGAACTCGAGCAACATGCGAGTGGCGGGCCGCAAACCAAACCACGCGAGTATGATAGCCGCGCCGATGACGGCCAGCGCCTTCGCAAAAGCGCCCAGCTGGCCGAGCAGATATTCGCCGGTCCCGGGCGAGGGCACGGGCTGCAATAGATCGCTGGCGGGCAGAAAATCGACCGCTGCCACCGTGATCCGGTCTCCGCGCTTCTGATCGGCGCCCGTCGCCGACGCGACCAGGCTCTCAACCTCCTTCAGCTTTGCATCCATCGCCTCTGGGGATGCCTTATCGCCCAGCAAGGCCTGCAAACGCCCGCGGTTGATGACAACGGCGACAGTCAGCGCCTCGACCCTGTAGCCGTCGCTCACAGTCGAGATCGTCTTGGAGTTTGCTTCGAAGTTCTTCAGCTCCTCCTTGCGCTCGCTGGACCGCGACGATCCGTTGGCTGCACCCGCGCTTTGCGGCTGCTCAGCCGGAAGATTCTGGTCCACCCCGACGGGTTGAGCGTTTCCTGCATCCTTCGAGTTCGTCCGCTCCTTGACCGTGCGCCGCGAACGCTCGAACCGCGAGTCCGGATCGAAGGCGGTCTCGTTGATCTGACGCTTATCGATGTTGAGCCGGGCGGCAACACTGAGCTCGAAGTTGTCGATGCCGATATAGGGAGCCAGTGTCTCGCTCACGTTTTGCTTCAGCTCGCTCGCAACGGTTTTCTCGAGCTCCAGCATCTTGGTCGGCGCCGCGTTGAAGGTCCCGTCGCCGGCGGCAAGCACGGTACCGTCCGTGCTGAGCACGCGGACCTTGTCTATTGTCATTCCCGGGATGGCGGCTGCAACAAGATGCCGGATCGCCTGCGCAGACGAGAAGTCTGCCGAGGAGTCGGTTCGGATCACCACCGACGCCGACGGCTGCTGCGTGCTGCGGCGGAAGGAGCCAGCGTCCGCCATGACGATATGGACGCGTGCGGCTCGAACACCCTTCATGCCTTGAATGGTGCGGGCGATCTCTCCTTCTAGGGCCCGCACCCGGGTAATCTCCTGCATGAAGGAGGTAAGACCGATGGCGCCCATCTTGTCGAAGAGCTCGTATCCTGCGCCGGCGCTGCTCGGGAGGCCCTTTTCCGCCAGCATCATCCGGGCCCGCGAGGCCTGTCCGGGATGGACCAGGACGGCTGTTCCTTCCGGATTGACGTCGAAGGAAATGCCCGCTTCCTGCAGCGCCGCACCGACCCGGGCCACATCCTGCGCCTCGAGGCCTGCGTACAAGGTTTCGTACTCGGGCCGGCTCACATAGTAGCTGCCGAGGCCGACGGCAACGAAGACCGTGAGCCCAACCAGGCCCAGCACGGCGAGCCGCCGCGGACCCAGGGCAAGCAAGTTGCCCCACAATTGCTTGAGCTGATCGCCCCAGACCATGCGCCTCCTCGGGGATGCGAATCCGGTTTATGGATTGTCGGCGCGATCTTTCGGGTGGAACCTTGCGTGAGAATTGCCATACGAAAGGCCGAGCCCTCGGAGAGAGCTCGGCCTTTCCAATTTCTCGACGTTTGTTGCCTTACTGGAACAGCCGCAGGATGCTCTGGCTCGAGCTGTTGGCGATGCTGAGCGCCTGGATGCCGAGTTGCTGCTTCACCTGCAGCGCCTGTAGGCGGGTCGATTCCTCGTTCATGTCCGCGTCGACCAGCTGGCTGATGCCGCCTTCGATCGCATCCATCAGGCTGGAGACGAACGACTGCTGGATCTCGATGCGCGCCTTGGCGGCGCCGAGCGCCGTTGCGCCGGCGGTCATCTCGGTGATCGCCCGGTCGGCGCCCTTGATGTAGCCGTCGAGGATGGCGAGATCGGCCGTGCTGTCGGTCAACGCCGAGATGTTGAGCGTCGAGATGGCGAATGTACCGGCCGCATCCACCACGCCCGTCGTTGCGTTACGCGTGGCATCGAGGATACCGGATGCCGCTGCGTTCGCATCGAACAGAATCATCGAGTTGGTATTGACGGAGATCGTCTGCACCGAAATCGTGCCGCCGGCACGGCTAATCGAGGAGACAATGCTCTTGGTGGCATTGAAACCGGCCGCGCTCGAATCGACGGAGAGCCAGTTCTGGCCCTGCAGCGTGGCAGCGCTGGCCATGCCGGTGAGCTGCGCCTGCAGCTCGGTGATTTCCGTCTGGATCTTGGCGCGGTCGAGGCCCGGCTGCGCCGCGGCGACGAGCTTGTCCTTGATCTTGGTGACGATGTTCTTGGCCTCGTCGAGGGCGGTGTAGGCGACGTCGACGGTGGCGGCGCCGAGGCCGAGCGCATCCTGCACCGTGGAGAGTGCCGATGAGTCCGAGCGCATCGTGGTCGCGATCGACCAGTAGGCGGCGTTGTCGGCGGCCGTGGCGACGCGCAGGCCCGTCGAGATGCGGTCCTGGGTTTGCGTGAGAGCCTGGTTGGTTGCCGTGAGCGACCGCAATGCCGTCATTGCGGCGACGTTGGTATTGATACTGGCCATGAAGGTTTGTCCCTTGGGTTACTGTTTTACAAGTCGGGGACATACCGGGTCGCCGGCATGACAGCTCGGCATCATGCCTTTGTGCCCAATGCGATGCGGGCTCAACCTGTCATGCCTTAAGGCTTAGAGAATAATGGTTGCAACACTGCTAACGATCGCGGTCGACGAGCAGGCGCGAGGAAAACTACCTTAAAAAAAAGAGCTGGCCGCGGACCTCGCCCGTCCAAAGCGATGCGCCGGTTTGAGGAAGGCCAAGCCCTCGGAAGAGAGCTTGGCCTTTGTCGCCTTACTGGAACAGCCGCAGGATGCTCTGGCTCGAGCCGTTGGCGATGCTGAGCGCCTGGATGCCGAGTTGCTGCTTCACCTGCAGCGCCTGCAAGCGGGTCGATTCCTCGTTCATGTCCGCGTCGACGAGCTGGCTGATGCCGCCCTCGATGGCGTCCTGAAGGGCGCCGACGAACGATTGCTGGATCTCGATGCGCGCCTTGGCGGCACCGAGCGCCGTCGCACCGGCGGTCATCTCGGTGATGGCCCGGTCGGCACCCTTGGTGTAGCCGTCGAGGATGGCGAGGTCGGCCGTGCTGTCGGTCAAGGCCGAGATGTTGAGGGTCGAGATGGTGAAGGTACCGGCCGCATCCACCACGCCCGTCGTGGCGTTACGAGTAGAATCGAGGATGCCATCCGCCGCGGCGTTCGCATCGAACAGGATCATCGAGGTGGTGTTGACGGAGATCGTCTGCACGGTGATGGTACCGCTGGCACGCGCAATCGACGAAACGATGCTCTTGGTGGCGTTGAAGCCGGCCGCGCTCGAGTCGACGGACAGCCAGTTCTGGCCCTGCAGGGTGGCAGCGCTGGCGATGCCGGTGAGCTGCGCCTGCAGCTCGGTGATTTCCGTCTGGATCTTGGCGCGGTCGAGGCCGGGCTGCGCCGCGGCGACGAGCTTGTCCTTGATCTTGGTGACGATGTTCTTGGCCTCGTCGAGGGCGGTGTAGGCGACGTCGACGGTGGCGGCGCCGAGGCCGAGCGCGTCCTGCACCGTGGAGAGCGCGGAGTTGTCCGACCGCATCGTGGTGGCGATCGACCAGTAGGCGGCGTTGTCGGCGGCCGTCCCGACGCGCAAGCCCGTCGAGATGCGGTCCTGGGTTTGCGTGAGGGCCATGTTGGTTGACGTGAGCGATCGCAATGCCGTCATTGCGGCGACGTTGGTGTTGATACTGGCCATGTATGTTTGTCCCTGAGATTCAGCGATTTTGCGGGGACATGCCGGGTCGCAGCCGGTATGACAGCGCGGCATCATGCCCTTGAGCCCAACGCAGCCGGGCCCAACCTGTCATGCGCCGCCTTTTAAAGAATTGTGCTTAAGATCTGATTAATGACCGTCTCGCGCCGCCCGTCGCCGTTCGAATCCGCGCGAAAAATTGCCATAGGAAAAGCCAAGCTCGGAGTGAGCTTGGCTTCCAAAGCTCGTCGGTTCAAATCTCGCTGATTATTGCTGGAACAGGCGCAGGATGCTCTGGCTCGAGGCATTGGCGATGCTGAGCGCCTGGATGCCGAGTTGCTGCTTCACCTGCAGTGCCTGCAGGCGGGTCGATTCCTCGTTCATGTCCGCGTCGATCAGCTGGCTGATGCCGCCCTCGATGGCGTCCATCAGGCTGGAGACGAACGACTGCTGGATCTCGATGCGCGCCTTGGCGGCGCCGAGCGCCGTTGCGCCGGCGGCCATTTCGCTGATCGCTCGGTCAGCGCCCTTGATGTAGCCGTCGAGGGTGGCGAGATCGGCCGTGCTGTCGGTCAAGGCCGAGATGTCGAGGGTCGCGATGGTGAAGGTACCGGCCGCATCCACCACGCCCGTCGTGGCGTTACGCGTAGAATCGAGGATGCCGCTGGCCGCAGCGTTCGCATCGAACAGGATCATCGAGTTGGTGTCGATCGCGATCGTCTGTACCGAGATGGTGCCCCCGGCCCGGCTGATCGAGGAGATGATGCTCTTGGTGGCGTTGAAGCCGGCCGCGCTCGAGTCGACGGAGAGCCAGTTCTGGCCCTGCAGGCTCGCCGCGCTGGCGATGCCGGTGAGCTGCGCCTGCAGCTCGTCGATTTCCGTCTGGATCTTGGCGCGGTCGAGGCCGGGCTGCGCCGCCGCGACGAGCTTGTCCTTGAGCTTGGTGACGATGTTCTTGGCCTCGTCGAGGGCGGTGTAGGCGACGTCGACGGTGGCGGCGCCGAGGCCGAGCGCGTCCTGCACTGTGGAGAGGGCAGAGTTGTCGGACTTCATCGTGGTCGCGATCGACCAGTAAGCGGCGTTGTCGGCGGCCGTCGCGACGCGCAGGCCCGTCGAGATGCGGTCCTGCGTTTGCTCGAGTGCCATGTTGGTAGACGTGAGCGACCGCAATGCCGTCATTGCGGCGATGTTGGTGTTGATGCTGGCCATTGTGTGCCTGTGCCTATGATTGACGTCTTTGCGGGGACATCCGGATCGCAGCCCGTATGACAGCACGGCATCATGCCCTTGAGCCCCGAAGTCTCCGGGGCCCAACCTGTCATGCTCTACGCCACCAACGCGGCAATCGATATCTTACGCAAACGAGCGGATGAGCCCGCCCACTAGGAGGTTCCAGCCGTCTATCAGAACGAAGAACAGAATCTTGAAAGGCAATGAGATGACCGTCGGCGGCAGCATCATCATGCCCATCGACATCGTCAAAGTCGCAACGATCAAGTCGATGACCAGGAACGGCAGAACCATGAGAAAGCCGATCTCGAATCCGCGCCTGAGCTCGGAGATCATGAATGCAGGGATGAGGATGCGCAATTCGAGATCGCTCTCCCCTGCACTCGGAGGAGCCGCACTTGGAGCAGGCGCGGGGGGCGCCCCGGTCTTGTTCTGCTTCGGCCACAGGTATTCGTGCGCGAGATCGTTGAAGAGCTTCAGATCCTTGTCGCGCACGTTGGCGAGCATGAAAGAGCGAAAGGGGGCCGTGATGCGGTCATAGGCCTCCGCCTCCGTGATCTTATTCTCAATCAGAGGCGCTACGCCGCCCTGCCAGGCGCGGTCGAACGTCGGCGCCATGACATAAAGGGTCATGAACAGCGCCAAGCTGATCAGGATCAAGTTTGCCGGCGTCGTCTGCAGGCCAATTCCGGCCCTCAAGAAGGACAGCGCGATCACGAAACGTGTGAAGCACGTCACCATGATGAGAATTCCCGGCGCGACCGACAGCACGGTGATCAAGAGGACGAGCTGCACGATGCGGCCGGCCGCGGTTGCATCGCCGGGCGGCACAAGCGAATCTAGGCTTGGCAACTGTTGAGCGGCGACCTGCACGGAGCTGAACAGCAGGAGGCAGAGGATGAGGAGACCTCTTTTCATTCAATGATCAATCCTTGAATGACCAGCTCCCGCACACGGCCGCTGCTGCGCACGCGCACGCGCTCGTTCAAGTCCTCGGACAAGTGCTGGAAGCCGGTAGCTCCCTCTATCTGCTTGACCGAGATCGTGCGCAGGAACCCGACGATATCCTCCGAGATGCGGGCAGCGAGTGCGTCCGCATCGTCCGGGCTCTCGTGGAAGACGAGAGACGCCTCGAGACGGATCCAGACAGGCGGGCTCTCCGCGAGGTTCGTCACGATAGGAGCCAGCGCTTTCAGATTCGCGCCCTCCATGCGCTGGAGACCGCCGAGCAGCCCTAGGGGCTCACCCCCCTCGCTACGAACGGTCTCCTGGGCGCTGGAGAGAATTCGCAGGCCGGATAGAAAGCCCATGCCCCCCGCAGCCAGCGTCAGCGCGGCTACGATGAGGACAAAATAGAGCGTGGAAAGCTGCCGGCGCGGCTCCTGTTCCCCGTCAGCAAGCTTTCCGTCTTCGGCGACTGTCGTCATGCGGCTCGACCGATCACCAGGGGAGCACGTTGTCGACCAGCTGCTGCCCCCACGGTGGCTGCTGGACTTCCATCAGGCGACCGCGGCCACCATAGGCGATACGGGCCTCGGCGATCTTCTCGTAGGCAATGCTGTTATCGGCGGAGATATCGACCGGTCGCACGATGCCGGCGACGTTCAATACGCGCATCTCGAAATTGACCCGTACCTCCTGCGAGCCGCTGATGACGAGGTTGCCGTTCGGCAGGACGTCTGACACGACGGCGGCAACGAGGAGCTCAATCTCCTCGGAGCGTTCGATGCCGCCCTCACTCTTGGTCTTGGTCTTGGAGTCTGCGGTTGCGCCCAGTTCGCCCCCGTTGGCAATCGTGATATCGCTTGAAACGGCCCCATAGGTGAATCCGAGGTCCAGCGAGTTCGATGCGTCGCGCTTGCGCTCTGAATCGTTGGCGATCGAGGCCTTGTCCTTCATGTAGATCTTGACCGTTACGGTATCGCCGATCTTTCGCGCCCGCAGGTCGGAAAAGAGGTCGGCGCGGGAATCCTGCCAAATCGAGTTGTTGCCGCGGTAGACCGGCTCCGGTGCCGGCTCGCTGACCATCGCGACCCTCTTGGGCACGAGACCGCTGCCCACCGGCGTCAGGTGCGGCTCACGATTGAAATCGCGAACATCGACCGCGCATGCGCTTACGAGAGCTGCAAGCAAAGGGCAAATTGCGATCCTTGCGATCATGATCTGCCCTCGTCGGGGTTGGCGCGCGCGGGTGCGTCCCCGCCAGGCCGCGCGGCAGCAGCGGCGCCCGCGGGAGCCCCCTTGGTTTTCGGTACTCGTGCGGCCCCGGCAACGGTGGCCGTGAGCCTTGCCGCCTTGTCCGGAGGCATCTCGTTCAAGATTGCGCTGGCGTTTTGTGGCTCGAGCTTCATCAGCAGAGCGGCCGCAGTTTCCTCGTCCATGGCAACCAACTGCAGACCCGCCGCTTCGGGCTCCATCTGCGTGTAGATCTTCACCAGCGCGCTCGTGGCGCGCTTCAGGAACTCGTCGCGCCGCTCGACCCATGCCTTGTACTCGGCACTCTTCGCCTCCAACGAGGCAATGCGCTTGCCGATCTCCTTCTCCACCTGGGCAAGCTTTGCCATTTGCATGGCTGTGCGCGCGTCCGCCGCGGCACTGGCGATGTTGACGCAATACCCACGCGCCAAATCGGAACCTTGATTGTCGACGGCACCAGTCGTCAGCTCGTCGGCCGGCGGATCCCCCTCTTCGGCAAACAAGCGTGCAGAGTCTTCCGGCGACAACATCCGTGTCGATTTGATGGGATCGATGGAACCAGTTGTGATCTCTGCTCCCGCACTGGCTACAGTGCTTGGTTCAGAGGACGCTGGGGCAGGCGGAATGGGCACCCCCACATCGCTCAACATCTTCTTTATAGCTGCCGACTTTGGGTGAGGAATCGGCGGCGGCGGTGTTCTGGATGGAAGGCTCTCCGCCTTGCTGGCTCTGGCCACTACCGGAGCCCAACTTTGGTCCGCCGCAACGCACGCGGCGGGCGGGAGCATGCCAAGGATAAAGATCCCCGCCGCGCGCACGATTGATCTCAAACCAGCGTGGTCCATTATTGCACCACGAGATCAGCCTGAAGCGCACCCGATGTCTTGATCGTTTGCAGGACAGCAATGATCCCCTGCGGCTTCAGCCCCATCATGTTCAGCCCGCGAACCAATACCTGCAGACTCGTGCCTCGAACAATTCGGAGGGCTCCACCTTGCTCGTACGTTGATATGTCGGTTTCCGGCGTCACTACCGTCTGACCTTCCGAGAAGGGCAGCGGTTGCGAGACCTGCGGCGTTTCCGTAACGGTTACCGTCAGATTCCCGTGCGTGACGGCAACCGTGGAAATCTGTACGTCGCGCCCGATCACAATCGTTCCCGTTCGCTCGTCGACGACGACGCGAGCGGGCACGTCGGGTTCAACGATGAGCTCGCCGATCTCGGCCATCAGTCGCGCCGGCGACATCGATGGGGGACGTTTCACGGCCACGGAGCGCAGATCGGCCGCGCGCGCTAACTGCACCCCAAATCGATCCAGACCATAGGAGTTGATTGCGTCTGCGACGCGCACTGCCGTCGAGAAATCGGGATTGCGCAGCTCGAGGCCAACAAACTCAACGTCCACAAATTGGCCGGGAGCCTCGCGCTCGATGAGCGCGCCGTTGGGAATGCGACCTGACGTGGGCACATTCTGCGTCACCGTTTGGGCAGCTCCAGTGATCTGATAGCCGGAAACGGTAACCGGCCCCTGTGCCACTCCATAGATGAGGTTGTCCGCCCCGTAGAGAGGGGTCATGATCAAGGTCCCTCCCAGAAGCGACGTCGCATCGCCCAGCGAGGAGACAGTCACGTCTATGGTCGCGCCTGTCTGGACGAAGGGAGGGAGTTCGGCGGTGACGATGACGGCCGCAGAGTTGCGCGTGCGTGTGTTTTGTTTGCGAATGTTCACGCCCATACGGTCGAGCATCGCCTGTAGCGACTGCTCGGTGAAGGGCGAGTTGCGTAGACTGTCGCCGGTTCCGTTGAGGCCTATCACCAAGCCATAGCCGACCAGCTGATTGGCGCGGACACCTTGGATAGAGACGATGTTCTTGATCCTGGTCGGAGCGCCAAACGCTGGAAAATTGGATGGGCCCATGTCCCCACCCAATCGGCCAACGTCAGCGCAACGCGACGCGCTAGGGGCCAGGATCATGCTGGCGCAAAGGATCCAAATGAGGCTCAGGGTGCGCTTCATGGACCACCCACGTGCACGGCCCCGTCGGCTCCGATCGTCCCCTTTATGATTCGGCCGCTGTCGACATTGCGTACGGACACGACGTCACCCGTCCCTCCTGACTGGAGGGCAATAGCGCTGCCGGTAATGGTCAATGCGCCACTCTGAAAAATGATGAGCGCTGCCTGCCCCTGGGTGACGGCGTGCGGCTCTCTGATTGCGCCTTGGTTGATAGGGCGCCCCGGCAGGAGCGTTTGCCGAGCCACCTTACCGATCAGCGCATCGCTTGAGGACGTCGCCGAGGCCTCATCGACACTGCCCGACCGGAAGGCGCGCTCGGCAAGCATCCCTTTCACGATCACCTGTCCGGGGTAGATCGTGACGCGCGGAACAGGCAGCTGCAGTTGGCCGGCATGGGCGGAAAGCACGCCAGCGAGACAAAGGACACCGGCGGCGATTTGGCGCATCGATCGAGATCTAGACCGAAGATGGCTCATGGCTAGCCTCTCGATATCGTGCTGTACATCTCATCCACGGCCTGGATGACCTTGGAGTTCATCTCGTACGACCGCTGAGCCGTGATCAGCTCGGTGATCTCCTTCACAGGGTCGACGTTCGAGAGCTCAAGGTAGCCTTGTTCCACAGTGCCGAAACTCGGATCACCGGGCACGCCAGTCACCGGCGAGCCCGATGCTGGAGTTTGTTGGTAGAGATTGCCGCCCATCGGCTGGAGACCCGCATCGTTGGCGAAATTGGCCAACGTGATCTGGCCGAGCGACTGCAGATCGGTCTGCGTGCCCGTGCGCGCAAAGACCTCTCCGGTCTCATTGATGACGATTTCAGTCGTGTCCGCCGGAATGGTAATCGCCGGCTGCAAGAGATTGCCGTCGATTGTAACGACCTGGCCATTCGCATTCTTGTTGAAGCTGCCGGCGCGCGTGTAGAACGTCTCCCCGTTAGCTCCCTCGATTTGGAACCACCCACGGCCATTGATCGCGAGATCGAGCTTGTTCCCAGTGCTGGTCAGCGCGCCCTGGATGTGCAGATTACGAATTGCCGCGTTGCGGACCCCGAGGCCGACCTGTGCGCCCTCGGGGATGGGCTCTTGGTTGCCGCGGTTCGGTACACCGGCAGGCCGCTCTGCTTGATAGAGCAGGTCGGTGAATTCTGCGCGCGCGCGCTTGAACGCAGTCGTGTTGATATTCGCGATGTTGTTGGCGATCACCTCAACATTCAACTGCTGCGCGTTCATGCCCGTTGCTGCAATGGCGAGCGCTCTCATTCCCAGCTCCTCAGATTGCCATGCGGCTGATTTCCAGATACGCCGAGACAACCTTGTCGCGGACGGCCAGCGCCGTTTGCAGCGATTGCTCCGCGGCCATTACCGATTCCACGACCTGTTGGACCGACGCCTTATCCGTGATCCCGGCGACTGACGTCGCCTCGGCAGCCTTTAGCGTATCGACGGTATCGGCTGCCATGCGCGCCAGCATGTTGCTGAAGTCGTCGCTCGGCTCAGTCACCGCCGCGCGCGACCTGATCGTGGCATCGCCCTGTACCGGAGTGCTCCGACCTATGCCGGACACTGCAGGGAGGAGTTGCTCCAACATCAACTGCTCCTCAGCATATCGACCGTCATCATGACCATCGCCCGCGACTGCTTCATCATCTGCAGGTTGGCCTCGTACGAGCGATTGGCTTCACGCATGTCGGCCATCTCGACGAGGATGTTCACGTTGGGATACTTCACGTTTCCGCTCTGGTCGGCGGCCGGATGACTGGGATTGCGCTCCACGCGATAGGGACTGGGGTCGTTGCCGATTTGCTCGACACCCACGAGGTTGGCGCCGAGTGCCTCGTCGAAATCGTTGGAGAAGACGACCGTCTTCCGGGTGTATGGATCGCCACCGGGCGTACTGGCCGTCGACTGCGCGTTCGCCATGTTCTCGGCGATAACGCGCATTCGGTGCGACTGGACATCGAGACCGGCCGCAGCGATGCTCTGTGAGACCTTGAGCGGATCGATCACGATTAGCCCTTTGTGCTGGTTAGCAGCATGCGATGAAACGCTTTGACCACGCTGTTATTCAACGCAAAGGCACTGTTGACCTCTCCGGCCTTGACCAGCTCTTTCTCGATGCTGACCGAGTTTCCCGAGCCATACGTCTGCCAGCTGTCCTCCTCGGCCTCCGCCGCGCCTTCCAGCGGCCCGGTCGAGTGCGCAACATGCGCAGGGGCACTGGTTGCCATCGAAAGTTGTGACGATTGGAGGACGGCCTCGAACGGCTGCACATCGCGCGCGGCATAGCCCGGCGTATTGGCGTGGGCGATATTGCCGGTAATCGTCTCCTGACGGAGCGACAGCCAGTGGCTCCGTTGAGAGGCGATACTGAAAAGAGAGATGGGGCTCATGCCGATAGCTGCGCTTGATGTCTGCGTAGCTTAGTAGAGCCTTAAGCTTGTCCGAGGCTTGTCGCTGGCTGTCCAACGAGGCAGCGGTCCAAATCCTCGACCTCCGGGATAGGCATTAGGCGCGCGTCAGCGATGGCTTCGACGAGGCGCCGTGTATTCTCGTCCGGCTCCTCGGATGCCCCATCGAACGCGATGTAGGTGATCTCGACGCCTGCCCGTTGCGCCTCGAGGACGAGGCGGAAATAGAGGTTCACGCGCATATGCCGGAACTCCATGTCGAGCGCGATGGTTGGCGGCTGATCCCATCTCAGATCGACGTCGCCGGAATGCCCGAAGACGATCGTGCCCGGCTTGAAGAATAGTTCGGCGGAGGAGGCGACGAGATTGGCGATGTTGGCAAAACGCTCCGTGCGGACGAAATCGACATAGTCGGCAGGCTCAACCAGGCGCAGATCCGACGCCAACTCGCGAATCCCATGGGCAAGCGCTTTCTCGCGCTCGTATGTAAACTTGCTCGCTTGTTGCATCATCGGTGCGGAGTATTCCCCTGCGATGGCCTTCCGCGCGACATGATGTACAGGATCACGTTTGCCACAGCCCTGTAGAATTCCGGCGGAATGAGCTGATCCACCTCGACCTTATCGTAGAGCGACCTTGCGAGAAGCTTGTCTTCCACCACTGGAATGCCGTGCTTCTCGGCCACCGCGCGGATTTTCAGGGCAATGAGGTCAAGCCCTTTGGCGACCACGAGTGGCGCACGATTCTCCGTTCGGACGTATCGCAGCGCGATTGCATAGTGGGTCGGATTGGCAATGACGACCGTGGCCTGCGGGACACGCGCCATCATGCGTTTGCGGGCGCGGTCGCGCGCCAGAGAGCGCAAGCGCGCTTTGATGATTGGGTCGCCATCGGACTGCTTTTGCTCGTCCTTGACCTCCTGTCGCGTCATCCTCAGCTCGCGCCGCCAGAAGAACCGCGACCACACGAGGTCGGCCACAACCAGCAGAACGATTGCAGCAACGACAGCGAGGAATAGCCGGATCGCCATCGTCTGCATGAGCTCGGGCAGAGCATGCGGCGCCATGAACATGGAGTTGAATACGTCGAACCGGGCCGCGCGCACGAGCAGATATGCGAGGACGGCGAGCGCCGACAGCTTGAATGCGCCCTTTAGAAACTCGACCCATCCTTGGATGCCGAAGATTCTTCGCCACCCCGCGCTGAGGGACAGGCGCGACAACTGCGGCTTGATGCGATCGAAGACGATCCGCGGAGAATTCTGAAGCAGCGAGCTCGCCAGACCCGCGATGGCGAGCACGATGACAACGGGCGCGAGAAGTCGCGCCGCGTCAAAATTGACCGCCCCAAAGAGCTGCACTGCATCGGCAGTGTCTTCCAACGGCCATCGGCCCGGATCGTCGATGAAGCCCTTGAGAGACGACGCTAGCCCTATAGCGCCTCCGACGATGAAGAACGCCGTTATGAGGATCAGCCCTGCAAGGGAGGCAAAGGTGGGCAACTCCTTGGAGAACGGCACACTGCCCTTCTCGATCGCGTCCCGAATCTTCTTCTCGGTCGCTTCCTCTGTCTTGCCTTCTTTGTCGTTGTCGCCGCCGTTCGACATTGCAGCCTATCAATCGAATTGATCGTTTTCTGAGTTGCGGTCCTCGAGCGTGATCTCGCCGCGAGCCATCAGACTGAGAACCGTGGCGACAATTCCCCGCCGGGCTTCCTCGATATCGCGCGTACGCCCCGGGGGCGCGGCCTCGAGCTCCGCCTCGACCATGCGCCGAACTCTGGCGGTGAGCGTGGACAGAACAGCTTCTTGCAGGCCGGGCTCGGCACCGTTTAGGGCCAGCACCACTTGCTCCGTCGGCACCTTCTCGAGGATGAGAGCTCGCGCCCGAGGCTTCAGATTGGCGATGTCCGCAAACGAGAAGAGCATGCTCTTGAGTTCATTGGCATCCTCCGGTCTGGTCGCGGCGATGTTCTTCAGGATCTCATTTGCTTGCGATCCGTCGAGCTTGTTCAGGATGCCGGCGATGGTCTTGCGCGTTTCGGGGTTGGGCGCCGATAGCATCGTGGCGAGCAGATCGTCGTGAAGCCCCTTTTCGATGGCTGCCACTGCGCTGTCCGCAACCCCCTTGAGGCCAAGCATGCGGCGCAGAAGGGAATGGCGGAACTCAGGCTCGAGGGTACGCAGCAGCCGGGCGCCGGCATTCGAGTCGATCCGCGACAGGATGACTGCGATCGTCTGCGGATGCTCCTTCAAGACAAGAGGCTGCAGAACATTGTCTCTAAGCGGCACCAGCTTGTCCCATACCGGCTGCCCTTCGGATGGTTGATCCCGCATATATTGGGCGATCTCATCCGGGGTCATCACGTCCGCCAGAAGGCCCTTCACCTCTTCAGCCGTTCCGGCGAAGTTGATACCGCCGCTAAAACTCTCGGCGAACTCCTCAATCAACGCCTCGACCTGGTCGGCGCTAATCGGGCGCAGCCGGGAACTGGAACGAGTGAGGAGACGCAGCTCATCGGGATCAAGGCGCCTCAGCAGCTGCGCCGCCTTCGTCTTGCCGAGCGCGAGCAGCAAGATCCCGACCTTTTCCGGGCCGGTGAGCACATTGCGCTTGGAGCTGGCTCGGGATTGAGAGGGGGCGGCCATGGTGCTTCGTCGTCAGGGGAGATTCTCGGTCCCGGATGGACCCACCACCTCGGTCAGTGAGATGCCAAGTCGTGAGGGGTCGTCGTCCATCACGACCACCTCGCCGCGCGCGACAACACGACCGTTTACGATCACGTCGACTGGCTCACCGAGCTTCCGGTCGAGCGGAATGAGTGCCCCGCGGCCGAGCTTCAAGAGAGCCGCGACAGGCATCGATGCAGAGCCCAGGACAATCTTCACGGTAACGGGAATCCGCATGATTGTATCGAGACTGAGGCCTTCGGTCCCGGAAGGCCCAGTGGCGTTGGGTACGCGCCCAAATTGCGGGCTCCCGGCCGGCAGCTCGCCCGTGGCTCCCTCGGACTGCAGATTCAATGGGTCGAAATTCGACATGTCATTTCCTTGACGATCAGGTGCCCGTAGCCCGCCTAGCCGCAGCTAGCTGGCAAGGATATCCTCCATGAACTCTCGCTCTTGATCGATGAAATCACGAACGCGCAGCGCGTAAACTCCATTCGACTTGCCGATCTCGCAATTGATGAGCCGCTCGCCGTTGCATTCAACGCGCAACACACCGTCCGGGGTCGCGCTCAGCCGTAGCACTCGACCAACGGCAAATTGCGCCACGTCGGCAAGCGAAAGCTCTTGCTCGTCGAGCACTGCCACAAGCTCGACGTTCGCGCGGGAAACCTCGCTTTGAATCTTCTGGCTCCAAGCCGGATCGGGCCTGACGGCCTCGGGACCGGCAGTGCGCGATAGTTCGTTGCGCATGGGGCTCAGCACCGATTGCGACATCATCAGCGTGATGCCGCCCCCGAGCCCTAGAGCGAACAGATGGAACTTCGCGACGACAACCGGCACCGTCATGCGCCCCAAGACGTCGAAGCCCACTCGTGGAGCCGCAGCTCCGACGAGAAAATTCGTGGGTGCCACGGGCGCAAACGCGTGCTCCAGCGCGGTCGCGAAGTGCTCAAAGACGAGTTGCGCGAGTCCCAGCTCGGTTCTGGTGAGCGGCCGATCCTCCATCGGCGCCGGCTCCGACCCATCCCCGCCAAGCAACATTTCAACGGCTGTGAAAACGAATTCGAAATCCGCGCCGACAATCAGCCGGGCATTCCATTTTGGTGCTTCCAGAACGCATGCAACGCCCTGGTTTGCCGTGACCGCCATCAAGCTGTCGGGCGCCCGGCTCTCGACCTCCACTAGCACCAAGTCGGGAGCGGTAGCGGATATATTGCGGACCTGCTCCACCCAATTGCTCGCCGTCTTCTGCAGGACCGTGCGCAACATGGGGAGGCGATCGACCAGGTCCTGAGGGCCGGCAAAGGGACCTTCCAGGCTTCTGCGCGCACCGGCTGTGTGTGCCATGCGTCAGGCCGCCTCCGCCGCAGCCGGCTCCCCGCTGGGGACGCTGGAGCTCAGGGCAATTTGTTCCACGTCGTCGATTGAAGGACGCTCATAGACTGAAATCGTCTTGCGCCCGTGTTCTAGTGCCACTTGGGGCATCGCCCCGTTCATGAAGGCCAGCAGCGTCTGCTTGACGATGACATACGAGCGCAGCTGCTTCTCGCGAAGTACCTTTATCTTGTTGGCGAGCGGCGAGACGACGGCATAGGAAAGGAAGATCCCGGCGAAGGTCCCGACCAGCGCTGCGCCGATGAGGTGGCCGAGGACCTCGGGAGACTCGTCGAGCGCACCCATCGCCTTCACGACACCAAGAACCGCCGCCACGATTCCCAGGGCAGGGAGCCCCTCCCCGACGCTGACGAGCGCATGATAGGGCTTCATCTTGTCGTTGCGGGCGGTATGGATCTCCTCATCCATCAGCGCTTCGATCTCATGGGTCCGCGCATTCCCAATGATGATGAGACGACAATAGTCACAGATGAACGTCGTGAGATCGCGATTGGCGGCGATGCTGGGAAACCTCTGGAACAGCGGAGACTGTTCGGGGCTGTCGATGTGCTCCTCGACCTCGTTGCGGGGTTTGCTGCGAAGCTCGCGCATCACGAAATAGAGGATCCCCAGAACTTCCAGGTATTGCTGCCTACCGGGCGCGTCGCTTGTAAAGGCCTCCTTAAGGCCCGCGCCAGTATCCTTTATCGTTTTTAAGGGGTTAGCGACGATGAACGTGCCGAGCGCTGCGCCGCCGATGATCATGAACTCCCACGGCTGCCATATGACGCCGACGTGCCCCCCCATCGCGACGAAGCCGCCGAGCATGCAGCCCAGGGTAACGATGAGGCCAATGACAATGGTCACGTTACGGAATCCGAGGTGATTTTATCCTCTTACGAGTTGACCATCGCTTCCTTGCGTGAAGCTGGCTGCCCCGGGCGATGCCCTGAGGCCCCGGCACCAGCTTCAGGAAAGCCAATTGATGCAAGCTGCTCGCCAGCAACTGATCAGGATGCTCTACCGTGCTCACCACACTAGCCAACTACCGCCTCGTCAGTAACAACATTGAGCGCTCGCTGACGAGCACCGCCGCTCAGCCGCAGGTCGCGCGCGAGACCGAGTACTACCTCGCCAACATCGGGAACGTGAAGTCGATCGACGACTTCCTGGCCGATGACCGGCTCTTCACCTACGCGATGCAGGCGTGGGGCCTAGGTGACATGAGCTACGCCAAAGCCTTCATGCGCAAAGTGCTGACGGAGGGCGTCGATTCCAATGATGCCTTCGCGAACACACTTGCCGATTCGCGCTACAAGGAATTCGCCAAAGCATTCAATTTCAAGCTCTATGGAGAAGCGACCACCAATTGGCAGTCCGCGCGGCAAGGTACCGTCGATCGCTATGTGCGCCAGAAGGTGGAGGAGGATGCCGGCAGTCAGAACGAGGGCGTCAGGCTGGCCCTCTACTTCGAGCGCAAAGCATCGAGCATCACCAGCGCTTATTCCATTCTGGCCGACCAGGCCCTGCTGAAGGTGGCCCAGACCGCCCTCGGCCTTCCCGCGACAATGTCCCTGTTGGACATCGACCGGCAGGCGGAATTGATCGCCGACCGAATCGACCTTGAGGACTTCCAGGACACCACGAAGGTTCAGGCCTTTCTTACGCACTTTGCCGCCACCTGGGAGATCGAGAATTCGACCGCGACGCAGCTGGCACCCAGTCTCCTCCTCGTCCAGCCCATCGAAGCAAGCGTGAGCTCCGAGCTTCTCAGCAACCTGCAAAACCTCAAGCTCGGTGGAGCCTAAGGAATGCAATCAGGTCTCTATGTGGCGCTCTCCTCGCAGATGGCCTTCCAGAAGCGCATGGACACCATTGCCAACAACGTCGCCAACGCCTCAACGCCAGGCTTTCGCCGCGAGGAGATAAAGTTTGAGGCCATGCTGGACCAGGCGGCTAGCGAACCGGTAGCGTTCGCGTCGACTGGCGACACGTACATCAAGCGGGATCCCGGCCAGATCATACGAACCGGCAACCCGCTCGACGTTGCCGTCCAGGGCGACGCCTGGCTGGGCATTCAAACTCCTTCCGGGACCGTCTACACACGTGACGGCCGCATGCAGATCACAGCGGAGGGCCAGCTGCAGTCGATTGCTGGCTATCCGATGCTCGATGCCGGTGGCGCCCCGATCCAGATCAATCCCAATGCCGGGCCACTGCAGATCGCCAGCGATGGCATGATCACGCAAAATGGGCTGCAGCTCGGCGCCATCGGTCTCTTCACGATTGACCCGGGCGCGTCGCTGTCGCGCTTCGAGAACTCAGGCGTGATCCCAGATCAGCCTGCCGTTCCCACGCTCGATTTCAACCGCTTCGGAGTCGTGCAGGGCCATATCGAAGGCTCCAACGTAAACCCGATGTGGGAAATGTCCCAACTCATCCTGGCATCGCGAAGCTACGACGCGGTTTCGAACTCCATTGACCAGTCCGAAGACTCGCTTCGCGAAGCCATCAAGGCGCTTGGACCCACTTCGTGAGCTCCATGACGGGAGGCGAAGCACGCCTCGATGCCCTCACAGCGCTCGCCGAACGCGTGTCAGCGGCAAACGCCACGCAATCGCTGGTACGGGTGGGCGGCACCGTAACGCAAGTGACGCCGGCATTCTGTTGCGTGTCTGGACTCTCGCCTTTTGTGAAGCTTGGTGATCGGGTCAGCTTGTCCACCGGCGGCCGGCCACAGTTCGGAGAGGTCATTCGCCTCGACGAGACGCGCGTGACGATCAAGACTTTTGACGAACCCATCGCCGCCGGGCTCGGAGCAAGGGCCTGGCGAACGGGCCCGGCAGCTCTCAATCCCGACCCCTCCTGGAAAGGCCACATCTTCAACGCTCTTGGAGTGCCACTCAGCGATGGTGCAGCGGTACTGCATGGGCACCAACCGGTCTACCCAGACCGCAGCGCGCCAGCGCCGCTGCGGCGGCAACGAATAGACACACCCTTCAAGACGGGCGTACGGGTGATCGACCTGTTCACGCCTCTCTGCTTCGGTCAGAGGATTGGCATCTTCTCGGGCTCGGGCGTCGGCAAATCGACCCTTCTCGCCATGCTCGCGCGCGCGAAGGGTTTCGATACGGTCGTCATTGCCCTGGTCGGGGAGCGCGGTCGCGAGGTGCGTGAGTTTCTGGAGGATGCCCTCGGCAGCAATAGAGAGCGCGTGATCGCGGTCGTCTCCACAGGTGATGAAAGCCCCATGATGCGGCGGCTGGCGCCGAAGACGGCAACGTGCATCGCCGAGTACTTCCGGGACCGTGGCGAAAGGGTGCTACTCATCGTCGATTCGATCACACGCTTCGCCCATGCGGCCCGCGAGGTGGCGCTCGCCGCCGGCGAGCCGCCCGTCGCCCGGGGCTATACTCCGAGTGTATTCAGCGGCCTGCCAAGCCTTCTCGAGCGTGCCGGACCGGGCGAGGAAGGATCGGGCTCCATAACAGGAATCTATTCGGTGCTCGTCGACGGCGATGACCACAACGATCCCGTGGCAGACAGCATTCGAGGCACGCTCGATGGGCACATCGTCCTCGACCGAGCCATTGCGGACCAGGCGCGCTACCCGGCCGTAAATGTCCTGTCGTCGATCTCACGTTTGTCCCAGCACGGGTGGACCCCGGAGCAGCGCAATCTCGTCGCCAAGCTGCGCGCCATGATTGCCCGCTTTGAGGATACGCGCGACCTTCGCCTTATGGGCGGGTATCGGGGCGGGGCCGACCCTGAGCTCGACAAGGCAATAGAAATCGTCCCCAGGGTGTTTGAAGCGCTGAAGCAGAGCCCGCGCGACCTGGCGAGCACGGACGCGTTCCAGGAAGTGGCGCGCGCGCTGCAGGCATAAATCAATCAGGAAACTCTTTAGCGGGCGAAGTCGGGTCGCATCTTTATGAGATTGGCGCCGTTGCGCACTTCGTTCTTGGGCACGAAGTTGAACTTCGCGATCAGCACGTCCTCGACAAGCTCCTCACCGAAGCGCTCGTTGATCCGCGACTTGATCGAGGCGGTCAGAGCCTGAAGGTCCTGCTTCTTCGAACCGCGCAGAGTCGCGGCATCTCCGCCGTAGATCGCCCTGAACGCCGCATCCATGAGAAAAACGTCGGGCTTCACCGACATGCGCCGTAGGTCATCTGACTTTATCGTGAACGTAAATTGGGCGAGGACGTATCCCTGGACAGCGCCGTCTGCGGCGACGGGGACGCTGATGATATCGGTCTGTATCGACTGGAGGCCGCCGAAAAGCTTATCGACTTCCGCCTCCGGCGGCGTCTGCGTCTGCCAAAGCGTCGCTGCATAGCTCGACAGCGCCGTCACGAGGCAAACCCACAACCCCGTGGCGATCAACCTGATCATCGATAGGTGCCGCCCGTGCCGACATGCTGGGAGTACGTCCCGTCCCACTCGCGATCTTGGATGGTTTCCGCCACCACGCCGGCGATTTCGCGAACGGCTTCGAGATGCCTGCGCAGAATGGCACGATTGGTCTCGAGCTTGCTGCGCAACGCCTTGAGGCGCGCGATCAGCTCGGGATCGAGCGTAACTCCTTCCAGGGATCGGGCGGCAAGGCCGAGCTCGAGCAAGGCTTGGCTCTTACCGTTGTTCGATTCCCTCAAGTCGATCGTAGCGCGCGACCGCAGTGCCTCCGTCTCGCGGTCGACCAGCTTCTCGATGCGCTGCATCGTCCTGTCGATCGAACTGCGCGCCGCTTGCCCTCGCTCGCTAAAACCTTGTGGCATCATATGTCATCGACCCCCGATGAGGCTGAAGGTGGAGCGGCCGACGACGCGACCGGCCCCGCAGCGATCTGCTTTGCTATGCCGAGCGTTCCGGTGCGTGCAATCTCGGCTGCGAGCTTCTCGGCCAGCATCGACTTCCAAATCTTGCCTGCGGTTCCGCTACCCAACATGGCCTCGGCGTTCTCGGGCATCATGGCCTCGATCATGTTCTGCAGAAGCACCGCCTCGAACTGAACATAGACGTCGGAAATCTTCTGGGAGCCATCCGGCGCGGAGGATGGAGAAAGAAATCTCGCCGAACGAGTTGTGTCTGCGCCGGCATGCCGAACCTCCGCGGACCATGCAGGCGTGGGATCGGCCGGCTGCGCAACCGCATCCGCCGCACTGGTCGCTTCTCGGCTCAGCCTCTCGAGGCGGGATACCGCTTCGCGATGCTTTGCGGCATCGGCGGCCCGGGAAACGCCGAGAATGAGGTCGGGACCGGATGTCATGCTCAGTAACCGAACCCTTGCGCACCGAAGATGCTCGTTTGTGCAGCTTCACCCCCCGAGCTTATGGGAGGCTTGCGCCCTCGGGCCGCGTTATCCGCTCAATGACGTCGAGCAGCTCCTTCTCCGCGCGAGCCCTGGCGTGCCGTTGCTCATAGGTGCGCGAGAGACGTTCCGCGCATTTTGTGCGTGAGGCAAGGACGCTCAGGGCTCGGGAGCGGCGCTCCAGCTCCTCGGCAACACGTACCGACTCTTCGCTGAGAGACTTCAATCGGCGCACGATGACGGGTACGAACAGGCCCTGAGGCCCTTCGTCCGTATTGAGCGAGCCACAAAGCTCCTCCTGCAAGGCTGCAAGCTCGGCCTGCCGGCTTCGTAAGCCGGTAATTCTTTCTTCCTCGAGCCGCTGCAAGCCCTTGTGTAGGTCGAGGAGGCGTCGGGCCTTTTTCAGCCGGGCTTCGATCATAGCGTTACACTCTGGCGAGCCAATCCGAGAACCCAGTGATAAACAGTTGCAGAGCCTCGCTGCAGGTGAAGTAGAGAATCATTCCGCCTCCGGCCAAGACGAACGGGATCGATATGAAATAGACGGGGATCTGCGGCGTCAGCTTGCCAAGGATGCCGAACATCAGGTTGATCAACAGTGAATAGACGATGAAGGGGGCGCTGATCCGCAGGGCGAGGAAGAAGGCGTCGGTGAGTGCGTCGACGATCTTCATCGCACCGAAGTTGGCCGCGAGCTGCTTGGCGACCGGTACGGCGGAGTAGGAATCCACGAGCGCGCGCAGCACTTCCCAGTGGAGGTCGGCGACGAAGATCAGCACGGACGCCGTCAAAGTGATGAGGCCCGTCACCGCCGCCACTGGCTCGCCTTCCTCGATCTGGGCGTCGGGGGTGTTCGAGAGCCCGACAAGCATCGTAATCGCGGACCCGGCGAACTGCAGGGCGAGGAAGAACATGCGCGCCATGAGCCCGATGATGGCGCCGACCAGCATCTCTGAGGCGATCAACCCGAGGACGGCGACGGGCGAATCGTTGGGGGCTGCCTCCTGCACATCCGCGGCGAGCAGAGGCGCCAATGCCAGCGTTACGGCAATGGCGAGAAAAAGGCGCACTCGGGGTGGAACACGCGGAGACGAGAAGCCCGGCATCAACATCAGGCAGGTGCCGATCCGACAAAAGATCAGGAAGGTCGCCAGGACAACTTGCGGCCCAATGACCGTCACGAGATCGTCCCAAGCGACTTGATCTGGACTCCCCGAGCGATCTCCAGATGGGAGAGAACGGGCAGCGTTGCGAAGAGGCGTTCTATCACCATCCTGACGTAGGGCCGTGCGTCGGGAGCAGCGACCAGCACAAACCTATGCCGCTGGTCCATCAGGCGGCGGATCACACCTGTGGCTTCCGTACTGAACTGTTCGATCAGCTTCGGATCGATATCGAACTCAACTACTTCACCCTTGCCGTCGCGCTTGAGGCTCTGGTGGAAGGCGAGCTCCCAACGATGGCCGAGACGTAGAACCTTTAACACGCCGTCATCTGCCATCTCGCCGCATATCTGCTGCGCCATGCGCAGGCGTACGTGCTCAGCGATCTGCTCAGCACGCCCCACGTGGGGAGCGATTTCGGCGATCGCCTCTAGGATCAAATGAAGATTGCGGACGGAGATGCGCTCAGCCAGCAAGAGCTTCAGCACCGCCTGCAATCCCGAGTAGGAAATTCGCGACGGGATGATCTCATCGATCAGACGGCGATATTCCGGCTCGAGCCGATCCAACAACGCGCGCATGTCCTTGTACGAAAGAAGCTGCGCCAGGTTGTTGCGGATGACCTCGCCGAGGTGCGTCAGCAGCACCGACATATTGTCGACTGCCGTAAAGCCATCCCGTTGGAGCGCGCTCGCGAACATTTCTGAAGTCCACAAGGCCCTCATGCCAAATGCAGGCTCGCGTGTCTCATCGCCCGGGACATTCGGCAACGGGCCGTCGCCGACGATGGCGAGCACGTCGCCGATGCGGAGTTCCTCGCTCGCCACCACGGTGCCGTGAATCTTGATCTGATAGCTCTTGGGCGGGACCGAAAGATCGTCGGTGAGACGGATCTCCGGCACGACAAACCCATATTGGCGCGCGAACTTGTGGCGCATCTTGCTCACCCGCTGGGCAAGCTCATTGTGCGCCGCCATCAGCGTTCCCGAGATCTGCTTACCGAGGCACAGCTCCAACTCGACGGTCTTGAGCGATTCCTTGACCGACTGGCGCACCTCCTCCTCTGCCTTCAGCCTGGCCTCGCGTGCTTTTGCTTCCTCGGCGGCCTTCGCCGCCGCGTGACGGCGGGGAATGGCATAGGCGACGAACCCCATCGTGCACCCGAGCAAAGCGAAGGGGAGGAACGGCAGCCCCGGAGCGAAAGCGAGCACGAACATGACTACGCCGGCGAGAGTGAGCGCGCGCGGATGGTTGCCGAGCTGCCCGAATACCGCCTTCTCTGCGCTGCCGCGGGTTCCACCCTTCGAAACGAGAAGGCCAGCCGCAAGCGCGACGATGAGGGCGGGAATTTGCGTGACGAGGCCGTCGCCTACCGACAGCTTGGTGAAAACGTCGGTTGCCTCGGAAAAGGACATGCCGTGCCGGGTCACACCTATGACGATCCCGCCGAACACGTTGATCGCCGTAATGATCAACCCGGCGATAGCATCGCCGCGCACGAACTTCGAGGCACCGTCCATCGAGCCGAAAAACGAGCTCTCCTCCTCGAGCTCCCTGCGGCGGCGCATGGCTTCTTTCTCGTCGATGAGACCCGCAGAAAGGTCGGCATCGATCGCCATCTGCTTGCCGGGGATCGCATCGAGCGTGAAGCGCGCGCCGACCTCGGCGATACGCGTGGCACCCTTGGTGATGACGAGGAAATTCACCGTGATCAGGATCGCGAACACGATGGTCCCGATGATGAAGTCGCCGCTCATCACGAAATTGGAGAAGCCGGCGATGACATGCCCGGCCGCGGTGTAGCCCTCGGCTCCATGCGACAGGATGAGACGCGTTGTGGCAATATTCAGCGCCAGCCGCAGGATCGTCGCGATCAACAAGACGGTGGGAAATGCCGAGAAGTCGAGGGGACGCTGAATCCACAGCGCCACCATCAGCACCAACACTGAGAGCGCAATAGAGAAGGCAAGCCCCACGTCAATAAGCGGGGCAGGCAACGGCAGGAACAGCACCGCCAAGATTAAGACGATGCCGATCGCGAGGCTGACATCCCGGCTCCCGGCTCGTTTGACCGGTGCCGCCGCTGTCACAATCGATTCGCCCATGACCTCCCCTCAGCCGCGCCAGCTAGGATTAGCCAGCGAAGCTTGCGCGAGGATGCCCTGACGCCGTCAGAGACGGTCAAAAGCCGTTCTGGATGCGGCCATACACCTGCTCGGCGAAGGCATAGATCACCGTGCCAATGAAGGGAGCCATCAGCGAGGTCACCAGCAACGTGGCGATGATTTTGGGAATGAACGTCAGGGTGATCTCTTGTATCTGCGTCAGGGCTTGCAGGAGAGCGATGACGATGCCGACCGCCATGGCGGCAACCACGGCAGGGCTGGAGGCAACGATGATGGTCCAGATTGCCGCCTGCACGATATCGAGGGCGTCAGCCTGATTCATCAGCTCACCTTCACGCCTTCGCCGAGCAGGAGCTCCTTGCCGTTCTCCAGGATTGCCACCGCCCCACCGGTTATGATGCGGACAGAGGCGACTTTGCCGCTGACGCTGCCGTCTCCCGCAGTGACAGTGTGTCCGATAAGTCCATCGACCTGCGACAAAGCCATCGAGGTCATCAGCGCGTCGAGCTTGGCATTCGTCTGGATCGCCTGCTCGACATTGGAGAAGGATGCGATCTGCCCCATCCACTCGGCGGGATCAGCGGGATCGGTCGGATCCTGATTCTGCATCTGCGCAATCAGGAGTCTGAGGAAGGCCGTATAGTCGAGCGAAGCAGCGGAGGTCCCGTTCGTTTGCGATGTCTGAGTATTGTTCTGCAACGCCGTGGGAGTTGTCGTCGAAACTTGCATCAGGGCACCTCGCATTGCTGGTGAATGTCGGTATTGTCGGCGCGACTCCCCTGAGCAAGGATGTCATCCTCAATTGCAAAGAGTGAGCGAAGCATTTTGAGCACGTCGAAGAGTCGTCCGCGCTCGAAGAGCTCACGCACTTCCGCGAGGCCCTGGCGAATTGTCACGTTCTCGAAGGACGCCAACAGGGAGGCGTGCGACTCGTGGAACATGGCGCACGCATCCGCGCTGTTGGCCGGATCGATCAGGACCGTCTGAACGACGAAGTAGAGCTGACGCAGCGGGGTTCGCGTGTTCTCGGGATGGAGAACGTGGTGCTCCAAGAGGAAGGTGACGTCGTTGAGGAACTCTATGGAGACCTTGCGATCGACCTTGAGCACGGCCCCGTTGACGTAAATCCGCTCTCCCGGCTTCAGGGAGATTTGCAGGTTTTTCTTCATTTGAGGCCGTCGTGGAGAGCCGTCGTGACTTCGATCAGCGGCTTGAAGTCGGTCGACTTGCCCAGCCGAATGTTCTCCGTCTCGCGGATCACCCAAAGACCGATCGAGATGATCTCGGCGCGAAGCTCTTTGGGCAACGCATTCTCGGGACTTGCAAGATCTTCCAGGAAGGTCGCCCAGATGCGGCGGCAGTACGCAAGCGCCTCAATCGCCTCGCGCGAATTGGGCCCCTTTTCGTCCGCCGCCTTGAACAGCTCCAAACACCGCTCGAACAGCTGCCGCTCCCGCTCGCGGGCGAGCTTCGGGCTATTCTCAAGTACGTCGGCGTAGGGAATTTGGTACATTTCTCGTCTCTGTTTCAGAATGGTTGAGCGTTGCGTTCACTAGATCAGAGGTAGTCGAGAATGCTGAGGCCCATGATGCGCGCGGTCAGCGCGTAGGAGGTCTCAATCTGCGTTAACAGTGCCGACACCCGGGTCGCGGCCTCGTTTGGATCGACAGCTTCAAGCGAGTTCACCTGCGTGGTCATGATGTCGAGCTGCAGTGACATCCGCTCGCTGGCGTCGCTGACTCGCTGCTGCGCGACTCCAAGCTTCGACTGCAGCTCGCTCAGGTCTTGAATCGCCTCGTTGACGTCGCGGATTGCCTGATCGACGACCGCCTCAAAGGCCGGTTGACTGAGATTCTCGACCCCGAGATCGGCGACCATGGTGTAAGCCTTGGCCAGCTTGCGGAAGGCCGCCTCGTTGGCGTTGGTCGACGTCTCGATGAGCTCGCTCGTCGAGATGCGATTGCGCATGTTCTGGCTCGAGGCCGACGACCAGTCCGCGCTCCAAGACGGGTCGTTGAACAGATCCGCGAATGTCGTGTCGAGAAAAGTCTGCATGTCGGCCGCGCTGATATTCTGCACGGCCGGGTCCGACTGTGTGATTCCGAAGTCTGCCAGGAACGCATTTGCAACGCCCTGGCGGCTGGCGGGCGCGGGGGTGCCGAAATACTCGGTGATCGGTTTCACGTCGGAGTTCACGCCGGCAAACAGGTAGCCGTCGCCGAACGACGTGTTCACGGTGTCGAGGAAGCCTTCGAGCCGGCTCTCGGCTTCGGTTTGCACCCCTAAGGCGTTCGCCCCACCGATGCGCGAGCCCAGCAACTGGCCGACGAAGTCCTGCGCATTGTCGACAAGATTCTGCAGCGTCGATTGCGTTGCCTTGAGGCGCGTGGAGACGGTTGTGTTGGTCTCGATGATGGTCGTGAGACGCGAATGCTCCTGGCGCAAGGAGATCGCTTGGCTGGTTCGGAAGCCGAGGCTCTTTCCCACGTCGGCAAGCCGACTGGTGGTCATTTCCTTCTCGGCCTCGGCCAGCTCCTGCTGCACCTTCATCAGCGACGAGCGGGTCGCCGCAGAGATCGCGCTGGTGGAGATGAACGTTGTCTTCATCGCGTCATCCCACTGATGCCAACAGCGTGGCCAGCATCGAGTCGATGGTGGAGATCAGCTTGCTGGATGCCTGGTAAGTTCGCTCGAGCTCGAGCATCAGCGTCATTTCTTCGTCGAGATTGACGCCCGTGACCTTGCTGAGAGCCTCGGAGGACCGTTCCAGAAGAGTGACGCGGTAGTCGGCCTCATCACTCGCTGTCCTTCGAGCCTCCTCGAGCCACGCCGCCGAAGAGGAAGCGAAACTCTTGAGAGTCGCGGAAGAGGAGAGGTTCGCCGCAGGATCGAACGGTTGCGTTGCGTTCATCTGATCGAGCAGTTGCTCCAGACGATCCGTATAGGCGGACGCCCCGCTGGAGTTGTAGAGGTAGGCAGCGCCGTTGATACCGCCGTCGCGCAAAAGCTCCGCATTGCCGCCCTGATCAGGATCGACCAACGCGTTGACCGTAATAGCACCGGCCAACCCAGCCGTGATGCTGCCGCTCGGTGGGAGCGCCGGGGCGCCGCTCCAGGTGAACAGACCTGGCACGTCGGGCAGCGCGGGTACGGCACTCTGATCGCTCTCTGCGAACGCGGCGATCAAGCCTCTCGCAACCTCGTCGAGCTGGCTCTGATAGGTGACCGCAAGCTCGTCCCTCACCTTCACAAGGCCAGTGATGCGCCCGGAGCCCACGCCCATGGTGGCCGAGCTTCCCGTGATGGGCACGCCATCTGCGTAGACGGCGTTTCCGGTTGTAGCCGCCGAGTAGATGGACGTCGGCTGGAAGGTGATAGCCCGCGCGCTCACGTCGAACAGCGTGACGCCGCTGTCCGTGTAGATCGCCATGTCGTTGTCGGCGCGCGTAAAGGTTCTGATCCCGATCTCCCCGGAGATCTCTTTCAGGATCTGATCGCGCTGATCGAGATAGTCGGTGACATCCGCACCGGACCTCGTTCCCTTGACAATTTCGGCATTCACCGCCTCGAAGCGCGACAGCAGCGTGTTGAGATTCTCGACAGCGCCGGCAATGTCCGCATCGGCCTGGGCCCGAACGTTCTGCACGAGGTCGGTGGCGCTGTTGAGTGCCGTAGCCAGGTCGCGCGCCGTGGCCACTGCCGACTGGGCGTGAGCCGTGCTGGCCGGAGCCGCCGCGTATTGTTGAATCGCATTGGCCAGCTTTTGCACGAGCGCCGCCGGCGAGGATTCGAGCTCCGTGTCGTTTACGGTCTGCTCCAGCTGCTCGAGCGCTTCGACGATCGCGCGCTGGCCAGCCTCGCTCGACGTGCTGCTCAGCACATTGTTGAAGAGGGCAACATTGACGACGCGGGTCACCGAGGCGAGACGCACCCCATAACCCGGGATGGTGATGACCTCGGCGTTCTTGCGCGATGCCGTAGGATCTCCCGCGCGCGCAACGTTGCGCGAGAGGACCGACGTCTGCTCAGCCGTCGTAGCCAGGCTAGATATGGCCGTATTTAGACTGGCTGAGAGCGACATCTAATTAAATTCCCGAGGCTCGCGTAGCTGCGGATCCCTTAACGCTTGAGGTTGACGAGGACTTCCATCAACTCCGAACCCGTCTGAAAGACCTTGGAGTTGGCCGTGTAGTTGCGCTCCGCTTCGATCATCGTCGTGAGTTCGGAGGCAAGATCAACCGTCGACTGCTCGAGAGCGCCCGACACCATCGTCCCAAATCCGCTCTCGCCCGGGAAGCCGATCTGAATCTCTCCGGAATCGGCGGTTGGCACGAAGACGTTGCCGGCCAGGGGCTGCATGTTGTCCGGGCTTGCCACGCCCGCGAGGGGAATCTTGTAGGTCGCGACGCGTGTGCCGCTCTCGAACACAGCGTAAAGCGTGCCGTCATCGGCGATTTCGATACGCTCAACCTCGCTCGGAGCATTGCCGTTGACGACCGTCGCATCGAGGATGGTGTAGTCGGCCGCCAGCTGACTGCTACCCGACATGTCGAGCACGAGCGTCGCGCCATTTGGTATAGGCACGCTGATCGACGTCGGACTCGATGGATCGAGCTGGCCGTTCGTCATGTCGAAGGTCAGCGTCTGGGTCGCCAGCGCACCGCCCGCGTACGGGAAGCCGCCACCTGGCGCAGCATCGGCACTATTGAAGACCGAGATCTCCCAATCGCCGCCGCCGAGATTGGAGGAGTAAACGTCGAGGGTTATCTGATTGCCGAGGTTGTCATAGGCGACCAGCGACGACATCGCCGTATACTGGGCCGTCGCGGCGTTGGCCGACGGCAGATTGGCGGGCGCAATTACGGTGGAGTTCACGGGCAGGTTGACGTTGAGCGCGCCCGCAGTCGAAGGGTTGGCCTGAAGCGCAAGAGTGCCGATGTTGACGACCTCCAGCCCCGCGGTTCCGTTCGCGACGATGGTGGGGCCGCCGCCGAGCAGGCTGTAACCCATGAGCTTGTAGCCGGCCGCGTTCACCAGGTCTCCTGTCCCGTTCGGAGTGAAGGAACCGGCGCGCGTCAGAAAGGTCTGCCCGCTATCCGACGAGACCAGGAAGAAACCCTGGCCCTTGACTGCTAGATCCGAGACCGACGTTGTAAAGTTGAAGGCGCCTTGCTCGCTGATCGCATAGCGCGTGTGTGATTCGACGCTGCCCGAGACGTACTCGGTCCCTCCCGAATCAAGAACGAGCGAGGAGAACTCCATCGACGCGCGCTTGTAGCCCGTGGTACTCGAGTTCGCGATGTTGTCGGAGACGGCACCCAGCCGATTGGCCTGCGCAGCCATGCCGGATGCACTCGTTCGCATCGTACTGTAGAGACCCATTGGCTATGCTCCTCGTAATGCAACCGCATAGCGGATTGGATCATTTCGGGCTTGCGCGAGGCTGAATTGGCGCCCGCTTTATTTAAACGATCAGCCGGTAGCCCAGGTAACGTTGCGAATCGATCGGGTCATGCCCCAGCCGGTGGCGCAACCTCTTGCGCAGCTTACTGATATGACTCTCGATCACGTTCTCATCGATCTCGTCTGAGAAGAGGCCGTAGACGAAATTGAAGATCTGAGTCTTCGTGACGCGTCGCCCCTTGTTGCTGACCAGATATTCTAGAATGCGCCGCTCGCGCCGCGGCAGGTGCAGCTGCTGCCCCGCGACCTCTGGGTCGCGCCCGTCGCCAAACACGCGAATGTACCCGCTGGCGGTGCCCTCGAACTCGACCGCAACTCGCTGCTTGATGGCCCTGATCCGCGCCAGGATCTCGTGAATGTGTACCGTGTCGCCGATAACGTCATCGACGCCGGAAGCGAAGAGTTCGAGCGTCTCTTGAAGCGATTTGCCGCCGTTGAGAGCGAGCACCGGCGCACGCGACCGCTGCTTGATCATCCTCGGGAAAGTACGGCGGTCACTGAATTCGCCCAGAACAAAGGCCTCGACAGCGGCCAAGTCGGGGTCGGGAGCGGTTCTCACCCAATCCTGGAAGTCCGATGCCGCCAGCCCTTCTGTGGAGATGCCCTCGCGGCTAAACCCTAGCGTGTCTACATCCGTCAACGCCTCACGATCATCGACAATTATGATCATCGTAGCCCCCCGAATCGCTTGATGATCAGGATGTCATTCCACAAGTTATGCACAACAACCTATGATTGATCTCCGATAATCGTCTCACTGAATAGATTTGCTGATGCGAGTTTGCATCTATCGTTGTTGGTCGACACCGACACCCACTCCCTCTGGTATTTGCGCAAGCTTGGCGCAGGCTGACCATCCTAATGAAATCTCGACTTGATCGGGATCGAGGGAATGCTGGCAGCGAGATCACCACTCATTCTTGTGTGCGCGGCGGGGCTCCTGGCTGCGCATGCGTGCGTCGAGCTTGGTGGTGCCACGAGTAAAGCCGCGGTCGCGTTCTACGCCTTTGCTCTGATGATTGGTGGCCCGATCTTTGTTCTTGCCTGGTTTGGATCCCTGTCGGAGTCCGACGAGAAGCGCAGGGCGCGCCAGCGTCAGCTCAACAGTCAGAAGTCCGAGGCCCTTCTCTGGCAGAGGACCCTGCGGGAGCTGCAGCCTTCGACATGGACGCCTCTGCATCACGCGGGGCTTTCAGTCAGCGATCCGGCCGGCACCGCGGCCAAGTCTGCTCGTCGGGTATTCGCACGAGTTGCCGCTACCTTCGCGACGTGGGTCTGTGAAGGAATGCGTGCCACGCGGCCCATTTTGGGACTCTGCCTGGCCATTGCATCGACCATCGGACTCGCGGGGTGCGGCGTGCCTGCCGAAGCCTGGGCCACGGTACGGCCGGGAATGGGGACCAAAGAGCTCGTCGCCCTGGTAGGGGGGCCGGACTACGTCAGATCGAACGGAACCGTCGAGGTCTGGCAGTACTGCCGCGATTTTCCCGGACGCGATGAAGGACGCTACGCCCGATACTATACGGCCGTGATCGTTGACGGGCGGGAGGTTCGGGACGTGCAGCCCTATCCTGTCATGTCCGCCGCCGGCTGCGAGGACTTTTATCGCGCGGATTTCTAGCCCAGCCGGCGATTGAGAAATCTCGAAGGGATGCTTATCTTGATTGGCACGCTCATTGCTTTCTGGGGGGTAACAGACAGTTAGCGTAAGTTGGAGCTTTGCTCCCCATGGTCACCTGGCGCAATCGGTCGATCGACACCCTCTCCGTCCCAGAGCTGCGCCGCGCGCTCGATGACGCGATCAACGAGATCGCCTGGTCGCGAGCCGCGCCGAGCTCCGCCTCTTTCTTTTATGCGCTGCTGCTCGGCTTCTCGGCTGGAGCCATAGTGGCCGCCGCCGCAGTTCTTACTTTCTCGATATTCGCTTAGCGTTGCTGCGCATCGCAAGGCGGCACCGCCATGGGCAACTGGCACCCTCCGCCGGCACGAGTTGACATCATCGAGCGCGCAAGAAGCCGCGGCGTACCTGATGGTGACTAGCCTGCTGGAGATAATTGGCGCGCCCGAAAGGATTCGAACCTCTGACCCCCAGATTCGTAGTCTGGTGCTCTATCCAGCTGAGCTACGGGCGCTTGCCTGCACCATTATATGGCCGCGCAGAGGCCTAAGGCGATCAGTGGGGGAAGCACCCCACCGAAGCTCGCCACTACTAATGGCTCAGACCGGGCGGCGCAAGGGTCTTGGCGGCGCTACGCACGGTCGCGCGGCGCGGGCGCAGAAACGGCCGTCGCCTCCGGCCCGTCGGGGTCGTAATGCACCCCGCGATCGGGGATCTCGAACTGGAATGTCGCGCCTTTATCCGTCTCGAGCAGCCGCACGTGGCCGCCATGCACGGCGATGATCTCGGCGGCGATGGCAAGGCCCAAGCCGGTGCCGCCCTTGCGCTGCGAGCCGGTGAACGCCTCGAACAGGTGCTCGCGCGCCTTCTGCGGCACGCCCGGGCCATTGTCGTGCACCTCGACGAACACGCGGCGGCCGTCGCGCCAGGCCCTTATGCGGATCTCGCCGTGCGGGGAGCCGGGCGCGCCCTCGATCGCCTCGATGGCGTTGCGCACGAGGTTCGAGAGGATGCGGAACAAGTGATCGCGGTCGGCATCGATGCGCAGGGTGTCGTCCATGTCGAGCACCCAATCGAGGCTGCCCTCGCGCGGCAGGCCGAGCGCCTCGCCGACCTCCTCGACCAACGGCTTAAGGCGCATGAGCTCGCGCCGCGGTGCCGCCTCCTCGGCACGCCCGAAACGCAGCGTGTCGTTGCAGAAGTTGATGGCGCGATCGAGCGAGGCGATGAGCTTGGGCGCAAACCGCTGCACGGTAGGATCGGGAACCGCGGTCAAGCGGTCCGACAGCAGCTGCGCGTTGGCCAGCATGCCGCGCAGGTCGTGGTTGATCTTGCTCACCGCGAGGCCGAGCTGTGCCAGCCGCGTCTTCTGCAACAGCGTCCCGGAGAGCTGCCGCTGCATCTCGCCGAGCTCCCGTTCTGCCACCCCGATCTCGTCGTGGCGGCTGGAGGGGACGATGATGCGCGAGGGGTCTTCCGGATCCTGCCGAAAATGCACCATGGCACGCGTGATGCGCATCATCGGCCGCACCAGCAGCCGGCTAATGGCAAAGTAGACGAGCGCCGCCGTCGCCAGCGAGATGACGATGGAGACGCCGAGGATGTTCAGGGCATAGGCGTTGAGCGCCGCTTTCAGCGGCGCTTCCGGCATGACGATCTCGACCAGGTCGTCAGGGTCGTCGCCGATGCTGCCGAGCACGCGAATAGTACGCCCGTCCGGCGCGAAGAACACGGCGATCGCATCGCCGATCTGCTCCAGTCGCAGGCCGATGCTCTCCCACCAGCTCTCGGGGCGCTGGCGCAGATCGTAGTGCGCGTCGATGGTCATCTGCGGATCGACAGGCAGCACCAGCCGCCGCACGCCCTGGCGGCGCGAGGCAATCGCCTTCACCTGTGCCGTGCGCAGCATCTCGGCTCTGAGGCCGGAGGGAACGTCGCCGCCCGGAAAGCCTTCAGCGGCGAGCGTCGCAAGTTGCGCGGCGGTGAGGCGCTCGTTCAGCCAGTCGACGCGGAAGGTGGAAATCGAAGGCAAAAAGATCAGCACCTCGGCCAACATGACGAATACGGCCGTCAGCATCAGCAGCTTGGCGGGCAAGCCGAGGTCGCGCCAATTCCTTTGGTACTTTGCGGCCCATTCGGGAATCCGCACGCGCCGCCACCAGTTGGCAAAGGTTAGCCGCTGCACCTCGTTTTTGTTGTCGCGGAGCACGCGCTTCCTTTCGCTCCAGAGACCCTCATCCGAGTTTAGCAAGGAAGTTTATAACCTTACGTAATGTGGGGCTTGCCGGCGTTGCTGCATAGTAGCTGGCAGCCACGCGCTTGTTGATCTCGGCCAGCGTCGGATACGGGGCAATCCAGCTGGTCATGGCCTTGATGTTGAGGCCCTGAGTGATGGCCAGAGACCACATCTGGATCAGCTCCCCGGCCTGCGCACCGACAATGCCTGCGCCGAGGATCTTGCCGTCCCTGCTGGTGATGATCTTGACGTGCCCTACGGTTGTCCGCTCCGCCTGGGCGCGATCATTCTCGCGATAGGGCCAGCGCAGTACGTGTATCTTCTGGGCGCGCTTGGCGGCCTCCGCCTCCGAGAGGCCGACATAGGCGATCTCCGGGTCGGTGAACGTGGCGCGCGGGATGAGTCGCTCGTCGACCCGCGCCGGCAGGCGCAGCAGGGCGCGGCGAACGACGATGCCGGCGTGGTAGTCTGCCACCTGGACATACGGCGCCCCGCCGGCGACGTCGCCAATGGCGAAGACACGCCGGTTGGAGGTTTTCAGGCCCGCGTTGACCTTGATACCGCGCCCGTCGTGGCGAATGCCCGCCGCCTCGAGGCCGAGGTCGGATGTCGATGGCCGGCGTCCCACCGCGAGGAGCAGGTGACTGCCTTCGACCACATGCTTCTCGCCGCCGACGCTGACGTTGACGCGCACCCGACCGAGGGCACCCTCGATGCTCTCTACCTTCGTGCCCTCGTGAACGCTGACGCCTTCTTCGGCGAGTTGCTCGAGCACGAATTTGGAGAGTTCGGGATCCTCGTCGGCCAACGCCTTGTCGGCTTCGAGCACCATCACGCGCGAGCCGAGCCGGCTGTGCGTCTGGGCCAGCTCCAGCCCCGTCGGCCCGCCACCGATGATGATCAGGCTATGCAGGCGTTCCTGGTTGGCGAAGATGGTCTCGTTGGTGAAGTAAGGCACACTGTCGAGGCCGGGGATGGCCGGTATCGACGGGGCCGAGCCCGTGGCGATGACAAAGCGCCGTGCCCTGATGCGGTATTCGCCGGCGACGACTGTCTTCTTGTTGATGAAGCGGGCGGCGGCGTGAATGACGCGCACGCCGAGGCCAGTAAAACGCTCGGCGGCGAAGTTCGGCGCCACCCCGGCAACGACGCTCTCAACGTGCGCGTTGACGGTGCGCATGTCGACTTCCGGGTCGCGGCCTGCGATGCCGAATGCGGCGGCGCTGCGCATGGCATGCGCGCGGTTGGCCACTGCCGCCAGGGCCCTCGACGGGATGCAGCCATAGTTCAGCGCATCGCCCCCGAACTTGTGGCGCTCGACCAGCACGACGCTGCGCCCGAAAGCGGCGGCACCTGTAGCTACCGCCAGGCCGCCGGGACCAGCACCGATGACGCAGATGTCGGCGGTGATGTTCTCGCTTTCGGCGTCCGCGCTGGCGACAGGCGGCGCCTGAGTAGGTTTAGATGCCGGCATTGCCATGTTCCATGTCTGTGGGTAGCCCCCATGCCCCCGGATGGCTATTTCACCGGGCCGAGCGGTAAATCTGGTTTGCCATTTCCAGCGCCTCGACGCACCAGTCTTGGTATCGGCGACCGTGGATTAACGGCCGTCGGCATGCGTTGACTTGGCCGCAGCCACCCCGTATAAGCCCGGCAATCCTTGAGAAGCATGGGCCACTGCCGACGGCGACCGCAAGGTTGGCAGGCGCCATATTCGCGACGGGCACTGGAGCTGTATCGTGAAGCGCACCTATCAACCGAGCCGGCTCGTCCGCAAGCGTCGCCATGGCTTTCGCAAGCGTATGCTGACCAAGGGCGGCATGCGCGTTTTGATGCGCCGGCGCGCCAAGGGCCGCAAGCGCCTGTCGGCTTGAGCGGGTGGGCATAACCTCCCGGCCGCCCGCCGCCGAGCGCAGCCCTCGACGGGCAGGGGATCTGCGCCGTGGCATCAGCTACCGTCAAGAAGCGCAGCGAATTTCTTTGGGTCAGGGGTGGCCGCCGCTGGAGTGCGGCTGCTTTCGTCTTGGAGGCCCGCGGCCGACAGAATGTCGCGGACGCGGAAGCACCCGCCCGCTTCGGCTTCACTGTATCCAAGAAGGTGGGCGGTGCCGTCGTCCGCAATCGCGTGCGCCGGCGGTTGCGGGCACTCACAGCCGCCTTGAGCCCAGATCAGCTGCGGCCGGGCTTCGACTACGTGCTGATCGCCCGCTCCGCCGCCGTGGACCGCAGTTTTGCCGATCTCAAGGCGGACCTCGATCAGGCCCTGGCGCGCGTTCATCAAGCCCCGGGGCAAAAGCGCCGAGGGCAGAAGAACGCATGATTTCCGGCTTTGCGATTGGGTGGTCTCGGAGTATTGGCACTGGCGCCTCAACGAGCGCGGTCCTCGCGCATCCCATGATGGCGGGCCGCTCCATGGGGCAACGAGAACGGCGCTGAGGCATCGATGCAGTCGCAAGACCCCGATCAACAAAGAAACCTTCTGCTCGCCGTCGTTCTCTCGATGGCGGTGCTGCTCGGCTGGCAGCTCTTCTATGCCGGACCGAAGCTGCGTGATGAGCAGGCGCGCCAACGCACCCAGCAGGAGCTGTCGCAGCCGCAGGATGCCGCCAAGCCGGTCGCCCCTCCCGACGCCGCCGTTCCCAGCGCGGCGCCGCCTGCCGCCAGCCTCTCGCGTGAGGATGCCGTCAAGACCTCACCGCGCCTCGCCGTCGAAACGCCGTCGCTGAAAGGCTCGATCGCTCTGCGCAGCGGGCGCATCGACGACCTCGTTCTCGTCAAGTACCACGAGACCGTCGACCCCAAGAGCCCCAACGTCGTCCTCTTCTCGCCGACCGACAGCCCGCATCCCTATTTCGCCGAATATGGCTGGGTTGCACCGGCCGGCTCGAACGTCAAAGTGCCCGACCGCGACACGCTCTGGCAGGTGCAGGGCTCTGCGCAGCTGACACCTACCGCGCCCGTGACGCTCACCTGGGACAACGGCCAGAGCGTCGTCTTCAAGCGCACCATCTCGGTCGACGACAACTACATGTTCAAGATCGTCGACGAGGTCGAAAACCGGTCGGCCGCCGACGTTTCGCTGGCGCCCTATGCGCGCGTGCATCGCTACGGCACGCCGAAGATCGAGAACATCTGGATCCTGCACGAAGGCCTGATCGGCATCATCGGGGCGCAAGGCGAGCAGCGCAGCAAGTACGCCGACGCGCTGGAGGAGCCGCTGCGCACCTTCGAGCCGGCGACGGGCGGCTGGCTGGGATTCACCGACAAATATTGGGCAGCGACCGTCATCCCCGATCAGACGGCCCGTTATCGGGCGCAGTTCTCTGCCCAGGCGCCGAAGCTGCCGAGCGAGCAGCCTTCCTACCAAGCCGACTACCTTCGCGACGCCATCAAGGTGCCGGCGGGACAGACGGGCAAGATCGAATCGCAGCTGTTTGCCGGCGCCAAACAGATGCAGCTCCTGCAGGCCTACCAGAACACCGGCATTCAGCAGTTCGACCTGCTGATCGACTGGGGATGGTTCTTCTTCATCACCAAGCCGCTGTTCCAGCTGATGGAGGCCATCAACTCGGTCGTCCACAACTTCGGCGTGACGATCCTGATCCTCACCGTGATCGTGCGGTTGTTCTTCTTCCCGCTGGCCAACAAGCAGTACGCCTCGATGGCCAAGATGAAGAAGCTGCAGCCGCAGATGGAGCAGCTGCGCGAGCGCTACAAGGACGACAAGGTCAAGCAGCAGCAGGAGCTGATGGATCTCTACCGGCGCGAGAAGGTGAATCCGATCGCCGGTTGCTTGCCAATCCTATTGCAGCTGCCGGTGTTCTTCGCCCTCTACAAAGTCCTCTACATCACCATCGACATGCGACACGCGCCGTTCTTCGGCTGGATCAAGGACCTTTCCGCGCCTGATCCGACGTCGCTGTTCAACCTGTTCGGTCTGTTGCCCTTCGCCGTGCCGGAGTTTCTGCACATCGGCGTGTGGCCCCTGCTCATGGGCATCACCATGTGGCTGCAAATGCAGCTCAACCCGCAGCAGCCCGACCCCGTGCAGCAGCAGATCTTCAACTGGATGCCGGTGCTGTTCACCTTCCTCCTGGCGTCGTTCCCCGCCGGCCTCGTTATCTACTGGGCCTGGAGTAACGTGCTGTCCCTCGCCCAGCAGTATTACATCATGCGAAGGCAGGGCGCCGAGATCCATCTCATGGGCAACCTATCACGTCAGTTCAAACCGGTTGCGTCGATGGCCGGGCGCGGCGCCGATGCCATAAAGCGGCGCCGTTCGGGCAAGGAAAAGGGCGAGTAGCCGCGCGCCGCCCAAAGGCAGCGAACATGACCGAGCCCGACAAATCCATGCTCGGCGCTGGCGAGCAGCTGTTCGAGCGGCGCTGGCAACTGTTGAAGAGCGTGCCGGAGCTCGAGTTCCTGCCACCAGCCGACCGGCCCGAGGTCGCGTTTGCCGGCCGCTCCAACGTCGGCAAGTCGAGCCTCATCAATGCGCTGGTGCGCCAGAGCGGCTTGGCCCGCACCTCCAACACACCTGGGCGCACGCAGGAGCTCAACTATTTCCAGAGTGACGGCGAGCCGCTCTATCTCGTCGACATGCCGGGCTACGGCTACGCCAAGGCGCCGGTGGACAAGGTCGCCGCCTGGGGCGCGCTCGTCACCGACTATCTCAAGGGCCGCACCACGCTGGCGCGCGTGTTCCTGCTCATCGACGCCCGGCACGGCCTGAAGCCGACCGACGAGCAGATCGCCGGCATCCTCGATGAAGCAGCGGTCGGCTACCAGGCCGTGCTGACCAAGGCCGATAAGATCAACGCGCACGAGCTCGAGAAGGTTACGCAGGCCACCGCCGCGGCGCTGGCCAAGCATCCGGCGGCGTTCCCGCACGTCATCGTCACCTCGGCGGAAAAAGGAACCGGAATCGCCGAGCTGCGCGCCACCATTGCCGGCATCCTCGCCGACCGCGCCTAGAACACACACCAGGCTCTGTCATCCTCGGCCTTGGGCCGAGGACCCAGCGTTCCGCACATGCGGCGCTCTCTGTATTCGTGGAGCCGTGGATCCTCGGGACAAGCCCGAGGATGACAGTGACAGCAGAATGCGCGGTGCTAACCCTAGCCGGTGAGCATGCGGCCGATGGTATCGAAGGCGCCCTCGCCGAACTTGGCGAGCAGGCCGCCGATCACGGCCGCAAGCCCCCAGCCGGCCCAGCGCGCCGCCGCCTTCGCGTAGTTGGTGCGCACGCGCACGGTGATCACCTGATCGGGGAGCGCCGTCTCCGCCGCCAGTCCGTCGGCGCTCACGGTGCGCGCGGAGATAATGAGCTGCAGCCGCCGGCGCCCCTTCTCGCGCGGCGTCACGTGCCAGCGCCAGCTGGCAAAATCATCCGCTGACAGCAGCATCGCCTTCTCGATCCATTGCGTCTCGGGCGATGCCGTCTCGATGAAGAAGCCGCCGTCGGGGGCGCGCAGGCGCACCGACATGGCCTTGGTCACCATTACCTCGTGCTGGTAGGCGGCGCCGCCGCCCTGCAGCCCTTCGGCCAGCGCCTGCACGTCGGCGCGCGCGATGCGCACCTCAATTAGCGCCGGCACGGCAACGCGCATGAACCGCGGGATGTTCTCGACCAATTGGCCGATCTCGGCGCGTGGCGAGACCGGTCGGGCGCCGGGCCGCTGCATCGTCGGCGGCACGGCTGCGTGGCGGCTCAGCTCGTAGGCGACCGGTACGCCGCTCGAGCCCGCGCCGACGCCCCTTGGACGTTCGGGCTCGGGCCAGGGGGCGA